>JAXLVF010000004.1:0-748775 GCA_046329205.1 Flavobacteriaceae bacterium | reverse complement strand
ATCAAAAATGGATTTATCGAGTTGCTGCTATCCTTGTAATTTCTTTAGGATTGTTTTTTGCTTGGAATTCATTTAGCATATCATCTGTGACTGCTGAAAACGGAACTAAAAATTCTTTTGACTTACCTGATCATTCAAAAGTAGTCCTCAACTCTGGTTCAGAAATTGAATATAAAAAATGGGGTTGGGAAAATAATAGAAAATTGACATTGAAAGGTGAAGCCTATTTTAGAGTTCACAAAGGAAGTAAATTTGAAGTAGGAACACCACTTGGCAAAGTAACTGTACTAGGTACACAATTCAATGTGAAAGAAAGAGACAATCGTTTTGAAGTTACTTGTTATGAAGGAAAAGTTAGAGTAAACTATCAAAATCATGAAAAAATAATTACAAAAGGAATGAGTATTGCTTTTGAAGATGGAAAAATTATTGATTTACATGACAATGATCTTTCTTCGCCTGAATGGATGCAAAATGAACTGTATTTCTACAAAGAAGATTTAAAGTCAATTATAAAAGAGCTTGAAAGACAATATGATATAAAAATTGAAGCAAAAACTGATTTCTCAAACCAAGAGTTTACAGGAACAATTCCTTCCAATAATATTGATATTGCATTAAAAATTATTTCTACAACATATCATTTAGAATCTATAAAAAAGAATAATTTGATTATTTTAGATTCTTCAAATGAATCGAAATAGTTTTAGATACTTATTCTTTTTTTTGCTGTACACTGGTTTTTATTGTTTTTCGCAACAAAAATCAGCAAGTATATCTTTGAAGCTATTATTGGAGGAAATTAGTATTACTCACAATGTCAAATTCAGCTATATAGAGGAAGAAATTAAAGACATTATTGTTGAGAACATTGATAATAATTTGCCTTTAAAGGACAAAGTTTCTTTACTAGAAAAAAAGACAAAACTCCACTTCGATAAAATCTCGGAAAAGTATTATTCCATTTTTGACGATGGCACTTCAAAAAAGTCAATTTTATTTCACCTTACGAATGCCGAAACAGGCGAACCAGTTGAAAATGCTTTGATTATTATAGAAAATAATTCTAAGAATATTTTTTCTGATAGCAATGGACGGTTTTTAGTTCCTAAAGCAAAAAAAGACAAACTACATATTCAGCATCAAGGATATGAAGAAAAAATAATAGACTTAAAAAGCTTTACAAAGACCAACTCAATACAGATAGAATTAATCCCTAAAATTAAGGCCCTTGACGAAGTAATTGCACAACGATTTTTAACTAGTGGTATTTATAAAAGCAAAGGCGGAACAATTCAGATAAAGCCTTTAAAATTTGGTATTCTTCCAGGATTAATAGAACCCGATGTTCTGCAAACTATGCAACAAATTCCAGGAATAATAAGTGTGGATGAAAGTGTTGCTAATATAAATATTAGAGGAGGAACACACGACCAGAATCTTTTCATTTGGAACGATATTCGTATGTTTCAAACGGGACATTTTTTTGGTATGATTTCGGCTTTTAATCCGGCAACAGCCAAAACAATGAATATTACAAAAAATGGAACATCAGCTTTTTTTGGTGAAAGTGTATCAGGATTAATAGAAATGAATTCTACTGACAAAGAATCAGAAAAAAATAATGCTTCTATCAACTCCAATTTGATTAGTAGTGATGTGTATAGTCATATCAAATTGGGTAAAAATTCATCAATAAGTATTTCTTACCGTCGCTCATTAACAGATTTTTTTGAATCACCAACTTATAAAAACTACACCAAAAAGATTTTCCAAAACACAATTATCACAAATCTGGATAATAATCAAGTCATTGATTATAAAAACGATGTCAACTTTTATTTTTATGATGCTTCGATGCAATTTAGTCAAAAAATTGGCAAAAAAAACAAACTAAATGTCAGCTTGATAGGAATAGAAAACAAGCTAAACATCAACCAATTCACTTCGACACAATCAAAGAAAAGTAAACTTGAACAAGAAAATTTTGGAGCATCAATTTCATTATTAACCAATTGGAATGAAACCAATCAAACTGAATTTTCAGGTTTTATTTCTAATTATGATTTGAATTCGAGAAATGAATCTATAGAAAACACAGAAATATTGAACCAAAAAAATGAAGTTTTAGAAACTAACTTCAAAATCAGGCATACAAAGTCATTCGAAAAAAATAAATTATCACTTGGCTATCAATTGGATGAAACAGGTGTAAAAAATGTTGATGAAGTAAATGAGCCTTTGTTTTTCCGTTCTGTAAAAGATGTTCTTATAAGTCATTCATTGATTGCCGAAAACGAATTCAATTCGTCGAACAATAAAGTTTTCATAGTGACTGGTTTAAGAGCAAATTATTTTCAAGAATTAAATAAAATAATCATTGAACCAAGGATACAATTCAATTATAAATTGAATGAAAAACTAAAATTCGAGGTATTGGGCGAAATGAAAAACCAAACCATTTCTCAAATCATCGATTTACAAAAAGATTTTCTTGGGGTTGAAAAAAGAAGATGGGTACTAGCGAATGACTCTATAATACCGATACAAAAAAGTATTCAAGCGTCGATTGGGTTGAATTATAAAACTAAAAAGTGGCTTATTAATTTTGAAAATTTTTACAAAAGAATTTCTGGCATAACGACTAATAGTCAAGGTTTTCAAAACCAGTTTGAATTTATAAAATCTATTGGAAACTACACTGTTTTGGGAAGTGAATTATTAGTCCAAAAATCTTTCAAAAAATTTTACACCTGGATAAGTTATAGTATTAACAATAACACTTATGACTATCCAGAATTATCTCCAAAAGAGTTTCCAAACAATTTTGATATAACTCATACTATAAATTGGGCTGGAATTTATGAGTGGAAAAATTTTAAAATAGCGCTAGGAACAAATTGGCATACAGGTAGACCATACACTACTCCAGTTAGTAATACAGTTTCTAGTTCAAACTCAACAATTACCTATAATTCTCCTAATAACAAGAGGTTGAAAGATTTTTTTCAATCAAACATTTCAGCCTCAAAAAAGTGGAAATTGAATGATAAAATTGAATTAGAAACTGCATTATCAGTCATTAATGTTTTCAATATTAAAAATATCATTAATAGATATTACAAGGTTGACACATCTAATAACACAATTCAAAGTATAGATACTTACTCTCTAGAAACAACTCCAAATTTTAAATTAAAGTTGAATTTTAAATAAAAAAAGCTTAATAAATATTCAGCTCTTTAAATTAATTTTTTTCAAAAGTAAGATAATCAATACTTCCTGTTTCTATGTTTTCATCCTTCAATTTTAGTTTATTGGATGTACTTTCAATGATATGCCAATCGTCTGAAATATTGGTAAATCTGGGTTCAACACTTGTTAATGCAAGGCTAACAACCAAATCTGGTTCACCTTCAAAGCCATCATCGGTAACACCCCAAGAACCAAGAACAGGAAGCGTTCCAGTATTACTAAGGGTTAAAGAAATTGCATCAAAATCAAAAGTTACACCAGTATAATCGGTAGTTTTATTTGTATTTTGAAAAGTAAAGTTGGTAATTTTCCATGTCCCATTAGACATTCTTTCAATAACTTTTGCTTCATTTAATAAAGGAACATCATCTGAACTACAACTGCTCAATGATAACGCTAAAAGAAGAATACAAGAAATAAGTTTAGTTTTCATAGTTTTTATTTAATAAATTACATTCTTTTTGGAACATTTATTCCTAATAATTCGAAAGCCGATTTAATAACCTCTCCTATTTTCTTTGATAATTGAACTCTAAAAACTTTCAAGTTTTCATTTTGTTCACCAAGAATAGAAACTGTTTGATAAAAAGAATTATATTCTTTTACCAAATCATAAGTATAGTTAGCTATTAATGCTGGGCTATGCTGATTGGCTGCGCTTTGTATAATTTCAGGGAAAAGTTGAATTTGCTTTAATAATTCTTTTTCTTTTGATTGTAAAGCAACATCAGAAACTTTAATATTTAAATCAAAAGTTGCTTTTCTCAGAATAGATTGAATTCGAGCATAGGTATATTGAATAAATGGTCCAGTGTTTCCATTGAAATCAACAGATTCTTCTGGGTTGAACATCATATTCTTTTTTGGATCAACTTTTAGCATAAAATACTTCAAAGCACCAAGACCGATTATTTTGTATAATTCCTCCTTTTCCTGAGTAGAATAATCATCAAGTTTGCCCAACTCTTCTGAAATCTTCTTAGCCGTTTGTGTCATTTCATCCATCAATTCATCAGCATCGACAACAGTTCCTTCTCTAGATTTCATTTTTCCAGAAGGCAATTCAACCATTCCATAGGACAAATGATATAAGTTTTGAGCCCAATCAAATCCTAATTTTTTTAAAATTAAAAATAGAACTTTGAAATGATAATCTTGCTCATTACCCACCGTATAAACCATTCCACCAACATCTGGATAATCTTTTACACGCTGAATTGCAGTTCCAATATCTTGCGTAATGTAAACCGAAGTGCCATCTGAACGTAGAACCAACTTTTCATCCAAACCTTCATCGGTCAAATCTATCCAAACAGAACCGTCATCTTTCTTGTAAAAAACTCCTTTGTTTAATCCCTCCTCAACAACATCTTTTCCAAGCAAATAGGTATTGCTTTCGTAATAATAGCTATCAAAATCAACTCCTAGATTTTTGTAGGTTTCAGCAAAACCATCATAAACCCATTGGTTCATTTTTTTCCAAAGGTCTATAACTTCTGGTTTTCCAGCTTCCCAGTCGAGAAGCATTTGCTGTGCTTCAACAATTATTGGCGCTTTTTTCTTAGCCTCATCTTCATTTAATCCACTGGAAATTAACTCATTTATTTGTGATTTATATTCTTTATCAAAAGCAACATAATAATTCCCAACTAACTTATCCCCTTTTAAACCAGCACTTTGAGGCGTTTCACCATTCCCAAATTTTTGCCAAGCTAACATAGATTTGCAAATATGAATTCCTCTATCATTTATAATTTGTGTTTTATAAACTTTTTTCCCAGATGCCTCAATAATTTTGGATACAGAATAACCCAATAAATTATTTCTCACATGACCTAAATGAAGAGGTTTATTAGTATTTGGTGATGAATATTCTACCATTACAGCCTTTTCATTTTCAGCTGGGTTAACATATCCGAAATATTCATTTTCTTTTATTTCGTTAAAAAAATTGACGTAATAACTATCAGATATGACCAAGTTTAAAAACCCAGAAACCACATTGAACCTCTCTACTTCATTTACATTTTCAACAAGGTAGCTTCCTATTTTATTTCCTATTTCAGCAGGATTAGATTTAATTGACTTTAAAAGTGGAAAAATTACCATAGTTATATCACCTTCAAAATCTTTGCGCGTCATTTGAAATTCAATAGCTTCAAAATTGACATCAAATAATTCAAAAATTGCTTTTTTTATTACAGGCGAAAGTATTTCGGAAATATTCATAGTATTCTTAAATTTTGATTGCAAAGATAATCATTAAGACTAATTATTTAATTATTAAAATTCAAATTAAAAAGCTCAAATAAATAATTTTTGTAATCTTTTTACATTATTTTTTTGTTGTTTTATGCATTTCATCGATTTTTTTTGCATTTAAACGATATAATGATGAATATTTGCTTTGTCAAAATCCCCAAACTATGAAACGACTATTACTTTCATTCGCTTTACTAATCTCCGGATTAGTTTTCTCACAATCAATAGATGTGAGTACAACAACCTATACTGTACCGCAGTTAGTTAACAATGTTTTAATTAATTCGCCATGTGTTTCTGCAACAAACATTACATACAGAACAGGAACGAACTTTGGCTCTTCTAATGGAATTGGGTTTTTCCAAAACACTAATCCAAATTTTCCAATGCAAAGTGGTGTAATATTGAGTACTGGAAATGTTCTTAATGCAGCTGGTCCAAACTCGTCTATGCTTAATGATGGTTCTACTGCTTGGACAGGTGACTCTAGTCTAGAGACAACTTTGGCAGCAGCAGGAATATCTATGACATCGACAAATGCTACAGTTTTAGAATTTGACTTTACTCCGATATCACCAAACTTTAGTTTTGACTTCGTTTTTGCATCAGAAGAGTATGGAAACTTTCAATGTCAATATTCAGATGCTTTTGCTTTCCTTTTGACAAATACATCAACTGGTGTTACAACAAACTTAGCAGTTGTACCAAATACAAACTTACCGATATCAGTAGTCACTATTAGAGATTTTTTGTATAACTCATCATGTCCATCTGCCAATTCGCAATATTTTGGAAATTTTAATGGTGGATCAAACGCAACAACTTCTGCAACAAACTTCAATGGTCAGACAAAAGTGTTAACTGCATCATCTGTAGTAACTCCAAATGTTACTTATCATATCAAATTGGTAATTGCAGATAGACTTGATCCTCAATCTGACTCGGCAATTTTTATTTCATCAGATAGTTTCAACATTGGGCAAGATGTACTTGGACAAGATTTAACAATAGCTAATGGAACAGCTCTTTGTTATGGAACAACTTACACATTGAACTCTGGTTTAGATCCAAATACATACACTTTTGTATGGAAAAAAGATGGTGACATTATTCCAGGACAAACTGGAAACTCGCTTACAGTAACTCAAGCAGGAAATTATAGCCTTACTTACAATGCAACTTTTGCAACTTGTGAACCTATTACCGACAATGTAACTATAGAATATTATCCTCAAATAAATGCAGGAAATCCTAATACATTATACAAATGTGATAACGGTTCAGCAACTTATAACTACAACCTAGACTTAAACACTTCTGTTGTAAAAGCTGGATTAGATCCAAATACATCTGTTAAGTATTTTGCAACACAAAATGATGCAAATAATGATACTAATGCATTACCGTTAATTTATAATACTGCAAGTGGAACAACAATTTGGGTTAGAATTCAATTACCTAATAGTCCATGTTTTGTAGTTAAATCATTCCAATTACAAACAGCACCAGGTCCAATTGCCAATCAAGCACCAAATTTGGAATTATGTGCTAGAAGTCAAACCATTAACAATGCTTTTTTTAACATTGCACAACAAACCCCTATTATTCTTGGAGGGCAATCTCCAACAATGAATATTATTTCGTATCATACATCTCTTAATGATGCAACTAATGATATAAATGCTTACACAGGGAATTTGGGTTATGCAATGTTTCCAAGTACTACAATATATGTTAGAGTAGAAAATGCAAGTGATCCAACTTGTTTCAGCATAACAAGCTTTAATTTAATTGTAAAACCCGTTCCTGTTGTAGATGTTTTGCAGAATGTTATTGCTTGCAATAGCTACACTTTACAACCGCTAACAAATGGAAATTATTTTACACAACTAAATGGTGGTGGAACAATGTTGAATGCTGGTGATATCATTACAGAAACAACAACATTATACATTTTTAATCAACCTGATGGTCCAAATACTTGTGGTTCTAATAGTACATTTAAAATCAAAATCATTGATCCAAATACATACTCACCAACAGATGTAAATTCTTGTGGACCATATACACTTACCACACCAGAATTTGGTAATTATTACACCCAACCAGGTGGAGCAGGAACTATGGTAAACCCTGGAACTGTTATTAGTTCAACACAAACGTTATATCTTTATTTTGAAACTACAGTTGAACCATTTTGTGTTATTGATACAGATGTTATTGTAAATATTGTTCCAAGTATTGAAGTTGGTCAAAGAGACGATGTCTTTGAATGTTCTTCATATACATTACCTTCTTTATCATTAGGAAACTATTATACTGGTCCAGCAGGAACAGGAAATATGCTAACAGCGGGAACTGTAATAACAACAAGTCAAACTATTTATGTATACGCTTCTGCTTCAAGTGGAGAAACCTCTTGTAGTGACCAAGATGTTTTTGAGGTTATTATCGGAATGCCACAACCATCAGATGTAGCTCAATGTAATGGTTATACTTTACCACAATTACCAATAGGAAACTATTACACTGGTCCAATGGGAACTGGAACTTTAATTCCAGCAGGAACTTTCATAAATGAGAATTCAACAATATATATTTACGCTCCAACTACAAGTGGTACAAATAATTGTACTGATAATATGCATTTTTCATTAACGTTCTCTCAACCACAAGTTGATGTACTTCAAGATGTTACTGTTTGCGAAAGTTATACACTTCCAACTCTGACTTATGGGGAATATAGAACAGAAGCAGATGGAAATGGAACATTGCTTCATGCTGGAGATGTTATAATTTCTTCACAAACTATTTATATCTTTAGAAGATTAGACGAAAGCTGTGCGAATCAGTCAAGCTTTAACGTTACAATAAACTCATTACCAGAAATTGACTCTCGCTCAGACATTGATATTTGTGACCAGTATGTGCTAACTGCCTTAACTAATGGCAATTATTATACAGAACCAAATGGTGGTGGAACTATGTTAACTGCTGGAACTGTTATTACCACATCACAAAAAATATACATCTATGCGGTTTCTAATACAACACCAGCATGTAGTGCCGAGAATAGTTTCCAAATAAACATTTTCTCTACAAGTGCTGATCAGCCAGCAAATGTTTCTGCTTGTGATAGCTATACATTACCAGCTTTATCAGAAGGAAACAAGTATTACACTCAATCTGGTGGGCCAAATGGATCAGGAACAGAAATTGCTCCTGGTACAACCATCACTAGTACACAAACCATATATGTATTCAAAGAATCAGTTATTAGAACTTCATTCTCTTGTGTTGACGAAAATATGTTTACAGTAACAATAAATCATACACCAGTTATTGCTCCTATTGCCAATGTAAAAGTTTGTAATAGTTATACTTTACCTTCATTGTCCGTTGGAAATTATTACACTGGAACTAATGCAACAGGAACAATGTTGAATGCTGGTGATCAAATTACTACTACGCAAACCATATATGTATATGCTCATACAGCAACAACTCCTGACTGTTTTAGTGAAATAAGTTTTAATGTAACTGTTTTCAATGTTGATGATTTGCCTAATGTTACAACATGTGAGTCTTACACTTTACCTGCATTGGTAAATGGTAAATATTACACTGGTCAAAATGGAACTGGAACTTTAATTCCAGCTGGCACAACTATTTCAACATCTCAAACTTTATATGTTTATTCGGCTTCACCATTTAGTCCTACTTGCTATGATGAAAGCACTCTGGTTGTTACTATAATCGATACACCAGTATCTAATCCTGTACCTACACCAATGAGAACAACATGTGATGAAGATGGAACTAATGATGGTGTAACTTCTTTTAACTTAACTACATTAAACAGTACAGTATTGGGTTCACAAACTGGTAGCGAATTTAGTGTAACTTATTACAACAGCTTACAAGATGCACAAACAGGAACTAATTCGGTAACTGCTAGTACAAATGCAATTGTATATGCTAAAGTATCTAATAGCCTAGCACCAAATTGTTTTGATGTTAAACCAATAGCTATCATAGTTAATAAATTACCAGAACCTACACCAAAAGACGGAGTGGTTTGTATAGATGCTGAAACAGGTGCACTTTTGAACTCATATACAATGTATAGCGGATTAAGTCAAAGTGGTCATACTTTTGTTTGGAAAAACGAAGCTGGAGAAGTTGTTGGTCACAATACTGCTTACACAGCAACTCTTCCTGGGGTTTATACTTTAGTTGTAACCAAAAACTCTACTGGTTGTTCATCTGAAGAAATTCAAATAAATGTAATTCAATCAGAACCTGCGGTAATCACTTATAGTGTTGACGATGAATTTTCAGATAATCAAACTTTAACTATTACAGCAAATGGTCAAGGTGGTGAATATGAATATCAATTAGACAATGGTCCATTCCAAGATAGCAATGTGTTTTATGATGTAACATCTGGTGTACACACAGTAACTGTTAATGATAAAAATGGTTGTGGAAGTGTTACAATGCAGGTTGTTGTGGTGAATTATCCTAAATTCTTTACACCAAATGGTGATGGATATAACGATACTTGGAACATTCGTGATTTAAAAAATCAACCAAATGCTATAATAGATATTTATGACCGTTATGGAAAAATACTAACACAAATAAAACCTAATTCATCTGGATGGGATGGAACATATAATGGAAGACTTGTCATGTCTGACGATTACTGGTTTACTGTTTCATATGAGGATGAAAATCATATCAAAAGAGAATTTAAAGCACATTTTGCCATGAAGCGATAAATATATGCCTACTACACTAAATTTTTTAAAAACTCTCGGTTGCCCCACCGAGAGTTTTTTATTTTTTGTAACAAAATTCATAAAACTTAGTCTAGTAATAATATTTAAAAATTATTCGTAAAAATCGGCTATGAGATTAAAATTGCTTTACTTTCTTTTTTTGTCAATTTCATCAATTGGAATCGCTCAAAACAATCAAAAAAACGGAGTTATTACCGGAAAAATTATTGATAAAACAACTGGAAAACCAATCCCGTATGTAAATGTATCTATTTTGGAAAATAATAAAATAGTTACTGGAGGTATTACACAAGACAATGGTTCTTTCTCTATAAAAAATTTGGAATTAAAAAACTATACTGTTGAATTTCAGTTTATTGGATATAAAAAAAATATTCAAAATGCAAATTTATCAGAAAAAAACAAGGTTGTCAATTTCAACACAGTAACACTTGAAGAAGAAGCTGTGCAACTTGAAGGTGTTGAAATAGTAAAAGAAAAATCTATCATGGAACAAAAAATTGATAGAAAGGTAATTAATGTAGGCAAAGATCTAATTTCGGCTGGTGCTACTGCTGGTGAAATAATGAATAACATTCCTTCTGTCAGTGTTGATCCTCAAACTAATGCAATTAGTTTGCGAGGTAATTCAAATGTTAGGATATTGATAGATGGAAAACCTACTAATATTGATCCCGCACAATTACTTCAGCAAATACCTTCTGCATCTATAAAGCAAATTGAATTAATTACTAATCCATCTGCAAAATACAATCCAGAAGGAATGAGTGGTATTATCAATATAGTATTAAACAAAAATGCTAAACTTGGATTTAATGGAAGTGCTAATACAGGAGTTACATTTGCAAAAACACCAAAATTAAATTCGTCATTAGACTTAAATTATAAAGCTGGTAAATTGAATTTTTATGGAAACTATGGTTTAAATACTGGCAAATATGCTAATCATGGTGATGTTGAGAGATTACAACCTGGGAATGAAAATTTACAATTATTCAAGTTTGGAAATCATAACATCTCTCACCTTTTCAAACTTGGTGTGGATTATCATATAGATGAAAAGAATACATTGTCTATATATACTAATCAAAATATCTTTAGAGGAACTGGAGATGGTAGCACAGATGTTGATTTTTATGATAATGCAAATACTGATATATATCAACTTTTCAACAATAAAAGCGATAACAATACACAAACTTATAACTTAGATTATAAACATAGCTTCAAAAAAGAAGGTCACAATATAGAATTTGAAGCAAATTATAGCAAAGACAATCATCAAGAGTATTCCTATTTTGAATATCCATCAATAAATAATTACACCAATGATATTGAAAATGATGGTAATAATTTAATCATGAATCTAGATTATGTTAACCCATTATCTGATAGCGAAAAATTAGAAATTGGTTCAGAAGCTAGAATAGAAAAAACAAACAACACATTTGATGTTGATAATAGCTATTTTTCTGATTTTGACTACAAAAGAAACATTTACTCGATATATGCTACCTACGGAAAACAATGGAAAAAATGGGGAATGCAAGTTGGGGCAAGAGTTGAAAATTATGAAATAGAGGCCAATTTTAACAAGGTAAGTGAAAACACTGCCAAAATTGAAGATAAGATTTTTACAATTTACCCATCGGGTTATATTTCATATAATCCTTCAGAAAAAAATTCATTTAATTTTAATTATTCGAGAAGAGTTGACAGACCAAGCATTCAACAAATAAACCCTATCAGAGAATGGAGTACACCAACTATGGACTCAGAGGGAAATCCAGCTTTGACACCACAGTTTACTAATTCGTTCGAATTAAACTATACTCGAAAAACAAAAATAGGATCAATTACTTCTGGAGTTTTTTATAGAATGATTAATGACGAGATAACTCGTGTTGTTTATACTAATCCAAATGACATCAACAGACAAATTCTTTCATATGATAATTTTGACAACAATAATGCTTTTGGCGTTGAAGTATCGGGAAATCTGGATTTAAGAAAATGGTGGAGTGTAAATTTTGGTATTGACGCATATGGCAAAAAAGTGAAAGGCACAATAGAAACTTCTCCAAGTGTATATGAATATGTAGAAACTGATGCCACAAATTTCAATGCACGTGTGAACAACAACTTTAAAGCGACAAAAAACTTGCGTTTTCAATTATTTGGAATGTATAGAGGACGCGACGTTGGTTTACAATTTACAAGAAAGCCAATGTGGAAAACAGATTTTGGAGCTAGTTATAACATCTTTAAAGGAAGTGGAACAATAAGTGCAAGAGTAAGTGATATTTTTCAAACGATGAATTTTTCTTTTGATGGAGATAAACCAAATAAAAGTACTGGTAGTTTCTGTTGGGAAAGTAGAAGTTTATATTTAGGCTTCAACTACAAATTTGGTTCAGGAAAAAATAGAGCGTTGCAAAGAAAACAACGTGATAAAAACGAAACACAAGGAAGTGGCGGAATGATGTAAATCGTCCACCTTTATATTTATTGTTTTAGTTGTAAAAAAAAGTCCTGAAATTCAGGACTTTTATTTTTTTATAAGTTTTACAGATTGTATTTCATCGTCTTGTGAAACAATAATATTATAAACTCCAGAACTATACCTTGATCCAAAAGTCACATTTGGAACCTGAATAAAAGGAACTCTTCTGTCTTCTATTAATTTTCCATAAACGTCAAAAATTCTAATAATCACATCAGAAGTTGAAGTTGATTCAACATTCAAATAGAACTCATTTTCATATGGATTTGGGTATACTTTAGCGTTAAATACCTCTTTCACCTCAGGATTTTGTTGACTCATTCTTGAAGTTGCAGGAGAAATAATGTAGCATTGATTTCCCCATGGTGACCATGAACCAGATGACATTACTTTTACTCTAACACCATAATAAGTATTTGGTGAGTAATTTGATATCATATTCATAGTAAACCAATTGACAGTTCTATCAAGTTCAGTTACGCTAACTATGTTGCTTAGATTCGAATTAGTATATCGAGTTATCTCGAATTTATAAGCGGTAACATTAGGTAACGAAGTTGTTGTAATAGAAGTTCCTTTGGTAGGTATAGAAGTATTGCAGAAATTAACTAATGTAGGTACATCAGGAGTTGTAATTTCACATGGCGTTCCATAATCTGTATAATCTCCAGTTGTTTTCACGGCTACATCAACAATATACTTTGTGCCATAATTAAAAGATGATAACTGAGTCATTGTAAACCATTGAAGAGATCGAACCAATGTTTGCGTTGCTCCTGTCAAAGTATTAACAACTCTAAATTTATAACCAGTTGCACCTGGTAAACTCGTAGTTGAAATAGTTGTTCCAATAGTTGGTAACTTTTGTCCACAGTAATTCTGAATTTGTAAACTTCCAGCTCCACCAGATGAGTTGACAGCTGGAGTTGAAAACAAACATGCTGGTCCATAATATCCTAGCCAAATACCATTTCTTCTTAACATTACCCTAATTGAATATGTTTTTGAGTAATCATAGCTGGCAAGCTGTGTCATATTGAAATATTGAACAGTTCTATCAATTGTTTGCACTTGATTACTAGAAGTATTTGTAATTTCAAAACGATAACCATCAATTCCCTGAACATTCATAGTTAAACAACTTATGTTTGTACTTATTGTTGATAATGTGGTACCACAATCTTTCATGGTTGTGGTTATTTGAAATCCTGCATCGAGTATTCCATCACAGTTGTTATCAATTCCGTCATATAATATTTCTGTTTTCCCAGGATTAATGTTTGAATTGTTATCATTACAATCAATTCCTAAAGAATTTGTATTGTAACCCGACGGAATAGTTGCGCCATAGCAAATCGTAACCAAATTTGATGAAATAGAATAATTATCACCATCATTATCTACATAAAACTGACCTGTTCTGTAAATATTTGAATTATTTGGTTCACAATCTGTATTAACTGTCGAGTAACCTATTGGTGGTGTGTTTGCATTAACTGCACAAATATTTGATACTAAATTTCCATAACCAACTCCATCCCTATCTGCATCCAAATAAAATGAGAAGAATTGATGTTTGGTAGGATTATTATCATCACAATCATTAGCCAAAGTAAATCCATCTCCATCTAAATCGTCATCTTTCGTGTTTGGGTTGCAATCGTCATCGATACCGTTATACGGAATTTCTGTTGCTGATGCGTTTACTAATGCGTTGTTGTCATCACAATCATTAGCCAAAGTAAATCCATCGCCATCCAAATCATCATCTTTCGTAGTTGGGTTACAATCGTCATCGATACCGTTGTATGGAATTTCTGTTACTGATGCGTTTACTAATGCGTTGTTATCGTCACAATCATTAGCCAAAGTAAATCCATCGCCATCCAAATCATCATCTTTCGTAGTTGGGTTACAATCGTCATCGATGCCGTTATACGGAATTTCTGTTGCTGATGCGTTTACCGATGCGTTGTTATCGTCACAATCTGTATTGTTTGTAACAAAATTTATTGGTTGCGAACAATCTGATATAAAATTAGTTGCATCTCCAAAACCATCATGATCATTATCTGCGTAATACGTTTGAGCATTGCATGCTCCTATAGCATATTCAATATGGAGCAATGGTGCTGAAAAGTTTTCTCCATCATAAGATTCAGCTACTCTAGCATTTGTTGGAACATTTCCACCAAATAAAATGAAAGACATAGAGTTACCAGAAGACCAACCATTTCTATTCACAATTTCTTGAACTAAGTCTTTCAAGTTTGGGGTTTGATGTATATCGTTTTCATTTAACCAATTTGTAGGATTCCAAGCTACTATAGATGCTGTTTTTGTTCTTGAACTTATATTATAACCAGTATTCTGAAAGGCTAAAGAATTATCTGTTGCTTCTCCAGAAATATTAACTGTTACATTACCAGAAGTAACCTCATCAACTGTGAACTCTATGTAAGCATTTGTAATTGTAGCATTTTTTGGAATTGACAAATTTTGAAATCTCAAACCAATTTGTTGAGGATCAACACCACTTTCTGTATAAAGCTCTAAATCTGAACTTCCTAAATCAACACTTCCGTTATTAAATAAATTTTCCTCAGCATCATTATTCGTTCCATTTACTCTAACATCAACATTGCCAAATATAGGACCAATTGTTATATTCAATTGCTTGCTTAAGCTATTGGAAGTTTCAGTATCATAAGCAATTACCTCAATGGTATAATTTCCAGTAGGCAACCAGCCAGCATTTCCTGTTGCATTAACTGAAAAAGTTGTATCTGAATTATCGTTATCCAAAAACGTTTGTCCATTCAATTTGAACTCAACAAAATCTACAACAGAATTTGTTGTAGCTGAAATATTGATATTTGAAGTTCCTTGATTAAAAATGTAATTACTTGTTGGCGAAGTAATCTGTAGTTCTATTCCTGTCGGATTATCAAGAGTAGCAGGATTACAATCATCATCAATATTGTTAAATGCAATCTCAAAAGCATTAGGATTTATAGCTGCATTATTATCGTTACAGTCTAAATTGTTCTCTACATAGTTTGCTGGTAAAGTACACTGTATTTTTGTATTGTTCGGATCACCAAATCCATCATTATCTAAATCTGCATAGAATGTTCTTGTTTGGCAATTTCCCAATGTGTATTCTATATGTAACAAAGGTGCTGAAAAAGTTTCACCGTCATATGCTTCAGCAACTCTGGTTGATGTAGGGTTACTATTTCCATGAACAATAAAAGACATCGAATTTCCTTTATTCCACCCATTTCTGTCGGTTATTTCTTGAACAATAGCACTCAAATTTGGTGTTCTATGCAAATCATTTTCCGCAACCCAATTGGCTGGAGACCAATTGACAAAATTATTGGTTTTGGTTCTGCTACTGATGTTGTATTGAGACGCATTGAAAACTGTTGAGTTATCAGTAGCTTCTCCAGAAACTTTCATGCTGAATGCACCACTATTCGTTTCATCTACCGTAAATTCGAGATAAGCATTAGTGATTGTAGCTCCACGAGGAATTGAAATGTTTTGAAATCTCAAACCAACTTGTTGCGGATTCCCTTCATCTGAATAAAGTTCTAAATCTGAACTAGTCAAATTTACACTACCATTCCAAACAAATTCTTCTGCATCATTATTCGGCGAACCAATTCTTACGTCTAGTACTTTTGAAAGAGTTCCAATAGTTATAACGATACTTTTGGTTAAAGTTGTTGATGTTTCATTGTCATGAGCAATGACCTCCAAAGTATAAGTTCCTTCGGGCAACCAATTTGGAGAGCCAAATGTTGTAATACTAAAAACACCGTTAATACTAGTATTATCAACAAATGTTTGTCCATTGAGTTTAAACTCAACATAATCAACAATTGAACTAGTATTAGCCGAAACAGTAATGTTGGTTGTTCCTATATCAAAAACACTATGATCTTCTGGGGAAGTAATATTAAAAGTTATTGGTGTTGATGCAGACATGTCATATTGCAGAGTGAATTGATTGTAAGCATCTGTTTTGTATTGATTTAAAACTGGAGAATAAGTAGTAACATCTATCGTACTTTTTGATGGATGAAACTTCATTATTCTCAAATAACCATCACCGCCATTTTCTTCTTCCTGATAATTGCTCATCCTTATATATACTGGCTTGCCACAAGAATTTTGTAAATTTAATTCTGCAACTCCTGGAGTATCACCATCATGATTATGAGCACACAAAATTAAAAACACATTACAATGTTCTGCCAAAATATTATTTAACACTGCTTGAACATTGCCTGAACTTGTAACTGTGTTATTATCTCTTAAAAACTGATGAGTAGAAATAATAGCTCTTCTATTAGGGAATGCTGTTAGAACATCGTCTAACCACTGCTGAGTTTCGAAAGGAAAATTAAATTCTAACGAAATATTTATAAAATCCATTCCACCAGCTGAGAACAAAACATAATTATTTTTCCATAATCTATTGGTATAAACACCATCATCAGAAGTTACAACATCATTAGTTCCTCCCATATAACCTCCATACCAATCATATTGTTCATAACTAGGAATTCCTAATCCATCTGCTACCGATATAGCCGTAGTTGCTGGAAAATTTTTATCATACAAAGTTGCTTGACCTGTATAGGCATCTATCGAATCATAATCGTGATTTCCTGGCGCAACTCCTATGGCAATATCATTTTGATTTAGAAAATCTAAAGCCATTCTTGCTCTTTGCCACTGTACTGGTTCACTGTAATCAACAATATCTCCAAGGTGATCAACAAGAACTATGTTTAAATTTACTTTTTGATTGATAATCCATTGAGTTTGATCAATAAAAATTTGAAAAGTATTTGAACGCCAAGTATAATGTTGCGTATCAGGTAATGCAATCACCGTGAAATCTTCATTACCATGAGGAAGTGCTGTTAATTCTTTGTTTAATGAACCTGTTTTGAAAGTATATTGATTTAACTCATTTTCTGAAGATTGAACTACAAAAAAGTATTCGGTTTCAGGCACTAAGTTTTCTAATTGAAAAGAATTATTAAATTCCGGATGTTCTATTTTTTTTGAATAAGGATATTTCTGAATATTCAATCCTTCATTTTTTGTCCCGTAATAGATAATCAAAGATTTACTCTCTAAAACTGAATTTAAAATAGTTTTATTTGGAAAGTTATCTATTAAAATGTTAGTTCTGTTTGCTCCAAACATTTTAAAACAAAACAAAAAAAGAAGAAGAATTATCTTTTGCATCAACGTTAATTTAATTAATCAGCAAAGGTAATACTCGTAAGATTTTCTGTAAAAAAACATTCCAACAACTCGATAAGCTCAATGCATTTATCGATGAAATACTTTACAAAATAAAAAATCCCGATTTCGTCGGGATTTTGATGCTTTTTATCGTCAAATTACCATCTAATTATGACGCTTCCCCAAGTAAAACCACTGCCAAATGCTGCCAAAACAACCAAATCTCCTGATTTTATTTTGCCTTGTTCCCAAGCTTCAGTAAGAGCAATCGGAATCGACGCAGCTGTAGTATTACCATATTTTTGAATGTTATTATATACTTGATCATCAGTTAATTTGAACTTTTGTTGAATAAACTGTGAAATTCTTAAATTGGCTTGATGAGGAATTAACATATCTATATCAGAAACTTGCAAATTGTTTGCTTGCAAACCTTCCATGATGACTTCACTAAATCGAACGACAGCATTCTTGAATACAAATTGTCCATTCATGTAAGGAAAATAACTCTCA
Organism: Flavobacteriaceae bacterium; assembly: GCA_046329205.1. Lineage (GTDB taxonomy): Bacteria > Bacteroidota > Bacteroidia > Flavobacteriales > Flavobacteriaceae > Flavobacterium. The sequence goes on along the minus strand of JAXLVF010000004.1, from coordinate 730,166 downwards.
TCATCTGGGTTGTTATCGGCGAGTATATCAGTAACCCATCGTTTTCCCATTCCTGGAGCAATCAAAGCTAATTCTTCGGCATGTTGCCCTTCGGAATGCAAGTGAGTTGACAGAATTCCTTTGGTTAAATCTTCTCCTCTACTCAATACTGCTGCTCCTGCTCCATCACCAAAAATAACCGAAACACCTCTTCCTCGAGTTGTCATATCCAATCCAGTGGAATGCAGTTCTGAACCAATGACCAAAATATTTTTATACATTCCTGTTTTGATGTATTGGTCAGCAATAGAAATGGCATAAACAAATCCAGAACATTGATTTCTAATATCCAATGCTCCAACTGTTCTTAACTCTAAATCACGTTGAACCAAAACACCAGGTCCAGGAAAATAATAATCAGGGCTTAGTGTAGCAAAAATTACAAAATCAATTTCTTCTTTTGAAATCCCCGAACGTTCAATAGCTATTTTAGCAGCTTTTACACCCATTGAAGTGGTTGTATCTTCTCCTCTAATAATGTGTCTGCGTTCTTTTATCCCAGTTCTTTCCTGAATCCATTCGTCGTTAGTATCTATTATTTTGGATAAATCATCATTTGTAACAATGTTATTTGGGACATAAAAACCTAATCCCGATATTTTTGAGTGGTACATATATTGCGATTTTAGCATAATTGGTAGAACAAATTTAGTCATCTTTTAAAAAAGATAACCTAAAATAGTGTTGATTTTTATAATTCTCAATAAATACATGGTTTTAAAAATTTTAAAGTAATTAAATTCAAAACAGTATTTTTACAAAAAAAAAGATGAAAAGAACCTTATTAATACTTATCATTTTACTCTCTTGCGTTGGTTACTCACAAGAGACTAATGTGCCTTATAGAGTCGGTGATAAATTTGGCTTAGGTAATGTAAATGGAAAATTAATAATACCTGCGGAGTTTGATATTCTTGAACCAGAAGATTATAACGAGTACAATTATTTTATTGGATACAAACTATTGAATGATGGTGCTTTATCTACATTGATTTACAAAAATAAAATCATTTTTAAAGATAAAAATTACAGTAAATACTATATAAATAACGGTTTGATAATGGCTATTGAATATAAACAACCTGTTAAAGCTAGTTATCATAGTAACGATGATTACAAAGAAACTGAACATCTATACGACTTGAATGGAAAGAAAATTTTCAACAATGATTTCAAAAGTGTTTCAATAATTGACGATATAGCAGATAGAGAAAAAATCGATGAAATTTTAATCTATACCTATGACAAGAATTCTCTAGAATGTTTGTATCTATATAACAAAAAACTTAAAAAAATCACCAAAACATTTATTGAAAATGCCAAAACCATAGACGTAAACTTCAATTATAGCGATGATTATAGAGACAGAAGTATTACTAATATTTATGTTGATAAAGACGGCATTGGAAGAAAAATGATTATTGAATACAAAGACAAATCAATTGTGATAAAATCTGAGGAAAAAATAAATTACAGAGCTGAAAAAGAACGAATTGATTCAGGTTATGACCGTGTGCCTACAGTTGAAATGATAGGAGAAAGACCAATTATTCCTCAAAACTCACAAGAAGAAAAAAGAATTTTAACAGTTAGAAAAATTGAAGAAAAAAGAGGTTATTATTTTTTACCAAAAAAAATAGAAGAGTTAAAAATATATACTGAAAACCTCAGAGAAGACGAACTTTTCATTGTGAGCAAAGACAATAAACAAGGTTTGTATCAAGTTTATTCAAAATCGTTTGTTATACCAATAGCTTATGATGAAATTATTTTTGCAAATTTTGATGGAAGAAATGGTGGTCACATATTGAGAAATGGCTCAAAATATGGTGTTTATATTTATGATTATCCAAAAAGTAAAACCATAGAACCTATTTTTGACAAAATGCCATTATTGGTTAATTATAATTATTTTGGTGAAAAAAAACCTTTATTTAAACTCTACGACGATACCGGAAAATTATTTTGTTATGCCAATGAAAATGGAACTTTATTCTACAAACCTTAAAGCTATAAACCAAAAACTTACTGTTTTTTTTTTGACTATTAATTATTTTATAGAAAACTCAATATTCCTATAAAATTATTCTTTTACCTATTCATTTCTCGGGTTTACCTCAATTATAAAATCAATGTTAGGGTTTAAACTAACTTGCGGGTTTAAATTAAAATCTTAAACTAATTTAGGTATGAAAAACTGGGTAAAAATTATTTTTATGCTTTTTTGCTTCAACGCAATTGCGCAAACTGGTGTTACCGTCACCTACTACGATGGAGGAACACAACAATTTAACGTAACCACAAGTGGAAAATTATTCTTTTCTGCCGATAATTTACAAATAAAACAAGACTCAAGTTCAAGTATTACTTCTATACCTGTTAGCATTATTCGAAAAATAGTTTTTTCGGAGGCATTGGGAACAACAGTTATTGGCGAGAACAAAAGAGAACTTGCAATCTATCCTAATCCAAGCTCAGATGTAATTAGAATAAACTCTAATAGCAATGAATCCATGAATTTGAAAATATATTCTCTTAGTGGTCAACTGCTAAGAAGTGGAGAATTTGAGCCTAACCAAGCTATTGATGTTTCTGACTTTTCAAAAGGAATTTATTTAGTTCAAGTTGATGATGTAACCCTAAAATTTGTTAAAAAATGAGAAATTACCTTACACTTATAATAATTTTTGCATGTAGTATTACGGTATTTGCTCAACAAAAAATAAGGGTTCACAATTCAGGAAATACAATGTATGCCAAAGAAATATCAGCTGTTGATAGTATTAAACTAGATAATTCTTATGCAAAATTTAAACTAACAGGCAATACTGATTTATTAAATATTCAAAAAGCAGTTATTGATAGTATTACATTTACAGAAACCACTGTAAACCTGGATAAGATCTATATAATCTACAATGGCTTGGACAATGCTACAATTATCAATCCATATGCAAATGCTGGTGTTTCGATAACTGCTGTTGGAGCAACTGTAACTGCAACTGCTACTTCTGGGATAGTAAATTTAGAATACAACATTTTGGGTTCATCAACAAATGGCAGTTTAACATTGACAACTGATCAAGATGTAAATTTAGTACTAAATAACCTCTCACTGACAAATGCTAATGGTGCACCGTTGACAATTATTGGTGGAAAAACAACAAATATTTTATTAACCACTGGAACAACAAACACGCTATCTGATAGTTTATCTAGTGTAAAAAATGGAACAATCACAACCGATGGACCAATTGTAATCAACAATTCGGGAACACTATCTATTGCAGGTTTAAAAAAACACGGAATAAATACCTCATCGAGTATTAGTATTCTAAATGGTACTGTTGCAATTACAGCTGCTGCATCCGATGGTTTGCATTCAGAAGGTTTTGTAATGAGTGGAGGAAATTTGACTATTTCATCTACTTCTGATGGCATAGATGCTGGCGATAGTGCCATTCTAATTTCTGGAGGAACTATCAATGTTACCTCAGTTTCAGCAGACGTAAAATCAATAAAAACAGGTAACAATACCATCACAATAAACAGTGGTACATTTAATCTGAATGTTTCAGGAAATGCTTCAAAAGCCATTTCTGCAAAAGGTATTATCACACTAAATGGTGGAACATACAACATCAATCTCTCTGGAGCGGTTGTCTTGACAGCATCTGGTAGTGGTTATGATCCTTCATACTGCACAGGTATAAAATCTGATGTTCAAATAAACGTTAATGGTGGCAATTATACTATTCAAGCAACATCAACGGCAACTGGTGGAAAAGGATTTTCTGCTGGTGGAATTATTACGATAACCAATGGAACTTTTAATATTTCAACAGCTGCAAATGGAGCTAACTATGTCAATATTTCTGGAGTTGCTGATACTTACGGTGCTGTAGCTTTTAGTTCAAATTCAGATATTAATATCTCTGGAGGAACTTTTACACTGAGCAACTCAGGAAGTGATGGAAAAGCAATTTCTGCTGATGGCGGTATAAATATCTCAGGCGGAACAGTAGGAATATCAAATAGTGGCGCAACAGGAAAAGGTTTAAAATCCGATGGCGTAATCACCTTCAATGGTGGAAATACAACTATAAATCTTTCTGGCGCAACCGTTTTGAATGCTTCAGGAACAGGCTATAATCCATCATATCCAACAGGATTGAAAGCAACGGGTCAAATAAATTTTAATTCTGGAACTGTTACAATATCTGGAACTTCTGCAGCTACTGGAGCAAGAGGTTTCTCGTCAGATGCTAACATAAATGTATCAGGTGGTACAATCAATATTACATTGGCAGGAAATGGTGCAAATTATACAAATACTACTGGCGCTACAGACTCTTATGCTGCTGCTGCATTTACATCAAACACAGGATTATTATTTACTGGAGGAAATGTTACCACCACTTGCTCTGGAACTGGTGGAAAAGGCCTTAAATCTGATGGCACGATAACAATTGGATCCGTTTCTGGTAGCCCAACGTTGAACATTACCACAACAGGAGCAAGATTTTTAGTTACGGGAAGTGATTATTGTCATCCAAAAACAATTGTTGCAACTGGTATTGTCAGCATCATCAACGGAAACACAACATTAAATTCTACAGATGACGGTATACATTCTGACGCTTCCATAGCAATAAGTGGAGGAAACAATTTGATAAGCGCTATTTCTACTACCAATGGTGTTGGTGAAGGCATTGAAGCACCAATAATGAATTTTTCTGGAGGAATTACAAATGTTACAGCTTCAAATGATGGAATCAATGCTACTTATGGTACTGTAAGCGGTGGAACTGAGTCTAATGACAACAGTCAACTGAATATTTCTGGAGGAATTCTCATTGTAGCAGGAAAAGATGCTATAGATAGTAATGGGAATATTACCATAACTGGCGGAACAACCATCGTTTGTGGACCAACAAGCTCTCCTGAAGAAGGTCTAGATTTCAATGGAACATTCAACATGAATGGTGGTTTAATAATCTCTGCTGGTTCAAATTCTAATATGACCAAAAATTTTAGTTCTACATCTACACAAAGAACAATGTATTTGAAATCTGGTTCACAATTAGCAGCAACATCTATGCTTCACATTAGAAACGCATCTGGAACTGAGATGGTGACTTTTAAACCTAAAAATGCGGTTTATTACTTCCATTTTTCTAGCCCAAATATAGCTGCAAGCACAAGCTATCAAGTTTATTTTGGAGGAACCTATACTGGAGGAAATTTTGTTGGTAATTCAACAGGTTGGGGATTGTATACAGGTGGAACTTACTCTACAACTGGTGGAACATTAAAAACAACATTTACAAGTTCAAGTTCAAGCACGCTGAATACAGTAACGTTTTAACTTTTGATTATTTGTTTACAAAAAAAGCTCCAAATTTCTTGGAGCTTTTTTTATGTTTTAATTATGCCGTTTGGTCATCAACTGTAGCATCTGGTGCATTTTTCTTTACAGATTCAATCCCATTATCTCTAGAAGCTGTGCTCTCATACATTTCACTTGTACCGATAATTTGTCCGTTTGAAGCTTTCAAATTAAAATAATACTTACCATTTTTAGATTCTAGTTTATCAAAACGTTTATCATCTTGCGAATTCTTTTTCACAGACTCAACTCCATTTAAGCAAGCTGCTTTAGTAGTATATCCTTCACTTCCTAAAATCTCTTGTCCATTGCCTGCTTTTAGACTAAACTGATATTCTCCATTTTTTCTAGTTGAAATAACAAATTTTCCCATTTTATAAAATTTTAAATTAAGTTATATAAAGTTATGAATTTTTCAATTCAAATCTATTAAAGTGTTAATTTTTTTATCTAGGTCATATTTACTGTAACTTATTGATAATTTTTAATACAAACTCTTATGTTACCTAAAAACTTTAAATATGAAAAAAATCTTCTTACTCTTTCTTTTTGTTAGTTTTTCCTCGGTTAATGCTCAAGAGAATTTAACTTTTCAAAAACCTTCTCAAAGCATTTTAGCATTAGCTGAATATGAAAGAGCACCATCTGTTAGCATGGACTCAAAAAAGGAATATATGCTCCTAACCTATAGAAATACCTATAAAACACTTGATGAACTCAATCAGGAAGAAATGCGACTTGGTGGATTGCGAATCAATCCTGTAACTAATATATCAAGCACGGTTACTTATGTAAATAATTTAAAACTAAGAAAAGTTTCAGATAAGATAGAAACGCAAGTTAGTGGTTTACCAGAAAACCCAAAAATAACAAACATCACATGGTCTCCAAATGAGAAAAAAATTGCTTTTACAAATACAACCTCTACTGGTGTTGAACTATGGGTAATTGATGTGGTTAGTAGTTCCGCTAAAAAAATCACAGAAGCAAATCTGAATGCAAATCTTGGAAATCCTTTTAACTGGATGAAAGACAATCAAACTATTTTGGTAAAAATGCTTCCCAAAAATCGCCCAGCATTAATTGATGGAAAGAAAGATTTACCAAAAGGCCCAACGGTTTCCAACAGTGATGGAACAAAATCTCAAAACAGAACCTACCAAGATTTGTTGAAAAACCCTACTGATGAGGCCAACTTTGATGCCTTGATAACTTCTGAACTTTACAAAGTTTCAATTTCTGGCGAGAAAGAACTTTTTAAACCTGCTGGAATTTATTTGAATGAAAGTTTTTCTCCCGATGGAAATTATCTGATGATTACAACACTCCACAAACCTTATTCCTATATCGTTCCTTTGAGCCGTTTTCCTCAAAAAGCAACCGTGTATGACACGACTGGAAAAGAAATAAAACTTGTGAACGATATTCCTCTGAATGAAGTGATGCCAAAAGGTTTTTCCTCTGTTAGAAAAGGGAAAAGAAATATGAATTGGCGTTCAGATAAACCTTCTACTCTGTCATACGTTGTAGCATTGGATGAAGGCGATCAATCAATAAAAGCTGATTTTAGAGACGAAATTTATAATTGGGATGCGCCATTTTCTTGTGAACCTAAATCAATTTTAAAAACTCAACAACGATTTGCAGGTATTATTTGGGGTAATGAAAATACAGCAATTGCTTATGATGATTGGTATGATACTCGAAATCAAAAAACATATCTTTTCAACCCATCTAATCCATCGCTAGCACCAAAAATTATTTCGGATAGAAATTCACAAGATATTTATAGTGATCCAGGAAATTTTGAAACCAAAAAAAATCAGTATAACAGATATGTTTTGGCAATAGAAAACGATAATACCTATTTGATAGGTGATGGATTTACGAAAGACGGTCAATTTCCTTTTATTGATGAATTCAACCTTAAAACATTAAAAACAAAACGTCTTTACACATCAAAAATCAAGGATAAAAAAGAAGATTTATTATCGATAGAAGATTTTAAGAAAGGTGATGTTTTAGTTCAAATTCAATCAAAAAGTGAGTTTCCAAATTATTACTTTAGAAACATTAAATCTGGCAAATTAAAGCAAATCACAAATTTCAAAAACCCTTTTGAAAGCATAAAAGATGTTTACAAAGAAGTGATTAAATACAAAAGAAATGATGGCGTAGAATTATCAGGAACTTTGTATTTACCAGCAAATTATGACCGAACTAAAAAAACAGAGAAATTACCTTTGCTGATTTGGGCTTATCCAGAGGAGTTTAAAGACAAAAACAGTGCAGGACAAAGCAATAAAAACTCCAATGAATTTACTTTCCCATATTACGGTTCATTTGTTTATTGGGTAACCAAAGGTTATGCAGTACTTGATGATGCTTCTTTCCCTATTATTGGTGAAGGAAATGCAGAGCCAAATGATACTTTTTTACCTCAACTTATTGCCAATGCCGAAGCAGCCATAGATGCAGTAGATAAATTGGGTTACATCAACAGAAAAAAATGTGCCATTGGCGGACATTCATATGGTGCTTTTATGACTGCAAATTTATTGACACACTCAAATCTATTTGCTTGTGGAATAGCACGAAGTGGTGCTTATAACAGAACATTGACACCATTTGGTTTCCAAAGCGAGCAAAGAAACTATTGGGATGTTCCAAATGTTTACAACACCATGTCGCCATTCATGAATGCTGATAAAATGAAAACACCATTGCTATTGGTTCATGGTGATGCCGATAACAATCCAGGTACTTTTACACTTCAATCTGAAAGATATTTTCAAGCATTGAAAAACCTTGGTGCACCAGTTAGATTAGTTTTGTTACCAAAAGAAAGTCACGGCTACGCAGCGAAAGAAAACATTCTTCACTTGTTGTGGGAACAAGAACAGTTTTTGGATAAATATTTGAAAAACTAAAAAAAATAAAATTAGGCTTTAAGACTATGGTATTAAAGCCTTTTTTCTTTTAAAAAGACAATTGAACCCTTGGAAATTTCCTTCTGATTTTCAAAAAATACAGTTTGATTATCAAACTCACTTTCCACCAAATAGTAATTTCCTTTATAATAATTATTCTTGACAACAACACTTAATTCTGAATTTTCTACAACTTCTAGTTGATGAGGGAACAACAACTTCTTTTTTCTATCTATTTGAATTTCATTGACATCACCAAATAATGAAGCTATGTAAAAATTTTTAGGTTTATTATAAATATCATTCGGTTTACCCAACTCAATTATTTGACCTTCTTTCATAATAACCACTTCGTCTGCAAAAGACAAAACATCTGTGCTGTCATGTGTTGCAAGAATAGTTGTTATTTGTTTTTCTTTCAAATAACCAAAAAGTTTTCGGCGCAAACTATTCTTCCTAAAATTATCTATATGACTAAAGGGTTCATCCAACAAAAGCACTTCGGGTTCCAATGCTAAAACTCTTGCCAAAGCTACTCGTTGCATTTGTCCGCCGCTAAGGAATTTTGCTTTTACATTTGCATATTCTGTCATTTCAACAATTTCAAGAAGCTCAGCTATGCGCTGGTTTTTCTTGTCTTTATAAATGTTTGATAAATACTTCCCAACATTTTCAGCTACAGTTATAAAAGGCATCAAATCAAAATCTTGCGCCAGATATTTCATGTATTCCATTCCTGGAATAAGATTAAATTTTGGTCCCAATATTTCTTTTTCGTTCCAAAAAACGGAACCTTCATCCAAATCATACAACCCATAAATCAGCTTGAGTAAAGTACTTTTTCCACAACCACTTTCACCAATTATTGATAAAATTTTACCTTTTTCTAGAGAAAAAGAAATATCATTCAAAGTTTTATTATCTAAATATGAAAATGAAATGTTATTAACTGAAAGCATAAATTTTTTCTAAATATTCAAAGTTCGAAATAATTATTTGAACTAAAAAATTGGTTTTGTAGAACTTTATCCACAAGGCTTACAAACAAGATTTACTTGTAATGTAACTAATTTACAGTACATTTGTACCATAAATTTGATTTATGAAATTGAAATTACTTTTTACAATAGGTTTTATTTTTACTCTATCAAGTGTTTTTTCACAAGTTGGTATAGCTACAACTTCGCCAAATGCACAGCTGGATGTTCGCTCGAGTAATCAAGCTTCACCTGCCAACAATGATGGTATTTTAATTCCAAAAATTGACACTTTCCCTGCAACAAATCCCACTGCCGCTCAGCAAGGTATGCTGGTGTATCTGAATGCTACAACTACTTTCTTAGCAACAAGTAGAACACCTGGTTTTTACTATTGGGATAATGCTTCATCAAATTGGATTGGTATTAGCTCAACGATAAATTCAGATGCTGACTGGTTCAAAGTTGGCACTTCAACAGCTCCACTTTCTATCAATGATGATATGTATCATTTGGGAAATATTGCAATCGGTAAAAACACTACATCTTTCCCTATTGATATCCAATCAACAAATTATGATAGAGGTATCAATTCACTCTTTACCAACAATACATCAAACTCTACACCCAATATTAGTACAAATAATTCTGTAAACGGTACATCTACAGATGATACCTATGGCACCAGAAACAGTCTTTCTGGAACAGGTGCAACTGGTGTTCAATTTGGTACTGCTAATAGTATTAGTAACTCTGGAAATAGTAATCACCACGGAACATTCAATGATTTGAGTGGTTCAGGTTCTGGAAATCATTATGGTGTTTACACTGACATTTCTGGTAGTGGAACAGGAAAACAATATGGAAGTAGTATTAACATTTCCAATACAAGTAATGCAATCCATTATGGAACCAATAATAATTTATCTGGCTCTGGAACTGGTTTTCACTATGGCGTTTACACTGATTTATCCGGAACTGGAAGTGGTGAGCAATATGGTAGTTATATCAGTATAACCAATACGGGTAACGCAATTCATTATGGTAGTTATACTGATTTACAAGGTGTAGGCAATGGCAACCAGTTTGGTAACAGTGTTAATATCAACAATACCGGAACAGGAATTCATTACGGTAGTTTCAACTTACTTACTGGTAATGGTACTGGTCTTCAATATGGAACCTACAACCGAATAATAAATAGTGCCAATGCCAATCATTTTGGAAGTTACAATATACTCGAAGGTACTGGAACAGGAATAAAATATGGCAATTATAACTACATCAATCCATCAGCTGGTGGAACACATTATGGTGTTTATTCCGAAGTTTTGAAATCTGGGGCTAACTATGCAGGATATTTTCTTGGAAACGTTTCCATTGGAACAACAACTTTGAACAACTATATTTTTCCTGCTTCTCGAGGCACAAATGGGCAAATAATGCAGACAGATGGTTTTGGAAATGTAACTTGGCAAAATGTAACAGCCAATGCTTGGGGATTATTAGGCAATGGAGGAACTAGTGCTGCGACAAATTTTTTAGGAACTACAGACAATGTTGATTTTGTTATCAAAAGAAATAATATTAGAGCTGGATATATTGGTGATCCAACTTACAATTTATCGACATTTGATTCTAATAATGGAAATACTTCTTTTGGCGGAAATTCGTTAGTAAACCCAACTGTAAATGTAGCTTCACAAACTGGAGTTAGAAATTCAGCTTTTGGTGTCAATGTAATGCCTGGACTAACAACTGGTCAGAGAAATACTGGTATCGGTGATTTTGCTCTTTTCTCAGCCACATCTGGTAATGAAAATACTGCTCTTGGTGCTGGTGCTTTGTACTCAAACTCAACTGCATCGAGTAACGTGGCAATAGGAAGAAATGCATTAACAACAAATAATGCCAGTAACAATACAGCGGTTGGTTTTGCAGCATTAAGACAAAATGCTACTGGAACAAATAACACAGCAATAGGTTTTGAAGCACTTCGAAACGTAACGGGTTCAGGCAATGTAGGTGTAGGTTACCAAGCAGGAAGATTGGAAACAGGCAGTAACAGATTATATATTGAAAATTCAAATGCAGATGCGAACAATGCACTTATTTACGGAGAATTTGACAACAATATTGTACGAGTAAATGGAACTTTACAAATCAGCAATCCAGCTTCTGCTCCAGGTTATGCGCTACCAAACGTTAGAGGAACTGCAGGTCAAGTCTTGCAAACTGATGGAGCTGGAGCAACAAATTGGGTTTCAGCATCAAGTTTAACAATTACTGAAACCGATCCTCAGGTTTCCTCATCAACGACAAATTCTGTTCCTAAATGGAATGGAACAACTCTAGTAGATGGAATAATTTCAGATGATGGAACTAATGTTGGTATTGGCACAGCTCCATCTGTGGGAAATAAATTGGATGTAAATGGCAATACAAAAACAACCAATTTTCAAATGACTGCTGGTGCAAATAATGGTTATATTCTTCAAAGTGATGCTTCGGGTAATGCCTCTTGGGTTCCAAATCCTATAAATACTCTCTCGTTGATAAGAACAAACTTGACTGCTAACCAGGTTGTAAATACCACAGGTTGGCAAAAAATTAACTTTAATACTGCTGTTTTTGACACAAATTCAGAATTCAATACAGGTACAAGCAGATTTACAGCTACAAAAGTTGGTTACTATGAGATTAATGCTGGAATTCACACTTTTAATAAAAGTGATGCTGAGTATTATGGCATTTCTGTTTACAAAAATGGCACAGAATATCAAGAAACTTCCGCTCATCATTATGGCGATAAATTAATTTCAAGAACAATCAATTGTTTAATTTATCTAAACATAGGTGATTATATCGAAATATATTTTCACAATGGTAATGCTCCAACGACTATTGATGCCTTTACAGGAAAAACATATTTTGAAGTAAGACAAGTAAAATAAAATTACATTTTAGCGACAAAAAAATTGATTTTATCGATTTAATATAGCTAATTTTCAATCATTTAAAGATTATTAGTACATTTAATTTTGTATGATGTAAACTTTGAATATTATGAGAAAGATTTACCTTCTTTTATTTCTATTTTGCTTTTCTTTTGTAAGCTTTTTAAGTGCTCAAGTTGGTATTGGCACGACGTCTCCAAATGCTCAATTTGATATAAGATCTTCTAGTCAAGTCGCGCCTTTGAATACTGATGGAATATTAATTCCAAAAGTTGATGTTTTTCCAGCTACAAATCCCACAGCAGCTCAACAGGGAATGTTGGTGTATCTTACAACTCCTACTACTTTTGGCGGAAATCCAAAACCAATAGGTTTTTATTATTGGAATTATTCGCCTGCCGATTGGATAGGTATATCTTCTGCCGTTAGTGGTGATCATGATTGGTATGAAGTAGGGACAACAACTCCTCCAAATGCGATAACTGATGATATGTTCCACACTGGTAATGTGGCCATTGGAAAAAACACAGCTAATTATCCATTAGATATTAGTACCTCAACATCTTTTATTAACATTAACACTACTTCAACTTATTCTGGCGGATCAGATGTATATGCCATGTCAAACAACATACTATCAGCTTCTGACATCAATAAAACTGGTATTCTAAATAACATTTCTTCGAATAACCTTGGAACTATGACTGGTGTTGATAATCAATTATCAAGTGATCAAGACATATTTAACTATGGTACTAAAAACACTTTATTTGGAAGTTCAAACGATACTTCAAAAAGTAGAATTGGTACTATGAACTCAATAAATGTAAATGGTGATATTGCTCAAATAGGTACAGTGAATAACATTACAGGCACTGGAACATCTAATACAGCGTTAAGAATTGGAGTTTCAAACACATTGTCTGGCACTTCATCAACCCAATTGGAAGGTACTAGAAATGAAATTTCAAGCTCTGGTACAGGTAGACAAACTGGGACTTACAACTATTTAACAGGTTCAGGAAGTAGTGTTACAAATAGTCATTATGGGGTTTATAATCAATTAACTGGAACTGGAACAGCCAATAAATATGGAACATACAACATAATTAACACGACCGCTGGTGGAAATCATTATGGTGTATATTCATCTGTTTTAAAAGCTGGTACTACCAATTTTGCTGGGTATTTTTTGGGTAACGTTTCTATTGGTACAACAGCTTTGAACAACTATATTTTTCCAGCCTCACGCGGTTTAAATGGACAAGTAATAAAAACGGATGGATTAGGTAACCTTTCTTGGGCAAATAATAGTGATTTTTCGTGGTCAACGTCAGGAAATTCAGGTACAAATGGCGGAAATACAACCACAACTGGTACTAACTTTCTTGGAACTACAGATAATCAAAATGTTGATATTAGAACAAATAACACTTTTAGAGCTAGGTTTAGTAATCTTGGTGAATTTTTTGTTGGGACATTAAATACTGTGATTACAGGAGACTTGATGAATGCAGTAAGTAATGCAGCTTTCCCTTGGGCGGCAAATGGTTATTCTGACCAAAATGGAGCTGGAGTTTATGGACAGATTACTGCTGGTAGTACAATTTACGCTGGTGTACAAGGCGAGTATAATGGAACTAATGCTCAAGGTTCTGGCGTTAGAGGTATTTCCTTAGTAGCAGTAGCTGGAACAGGGTTTGGTGCAACTCATACAGGTGTTAATGGTCAAGCAACTACAAGTGGAAGTTATAAGTTTGGTGTTTATGGTTCTGGAGGAACTACTATTCGTTCTGGAGGCGTTATGGGATATGATTATGGATTTGGAGTTGGAGCTTTAGGCTACTATGCCAGTAATGCAAATGATTATTCTGTTTATGGTTTTGGTTTAGCATATCAAACAGGTGCGGCAGCTGGAAGGTTTTCTTCAGCAAATCACAATAATTTTTTAGGTAAAAACACAAATATTGGATTAGGTATTTATGGAGGTGTAATGGGCGGTTGGGTTCGAGGCATGAAATATGGTTTTCACACTAAAGGAGAAACTTACAGCTTATATGTAGATGGAAATGGTTATACTAATAAGCCTATTACTTATCTAATTGAAAGTGATGACAATCAAAAAGTGGCGAGTTTTATGACTTCTTCAATAAAACCAGAGGTAACCATAAATGGCAAGACTAATCTTCAAAATGGGAAAGTATTCGTTTCTTTTGACAAGAATTTCAGCAAAGTAATTTCAAGCATAGATGACATTGTTATTACTGCAACACCACAAGGTAAATCGAATGGTGTGTATATTGATGAAATTACTAAAGAGGGCTTTTGGATTATTGAAAACAATGATGGAACATCGAATGTAAAAATCTCTTGGATTGCCATTACTAAAATAAAAGGTGAAGAAAATCCAGAGGTTCCAAGTGATTTATTGGCAAATGACTTTGATAAAAAAATGGATAAAGTTATGTTCAACGAAAACAATACCAGTGAAGAAGCTCAAAGCTTATGGTGGGATGGAACAAAAATTCGTTGGGACAAACTTAATAACGACAAAAAAGATACTCAAACAGAAGTATTTGCTAGACCAAAACTTATCAAAAAATAAAAAAAGCTGTCAAATGACAGCTTTTTTTATAAGTATTTAAAAATTATCTTCCTGCTTCTTTTTGTGCATCCTGAATCATTTTTTCATTAGCTGTAATTGCAAACTCTACTCTACGGTTTTGGCTTCTTCCTTCAGGAGTATCATTAGTTGCAATTGGATCTGCAATACCCATACCAGTTGTAACAAATCTACCAACAGCTAATCCTTTACCAATTAAATAGGCTTTTACAGAAGCTGCTCTTTGGTCAGAAAGTTTTAAATTATATTCAGCTGTACCTGTGCTATCTGTATACCCATAAATTTGAATATTGGTATCAGGATATTGATTAAAAACAGGCACTAATTTATCAAGATTTGCTTTAGCATTAGCCGTCAAAGTAGATTTATTAGTATCAAATCGAACAGCATTTTCACCTAACACTAATTTGATTCCTTCGCCTACTCTTTCAACTTGTGCTCCAGGTAAAGCCGTTTCTATTTCACGAGCTTGTTTATCCATTTTGTTACCAATTACACCTCCAGCTACACCTCCTATTACACCTCCAAGAACAGCACCAAGAGCTCCATTTCCACCTTTACCAATATTATTTCCTAAAATTCCACCAATAACAGCTCCACCTACAGCTCCAATTGCTGCACCACGTTGTGTATTATTAGTGTTTTTAACTGCTTCACAACTCGTGAATACAGATGAGAACAACATCAAACCTCCTAAAAGAATTACACTAAACTTTTTCATATTTCTTAATTTAATTTTTCAAATTGATAAACAACATCTGTTAATTTTCCTCCTACATTGATTTTATCAATCAATTGGAAAGTAGTTTCTGTTACATTAGCTACGTTCAAAACATAACCCGATTTTACTTTCTTAGCTTTTGCTTCGTCTAAAATCTTCATTACAAATTGCCCTTCTTTATTGATAAACCAAGTAATTGGGGTTGAATAAGCAGTACAATTTGGGCTGTTCAAGGCTAAAATCCCTTTGTTGTTATTAGAAACAAATTTCCAATTGCTACCAATAAAACATTTTGAATCGGCTAGATCAAAAGAAGTAACTTTTATAACATCAGATCCCGGATAATTTACCGCAGTAATCTGCCAGTTTCCTTTGATAATCCTTTCTGTTTTATTATCAACTTTTGTATTAGTTGCCGACTGCGATTTGCAACCTAATATCAGAATTGAAAACACTAGAGTTAAAATAATTTTTTTCATATTCTTTAAATTTATTTTTTTACAAATATATGGCTAAAATTTTACACCCTTTTACATAATTATTCAAAAGCTTTGTAGAATTATTACCACGTCATTTTGTCATGGTTTTCTATTTGGTATTCGATTTGATAACATCATGTCAAAAACGTTTAACTAAAAAATATCTCAATATGTCATCAGGAAAAATCAATGTATCAGTAGAGAACATCTTTCCTCTCATAAAAAAGTTTTTATATAGCGATCACGAAATTTTCTTGCGAGAACTTGTATCTAATGCAACTGATGCAACTTTAAAATTAAAACATCTTACTTCTATTGGAGAAGCAAAAGTGGAATATGGCAATCCAATTATTGAAGTTAAAATCGACAAAGAAGGCAAAAAACTTCATATTCTGGATCAAGGCCTTGGTATGACTGCTGAAGAAGTAGAAAAATATATCAATCAAATTGCTTTTTCTGGAGCTGAAGAGTTTTTAGAAAAATATAAAGATTCTGCTAAAGATTCAGGGGTAATTGGCCATTTTGGATTAGGATTTTATTCTGCTTTTATGGTTGCATCAAAAGTGGAGATTATTACAAAGTCATATAAAGATGAGCCAGCAGCACATTGGACATGTGACGGAAGTCCAGAATTTACTCTGGTTGAAAGTGATAAAAAAGATCGTGGGACAGAAATTATTCTTCACATAGCCGACGACTCTGTTGAGTTTTTAGAAGAATATCGCATTCGTGAGTTATTGACTAAATATAATAAATTCATGCCTGTTCCTATTAAATTTGGAACTAAAAAAGAAGCATTACCTAAACCAGACGATGCGCCAGAAGATTACAAAACAGAATACATAGACGTTGACAACATTATCAACAATCCAAATCCAGCATGGACAAAGCAACCAACGGATTTGAATGACGAAGATTATAAGAATTTCTATCGCGAATTGTATCCAATGCAATTTGAAGAACCGTTGTTCAACATTCACCTAAATGTGGATTATCCGTTCAATTTGACTGGAATTTTGTATTTCCCAAAAATGTCATCTGACTTACAATTACAAAAAGATAAAATTCAATTATATCAAAATCAGGTTTTTGTAACAGATAATGTAGAAGGAATTGTTCCAGAATTTCTTGTAATGTTGAAAGGTGTTATCGACTCACCAGATATTCCATTGAATGTTTCTCGTTCTTATCTTCAAGCAGATGGAAATGTCAAGAAAATTTCAAATTACATTACTCGAAAAGTTGCAGATAAATTAAAGTCTTTGTTTAATGAAAATAGAGAAGATTTTGAGAAAAAATGGAACGATATCAAAATCGTTTTAGAATATGGAATGCTTTCTGAACCGAAGTTTTACGAAAAAGCTGGCGATTTTGTTTTGTACCCAACTGTTGATGATAAATATTACACATTAACCGAGTTGAAAGATGCCATCAAAGACAATCAAACCGATAAAAATGGTAAACTAGTAGTGTTATATGCTTCCAACAAAGATGCGCAACACAGTTATATTGATATTGCCAAAGAAAAAGGATATCAAGTTCTATTGTTAGACTCTCCTATTGTTTCACATTTAATTCAAAAATTAGAAGCCGATAATGAGAATCTAACGTTTACAAGAGTTGACTCTGATCACATTGATAAGTTAATTCAAAAAGATGAAACACAAATTTCAAAACTATCAGAAGAAGAGTCAACACAACTTAAAACCGTTTTAGAAGAAATTGTTCCAAAAACGAATTATACAGTTCAATTAGAACCGATGGACAGCAGCGCTGCGCCATTTATTATTACACAACCAGAATTCATGCGAAGAATGAAAGAAATGAGCCAAACTGGTGGAGGAATGTTTGGCATGGGTAATTTTCCTGATATGTATAACTTGGTTGTAAATACTAATTCCGAATTGGCAACAACAATTCTAAAAGCTGACAAATCAGTACAAGAAAGTTTAGTAAAACAAGCTTTAGACTTAGCTAAAATTTCGCAAGGTTTGCTAAAAGGTGAAGAGCTAACCGCCTTTGTAAAAAGAAGCTTTGAACTTATCAAGTAAATAATAATAAGCGACAAGTGAATAGTAACCTGTGAGTGATAACTTGCAGGTTTTTTTATTGAATATATTTTTCGAACTTCGCACTTTGTAAACCAAAAATTGCTCACAACATGACATTATCTGTAGAAACTCCAGCACTATTATTTTCCGCAACATCATTGATTCTATTAGCCTATACTAATAGATTTTTGACCATTGCGCAAATTGTACGTAGTCTAAAAAAACATTATGATGAAAATCACACAAAAAGCATTTTATTGCAGATAAAGAATCTAAACCTCAGAATTTCATTAATAAGATATATGCAACTTTTTGGAGTGTTGAGTTTGTTCCTATCGGTATTTGCCATGTTGTCGTTATTTTTGAGCCAACAAATTTTTGGAATTTATTTATTCGGAGCTAGTTTACTTTGCTTGTTAATTTCCTTAGGAATTTCTTTTTGGGAAATCAGTATTTCAGTCACCGCTTTGCGACATCATCTTAGTGATATTGAAGAAGAAGCCTTGAATTAGTTTCTTATATTTTCTAAAAAAACACTATTTACATTTTTTAAAAGGCGTTTATTTTGAAGCTTTAGCAAATGAAAGCTTTAATGAAAACGCATTTTTTTTGCAAATTATTTAACTGTAAATCAATTTTTTAAACAAATAATTCATTTATTACTTTTTTTATATCTTTGAAATTCAAATAAATTTAAAAAGCCAAATGAATAAAAAAATTACCTTATTATTTGTATTCTATATCATACTTTTTTTATCTTGTAGTGATGCCAATGACAAAGGTGATTATGAACTGATTTCACCTGTTACTGTTGACTTAACAAAAGTTCCTTATCCTAAATTATCTGATTACAAATTTTTTAAAGGTGAATTAAAAAACTTATCCCCTGAACTAAACGTAATACCATATGAACCAATCAGTTCTTTGTTTTCTGATTATGCACATAAAAAAAGATTTGTATGGATGCCAAAAGGTACAAAAGCGGTTTATGATGGTGATTCAAAAATAATTCAACTTCCTGTTGGTGCTGTTATTATCAAAAATTTTTACTACGATAATGTTCAACCAAACAATGACACGAGAATTATTGAAACTAGGTTAATGATCAAAAAAGAAGATGGCTGGTTATTTGCTGATTATGTTTGGAATGAAGATCAAACCGAAGCTTTCTTTGATTTAAACGGTAGTTATGTTGACATTTCATGGAAAGATGAAAACGAAAATATTCGACAAGTAAATTATAGAATTCCATCTGAAGCGCAGTGTCTAGTTTGTCACAAATACAAAGAAACAATCGATGGCGAATACTACCAATATAGTGTACCAATAGGATTAAAACCACAAAACCTCAACTCAACATTAGATTATGGAACTGAAACTAAAAACCAACTTTTAAAGTGGATTGAAGTAGGTTATTTAGATAATAATTTCACACTACCATCACAAGAAAATACTGTTGTGAACTATAATGACTCATCAAAACCACTCGAGCTAAGAGTACGTTCTTATTTTGATATTAATTGTGCTCACTGTCATAGTGAAACAGGCCATTGCGATTATAGACCTATGAGATTTCCTTTTTCTGAAACCAAAAATAATTTAACGAATATGGGAGTTTGTGTGAATACTCAAGATTTACAAGATTTCCCACCAGAGTTGAATAAAATAATTACTCCAAAAAACATCAACGAGTCCATGTTGTTTTATAGAATCAACACAACTAACGAAGCTTATAGAATGCCACTACACGGAAGAACATTAATTCATACCGAAGGAGTATTATTAATAAAAAACTGGATAAATTCACTAGAAAATTGTAACTAATAACCAACTAATTATTAAAACCGATGAATCATCAAAACTTTAAAAATTTTAAATCAGCACAAAATGCTTTTTTAATAATTTTATTAGCTCTAGGGTTTACAAAAACCTATGCGCAAAACAGTTGTGCAACTGCACTACCCATAACAGCAGGATTATACACCGTAGATGCTGTTAATGGAACAAACATTACATCTACATGTTCTTCTGCAGCGCTAGCAGAGTGGTATGCCTATACACCTACTCAAAATTACAGCGTTACAGTAACATCAGATTTGGCTCAAAACATTTGTAAAGACACAAACTTTAGCGTTTATACAGGTGTTTGTGGAACTTTAACATGTCTAACCTCTGATGATGATTCTGGAGTTATTCAATGTAATTCTGGCAATAATAATTCCTTTTTATCTGTAAAAACATTTGAAGTTTCTGCTGGAACAACATATTACATTGCTTGGGATAATAGATGGAGCGCAGTAGGATTTGATTTCCAACTAATAGAATCGCCTATTGTTCCTTCACCATGTTCAACAGCTACAACAATAACTGCTGGCACTTATACGGTTAATGCCATTGACGGTTCTAATGTAACAACAACATGTTCAAATACTACTCTTGCAAAATGGTATAAATATATTCCAACACAGAATTATCAAGTAACAGTAACTTCTGATTTAGCTGAAAACATTTGTAAAGACACTAATTTTAGTATCTATACAGGAACTTGTTCGGGTACTCTTACTTGTGTTGCAAACGATGATAATTCAGGTGTTATTGCATGTAATAGCGGAAATACAAATTCAAACTTATCCGTTAAAACTTTTATTGTTAATGCTGGAACAACTTATTACATTGTATGGGACAACAAATGGAGTGCAGAAGGTTTTAATTTTCAATTGATAGAAGCAGCAATTCCTCCACCACCAATCTCCTATAATAATCAAACCATTTCAACTATAAATACTACTTATAACCTTTGTATTGTAGATATGAATGGTGATCATAATGACGATATGGTAGGTGTTAGTTCAAACAATCTAAGAGTTCACTTTCAAGGAAGTACACCAGGAAATTTTACTGTAACTGATTTTCCATTAACAGGTGCAAATCAAATGCCAAGTTGGAGTATGGCGGCTGGAGATTATAATAAAGATGGTTATAATGATTTGGTTTTTGGAGCATCTAATGGATTGTCAATTGTTAGATCTAACAATACTGGAACAGCTTACACAGGTATAACTCCAGGTGAGTATATCTTTTGCCAAAGAACAAACTTTGCAGACTTGAATAAAGATGGCAATTTGGATGTTTTTTCTTGTCATGATGTTGATGACAATGTATATTACATTAATGATGGTGCTGGAAATTTGACATATTATCAATCAAATACAACACCTGGTTCAATGAATTTAAGTGTTGCTGGCGGAAATTATGCAACGCTGTTCACCGATTTTGATAATGATGGTGACACAGATGTTTTTATTTCAAAATGTTCTGGACCACCTTGTCAAATGTTTAGATATGATGGAGGAAACACCTATACAAATGTTTCTTCACTAGCTGGTATCAATATTACACCTATCCAAACATGGTCGTCTGCAATTGCGGATTTTGATAATGATGGTGACATGGATATAATTATTACTTCAAGTGCTAGTGCACATCATTACTTTAGAAATAATTTTGAAACTACTGGAACACTATCAGCTTTTACTGAAATTACTACAGGTTCAGGTTGGGATACAAATTCATCTACAAATATTGACAATATTGCTTATGATTTCGACAATGATGGATTTGTTGATGTTCTTGGAGGTGGAAATAAAATAATGTTCAATCAAGGTGATGGAACTTTTATTCCTCAATCTTATAGCAGTATTTCGGTTGGTGCAGTTGGAGATTTGAATAATGATGGTTTTCTTGATATTCAAAATGGTTCAACAATTCGTTATGCAGTGCCAAATGGAAACAACTGGTTTAAAGTAAAATTACAAGGTATTCAAAGTAATAGTAACGGAATTGGCGCTAGAGTTGAAATTTATGGTGCATTTGGAAAACAAATTAGAGATATAAGAAGTGGCGAAGGTTTTAAATACATGGGATCACTTAATGCTCACTTTGGTTTAGGTACTAATACAGAAATCACGCAAGTAATTATTAGATGGCCATCTGGAGTTGTAGATACTATAAACAATCCTTCAATAAACCAAGCATTATATGTAGTTGAAGGGTCAACATTATCAAACAATCAATTTGAAAATATTGGATTTAGTTTGTATCCGAATCCGGCAAAAAATAACATTAACATTGTTTCTTCTAATAACTTAAACTTTACTATGGCAAAAGTTTATGATATGACTGGAAGATTGATGACTAGAACAAGTTTAGAAAATAATACCATCAATGTTGAGAAATTATCGATAGGAACATATATCCTTATTCTAACAGATGATTTGGGGAATGAACATTCTCAGAAATTTATTAAAGAATAAATTAGAAGATAACTTTTTCAAAATCATTCAATAAATCAACATGAAGTATTGTTTTAGTATCATCAGAGTTTCTTGAGAACATGTGTTTAAATTTTGCTCCATAAATAACTTCATTGAAAACGTATGAAGTTCTTTTTACGACACTTGTACTAAACATATCATCAAAAGCTTTGATATAAACAATAATTTCTCCTTCAATAGTATTAAAATCGTCCTTTGTAAATTGATACAAAGGACTTTTTTCGTTTAAAGGATGAACTAGTGTCCAGCTTAATGTTAGAGCATTTATTTTCTCAAGCTCTAAGTCTAGTTTATAAAATTTATTAACCTTTTTGCCATTTTCCTCAATATGCAATCCAAGTGTTATGATAGCTTCAGCATCTGTTAAAGTAGTGTTTTTAAAAGGACATAATCTTATCATCAATGCTTTTCCATCTTGGTAAGGAGCAATAATTGCATTTTCAGAAAATTTAATGTGAGCTTTAGGTTTACTAAATCTTCCATAAAACAAACCAGTTGCAATAGCAAAACTTAACAACCCAAAAAGTGCTTCGATTGAAGCTACAAAACTTGCCAAAAAACCACTAGGCGAAATATGACCATAACCAACAGTTGTGGACGTTTGCACGCTGAAAAAGAATGCTTGACCAAATTCTTCGATTTTGTTATTTGCCACAATACCATTGAGATTTTCAACCCCAATAAAGAAATATATAGTTGCAAAAACACTGTTTACAATAAAATAAAACAATATGATGATGAACAAAAATTTCCATCTAGGAATGGCAAGCATCGTGTGATACCAACTTATTCCTTCTAAAAAACCAACTCCTGTTTTTCTTATATTGGCATTACCACTTTTAGTAATAAACCTTCCGCCATAGCTATTTGCATTTGACCCAAAACCAGTATCATCTTTAGATTTTGCTTGAATATGAAGTTTATTTTTAAATGCCATTTTAGTAAAATTGATGCACTACAAATGTAATAATGCAATCCACTAAAGACAATAAGTATTTAATTATTTACAAATTAGTTTCTATTTGATTATATTTGAGTACTTATACAAACTAAAGCACTATGGAAATAAAAAAAGATTTAAAACTAGCTGTGCTTATTGATGCAGATAATGTTCCATATGCCAATGTAAAAGAAATGTTTGAAGAAATTGCTAAATATGGTACACCAACATTTAAACGTATTTATGCCGATTGGACTAAACCAACAGTTTCTGGCTGGAAAAATGTTTTGCTGGAAAATGCTATAACACCAGTGCAACAATACAGTTACACATCAGGTAAAAATTCATCTGATAGTGCTTTGATTATTGATGCTATGGATATTTTATACACCGGAAATGTTGATGGTTTTTGTATTGTTTCTAGCGATTCCGATTTTACAAGATTAGCAACACGACTTCGTGAAGCTGGCATGAAAGTGATAGGAATTGGTGAAAAGAAAACCTTAACACCATTTATTACTGCTTGCGATAAATTTATTTATATCGAAATCTTGAAAAAAGAAGAGTTAGAAATTATAACCGAAACTGGAAATAAAAAATCAACTCAAAAGACTAAACAAAAAAGCAATCCGTTAAGCAAAATTGACCCAAAAATCATCAAACTTTTTTCTGATAGTATCGACGATTTAGAAGATGAAAATGGTTGGGCATTTCTAGGCGATTTAGGAAACTTAATGCTTAAAAAGAAACCCGATTTTGATCCTCGAAATTACGGTTTCCCAAAAATGTTACCACTCATAAAAAGCATCAATAAATTTGAAATTGATGTTAGAGAAACCAGCAATTCTAATATAAAACATGTTTATGTTAGAAGGAAATAAGAACAAAAACACGCCACAAAGTAGCGACACGCAACCCGATTTTGGGTAGATTGGCGAGATAATGTTTCGATTATAAACTAGTTATGTGACACTTTCGAAAAACTCAATATTTAACAAATAAAAAATAATAATGGTTAAAAAGTATGAAGCTAAAATTTAACTTACTTGTTTTAATATTTGCAACAAGTTTTACTAGTTATTCTCAAAATCAAATAATTTATCCACAAGGTGGAGTTATTGGTGGATTGTCTTATATTGTGGGTAAAGAGATAATGCCAGAACATGGATTTTTACCTGGTAAAAAATTCCCAACATATCCAACTGTAAATCAGTTTAACTTCGAAAATTTGAAATTAAAAGTGATTTTATATGATGATAGAGATGAAAAAAATTGACCAAAATAAATTGCTCAGATGTTGAAATAAATAACAAAACTGAACTAAAAGCAGAACAAGGAACTGTAAAAGTTTGGGATTACTTGAATAAATTATTTTTACAATCGAAAATTGTAATTGACTCAACTTCTACTGACGAATTGGAAGTCAGGATAACTGCATTAGATTGCAGATTAATCGGTTTTGGACAAGTTGCTGTTCATGGGCTTTGCCAAATGGAGTTTAAATACAAAGGCATAACTAAAACTTATTGTACAGATATTGAAGATGGTGATGCAAATGCTCCATTGAGTAAAACAAGTTTTGTTTCGAGAAAAACTGCAACAAGATTTATGGCCTCCGCTTCAATAAGAGAAACTATTGAAAAATTCTTAACCGATTTAAAAGATTGGAAATAGTAAAAGCGAACACACAACAAAGAACTGTGCTTAAAACCAAAAAATCCCAAACTCTCATTTGGGATTTTTTAGATTCCGAAACAAGTTCGGAATGAGCGTTTTATTCTAAAAATTGGTTTTCTGCTTACTTACTCAAATACATTTTTCGTCTTGAGTACAATTCATAAAACTGGTCATCTTTTAAATCATCAATAAACAAAATGCTTTCACCAGTAGATTTCATTTCTGGTCCAAGTGCTTTATTCACACCGTGAAACTTACTAAATGAAAAAACAGGTTGCTTTATTGCATATCCATTCAATTTAGGATTATAAGTAAAATCGGTTACTTTGTTCACGCCAAGCATTACTTTAGTAGCATAGTTTACATAAGGTTCGCCATACGCTTTTGCAATAAATGGTACTGTTCTCGATGCTCTTGGATTGGCTTCAATAATATAAACTGTGTCATCTTTAATAGCAAATTGAATGTTGATTAAACCAACAGTTTGTAGTGCCAAAGCAATTTTTTTTGTATGATCTTTAATCTGTTGCATTACAAATTCGCCAAGGTTAAATGGCGGCAACGTTGCATTACTATCGCCACTATGTACGCCGCATGGTTCAATATGTTCCATGATACCAATGATGTACACATTTTCGCCATCACAAATGGCATCAGCTTCGGCTTCAATGGCACCATCAAGATAATGGTCTAGTAGTAATTTATTTCCTGGAATATTTTTTAATAAATCAATAACGTGTTCTTCAAGTTCTTGCTTATTTATTACGATTTTCATTCCTTGTCCACCAAGAACATAAGAAGGACGAACTAATAACGGAAAATCTAACTCATCGGCTAATTTACTTGCTTGTTCAGCATTTTCAGCCACACCAAATTTTGGGTAAGGAATTTTTAATTCTTTCAATAATTCTGAAAATCTTCCTCTATCTTCTGCTAAATCGAGTGCATCATAACTTGTACCGAGAATTTTTATTCCATATCTGTCTAATTTTTCGGCAAGTTTTAAAGCAGTTTGTCCACCAAGTTGTACAATAACACCTTCGGGTTTTTCATGACGAATGATGTCATAGATATGTTCCCAAAAAACAGGTTCAAAATATAATTTGTCAGCCGTATCAAAATCTGTAGAAACTGTTTCAGGATTACAATTGATCATAATGGTTTCAAAACCTGCTTCTTTTGCAGCCAAAACTCCATGAACACACGAGTAATCAAACTCAATTCCTTGCCCAATTCTGTTTGGCCCAGAACCAAGCACAATTACTTTTTTTCTATCAGAAACAACGCTTTCATTAGCCACATATCTTGTTCCGTCTGGTTTTTCAATTTCTGCTTCAAATGTTGAATAATAATATGGTGTTTGTGCTTTAAATTCTGCTGCACATGTATCAACTAATTTATAAACACGATTGATGTTCATTTCTTCTCTTAGTTTATACACTTGACTTTCTAAGCAACCCATCATGTGGGCTATTTGTCTATCACCATATCCTTTTTGTTTTGCCTCAAGAAGTAATTCTTTTGGCAAAGTATCCACTTTGTATTTTGATATTTCTTTTTCTAATAAATATAATTCTTCGTATTGCTTTAAAAACCACATATCAATTCGTGTGATTTCATGAATTCGCGAAAGTGGAATTCCCATAGCAATAGCATCATAAATCACAAAAACTCTATCCCAACTAGCAAAAGTTAGCTTTTCGATGATTTGCTCATAGTTTTTATATCCTTTTCCGTCTGCGCCAATTCCGTTTCTTTTAATTTCTAGAGATTGTGTGGCTTTATGCAAAGCTTCTTGAAAAGAACGACCTATTCCCATAACTTCACCTACCGATTTCATTTGAAGACCTAAAGTTCTATCTGCACCTTCAAATTTATCAAAGTTCCAACGAGGAATTTTTACAATCACGTAATCTAATGTTGGTTCAAATAAAGCCGAAGTTGATTTTGTAATTTGATTTTGTAGTTCATCAAGATGATAACCTAGTGCCAGTTTTGTAGCAATTTTTGCAATAGGATAACCCGTTGCTTTTGATGCTAATGCTGAAGAACGAGAAACACGAGGATTAATTTCGATAGCAACAATATCTTCTTTTTCATCTGGTGAAACAGCAAATTGAACGTTACAACCGCCAGCAAAATTTCCTATCGAACGCATCATTAAAATGGCCATGTCACGCATTTTTTGAAACGTAGTATCGCTCAAAGTCATTGCAGGTGCAACAGTAATACTATCGCCTGTATGAATTCCCATTGGATCCATATTTTCGATAGAACAAATGATAACAACATTATCATTTTTGTCTCGAAGTAGTTCCAATTCATATTCTTTCCAACCAAATAATGCTTTATCAATCAATACTTCGTGAATGGGTGAAGCTTCTAAACCACGCGTTAATAATTCGTCAAAATCTTCTTTATGATGAACAAAAGCTGCACCTGTTCCACCAAGAGTAAACGAAGGACGAATTACCAATGGAAAACCAAATTCTTGAGCGATTTCTTTTCCTTTAAGGAAAGAATTGGCTGTTTTTGCTGGAGCAGCAGGAACATTTATTTTTTGTAACAATTGCTTAAACTGTTCTCTGTCTTCGGTAATATTAATAGCATTTATATCAACACCGATTAATTTAACATTAAAATCTTTCCAAATTCCTTTTTCATCTGCTTCAAGACATAAATTAAGAGCAGTTTGTCCACCCATAGTAGGTAGAACAGCATCAATTTGAGGATGAGCTTTTAGAATTTGAATAATTGATTTGGTTGTTAAAGGCAAAAGATATACATGATCAGCCATTGATGGATCAGTCATGATAGTTGCAGGATTTGAGTTAATTAGTATAACTTCTATTCCTTCTTCACGCAGAGAACGCGCAGACTGCGAACCAGCATAGTCGAATTCGCATGCTTGACCAATAACAATAGGTCCAGATCCAATAATTAAAACCGATTTGATTGAGTTGTCTTTAGGCATTTGTTGTGTAGTTTGTTGTTTTCAAAATTAATTTGTTTGCAAAAAATTTAAAAAGCTTAGTATTGAAACTTATCAAATTTTATAAACAAATGAGTTGTATTGTTGTGAGTTATAAAAAAAGCCGCTACTAATAAAAGTAACGGCTCTATATTAATTGATTAACAATCATTATTTTTTGTGTCTTGGTTCACAAGATACAGTCAATTTATGTCTTCCTTTAGCTCTACGACGCGCAAGGACTTTTCTTCCATTTGCAGAAGCCATTCTGTCCATAAATCCGTGTTTATTTCTTCTTTTTCTTTTCGATGGTTGAAACGTTCTTTTGCTCATTGCTTTGTATCTTTAAAATCGTGTATTATTTTCTTTAATAAACGGTTCTTTCAAAACCGAGTGCAAATATACAAACCTTTTTTTTTCTGGCAAGCACTTTTTTAAAAATATTTTTAATGCT
Source organism: Flavobacteriaceae bacterium (assembly GCA_046329205.1). GTDB lineage: Bacteria > Bacteroidota > Bacteroidia > Flavobacteriales > Flavobacteriaceae > Flavobacterium. Next base: position 701,624 of record JAXLVF010000004.1, on the reverse strand, counting down.
TTTTATTACCTTTGCAAACTAAAATTTTAATCATGTTCAATAAAAATATAAAAATAGTTTTAACCGTTTTGATTATTGCCACTGCTATTTGGCAATTTACTGAAGGTAATATAGGAAACGGAATTTTTTTAATCCTATTATCTATAATCCCTATTTTTCTTTATTTCAAAAACGAATATATTCTATTAGCTTTTTTCAAATTACGAAAACAAGATTTTGCTGGTGCAAAAGTTTGGCTAGATAAAATTAAAAATCCTGAAACAGCTTTGGTTAGAAAACAACAGGGTTATTACAACTATTTAAACGGATTAATGCTTTCGCAAACTAATCTAATTCAGGCAGAGAAATATTTCAAAAAAGCTGTTGAATTAGGTCTTAGTATGGATATGGATTTGGCGGTTGCAAAGTTAAACCTTGCTGGAATTGCGCTTTCAAGAAGAAGAAAACTTGAAGCAACAAATTTATTAAACGAAGCAAAAAAACTAGACAAACACAACATGCTGAAGGATCAGATTAGCATGATGAAAGAGCAAATGAAGAAAATTTAATTAGATTTTTAGATGTCTTAGACTTACTTAGACAAACAAAAAAAGAGTTTCAAAATGAAACTCTTTTTTTGTTTGTAGAAATAATTAAAATCTAAGAAGTCTAACTTTCTAAATATCTAAATCTGTCTAAATCAATATCCTTCCGTTGGAATTTCGATTTCGTATTTTTTCTTGGAAATATTCAATAGTTTTTTATCTCGTAGCCAAGGGTTATGAATTTTTAAAATCTTGTAGTTAATACCCTGAGTTTTGGCAAAACTTGCCAAATCATTTATCGTGCTGTCAACCTCAACTTTTTTGGTTGGAATAAGATTATACAAATCACTTTGATAGATATTGAAACCATATTTTGTTGGCGATTTCATTATTTCTTTCAGAGCTAAAATTCTAAAAACATAACGCGATGTTTCCTCTGTCAATGCTAAGTCATAATAATTTGAAACCTGCTGTTCTTCAACTCTTTTATTAACGCCATTCATTCCTCCATTATAGGATGCAGCAGCTAAAGTCCAAGAGCCAAATTTTTCTTTAGCAGCTAGCAAATATTTACATGCAGCTTCGGTAGATTTCTCAAGGTGATATCTTTCATCTACATAATCATTTACTTCCATTCCCTTTTCTTTGGCTGTATCACTCATAAATTGCCAAACGCCACGAGCTCCAGCCGAAGATGTTGCATTGGTCAATCCGCTTTCTATAACTGCTAGATATTTGAAATCATCTGGAACGCCATATTTTGCTAAAATAGGCTCAATGACAGGAAAAACTCTATTTGCTCGTTTGATAATCAAAGTTGTAGTAGAATGTAAATTTGCATTGATTAACAATTCTCTATCCAATCGTTCTCTTACATCGCTAATCTGAAGTGGTGCTACTTCTCCAGCAAAGTCAATAGTATTGGGAAAATACATGGCTGTTCCTTCATGAAGAGACTTGTCTTTTTCATCTCCAGAAATTGCAAAAATCAAAATACTTGAAGCAAAAACAGCTATCAATATTGTGAAAAAATGATTGTTCTTTTTCATAATTCCTTTTATTTACAAAGTAAAACTACAAAAATCAATCCAGAACAGAAATTACTCTAACAAAATTTTTGGTAAATTTTCATTCAGCCATTTATATTTGTTTATAATCATTATGTGAGTTCCGCCTTTTACAACAATTGGATTTTTAATATATTTTATTGGAAAAACCTCATCAGCATCACCATGAATATGGATAATTTCTTCATCTGCTTCTACTCTATTCCAATTTATGATTTGCTCAATAGACCAATCTAGATAATTTTTATCTCGCATAGAAAGAAACTTTTCATAGAGTTTAATTCGATTTTTAACATAATCGCCAAATGCATATTTTGCCAAGTTTTCTACATTTTCAAAAAGCTTGGTTGGAATAAGTTTATAAGCCTTAGTAGTTCGAGCAATTTTCATCTTTCTAGGAAGTTCGACATTGGATTTGACACTAGATATTATGACAACTTTTTTAGGATTTAGAAATTGCTTCATTTCCTGAACCAAAATACCTCCAAAAGAAACCCCAATTAATATGCATTCTTTATGATCAATCTTGCTAGCCATTCTTTTTGCATAATCAAACAAGCTTTCTTTTGGCAAAGGAAGTTCCCATTCTAGTAAGTGCATCACAAACAGCTCTTCGGGTAGTTTAATATTTTCAAAAATTGAAGAGCTAGCGGCCATTCCTGGCATAAAATAAACATGAATTTTATTCATATTTTAACTTGATGAGTTTGAATAATTTAGTAATTTTGCATAAAAATAATGTATTTGAACAAAATGATGATGAACTCAACATTAATTTTAGAAGAAATGGAAATCAAAGACAATACATTTGCCAGACAGTTTGAGACTATGGTAGATGGTAAAATGATTTCTGTTGAATATTCTTTTCAAGAAAAGAAGATTTTTTTAACCCGTATAAATACTTTTGAAGGGTTTGATAATGATGAACTTATAAATGTTTTTTTGAAAAACATTCTAGAGATTGCCGAAGAAAGAAAACTAAAGGTTGTTCCTACTTACCCAAAAATCACAATGTTTTTCAGGAAAAACCCAAAATATAAAGAGTTACTTCCACCTGGAATCAAAATATAATTTAATTTTAAGATAAAAAATATTCAACCGTTTCTTTCTCTATATTGAAGCGGTTTTTTTGTATTTTTACTTTATGAGTAATCCATTCACGCAAGAAATCCTTTCTTTTTTCGAGAATATCGAAAAATATTATGGTTCAAAAACTGAAATCAGTGAGTGTATTTGTACTGATATAGAAAATTTTGAGCCTGAAAAAGCATCTTGGAATTTATTTGAGTTTGAGCTTTTTCGTTCAGCATATCGCAAAACTGGTGAAAAATTTATTCTTGAAGGAAAAGGTTTTTACATTGAAATTGCAGCCGAAAAAATCATTGATTTCAAAAAAAATGGTAGAAACAAATTTGAGTTCATTGAAAAATATAGTGAAAGTGTTTTTAGAATAACTAAAATTAGGTTTCATTATAAATATTAAAAATACGTCATTTGCCTTATTGATTGGTTTTCAAATTATTATGAGTTTTGAATAAACAATAAAAACCGAATATTATGAAAACAAAATTACATTTTACATTAATCGTATCGCTCATTTATACTATTGCATTTAGCCAATGCTGGAAAAAAGTATCTACTGGAAATTATCATTCAATTGGAATAAAAAACGACGGTTCGATGTGGAGTTGGGGATGGAATCAGTATGGTCAATTAGGTTATGGCCCATTTGGTTTTGGAAGTTATGCTAAAGGACAAGTTGGTACTTCAAGTGACTGGGATTCAGTATCTGCAAATGAAGACCATAGCTTTGCAATTAAAACTGATGGAACTTTATGGGGTTGGGGATACAATAATTATGGTCAACTCGGAAATGGAAATTATATTAATCAAAATTTACCAGTTCAAATAGGCACTTCTAATAATTGGCTTAAAGTTTCTGCAGGATATTATTTTGGTGTTGCGATAAAAACCGATGGAACACTTTGGGCTTGGGGTAGAAATGATTTGTACCAGCTTGGAACAGGAAATAACACATGGACAACTGAGCCTGTACAAATTGGAACAGATAATGATTGGATGGATGTTGATGCTGGTGGATCACACTGTTTAGCTATAAAAAATGATGGAAGTCTTTGGGGTTGGGGAAGTAATTATTACGGGACAGTAGGTAACGGTTTAAGTGGATTTGATGTTGATGTTCAAAGTCCAATACTAATTAATAATGGAGTTTGGTCAAAAATTGAAGCTGCTCAAATACATAGTATGGCAATTAAAAGTGATGGAACGAGATGGGTTTGGGGTGATAACTATTATGGTGAACTAGGTAACGGTAATAATAGCAACATAATTGTTCCAACACAAGTTGATACAAATACAGATTGGCAAGATATATCATCTACCAGTAGATTTACGATGGGTATTAAAACTAATGGAACTATTTGGGTTTGGGGAAATTTCAATTATACACCTACGCAAATTGAAACTGCTAATGATTGGTCATTCGTTTCTGCTGGAGGTTATCATGTGCTAGCAATTAAAAACAATGATGATTTGTACGGATTTTATAATAATACTTATGGACAAACAGGAAGTAATGAAAATACCACCAGTATATTTCCTCCTTACTTAAATAACTGCCCAACATCTTTATCAATAAGCGAAAATGAAAATTCAAAAATTCAATTTTATCCAAACCCAACAAATGGATTAGTAAACTTCACAGAAGATTTTACTGAAATAAAATTATCAGCTCTTGATGGAAAGGTTATTCAAACATTTAAAAATAAAAATCAAATTGATATTTCAAACCTATCAAAAGGAATTTACTTGATTGAAGTAAAAGATAGCAATGATAAAATTTTATTTAACAAAATAGTTAAAAACTAAAAAAGCGACTTAAAGTCGCTTTTTTTTATACTTCTACATTCAAAAACTCCATTCGAACACTTCCATCTTCATCGATGTGGGTTAATTGAATTTCGTGTAATGTATTGACCAATTCTGGATTCCAAGGTGTTTTTACTTTGACATAATTTTCAGTAAATCCGTGAATATAACCTTCTTTATTTTCGCCTTCAAAAAGTACAGTTCTATTGCTTCCTAACTGGCTTTCATAAAAAGCACGACGTTTTTTTACTGATAATCCACGTAACATTTTACTTCGTTTATTTCGCACATTCATTGGAACAACATTAGTCATTTCGGCCGCTTCTGTATTATCTCTTTCAGAATAGGTAAAAACGTGTAGATAGGAAATATCTAATTCGTTTAAGAAATTATAAGTTTCCAAGAAATGCTCATCGGTTTCACCAGGAAAACCTACAATAACGTCAACACCAATACAAGCATGAGGCATTACTTCACGAATTTTATTCACTCTGTCAACATACAATTCGCGCAAATAACGACGTTTCATTTTCTTTAAAATATCGTTACTTCCACTTTGTAATGGAATATGAAAATGCGGAACAAAAGTGCGACTTTGAGCGACAAATTCGATGGTTTCGTTTTTCAAAAGATTGGGTTCAATAGATGAAATTCGCAAACGTTCAATTCCTTCAACTGCATCTAGAGCTTTTACCAAATCGAGAAAAGTATGTTCGTGTTTTTTATTTCCGAATTCACCTTTGCCATAATCACCTATATTTACACCAGTAAGTACAATTTCTTTAATGCCTTGTTGCGAAATTTCATAAGCATTTTTCAATACATTTTCCAATGCATCACTTCTTGAAATTCCACGCGCTAACGGAATGGTACAATAGGTACATTTGTAATCGCAACCATCTTGCACTTTCAAAAAAGCACGAGTTCTATCACCAATAGAATAACTGCCTACATAGAAATCGGCTTCTTCTATCTCGCAAGAATGTACTTCGCCCATATCATTTTTGGACAAATCATTGATGTAATCGGTGATTTTGAATTTTTCGGTAGCACCAAGAACCAAATCAACACCATCAACAGCAGCCAATTCTTCTGGTTTTAATTGCGCATAACATCCAACAGCAGCAACAAAAGCTTTGTCGTTGAGTTTCATGGCTTTTTTTACAATTTGCTTGAATTGTTTATCGGCATTTTCGGTTACCGAACACGTATTGATTACATAAATATCAGCAACTTCTTCAAAATCAACTCTGTCAAAACCTTCCTCTTGAAAATTACGTGCAATCGTTGACGTTTCTGAGAAGTTTAATTTGCATCCCAAAGTGTAGAATGCGACTTTCTTTTTATTTTCCATAAGTAATCTCAATTAATGAAATCGTTGTCAAAAAATTGAGAGTGCAAAAATAGTCAAATTAAACTACTCTTTTCTATATTTCTTAGTTTCTTCAAAAACGTGTTCAAGAATTTTGGCATCTTGCTCTGTGAATTCAACGTTTCTTCTAGCCATAACAATTTTTGCGGTTTGAAATGCTTTGTTCGTCAAATATGTTGTAAAGCCTGAACTTCCGCCCCAAGAAAAGCTTGGCACAAAATTACGTGGAAATCCAGCTCCAAAAATATTTGCCGAAACTCCAACAACTGTTCCTGTATTGAACATAGTATTAATTCCGCATTTGGAATGATCTCCCATCATAAGTCCGCAGAACTGTAAACCTGTTTTTGCAAAATTTTCAGTTTCATAACTCCAAAGTTTTACTTCTTCGTAATTATTTTTAAGGTTGGAATTATTACTATCCGCACCAATATTACACCATTCGCCTAGAACAGCATTTCCTAAAAATCCGTCGTGACCTTTATTAGAATAACCTATCAAAACTGAATTACTTACTTCTCCACCAATAACAGAATGTGGTCCAACTGTGGTTGCACCATATACTTTGGTAGCCAATTTCACTCTACCTGATTCGCACAAAGCAAATGGTCCACGAATAACGGAACCTTCCATTATTTCAGCATTTTTACCTATGTAAATAGGACCTGTTGAAGCGTTTAAAGTAACAAATTCAAGCTTTGCTCCTTCTTCAATAAAAATATTTTCGGGAGAAATTACATTAACTGATTTAGGAATTGGTTGTGAATGTCTTCCTTCGGTAATCAATTCATAATCTTCGCGGATTGCAATATCATTTTTGGCAAAAATATCCCAAGTATGCTCAATTTTTAAACAATCTTCTGTGAAATCAAAAATTTCATAATTATCAAAATCTACTTCTTCTTGAGTGTCATTAGTATAAAAGGCAATTACTTCATCGTTTTTAAAGATTGCCTGATTTTTTTCAAGGTTTTTCACCATTTCAATCAAAATATCATTTGGTAAAAAAGCAGCATTAATCATTACATTTTCTTCCATTTCGACCATTGGAAATTTTTCAGAAAGATATTCTTCAGTCAAAGTTGTAGTGGTATAACCCAAATATTTTTCCCATTTTTCTCTGATGGTTAATATTCCAACTCTGATGTCTGCAACTGGTCTTGTGAATGTAAATGGAAGAAGTGCGTTTCGAACAGTTCCATCAAAAAGTATGTAGTTCATATATGTTTCAGATTTCAGATTTCAGATTTCAGATTTCAGAAAAATTCTGATTAGAAATTCGAAAAATTATTTGTTCAAAAATACAAAAGTTTATTGCATAAAAAAACCTTTCAATAAATGAAAGGTTTTTTAAAAAATTTGAACACTTAAAACTATTATTTTCCGTGTTTTGCGTATTTTGATTTGAATTTATCAATACGTCCAGCAGTATCGATAAGTTTAGATTTACCTGTGTAAAAAGGATGAGAAGTTCTAGAAATCTCCATTTTGTATACTGGATATTCTACACCTTCGTGAGTAATAGTTTCTTTTGTTTCAACTGTTGATTTAGTAATAAACACGTCATCATTTGACATATCTTTAAAAGCTACTAATCTGTAATTTTCTGGGTGAATTCCTTTTTTCATGATAAATCTTTTTATTGTTTTGAAGTAGTTAGTTCTGATGCTTTTAATAAAAAGGTATAAACGAACTACAACTTTTAAATTATTTCTATTTCAAATTTGAGTGTGCAAAAATACATTATTTTTTTTATTATCAAACCAAAGTGTAACATTTTTTATTACACAAACTCTAACTTAAATATAAAAACGGAATTACTATATTTGTTAAAAATTTAAAATTCACAACAATGGAAAGAAATACAATTAAAAACATTATTATTACTAACGGAATAATGTTAGGCTTAGCTGGTATTATTGTTTCGGTTATAAAATATGGCTTCTCGAGTAATTATACTGAAAAAAATGCATGGGAACAAATTTTAGGTATAGCTTTAATGATAGGTTTCATTTACTATTCGATAAGCACTTTTAAAAAGAAGAATGAAAATCTTTTAAGTATAAGTCAAGCTTTAAAAATTGGATTAGGAGTAACAATAATTTCATCTTTATTTACAATACTATATGTTTATTTGTTTTCAAACTTTATTGAACCTGATTTCAGTAATAAAATTTTAGAATTACAAATTCAAGAGATGGAAAAAGCAAATACACCAAAAGAAACTATTGAAACTTCTATTAATATGATGAAAAACTATATGATGCCAATTATGTATTTTAGCATCATTATGGTAAGTTTAATAATTGGTTTAATAACTTCTCTTATTATTGGTGCAGTTCTAAAAAAAGAAAATAATTTTCAATAAATAAAAGTAGTTTATTAATGAATTTATCGATAGTTATTCCATTACTCAACGAACAAGAATCGTTACCAGAACTCCATCAATGGATAGTAACGGTAATGAATAAAAACAATTATACTTACGAAATACTATTTATAGATGATGGAAGTACTGATGAGTCATGGAATATTATTGAGAAAATCTCGACCGAAAACCCAAATGTAAAGGGTATTCGCTTCATGCGAAACTTTGGAAAATCGCAAGCACTACATGCTGGTTTTGCAAAAGCAAAAGGTGATGTAGTGATAACTATGGATGCAGATTTACAAGATAGTCCTGAGGAAATTCCTGAATTATTTAGGATGATTACTCAGGACAATTATGATTTGGTTTCTGGCTGGAAAAAGAAACGTTATGACAATGCCGTAACCAAAAACTTACCTTCAAAACTTTTTAATTGGGCAGCAAGAAAAACATCTGGAGTATATTTAAATGATTTTAACTGCGGTCTGAAAGCCTATAATAATACAGTTATAAAAAACATTGAAGTTTCTGGTGAAATGCACCGATATATACCTGTGCTAGCCAAAAATGCTGGTTTCAATAAGATAGGTGAAAAAGTAGTGCAGCATCAAGCCAGAAAATATGGCGAGTCAAAATTTGGAATGGACAGATTCATCAATGGTTTTCTTGACTTAATAACAATTTGGTTTTTATCTAAATACGGGAAAAGACCAATGCACTTTTTTGGTGCAGCTGGAGTTTTAATGTTTGTAATTGGTTTTATTTCAACAGGTTTTATAATCTTATTAAAATTAATCAAATTATACTCTGGTTTCAAAACAATATTAGTGACTGAAAATCCTTTGTTCTACATTGCTTTAACAGCTATGATAATAGGTTCACAACTATTCTTAGCTGGTTTTCTTGGCGAAATAATTTTAAGAACAAAAAACAACGAAGAACGTTATAAAATATCCAAAGAGGTCAACTTGTAACCTCTTAAATTTAAGAAAAATGCACATCGAAAAAAATATTTTAGACAAGGTAAACGAGTGGCTTACCCCAACATTTGACGAAAAAACTCAAAAAGAAATAAAAGAAATGATGACTTCTTCTCCAAAAGACTTAGAAGAAAGTTTCTATAAAAATTTGGAGTTCGGAACTGGAGGAATGCGAGGTATAATGGGAGTTGGCACAAACAGAATAAACAAATACACATTAGGTAAAAACACTCAAGGATTATCTAATTATTTAAAAAAAGTATTTCCAGGAGAAAGTCTAAAAGTTGCCATTGCATATGATTGTCGCCACAATAGTGATACTCTGGCAAAAGTTGTTGCAGACGTATTTTCTGCCAACGATATAAAAGTCTATTTATTCTCAGAAATGAGACCAACTCCAGAATTATCATTTGCTGTAAAACATCTAAGTTGTCATGCAGGAATAGTTCTTACTGCATCACACAACCCACCAGAATACAATGGTTATAAAGTATATTGGCAAGATGGTGGACAATTAGTTCCTCCACAAGATGGAGAAATTATTGAAGTGATTGAGAATTTGAATTATAGTGATATAAAATTTGAGGCTAATGAAAATTTGATTGAATATATTGATACTGATGTGGATAATGCGTTCGTTAATTCAACCGTTTCAAATGCAAGTTTTAACACATCTTCATCAGCAAGACAAAACTTAAAGATTGCTTATACTTCGCTTCATGGAACATCAATAAAAATGGTTCCTAAAGTGTTGGAAAAAGCTGGTTATACTGATGTGAATATCGTTTCTGAACAAGCGGAACCAAATGGAAATTTCCCAACGGTTGTTTCTCCTAATCCAGAAGAACCAGAAGCATTAACCATGGCATTGGCATTAGCTGATAAAATAAATGCTGATATTGTTTTTGGTACAGATCCAGATAGTGACAGACTAGGTGTTGCTGTGAGAAATAAAGAAGGAAAAATGATTTTACTCAATGGTAATCAAACGATGTCTATCATGACACATTACCTTCTTGAGCAATGGAAAAAAGCAGGAAAAATTACAGGTAAAGAGTTTATTGGTTCAACAATTGTTTCTACACCAATGATGCTAGATTTAGCAGAAGCTTATGATGTAGAATGCAAAGTAGGATTGACTGGTTTTAAATGGATTGCCAAGTTCATTAAAGATTTTCCTGAACTGAAATTTATTGGTGGTGGCGAAGAAAGTTTCGGATTTATGGTTGGTGATGCTGTTCGTGATAAAGATGCTGTTGGAGCAATACTATTAATGTGTGAAATTGCAGCTCAAGCCAAAGAAAACGGAAGTTCGGTTTATCAATATTTAGAACAAATGTACGTTGATTTTGGATTTTATAAAGAACACCTGATTTCATTAACGAAAAAAGGTATTGAAGGAGCAAATTTGATTAAACAAATGATGATTGACCTCAGAGAAAATCCCCTATCAGAAATTAATGGTCAACGAGTAGTTTGCGTAGAAGATTATCAATCTTCTAAAGGGAAAGATTTTATGAACAATACAGAATTTGATATAACAGTTCCAAAATCTAACGTTTTGATTTACTACCTTGAAGATGGTTCGAAAATTTGCGCAAGACCAAGTGGTACTGAGCCAAAAATTAAATTCTACTTTAGTGTAAATTGCGCAATTGATAGTGTTAATGATATTCCAGAAGCTGAAAAACAATTGGATCAAAAAATTAAAAATATTATAGCTGAAATGCAATTGAACTGATGGATGCCAATTTAAAAAAGATAATTCCTTTTGCAAAAAAGTATAAGTCCAATGTTATTGGAAACATAACTTTCAACATACTTTATGCACTTTTTGGAACTTTAGGAATGGTTTTTATTATGCCAGTTCTTTCGGTTTTATTTGACGAAAGGAAAACAGAAGTAGTAAAACTGCCTGAATACACTGGTTTTATTGATGCTGTAGGAAATTGGCAAGATTATATTGCTTATTATGTGAAACAATTTTCAACTGAATATGGTGTTCAATATGGCTTAATGTTTACGGTTGCCATAGTTTTGATTACTTTTTTACTGAAAAATTTATCCAACTATTTAGCACTTCAGCATTTAACCAAAGTTAAAAATGGTGTTTTACGTGATTTGCGTGAAAAAATGTTTGCGAAAATTGTATCGTTACCTGTTTCTTATTATTCTGAAAAAAGAAAAGGTGATGTAATGGCAAGAATGCTTGGTGACGTGAACGAAGTTCAAAATTCATTTTTTATGATTTTGGAACTTATTGTTAAAGAACCACTAACTATTTTGTTTTCGTTAATTGCAATGGTGTCAATTAGCTGGAAACTGACAGTTTTTGTATTTGTTTTTATTCCGATTTCAGGTTTGGTTATTTCAAAAATAGGAAAATCATTAAAAGGAAAATCAACCAAAGCACAACAAGAAAATGGTTATTTAATATCAATCACCGAAGAAACTTTAACGGGTTTAAAAGTGGTTAAAAGTTATAATGCCGAAAACTATTTTGCTAAAACTTTTAACGATTCTATTAATCGTTTGTACAAGTTAACTAATTCTATCGCCAAGAAAAATAACTTGGCTTCGCCATTAAGTGAATTTATGGGGATTTTAGTTATTGGTGTTTTATTAGTTTATGGCGGAAATTTAGTTTTAGTTGATGGTTCATTAAAAGGTTCCGATTTTATTGCTTACATTGGATTAGCATATAATATTTTAACGCCAGCAAAAGCGATTTCAAAAGCTTCCTATCAAGTTAAAAATGGATTAGCCGCAGCAGAACGTGTTTTTGAAGTTTTAGAAGTCGAAAATACGATTGCCGATACTGAAAATGCAAAAGAATTAACATCATTTAATCAAAGTATTGAGTTAAAAAACATCACGTTTGCCTATAACGATGAAGCTGTTTTGAAGAATTTTTCTTTAACGATACCAAAAGGAAAAACCGTTGCTTTAGTTGGACAATCGGGTTCAGGGAAAAGTACGATTGCTAATTTACTAACGCGTTTTTACGAAGTAAATCAAGGCGAAATTTTAATTGACAATCAGAATATAAAAGATGTAACAATGAAGTCGCTGCGTTCTTTAACGGGTTTAGTTACGCAAGACAGCATCATGTTTAACGGAACGATTAAAGACAATATTCGTTTGGGTAAATTAGACGCAACCGATGAAGAAATCATCGAGGCGCTAAAAATTGCCAACGCTTATGAATTCGTAAAAGATTTGCCAAATGGTATTTACACAAATGTTGGTGATAGTGGCAATAAACTTTCTGGTGGACAAAAACAACGATTATCAATTGCTCGTGCTGTTTTGAAAAATCCTCCAATCATGATTTTAGATGAGGCAACATCTGCATTGGATACTGAAAGCGAAAGATTGGTTCAGCAAGCGCTTGAGAACATGATGCAAAATAGAACTTCAGTTGTTATTGCTCATAGACTTTCAACTATCCAAAAAGCAGATACAATTGTCGTTATGCAAAAAGGAGAAATAGTAGAACAAGGAACTCATGATGAACTTCTTGCTAAAAACGGAATGTATGCTAGGTTAGTTTCAATGCAATCTTTTGAATAATCAATCTTTTTTCAAAAAAGATGGAATTGAAGAATAATAAAACGAATTAAATAAAATTTTAAACTGGAAAGTATTCTTCAGCTTTCAACTCTTTTTCCAAAAGGTTTACAGTGAAATATCTGATTTTATCTCCTGTTTCGAACTCACCATTTTTATCACTGTCTTCTACAATTCTAAAATAGATAGATGATGTTGATGAAATAAAAACCCAATCAATTAATTCTCCAAATTCAGGTGATAGTTTCTTGAAGTTTTTCCCATCAACCGTGCTGATATACAATGATTTTATGTCATTGTCATCGAGCTTAGAATCTTTATTGGTATCCAAATCACTCAAAACATACAACATTAAATTTTGTTTCGTTTTGTCTGCAAATTCTTTTAAAAATGTCGCTCTTTGAATTACAACTGGTTTATCCGTTAATGAGTAAATGGTATCTTTATTGATTTCTTTAAATTTCAAATTACTTAAATATCCTGTAATTTCATACTCACCATAATTTGAAACTGTATAACTAGGACTAGCTTCTCCTCGTGAATATCCAGATTTTTTTACTGCTGTAACGTTACCAACAGGAAAAATCAAAACATTTGTTCCAGCAAGTTGAATTGGTAAATCTGCAATGGCGATTTTACTTGTGTCAGCAACAGGTTTTTCTGAGCTCTTTATTGGAGTATCATAGCTGACTTTTGGCTTTTCCTGCTCTTCTTTTCTACATGAAACTAAAGTCAAAACCGACATCAAAAGCAAACAAATGTTTTTCATAAATAGTGTTTAAGTATTCAAAAATACATTTTTTTCTATAATCTAGCTGTAAGTTTAACGTTAAAAACTCGCGTTGTCATGTAGTTCGGAATTCCATATTGATTTTTAGTATAAACGTCGCGAACCCAAGTATTTGTTATAGCATTTTGATTGTTAAATAAGTTAAAAATCTCAAAACCAATAGACAAGTCATTAAATTTTTTCAACCAATGTCCTTCAGGTCTTTCATTATTTTTTTCTGTCAGCACATAAGAAAACCCAACATCTGCTCTTCTGTAATCTCTCAAACGAGATTGGTATTTATAAACATCAGCATACGATGGTGAACCACCAGGCAAACCAGTGTTATAAACCAAATTTAGATAGAGTTTCATATTAGGCAAATTGGGCATGTAATCCTGAAAGAGAATTCCAAATTTTAATCTTTGGTCTGTTGGTCTAGCAATAAAACCTTTATCTTTATAATTTTCTTCTGTTTTCATATAACCAAAACTCAACCAAGACTCGGTTCCAGGCACAAATTCACCATTCAAGCGCATGTCTAATCCATAGGCATAAGCTTCAGCATCATTATTTGCTCGATACCTTATCCTCACATTTTCGAGCGTGTAGGTATTGATGTCTGTCATAGATTTATAGTACAACTCTGTAACCATTTTGAACTTTCTATTGTACATTTTGAAATTATAATCATTACTCAACACAAAATGAATGGATTGTTGTGCTTTTACATCAGGACGAACAATCCCAAGAGAATCTCTCAACTCTCTGTAAAATGGTGGTTGATGGTAATATCCAACAGCTAGACGGAAAAGCATGTCTTTATCCCAGTTTGGTTTTAATGCAAATTGAACTCTTGGACTGAAAACTGTTTGGTTTTTAGAATTTAATCCATCACCAGATACTTTCCAATTATGCATTCTAACTCCTGCATTAATCCAATAATCACTGTTCCCTATTTGATCTTTAAAACTCCATTGTGCGTAACCAGAAATTCTATCAATATCTACAAAATTTGTAGCTCTAATGTTTTGATAAGGAACCAATGGACCAATATATGGATGATAAGGTTGATCATTGTTTGGTAAATCAATAATTGGTGGATTTATAGAAAATCCAGCCGAGTCTATAACTTCCCATTCCACAATTCTGTCACGAATACTTTCACGAGTATATTTTATTCCCCAATCAATTTGGTGTTTTTTAAAATCAATAAAATGAGTTCCTTTTACTTCCGCATTTACAATCAAAGCGTCTAAATCATTTCTTGCATGATTGAGCTGTGAACCAATTCCACGATTGAAAGTAACTTCTCCAAGGGTTTCTGAACCAATGTTTGTATCAACTTCACCTAAAAAGTATGCTGCATCAATATCATAGTATTCTTGTTCCTGAGTGTGATAAACAGAGGTTATTAATTTGTAAATATTATTTTCGTTTGAATTGAAAACAGTTTTGAAAGCTCCAAAAAGCGTTTGATATTTATCTTTTTCTTGACCTTCATAATAAACCTGTAATGCAATTGGCTCATCGATTGTTCCAAAATTAGTTTGTCGCGTTAGCGGCTGATAATTATACTTGTTTTGAGAAGCGTTACCCAATAGGCTGAAATTCCATTTCTTATTTGGATTAAAATTTACAATAGATTGTACATCAATAAAAGTTGGACGATAATTAGTTTGTGTCTCTTGGCTGTTGACTAAAAGTGAGTTATCTCTGTATCGAACTCCTGTAATATTGGACCATTTTTTGTTTTTTGAAATAAAATCAGCGGTGATACTTCCGCCAAGAAAACTGGCTTCTGCTGCAAGGGCAAATTTCTTTGGATTTCTGTAAGTTATATCCAAAACCGAAGACATTTTATCGCCGTATTTTGCCTGAAAACCTCCAGCTGAAAAGTCCACATTTTGAACCATATCAGTATTTGTGAAACTTAATCCTTCTTGTTGCCCAGAACGAACCAAGAATGGTCGATACACTTCTATTTCATTTACATAAACTAAGTTTTCATCATAATTTCCTCCACGAACATTGTAACCAGAACTCAATTCATTATTACCGCTAACACCACCAAAAGTTTTCAATACACTTTCTATTCCTGCATTAGCACTTGGATTAGTCCTGATTGTTTCTGGTTCAACACTGGTTATTCCTTGAACTCTTCTTTTGCTATTTGTAATAACTACATCGTTGAGTTGCTCAGCATTTTCGCTCATTACCACATGAAATTCAAAGTTTTCACCGGGTTTGAGTTGCAAGGTTGCTGTAATTTTCTTTAATGACACGTGCGTGAAAACCAACACAACTTTTTGATTTGCAGGAACAGTAATAGAATAAAAACCATCTGTGTTTGTAGATACAGATTTTGACAAATAACTCACATTAACACCTTCAACAGGTTGATTTTTTTCGTCTAAAACGATACCTGCTACTTTGGCTGTTGCGTTTTGTGAAAATGTATTTATGGAAAAAATTAAAAATAAAATCGAGAGGATAAATTTTGCTTTCAAACTATTTATTTAAGGTTTTTTGACTTCTAAAAAATTGTGTTTCAAATATAGTAGAATTTCCAACATTATCGGTTACAATAACTTTTAAATCGTTTTTCCCTTCATCTACTATTCCATCCAAAAAAGAATGCTTTAGTGTTTTTGTCTTGCTTTCATATTCCAGCAAAATCCATTTTCCATTAAGGTAACCATTATATGTTTTTATTCCCGACAAATCATCTGAAATTATAAACTTCAAATCTTTCTGTTCAGAAATCCATTTTCCGTTGATTTCTTTGGTTATGGAAATTTTTGGACATGTAATATCTTTCATCAATTGATAACGACCTAATGTTTTTTGATAAGTAGTAAACGTATAGTTGGCATATTTTGTTGTGCAATAGGTCCATTTTTTTCCATTGTAATAAGCAATAAACTTTTTATCATCTGCTGAAGATGTACTATCAACAAAAGTAATTGCAAAATTTTTAAATGCAGGAACTGTATCTTCATGGAGTTGCAAAACAGAGTCTTTTACATCAAAATTCATTTCAAAATCTTGATAAAAAGTGTTTTCAGGAAAGCTCACCGACACATTTTCTTTAGAAAAAATGGCTTCTCTACCAGATTTTATATAATATTTTGATTTTGGCTTAGGAGCATCAACTACTACAACTTCATTAGAATACTCTACTGGAATGTTAATTTTTGAGATGTTTCCATTAAAATCAGAAACTTCGAGAAGGATATTTTTTCTGAAAGCTGGTGAAACATCTATTATTCCATTAGACTGATAACTATTAACAATCGATAAAGGAAAAACTTTTTGCATAAACAATCTTTGAACCCTTTGCTTCAACTTTTTATATCGTTCATAATCAATCAAAGCATTGACTAATCTTGTTTCGTCAAATGAAAAAGTATTAAAAGTGTATCCAAATGTTTTCATGCCATCTATTGACACTTCTGCTTTGTAAATACCATTTGCATTCCAAGAAACGTTGTCAAAGTCAGTAGAAATTATCCCAAACCCAATCTTTCCACTAGCACCTACTTTTTCTGCAAGATAACTTCCATCTTTTTGTTGATACAACCCAAGTGAAATTGGAATTTTAGATTGATTTACCTTAGTGCTATCTGTTAAAGGATATACTATGAGTGAAGTTACATTTGGTTGTTTAGTATCAACAATTACCGTGTCAAAACCAAAAAATAGAGGGTTTATAATTTTTTCAGATTGTGTATCTCTAATTTCAAAATGAAGATGTGGACCATCTGAACCACCCGTATTTCCAGATATAGCAATTTGTTCAGCCTTTTCCACTATGAGTTCATTGGGTTCCAACAAGACATCAATTTCATAAGATTGTGATTTGTATTGCAATTCTTTGATTTTTTTTTCAATTTTTCCATAACCAGATTGCAAATGACCATATACAGTGGTAAAACCATTTGGATGTGTAATATAAATTGCCTTTCCATAACCAGACTCAGAAATTTTAATTCTAGAAACATATCCTTCTGCGGCAGCTTTTACATTCAACCCTTCTCGCTGAAGGGTTTTAAAATCAAATCCTGAGTGAAAATGATTGGGTCTTAGTTCCCCAAAATTACCCGATAGTTGAAGTGGTATATCAAGTGGTGAAACAAAGTAATCTTTAGGATAACTTGTTTGAGAGTAGGAAAACAAAGGAAAAAATAGAATTAAAAAAAACAATTTCATATGTTCTAAGCTTTTTTGCTAATGTAATAAAAAGTAAGCAATGAATTACAGGATTGTTAATTGATACAAATGTTTTATTTACAAAAAGTTATGAAATTTTAACAAAAAACATTCAAATAAAAAATAAAAACTGTTGTTATAATAAAATAGAATGCTAACTTTGTGGTTTATGAAATGTTGTTAACAACACATGAGTGAATTTTCAGAGATATTAATTTCGGTTGAGCAAAAAATTGTAAAACTTGTAGAAAAAAAACAAGAATTACAAAGCAAAAATGATTTGCTAACCAATGAGTTAAAAAAATCTGAAGAATTGATAAAAAAACAAGTTTTAGAAATTCAAAATTTGAAATCTGAGGTTGAATCACTCAAAATTGTTAGCTCATTATTAGGCAGTGAAGAAAACAAAAGAGATACTAAACTCAAAATAAATTCGTTGATAAGAGAAATAGATTATTGTATTGCTCAATTATCAGATTGATGAACTATGGGCGAAAAGCTTAAAATAAAAATATCTATTGCGGATAGAGTTTATCCGCTAACAGTTGATACATCGCAAGAAGAAGGATTGCGAAGTGCTTCAAAAAAAATAGATACAATGATTAAGCAATTCGAAGAGAATTATGCTGTTAGAGACAAGCAAGATGTATTGGCTATGTGTGCACTACAGTTTGCAGCTCAAGTTGAACAGAAGCAAATAGATACAGTTGCAATAGACAAAAATTCTTTGGACAAATTGCAACAAATCAACGAATTATTGAGTAAAAGTTTAGAAAAATAACACGTTCATATACATAGAATTAAGACACTGCCTACATTAGTTTTTAATTGGTAAACTCAACACTAACAAATTAAAATGAGTAAATCGTCGCTACTAAAACATGCCTTAGTAATTAGAGGAAGTTTGAACAGCGAGTTAGCTCAAAACTTGTCCATACGAGTTTATGCATTCACCTAATGTAGGCTTTTTTATATTAAATTATACACAACCATGGAAATTACATTTATAATACTCGCCGCAATTTTAGGACTTGGTGGAGGATTTGGGATAGCAAAATTTTTGGAAAAAAGTAATGTTTCAAATTTGATAAAAAATGCTAAAAAAGAAGCTGCATCAATTTTAAAAGATGCAAATCTTGAAGCAGAAAATATCAAAAAAGACAAACTCCTCCAAGCCAAAGAGAAATTCCTAGAACTAAAATCGGAACACGAGAAAGAAATTTTGTCTAAAGACAAAAAAATTGCAGAAGTAGAAAAAAGAATTAGAGACAAAGAGTCACAAGTATCTAATGAATTGGCAAAAGCCAAAAAAGTAAACGACGATTACGAAGCAAAAACAAAAGAGTATCAAGCAAAACTTGATATGCTTGAAAAGAAACATCAAGAAGTAGATAAACTACACAAAAGCCAAGTAGAACAACTTGAAGTTATATCTGGTTTATCTGCCGATGAAGCAAAGGAACAATTAGTAGAAAGCTTGAAAGCCGAAGCTAAAACAAAAGCAATGGCTCATATTCAAGACACTATTGAAGAAGCTAAATTAACCGCTCAACAAGAAGCCAAAAAAGTTATTATCAATACTATTCAGCGAGTAGGAACTGAAGAAGCTGTTGAAAACTGTGTTTCAGTTTTCAATATCGAATCAGACGATGTAAAAGGAAGAATTATTGGTAGAGAAGGAAGAAACATTCGAGCTCTTGAAGCTGCAACTGGTGTAGAAATCATTGTTGATGATACTCCAGAAGCAATCATTTTATCATGTTTTGATCCAGTTAGAAGAGAGATAGCACGACTTTCGTTGCACAAACTAGTAACTGATGGACGTATTCATCCAGCTAGAATTGAAGAAGTAGTTGCCAAAACTGCCAAGCAAATTGAGGACGAAATAATTGAAGTTGGTAAACGAACTGTTATCGATTTAGGAATTCATGGATTACATCCTGAGTTGATTAAAATTGTTGGTAGAATGAAGTATCGCTCTTCATACGGACAAAATTTATTACAACACTCTAGAGAAGTTGCCAAGTTGTGTGGAATTATGGCAGCAGAACTAGGATTGAATGTTAAATTGGCAAAAAGAGCAGGTTTACTTCATGACATTGGTAAAGTTCCAGACACAGAAAGTGATTTACCACATGCTTTATTAGGTATGCAATGGGCAGAAAAATATGGTGAAAAAGAGGAAGTTTGCAATGCAATTGGTGCTCACCATGATGAAATTGAAATGAAATATTTAATTTCACCAATTATTCAAGTTTGTGATGCTATTTCTGGAGCTAGACCAGGAGCAAGAAGACAAGTTCTAGATTCTTATATCCAACGTTTAAAAGATTTAGAAAACATTGCTTTTGGTTTCCATGGCGTAAAGAATGCATATGCAATTCAAGCTGGTAGAGAACTGAGAGTTATTGTTGAAAGTGAAAAAGTTTCTGATGAAATGGCTGCAAGTCTTTCTTTTGATATTTCTCAAAAAATTCAAACGGAAATGACTTATCCTGGTCAAGTAAAAATTACTGTAATCAGAGAAACTCGTTCGGTTAATATTGCCAAATAAACATTATCAACTTACAAATAAAAAAAGCAACCAGATTGGTTGCTTTTTTATTTGTAGAAAATCTCATGTAAATCATCCACAGTCATTGGTTTCAAGTAATAATCTGAAACTTCTTCTTGATACTCCTTAGCTTTATTCAAATCAGCTTTATTATCAGATGAGCTTACAATGTATATCGTAATTTCTTTTGCTATTTTGCTTTTAATTCTTTTAAACTCTTCAAGAAATTGCCAACCATCAAGTATTGGCATATTAATATCTAACAGAATCAAATCTGGAGGATTTTCACCTTTATTCATTTTATTTTGAATTCCTTCTAGAGCTAATAGACCGTTCTCAAAAAAACTTGGTTCAACATTTATATTATTACTTAGCAAAAGCTTTTTGATGATAAAATGAAAAATCTTGTCATCATCAACTACAAAAACATCACTAAATTTCATTGTTAAAATAGATTTTAAATGTTGTACCTACATTTGCTTTACTTTCAACTTCTACCTTTCCTCCCATTGCTTCAATTTGATTTTTAGTTATAAACAGTCCTATTCCTCTAGCATTTGTGTTGTTGTGAAACGTTTTATACATCCCAAATAATTTTTGTCCATATTTTTCCATATCAATTCCTAGCCCATTATCTCTTATTTCCAATAAGATTTTCCCTTTATCTGATTTTAAATTATATTTTATTTCGGGTACTCTATCTGGATGAGAATACTTTATTGCATTTGTTGTAAAATTAAGTAAAATACTTTCTAAATAAGAAGGGTTGAAAGAAACATTGTAATCCTTTGGAATTTTATTATAAATTTTTACTTTATTATTACTAATTTCTTCGCTCAAAACCGATAGCACTTTATTCAAATATAAATTCAAATTTAAACATTCCTTTTTTTGAACTACACCAGCATTTATGTCAACCAGTTCTTTTAAATGCTCAATTGTTTGCGATAGCGCATTAGAAGAAGTTCTTAAATGATTATGTATTTCTGCTATTGTGCCTGTATCATTCTCATCTTCGATTAAATCTAAAAGCATTTTGAAATTACTGGTGTGCGAACTCAGATTGTGAGAAACTATATGAGCAAAATTCATTAATCGACCGTTTTGCTCGTTAATAATCTCTAAAGTTTGCAACAATTTTTTTTCTTGTTGTTTGAGTTCGGTAATATCTGTATGAGTTCCTGTCAACCTGATGGGAAAACCCTTTTCATCTCTTTCAATAATTTTACCTCTACTCAAAATCCATTTATACTTACCTGTCTTGGTGAGCATTCTTTTTGCATTTTCATAAAACGGTGTTTCGTTTAACAAATGCTTATTAAAGGCAGATTGGTAATCGTCTAAGTCATCTGGGTGAATTCTTTCATCCCATTTTTGATGTGTATCTATTATATCTGCTTCATCAAATTCGAGCATTTTCATAGATTGAGATGAATAGAAAACTCTATCATTCTTTATATCCAAATCCCAAACTCCATTGGTTGAAGCTTCCAAGGCAAATTGAAAACGTTCTTCGGATAGTTTTAAATGTATTTCTTTTTCTTTTTCTTCTGTAATATCAGTCATTCTACCAAAAAGCGTGATTTCATCATCTATTGACTTTTCAACATTAGCAACAGCCTTGAACCATCTTAAACCTTTTGTTGGTAGGACTGCTCTAAACTCGAATGACCAACTACTATCCAAATTGTTTAATTGCTCTACAGATTCAAGTAATTGCAAAAAATCTGATTCATAGATTTTGCTTTTGAATATGGAAGAAATATTAAACGTTCTGATTTCTTCTTTGGATAACTCAAAATAATCAATAACAGCTTTATTGAAGAATGGAAAGACAATTTGACCGTTTTTTGTATAGGTCAATTGGAAAATTAAATCAGGTAATCTTGACAAGAGTTTCTTGTAAGACATTTCATTTTCCAGATTAATCTTTCTCTGATGAGATGGATTAATTATCATAGTCGGTTAAGTTTGGTTAATTTGCTGTCAAATAACTTTGGGGAAATTAATTTGACAAGCCAAATATATAAAAAAAATCGATAAACTACATTTTTCTCGGATGAAATGCGTCTAAAACATTTTTTAAATGCCTTCTATCTACATGAACATAGACTTCTGTTGTTGTAATTGACTCGTGTCCAAGCAGCATTTGTATAGACCTTAAATCGGCGCCATTTTCGAGCAAATGTGTTGCAAATGAATGTCTTAAAGTGTGAGGACTAATATTTTTTTGAAGATTAATTTCTATAGCCAAATTTTTAATAATTGTAAAAATCATAGCTCTAGTAAGCTGTTTTCCTCTCCTATTTAAAAATAAAGTATCTTCGTCTTTTTTATAAATTTGCAAATGATTTCTTATACTTTTTTGATATATCTCTATTAAATTCTGAGTAGATTTTGCTATTGGAACAAATCGTTGCTTATTACCTTTTCCAGTAACTTTAATAAAACCTTCATCAAAAAATAAATCAGAAATTTTTAGTGAAACAAGTTCTGAAACCCTTAAACCACAACTATAAAGAGTTTCAATTATAGCTTTGTTTCTATGTCCTTCTTCTTTAGACAAATCAATAGCTGCAATGAGCTTGTCGATTTCATTTAATGACAATGTATCTGGTAATTTTCTACCAATTTTTGGAGTTTCAATCAACTCCATAGGATTATCGATTCTATAATCTTCAAATATCAAATAACTAAAAAAACTCTTCAACCCAGAAATTATCCTTGATTGTGAACGAGCATTTACAGACTTTGAGATTTCATATACAAATTGTTGTAACACCTCATCTTTAATCTCAATTGGGGTAACATTAATTTGTTTATCAGCCAAAAAAAAGCAAAGTTTTTCTATATCAAAAGTATAGTTGTCAATGGTATTTTTTGACAAACCTCTTTCAATTCTGAGATAATGCTGAAAACTTTTAATATATTTTTCCCAAGACATAGAGCAAAGTAACGAAATGATACGCAATAAAAAAACCTCTCCAACTGGAGAGGTTTAATTTATAAAATTTATTACTTCTTAGAAGTGTAAAGCGAAACCAATGTTAAATTGGATGTTGCTTTCAAAAAAATCACCGTTCAAAGAGTTGTTGTAACGGATACCTGGTTCAATAGAAACGTTATCTCCTAAAAACCAAGCGTAACCTGCTTGAATACCAATGTAAGAAGGGTTTTCATCAGCATCTTTAACACTTACTCCGTTATAAGAAAGCTCTACAGGAATCATTCCTTTAATATAATACTTAGCACCTACTTTGTAAGCAATAGTTGTCATGTCAGCACCATCATCACCATAACCTAAACCAACTTTAACAGCTAAATCATCCATGATGAAATAACCAGCTTCAGCTCCAAGATTGTAAGAAGTAACTCCATCCTCTGATTTCAAACCAAATGCTGTAGTTCCAACACCAGAACCAAATCCTGTATTAGCCTCGATTAACCATTTTCCTTCTGAAGTTTGACTTCCATTAGACTCTTTTTTGTCTTGCGCGTTTGCTAAACCAAAAGCAAAAACCGCAGCAACAGTTAAAATAATTTTTTTCATGTTTGTTTAATTTTAAAATTATAAAACAAAGTTAATAGAAAAAAGTTTAAGAATTATCACCGTTATTACAGTTATTAACAAGTTTATTAACAAAAAATATTTTGAACAAAAATTTTAAATACAATAAATAGTAAGTACTTTCGTTAAATATAAAAAGTAATGTTATGAAAAAATCAATTTTATTATTCGCTATCTTTTTTGCATTCAACAATTTAAATGCACAATTTTTAAAATTCGGGTTAAAGGCTGGTGCAAATTTTGCCAACCTAACTGGGACAGATGCTGATGGTTTTGATGGTTTAACTAGTTTTCACTTTGGAGGAGTGATTGAGATAAAAGCCTTACAAAACCTTTCTATCCAACCAGAATTACTCTATTCATCACAAGGAGCAAAATCAGATTCCTTTGATGATATTAAGTTTGATTATGTTACGGTACCTGTTTTAGCAAAGTTTTATTTGATTACTGATAAACTCAGTTTGGATGTTGGACCACAATTTGCTTTTTTAATAAATGATAATGTTTCTAATACTTTCGAAACTAAATCATTTGATTTTGCAGCATGCGGAGGATTAGGTATCAATTTTTCTAAAAATATCTTCGCTCAAGCTAGGTATGTTGTCAGTTTGACAGATACTACAAAAGACGCTGAAGTAAAAAATTCAGTAATTCAACTTTCTCTAGGTTATAGATTTTAAGATTTGAAAAAGTTTACTTGAAAACCGTTGTTGAATAGACAACGGTTTTTTATTTTTACTCAAAATACTTTTTATGAAAATTATCATCATTAACGGACCAAACTTGAATTTATTAGGCAAACGAGAAACAGATATTTACGGTAGTGAAACTTTTGAAGATTATTTTAAACAGCTAAAAATAGATTTTCCAACTATAGAATTAGAGTATTTTCAGAGTAATATTGAAGGTGAATTGATCGACAAAATCCAAGAAGTAGGTTTTAGTTATGATGGTATAATATTGAATGCCGCAGCATATACCCACACTTCTGTCGGCATTGGTGACGCTATTAAGGCAATAACAACTCCCACAATAGAGGTTCATATTAGTAATACTTTTTCTCGAGAAACGTTTAGACATCATTCATTTATATCTCCAAATGTTAAAGGAATAATAATTGGTTTTGGGATGAAAAGTTATGCGTTAGCTTTACAATCGTTTTTATAGGTTGATGCAACCTTTTTGACTTGTAAATCGTCTATATCCAAAACTTAACTTATATCCCATGAAAAAAAACTTTACGCTATTATTACTATTTTTTGCTTTTGTTGCACAATCTCAAATAAAAGGTGTTGTAAAAGATGTTACTGGAAAACCTCTACCTTTTGTAAACATCTTTGAAGAGAACACTTATAATGCGACAACTTCCAACGATTTGGGTAAATTTGAACTCAACATTAAAACTCCTGGCAAACATGTTATTATTTTCCAATATCTTGGTTTTAAAACTGCAAAACAAGTTGTAGATGTTGGTCCAAATATTCAACCAATCGAGATTGTCCTTCAAGAAGAAGAAATCACTTTGAATGAAGTAGTTGTCAATAAAGCTGATAATCCTGCAAACGAAATCATTCGAAATGCCATCAAGAACAAAAAACAAAACTCTTCTAAAACAGCTCGTTATACAGCTGATTTTTATTCGAGAGGTATTTTTAGAGTGAAAAATTTGCCAAAAACAATTTTGGGGCAAAAATTAGATTTCTTTGATGAAGTGATTGATTCAACTCGAAGCGGTATTTTGTATTTGTCTGAAACCGTTTCAAAAGTTACTTTTCAAAAACCAGATAAGTTAAAAGAAGTTATCGTAGCTTCAAAAGTAAGCGGAAAAGACAATGGTTTTAGTTTTAATAATGCCAGCGATGCCAATTTTGATTTTTATGATAATTATTTAGAATTTGATGCTAATATTATTTCACCCATAGCAGATAACGCTTTCAACTATTATAAATATAAATTTGAAGGCTCATTCTTTACCGAAAATCGCCAGCAAATCAACAAAATCAAAATAATTCCTCGTCGCGAAACCGAACCTGTAATGTCTGGTTACATTTATATTGTTGACGATACGTATGCTATTTATGCGGTTGATGTAACTTTTACTGGAAAACAAATTCAAAATCCGGCGTTGAATACGTTGAACTTAAAACAAAGTTTTAGCTACAATACAAACACGAAAGTTTGGGCAAAAAATACACAAACCTTAGATTTTGATGCTGGAATGCTGGGTGTAAACTTTTCGGGTGGATTTACTTATGTCTTTTCTAATTTTGAATTCCCAGAAAAATTTGAAAAGAAAACCTTTACTGCCGAAGTCGTTCGCTTTGAAGAAAATGCAAATAAAAAAGAAGACGGTTTTTGGAATAGCATTAGACCTGTGCCTTTGACTGATGAAGAGATAAATGATTATGCAAAAAAAGATGCTCTTCAAGAAAAAAAGAAATCAAAAGTTTATTTGGACTCCATAGATAAGAAAAAAAATAAATTCAGCATTGCAGATATTTTGAATGGTTACTCCTATTCTAATTCCTATAAAAAATGGTCATTTAATTATTATGGTCCAGCGCTAAACACTAGTTTTAATACAGTTCAAGGTTGGAATACAAGTATTGGTTTAAGCTATTTCAAAAATAATGAAGACAAAAAAACGTATTACCAGTTTGGTTCCAATATAGCTTATGGTTTTTCAGATGAAACTTTTAGACCAACGGCTTATTTTTCGGCAAAGTTGAATAATAAATCGAAGTCATTTTTGACTGTTTTCGGAGGAAACTCGGCAGTTCAATTTAATCCAGAAGAACCAATAACTAAATTAGTAAATACTGTAAGCACTTTGTTTTTCAAAGATAATTACATGAAATTATATGAAAAGAATTTTGCAACAGCTACTTTTTCAAGAGAAGTGTTCAATGGTTTAAACATGAGTGCTACAATTGAATATGCTGAACGAAAACCACTATTCAACACAACAGATTACACTGTAATCAAAAATGACGATTTATATACGTCAAATAATCCTTTGCTTCCTTTGGATGAGTTTAATCCAGCTATTGTTAAACATAATTTAGCTAAGTTCAATCTCGTTGCTAGAATAAAATTTGGACAAGAATACATCACTCGACCTGATGGAAAATACAATTTAGGAAATGACAAATACCCAACACTACTACTTGGTTATGAAAAAGGATTTGCAGGAAGCGAAGACAACTATAATTTTGACAAAGTTTCGGCAAGAGTACTCTACAATTTAACATTGGGTAACAAAGGCATAACAGAAGTTAATATAAAAGCAGGAAAGTTTTTTAATGCTGATGGAATTTCGTTTGTAGATTACAAACATTTCAACGGAAATGAAACGCATGTTATGATGGGAACTTCATATATCAATTCGTTTAACCTTTTGCCATATTATGCGGCAAGCACGAACGACAGCTATTTTGAAACACACTTGGAGCACAATGACAAAGGTTTTATCATGAATAAAATTCCGTTATTGAATAAACTACAATCAAAATTAATGCTTGGATTTAAAAATCTTGCTATTCCAGATAGAAAACCATACCAAGAATTTTCAGTTGGTTTGAGTAATCTAGGTTTTGGTAAATTTAGAATTTTGAGAATAGATTATGTTCGTTCGTATCAAGATGGATTTCAAGGTGATGGCGTAATGTTTGGCATCAATTTTTAGGAAAATCTAATAACTAAACTCTACAAAAAAACTATTAAAAAAGAAATTCCAAATTCCAATTACACTTCGAAATACTCAGTGTGACAATTGGAATTTGGAATTTTTGATATTGAGATTTAAAAAATTAAACTCTAACGATGTTTGCGCCCAAAGCTCTTAATCTTTCGTCAATTCGCTCGTAACCTCTATCGATTTGTTCAATGTTTTGAATTGTTGATGTTCCTTTTGCAGATAGTGCTGCAATCAACAATGAAATTCCCGCACGAATATCTGGTGATGACATAGTGGTTGCTTTCAATTGTGATTTAAAATTATGTCCCATAACAACAGCTCTGTGCGGATCACACAACATAATTTTTGCACCCATATCAATTAATTTGTCTACGAAGAACAAACGGCTTTCAAACATTTTTTGGTGAATTAACACATCGCCATTGGCTTGTGTAGCAACTACCAAAACGATACTTAACAAATCTGGAGTAAATCCTGGCCAAGGTGCATCGGCAATTGTTAATATCGAACCGTCAATATCGGTTTTTATTTCATATCCTTTCTCGTGAGCAGGTATGTAAATATCGTCACCTTTTCTTTCTAGTGTAATTCCTAACTTTCTAAAAACGCTTGGAATAACTCCAAGATTATCCCAAGAAACATTTTTGATGGTAATTTCGCTTCGTGTCATTGCAGCAAGACCAATCCAAGAACCTATTTCAATCATATCAGGAAGAATTCTATGTTCGCAACCACCAAGTTTTTCAACTCCTTCAATTGTTAATAAATTAGAACCAACTCCAGTGATTTTTGCACCCATTGAGTTCAACATTTTACACAATTGTTGCAAATAAGGTTCGCAAGCTGCGTTGTAAATTGTTGTTGTTCCTTCGGCTAAAACCGCTGCCATAACAATGTTTGCCGTTCCAGTTACGGATGCTTCGTCGAGCAACATGTAAGTTCCTTTTAATCTTCCTTTGGTTTCAACGCCATAGAAATGATCTTCTCTTTCATAACGGAATTTTGCACCAAGATTGATAAATCCTTCAAAGTGAGTGTCCAAACGGCGACGACCAATTTTATCTCCACCAGGTTTTGGAATATATCCACAGCCAAAACGCGCCAAAAGTGGACCAACAATCATGATCGAACCACGAAGACTTCCTCCTTCTTTTTTAAATGCTTCTGTTTTTAGATAGTCAACATTTACTTCATCCGCTTGAAAAGTGTAATCTCCAGGTCCATTTTTTTGGATTTTTACACCTAGGTTTCCAAGTAAAGCTATTAATTTATTGACATCTATTATATCTGGAATATTAGTTACTCTAACTTTTTCAGAGGTTAATAAAGCTGGACACAATACTTGTAAAGCTTCATTTTTTGCGCCTTGAGGCGTAACTTCACCTTTAAGCCTAATTCCTCCTTCTATTTTAAAAGTGCTCATACGCTAATATCTATTTGGACTATTTATTATTTTGATTATTTTTTTGGAAAATCTTTTTCCCGTTTTTATTTTTTTTCTTTTGAGGCATATTTTTATTGGAAGTTTTTTTGTTGGTTCTCATTAATTCAGATGAATTTGACAACTCTTCTGTACTTTGCAACAAGTTCAACTTTCCGTCTGATAGCTCATAAAGATGTTCAAATATCACTTGGTCAGTAACTGTATCTTTGTTCCAACTCAAGAATGATTTTTTCATGTGATTAGCAATGACTTTTACTAATGCACTTTTCATTTCACCTTCTTCCCAAGAATTTGCCACATCAATCATATATTTTATGTTATTGCCATAAAAACGATATTTGGGATTTTTTTGTGGATAGTTTAGTTTTTCTGGTTTAAGGTTTACAACTTCTTTGGTAGGAATTGGATATGGAGAATCTACATCTAATTTAAAATCAGACATAATAAAAATTTGATCCCAAAGTTTATGTTGAAAATCTGGCACATCACGAAGATGAGGGTTTAATGTTCCCATCACTTGAATAATGTACTTTGCTGCTTTATTACGCTCATTTCTATCCTCTAAAACGGTAGCTTGATCTATGAGTTTTTGCAAATGTCTTCCATACTCAGGAATTATTAGATGGGATCTTTCAGAATTATATTCTAAAAAATGAACAACATCTGATGCTTTTTCTTTTGTGTATTTTTCCATTTTATAGGGAAATTATTCCTTCAATATTTGAAACTTCAATATATTTTTCAACGACAAGTTCTGGACTTTCCATCATTACATTTATTGAAATACTTGTATATTTTCCTGTTTTTGATTGCGTTGTATGCATAACTGCACCCATGTTATCAAAAGCATTTTCTACTTCTTCAACTTTCTTTGGGTCAGTTGGGACAATAAATTTATACAAGTATTCCGAAGGCCAAACAGAGGTATTGTTCAATTCTTCTCTAAGTCTACTATAGAATTCTTCGGTCTTTTTATCCATTTAAATTACAAATAAACGCAAATATACAGTATTGAGTTTATATAATGTATAACCTAAAGTTTTTTTTACAGGTATTATTAGTAATTAAATGATGATTTTCTTGCAATCTATTTAAGCTATTTTTTGTTCAAGTCAGGTGTAAAATATATTTCATAAAAATTATTAAAAAGTCTATGCAGATTATAATCTGTTTCAATAAATTTGCGGCTTATTTTTTAGATTTCCCTTGAAGAAAAAAATTGTTGTTATCACTGGTGGTCCAGGAACTGGAAAAACGACTATTATCGATAAGTTAATTGATAAAGGATATACTTGCCTGCCTGAAATTTCTAGACAAATTACACTTGAAGCTCAAAAACAAGGTATTGAACAACTTTTTTTAGAAAAACCGTTACTTTTCAGTGAATTGCTTCTCGAGGGAAGAAAAAAACAATTCATTGAGGCAAACTCAATACATTCAGACATTGTTTTTATAGACAGAGGAATTCCTGATATTCTTGCCTACATGCATTACATTGGCGACAGTTATCCTTCCTTTTTTGACCAAGCGTGTAGGGAAAATCAATATCAAAAAGTCTTTATTCTTCCACCTTGGGAGGAAATTTATGAAAGTGATGAAGCGCGCTATGAAAATTTTGAGCAAGCACAACTCATCTATGAACACCTGAATGAAACTTATAAAAACTACGGATACGAACTTACCGAAGTTCCAAAAGGAACGCTAGAGGAAAGAATTGATTTTATATTCGCAGAGCTAAAATAGATTTTCTTTTTATATCTTTATACTTTAAGATACATCACTAAATGACGCAAGCGCAAAAAATCCTCAAACAATACTGGAATTATGATGCGTTTAGATCACTTCAAGAGGAAGTTATCAATTCTGTTTTGGAAGGCAATGACACGCTAGCTTTGATGCCTACTGGCGGTGGAAAATCTATATGTTTTCAAGTTCCCGCATTAATGAACGATGGCATCTGTATTGTTGTTTCTCCGCTGATTGCGTTGATGAAAGATCAAGTCAATAATCTTCAAAAAAAAGGCATTAAAGCTATTGCTTTACTTGGTGGAATTCATAATGAAGAAATTATTGACCTGCTCGATAACTGTCAGTTTGGAAATTATAAATTTTTATATATTTCTCCCGAAAGGCTTCAAACAGATTGGATATTAGAACGAATAAAAAATCTACCTGTAAACCTCATCGCAGTTGATGAAGCTCATTGCGTTTCGCAATGGGGTCATGATTTTAGACCTGCCTATTTGAAGATTTCTGTACTTAAAGATTTTTTTCCAAAAACTCCCTTTTTGGCCTTGACGGCAACAGCCACGCAGAAAGTCCAAGATGATATTATCTTACAACTGAATTTTAAAAACACCAAAACTTTTAAAAAATCTTTTGCTAGAGAAAATTTAGCTTACATGGTTTTCAAGACTGAAGACAAATACCATTTGATGGAGCAAATTTTTCAAAAAAACCCACAACCATCTATTGTGTATGTAACTAATAGAAAATCTTGTATTGACATTAGCAATCAATTGAATAGTCTTGGTTTCACAGCTACCTATTATCATGGAGGATTAAACATTTCTGACAAGGAAAACAACATGAATAGATGGATGAATGAAGAGGCGAAAATAATTGTTGCGACAAATGCATTTGGAATGGGAATTGACAAACCGAATGTGAAAACAGTCATTCATTTGCATTTGCCTAATAATATTGAAAATTATTATCAAGAAGCTGGAAGAGCTGGAAGAAATGGTGAAAAATCTTTTGGAGTAATTATCACCAATCCTTCAGATATTATTCATGCTGAAACACAATTCCTTTCGGTTCTGCCCGATAAAAACTTTTTAAAATTAGTTTATAAAAAACTAAATAATTACTTCCAAATTGCTTATGGAGAAGGAATTGATGAGCAATTTCAGTTTAATTTGAGCCAGTTTTGCCAAAAGTATGGTTTACCAGCACTTAGAACTTTTAACACACTTCAGTTTTTAGACAGGCAAGGTGTCATTTCTTTATCGCAAGAATTCAACGAAAGTATTTCTATTCAGTTTATCATTTCATCCAAAGAAACTCTAAGATATTGCAGTTTAAACCCAAACGATGAAGAAATTATTACCAATATTTTGAGAACCTATCCGGGAATTTATGAATTAATGACGCCAGTAAATCTTACATTGATTTCAAAAAAATCAGGAGTTTCAGAAGAACAAGTAAACCGAGTATTGAGAAAAATGCATGAACGAGAGGTGATTGAACTTATCACAAGAACGAACGACTCTATTGTAACTTTTAACGAAATCAGAGAAGATGAACTCACGATAAACAGGATTTCAAAACATTTAGAAAATCAAAACAAACAAAAAACTGAACAGCTTCAGGCAGTTTTAGATTATATTCAAAATGAAACTGAATGCAAGTCGAAATTATTATTAAATTATTTTGGCGAAAGTTCAGCCGAGAATTGTGGTATTTGTTCTTTTTGTATCAACACAAAAAACAAATCTGCTGATGGAAACATTTTGAAATCAAAAATTATTGAGTTGCTAAAAAAAGAACCTCTTTCCTCGAGAGACTTAATAAAAATTACCCGATATACTAAAGACGACGTTATCTTTGCACTTCAAGAATTGCTTGAAGAGGACAAAATTACAATCAATACAAACAATACGTACACACTATCATAATGGAAAAACTCCGAATTGTTTTCATGGGAACACCCGATTTTGCTGTTGGGATATTAGATGCAATAATCAAAAACAACTATGAAATTGCAGCTGTTATCACAGCACCTGATAAACCAGCAGGAAGAGGTCAAAAAATATTGTACTCAGCTGTTAAAGAATATGCTTTGAGCAAAAACTTAACAATTTTGCAACCAACAAATCTTAAAGATGAGTTATTCATTAATGATTTAAAAAAATTGAATGCCAACCTTCAAGTTGTTGTAGCTTTCAGGATGCTTCCTGAAGTTGTATGGAAAATGCCAAAACTAGGCACATTCAATCTTCACGCGTCACTATTACCAAATTATAGAGGTGCAGCACCGATAAACTGGGCTATTATAAACGGTGAAACCGAAACAGGTGTAACTACATTTTTTATTGATGATAAAATTGATACTGGTGCCATGATACTCAGTAAAAAAACACTGATTAATCCTGATGAAAATGCGGGTCAACTTCATGATAGGTTAATGGAACTAGGTTGTGAGGCTGTAATTGAAACATTAGAATTAATTGAAAAAAATAATGCGACCACAACAACTCAAGTGGAAACTGAGGAAATAAAAACGGCTTACAAACTCAATAAAGACAATTGCAGAATTGATTGGAACAAATCTGCAAAAGAAATCCATAATTTAATTAGAGGTTTATCGCCCTATCCATGTGCTTGGACAACATTATTTGACGATGATAAAGAATTGAATATAAAAATTTATGAGTCAAAAATTATTGATGAGCTTCACAATTATGAAGTTGGAAAAATCATATCATCAAAAAAAGAAATTAGAATAGCAGTAAAAAATGGTTTCATAGAATTGATAAGTTTACAAATTCCTGGCAAAAAGAAAATGACATCAAAAGAACTTTTAAACGGATTTAATTTTGGTGATAAATCCTTTGTAAAATAAGGGCTTGGCTCATTTTATGTATTTCACCGAATAAATGCTACGTCTTATCAACAAATAGCGCAAGTTATCAACAAAAAACTCAAAAAAACCCCAATTTACTTGTGTAGTAAGCAATTCCTACTAAATTTGTTACTTTAATTTAATGTTTAACCAACAATTAATAACTATTATTATGAACAAATCAGAATTAATCGATGCAATTGCTGCCGATGCTGGAATTACAAAAGCGGCTGCAAAATTAGCTTTAGAATCATTTTTAGGAAATGTTAGCGGAACTTTGAAAAAAGGTGGAAGAATTTCATTAGTAGGTTTCGGATCATGGTCAGTATCTAAAAGAGCTGCAAGAGAAGGTAGAAACCCTCAAACTGGAAAAACAATCAAGATTGCTGCTAAAAATGTAGTAAAATTCAAAGCTGGTGCTGAATTAGAAGGAGCAGTGAACTAATAATTTGTTCTCAAAAAATATAAAACCACTAATGAAAATTAGTGGTTTTTTTTATTTATGACAGTTTTTATTTTCATTTTTTATTTTTTTTATTAACTTTATTAAAAAAATCTAAATCATGATTTCTGAAAAATTAAAAAAAGGAAGTCTTCTAATTGCTGAACCTTCGATAATAGGTGATTTATCTTTTAATCGTTCCGTTATTTTGTTGGCAGATCATAACGAGGATGGATCGGTAGGATTTATCATGAATAAACCATTAAAATTTAAATTAAATGATTTAGTTCCAGAAATCAATTCAAAGTTTAAAGTTTATAATGGCGGTCCAGTAGAACAAGACAATCTCTATTTTATACATAATATTCCAGAGCTCATTCCTGATAGTGTTGAAATCTCTAATGGAATTTTTTGGGGAGGTAATTTTGAAGTAACCAAAGATTTATTAAACTCAGGAATAGTTAAAAAGAAAAACATACGCTTTTTCCTTGGTTATTCTGGTTGGGGATTTAATCAATTGGAGACAGAATTACAGGCTAATTCATGGATTTTGCATAAAAATATTTATGGTAAGAAAATATTAAGTATTGCTTCTACAAGTTTTTGGAAAGAACAAATTTTAGAATTAGGTGGCGAATATTTAATATGGTCTAATGCTCGTGAAAATCCAATTCTAAACTAGATTATTTTTTAAATTTATTTTTCTCAATAACATTTCTGACACCTCTGTTGTGTAGCTTTTTTTTCTATATTTTGTAATTGGTTGTATTCCAGTTATTACATTTGTTAGAAATAATTCATCCGCTTTCTGCAAGTCAAAAGGAGAAATTGAGTTTTCTATTACATTAAAATCCGTAGAACTTTTTAATTCATTGATTACTTGCTTACGCATAATTCCGTTAAGGCAACCATCTGAAACTGGCGGAGTAATTATTTGATTATCTAAAACCATAAATATATTTCCAGAAATCGTTTCAACTACATTTTTTTCATCATTAATTAGAATACAATCATCAAAACCATTTTCTTTGGCAAAAACAGATGCAACAACTTGGATAATCTTGTTAGTTGTTTTTAATGATGATATCAAGTGTTTGGAAACATGAAAATCTTTGAAAAGTTCTACTTCATAATTTTCTTTTTTCAATAAATATTCTCTTGATAAATTTTCCTTTGCAGTTATTATAAATGAAACTTCATTAGTTTCTGGAGCATATAATCCACCATCTTTTCTAAAAACGGTCATTCTTACTCTTGCATTGTTAGCAATATTCAACTTCAAGGTTAAGGAAATAATTTGTTCTTCGAGATATTCTAATGTAAAATTCATTGGAATTTTCATCCTCAAAATCCTCATAGAAGACATCAAACGGAAATAATGATCTTCCAAAAAAAGTATTTTATTATCTACAACTTTAAAAGTTTCAAAAACAGCATCACCATATAATAATGCTCTATTTGAAGGTGTTATAAAATCTGATTTATCAGTAAGAACTCCATTAAAATTAATCATAAAAAAAATCCCATTAAAAAACGGGACAAATATAGTTCATGAAAAAGGAAGTGAAAAATTAATTGGAACCTATTACATGTTTCAAGTCTGAAACTTGGTTTTCCCACAAAAGTTTAGCTTCTTCAATTTCATCCTCAAAGGTAAAATCTACTATCATCAAAGAGACATCTTTTGTTATTTCATCTTCCAAAATTCTTAGCTCAAAATAGTATTCTGTATCTTTTTTATTTTCATCAACCCATTTAAACTTTACTTTTTCACCTGTTTTCTTTGATGCCAATCTTGCCATTTCCTCGCTATCATCCCAAGAAAAAGTGAAAAATTCTCCTCTAGAATTCACTGTATCAGCAAACCATTCTTGTAATCCAGATGGAGTAGAAATATATTGATATAATAACTGAGGTGATGAATTTATAGGAAACTCAAGCTCATAACGTATTTTGCTTTCCATAATTTGAAAATTTTTGGAAATATATAGAATAAAAAACAAAAAAAAAATCGTTTTTTAAAAATATGAAAAATAAGTAAATTATGTTTGCTTAAAACTATAATAGTTCTATATTTGCACCCGCAAACCGAATGGCGAGGTAGCTCAGTCGGTTAGAGCGCAGGATTCATAACCCTGAGGTCGGGAGTTCAAATCTCCCTCTCGCTACAAAATTGAAAGTAAGGAAATCAACCGTTTAGGTACTCTAAACGGTTTTTTTTATGTCTAAAATATTTTTACATTTACAAAAAGTACACGATTTAGTACACGATTTAGAACACTATTCCCAAATTAATCAATCAAAAAACTTGTTGAAACAAAAAGACTTTACTGCTCCAAAAATCTTTACAGGCGGTGTAAATATTCTGCTATGGAATCAACTTAGTGAATCCGAAAAAGCAAAAGCTTTGTCAAAAAGTTGGTACATTTATTATAGTTTCAGAGATGCAGAAACTGGCAAACTAAAAAGAATGCCAAACATCAAAGGCAATGTAAATAAGCTAAAAACTAAAAAAGAAAGGGTTGAATACTTGAATGCAATGTGTGTTGCACTAGAATTTTTACTTGAAAAAGGCTTCAATCCTAACATAACCAATAATATTGAAGAGCTACTCAATAAAAAGCAATCCGAAGCCTCAAAAGGAAACAATACTAGCATTGCAATACCAAAAGAAAATATTGCAATACCTACTGAAGCCATTGCAATTCCCAACAATACAATTGCAATACCTAGTAAAACCATTGCAATACCTCAAGAAAATATTGCAATTCCCGAAACTCTAACAATTAAAGAAGCTTTTGAATTTGCATTAAACATAAAGAAGAACACAATCAGAGATACTTCATATAAAAACTTTGAATTAAGAGTTAGAAAATTTAGAAAGTCTTTGGATGAAAACAAACCAATAACTTTCATAACCAAAAAGGTTATTAATGATTATCTGAATGACGTATTGGTTAATTCAAGTGCAAGAAACAGAAACAATACAAGAGCAGATTTAAGTTCGTTATTTCAAGTTTTAGAAGACAATGAAGTAATTGCAGATAACCTAGTCAAAAAGATAAATGTTTTAAAGTCAAATCCTGAAAGAAATAAGACTTACACCTCTGAAATGCAGAAAGATATTTATTCTTTTCTCGAAGAGAACGACAAGTTACTTTTGCTATTCATAAAATTTGTGTCCTATAACTTTTTAAGACCAATCGAAGTTTGTGAACTGAGAATTAAAGACATTGATTTAGTCGGGAAAAGGATTTATTTGAGAACAAAAAATAAAGCAGTAAAAATCAAAATTATACCTGAAATTTTGCTGAATGATTTACCCGATTTATCAAATTTTGCCCCTGAAAGTTTTCTCTTTACCCCTACTGGCTTTGGGCAAGATTGGGTTACAGAACCAAACAATAAAAGAGACTATTTCTCAAAACGATTTAAAGAAGTTGTAAAAACACACTTTAACTTGAATAAAGATTACGGAATGTACAGTTTCAGACATACTTTCATTACTAAACTGTATCGAGAAATGCGAAAAACTAGCTCTCAATTTGAAACTAAAAGCAAATTAATGTTAGTTACGGGGCATTCTACTATGACCGCTCTTGAGAAATATCTACGAGATATTGATGCAGAATTACCAGAGGATTATTCAAACTTACTTCGATAAGTAATTTGCTAAATTCTTACTAAAATCATAGTATTTTTCTATTATATTTACAGTTCAATATTAAATAAGAGCCTTTAATGGACTTTAAGTTAGAAAACCTTAATTATCAAGACATCGCTATACAATCAGTAGTCAAAATTTTTGATGGTACTGATAAAAATAATTTTGATAATTCTTGTATTGAGGGCATTCGTTCAAACACAACAAAACTTACAACTGTTGATATTGAAAATAACATTAAAAATGTATTACTAGAAAACGGTATTTCAGATGAAATTGCAAAGCTTTCAAATGACAGAGATATTTGCGTTGAAATGGAAACAGGAACAGGTAAAACACTTGTTTACATCAAAACTATTTTTGAACTTTTCAAAGAATACGGTTTTACAAAGTTTATAATTTTAGTTCCATCAGTTGCAATTCGTCAAAATATCATTGGAACATTTAAAGCGTTTGAAAGGCAACTCGAAAGTATTTATGGTTTTAAACCCGATGCTTTTGAATATGACAGCAAAAAACTTCAAAAAGTTAGTCAGTTCATCGAGGAACAATATCCCCAAGTAATGATAATGACTTTGGCTTCTTTCAATTCAGAAGATAAAATTTTGAACCAAGCACAAAGGGAAGATTTATTTAACAATATTCCTTTTATTGAAGCCATTGGCAAAACCAATCCAATAATTATTATGGATGAACCGCAAGAGGGAATGGATACAGATAATTCCATAACTCAAATTGCAAAGCTTAATCCATTATATAAAATTCGTTACTCGGCAACACATAAAGTCGTTAAGAATTTGATTTATAGATTAACCCCTTACGACAGCTATAAAGAGGGTTTGGTTAAGAAAATTGAAGTACTAACAGTAACCGAAAAAAATGACGAAGCAACTTTAAAAATTGAATTGGCTGACATACAATTTGGAAAGGGAGACCCAAAAGTAAAATTGAAAGCATGGCATTTAAGTAAAACATCTAACAAAATCGAATTTAAAGTTAGTGGTTGGCTTTGCAATGGAGATAATTTGGGAGAAAAAACAAATAACCCTAGTTATCTGAATTATACAATTTCCAACATCAACAAAAGTTTAAAAACTGGAAAATGGACTGTTACCTTTTCTAATGGTGCAGAAATTTTAGAAAAACAAATTTCAGGAACTTTAGAGAATATTTGGGCGTTGCAAATAGAGTGGTTAATTCACAGACATTTTGCAAAATCACAAAAATTAGCTCCCAAAGAAATAAAATGTTTGTCGCTTATATTCATTGACCGAGTGGCAAACTACATTGGAGAAACACCAATTATCAAAAATCTTTTTGTAGAAAAATACAAAGCGATTTATCCTGAATATCATAATGGAAACACTCCAACTGATGAACATATACAAAGTGTTCAAGGATATTATTTTGCACAAAAATCAAGTGGCGAATTTGCAGACAATGAGGGTGGCGTAAAAGAACAAGCCAAAATTTATGAATTGATATTAAAAGGAAAAGAGGAATTATTAACCTTGTCTAATCCTGTTCAATTTGTGTTTTCACACTCGGCTCTAGGAGTTGGTTGGGATAATCCAAATGTTTTCAACATTGCAACACTTAACAATTCCTATTCTGAAACCAAAAAGCGTCAAGAAATTGGTAGAGGTTTGCGTATTTGTGTTAATCAAAAAGGACAAAGAGTTTACGATGCAATTGATGTTGATGATAGTGAGCGTATAAATCAACTCACAGTCATTCCTAATGAAACTTATGAAACATTTGTAACCCAGTATCAGGAAGAAATCAAATCAGTTTATGGCACTACTAATGCAGGTGCAGGAATGACACACAATCATAAAGGGTTGCAAACCGATGAAGTGAAATTCAAACGAAATACAAATGAAACTATTGACAAAGCTTTCAGAAAATATTGGAGTGCTTTAGCCAAAAAAACAGAATACACAGTCAATTTTGATGAAGAGCGTTTAATTGAAAGTGCCGTTGCCGAAATCAATAAAATTACAATTCCTGATTTTGTCATTGAAGCATCTAGCTTTTTAATTGATTCAATCAATGAAGAGGGAAAACAAGATACTTTTCAAGGTTCGGAAAATGTAAAACAAAAAACAAATTTCACTCCACTAGATTTAATTGAAGAGTTAAGTGAAAATACAGGATTAAGTTATACTTCAATGTTCAAAATATTTGAGCAATTGACTAATCTCAAAGAAGTGGTTAAAAATCCACCAAGATTCATTCACGAAGCTTCTGCAATCATTCGCAACGCTGAACTTGATGAAATGATTAGAGGATTAAACTATGAATTAACCGGAGAAAGTTTCCCTTTTGAGTTTAATGATTTTGTAAAAAACATATCCGACAAAGGGTACGTTGCAACCCCTAATAAAGGTGTCTTCGACAAAATGCTAATTGATAGTGATGTAGAAAAAAAGTTCTCTTTGGATGCCGATAAAGATGTAGAAGTAGTTTGTTTTTTGAAACTGCCAAGTTGGTATAAAATAAAAACACCTATTGGAGACTATGAACCCGATTTTGGTTTAGTAATGAAACGCAAAAATCTAAAAGACGGCAATGAAAACGAGTTTTATTTTGTAATTGAAACCAAAGGTACTAACGACATCAATGACAAAAAAGCTTTAAAAGAAAGTGAGATTTACAAAATAAGATGTGCTATTAAGCATTTTGAAAAATTGGGATTAGAAGTACAATACAAAGCTCCAGTAAAAGAGTATAGTTTCTTCAAAACCGAAGCAGATAAAACAATTAATACAATTATATAACCTTATTCCCAACGTCAGGAAAATGGTAGTGATTTATCACTTTGCTGATGTTAGCAAACTGATAGAAGCAGTAGAAATTTTCTAAAAAAATAAGATGTACGAAAACAACGTACACCTAACATTAAAACAATTATGGAAAAACAAACAAGTATAAAGCTATTCGAGACCCAAAAAGTTCGGTCTGTTTGGAATGATGATGAAGAAAAATGGTATTTCTCCATAATTGATGTTATGGCAGTTTTAACCGAAAGCGTTGATGCTCCTGCCTATTGGAGAAAACTAAAACAACGACTTAAAGCAGAGGGAAATGAAACCGTGACGAATTGTCACGCTTTGAAAATGCAAGCTCCTGATGGAAAAATGAGAATGACCGATGTAGCTGATACAGAGCAACTTTTTCGTTTAATTCAATCCGTTCCCTCACCCAAAGCTGAACCCTTTAAACTTTGGTTAGCCAAAATGGGGCGTGAAAGAATTGATGAAATTGAAGACCCTGAAATTGGGTTTGACCGTTTAATGGAAACTTATTTGAAAAAAGGATATTCTAAAGAATGGGTAAACCAACGTTTAAAAAGTATTGAAGTTCGTAAGGAACTAACGGACGAATGGGACAAAAGAGGTGTCAAAAAAGGGCAAGAATATGCCATACTTACTGATGAAATTACAAAAGCTTGGACGGGAATTACCACCAAACAGTACAAGCAGTTAAAAGACCTCAAAAAAGAGAACCTGCGAGACCACATGACCAATCTTGAATTGGTACTTAATATGTTGGCAGAAGCAACAACAACCGAAATTTCAAAAAAGAAACAGCCAAAAACATTTAACGAAAGTAAAATAATTGCCAAGCAAGGTGGAACCATTGCAGGCAATACCCGAAAAGAAATTGAAGCCAAAACAGGCGACAAAATTGTAACAGGCAAAAATGCCAAAGGTTTGACAAACAAAAAAAATAAGGATTTACAATAATGGAAAGCATAAACGACTACATGCCAAACAGCAACGATTGGAACAACGAACGTTTGCAAACCTTAAAACAACTATATCCTGATTGGTTTACCAGTGAGGGTAATTTGAATATTGATGAAATTAAAAAAGCGGTTAATCCTGAATTGGTTAATGAAACCGAACGCTATGAATTTCGTTGGTTTGGTAAAAGCCAAGCCAAGCGCAATGCGTTCACGCCTAGTAATGCAACGTTAGTTTTTGATGAAGACCGAAGCGTTAATCCAAGCAATAGCGAAAACCTCATTATAGAGGGCGAAAACCTAGAAGTTTTAAAACTGTTAAGCGGTAGTTACCGAGAAAAAATAAAGTGTATTTATATTGACCCGCCTTACAATACAGGTAAAGATTTTGTGTATAGTGATAATTTTACTCAAGATAAAAAAGCCTATTGGGAAGATGCGGAATATATTGAAAATGGCGTGAAGATTGACACCAACACTGAAAATGACGGACGTTATCACTCCAATTGGTTAAACATGATGTATTCTCGCTTATTGATTGCAAGACAATTGCTAAAAGAAGATGGCGTGATATTTATTTCAATTGACGATAATGAAGTACATCATTTAAGAAAATTATGTGATGAAGTTTTTGGAGAAGATAATTTTGTAGCAAATATTATTTGGCAAAAAAAATATAGTCCTCAAAATGATGCAAAGTATTTTTCAGAAATGCATGACCATATAATATGTTATGCTAAATCTAAAAAGATAAATGGAGAAGATGGATGGAACATTAATCTACTAGAAAGAAGTGAAGAGCAAAATCAACGATACTCTAATCCTGACAATGACCCAAGAGGAAATTGGAAATCTAGTGATTTTTCCGTAAAAACTTACAGCGAAAACTATGATTATCCAATCACCACACCTTCAGGAAGAGTTGTTAATCCCCCGCCTAGTAGATGTTGGAGAACTTCAAAAGAAAATTACGAGAAATTAATTTCAGAAAACAGAATTTGGTTTGGTCCTAAAGGAGATAATGTTCCTTCTATAAAAAGATTTTTAACGGAAGTAAAACAAGGCATTACACCTTCAACTATTTGGTTTAGACAAGATGTTGGAGATAATCAAGAAGCTGCCAAAGAAATTAGAGATTTATTTACAAATCCACCGTTTGATACTCCTAAACCAACTCGATTATTGAAAAGAATAATTGAATTATCAACAATTGAAAATGAAATTGTTCTAGATTTTTTTGGTGGTTCAGGAACTACAGCCCATTCAATTTTAGATTTAAATAAAAATTGTGGTAATCGTAAATTTATATTAGTTCAAATCCCCGAAGCAACTGATGAAAAAAGTGAAGCATACAAAGCAGGTTATAAAAAAATAAGTGATATAACCATTGAACGCAACAAAAGAGTTATTGAAAATATCATAAAAGAAAAAGAAAGTAAACTGCCTGATTTATTTACTGGCGATAAAAAAGAAGATGCCTTGCAAGGATTAGGGTTTAAAGTGTTCAAATTGCAAAAGTCAAATTTCCCTAGAGTAGATTTTGCACCAGACCCTGAAAAAACGGAAGCAGAAAACGTTGAATTACTCAAAACCTATATTGCAAACAAAGAAGCACAGTTAGTCAATGCATTCAACAAATCAGAACTGTTAACCGAGATATTACTGAAAAACGGTTATAATCTTAACTACAAACTAGGTTTGCAAACCCAGTTTGCAAGCAACGAAGTACAACTTGCAAGTGATGGCGAAAAAGAAACTTTGATTTGTCTTGATGTAGTAATCAATGCAGATACCGTTGACTATTTTAAAACCAATACAGATAAGAAGTTCATTTGCTTGGAAAGAGCATTAGATACTACCAAAAAGTATAACTTGAAACATTATTTGGGGGATAAATTTAATGCGTTTTAATAGGTAAAGTGAAATGGGCAAGGAATACATTTACCATAACTTTATGTGGAAAAGCATCTACGGTAGTATAAATACCAATAGAATTTATCCTCGATTTAAAAAAGGAGAGCAATTTACAAGCGGTTTCTTTAGCATCGCTCACAATTGCGTTGCATTACCCAATTACACTATCAAAAATTCTGAAACCAAACTTTATTTATCTATTAAAGACATTGGGGAAGGATTTGAGTTTAATAGTAACTGGGTTGCTACCAAAATGAAAGGTGCGTTTTTGGAAACTATATTCGACGAAATTGTACATAAAAACAAAATTGAAAATGAGTATATCAATTGGAGAGGCACATTATTCCGATCACTATTAGAAATCAAAGAAAAAGCCACCGATTTAAAACTTATAAAATCCTCCGATGATAAAATTGAATTTAGTTTCAAAGTTCATTTAAGCCAATTGCAAGCAACATTTGAACCTGTTGAATTTCTTGACCCTAAATTTATAATTGAATTAGGGAGCAAAAGTCCAAAAGAGGTATATTTAATTGGTGTAGATTATTTAGATGTTGATGATAAAAAGTGTATTGGAGTACTTAAAACTATACTAGAGGAAATCCCCTGTGCTGGTTTGATTATTGGGATTGCCTATTTCAATGAGGGTAAAAGTGAATTGTCAAATCAATATATTCTCAATGCTTTAAAAGAAATCGAAGAAATAGATTTTGAAGATAAATTCAATGGGTTAATCGCTGAAATCATTGCAACTAATGAATTAAATCTTGGTATTGCAGATGACAGAACGATAAGGATGTTTTTTGATGTATTAAGTATGAACCAAAGTGGCTCTGCATTAATTAAGTTATCCTATTTAATTTTGAGTAGAAACTTAAAGCATTTAAAGGCATTTGCATTGGAA
Source organism: Flavobacteriaceae bacterium (assembly GCA_046329205.1). Lineage (GTDB taxonomy): Bacteria > Bacteroidota > Bacteroidia > Flavobacteriales > Flavobacteriaceae > Flavobacterium. The sequence continues at coordinate 657,314 of JAXLVF010000004.1, read as the reverse complement.
AATGTGAGTATTGCAATTGCGCATAATCTAAATGATGAAAATGAATCAACTAAAATTTCAGGCTTTCATATTATCTGTTCTGTGTTGTTATGGAATGATAAATTTGATGAAGCAGAAACGTATCATCATTATTTTTTGAAGACAGAAACCGATTTTTATAAATATCATTTTGACCATATTGAATCCTATATAATATTGGCTCTCGCAAAAAACAATCATAACTTTATCTCAAATTTGATTTTAGATTTTCCTCATTTGAAGCACCGAGCTTCAGGATTATTTGATGCATGGACTGTTGAAAATAATGAGAACATAAACAAAAAATGGAGTAATTTGGATTTTTTCAACTTTAGAAAAATTCTAAACGCTAGAGAACAATATTGTAATTAGCTATAAAATAACAAACCGAAAAAACCTATATATCAATAGATTACAAAAGAAATGAGGGATGTTTACCTCATTAATGCGGAGAACATAAAAACAAGAATAATTAATGTCTGAACTGAATTTAAAATATAACGAATTGTGCAATGAGATATTTAGAAATTTTATTTTCTATATCCCTATGTCAATCCTTGATATGGAAGAGTTTAAAAAACTTCCCGATGAAAGCAAATCAGTTATTGACCGTATTACTTATATGGATGATGACTTGAATTTCATATATGAAAACAGTCTCGGATTCTCAACACTCTTGTTAAAGTCCGGTAAATTAAAAAACAATTGTTTTAAACTAATAGAATATAAAGAAACACTAAGTGCTAGCAGTTTCAGTTATCTATCTGAAAACTACCTCAAACAACTTGAAGCCTATACTTTTTTCGCAAATCAATTATTGTTTTATTTTGAGAAAAACTCCCCAGAGAAAGACTCAAACACAAAATCTTTATTTAATTGCCAAAGTCTTAACTTCAATACACACATAGCAGAAATTGAAAAAATAACTGGTCTTAAAGCACAAAATTTCAATCAGCAAAATTTCATCCAAGAAGTAAAGGAAACACCTGTATTTAGAAAGTTCTCATTTAATATCCCACCTAAAGAGAAAAGCTTTAGCGATTTTATTTCCCACGAAAAAAACAAAGAAATTGAAATAGCCATTTTAAAGAGATACCCAACTATTAAGGGAAAAAAATTGAGGTATATCATAGAATTTCTAATTGAAAAGAAATTGCTAACTATTACTTATGGTACGCAAACTGAATTATATGATGCTTTAATAAGAACATTTAATTGCAATATCGGTACTTACCCCTCTATTTTTGGCTATAAAGTAAATGAAAATAAAGATTCTGATTATTCGAGAATAACGAATGAATTAGAAACAATACTCAATCAATACTTTTAAGTTCTGTAAACTTCTTTAAACTTTTGTAAAGTGTTGTAATTCCATTACTTTCAAGCGTTAAGATTAAATTCCTACTCACATACCACAATAGATTTGCAAAAAAATCTAAGTGTTATGAATAATAATCTCGATAGTTTCAAAGATGAACTAAAGAAAGAATTAGCTTCTGATTCTAACTCCATTTTTGAAATAAAATCAGCAAACCAATTTATTGAAATTGCCAAAAACAGACCAATCCCCAAAATGTTGTTCGGAGAATTTTGGTTCGAGGGAGAAATATGTATTTTGTTTGCTGACACTAATTTAGGCAAGTCAATTTTAGCGGTTCAGATTGCCAACAGTATTAGTACTGGAATTTCTACCTGTGGATTAAAATTAGAATGCCCACCTACTCCAATTATCTATTTTGATTTTGAACTTTCAGACAAACAGTTTGAAAATAGATATTCCGAAAACTTCACAAATCATTTTTCATTTAGTGCCAACTTTTTAAGAGCAGAGATAAATCCCGATTATTTTGAAGACAAACGGTTTAAAACCTTTGAAGAGTTTCTTTTCTATTCCCTTGAAAAATCTATCATTGATTTTGGTGTTAAAGTTTTAATTGTTGACAATATCACTTATTTGAAAAGTGATAATGAGAAAGCAAAAGATGCGTTGCCATTGATGAAATTTTTAAAAGACTTGAAAAATAAATATGGACTATCAATTTTAGTTCTAGCGCACACACCAAAAATTGATACTTGCAAACCAATAACAAAAAACCATTTATCAGGGAGCAAAATGTTAATGAACTTTTGCGATAGCAGTTTTGCAATTGGAGAAAGTCATCAAGAAATTGGATTAAGATATATCAAGCAAATCAAACAACGTAATTGTGAACAGATTTACGATTCTGAAAACATTATCGTTTGTAGAATTGAAAAAGTAAATAGCTTTTTACAATTCAGTTTCAACGGCTATGATTCAGAAAATGAACATTTAAAAACATTAAGTGTTGGGGATGCAAATGAGCGTAATTCAAAAATACTGGAGCTGTTTGAAAATGGTATTTCAAAATCTGAAATTGGAAGACAACTAGGTATTTCAGAGGGTACGGTAAGAATCATTTTAAAGAAAAATAATCTTTAAAAATGACTGCCAATACAGTATATGAAGTTTTCCTAGCACTTTCCCCAGAGGAGAGGGAGAAATTTATTGTATTGGTCAAAGGACAAGAAGAAAAACCCAAATACGACTTTAGAAAGAAAAGAAGCAAAAAAGTCAAATTTACTAAAGAGGATGCAATTGAATATTTACTTGCAACCGTTTTCAAACCCAAAAACTAACCTCGTAATTCTCGTAATGGTCGTAAATACTTCGACTACTACGAGAATTACGATTATTACGAATAGTTATGACCGAGTTTAAGTATTCATTAGATAAGTCGAGTAAAAAGTTTATTTGCCCTAACTGTGGCAAAAGAAGATTTGTTAGGTATATCAATAAAATTACAAGTGATTATCTTGAAGAAACTTACGGTAGATGCGACAGAGAGACAAGTTGTGGCTATCATAATAACCCAAAACAAAATGAGTGCATTGCAATTGTCAATATTGAAACGATAAATTTAATTCCCGATTTTATTGACCCTCTATTGGTAAAGCAATCATTAAAAAAATATTGCAATAACAATTTTGCAAAGTTCCTACATAAGCATTTTGCAAAAGATGAAGTTGAAAATTGCATCGCAAAATATAATATAGGAACTTCAAAACATTGGGAGGGTGCAACCGTGTTTTGGCAAATCAATCAAAATCAAAAAGTCCATACTGGAAAAATAATTCTGTTTGACGAAAACACAGGAAAAAGAGTTAAAAATCCATTTCCACATATTAACTGGGTTCATAAGAAAATCAATATGGATAAATTTAATCTCAAACAATGCCTGTTTGGGTTGCATCTTCTTAAAACAGGGGTTGCAAACTCTTTGCAAACACACATTGCAATACCATTGCAATATCATTGCAATACAATTGCAATTGTAGAATCTGAAAAGACTGCAATCATAATGAGCCTATTTATTCCTGAATATTTATGGATGGCAACTGGAAGTAAACAAAACTTAAAATTGCAATTGTTAGAGCCAATCAAAAAAGAGAATATTGTTGTTTATCCTGATAAAGGAGAATTTAATGACTGGAATACAAAAGTAACCGAATTGCAAAAGCAAGGTTTTAAAATCAAATGTAGTTCCGTTGTTGAAAATTCCGATTTTGAAACAGGAACAGATTTAGCGGATATTTACTTTGCAATGAAAAAGATTGCAAGCAAAAAAAACGTTGCAGTTGTATTATCTGATACTGAAAAGAAAATCCAAAGGCTTTCAAAAATAAACACTGCAATAATTTCACTCATTGAAACTTTTGACCTAATTGATGAAAAAGGAAATGGGATTAGAAGAATGTAAAAACAGTAATTTTCTTCAGGACAAGGTGATGACTTTAAAAAGTTTAATATTTATTTATACTAAAGGAATAAAATTTTTAATTAATTTTGACCTACTATTATAAACAAATGAAAAAAATTCACATTTCACTAATCGTAATTTTTGGTATCTTATTGATGCCAAGCAATACTTTTGCATGTGGAAATTCATGTGGAAATAAAACCGAAAAGCATACTTGTAAAAAAGAAACTTCGTCTAAAGAAGACAAAGACAGTTGTTGCAGTAACGACAATAATTCCAAAACAAAAGACCATAACGGTTGTGGTGGTAAATGTGGTCACTCAAAATGCGGCTGTACAACAGTAACAAATGGCTTTACAGCAACTTTTGAATTAAATTTCAAGAATAATAACTTTGATTTTTCTACTGAAAAACAAAAATTTTCTAATACCGAAACCTTTATTTCTTCTGGTTTCCATTCCCTTTGGCTAATACCAAAAATAAGCTAAATCCAAATTTTGACAGCCATAAGTGCGTCAAATCTACAAGCAAAATTTGCTTAAATCCTCTTTATAATTTAATCAAATCATAAAACAATAGCATTTTAATCCGTTATCTTATGATAGATTAATAACTTTAATTTTAAAAATTTACATACGATGAACTCATTTAAAAAAACAATGATGGCAATAGTGCTATTGCTATCAATCACACTATCAAATGCACAAATAAAAAATGCTAAAACAGAAGCCGTTAAAGTATTCGGAAATTGTGGAATGTGCAAAACCAAAATAGAAAAAGCAGGGAATCTAAAAAATATTGCCCAAGTCGATTGGAATGAAGATACCAAAATAGCAACCCTGACTTATGATGAAAGTAAAACCAATCAAGATGAAATACTAAAACGTATTGCTCTTGTTGGTTATGACAGCGAAAAATTCCTTGCCCCTGCTGATGTTTACTCAAAACTTCCCGGCTGTTGTCAGTATGAGCGTGAAGCAAAAACGGCAGTTAAAAGCGAAGATCCTAAAATGGAAATGTCAAATACCGCAACTGTAACAGAAACGCAAAAGACAAATCAACTGCAACCAGTATTTGATAGTTATTTTGAACTAAAAGATGCTTTAGTAAAAACTGATGGCAATAGTGCTTCTGTAAAAGCTACAGCACTATTAACAGCGATTAACAACGTGAAAATGGATAAATTAGAAATGGAGGTTCACATGGTATGGATGAAAGTATTGAATGATTTAAAAGAGCATTCTGAACATATTGCCGATACAAAAGACATCAAACATCAACGTGACCATTTCATGGATTTGTCAAAAAAAATGTATGACCTAATCAAAGTTTCAAAACAAGAAACACCAACCTATTACCAACATTGCCCTATGGCAAACGATGGAAAAGGAGCTGATTGGTTAAGTAAAGAAAACGCAATCAAAAATCCTTATTACGGTTCCCAAATGTTGACTTGTGGGAAAACAATAGAAACAATTAAATAATTTAAAATTACATCAAATGAAAAAAATAATCTTTTCAGCCATAGTAATGGCATTCGCATTGGTTTCTTGTAACCAAAAAAGCAAAGAAGCTTCAACAGACCATTCCCACACGATGGGCGATAGTACAACAATGGATAACGATAGTAAAATGATGAACGATAAAACTAAAACAATGGAAAACCACGAAAAAATGTATGCCTGCCCTATGCATCCTGAAGTACAAGGCAAAATGAATGATAAATGCTCCAAGTGCGGTATGAAATTAACCGAGCCAGTTCCCGAAAAAACAGAAGAAAGCAAATAACACATAATCTAGGGTCAGGAACTTAAACTAACTTTGTTATTCATTTAGCAAGGTTAGTTTATATTATTCAAGAAAAAAACTTTTTACTATGAAACTATACATTAAAAATATGGTTTGTAGTCGCTGCAAAATGGTTGTAAAGTCTGTATTTGAAAATATGGGCATTAACCCTATTGGAGTTGAATTGGGTGAAGTCGAATTAAAAAATGATATTGATGAAACCCAAAAACATGAATTACTAAAAAGTCTTCGTGCTATTGGTTTTGATTTAATTGATGATAGAAAAAGTAAAGCAATTGATAAGATTAAAACACTCATTATTGATTTAGTTCAGAATAAAAACAATGATTTAAAAAGCAATTTATCCGACTATCTTTCACAGCAATTGCATCAAGACTATAATACCTTGAGCAATCTGTTTTCTGAAGTAGAAAATACTACCATCGAGAAGTATTTTATAAATCAAAAAATTGAAAAAGTAAAAGAGTTAATTATTTACGATGAACTATCATTAAGTGAGATTGCCTATTCTCTAAATTACAGTAGCGTTTCTCATTTAAGCAACCAGTTCAAAAAGACAACAGGCTTTTCACCAACCTATTTTAAAAGCATAAAATCTGTAAAACGAAGACAAATAGAAGATTTATAAATCTTGCAACTCAAACCCAAAATTGTGCAACTCCAATAAACCGTTATACTGGAAATTTGTATTAAAATAACAATAGATGATACATACTTATAACATCACCGGAATGACTTGTGATGGTTGTCGTGCCATAGTCGAAAAAACATTGAATGCTATTGATGGCGTTGAAGCTAAAGTTTCATTAAACCCACCTATAGCAAGTATAACTATGGAAAAACACATTCCAACAACAAAGCTTCAAGAAGCATTAACAGCAGTTGGAAAATACACCATAGAAATGACTAATGGAAAAAACCCACATGAATCAAATACAAATGAAGCTACTTCAAAATCTTGTTGCTCCACACATTCCCATAGCCACAAAAATGAAATAAAAGTGCCAAGTAATGCTAATGGAAAATACTATTGCCCAATGCATTGTGAAGGAGAAAAAGTCTATGACAAAGCAGGCGACTGTCCTGTATGTGGAATGGATTTAGTTAAAGCACCAGACTTGACCGTTAGTAAAGCCTTATATACTTGTCCGATGCATCCCGAAGTAATTAGTGAAAATCCAGGTTCATGCCCTATTTGCGGGATGGATTTAGTGCCAATGAATCCAACTGACACTGAAGACCAAAAGACTTATAAGGATTTGGTTAAGAAAATGAAAATAGCGGTTGTATTTACAGCTCCCATTTTCGTTATTGCAATGATAGAAATGGCACACAACAATCCATTACTTCAACTAATGGACGCTTCAAAATGGAATTGGGTACAATTAATTCTTTCGCTTCCTGTGGTATTTTATGCCTGTTGGATATTCTTTGTTCGTGCTTGGAAGTCAATAATAACATGGAATTTGAATATGTTTACTCTTATCGGAATTGGTACAGGAGTGGCTTTTCTATTTAGTTTAGTCGGAATGTTTTTTCCTGATATTTTTCCAAGCGAATTTAAGACAGAACACGGAACAGTATTACTCTATTTTGAAGCTACAACTGTCATTTTAACTTTGGTTTTATTAGGACAATTGTTAGAAGCGAGAGCGCACAGTCAAACTAGCGGAGCAATCAAAGAATTATTAAAATTGGCTCCTACTGAAGCTACTTTAGTCATTGACGGAAGCGATAAAGTAATCTCAATCCACGACATCAAAAAAGGCGATTTATTAAGAGTAAAACCTGGGGACAAAATTCCTGTAGATGGAAAAATAATCGATGGGGAAAGTAGCATTGATGAAGCTATGATTACTGGCGAACCAATACCAGTTGACAAAAAGAAAGATGATAATGTAATTGCAGGAACAATCAACGGTAATAAATCATTTGTGATGGTAGCTGAAAAAGTGGGTTCAGAAACCTTACTTTCTCAAATCGTTCAAATGGTAAATGATGCCAGTCGTTCACGAGCGCCAATTCAAAAATTAGCCGATAGTATCGCAAAATATTTTGTGCCAATTGTTGTGATTATTTCGGCAATTACCTTTTTCATTTGGGCAAAATTTGGTCCCGAACCTGCATTAGTTTACGGATTTATAAATGCTATTGCCGTTTTAATTATTGCCTGTCCTTGTGCTTTAGGATTGGCAACTCCAATGTCAGTGATGGTGGGTGTTGGTAAAGGTGCTCAATCAGGCGTTTTGATAAAAAATGCGGAAGCTTTAGAGAATATGAATAAGGTTAATGTTCTAATAACTGATAAAACAGGAACCATTACAGAGGGAAAACCATCAGTAGAAAAAATTTATTCGTCAGATAACAACGATAATGATTTATTACAAAGCATTGCTTCGTTAAACCAGTATAGTGAGCATCCATTGGCACAAGCTGTTGTGAATTATGCAAAAACAAAATCCATTTCATTAATTGAAGTTAAAGATTTTGAAGCCGTTGCAGGCAAAGGAGTTACAGGAACAGTAACCAATAAAAAAGTAGCATTAGGAAATAAAAAACTAATGGAACAAGTAAAGGCTAGTGTTCCAATTGATTTGGAAAACAAAATTATTGCCGAACAAAAACTAGGGAAAACTGTTTCATATATTGCTGTTGATGGCGTTGCAGTTGGTTTTATATCAATCACTGATGCAATTAAAATATCGAGTAAAGAAGCTATAAAAGAACTAATGCAACAAGGTGTTGAAGTAATAATGTTAACTGGCGACAATGTTAATACAGCCAAAGCCGTTGCAGATGAATTAAACTTATCATCCTACAAAGCAGGGTGTTTACCCGAAGACAAATTAAACGAAATAAAACGTTTACAATCCGAAGGAAAAATTGTAGCGATGGCGGGCGATGGTATAAATGATGCACCTGCATTAGCACAAGCTAATATAGGAATTGCAATGGGAACAGGAACGGATGTAGCCATAGAAAGTGCCAAAATCACATTAGTAAAAGGCGATTTGCAAGGTATAGTGAAAGCCAAGAATTTAAGTCATGCCGTTATGAGAAATATTAAGCAGAACTTATTTTTCGCATTTTTCTATAATGTGTTAGGTGTTCCAATTGCAGCGGGAGTTTTATATCCGTTTTTTGGAATTTTATTATCTCCAATGATAGCTGCCTTAGCAATGTCATTTAGCTCAGTATCTGTAATAGTAAATGCGTTACGATTACGAAATTTAAAACTTTAAAAAAATGAAAAAATTAACCTTTCTTATATTTGTCCTTTCTATATATTCCTTTGCGGAAGCCAAAGTGCTCAAGCAATCACAACCGGTAACTTACACCTGTGTAATGCACCCCGAAATTCATGCTACGAAACCGGGTAATTGTCCAAAATGTGGTATGACTTTGATAAAAGAAAAGCCAAAAACAAGTGTTAAAAAGAACCTCCCAAAGCAGGATAAAATTCAATATCCAAAGAAAGATGTTATAACAAAAGATACCATTTCTTATTCAGGAAAGGTTGAAAAAACTGAACCAATAAAAAGTAATGTTACAGCAAAGAGTGAGCCTCCAAGAACCGTTCGTTACGACTTATATGTTCGTGATACAATTGTAAATTTTTCGGGTAAAGAAAAACGAGCAATAGCAGTTAACGGACAAATCCCAATGCCAACATTAACTTTTACAGAGGGCGATATTGCAGAAATATATGTGCATAACGAGTTAAACGAAGAAACCTCCATGCACTGGCATGGTTTGTTTTTACCTAACAAAGAAGATGGTGTACCTAATTTAACTCAAATGCCAATAAAGCCACATACTACCCACTTATATAAATTTCCAATTATCCAACACGGGACACATTGGTATCATAGCCACACTGGTTTACAAGAACAAATCGGGATGTATGGCTCATTTGTTATGAACAAAAGAACCACTGACCCAACCTTTAGGAAAGGTATTGACGATTTGCCTACGGTTCCTATTATTTTAAGCGAATGGACAGACTTAAAACCTGAAAACGTTCATCGTATGCTACATAATGCAACGGATTGGTTTGCAATTAAAAAAGGAACAACGCAAAGTTATGCTGAAGCCATAAGAAGCGGTCATTTTAAAACCAAAGTTACTAACGAATGGAAGCGAATGAATGCTATGGATGTAAGTGATGTCTATTATGAAAAGTTTCTAATCAATGGTAAATACGAAAGTCAATTATCCCAGTTCAAAGGCGGTGATAAAGTCCGCTTGCGAATTTCAAATGGTGGTGCATCCTCTTATTTTTGGCTAACCTATGCAGGAGGTAAAATTACTGTTGTAGCAAACGATGGAAACGATGTAGAACCTGTTGAAGTAGATAGATTAATCGTTGCTGTTTCCGAAACCTATGATATAATTGTAACCATTCCTGCTGATAAAACATCCTATGAATTACTGGCAACTCCCGAAGACAGAACAAAATCAACCTCAATATATATTGGTGGTGGCATTAAGCAGTTAGTTAGCCCATTGCCAAAATTGAAATATTTTGAAGGTATGAAAATGATGAACGGAATGATGAAAATGAATGGCGATTTAGACGATATGGGAATGCAAATGTCCTACAATCAAATGGATATGAATGTGGTAATGTATCCTGAAATTACTGGCGAGGAAATGAAAGTTAGCGATAAAATGGACAATATGAAAATGACGGAAAGCGATTATGACAGCAACAAACTTTCAGACATTGTTACTTTAAATTATGCCATGCTAAAATCGCCGACTAAAACCAACCTTCCAAAAGATGCTCCAGTAAAGGAATTGAAATTTGAACTTTCGGGAAACATGAACCGTTATGTTTGGAGTTTAGACAACAAAGTAGTTTCTGAAACCGACAAAATCCTAATCAAAAAAGGTGAAAATGTTAGAATTACGCTTTACAATGGTTCAATGATGCGACACCCAATGCATTTACATGGACATGATTTTAGAGTACTAAATGGTCAAGGTGATTACGCACCGCTAAAAAACATCATTGATATTATGCCGATGGAAACTGATACTATAGAATTAAATGCCAATGTTGATGGTGATTGGTTTTTTCATTGTCATATTCTGTATCACATGATGGCTGGGATGGGCAGAGTTTTCACTTATGAAAATCAAGCACCTAACCCATTAATTCAAAATCCTAAATTAGCACAACGCAAATTATTTGCTGATGATAGAAAATTTCATTTTATGACAGAAAACGATTTTGCCACTAATGGTAATGATGGTCATTTTATGTTTGCTAACACACGTTGGAGTATTGGTACAGAATGGAGATTAGGCTATAATGATATGCACGGGTACGAAACCGAAACACATATTGGGCGGTATATTGGCAAAATGCAATGGATTATGCCATTCATAGGTTTTGATTGGCGTTACCGTAAAATGGAAGAAGGAGAAATGGAAAAAAATCTATTCAATCAAACCAATACAAAAAACAACCGTTCAGTATTAAGTGCCGGTATCGAATACACTTTGCCGATGCTAATTAAAGCACAAGCCGAATTATTTATTGATGGAAATTTTAGATTGCAATTTGAAAGAATGGATATACCAGTTTCAAAAAGACTTAGAATGAGTTTAATGTGGAACACGGATAAAGAGTATATGGCAGGTTTAAGATACATAATTAAACGCAATCTTGGTGTAACAACTCATTACGATAGTGATATGGGATTTGGTGTTGGGGTAAATTTGAATTATTAAAAAAATGATTATATTGCAGTTTAATTTGAGTACACGAAACGGTACACGATTTTCATCACATCAACAATATAAAGGGTTTAAATTCCATAAAATTTGAAATTCATAACCCTGAGGTCGGGAGTTCAAATCTCCCTCTCGCTACTTTAGCCTTCATTAGTAATTTAATGAAGGCTTTTTTTATTTAATAACCTCAATTTTACTTATTAGGAAAACATTATTAAAAATATTTTTTGTAGTATTATTACATTTGTTTTATTATTTTTTATGCATTTCGTCGATTATTTTAGTATTTTATCGATGTTTAATAAAAAATGTATATAGTTTTGGACTGTCAAAATTATACAACAGCACATGCTTTGTCAAAAAACAAGTGTATGAAACGAAACAATCAATTAATTGCAAAGAAATATGTATTTCTTGCTATAGCACTCAAAACAATTTTTTGCTTTTCGAGCATTACAATTGATAGAAAACCTATCTTGTGTTTATCTAAAAATGAAGATACTCAAAAATTTTGCTTGGCTTTAAATGGAGTAAATTCCTATGCACAATCTAGCAACGTAATCAATAATCTAAATCAATTCACAATTACATCATGGATCGATTTGAGTGAAAACTTGAACCATGATGGTATAATCATAGGACAGAAAAAAATCCAACTTAAAATAAATCAAAGCAGAAAACTTCAAGCTGTTGTGAACAACAATATTTATACAAGCAATTCTATTCTAGATAAATCCCGTTGGTATCATATTGGTCTAATGTATGGAAACAATCAAGTAAAATTCTTGATAAATGGCGAAGTAGTTGATGCATTTAATTCTCTTACACAAAACATAGCAGATACTTCAATGCTTACCATTGGTAAAAATCCAGAGACAAATGGCAATTATTTTACTGGTAAAATTGATGAAGTAAGAATATTTAATAGAACTCTGGACATTGTTGATTATAGAAAAATCATATACCAAGAGTTGGACTTTAGCGATAATTTCATAAAAGGAAAAGCAATTCCGATGAAAATAAACAGTTTATTGAGTTCAAGTTTAATAAGCTATTTTGATTTCAATTCCACTAATGAAAATAATATTTCAAACAAATCAAGTTTAAATAGATTAACCAATAATCATCTATCGTTTTACAATATTGATTTCATAAATCAAGAAGCGCCAATGCCTTTCCAAACAATAGCTGATGGCAACTTTGTGAATGCAATAAACAACCCTAGTAGTCATGTAAGAGGAATTGATGTTGTAGATTTTTCTTGGGCTATCATTAATGTAAATAATAATATAATTGAAACTTCAAACACAACAAATCTAGGTTTAACAATAAATACCAATGCAACAGTTACAATGACAAATGATACTAAATTGCAAAACACATGGTATTTAAAAATAAATGGCAAACTTGATTTAAAAGATAAGTCTCAACTTATCCAAACAATAAATAGCGAATACGATACACAAAGCACTGGTTATATAGAAAGAGATCAAAAAGGACAAGCTAATCTATATAACTATAATTATTGGTCTTCGCCTGTGAGCAGTTCTCAAAACTATCTGAGCTATACAATTGCAGATGTTATGAAAGACGGAACTAATTCGGTTCCACAAAATATTCAATGGACAACGGGTTTCAATAGTTTAGAAACCACACCTATAACGCTCAGTAATTATTGGATATATAAATTTCAAAATCTTTCACCAAATTATGCTAACTGGACATTTGTAGGGGAAAATGGAATTTTGAATGCTGGACAAGGTTTCACTATGAAAGGAAGCGGTATTGACAATAGTTCACAAAATTATACTTTCGTTGGTAAACCAAACAACGGAACAATAACATCAATTGTAGGTCCAAATAATTTGAACCTTAGCGGAAACCCATATCCATCTGCCATTGATGCTGATAAATTTATTAGAGATAATATTGGCTCGATTAATGGAACACTTTATTTCTGGGAAAATTATCAATCGAACGACACACACAATCTATCTGAGTATCAAGGCGGTTATTCAACACGTTCTCTTGTAGGCGGAACAGCATCTGTAATTTCTTTGGAAGATGAAATTGAAATAAATGGTAAAACTCCTGGAAGATTTATTCCTGTTGGTCAAGGCTTTTTTGTAAAAGGCTCAAATACAGGAGGAACAATAACTTTTAAAAATGACCAAAGAATTTTCATAAAAGAAACTAATACAGCTTCTAATTCATTATTGAGAGCTAACAATAGTGTTGTTAACCCATTGAATACAAATTATAATAATCAAGAAGATGATTTTACTCAAGAAGTATTTTCAAAATTGAGATTAGGATACACATCAGCAAATAATTATCATAAACAAATATTACTTGGCTTTATGAATCAATATGCTACATCAGGAATTGATGCTGGATATGATGCTGAAACTATCGACAACCAACCAATTGATTTGTATTTTGTCAATTCAAACAAAAAACTGAACATTCAAGGCGATACTTATTTCAATATTCAAAGTATTTTTCCTATCGGTATAAAAACTGCTGTTGCAGGAATAGTGAAATTTAAAATTGATGATTTAGAAAATTTCGATGAAAATCAGAACATTTTTATCTATGATAACGTAACGAACGAATACCACAGTATTAAAAATGAAACATTCGAAATTGAAATGCCTATTGGAACTTTTGATAATAGATTTTCACTACGATTTAACGGACCAAATGCTCTAAACACAAATCAAAATGATTTAGAAAACGGGATTGAGGTTACTTACAGCTTTAATAACAATATAATTTCAATTAAAAATCATTTAGTTGGCACAACAGTAAAAGATATTCAATTATATAATTTACTAGGACAAAAAGTTGCCGACTGGAATGTAGAAATACTATCGCAAACATCAATTGAGGTTACTCCTAATGAAGTTAGCTCAGGAACATATATTATAAAAGTAATGACCAATAACGGTGTCGTTACCAAGAAGATTTTGATTAAATAGTTTTAGTTTTAGATTTTTTTGACACTAAAAACTCCCAATTTCTTGGGAGTTTTTTATTTTAAATCAACAATCAAATTATTCAAATCAACCTGCTTTTGTTCGCCCGTTTTTAGATTTTTTAAAGTAAACATTCCATCACTAATCTCTTTCACCACAAAAGGAATATTTCTCCTTTCAGCATGTTTAAATTGTTTATCTAGTTTAGCATCATCAGGATAAAGCTCGGCTTTAATATTTTCATCTCTTAAAACTGTAATTACTTTCATTGCATCAAAAGCTTGGCTTTCGCCAAAATTCAAAAACAACACTTTAGTAGAACCAATTACCGTTTCTGGGAAAAGATTCAACTCATCTAGAACCAAATAAATTCTGTCCAATCCAAATGAAATCCCTACTCCACTCATGTTTTTTAAACCAAAAATCCCTGTCAAATCATCATATCTTCCGCCACCACCAATACTTCCCATAGCAACTTCTTTTGGAGCTGCAACTTCAAAAATTGCACCTGTGTAATAGTTTAAACCTCTAGCAAGTGTCACATCAAGATCTAAATTGGCTTTTTTAAGCCCAAGACTGATTACATTCTCACAAATAAAACAAACCTCTTCTATACCTTTTTTCCCTTCTTCTGATGAAGAAAGTAAAAGAGATAATTTTTCTAATTTTTCGTTTATCGTTCCTGTAAAATTGAATAAAGGTTGCACTTTTTCGAGAGCATTTTCAGAAATACCTTTTTCAATCATTTCTTTCTTTACGCCTTCCTCGCCTATTTTGTCTAATTTGTCTAAAGCTACTGTAAAATCAATCAATTTATCTGAAGCACCAATTACTTCAGCAATTCCTGAAAGGATTTTTCTGTTGTTGATTTTAATAGTTACGCCATTCAATCCAAGTTCAGCAAAAACAGCATCATACAATTGAACCAATTCTACTTCTTGCCACAACGAAGTGGAACCAACCACATCAGCATCGCATTGATAAAACTCTCTAAATCTTCCTTTTTGCGGTCTATCAGCACGCCAAACGGGTTGAATTTGGTATCGCTTGAACGGAAACTCAATTTCATTTTGGTGTTGCACTACATATCTCGCAAATGGAACAGTCAAATCATATCGAAGTGCTTTTTCGGAAATTTTTGGTGTAATTACTTTTTCTTGTTTGTATTCCAAAAACTCTATTGGAACATCTTTAAGATATTCACCACTATTCAAAATCTTAAAAATCAAACGATCACCTTCTTCACCATATTTTCCCATCAAGGTTTCAGAGTTTTCAAAACTTGGTGTTTCAATGGGTTGATAACCATAATTTTCGAAATGTCTTCTCATTATCGAAATAATATAATTACGCTTTGAAACCTCGACAGGTGAAAAATCTCTTGTTCCTTTTGGAATACTTGGTTTTTGTGCCATTTTATTCAATTATGAATTAAAAATAAATAATTACGAATTATCAATTGTTACTTATCAATTGCTAATTGCCATGCAAATATCTTATTTTTTGAAACTAATTTGAAAAACAATTTGCACAAACTTGTAACAAATGATGTATTTTAGTGTCAAATTTGGCATATGTTAGGTCTTTTTAAAGAAAATATCAAAATTGCTTCGGGTTCCATCAAAACCCAATTGCTGCGAACAATATTAACCATCCTTATCATTGCGCTCGGAATTTGGGCTTTGGTAGGTATTTTGACTGTGGTTTCTGCTTTGCAAAATACTTTGTCAACAAATTTTGCTTCGATGGGTTCCAACACGTTCAATATCAATCAATATGAATTTACATCTAGAAGGCATGGTGGTGATGAAGTTGAAAAAATAAATCCAATTATTTCCTACCCTGAAGCTAATGAGTTCAGAAAAGAATTCAAATTTCCACTAACTCGAACTTCAATTTCGTTCATGGCGACTTCAAAAGCTGAAGTTAAATATGAAAACGAAAAAACTGATCCCGAAGTTTCAGTAATGGGAGTTGACGAAAACTTTGTTCCAAACTCAGGTCTTGAAGTTACAACGGGTAGAAATTTGAATAGTTTTGATGTAAAAAACAATGCTAAAGTTTGTGTTCTAGGTTCCGATTTTGCTAGCAAAGGTTTGCTAAAAGACGTCAATCCATTGGATAAAATTATTTCGGTTAGAGGAACAAAATTTAGAGTAATTGGTGTTCTGAAAGAGAAAGGTTCCACATTTGGCAACAGCCAAGATTTGAGAGTTTTAATACCTATTCAAGTGGCACGTTCTATGTTCTCTGCGCCAAATATTAATTATAGCGTAAGCTCAATGGTTGAGAAAAAGGAAATGCTCAACGAAGCCGTAGAACAGGCAACTATTACTATGCGAAGAGTTAGGAAATTAAACCCTGTTGAGGATAATAATTTTGGCATTTCTCGAAGTGATGATTTGATAAATAGAATTGCAGAGATGACAGGTTTCCTCAATGTTTCTGCATGGATAATTGGCATTATAACAATCTTTGGTTCTTCGATAGCGTTAATGAATATCATGCTTGTTTCCGTAACAGAAAGAACTCGCGAAATAGGCGTTAGAAAAGCACTTGGAGCAAAACGTAGTACTATAGCTTTTCAGTTTTTTGTGGAAACGCTTATCATAGGTCAACTTGGAGGAATTTTGGGCATTATCTTAGGGATTTTTACTGGTTACATGATAGCTGTTGCTATTGATTTTGACTTTGTTATTCCTTGGATGGCAATATTTTGGGCAGTAGTTACCACATTCTTGGTTGCAGTAGTTTCTGGTTCGTATCCAGCCGTGAAAGCCTCAAAACTTGACCCAATTGAAGCTTTGCGTTACGAATAAAAATGAAAGAGAAAATTAAGAGGTAAGAAGTACGATTTACGATTTACGATTTACGATTTACGAAGCACAAATTACAGGTACGAAGTAAAAAATGCAATTTAGAAATGTGTCTGAAAATTTGAAAACTTTATTTTCAACGTTGATTTTTTCTGGAAGTTTTAATTGAAGCGACTACAATAGCCAAAATTTCATTTCCTTCTTTTAAAAGCTTTTCCATTTCAATTTTTAATTCTTGACTTTTATTGATTTCTAATAATATTTCGAGAAAGAAATTACTTTCATCAGCTTCTTCTTCAACAATTTTTAATTTATTAATAAAATCTGCTGTTGATTTTGCTCGTTGCGATGCTCTATAATTAGCCCCAACAGAACTTGAACTCCTAATAAGTTAATTTACATAAGCATTATACTCTCTTGAATTTGGCAACTTTGAACATAAAATAGCACAATCAATTGTGAATTTTTTTGTTCTTGTTTTCATATCAATCATGTTGGTAATAATATTTTAATTTAGTCTTAATGATTTTAATATAGTATTTCTTACTTCGTAATTTGTACTTCTGACTTTGTACATTTTACCATTCTATCATTTCCGTAGATATCTTTTAATAATTTGATATTTGTAAACCCAAGACTTTCTAACAAACCAACTGTTTCTTTACCAAGATATTGATTGATTTCGAAGTATAATTTTCCGTTTTCGTTCAAATTTTTTTTCGCTAATTGAGCTATTTTACGGTAAAATAAAAGTGGATCGTTATCCTCAACAAAAAGAGCCAAATGAGGTTCAAACTCCAAAACATTGGGCTTTATTTCCTCTTTTTCTAACATTCTTACATATGGCGGATTTGAAACGATAATATCAAACTGTTGATCTAAGTCCTCAGTCTCCAAAATGTTTATTTTAATAAAGTTTACCTCTACACCGTTCAACTTGGCATTTTCTTTTGCAACTTCTAATGCATTTTCAGAAACATCAACGGCAAAAACCTCAGCATCAGGTAAATTTTTTTTCAACGAAATAGGAATACAACCAGAACCAGTTCCGATGTCTAGAATTCTGAGACTTTCGACTTTTGATTTTCGGCTTTCTGCCAAAATCAATTCCACTAACTCTTCGGTTTCTGGTCGTGGAATTAGTACATCTTTATTCACTAAAAATGGCAACCCATAGAACTGTGTTTCACCAAGAATATATTGAATTGGTTTTTGCTTTTTTAAATCTGTAAGTACACTTTTCCATTTTTCAACTTCATTCTCTCCTATCTGTAAATTGGGTTGCAAAGCCAAATCAATTCGTCTCAGTCGGTGAAATTTTTCTAGAGTTAAATAGAAAAAGCTTTCGGCTTCTACTTCGTCATAAATAGCCAAAAGTTCCTTAATAAAATATTGTTTATACTCTTTAATTAACATTCTACAAATCTTTTATCATCCAAACGTGACAACTTGTGTGACATGTATTACCAAGTTGCTTGTCAATATAATTAAACCCAAACTTTCTGTATAAATGTTGTGCAGCTTTCATAGTGGGTAATGTCTCGAGGTAACATTTTTCATAACCCATTTCTTTTGCTTTTTCAAGGCACATTTGAATTAGTTTTTGGGCAAAACCCTTTCCTCGAGCTTCATTTATAATATACATTTTTTGCAACTCGCAAATGTTATCAGTAGAATTCGCGAGCTTTGAAATTCCAGCGCCACCAACTATTCTTCCTTCATCTTCCAAAATGAAATAAACAGCATTTGGAACATCATAGCTTTCAAACATATAATCTAATTGCTCGTCTGCAAAAGCAGTTCCAGTTTTTGGGAAATCATCTTCAATAAAAACGGTTCTTATTACATTGGCAACTTGAGGATTGTCTTTTTTTTGAATTTCTCTAATCAGCATGACACAAACTTATCTCGCAAATATACTATTTTTGTATGGTGAACATTCATGAAAGATATATAAGTCGGTGCATAGAGCTAGCCAAAAACGGTTTTGGAACTACTTATCCTAATCCAATGGTTGGAAGTGTTATTGTTTGTGATGATAAAATAATAGGTGAAGGTTGGCACAGAAAATCTGGTGAAGCTCACGCTGAAGTTAATGCGATAAACGCTGTAAAAGATAAATCGCTTTTAGCCAAATCTACTATATATGTTTCGCTTGAACCTTGTAGTCATTTTGGTAAAACACCACCATGTAGCGACTTGATAATTGAAAATAAAATCCCAAAAGTTGTCATTGGCACCATTGACCCAAACAGCCAAGTATGTGGCAATGGTATAAAAAAATTAAAGGAAGCTGGAATTGAGGTAGAAGTTGGTTTTCTGGAAAAAGAATGCAGCGAATTGAATAAACGTTTTTTTACATTTCATAACAAAAAAAGACCTTACATCATCCTGAAATGGGCAGAAAGTAAAGATGGATTTATTGCGCCAACTGACAAAGAAAAAAAAGAACCTATATGGATTTCTAATGAATTTTCAAGACAATTGGTTCACAAATGGAGAAGTGAAGAACAGGCAATTTTAATAGGAACAAATACTGTTTTAGATGACAATCCTAAACTAAATACCAGAGATTGGAACGGGAATAATCCAGTTAGAATAATTTTAGACAGAACTGGAAAAGTTGACGATGGTTATTTTGTAAAAGACAATTCGGTAAAAACAATTTTTATCTCTGAGATGGAAAATTTGCCATCGCATGAAAATATTATTTATGAAAATGCTATCTTTGATACTTGTCTAGCTGAAAAAATTTGTTCAATTTTAGTTAAACATTCCATCCAATCTGTGATAATAGAAGGCGGAAAAAAAACATTGGACACGTTTATAAATGCTGGATTGTGGAATGAGGCGAGAGTTTTTATTGGTGACAAAATTTTTCACAATGGTGTAAAAGCTCCAAGATTGAATGGGAAATATGTAGAAAAAAAGATTAAAAATGATCAACTATTAACCTTTTATAACCATGATTAACGCTATTATTTTCGATTTTGGAGATGTGTTCATCAACTTGGAGAAAGAGAAATCCATTGAAGAATTTAAAAAACTAGGTTTGCCTGGACCAAATGAAGAACTAATAGCTCAAAATGATTTATTTGAAAAAGGTAAAATTTCTGAATTAGAGTTCATTCAATCTTTTCAAAAATTTATTCCTAATGCTTCCTTAGAAGAAATCAAAAAAGCATGGAATTCCTTGATAGGCGATTTTCCTCTACATAGGTTAGAATTTCTACAAATGCTTTCTGGAAAATATAGATTATTTCTTTTAACCAATACTGACTCTACACATATCGACCGATTTGAGCACAAAGTAGGCATGTCTTTTTACACTGATTTTTACCGATGTTTTGAAAAAGTGTATTACTCCTATGAAATGGGAATGCGCAAACCACAACCAGAAATTTTTCAAACTATCCTTAACAAACACGATTTGTCACCAAAAAGAACTCTATTTGTTGATGATAAAAAAGAAAATACCGATGTAGCAGAAAGTTTAGGATTGTATGTTTGGAATATCAATCCAATGAATGAAGATGTCGTAGAACTGTTTGAACAAAAACATTTACCATTGTAATTTTTGGAAACAAAAGACACCTACAAAACACTCGCAAAACCTTCGGAAGAAATTCTATACAAAGAAAAAAACAGCAAGTTTTTTGGTTACGCATTTCCGGCAACTAACGAAGATGAGATAAAAAATCATTTAGAAACATTAAGAAAGCAACATCATGGAGCTGTGCATTTTTGCTACGCTTTTCAACTTGGTACAGATAAGATACAATACAGAGCAAATGATGATGGTGAACCAAGTAATAGTGCTGGAATGCCAATTTATGGTCAAATACAATCGTTTGGTGTAACGAATGTTTTGGTTGTTGTTGTCCGATTTTTTGGAGGCGTAAAATTAGGCGTTGGTGGATTAATTTCGGCTTATAGAACTTCGGCTCAAATGGCTTTGGAAAATGCTGAAATTGTAGAGAAAACTATAGATATATTTTTTAAAATAGATTTTGACTACAAAAACATGAATAAAGTTATGAGAATAATTAAAGAAAAAAACTTGTCTATAATTTCTCAAAACATGAATGAAAGTTGTGAAATAACCATTGCAACTAGAAAAAAAAATGCCGAATTGATATTCGACATCTTTGATAATTTATTTGAAGTAGAGATAAAGAAAATATAATAATGGTAAATCAAAAAAAATAGTCGTTGTCCTTCCTGCTTATAATGCAAGTAAAACACTTATTGATACTTACAAAGAAATACCGTTTGACATTGTCGATGAAGTAATTCTAGTTGATGACAATAGTACAGATGAAACTATTTTTTTAATAGTAAAGCGATTTTTTTTATATTTCGTATACCTTTTTTAATTTTTCAAATTATTAAAGAAAAATAATTTAATTATATATGTGTTCAAAAGACAAGTTCCATAGTTTTGATGCTTTACGATTTTTTTCTTTCTTGATAGTTTTTTTCTCTCATATTCCCTACGTGCATTTTTCAAAAAACTTTTTGGGATTGCTTGAAGGTAGAGGTAATATTGGAGTTATTTTTTTCTTTGTTTTAAGTGGTTTTTTAATTACATATATTCTATTACTAGAGAAAGAAGAAAAAAATCAAATAGATTTTAGAAAATTTATGATTAGAAGAGTTTTAAGGATTTGGCCACTGTATTATGTTATGATATTGTTTGCCTATTTTTCGCCATTCATAATTAATTATTTAAACCTTTCTTCAACTAATATTGGTTATTCACCAAACTGGTTATATACCTGTTTTTTTCTAGAAAATTATCAAGTAATTTCTCAAAATGAATTTGCTAATGTTTCTCCTATTCCTGTAATGTGGTCTCTATGTATAGAAGAGCATTTTTACATAATTTGGGGATTACTTATATTCTTTATTGAAAGTAAAAAAATGATTAAGTATGCAATACTCATAATTTTAATTTCATTACTATCAAAATTCGTTTTTGATAGTAATAACATCATGAAATTAGAAATTCTAACTAACATAGATTATTTTATGTATGGGGCAATACCTGCTTATTTATTAATTAAACACAAAGAACAAACAGAAGAAATAATAACTAAGATTTCAGTTTTACTTAAACTTATTACACTTACTTTAGTTATAGTTGTTATCTTTTTTTCAAAATATTTAAACTTTGGATTATTTAGTTTTATAGGAAATTCAATTTATGGAGTATTGTTTGGATTTTTATTGATGCTTTTTTTACCCAAAAAAAATAATTTTTTTATGATTAAAGATAGTAATTTGTTTTCAAAATTAGGTCTCTACACTTATGGCCTTTATTTAACTCATGTAATAGCAATTTCATTCACAGAAAAAGCATTTTTAAAATTTAATTTATTACAAAAGAATAATTTTATATTGTTCATTTGTTCATCTCTAATACTCACTATAGTTGCTAGTTACTTTTCCTATAACTTAGTAGAAAAACCATTTCTAAGATTAAAACAAAAATTCAAATCTCAATCACCTTCAAAACATAATCAGGCGGTAAAATAGGTTTTCCTAAATTTACATCCACAAACACCAAAATAAAATGTGCAGTTGTTAATAACTCATCATTTTCATTACGAATTTCACAATCAAACTCAATCTTTACACCATTCTGACTTTTTAGTTTTGTAGTAACTTTAAGTAGCTCATCATATCGTGCTGGTTTCTTATAATTTATATGCATAGAAACAATTGGTAAAGCTATTCCAGTTGCTTCAAGTTCTTTATAAGAAATTCCTTTTTTTCTCAACCACTCTACTCTACCTATCTCAAAATAAGGCACATAGCTTCCGTGATACACAACTCCCATTTGATCAGTTTCAGAATATCTTACTCTAATTTCAACACAATCTTGATTCATAATATTTTAATTTATTTTAAAAGAAACAGTTAGACACGTTACAACAAAATTTTTAAAAAATCAATACAAAAATCTTTTTTTTTATAGATTTTTATTCACATATTTGTTACCCCAAAAAATTGTGAATAACTATTCACGCATTTAGCAAAAAAACCTAACAATAATTACTATAATTCTGATAATAATATGAGCAAAACTGCGCAATCGGTATGGGAAAACTGTCTTGCATTTATCAAGGACAATATTCAGGAGCAAGCTTTTAAAACTTGGTTTGAGCCGATTAAGTCAGTTGAACTCACTGATAACGCATTGTACATTCAAGTTCCTAGTAAATTTTTCTACGAATGGCTTGAAGAACATTATGTGAAATTATTGAAAGTGGCATTAACTAAAGAACTTGGCAAAAATGCAAAGTTACTTTATAAAATTAAAATGGAAAACACTTATGGTAACAAACAACCTTTTACAGAACAGTTACCAAGTGCGCACAGAAGTCCAATAAAATCTCAAGAAGTTGATGCTCCATACAAAAACTTAAGTCCTGAATTAAAAAATCCGTTTGTTATTCCGGGAATTAGAAATGTAAAAATTGAGTCTCAACTAAATCCTAATTATAGTTTTGATAATTTCCTTGAAGGCGATTCAAACAGATTGGCTCGTTCTGCTGGTATGGCAGTTGCTAACAAACCAGGTGGAACGTCTTTCAACCCATTATTGATTTTTGGTGGTGTTGGATTAGGGAAAACACACTTAGCTCACGCAATTGGGGTTGAAATAAAAGACAAATATCCTGAAAAAACAGTACTATACATTTCTGCTGAAGTATTCACGCAACAATATATAGACTCCGTTAAGAAAAATAATAGAAACGATTTCATTCATTTTTATCAACTGATAGATGTTTTGATTATTGACGATGTTCAATTTTTATCTGGAAAATCTGGAACACAAGATGTTTTCTTCCACATCTTCAATTATTTACACCAAAATGGCAAACAAGTAATTTTGACTTCAGATAAAGCTCCTGTTGACATGCAAGACATTGAACAACGTCTTTTATCGCGTTTCAAATGGGGATTATCAGCTGAGTTGCACCAACCAGATTATGAAACAAGAATTTCTATCCTGAAAAATATTTTGTATCGTGATGGTGTAGAAATGCCAGAGGAAATCATTGAATATGTAGCTAGAAACATCAAAACAAATGTTCGTGAACTCGAAGGCGCAATTATTTCTCTGATAGCACAGTCATCTTTCAATAAAAAAGAAGTTACACTCGACTTAGCAAAAAGTATCGTAGAAAAGTTTGTAAAAAATATCAAACGAGAAATTTCAATAGATTACATTCAAAAAGTAGTTTCAGATTATTTCCAGCTTGATGTTGATACACTTCAATCTAAAACTAGAAAACGTCATGTGGTTCAAGCTAGACAACTAGCAATGTTCTTCGCAAAAAAATTCACCAAAGCATCTTTGGCAAATATTGGCTCACAAATTGGTGATAGAGATCATGCCACTGTGCTTCACGCTTGCAAAACAGTTGACAATCTAGTTTCTACCGACAAACAATTCAAAAAATTCGTAGAAGATATACACAAAAAACTATCATTATAAACCAAATAGCGAGCTAACCACTCGCTTTTTTTAATCAATATGTCAGTAAAAATTTTAATGGTCTGCTTGGGCAATATCTGTCGCTCGCCATTAGCCGAAGGAATTCTAGCCAATAAACTACCCAAAGATATATTTATTGTAGACTCTGCAGGAACAGGAAATTATCATGTAGGAAGTCCACCAGATAAACGTTCCATTCTGACAGCAAAACAACATGGTCTTGATATATCTCTTCAGCGGGCAAGACAATTTGGTCGAAAAGATTTTGAAAATTTTGATTATATTTTCGTTATGGATGGTTCCAATTATGACAATGTAATTGAGCTAGCCAAAACTGAAGATGAGAGAAAAAAGGTGGATTTAATTTTAAATCAACTTTTTCCAAATGAAAATGTAGATGTTCCAGATCCATATTTTGGCTTACAAAATGGCTTTGAAGATGTTTATCAAATGCTAGATGAAGCTTGTGAAATTTTAGCAAAAAAGTTGATTGAAAAACACGCCTAACCAATGAAAACAGCACCATTAAAAGGGAAACTATACTTAATTCCAACAACTTTGGGCGAAAATAATCCAGATGATGTTTTGCCACAAACGGTAAAAAGGGCAATTGATTTTATAGGCAATTATATAGTAGAAAACGAAAAAACTGCTCGCAAATTCATAAAAGCCATTCATCCAGAAAAAGTTCAAGCAGATTTAAAAATATCGCTTTTAAACAAAAGAACCGAAGTAACAGAACATAAAACCATGCTTTCACCATGTTTAAATGGCGAAAACGTAGGGTTAATGAGTGAAGCTGGTTGTCCAGGTGTTGCTGATCCTGGCGCAGTTATAGTAAAATTGGCGCACGAAAATGGCATTCAAGTTGTTCCGTTGGTTGGTCCATCTTCCATCCTATTGGCGATGATGGCAAGCGGAATGAACGGACAAAGCTTTGCTTTTAATGGTTATTTACCTATTGATAAAGGTGAAAAAAAATCAGCATTGAAAAGTTTTGAAAATCTATCGAGTTCTAAAAACCAATCACAGATTTTTATTGAAACTCCTTATCGAAATAATAAGTTGATGGAAGATTTGGTGCAAATCTTGCAACCTAACACACATTTGTGCGTTGCTGCCGATATCACTTTACCAACTGAATATATTAAAACTCTACGTGTAGCCGATTGGAAAAAAACAAAGGTCGATTTACATAACCGACCTTGTATTTTTATTATTCATAAAGTGTGATTATTTCACTTTGGCATTTTTAACTGGAATAATTCCCTTGGTTTCATAACCAGCAAAATCCCTCAGGTAAGTTCTCACAGAAGTTCCATAGCTGTCTTTTTTAGCTCTTTTACCATTGGTTTCCAAAAACTTAATTACAGAACCTGGTCCGCCAAGATGAGCAGCAGCTAAAATTCCCGATTCAGTAATTTTAACGCCATTAATTATTTTTCCGTTATAACGTTCGATATACTCTTTTAAATCATATTTGTTTTTGGAAAGTAGCGTAACAAAAGCTTCTTCTTGAAGCTTATGATTATTCAAAAAATACAAACTATCTTTTACCCCTATTGTTTTTAACGTTTCCATACCAAATTGGTATTTACCCAAATAACCCAAAGTATTGACTTTGTTATATTTCCCTTGCGATTCTTTAAAAGCCACAGCTTCTTTAAAACCGATAAAAAACTTTCCTTTGAAGGGAACATTTATAGCATAATAATCATTGTTTTTAAGGGAAGGAAAGTTATAAATTAAACTTTCATTTCCATCAATGCGAAACCAGTCGGAGATAAGGGCATTGTTTGGTTTAAAACCTGAGCTTATAAAAGCAACTATTAGTAGGATTGAAGTGTAATAAATACTCTTTTTTATCATCTAATTTGTTTTCTCAAGTGCTGTCACCATCTTGAATTTTCGGTTGCAAATATACAAACAAAAATTAGAAATATTGAATATCAATAAGTTAATACTTTCTAAAAGTAAATCCAATGAAATTTTGAACCTCCTATGCCCTTTATTTCCAAGGTAGGAGAAGGAATTTTAATGGTATTAAAAACTGTTAAAAAAGTCTTAAAAAAACGTGACTTGGTTTTAATTTTGGTCAAATCAACATCAAAACTGAAGTAAAATTGTCTGTATCTTTTATCAGATGGGAGGAAAATAGTATTGACAAAAGCATCATTTCCAGTTATCATACCTTCTCCTCCATAACCGACAGCTAGATTCAACCAATCTGGGAAATTGTCTTTTTTTATAAATGAGTTGATATTAAATGACAACCAATATGTTTGTCCGTTATAATCTTTTAGAATTTGTTCTGACAAAGAACTTCCCAAAACATTGGGTCTTCTAGAAGCATAAGAAGTTGTATGAAATGAAAACTTAGGAATAATTCTTTGTTCATTCCATATCAATTCTTGTGAAACATATAAAGCTGAACCAGAAAAATTAGCCGCAATATCGCCTAAAGAAGCACCCCATTTTTTTGAAAAACCATCAAATACTTCAACCGTAGTCATGAAAACAAGACTAGTTGCAACACCATAAAAAACAGACTTCTTCTTATCTAAACCACTCCATTGATACGTTTCGGAAGTGAGCTTTCCCAAATGATAACTTGAAAAAAAATGCCCAATTTTATCAACTTGAAGCCATTCTTGATTATCGTTTATAAAATGAAATTTTGAGCGAGGATAATCAGCATACCACGCTTGATTGAGTGCTAGTAAAGTTGCACCACCAATGGCAGCTTGAGAAATCCAAACCGTTTTTAATCTCTTTTGGTTTAAGCTATCAGATGGTTTTAAAAATTGCTCAAATGAATCTTGTCCAAATGAATTTTGGATAGTAATCAACAATAAAAGGAAAAGATATTTTATTTTCAAATTATCGAGTTGTTCCTTGAGCATTTAACCAATCGGCATATTTTTTTGCATTTTTTTGATGTTCAGCATAATCAGAGGCAAAAACATGGTAACCAAATTTTTCGATGCTTGCGCAAAAATAAATGTAATTATGCTTTTCTGCATTGAGAACAGCATCAATTGCGTCTACATCTGGCATGGCTATTGGCGATGGTGGTAAACCTTCAAAAAGATAGGTGTTATAAGGAGAATTTATAAATAAGTCTTCGTGAATTACTCTTTTGATGATTTGATCAAAATTATTTTCTTTTAATTTTTTTGCATAAATCACTGTTGGATCAGCTTGTAGGGGCATTCCTTGCTTCAACCTGTTTAAGTAAACACCAGCAATTACAGGTCTTTCACTTTTTTTAACTGACTCTTTATGAACTATTGAAGCTAACGTTATCACTTGTACTGGTGTCAAATTCAACGCTGTAGCTTTAGTAATTCTTTCTTTATTCCAAAACTTATTGTACTCTTTAAGCATTTTATCGCGAAAATCATCAGCAGATATATTCCAATACACTTGATAAGTATTAGGTAAAAACATTGCAAAAACATTTTCAGCAGTAAAACCATTTTTCTTCAAAAAAACGCTATCTCTAAAAGAGTTTAATAGTTTAGAAGTATCAGGCTCAATTTGAGAACTTAATCGCTCACAAAGATTTTCTAATCGCTCTTGATTGTTGAAAGCCAAATCTACCGGAACATTTCGTCGCATGGTAGAAACAAGTTGAAAAGTATTCATGCCTTTCTTTATCAAAAATCTTCCTGGTTTTACGTGTTCAGGATACGAACGACGTGCAGCCATAAATTCGAATGAAGCCATGTTTTTCACAAATGGACTTATTATTTTTTTCACGTCTTCAAAACTTGATCCTGTTGGTACGTGGACAAAAACCTCATCTTTATCAATTTTTGTATTATTGGTAAAAAACAACACAAAAACAGACACAACGATTAAAAGCCCAATGGCTAGAGTAATCTTTAGAACTTTTGATTTATTTTTCAAAATTTAGTATTTATGAGTTGAAATATTGCTTCGTCTAGAAATTTTCCTTTGCTAAAAGTCCAATCTCTTTTAACGCCTATTTTTTGGAACCCAAATGTAGAAAAAAGCTTTATACTGGCATCATTTTCTGTTTGGATATTTGCATACAATTGATGTAATTGCAATTGTGTAAAGGAAAAATTTATCACTAATTCCAAAGCCTCTTTTCCGTAGCCATTATTTCTATCTTCATCATTTTGAATAATGATGCCAACACCAGCTCTAGAATTTTTTGGATCAAAATCAAATAAATCTATCAAACCAATAGCTTCCGAAGTTTGATTTTTACAAATGGCTAAGCGAAGTTGTTTTGCTTCATAAATATCTTGATGTGCATTTTCGAGATATTGTCTAATAAGAAATTTGCTGTAAGGCATTTGCGTGTTACTTACTTCCCAAATTGCTTCATCATTTTCAATGGCATATACAAACTCTAAATCTTCAGGTTCGAGTGCACGTAAAAAAATATTTTGTCCTTTTAAAGTTACCATTCTATTTCCCCTTCAAAAACAAAAGTTGCGGAACCTACTAGATTTACATTTTTATAACTATTGTCTGTTTTCTCAAAAGTTACCTTTAGATTTCCTCCTTTTACATCGAGATTGATAGTGTTATGAAGAGTTTTACCCGTTGCATTCATAGCAATTGCAACAGCTGTTGCGCCAGTTCCACAAGAAAAAGTTTCATCCTCTACTCCTCTTTCATAGGTGCGTAAAGCAAAATGATTACTTGAAATTTGCTCTACAAAATTTACATTGCTTCCAGCCATTCCATATAAATCTGAATACCTAATTCTTGAACCATTTAAGAAGACATCATATTCTTTTAATTTATCAACCATTTCTATATGATGTGGCGAACCTGTATTGAGAAAAACATAATCGGAATGAATATTTACTTCGTGAACATCTATCATTTGGAGAGAAACAATGTCATTCTCATCGATAGATGCTTTGTGTAATCCATCGGTAGCTATAAACGTTGTAGATGATTTTATCAATTCGAGTTTTTTTGCAAAAGCTACAATACATCTTCCACCATTTCCACACATAGAACCTTCTCTACCATCAGAATTATAATAAACCATTCTAAAATCTGTCAAATCGTCATTCTCTAGAAGTATTAAACCATCTGCACCTATGCCAAATCTTCTATCGCATAGTTTTTCAATGAGTTTGGTATTTTTTTTGGAGAAAACTTGCAAACGATTGTCTATCATAACAAAATCGTTTCCTGTACCTTGATATTTATAAAAAGTGATTTCCATAATTGCTTTTGTACTACAAATATATAAAGATATAAATATTAAAGATACGTTAAACTGTGTTAAACGACCGTTAAAAGAGATTTTTGAAATATGTTAAAATTATAATTTTACTATAAATTTTTAAAATAAAAAATGATTATGAAACGATTATCAAGTTTGTTTTTGGTTTCTTTAATGAGTGGAGCAACAACTCTTGGTGCTTATAAATTGTTTTTTGAAAACAAATCTAGAGATTCAATTATCACTTCGGCTCCTTCTAGTTTTTCGAGAACAGTTGGCTTGTCCAACGAAGCTGTAGATTTTACTGCTGCTGCCGAAAATGCTGTTCACACAGTTGTTCACGTAAAGAATGTTTCGGTTAGAACTGTTTACAATCCTATCATGGAATATTTCTATGGTTATCGTGGTGGTCAACAACAAGAACAAGTTGGAACTGGTTCGGGAGTAATAATTTCTGAAGATGGATACATAGTTACTAATAACCATGTGATAAAAGATGCTACAGAATTGGAAGTGACTTTAAACAATAATAAATCATACAAAGCAAAACTTATTGGAACAGATTCTAAAATGGATATTGCTTTATTAAAAATTGATGCCGATGAAAAACTTCCGTATTCCACATTTGCCGATTCTGATATGGTAAAAGTTGGTGAATGGGTTTTAGCAGTTGGTAATCCATATAATTTAACATCAACTGTTACAGCTGGAATCGTTTCTGCAAAAGCAAGAAATCTTGACACAAATGGCATTCAATCATTCATCCAAACTGATGCTGCTGTAAATCCAGGAAACTCTGGTGGAGCTTTGGTTAATACTCGTGGAGAACTGATTGGGATAAATACAATGATATCATCTCCAACAGGAAGTTATGCTGGCTATTCGTTTGCAGTTCCTTCTAATATTGCTAGAAAAATCATTGAAGATATTATGGAGTTTGGAAACGTTCAAAGAGGAATTCTTGGTGTGGAAGGTGGCGAATTGAATAGCAAAGTTTCAAAAGAATTAGGAATTACTGATACTGAAGGTTTTTATGTTAGCAAAGTAACAAAAAACTCAGGTGCAGAAAAAGCTGGTTTACAAGAAGGTGATATAATTAAAAAGTTGGATAGTCAAAGTATTAATTCGTTTGCGGAGCTTTCTGGGTATATTAATACAAAACGTCCAAATGATAAAGTTCAAGTAACATTTGTAAGAGATGGTAAAACTAAAGTTGTTGGTGTAACTCTTGTAAAAAAGGAATTATTCAACACAGAATTTAAAGGATTGGAACTAGAAGATATTAATGCATCTGATAAAAAGAAATTTAGAATTGATTATGGAGTTAGAATAAAAGAGGTTAATAGTGATAATTTAAAACCATATGAAGATCAACTAAAAGGAAATATTATTCTAAAAGTTGACAATGTAAAGGCAAATAATGTTGAGACCATTGGTAAATACCTGAACAATAAAGATGAAAATCAAAATGTAAATATTCAAATGATTAACAGATTGGGACAAATCATTCAAATAATAATTTAAAAACATCTTACTTTTTTTATCAATATCTAACCAGTTCATTCCTTTGGACTGGTTTTTTTATTATTTTAACGAAATCGTTTTCGTTGATTGGTTGATTTTTATATTTTTGCGCCAAAATTTAATATCAACACAACTTAAATTAATTTTATGACAAGTATTTCACAATACGAAAAAGAACTTTCGCTACAAGCAGACAGAAGAAAAGCAGTCGTTGAATTTATTAAAATAATAAGCGATTTGTGGTATGATAAATCTATTGAACTGGTTTTATTTAGAAACCAATTAATTGATAGAAATGTTAGTGATATCATTAATCTTCACGACTATGCTGGCGAGTTCGTACAAAAACCAATAAACATTTTTGACACAGTAGAAATTGCTAGAGCAATTGAAAGCCTTGACTTTCCTCCTTCAAAAATCGATATTGGAAAATTAACTTATGAATACCATCTTGAAGATAATAAATACAATGATGCAAAAGCTTTTGTGATTGACAAACTGAAAAACGCAAAAGATTTTAAATCAATAAAGCCAAAAGATGTTGTCCTTTATGGATTTGGTAGAATTGGACGAATTCTTGCCAGAGAAATGATGAGTAAAATTGGAAAAGGTCAACAATTAAGATTGAGAGCTATTGTAACTCGTGATAAAAATGACCGTGTTCTTCTAGAAAAAAGAGCTTCACTTTTACGATATGATTCAGTTCATGGTGACTTTGAAGGTTCAGTAGAAGCAGATTTTGATAACAGTTCTTTAATTATCAATGGAACAACAGTTCATATTATTACTGCAAATGCACCAGAAGATATAGATTATACTCAATATGGTATTGAAGATGCTTTGGTTATTGACAATACAGGAGCTTTTACAACTGAAGAAGCTTTGAAACGACATTTAACATCAAAAGGAGTAGACAAAGTCTTGCTTACTGCTCCTGGAAAAGGTGTGCCAAATATTGTTTATGGTGTAAATCATAAAGATTATAATCCAGATGAAATAAACATTTTTTCAGCTGCTTCTTGTACTACTAATGCAATTACACCTGTTTTGAAAGTTATAGAGGACACTTTGGGAGTTGTTAAAGGTCACATTGAAACAATACATGCTTACACAAACGACCAAAACCTGGTTGACAATATGCACAAAAAATACCGTAGAGGTCGTTCAGCAGCATTGAATATGGTTATAACCGAAACAGGTGCTGGAAGTGCTGTTGCCAAAGCGTTGCCAAGTCTTGCTGGAAAACTTACTTCAAATGCAATCAGAGTTCCTGTTCCAAATGGTTCATTAGTTGTTTTAAACCTAGAAATAGGTAAAGAAACTACAGTTGCCGAAGTAAATGAAATAATGAAAAAGTATGCCCTTGAAGGTGAACTAGTTGAACAAATTCGATATTCATTGAACAATGAATTAGTTTCTTCTGATATCGTTGGCACAGCACAACCATCAATATATGATAGTAATGCTACATTAGTTTCAAATGATGGTAAAAGTATAGTTTTATATGTTTGGTATGACAATGAGTACGGATATAGTCACCAAGTTATCAGATTGGCAAAATATATCTCAAAAGTTAGACGATACACTTATTATTAATAGAACTTTATTGATTCATTAAAGTCCGTTTATTTTTTTAAACGGACTTTTCTATTTTTACACCATTATGGCAAAAAAATATAATTCAATAACCGAGTACATTAATGATTTTCCTGAAGAAGTGGCTAATAAATTAGAAAAAATAAGAGTTTGCATAAAAAATGAAGCTCCAAATTCTGAAGAATTGATTAGTTACAATATGCCTGCATTTAAACAAACAAAAATACTAGTTTACTTTGCAGCCTTCAAAAACCATATAGGTTTCTATGCTCTACCAAGCGGAAATGAAGAATTTAGAAATGAACTATTAAAATATAAAACTGGAAAAGGTTCTATACAATTTCCTCTTAACGAACCTATACCATACAACTTAATTCGTAGAATTGTAGAGTTTCGATTAAAAGAAATATCCAAATAAGTTTATAAGAAAATTATCGTCATTTATTCCTAAAACATCGACAAAATGCACTTTTTCACAAAAAAAGTAGGGTTTTTGAGTAATATATTGTTCAGTAAATAGGATTCTTACAAAAATCTATTAATTTGCGGACTTTTAACCCAACAACCTACTAATGAAAAAGTTAATTCTATTTTCCCTACTTGTTTCTTTTACTGGCTTTGGTCAAATAAAGAATAAAATTTCTACTTACAAATTTGGTCAAAATGGAATGGAATTGGTTGCAAGAACCAAAAATGAAACCATAATTATCAGTACTTTCAACTCAAAAATGACAATTAGAAGAGACATTGCTGACAAGTTATTTCAACTGTATAGAGAAAACAAACTTGAAACTAATAAGGAATTTTTAGTTGTTGGTGAAATTGCAAACGTTATTGGAAAATGCATCATTAGAAAAAAGGACAACTTAACTGTTGTTGATTTTTATTATGAAACTGTTCTTTGGGACGATGGATTAACTGAAGTATACGACGGAAAAGATAGTAAGGATTTACTAGCTTCTGATATAGATTAAATAAAAAAGCTCTCAAATTTGAGAGCTTTTTTATTTCTATTTCTAACTTATTATGCTTTTCCAGCAGCAATTAAGTTTAATGCAGAACCAGCTTTGAACCATTCAATCTGACCTTGATTGTATGTGTGATTTGCCATAATGATGTCCTTTGAACCATCAGCATGAACGAATTCTAAAGTTAATGGTTTTCCTGGTGCAAATTCTATTAAGTCTAAGAAATTGATAGTATCATCTTCTTGAATTTTATCATAATCTGCTTCGTTAGCAAATGTTAGTGCCAACATACCTTGTTTTTTCAAGTTAGTTTCGTGAATACGAGCAAACGATTTTACCAAAACTGCTTTTACTCCCAAGAAACGTGGTTCCATTGCAGCGTGTTCACGAGAGGAACCTTCACCATAGTTATGATCACCTACAACTATTGAAGGAATTCCTTCTGCTTTATAATCTCTTTGTACAAACGGAACTTCACCATAAGCACCAGTCAATTGATTTTTAACAGAATTAGTTTTTCCATTAAATGCGTTTTCAGCACCAATCAACATATTATTTGAAATATTGTCCAAATGACCACGGAAACGTAACCATGGACCAGCCATAGAAATGTGGTCAGTTGTACATTTCCCGTAAGCTTTGATTAATAATTTTGCACCTGTAATATTTTTTCCATCCCATGCTTCAAATGGAGCTAAAAGTTGTAATCTATCAGATGTTGGCGAAACAACTACTTCTACAGAAGAACCATCTTCTGCTGGAGCTTGAAAACCTGCATCTTCTACATCAAAACCTCTTTGTGGTAATTCGTCTCCACTTGGAGCAACTAGTCTTACTTCTTCTCCTTTATCATTTAACAAAGCATCTGTTATTGGATTAAAATCTAAACGACCAGAGATTGCTAAAGCCGCTACCATTTCTGGGGAAGTTACAAAAGCATGAGTGTTTGGATTTCCATCTGCTCTTTTTGAAAAGTTTCGGTTGAAAGAGTGAACAATAGTATTTTTTTCCTGTTTGTCAGCTCCTTCTCTATCCCATTGTCCGATACATGGTCCACAAGCATTGGTGAATACTTTAGTTCCCATTTTTTCGAAATCTGCAATAATTCCATCTCTTTCAATAGTATAGCGGATTTGCTCTGAACCTGGATTGATACCAAATTCAGCTTTTGGTGTAATACCATGAGCAACAGCTTGTCTAACAATTGAAGCTGCTCTACTCATGTCTTCATATGATGAGTTGGTACATGAACCTATTAATCCCCATTCTACTTTTAATGGCCAACCATTAGCTTCTGCTTCAGCTTTCATTTTTGAAACTGGCGTTCCTCTATCTGGAGTAAATGGACCATTGATATGTGGTTCTAATTCAGATAAATTTATTTCGATTAATTGGTCAAAATAATGTTCAGGATTAGCATAAACCTCAGCATCAGCAGTCAAATAAGATGCAACTTTATCAGCAGCATTCACCACATCTTGACGACCTGTTGCTGCAAGATATCTTCTCATAGAATCGTCGTAACCAAATGTAGATGTTGTTGCGCCAATTTCTGCACCCATATTACAAATGGTTCCTTTACCAGTACATGACATACTGGTTGCGCCTTCTCCAAAATATTCTACAATAGCACCAGTTCCACCTTTTACAGTTAGTATATCAGCAACTTTTAGGATAACATCTTTAGGAGCTGTCCAACCGTTTAATTTTCCAGTTAATTTAACTCCAATTAGTTTTGGAAACTTTAATTCCCAACTCATTCCAGACATAACATCTACCGCATCTGCACCACCAACACCAATGGCTAACATTCCTAAACCACCTGCGTTCACTGTATGCGAGTCTGTTCCAATCATCATTCCACCAGGAAATGCATAATTTTCTAATACAATTTGGTGGATAATTCCTGAACCTGGTTTCCAAAAACCAATGCCATATTTATTAGAAACAGATGAAAGAAAATCAAAAACTTCTTTTGATTGTTTGTTTGCAAATGCTAAATCAGCTTCAGCACCTACTTTTGCTTGAATTAAGTGGTCACAATGAACTGTAGTGGGAACAGCAACTTTGCTTTTTCCTGCATGCATAAATTGTAGTAATGCCATTTGTGCTGTTGCATCTTGACATGCAACTCTATCTGGAGCAAAATCTACATAATCTTTTCCTCTTGTGAATGCTTGAGTCGGCATTCCTTCCCATAAGTGAGAATATAAAATCTTTTCAGACAATGTAAGCGGACGTCCAACTAATTCGCGAGCTTTATCTACACGAGAAGCCATGTTAGCGTACACTTTTTCAATCATTTCAATATCAAAAGCCATATAAAATTTGGTTTAATTGTTTGCGTGGCAAATTTACGAAAACGTTGCCCTTGTTGAAATATTTTCAACAGAATATATCTATTGAAATGTAGCTTTTGTGAAAAGAAAAATATTTAGAAGTGTTTTTTGCGAATTTGAAATTTAAAACTAAAAAAATTAAGAAATTTTAAATTTTATCTCTTAAATCCATTAAGGGTTTTTCATAAAAACGATATAAAATGTAAGAAAAAGACAAAGTTAAAACCAAATAAATAGAAATTATAGTTAATTTATTAAAGTTTATGCCTAATTCTGAAACAATATATTTTACAACTACAGACATTATACTGTAATGTAGCAAATACATACTGTATGATATTTTGCTTAAAAAACTCACAAGGTTTGAAAAAATTCCTTTAGCACTTTTCCAAAATATAAAAACAGGCAATGCCAATGCAAAAGTCAACGAGGATAAAGTAAAATAGAAAACGTGAAAATAAATAGGATATGTTATGATTTCTACACCAAGTAAATTCATAAATAGAAACTGCAGAAAAAACAGATGAATAGAAAGTATGAATAGATATACACAATATTTTTTTAAGTGTTCTTTTTTGAAGTAGTAGAACCAAGCAATCAAAAATCCAAAAACAATAGAATCAATTCTTAAAAAAACAATCGATTTTACGTGTGAATTCCATGTTTCCATATCATAAACCTGATGGTTCATATAATTATAAAACCGAAACAAGTGAAAAAACACAATAGTTGAAATTGACAATAATAGGAATGCATATTTCTTGTTAGCAATTAATTTTCCTCCAAAATAGAGCATCAATGGCATGATGATATATGTCCATTCCTCGATTGACAAACTCCACGATTCAGTGAAAAAAGTAATGTTATTTTGAAACAGATTTTGTAGAAAAAGGAAATATTTCCATATTGAATAGTTAGGATATTGAAATATTAAAACCAAAACAATATTAATCATCAATATCAAATAATATGAAGGTAAAGTCCTGAACCATCGTCTTTTAAGAAAAATAAATAATTCTTTTTTTGAAAACTGATTATCTATATATTTTTTGAGCAATATAGAACCTATTAGAAAACCACTTAGTACAAAAAAAAGTTCAACACCAGCATAACCAAATAAACCACTTAATGCAATTAGCAATGGATTTTTATCGTCTATAAGATAATAGATATGCGAAAATACCACAAACAAAATTGCAATAGCTCTTATTAAATCTAATCCAAAAATTCTATTTGTATTTTGGTTTTCAATATTCATTTAATGTAAATTTGCTTATTATCAATTTATTATGTTTAGTCGTTCAAATATATACAAATATTTAGCCTTTAGCTTCATACTCTCTTCACTTTTTGGAACGATTATTTATTTTAATTTAACCAATAGACATCAAGCTATCATTAAATCATTTGTCTTTGAAAAATTAGGAATATCTGACAAGGAATGGAAAATAAACCATAAAAAGGAAACCTATGTTATGACTTCGCCACAATTCCTAATTGATGGCATTTATAAATCGATGGAAGGACCAAAATCTTCAAACTATATTCAATTGACGAATGATTCATCACTAGTTTGGGTAACAGGTTTTCATGTAAAAGCTATTGACAACAAAAGCCTTCAAAAAATTTCCAATGATTTTGTTTGCCATACAAATATAGATTTTAACGACGCTCATTATTATGGTTCTTTTAATCTAAATGATAGAATTGGCAAACAGTATCCAAGAATGACATCTTTATCTCATGGATTAGAGAATTTTAGTTTTCCAAAAGGTTATGGTATACCTATGAAAGGTAATGAATATTTATATGTTACAACAGAGGCATTGAACCATAATTTTCCAAAGGCTAATTTTTGGTTAAGACATCGTATTTCTATTGATTATAATCATGATAAAAAAACCAAACCTTTATTGTCTAAAACAGCATTTATAATGTTGCCCTACAATAAATATAATCCATACAAATCTCCTCTCGATCCTGGAAAAAATCAATGCATTCCTGTAGAAACAAAAAATCATAGCTATGATGATGGAAAAGGAAACATGCTTTCAGGACATTGGGTAATTCCAACAGGGAAAAACACATACAGCAGCTCTATTAATCAACAACTTAGCATTAAAGACAGTCTGCGTTTACATGCTGCTGCAATTCATGTTCATCCTTTTGCTACTAAGATTTCATTGATTGATAAGACTAGTGATAAATGTATTTTTACTTGTAAAATCACCAACCACAAAAAAGGGATAGGTATTGATAAAATGGAGTCATTCTCTTCCAAAAAAGGAGTTTGGCTTTATGCATCACATGATTATGAAATAGAATTAGAGGTCAACAATACTTCAAACACAGAACAAGATATGATGGGAAGTATGTTTTTATTTTTCTATGACAGGGAATTAGATGAAATTTTAAACAAAAAATTAATTAATTGAATACATAAAGATTAGGTTTAAATATATTTGTTAATATTTGCAAAAAACATAACCAAATGGATTTTTATTTCTACAAGCACAAAAGCGAAACAGTTGATACAAAAAAAATAGAGAAAATCTTATCTAATGACGAGGTAACAATTCAAAAAAACAACTCTATTTTTAAATACACTAAAAACTGCCAAACGCATGTAGATGATATTCACTATCTATTTTTTTCGGGTAGAGTCCTTTATGATAATTTAGATTTTTCCGAAAGTAAAAAGCAGTTTATTGAAGATATAAAAAATTTGAATTGGCCTTTGCCAGATTCAATTCATGGCTATTTTTCTGGTTTTCTAAACAACAACGATAACACTTACATTTTCACTGATCCAATTGGGTTGTACAATCTTTTCTATTATTTTGATGATGATTACATTGTTATATCATCCTCATTGATGGCGGTTCAAAAAACCACAAATGCCTCACTAAATTATGCAGGTTTAGTCCTCGAAACTTTTGAACACAATTCACAATTTAGTATTCTAACTCCTTATCAAGGTATTAAAAGATTGTTGCCAGGAGAGTTTTTAAAAATTACAAACTTTCAAAAATCTGAAAACTTATTTGACTATACCATCAAGAAAGAGGACTCTGTTCCAGGGAAAACAATAGCTCAAGATTTGGTCAACCTTATAAATGAGGAAAATAAATTATTGTATCACGATGAAATCATCATAAGCATTAGTGGTGGTATTGATAGTAGAGTAAATCTTGCACCTTTATTGGTAAACAAAAAGAAATTTCATGCCATAAATTATGGAGAAGAGGATATTGCAGATTCAAAAATTCCAAGAAATATTTCAAAGAAATTCAAATTTAACTTAGACATTATTGATCCAACTCCAAATTTATTTCCGAGCAAAGACATCATAGATGATATTACCTCTAAAACCACTTCACTTTTTATCAGTTCTTGGCATTCGATTATATTATCCAACTATGAAACAAACCTGTTTCTTTTGGGAGATATAACTGATATTTTGAGAGCAAAAAATATTACAAGTTTAAAAAACAGAAAATTCAAAACTAATTTTTATATCAACAAATTCCTATTTGGAAAAAAATTGAAATTAAACCCTATAACAGAAACCAATAAAATTGGCTTCCAAGAAAGTAAGAGAAAATTATTAATCAACAGAATTGAAAACAGTTTCTTGGATTTCAAGTTTTCTGATACTGAAAAAAAGAAAATTCTTGACGAAATTCTTAATGATTTCAATGGATTATTTCAACATCTTGATAATTACAACTGTAAGTATATTGAGTCTTATGAGGAACTATATGGCATCTTTACTTGGGGTAGATTAGCAATGGGTAAGCAGTTGAATATTCTGAGGTATAAATACAACACTGAAATACCGCTATTAAACATTAGAATTTTAAGAAAAGTATTGAATATTGCGCCCAGTTACAGATATGCTGATGAATTAACTACCAAAATGTTCAAAACAAAAGAATGGCGTGAACTTGGAAATTTTCCCACTTCTCAAAATCCAATTGTTCCTTATAACTCATCTTTTTACTTAATGCTTTTAGGTTGGTTCATTAGATCTAAAACTGATGCTTTTTTGACGAAATTGAGTGTTAAGACAAAAGGAAAATTCAAAAGAAAAAGATTATTCAAAAGTTTTGACATTCAAAAATCTTATGATTATCCGGGTTCATTTGACAACTTTAAAAGCTATTTTGAAAAAAACGACATTATCGATTTTGATGATAAAATCAACCTTTATAAAAGTAGAATGGAAGGAACTTCATGGCCAATAATCCCTATCGATTTAATGCCTTACATTCAAATTATGCATTTCATAAAAAATTCAAAAAAATCATAATAATTTTCCAATTATTATCTCTTCTGTAATACCTTCTGCATCTGCTTTGTAGTTTTTAATGATTCTGTGACGCAATATTCCGGTAGCTACAGCTTTTACATCTTCAATATCTGGAGAGAATTTTCCGTTGAAAGCAGCATGAGCCTTGGCAGCTAAAATCAAATTTTGTGATGCTCTTGGTCCTGCACCCCAATCAAGATAATTATTCACATAATCTGTTGCCAAGTCTGTTTTTGGTCTAGTTTTCCCCACAAGCGTTACTGCATACTCAATTACATTATCAGCTACAGGAATTCTTCTTATCAAATGTTGAAAATCAATAATTTCTTGAGCAGTAAACATTGGATTTACAGTTGGTCTTTCGTCAGAAGTAGTAGCTTTTACAACTAAAACCTCTTCCTGATAGGTAGGATAATCCAACTTTATTGCAAACATAAATCGGTCCAACTGTGCTTCTGGCAAAGGATAAGTTCCTTCTTGTTCAATTGGGTTTTGAGTGGCAAGAACAAAATAGGGTAAACTCAATTTATGATGTTGACCAGCAATTGTAACCGCTCTTTCTTGCATTGCTTCAAGTAAAGCTGCTTGAGTTTTTGGAGGTGTTCTATTAATTTCATCTGCCAAAATTATATTGGCAAAAATTGGACCTTTAATAAATTTAAAATGTCTATTCTCATCAAGAATTTCGCTTCCTAGAATATCTGACGGCATCAAATCTGGTGTAAACTGAATTCGTTTAAAATCTAGTCCAAGCGCTTGAGAAATAGTATTAACCATCAATGTTTTGGCAAGACCTGGAACTCCTACTAGCAAAGCATGACCACCAGAAAAAATACTAATCAAGATTTGATCAATAACTTCGTTTTGACCTACAATTACTTTTGCAATTTCAGATTTAAGTTCATTTCTTTTTTGAACTAGTGCTTGTATGGCGGCAACATCAGACATAATACAATAGAAAATTTATTTTACTAAAATAGAAATTATTTTTTTAACCAATTATTTAAAAACGTACAATCTCTGTATTCTCCGTTTACTTTGATGTAGGTTTCTTTTATTTTTTCTTCAGTCCATTTAGCAATTTCTTTGATTTGCTTTTCTTTCAGGGCTAACTCTTTAATTTTTATATAATCCTTTGAGTAATCAGCAGTATGCTCATCAATTCTATTTGTAATTGTAATGATTTTATATTTTTTTCCTGACCTTGGATCATCATCAAGAATGGGTTGAGAAATTTGATTGTCTTTCAAATTTGAAACTTCACTATAAAGACTTGGATCCATTTTAGTCAACTCAAAATGAGTGTCTTGTGTTTTTGGGTTTATTAAAGTTCCTCCATTTGCTCTAGTTTCTTTTTCATCAGAAAGAGTTCTTGCAGCTTCAGCAAATGATATTTCACCATTTTCAATTCTTTTTTTGATGAGCGCTATCTTTTCTTTAGCTTCTTTGAGTGCTTGATCTGAAACTTTTGGCATCAATAATATATGACGAAGCTCTACTTCCTGACCTTTAATTTTTTCAACCATAATGATGTGATACCCAAACTCTGTTTCAAAAGGATCTGAAATTTCACCTTCACCTAAGCTAAATGCCACATCTTTAAATTCTCTAACAAATTGTGTTTTTCTGTTTATTTTATAGTATCCACCGTTTGACGCTGAACCCCTATCATCAGAATAAATAACTGCTCTTGTTTTAAAACTAGCTCCAGCTAATACTTCGGCTTTTATTTCTTTTAATCTATTGATTACTCTTTGTTTCTCTTCATCAGAGATTTTTGGTTGGATTACGATTTGAGCTACTTCCATCTCAGCTCCAAAAACTGGAAGCTCATTTTGAGGAATAGACTTAAAAAATGTTCTGGTTTCTTCCGGAGTTATTTCAACACCATCCACAACTTTACGTTGCATTTCAGCAGTAAGTTTGTTCATTTTGATAATGTCAAACAATTCACTTCTAAACTCATCTTCATTTTTCTTTTTGAAATAATCAATTACTTTTTCCATTGAACCCAGCTGTTCAACCATGTAACTGATTTGCTCATTCATCCTTTCTTTTACTTCTTCATCTTTTATCACTATACTATCTTGAATGGCTTGATGAGCATAGAGTCTGTCTTCCAAAAGTTTACCTAGCATTTGACAACGAGTAATGTCTTTAATAGAATTCCCCTGACTAGAAAGTTCTAAGAAAGATTTATCAATATCAGACTCGAGAATATTGTAATCACCAACAGTTGCTATAATACCATCTATTTTTAATTTTTTTGGTTTAAGAGAATCTTTTACTGGTTTTGCCTTTTCAGGTTCTTTGATTATTTCCTGAGCTTGAGTATATGCAACACATAAAACTGTTGCTAAGGTTAAAATCCATTTTTTATTTATAAATCTCATATTCTCCGTTTTTAATAGCATCTTGAGTTATTTCTTTTTGAAATTTTTTTATTAATTCTAATTTTCTTTTGTTGATGATTACTTCTTTCAAAGTAGTCTTTATATAATCAAATGGAGCGATTTGATTGTTATTCAAAACATTTGAAATTTTTATTAAATACAAATCATTTTGACTCCTCACCTGTATTTTTTTTCCTGCCAATATATACTCATCTCTATTGTTTGGTGTAATGATTGGTAATTTTTCATACACTTGACCCATTTCTACCCATACAGTATCGTTGAGAGCATAATTTTTGTATTGTAATGTATTGGCTTCTAAATATTTTTTATCTTTTTGATTGAAATTAAAAAACTTGTCCCTAATGGTTGAAAGCTTTGGGTTATTGTATGGAAGATTGATATATCTTAATTTAACTAATAACCCATTTGTTTTAAAATTTTCCTTATTTAATTTATAATATTCCTTTAGTTCGTCAATGCTAACAACAGTATCTACTGTTTGCTTTACTACTTCATCTATGTATGCATTAGTATATAAATCAATTTTATATTGTTTAATTAATGCATTCAGTTCATTTTTCTTTTTATCATTTAGATTTCGTTCTGCTGCATCAATCAAAAGTTTTTGTGTAGCCCATTTGTCAATAAAACTTCTTATAATTATAATACTATCTTCTTTTGAACTTCCTGCAGGAACTATGCTTTGAATATCACTTTTGGAGAGATAATTTTTCCCTACTCTTGCTATTGAATTGTTTTTATTTTCTTTGCTAGTAAACCATTGGCAAGAAGAAAACAATACAGCTAGAAGAAAACAAAATCCCTTTTTCATTTACAATTTTAACTCGCTCTTTACTTTTTCAAAAGCATTTTTATCAACCCTGACTGAAAACTCTTGTTTCAAATCATCAACCCATCTTTGCTCAAGATATTGCTGATAATCGTTGGTAATTTTACCTCTACATTCATCAAGCGTTTTTGCTCCTTCTGGCAGGACTTTAGTTACTTTGGTAACAAAATAATATTCGCCTTGCTTCACAACGTCAGAAACACCCATTTCAAATTTGGTTTCTTTTGGCAATACGTCTGCTCCTTCTTCAAAAACACCCTCATTTGCCATAATGTTTACAACATCTTTGGTATTTAGTTTTTCTTTTATATCCTTAGGAGAAACATTCTTTTTAAGCAATGATTGCGCCTTTTTAATCATATCTAATTTTGTTGAAGAAAGAATTGAGGCTTCAACTCTTTTTTTCCACATATGATTATATTTTACAGTGTTGTAAAAGTTTTGCAAACCAACTGTATCAATTTTTGCTCTTTCCCATATTTCTTTTTCCATCAAATCAAAAAGCAATAATCCGTCTCTGTACTCTTCCATCACATATGAAAATTCTGGATATTCAGTTTCAAGATTTTCATCATAATATGTTGAAAGTTGTGAGTCTACAAATTTTTCATAATAAGCATCAACAAGTTTTGCAAGAGGTTTAATACTCAAGCCAGATTTTTGTTGCTTTTCGATATAATCTAAAAATGATTTTCCATCAATTTTTTTAGTTCCATTGATGGTAAACAATGGTGCCGTGAAATCATTTGCTTTGTCTGGCATTGCCCATTTCCCTTCATAAACAGCATCTGTAACTAATTTTGAAACAGCCACATACTGCTTATTATCACGTTTTACAGAGTATTTTTTTCTCAATTTTTCATTCAGTGAAGCAGTGATTTTTCTAGAGCGATCATCACGACCTATTTTGTTTTCTAGTTCGGTTCTCATCTCTTCCAAAGTTTTCACTGGATGCTTTTCTATTAGCTTAACAATGTGCCAACCGAATTGTGATTTGAAAGGTTTTGAAATTTCGTTTGGTGTAGAAAGTGAAAAAGCAACGTTTTCAAACTCTTCAGAACTCAACTGACCAGAAGCAAATTTATTGAGAACACCACCTTTTGAAGCTGAAGATTTATCGTCTGAAAACTGTTTTGCTAGC
Source organism: Flavobacteriaceae bacterium (assembly GCA_046329205.1). Taxonomy (GTDB): domain Bacteria; phylum Bacteroidota; class Bacteroidia; order Flavobacteriales; family Flavobacteriaceae; genus Flavobacterium. Next base: position 612,321 of record JAXLVF010000004.1, on the reverse strand, counting down.
TCATCAAACTTTTCGCCTTGTTGAATTTTTTTATAAATTTCATTAATAGTATTTTCTGCTTTATTTTGATCTGCATCTTCTGGTTTTGGGTTCAAAATCATGATGTGAGCAACAGTAACTTCACCTCTATTAGGTCTTACATCTTCTATACGAAGTATGTGATATCCAAATCTAGTTCTAATAATTTTAGAAATTTGACCTTTTGGTGTATTGTAAGCCGCATTTTCAAAGTCATAAACCATTCTAAATGCAGTAAAATACCCTAGTTCTCCTTTGTTGTCCTTTGCAGTAGGATCTTCAGAAAATTGTGCTGCAAGAGTTGCAAAATCTTCTCCTTTTAGGGCTTTTTGCCTAACGTCATTTATTTTTTTGTAAGCTTTTAGAGTATCTTCAGGAGTTGCATTTTCATCCACAAGGATTAAAATATGTGATGCTTTTATTTCCTTTTGCATCCTTTCATAACCCTCTTCAATCAATTCATTTGTGATTTTTGTATCATTAAAATATGTCTTTGCCAATTGAGCTCTGTAACTTTTCAACTCATTTTGATAAGCTGGATTATTTTGTAAACCAAGACGATAAGCTTTATTTACTTTGAGTTTATAACCAACAAATAATTCTAAATATTGATTGAGGTCTTTTTGAGATTCGTCTTTGACTAAATCGAGATTTTTCTTGTAAACTCTGGCAAATTCATCAGTATAATAAGGTTTATCATTGATTGTAAACAAAACGTTTTTTGTTACATTTTGAGCAAAAGTTACCAAAAAAAATAGCAACATTCCAGCAACAATTATTTTTTTAGATTTCATTTTTTCAATACTAACTTTTAAGTTTTTTTAAATTTAAAAAGAAATTTTTATAATTTATATCAATCAACAAAAGTAACAATTCGGGTACATTATACAAGTATCCAACAAACTATTAACAAAATTTTATTAACAGTCTTAAAACTTGTTTTCATTTGGGTAATTTTCAAATGAAATACTTTAAAATTTTAATACTATTTTTGCACTCAATTTCACAAAAATCATGAGTTTTCAAAAAGAATTATTACGCAGAAGAACCTTTGGAATTATATCACATCCAGATGCTGGTAAAACGACACTAACAGAAAAATTACTTCTTTTTGGAGGTGCAATCCAAGAAGCTGGAGCGGTAAAAAACAACAAAATAAAAAAAGGTGCTACTTCAGACTTTATGGAAATTGAAAGGCAAAGAGGAATCTCTGTTGCTACATCTGTTTTAGCATTTAACTATAAAGATAAAAAGATAAACATTCTTGATACTCCTGGTCACAAAGATTTTGCCGAGGATACATTTAGAACATTGACAGCTGTAGATAGTGTTATTGTAGTAATAGACGTGGCAAAAGGTGTTGAGGAGCAAACAGAAAAACTGGTTGAAGTTTGTAGAATGAGAAACATCCCTATGATTGTATTTATAAATAAATTAGATCGTGAGGGTAAAGATGCTTTTGATCTTTTGGATGAAGTAGAAAAAAAATTAAAACTTAGAGTTACTCCTTTGAGTTTTCCTATAGGAATGGGTTATGATTTTCAAGGAATATACAATATTTGGGAGAAAAACATCAACTTGTTTAGCGGTGATAGTAAGAAAAACATTGAGGACACATTAGAGTTTTCAGACATTAACAGCCCTGAACTTGAAAAAATTATTGGAGAAAAGCCAGCAGAAAAACTAAGAGAAGAGCTTGAACTTCTCTCAGAAGTTTATCCAGAATTTGACAAAAAAACATACTTAGATGGTAATCTTCAACCTGTATTTTTTGGATCTGCGTTGAATAACTTTGGTGTAAGAGAACTATTGGATTGTTTCATTGAAATAGCACCATCACCAAGACCAAAAATGTCAGACACAAGATTAGTTAATCCCGAAGAACAAAAAATGAGTGGTTTTGTATTCAAAATTCATGCTAATATGGATCCAAAACATAGAGATAGATTGGCATTTATCAAGATTGTTTCAGGAACATTTGAAAGAAACAAACCTTACAATCACGTTCGCTTGGGAAAAAGTTTTAAATTTTCTAGTCCTAATGCCTTTTTTGCTGAAAAAAAAGAAATTGTTGATATATCATATCCGGGTGACATTGTTGGATTACATGATACTGGAAATTTTAAAATCGGAGATACTTTAACCGAAGGTGAAAACATGAATTTTAAAGGAATTCCAAGTTTTTCTCCAGAACATTTTAGGTATATAAACAATGCTGATCCTCTTAAAGCTAAACAATTAGAAAAAGGAATTGATCAATTGATGGACGAAGGTGTAGCACAATTGTTTACCTTGGAAATGAATAACAGAAAAATAATTGGAACTGTTGGTGCTCTTCAATATGAAGTTATCCAATACAGACTGGAACATGAGTATGGAGCAAAATGTAGCTATGAAAATTTTCCTGTCCACAAAGCATGTTGGGTAAAACCTGATGATTCTAAAAATGAAGAATTCAAAGAATTCAAAAGAATCAAACAAAAATTTTTGGCACATGATAAATATGGACAATTGGTTTTTCTAGCCGACTCTGAGTTCACAATTCAAATGACACAATCCAAATTTCCAAGTGTAAAATTATTTTTCACCTCTGAATTCGATTAATTTTACCTTAAAAAGCCATTATATTTTGAAGAATAAAAAGGAAGTAGTATATTTACCGCCTGAAATTTAATTTTTTATGAAAAATTTTTCAAAATTTTACCTACTTGTTTTTTTAATGTTGTCTGATTTTATGCTTTATGCTCAACCTGGTGATGAGGATGGTAATGGAGACTTAGAAGGTGGTGATCCACCTCCAGCACCAATTAATGGTAAGTTAATTATCCTTTTAATTTTAGGGTTAATTTTTGCTTTTTACAGCATTAAAAAATTCCGAAAACAATTAAATTAGTTTTTTATCAAATAAAAAAAGCCCATCTTTCGATGGGCTTTTTTATTGATTATCTCTTAACCATTCTCATTGTTTGTGTGTGTTCTCCTTGTGATACTACCACATTGTAAACACCACTTGGGTATCTTGAACCTAGAGATACTGTCGGTACATCCATTGATTGTACTTCTCTTGTATCTATCAGTTTGCCTACCATGTCGTATACCTTGATGCTCACTCGTGCATCACTGCTACTCTCCATTTGTAAACTAAACTCATTATCATATGGGTTTGGATAACCTTTAACACTAAACACATCTTTCGATGATACCTCTGTAACTCTTGCACTAGCTGGTGATACTATCTCACATGCATCACTCCATGGTGACCATGTGCCTGAGGTCATCACTTGTACTCGTACGCCATAGTGTGTATTCGGTGAATAGTTAGTAACCATATTAAACGTAAACCAGTGGATGTTTCTATCTATTTGTGATACATCTACAGCTGTACTCAACGTCTCGTCTGTATATCTTGTAACTTCAAATCTGTATGAAGTTACTCTATCTAAACTCGATGTGGTAATGTTCGTTCCTTTGGTTGGAACTATAGCTCCTCCACAGTAGTTAACCAATGTTGGTACATTTGGTGTAGTTACATTACATGGTGCGCCATACTCTGAATAATCTCCTGTAGTTTTTACAGCAACATCTACTACATACGTCGTTCCATAGTTATAAGACGGTAACATCGTCAATGAGAACCAATGTAATGTTCTTGTCAACGTTTGGACACTTCCTGTTACTGTATTTGTAACTCTGAATCTATATCCTGTTGCGCTTGGTAAACTCGTAGTCGCTATAAGTGTACTTATCGATGGTAACGTTTGTCCACAGTACGTTTGTAACTGTGTAGTACCTGTTCCTCCTGATGGCTGTGTTACCGGCGGTGTTGAATACAAACATGATGATCCATAATAGCCTAACCAGATACCATTCTTTCTTAACATTACGCGTACTGAATAGGTCGTTGCATATTCATAACTCGCTAATTGAGTTAAGCTAAAGTATTGTAATGGTCTGTCTATCGTTTGTACTGCACTCGTTGATGTATTGGTTACTTCAAATCTATATCCATCAACTCCTGCTGTACTAACACAGCTAATCAATGAACTTATGGTTGCTAAGGTTGTGCCACAATTAGTCATATTTGCTACTAACTGATTTCCTTCATCCAACAATCCATTACAGTTGTTGTCAAATCCATCATATAATATTTCTGTCATGCCCGGATTGATAGCTGCTACACTGTCGTTACAGTCTATACCTAAACTCACTGCACTATATCCAGCTGGTTCTGTTGCCCCATAGCACAAGCTTACTTGAGTGTTATCTAAAGAATAATTATCGCCATCTGCATCTGTGTAGAACATTCCTGTTTGGTAAGCTAATCCATCATTTGGTGCACAATCTGTATTGGTTAATGAGTAACCTGATGGTGGTGTGCTACCATTTACTGCGCAAACTCCTGAAACTAATGAACCAAATCCAACTCCATCGCCATCTGAATCTAAATAAAACGAATAGGTTCCATGTTTTGAATTATCACTATCATCGCAGTCTGTGTTGTTAGCTACACCACAAGCTACTGTAACTATTGAACCAAAACCATCGTTATCTAAATCTTGATACTGTAATTGATTGTCGTTGCAATCACTGTTGTTAGTAACACCGCTAGGTGCAAGTGTATTAGAACCAAAACCATCAGCATCAGCATCGACGTAAGTCAGTAAATTATCATTGCTATCAAGGTTGTTTGTTACACCACTTGGCGCATATGTGTTAGAACCAAATCCATCTCCATCGAAGTCAACGTAGGTTACTAAGCTATCATTGGTATCTAAATTATTAGCAACTCCACAAGCGACTAAGACATTGGAACCAAAACCATCACCATCCAAATCTTGATATTGTAATTGATTATCATTACAATCAGAATTAATCGTTATAGTTCCGCAGGATAATTTAACACTTGAACCAAATCCATCTCCATCAATATCTTGATAATATACTACAGTATCATTACAATCTAGGCTATTGGTAACTGTTCCACATGCAATCATTTGAGCTGAGCCAAATCCGTCACCGTCGTTATCCTCATAAAATACCACAGAGTCGTTACAATCTAAATTATTAGTTACATATAAACCTACGTTAGGATTACCATCACAAGATACAACCGAAGACGAAGGGTTTCCAAAACCATCACCGTCTACATCAGCATAGTAAGTAACATTTGTTTTTATTACAAAATCTGCTGAAACCCTACCACATGAAGGATTTAGTGAATTTGAAGCATAAAAAGTTGTAACTCCAGCCGAATTAGTATTGGACAAACCAGAACCTGAAACACCAACAGGGTTGAATGACGATCCTGTTCCTAGAAAAACCCCACCGCTCGGAGCAGTGTACCACTCAGTAACAGGTATTATCGAACCTCCACTTGGTGGAGTTATTGTCCAGTTATAATTCCCAGTATAAACTCCTGTTGAAGTTGAATATGTAGTAGAAATCAAAGTATATGTAACACCTGCAGTTAGAGTAACTGTAATTTGTGGTTCATCATCAACAGGACTACTATCATCATCACCTCTTACATAAGAACCACTTCCGCAACTTCCTGGAATAAAATTACCTGAAACTATGTAACCCATACCATCAAAAGCAGTATTATCGTCCATTAAGAAAACATAAGAACCAGTTACACTAACTTGGAATCTTGTTGCCGTGTAGTTTCTTGTAACTGTCGTTGAAAAACCACAAGTTGTTGAATTTGTTGAAGTATTTGGTCTATTTGCGATTGGCGAAGTTCCCCAAGTGCCAGGAATTGTCAATCTATTTTCATTAATTGTCGATGCTAATGTTCCTGAAGCTCCTTGGCAAATTGAAGCACCTGTAGTTATTGGCAAACTAAAAAACGATAATGTTTTGGTGGAAGTTACACTAGAACATGGTAATGTTGCATTAGCTGTTAAAGTTAAAGTAACTACTCCATTATTCAAATCAGCAACACTTGGTGTATATGTACAACCCGTTAAAGAGTCTGGATTTGAAAAAGTTCCCGAACCGCTAGAAGTCCATTGAATAGATGAATAATTTGTTGCTGAAGAACCCGACGTAATATTAATCCCACCAGATGAATAACATTGAACTATGGAAGTTCCTGCTACTGCTGTTGGTCCAGCAACTCTATCTACTACAACAGAGTTATTATTAGAAATAGTACTACTGCAATAACTTGAAGATAAATTAGTAATAGTTATTGTGCTAGCCCCAATATTGGTTAAACCTGTTGCTGTAAAAGTACCAGACCCAGCAGTTGTAACTGTCATAGAAGCAGTTAAAGCTGTTCCAGATGGATTAGTTCTATTATACGTTACAGTATAGGTTCCAATTGGTAAATTTGCCGCTGATGAGCTTAAATTTATGTCAACACTTGTTCCAGAAGTACTACAAAAATTACTAGCTGTTGTGCTTGACAGAGCATAATTAGGACATGTATATGTTACTAAAACCTGACCTCTAAAACCATTTCCTCCTGATCTATTTGTATTAGATGTACTTCTTCCTCCACTTCCTCCTGCTGAAAGTGTTGTTGCAGAATTTCCGTTACCTGCGGTTGTTATACCCGAAGCACCGCTACCACCAGAAGTTGATCCAGAATCTCCAGAACCACCATTTCCTGCAGTTCCTCCTGAAGCATTTGATCCCGAACCAGTGTTACCTGCACCTCCACCACCAGCTCCACTAACAGAATTTGATCCAGTTCCTCCAGAACCTCCATTTCTTGTACCTGTTGTAACTGAAGCTCCAGTTCCATGCTGAGGAGATCCATCTCCTAAAATTCCTCCCAATCCTCCGCTAGCTGTAACTGGAGTTGTTGAGGCAAAAATTGAATTACCTCCAGAATTACCATTTGCAGCACTAACACCAGTTCCTCCAGAACCCACAGTAACGGAAATTGTAGCTCCTGATGTAACAGAAACAGAATTATTAACAACATAAGCACCTCCTGCTCCACCGCCACCAGTTCGTGTTTGAGAATTACTTCCGTTAACACCGCCACCAGCTCCACCACCACCCCAAGCCTCAACTTTCACCGAAGTTACACCAGCTGGAACTACAAAACTACCAGAAGTAGTGTAAGTTCTAACCGTTTGCGATTGAATCAGGTTAGGGATAAAAACCAAAAGAAAAAAAACAAATAAATAATTTTTCTTCAAACAAAAAGTAATTTTTTTCATATTATCCTAATTAAATTAAACATTTCATAATTTTTTTTTAAAAAAATAACATTTTTATTAAATTATTTTTATACAAAGTAAAACAATATGATTTTCGTAAGAAATTTATTCAGATAAAATACAAAATAAATCGACAAACTAAACATCAAATGCTGTTAATCAGCATTTTATGCAATTTGTCGATTTTTATTACAAAAAAAACCGCTTCGGTTTCCCGAAGCGGTTTCTGTTTGTTTATAGAGTGGTTGGATTATCTCTTAACCATTCTCATTGTTTGTGTGTGCTCGCCTTGTGATACTACCACATTGTAAACACCACTTGGGTATCTTGAACCTAGCGATACTGTCGGTACATCCATTGATTGTACTTCTCTTGTATCTATCAGTTTGCCTACCATGTCGTATACCTTGATGCTCACTCGTGCATCACTGCTACTCTCCATTTGTAAACTAAACTCATTATCATATGGGTTTGGATAACCTTTAACACTAAACACATCTTTCGATGATACCTCTGTAACTCTTGCACTAGCTGGTGATACTATCTCACATGCATCACTCCATGGTGACCATGTGCCTGAGGTCATCACTTGTACTCGTACGCCATAGTGTGTATTCGGTGAATAGTTAGTAACCATATTAAACGTAAACCAGTGGATGTTTCTATCTATTTGTGATACATCTACAGCTGTACTCAACGTCTCGTCTGTATATCTTGTAACTTCAAATCTGTATGAAGTTACTCTATCTAAACTCGATGTGGTAATGTTCGTTCCTTTGGTTGGAACTATAGCTCCTCCACAGTAGTTAACCAATGTTGGTACATTTGGTGTAGTTACATTACATGGTGCGCCATACTCTGAATAATCTCCTGTAGTTTTTACAGCAACATCTACTACATACGTCGTTCCATAGTTATAAGACGGTAACATCGTCAATGAGAACCAATGTAATGTTCTTGTCAACGTTTGGACACTTCCTGTTACTGTATTTGTAACTCTGAATCTATATCCTGTTGCGCTTGGTAAACTCGTAGTCGCTATAAGTGTACTTATCGATGGTAACGTTTGTCCACAGTACGTTTGTAACTGTGTAGTACCTGTTCCTCCTGATGGCTGTGTTACCGGCGGTGTTGAATACAAACATGATGATCCATAATAGCCTAACCAGATACCATTCTTTCTTAACATTACGCGTACTGAATAGGTCGTTGCATATTCATAACTCGCTAATTGAGTTAAGCTAAAGTATTGTAATGGTCTGTCTATCGTTTGTACTGCACTCGTTGATGTATTGGTTACTTCAAATCTATATCCATCAACTCCTGCTGTACTAACACAGCTAATCAATGAACTTATGGTTGCTAAGGTTGTACCACAATTGCTCATGTTTGCTACTAACTGATTTCCTTCATCCAACAATCCATTACAGTTGTTGTCAAAACCATCATATAATATCTCTGTCATGCCCGGATTGATAGCTGCTACACTGTCGTTACAATCAGTATTATTAAGCACATAACCTACTGGTGCTCCAGTACAAGATGTAGTTGACACTAATGCATTTCCATAACCATCACCATCTGTATCAAGATAGTAAGTAAGTATAGGATTTACAGTAAATGTAAATGAAGTTGTACATCCAGTTGCAGAACCATACGAGTTTTTCGGAACAACTCTCCAAGAATAAGTTCCAGGAGTTAATGCAGATGCTGTAGTATAAGATAATCCTGTTTGATCTGCAGAAACCAAAGTAGTTGCAGAAGAACCTGAGTTAAAATAAACATCATAAGCAGTTGCATTTGAAACAGCAGCCCAAGACAATGTAGTAGCAGAAGCAGACACACATTGAGTTGATGCATTAGCTGGAGCAGATGGAGAAGTCACACAATTTGGAAGAGAAGCATTAACACAAACGCTAAAGTTTCCGTTAGCAGCTCCTGAACCAGCATGATAAACTCTTACATAGTATGTTGTATTTGGCAACAATGAAGATGAAGAGTATGTTTCTAAACCACCATTACCTGTTGCGTTAACACATGTTAAAGCATTACCTGTTGAAGGTAATCCAGTAAATATTTGTAATACAGGGTTATAAGTAGAAACACCTTGAACACTTACTGTATGAGAAACTCCAGCAGTAACTGCTCCTGTTGTGAATGTGTACCACACATCATCATCAGCAGTACCAGGAGTTCCTGCACTACATGTTTGAACACCAGCAGTAGCTGTTGCTCTCAACACTTCTGCTGGAACACTATTAACTGGAGTACAAGAAGTACCTAAAGTTAATGCAGTAGCACCAGCTGGCTCATCATAAGCAGGTGGAGGTAATACTTGGCTTACACAAATTGCAAACTCACCACTTCCAGAAGTTCCTCCTGCAACACCTGTTGCAGAGTCATAAACTCTAACATAGTATTGTGTATTCAATGACAAAGTCAATGAAGCAATAGTTTCAGCTAAACCAGCACCTGTTGCATTAGAACAAGCAATTGGAGTAAGTGAACTATCTAAGATTTGAACAACTGGGTTGTAGTTTGTTGAACCAAGAACTTCTATTCTATAATTTGTAATTGTAGAATTTGTTGTGAAGCTAAAGAACACATCATCATCAGCAGTTCCAGGCGTTGTAGCAGAACAAGCAGTTATTCCAGCAGATGCAGTTGCATTTTTGCTAGTATAAACGTTTCCACAAACATTAACACATGGATCGCTGTTAACAGGGATAGTAATAACACCCGCAACTTCGTTGTTCGAAGGTACTGTAGCTGGAGCTGTACCACCGCTGTAAGTAGCCGAAGGAACAAAACGTAATTGTGTTCCACAAGCTGGAGATAGTTTTAAAGCTGTTTGACTTGTAGTAGAGAAATTACTACTATTTTCATTTTGTAAAATCAATCTGTTAGCTAAAGTAGCTGTTCCTGGTGATGAACCGTTCATACCAACTGAATATGACCAATATCCATTAGTAGTATTATTTGTAGCACCATTAAACAACTGCATTGTACCATAGTTGAATTCAATTGAGTTATCAATTTCTTTCAAAACTACTTGGAAATTCATATTTGGATCCCCATAATTGAATTTCTCCATCTCAGCCCATTCTACAATGATTTCAGCAGTACCAGAACCAAGTGTACCATTGATTTTATAACGCATTGAATTATCTTTATTAGTCAATGTATTACCCTGAATTACTAAATCATCCCAGAAAGGTGCAAGTAACGTATTTTGACCAGTAGCAGTTAAATCATTAGTGAAAGCAGCGCTTGTTTGTGCAGTATTGAAAGTCATCCATCCATTTGAAGTAGCGTAGAAACCTGTTACAACAGAACCATTGTATTTAAATGTTGTTCCAGCTAAACTAACTGTGTTAGTTTTACCGTCATCAGCACTTGACAATGAAGTATATGTAGAACCTGTTGACATAATTGAGTTATACACTATATTATTTCTAGTTACAGTATATTCACAATTATTAACAGTAACACCTACAGTTGTAGAATTTGCAGACAAGCCACTATTAGTACAAGTTACTACACAATAGTACTCAGAGCTTTGAGTTAAAGCAGGAGTTGTATATGTGTTAGAATTTGCGCCACTAATTGCAGCAAAAGTTCCAGAAGGAAGCGTTCTTCCATACCATTGGAAAGTAATTCCAGCTTGACCAGTTGTATAACCAGCTAAGCTAAGATTAACTGTTGAGTTAGCACAAGTTGATGATGAACTAGTAGATGCAGTTCCTCCTGTTGGTGTTCCAGTACATTGAGGAGCAGCAATAATATTAACTGTAAAGTCAATCGTTACTCCGTATGAACTAGAATAACAAGGGTTTGGAGTAGCTTGACCAGAGTCTGCTGTACCTAATCTCATTCTATGAGTACCTACAGTTGCACTTAACGGCATGATGAACGACAAATCCAAAGTAGTAGGGTTTGTCGATAATGAAGTACCTGATTTAACTAACTCTCCAGCATCAACAAAATCTCCATCATCATTAAAGTCGATCCAAACATTACTGTCATATGTAAATCCAGTAGCAAAAGTTACTTGGAAGTTAGCATTAGACAATTGAGTTAATGAAACAGGAGTTGCAGTTTGATTAGAATATGTTACATCAGGAATTGTAAAGTTTGTAGCACCTAAAACAACTGCCGTAATACCAGAACCATCGTTGCTAGATGGCGAAGATGTACAGTAATCATTAATTGTCAAAGCTGCATTACCAGAAGTTACTGAACAACCAACTGGAGATGATACAATACAACGATAGTAATTAGCTGTACCAGTAGCAGCAGAAGCTGAAGTTATAACATTTAATGTTGCAGAATTAGCTCCAGTGTAAGTTACTCCTACAGGAGTTGCATCAGCAACGTTTACATAAGTACCACCAGCTGTAGCTGAACGTTGCCATTGATATGTTGGCGAAGGAGCAGCAGTTGCAACAGTATAAGATGCAGTATTACCTCTTATTACAGTTGCAGCAACAGGCTGAGTACCAATTGTAAATGAGTTTATAGTCAATGCTGCAGCAGCAGATTGTACTGATGTACAAGGTGCAATACCACTTACATTAGCTCTATAGTAATAAGTAGCTACTGGTGTAGCACTTGTAGTAGCTACAGAAAGTGTATTTGAACTTGCTCCAGTATATGTAGCTCCAACAGGAGTTCCATTAGCAACTCCAGACCATGGTCCAGATGCAGAAGTAGAATATTCCCATGCTATAGCAGAACTATTTGAAGGTGTTACACTAAAGTTAGATGAACCACCAGAATAACAGTTTGAAGCATTTGATGGATTAGTAACAGAAGGCGAAGTAGCAACTGTTAAAGTAACCTCAGTTGACAAAGCGTTATTTGCTGGTCCTGTAACTTGAACATAATAAGTGTATCCATTTTGTGCAGTAGTAGCTCCAGTAATTGTTAAAGTAGCTGTATCTGCACCAGAGTAAATTCCAGAATTAGGAACAGTTGCATAACCATTTCCATCATTATAGAACCATTGATATGAATCTACGGTTCCTGTAGCTACAACTGTAAATGTTGCATTACCAGAACCACAAAGACTAACACTAGTTGGTTGAGTACCAATACCAGTATTACCAACCGCTAAATCAGCAGGATTACTATCTACAGAACCACATGAAGCATCGCCTGAAACTGTACACAAGTACTGATAACCGTTCAAAGTATCAGGAGTAGCAGTAATAGTTAATGTATTAGTGTTTGTTCCAGAATAAGTTGCATCATCTGCTAAATCATAGAACGTAACATAATCATCAGAATATTTCCATTGATATGTTAAGTTAGAACCTGTAGCAGCTACTGTAAATGATGTATTATCACCTGTTACAACTGTAGCAGAAATAGGATGAGATGTTATAGCAACTTGTTGGTAAACATCAACAGATTTAGAAACTGTAGTTGTACAACCTAAGTTAGTTACCGAGAACTGAATTGTTGCATTACCAGCAGCCAATCCAGAAACTTCTCCATTTGCATCTACAGAAGCAATTGAAGGTTGTAATGAAGTCCAAGTGTTTCCAGAAGTAGCGCTAGCTAATGTAATAGTTGAACCAGTACATACTGAACTTGGACCAGTTATTGGAGCAACAGTTGGGTTTGCATTAACTGTAAAGTTTGTTGCACTTGTTCCATATAAAGCGCCTTTGTAAACAACAAAAGCCCCAGTTGCAGATGAACCTGTAAGTGTTACAGTAATTGTTGTATCATCAACAACTGAAAACGCGTGTGAAACACCATTCAATTGTACATCTGTAGCACCTGTGAAATTAGTACCTGTTAAAGTAACAGTTGTTGTTGCTAAGTCAGCGCTACAAGCAGATGTTGGTAAGAATGAGTCAACAGTTACTGGTATTGGCTCCCAAATTACATCATCTATATATATGTAAACATAAGTAGAACTTGAATTCATTCTGAAACCAATATGTTTATCTGTTCCTGAGTAACTATTAAAGCTTACTGTATATTCTGTTTTTGTTCCAGTTGTTGTAATTGTCTGTAAAGGAGTAAAAACAGCTGATGAAGAACTATTGTCCAAAGTACCCACTTGAACGCTACCAGCATAAGATGCTACAAATCTTAATCTATGAGTTCCTGTACTTAAATTACTTAAATACGGAGAAACTAAAATAATATCATCTGTTCCAGAAGTAGCCGAACTTGAGTTATACAACTGAACAGAATTAGGAGTAGATTGTGCATAAGTAGCACTATTATATGTACCTACAGTAGCAAATGTACTTAAAGTAGAACCTCTTAAAATTTTTGACCAACAAGAAGGTAATGCAGGAGTAGTCACACCATCAAAATTTTCATTTAAAGATGTAACAGCATCACAAAGTGTTGTAAATGCATAAGCAGATGTCCAATCACTATAATCCCCTAGTCCACAATCAGATTTAACATAAACATTATAAGTAGTATTTCCTGCTAAACCTGTCAATGAGAAAGAAGTTGAAGCAGTCGAACCAGAAGTAAATAAACCAGTAGCACCAGAACCCGCAGCTCCAGATGTTCTTATTTCATAATCATAACCTACAGATGGAACAGGACTAGCTGCTGTCCAGCTCACAGTTGCACTATTATTAGTAACAGAAGATGAAGTAACTGCTGTTGGAGTAAAACAAGTTGGTTCAGACAATACATCTAAAGTATAATCTTCAAATGAACCATAAGAACTTGAATAACAAGGATCAGTCAAAGGACCAACATCAATTCCACCAATTCTCATTCTGTAGCTTCCTAGTGGAGTACCAACAGGAATTGTAAATGACAATGACAATGTAGTTGGATTAGTCGATGATGAGTTTCCTTGAACTAACAATTCCCCAGCATCATTAAAATCTAAGTCATTATTAAAGTCAACCCAGATAGATGTATCATAAGTATAACCTGTGCTAAAAGTAATGTTAACAGTATTAGCAACACCTCTTCTTAATGAACCTATTTGTGCAGAATAATCTCCATAATTATTTGTTTCTGTTGTTGTTGTATTATTAACAACATTTGGAGAAACTCCAAAAGAGACATTAGTAATACCAGAACCATCTACGCTAGTAGGCGCAGGATTACAATATCCTGTATAGAAAGAAGCTGAAGTAGACCAAGAACTGTATCCAGAACCAGCCACACATTCAGATCTTACATGTACATAATAAGTAGTATTAGCAGTTAACGAAGAAACTGAAGCACTAGTACCAGTAGTAGCTGTTCCAGAAGCTGGTGGAGTAGCTGAAGTTGTTACTGCATACTCATAACCAACTGCTGGTGCAGGTGATGGCGCTGTCCAAGATATATTTGCAGAAGTAGTAGATGTAGCTACTCCAGTTGGTGAAACTGGCGCAAAACAAGAAGGTATTTCTTCTATAACAATTGCTGTTATATGGAAATCATAATCTGGTGTGTCATCTACGCCTTCAACTCCTTGGAAAGCAAGTGTTACATTTTGACCAGCATAAGCCGATAAATCAATTACAAAATCTTGTAATGAATTCGTTAATGTAGTCGTATTTGCAGCATTGAACGTGTAAAGAGTAGTCCAAGTTGCATTACAAGCGTCTGTTGAAATTCTTACACGAACCTGATCATCTGTACCTTGCATACCAGCTGCATCAGCAGCAGTGCTTGCAAAATCAGTAATAGCAGCTTTGAAAGTCATTCTTGCAGCTGCAGCAGGTAAAGTAAGTCTAGGACCTACGATCCAATCAACTTTAGTATTAGAATACAAATTAATTTTTGCAGTTGTAAAACCACCTAAACTTGTATTTGTCCAAGCTGAAGTTGTTCCAGCAGGAGCATTAGCTCCAACACCTTCACTCCATCCTGGCTGAACTGTAGTTAAGTTTGAACCTGTAAAACCAGCAAAGTTATTGCTGTTAGGGAATGAACCTGACAAAATAGCAGAAGTAGTTACACTACCTGCGTTAGTTCCAGATGAAACATTATAGTAATAATCATAAGGTCCAGCACCGCAACGAGTGTATTCGTAAACCTTATAATTGTATGCTGTATTACATGTTAAACCAGAAATAGCAACTGAAGTTCCAGTTCCGTCATACATTATTTGTTGTCCAGAACCAGCATAAACAGCATTTGCAGTTAAAGCCGCTGCATTACCATTTACAGGATCAGTAATTGTACCTGTACTCATAATAACAACTCTTCTATTACCATTACCATTTGTCCAGTTTAAAGTAAAACCGCTTGTTGATAATGAAGCTGTTGTTGCATTAGATACTTGAGTAGTTGGATTTGCAGGAGGATTTACAGACACAGGAGCTGTATCTGCTGTTGCTCCTCCATTAGCACATGTAGTTCTCAATCTATATAATATAGATGTTCCACCAAAAGTTGGAGGAGTATATGTTGCAGTGGTAGCACCGCTACCTCCTACCGCACTTATCCAGTTAGTACCACCATCTGTGGATTGTTGCCATTGATAAGAGATTCCCGCACCAACAGATAAACCAGTAGCAATTATACTTGAAGGAACGACGCCTGAACATATACTCTGAGATGAAGGAGAAGCTGTTCCAGTATTTGGAGTTCCAGAGCACGGCAATGTTAATGAAAAATCATCAACAGTTAAATACCATGGCGTACCATTCGCTTCTAACTTAATACCTAAATAGTACGAACCTGATGTAGCAACACTAAAAGTACCGCTTAACGTCTGAAAAGCTGTATTAGTAATACTTGCTGGCACAGTGGCAATTGTATTGGTTTGTAACGCCAAGGTATTACCTGTACCATAGGTTAGTGATAAAGGTCCAAAACCAGTTAATCCATCAGCTTTATACAACACTGATGCCTGATAGTTTGTTCCTGCCACTAGGCTAAACGGCCCAACCGCATAAAGATTCCCTCCAGTAGGTTGACTATACTGAAAAGACATAAATTTAGTATCACCATTACCACTACGATTGTAGGAAGCTTGGTTGGCGATGTAAGTTGGTTGTTTTCCTGTAGTACCCGTTCGCGTCCACGCTCCACCTGTAACAGTAGGAAAACCATTTGCAGCTGAAATACCTGCGAAAGTCTCTACATAAGGAAGCGAGATTTGGGCATGAATATTACTGTAAAAAAACAGCATAATCATACTTGCAAACGACAACAACCACTTTCTTTTTGAAGCAAATCCAGAATACTTCTGGCATGCATCTCCGGTAATGGTATCATACCATTGTTCGGGCTTTTTGTAGTTATTCATCATAATTTATAAAAAATTGGGTTAAAAAATGAGAGGTTAAAGTATGAATTAACATTTAATTAATAAAAAAAAAATATCTGTTTCCGACAAAATACTTATAACATCGATGAAATACACAAAATTCGTCAGGTAACTTTTACTCAAAAAAAAATGCTTTGCAAAAGCAAAGCATTTAATTTATAAGTGTTTATAGGTATTAGTAAATAACCTTCTTAGTAACTTTAATTCCTTGAGAATTTTCAACAGTAACCAATAAAACTTGAGTTGCTTTTGGCAAACTAGTTACCTGCAATACATCAGCATTAACATTGTCTTTATCAAATATTAACTTACCTGTTACATCATGTATTGATACATGTTTTATATCTTGATTGCCAGTAGAAACATAAATTCCCAATTCATTTTTGAAGACAATCACTGTTGAAGCATTAAAAGTTGGGTTACCAAGTGCAACTGGACTGAAACGTAACTGAAAACGATCATTAAATGTTCCTGCCTCAGTAGAAAACTCATAATTAGAATTCTTAAGGTTATGAATTACATTAAGCAATTTATCTTCTAAATAAACATCTTGATTTTCAAATAATCCATCAAAATTTGACAACGAAACGGTATAAGTAGTTGCTATTGTAGATTTTAAACCAAGAGGAATGATATCAGAAACTTCAAAAGGCAATGCTAAACCTTGTACACTCATTTTATCATTACCAATAAAAGAGTATAATTGAACAACATTTCCAGATTCAGCCAATTCTCCATCAAATAATCTATCCACATCATCCGTAGCTGTTTCAACATAACCTATAAGAGTTTGCTTGAAAGCACCTTGAGCATTAGAAATGTCTAACCATATTCTGTGACTCTCTAAATCCGAAACTGTTTGCTGAGCATTTAGCCTGAAGAATTGATCATTATTACCTGCTAAACGCATACTATTTTTGAAAGTAGCAGTTCCATTAACTAAACCTTTAATAAAGAATCCTTGACCAGAAGCAATTTTACCATTTGGAATATTTGTATTCAATCCTGGGTTTGTTGCAGCGCTAGTACCTGTACCACCTAAGTAAGTATAAACCGCATAATCGCTTCCTGTATACTGATATGAAGCATCAATAGGTGTATTGTGTGTCCATAAATAAATTGTTCCGCCTACTGTCGCTGCATTTGCAGGATCAACAAGGAAAGCATTTGCAGACAAAGCACTAGGATAAGGATTTCCAAGCAAATTCATGCTAGTTGCACCAGCTGAAACAGGAACTGTTATAGTACCACTATTTGGTATACCAGTAAATGTAGCTGAAAAAGTAATAGGTGGTGCTGGTGAAACTGGGTAATTACTTGGTGCTCTAACAATGTATCCACGTGCTGGAATCATATTACCTGTAAGATTTGCATAAGTCCATTGTTGAGATGGAGCATCAAACTCATATGCTAATGGCGACAATGGTGTAAATCCAGCAATTGTTTGAGGATTTACAGGTGTCGACCAATAAGTGTAATCAAATTTATAAACTTGAGTAGAAACTCTAGTGTAGCTTATATTTCCAGTATTTCCACCTGTATATACACCTGGTGCATTAGCAACATCATTTACCTGAAGTAAACTTGATTTATCGTTGAATACAAACGTACCACCATTAACTTTTACAGAATTTTGAACTGTAAAGGTATGGTTAGTATTAAACACTACATTTCCACTATTTACAACTACAGAACATGCTGTCAAGTTACCAGTGGAAGAATAATTTCCATTGAATATTGCAACTCTAGTTGCATCTGGTGCACTTGGAGACCAAGCCGATCCATTCCAAGTTGAAGCAGGAATATTAACAGAAGCAACTGAACTGTAAACATTATTACAAGAACCATTGCCAACTACAGCTCTAAAGTAGCGCAAACCATAGAATGTGCCAAACTCAGCTGGAGTTAAAGTTGTTGTCGTATTAGGGATTGGGGTAACACCTATAGTGAAAGCTGCATCATTAGCATATTCCCAACGAACAACCGTTCCTGTTTGACCTGTTAAAGTAATATTGCTAAGCGAGTTAGCATCACAATTAGTCTGTGTTCCATTTGCAGTTCCTCCAACAACTGGAGTTGTCGTTATAACCGTTGTTCCTGAAGCAGAACATGAAGCAACATTAGTACTTGCAACATAGGTAACACTTGAAGCTGGCATAGTATAAACCGAACTAGCAATTGTTCCTGCTAAATATGGAGTTGTACCTGCAAGGTCTGTATATAATCCAGGAACAGCAACACCATTAGCAACAGGTGCTGTTTGAGTATTCCAAACAATCTGTGGTTGACGTGTACCAGAAATATTAATGTTATCTATTGCCCAATACCAACCCCATGTAGCAGTAAACTTAAATCTAATAGTTAAATTAGTTTGACCTAAATAAGCGGCTAAATTAAATGTCGCATTACTAAATGAAGTAGCGGTTCCAACATTAGATCCAGTGTAAGTAAGTAAATTAGTCCACGTTAATCCACCATCAGTAGATATATCTACTAAACCAGTTTGACCAGGATAGTATCTAAAATAATGATAGAAACTCAAATTAGCCGAAGAATAATTTGCCAAACTGAAAGTTGGTGAAATCATTGTAACATCAGTATTTGTACCAGAACCTTGAGCATCGGAGTCAGCAAATATAAAAGCTGAAGCATTATTTGAATTAAACACAGGTGGTCTATTATAACTATCTGGTCTAACCGTCCATGCTGGTTGCGGTGCAGGAACTGAGGTTGGAGGATTCGAAGCACCACTATTATTTAGTAATGTCCATCCTGTTGTTCCTGATTCAAAATTTTGATCCAAAACAACACTTCCAAAAACAATTCCTCCAGAAGAAGTTAATTGTTGAGCTGGACCACTTTGACAAACAGTTGCTGATGCAGGCGTTACACTAACAGCTGTTGGCGCTGCAGTAGCATTATATGTAAATGTAGCTGTATTAACTCTGAAAGGAGAAACAGTTTCAGTAGCCGTTAAGGTATAAACTGTAGTTGTTGTTGCATTAAACGTCCAACCTGCTGTCGCATCGCCAGTAACTCCAGTAGCAGGAGACCAATTATAAACATTAAATGTTGGTGGTCCACCAGCTGTTAAAGTAATTAAAGGTGAATTCACATTTGCACACTGAGAACTACTTGTAGCCGACAATGTTAATGGTGGTGGTGGAGGTAAAACTTTGAAAGTATAATCTTCAACTTCACCGCGTGTATATCCAAATGAATTATTTATAGAACAAGGGTTTGGACTTGTTGCCCAATAATCCATCATTACACGCATTCTATATGACCCATTAGGAGTTCCTCCAGGAACTGAAAAAGAACCTGAAGCTGCTGAAACATAAGTTCCAGTGTTATACATTCTTTCACCTGCTTCAAAAGTAGCATTGTTATTCCAGTCAACCCAAATAGCAACACCAACAGTTGGTCCAACTATTGTTGTCGTAAAATTGACGCTTTGACCAACAGACTGCGTAACGACCATTCCCGAATAATCCGCATATCCAGATGGAGTTGCAAATGCAGTGGTATTGTTTATGTTAGTAATACCTCCTGTTGTTGTAAAATTCGAAAAATATGAAGTAGAAACACTTGCTGATGGAATACAATATGGTGGCACATTAAGTGTTGTAAATGAAACATAGTTTGACCATTCACTATAAATACCACTACCACATGTTCCTCTAACCCAAAAATAATAGGTTGTATTATTAGCTAAACCAGATAAACTAACAACATTAATACCTGCTGCAGTTGTTCCTGTTGGCGTTTGATTATTACTTAAAACTATAGTAGCAGTTCCAGTACCGCCACCAACATAATTAGCAACAGCCGTTCCAGTACCTGCTCCAGAGCCAGTAGCAACAAACTGAACTCCTGAAGTGTTAGAAGCTGCACCAAGTGCAACCCAGTTAGTAGTTCCGACAAAGTTTATAGTGTAAGTCTGTCCAATAGTTAACGAAGCAGAACCAATTGGAGCTGCTGAGGCAACAAACTGAGTTCCTACGGTGTTTGAACTAGCACCGTATAGTGTAAAATCAGTTGAACCAACAGTAGTTATTGTATATGATTGCCCTACAGTCAAAGATGAAGCATTAACTACAGGATTTGTTGTTGTTATATAATATGTATAACCACTTCCTGGTGCAGGAACAGGCGCACTCCAATTTAAGTCAGCACTAGTTGACGCTATGTTAGAAGCTGTAGGTGTACCTGGCTGTTTACATGAACTATTTACAATCTCAATATCATCTAAGAAAATTTTTCCTTGAGCAGGAACAGAATACGCTTTGAAACCAAAATAAAACACTCCAGATGATGGTGCTGTAAACGTTACAAAATTAGTATTAGGTGATCCTTTTATGTTAGGATGATTATCCAACGGGATGGTCATATTTGCAGCATATGGACCTGTACCGTATTTTACCTCTAGTCTATTCGTTACTGTTGAAGGCACACTTGACCCTCCATAAGTATATGAAATTCTATAAGTATCTCCTGAAGTCAAATTAATTCCTTCAGTAAAAAACCAAACATTTGCTGATTGTGTACCACTTTGATTATAAATTAAGTGGTCATCTGCAAAATTTGACTCGGCATCAGGAACATTGAGAGTTGTCCACAATGGACTAGCTCCAATAGCTTGTCTTGAAGTACATGGAGGCAAATTTGGCGCTGTAGCGCTAGAGAAATATTGATTGTAAGGAATTGTTGTAGCATTACAAAGTGTTGTAAAAGCAACAGATGTCCATGTTCCATAAGTTCCTCCGCAATCTGAGCGAATATATAGAGTATAAGCAGTATTTGCTGTTAAACCAGTAAAATTATAAGGTGAACTTCCCACAGCCATTGTTCCTGACTGAGTAAGCCCAGCTGGACCACTTCCTGCACCACCACCAGTCCTTATTTCATACTGATAACCACCTGAAGGATTTGGTGTTGGGTCAGTAAAATTGACAGTTGCAGAATTTATCAAAACATTTGACATTGTCAAACTCACTGGTGAAACACAAGTGTTAGGTGTCCATTGGAACTTTCTAGTAGCTGTTACGGGAATAGTGTATGTTGCAGAAGTCTTTAAATTACTAGTATTAACATTAGGAGCTCCATTATTAACGGTACTCCAGTTTTGATTAACAGCATTATTGAGATTATTAAAATCCGCATTACTTAAACCCCTTAAACCACATTGCCCAGCAGCAGAAGTTACTATTGTACCTGAAATATCAAAGAACACATCAATTTGGTTCGTTGTTTCATACAACCATATTTGAAAATTAATTGTTGAACCCGCAGTAGCTCTTCTGACTAAACGGTACTCAATTTTACAAATTCTATTTGGAGCAGAACCTGTCACTAATTTCGAAATGCAGTTTGATTGAATAGTTGGGTAAGTTGCATCATATGTAATTGTACCAACATTCAAATTAGTTGCATAACCCGCTACAACGCCATCATAAGTTGCTGTACTACTAATAGGAGAAAAAACCGTAGCCGCTGGAACGGTTGCTCCAAATGTAATAAACCCATTAGAAGATACATTAACATCACTATATGATGTGCCATTAAAAACAAAATTAAAACCTATGGGTGTGGTAACAACAGAATTATCCCATGTTGCAGGTGTAGTTCCAGGAATCAATATAGTTTTTAAACTTGAGTCTAAATTTAAATAAGTATTTGGATTATCTACATTCTGTTGAAAACCATAGTTAGCTACAAGCTGAGCATTCAGTCTAACAGTAGACAAAAGTAAAAACAATAATAGTGTTGTTTTTCTTAACGAAATCTTACTAGAAGGATAAAGTAATAATTTTATCATAACAGTTTATTTATGGTATTTTTTTAGTCTTTTTTTTAAGACAATTTATTAATAGGTTCAGCAAATAAAAATACTATGCCGATTTAGTATTCAAAACTTATAACACTCAATAATACTTATTAATCGATAAAAATCTAATTTTTTCGTTGTACGAACTTTAGAGAGCAATTCATCGATAAAAATTTGTACTATTTATAGCACATTCGAGAAGAAATTCTTTCAAAGCACATCTTTTCAAGATAAACCTCACGAAAATTAGTTGCTAAAATAACAATTAATCAGTAGTTTACAAAGATTGTTAATAAAACATTATTCTTTTTATACTATTTTGTAAATTATGTGCATAAAAACACCACAATTATTATAAAAATTCGCACTTTAAAAAAGTAAAAATAAACTGAATTTCAATCCTTTGCATGTTAATAAACCATAAAAAAATCCCTGCTGGTGTCAGCAGGGATTTTTTTATATAGATTTTCTGTTGATTTATCTAACTACTTTTCTAGTAACTGTTACACCATCTACTGAAGTTATTTGAAGTAAAAGCACTCCATTTGCGCTTCCTCCAGAAACTTTAGCTTGAGTAGCATTGATACCACTGTATTCGTTAAGTAATCTTCCTCTTAAATCAAAAACTTTAACAGATTTCATTTCGATTGAACCGCTGTTTATTACAAAATCACCCACTTCATTTTTGTAAACAACTAATTGATTATTTAAACTAGGTGTTTCTACCCCAAGAGGGCTTTGATAAATTACATCAAATCTTGAAGCAAATGTTCCCGCATCTGAAGTGAAAGAATAGTTACCCGCTTTTAAATCTTGAACAAATCCTGTCTGATTATCTCTCAAGAAAACATCTTGCGAAGCTGAAAATAAACCATCAACATGATCTAAGCTGATTGTGTAATTACCAGCTGTAGTTACAGTCAATTTTAATGGCACAACATCTGTAGCATCAAATGGTAGTGATTTACCTTGAATTGCATAATCTACATTGTCAATCATAGTTGTAAGTGCAACTTCGCCATCATTAATGTATCTTCCGTCTATTGCAACATCAAAACCATTGGTTGCATTTTCTATATAACCAATCATAGTTTGAGAAAATAAACCAGCTCCATTGGTTACATTCAACCAAATACGATGTTTTTCAAGTGTATTGGCTACTCTGAAAAATTGATTAGCATGATTATCAATTCTCATATTATTGTCAAAACTAAGTGATGTTCCAGAACCATTAGCCTCAACAAAGAAACCTTGACCAGTTTGAATTACATTGTTCGGATCATATACTTGTGCTTCATTGTTACTAACAAAACCTCCAGTAGTCCAAGTACAATAGCTAGGACTTGCTGTGTTGTTAGTTTTTCTCCAGAAATAAAGCGTTCCGGTAATATTGCTATTTCCAGTTACAAAATCAACAGCATCAACTGGTGATGGATATGGATTTCCAACAGCATTGAAACGTTGTCCTGCTCCACCATCAACCATAGTAAATGTAATATTTCCATTATTTGGCACACCTGCAAACACACCATTGTACACAGTAGGTGTTACAGAAGGATGGTTATTTGGAACTCTAATTAAATACCCTTTTGCAGTATCAAAACTTGTTGTAGAAGGAGAAGATATTGCATTATACAAATTAGTATTTGTATTGTAAGTATAAAAACGATTAGTTAGTGTATTAGGTGAAAAACTCAATAAATTTTGAGAAGCAACTGGAGAAGACCATAAAGTATAATCCAATCTTAACAATGCTGAACTGTTTCTATTAACAGTTATTGCACCACTGTTTGAATTAGTTGTTCCACCTTGTAATAAATTTGCATTATTTTCTAGGGTAAATGTTCCATTATTAGTTAACGAACCACTTAACACTACTGAATCTCCTGAAGCAATTACCACAGTAAATCCAGAATTTACAGTTAATGAACATGCTGTTATACTACCACCATTTGATGTAGATGAATAGTTTCCATTTATTACTGCAGCTGTAGTAGCAGTAGGAGTTCCATTATCCCAAGCAGTTCCATCCCACGTAGTAGTTGAGATTGTAACAGTTGAAGGAGATGAGTTAACTTCTGCACAAACACCACTTTGAACTACTGCTCTAAACTGAGTTGTTTGTGTTAACGCACCCGATGAATAGGTAGTTGATGTATTAGCTATAGTAGTCCATGATGTAAATGGCGAAACCGAACTTTCCCATCTAACAACATTTCCTGTATGACCACTTAATGTTAGGACACCACTTGTTGAACCTGAACAAACTGATGCTCCTCCAGTTACTGAACCACCAACTGTTGTTGGGTTAACAGTAATAGTAACATAGCTAGAATTTGCTGAAGGATTAGTACCACTTTGAACCACAGCTCTAAAATAGGTAGTTGTTGTCAAAGCTCCGATAGAAGCTCCAGACAAAGTAGTTGTAGTATTTGAAATTGTTGTAGGTGAAGTGAAAGCAGCATCAGCTGAACTTTCCCATCTTAATATAGTTCCATAATGACCTGATAAATTCAAACTTGCAGGTTGAGAACCACTACAAATGGTTTGGTCGGCTGAAACAGTTCCTCCACGAGAAACTGGGTAAACAGTAATTACATTTGAATAAGCTGATGGAGTTCCATCTGTTGCACGCAGTCTATAATAATAAACTGTATCTGCAACTAAATTTGTATTAACAGCTGAAGTAACTGTTGCTTGACCAGAGATAGGTTTTGCATTGTATCCTGTAACAAAACTAGGCACATTTGCATAAGTATTAATTACCACATCGTCTATATAAATAGTTGCTGCAGTCCTATATATCTGTATTAATGTTGGGACACTAGTATTTAAAGTTACTGTTCTTTGAACTTTTGTAGTTCCAAGTCCAGTAAAAGGAGATCCTGTAGCGGCTAACCATGTTCCTCCACCATCAATTGAATAGTTGACTTGAATTGCACCAGCTGAAGTACTTGAAGTAACCCAAAAAGACAAAGAAGAAATTCCATTTGTGAAGGAAGGAGAAACAAGTGCTGAACCAGTGGCAGACTGCAACTGAGCTGAATATGTCCCTGAATTGACACCAGTTGTACCTGACAAAACATTTGTAACACTCCAAACACCAGTTGATAAAGTAACATTACCTGTTTGATAACTTGTTGTCAAACCTGTCTCAAAACTTTCTGTAACAGTTGCTGGTCCCAAAGAGCCAAATGTTGACGAAGTACTTACATCTAACAAATAACCAGAAGATGCGCCTGTTACTGCATTCCAGTTTGCATCAAATGATGGAGTTGCAGTAATATTTGTTGCTGCAGTGGCAACTGGAGCAGGTAAAACAGCTGTTCCGGTTAAAGCAACCGTTGGTGGAGTGGTTACACCACCACCACTAAATGTTACATTTCCAGATTTTGCTCCTGAGGATTGAGGTGTAAATCTCACATATACAGGTGTTGCAGAAAGTGTTGCTGATGAATAAGCGATTGTTGTTGAAGAACCCCAAGTTGAATTGTCATTTGATACTTGAAAATCTGTACTTGGAGCAGTCACTGTAATATTTCCTGGCGCACCTGTTAATTGACCACCAGACAAATTAAAGGATTGACTTGCTGACTGTGTTAAAGGCGCTTGTGTAGTTGAAAAAGCTAAAGAAGTAGGGCTTACTGTTAATGTTGGCGGTGGAGATGTTACAGCAATTGTAAAAGTTCTTGTCGTAGGCACTCCACTTGCGTAGTCATATACTCTTATATAATAAGTTGTGCTTGCAGATAATCCTGTTGCAACAATTGTTTCTGTTCCACCTGAAGCTGTTGCATCAGCACAAAATAAATTTGTTCCATTACAAGCTCCTGAACGAATGTCAACAACAGCATCAAACGAAGCAGATCCAACTACGGTTACCGTATAATTACCTGCGCCATTTGTTGTAAATGAATACCACACATCATCGTTAGCAGTACCAGTAGTAGTACAAGTTATAGCTGGTAAAGATTGCGTTGCATTAGTAACATTACCAGTAATTGCCGCTGCATCCAATGTTATAGCAGTTGCTCCACTACAGTTGTCATTACTTGGTGGAACAGCATAAACTGCGTTAGTGTTTCCTAAAACTAATTTATTACTTCCTGATGACAAGGCAACACCGTTAACTAGTTTTGAAACTCCAGCCATTGTACCTATATTAGTAATAGCATAATTTGGTCCAGTAGTGTAATTACCTAATTCTCCAGTTCCAGTTGCGGAGTATGAAGTACCAACATTGCTTGGAGTATTCCAGTTAAAAGTTATATTTGCAACACTTCCAGTACCAGCTGAATTCAAATTCCACTCAAGATTTACAATTTTTGTATCATCACTTACAGCGTTTGATGGTGGCGAAGTAACAACTAATGATAAATTATTTGACGTTCCCGTATTAGTTACTGTTAGCGGAGTATAAGATGCCACCAAACCAACTGGGAAAGGCGTTGCAGTATTTCCAACGCTATTTCTAACCAAAGCTCCTGTACTATTAGTAACCACATAACTTGTTGCACTTGCATTAGTTGCAGTAGCAGCAGAACCTAGTGTTAAGTTATTCGTTCCAAGAGTAATTTTACCTAAAGTTAAATCTAAATTAGTATTTACTGTAATAGGATTAATTAGTGTTAATCCATTCGTATTATTGATTTTAAAATAATCAAAAGTAGTAGTTCCTGTTAATGTTTGCGCGGTAGTACCATTAAATTGTACTAATCTTGTACTAGGAGTAAAAGTTCCGCTGTTGGTCCAGTTACCTGCAACATTCAAGTCACCACCTACTGCTGTAGAAAGTTTTAATGTAGCACCACTAGAAATAGAAACATTTCCAGTTACAGAAACTGCACCAGTAGTAGCATCCATATCAAATGTTCCACCCAATAAGTTTAAGTTTCCAGCTATAGAAGTTGTCCCATAACCAGATCCACCATTACCTAAATATATTGTACCATTTCCTACTGTTAAATTTCCTCCAATTGTCCAGTTCCCAGTTACATTTCCTGTTCTGGAAAGAAACAGTCCTGATGAGTTCATTGTAAAATCCCAAACAGACATAGAACCAAAATTAGTTGCACTTGATGCATCAGTAAATGTATAACTGTTTCTGCTAAAAGGTAACGTAGAAGAAGTACTAACCGTATAATATCTACTCCATCTAGCCGAAGTACCAATAACTAAACCAGCACCTGAACCAGGATTTTCTGTTGGCACTGATGCATAAGCTCCACCACCAGTATAGGCTACATAACCAAACCAGTTATAAGCAGCTGGTTGACCACCAATAGCAGACCACGGAATTGCTATTTCACGAGTTGCAAATGTAGATGAATAGGTCATTCCTGTTGTAGTTTGAGTTGACCATCCTCCTGAACCATTAGCTGTTCTATATTCTTGATAGCCGTCTTTGAAATATACTACTAAATCAGCTCTAAATTGAAGATTTGCAAAACTAGAACCATCATAGTTGTAACCTACTAAACTTCCATCGGCATTTGTACCTCCATTAACAGGTGAAATTGGGTTTTTATCAAGATATAAAACGGCACCTTCATTAGTATTTGTTCCAGATATCCCTATATATAAATTAGTAGCATCAGATGACATGTACCACGTACCTGTTGCACTACTTTGTTGATTACTTCCATTTGTATGTGTACCATATTCATTTGCAGCTATTGTTCCATTAATTGTTGGTGCTGCACTCGAAGACGAAACAGTAATGTCATCCAGTCTAATTGCATCTCTTGATCCAGATTGTGTAGCTGACTCATAGTATATCCATCTCAATTGAACTACAGCTTGATTATCACACGCACTTGGTAAAGCAATATTAGTAAACGTTTGAGCAGCCGCTTGAGAATTATTGCTTGTTGTATAAGTTGAACCAGTTACAGTAGTAAAAGAACCTGTTGTACCCAGTCTATACTGCAATGTCAAATTCATTTGTCTTGTTGAACCACTAGTTTGATCTGCAGCTGTCCAAGTAGCTAACAAATTTTTTCTTCCAGTAGCATTTAATGAAACTGCAATTGCGCCAACTGTCTGCACTGTTCCAGTTGTTAAAAATTGAAAACCACTAGCTCCTAAATTACCTAAACCTGCAGTTGAAGCTGAAGCACTCGCAGTCATCGTAATATCTGCTGTTGATGCTGCAGTGGTTAATGTTGCTAAGTTATTAACACCACTATTATTCCAACCTTGCATATTAGTTGGGTATGTAGTATTTGTAGCTGTCTGCGTTGTAAAACTAAAATTACCACCACTTAAGTTAAATGCAGCTGGGTTAGTCTGCCCAAAAGAAAACATTGTTACCAACAAGAGTGTAAAAAGAGCAGAAAATTTTACAAAACTGTTTTTGTCCGCTATTAAACGGGTTTTAGTAATTTTCATCATCATGTGAATTAATTTTAAAAATTAATGTTTAGTCCTCATTTTCAGGACATATTAAGCAAGCAAAAATACACTTTTTTTTGAAACAGTCAAAAATACCTGTTATACTTTTTTAACAAATCGATGAAATACAACATTTATTTTACTTTATGATAAAATATCTATTACAAAAAAACCGCTTCGGTTTCCCGAAGCGGTTTCTATTTAATCACTTATGGCTTTTGATTATCTCTTAACCATTCTTAGCGTTTGTGTGTGTTCGCCTTGTGATACTACCACATTGTAAACACCACTTGGGTATCGTGAACCTATCGATACTGTCGGTACATCCATCGGTTGTACTTCTCTCGTATCTATCAGTTTGCCTACCATGTCGTATACCTTGATGCTTACTCTTGCATCAATGCTACTCTCCATTTGTAAACTAAACTCATAATCATATGGGTTTGGATAACCTTTAACACTAAACACATCTTTCGATGATACCTCTGTAACTCTTGCACTAGCTGGTGATACTATCTCACATGCATCACTCCATGGTGACCATGTGCCTGATGTCATCACTTGTACGCGTACTCCATAGTGGGTGTTAGCTGAATAGTTGCTCACCATATTGAATGTAAACCAGTGGATGTTTCTATCTATTTGTGATACATCTACAGCTGTACTCAACGTCTCGTCTGTATATCTTGTAACTTCAAATCTGTATGAAGTTACTCTATCTAAACTCGATGTGGTAATGTTCGTTCCTTTGGTTGGAACTATAGCTCCTCCACAGTAGTTAACCAATGTTGGTACATTTGGTGTAGTTACATTACATGGTGCGCCATACTCTGAATAATCTCCTGTAGTTTTTACAGCAACATCTACTACATACGTCGTTCCATAGTTATAAGACGGTAACATCGTCAATGAGAACCAATGTAATGTTCTTGTCAACGTTTGGACACTTCCTGTTACTGTATTTGTAACTCTGAATCTATATCCTGTTGCGCTTGGTAAACTCGTAGTCGCTATAAGTGTACTTATCGATGGTAACGTTTGTCCACAGTACGTTTGTAACTGTGTAGTACCTGTTCCTCCTGATGGTTGTGTTACCGGCGGTGTTGAATATAAACATGATGGTCCATAATAGCCTAACCAGATACCATTCTTTCTTAACATGACACGTACTGAATATGTTGTAGCATACTCAAAACTTGATAATTGGGTTAAGTTGAAATATTGTAATGGTCTATCTATTGTCTGTACTGCATTTGTAACTGTATTGGTTACCTCAAAACGGTAGCCATCTACGCCTGCTGTACTTACACAGCTTATCAATGAGCCTATTGTTGCCAATGTTGTGCCACAGTTGGTCATGTTTGCTATCAACTGATTGCCTTCATCTAACAAACCATTACAATTGTTGTCAAATCCATCATACAATATCTCTGTCATTCCAGGATTTATAGCCGATACACTGTCGTTACAGTCTATTCCTAAACTTACTGCACTATATCCGTTTGGTTCGGTTGCTCCATAGCATAAACTTACCTGACTATTGTCTAATGAATAATTGTCACCATCGGCATCTGTATAGAACATACCCGTTTGATATGCTAAACCATCATTTGGAGCACAATCTGTATTGGTTAGTGAATATCCAACTGGCGGTGTATTAGCATCTACCGCGCAGACGCCTGAAACCAAAGCCCCAAAACCTACTCCATCGCCATCTGAATCTAAGTAGAAGGAGAACGTAGCATGTTTTGTATTGTCATTATCATCACAGTCGGTGTTGTTGGTAACTCCACATGCTGCTAATGTAAGTGAACCAAAACCATCGCCATCATTGTCCACATATTGTAATTGATTATCGTTACAATCTGAATTATTAGCAACTCCGCATGCTACTAAAACATTCGAACCAAAGCCATCTCCATCTAAATCTTGATATTGTAGTTGGTTATCATTGCAATCGCCGTTGTTTATTGGTCCGTTTGGTGCATAAGCATTTTGACCAAAACCATCGCCATCATTATCAACATAAGTTAGTAAATTGTCGTTGCTATCTAGATTATTTGTAACACCGCTTGGTGCTTTCACATTAGAACCAAATCCATCTCCATCGAAATCAACGTAGGTTGTTAAATTATCATTAGTATCTGAACTATTGGCTACATAACCAATTGGCGCACCTGTACAAGTCACAACTGAGGAAGCTGAACTACCAAACCCATCGTTATCATTATCAACATAATAAGTAACATTTGCGTTTATAGTAAAAGTAGCCTTATAATTACTTCCTCCATTGCTTGCATACTGTGTTCCTGAACATGAAGTTGATTGATCTGAATATACTTCAATTGTGTAATTACCAGGAGATAAACTTCCTGTCAAATTGGTTGAATAACCAGTGGTTGCCCACCGTTGATTTTGACCTCCACAACCATTATTAGAACCAGATGCCCAACCAATATTATTGGTAACAAAGCTACCACTTGGTGATCCAGTTAAATAAATACGATAATAGATCCTTGTGCTAGTAATATCACAACCACCACATTTATAGTTGTTGTGTTCTGCTCCTTTAAAGACTATTCCAGAAGATCCTTGACAAAATGCCCCAAGGTTTGCTCCATTGAAGTCAGGATTGGATGTAGTTGCTTGCAAGTCATAGTAAGTATTACCACCTCCATTTATCCTCAAAACTATATATGTAGAATTGAAACCTGCAGATTGCCCAAATGCAACCGTAATACAGAAAGTTTGAAACAAAAGGGCAATAAATAACCTTTTTAAAAGTAATTCTTTTTTCATGTAACTCAATTTAAGATTAATAAATTAAGCAGGAAAAAAATATGGTTTTGCAAATTTAGGGCACTTAAAATTATACTATTTATAAATTACTACCACAAACCTAATAAGTTACAGCTGTAACTATATCGTTTTCGTGTTGATAAAATATTAAAAACGAAATAATTTATTACAAAAATATAACAAATAAAACCCCAAGAAATAGGGCATTTGCCCTAAAAAATTAAGCCTCTCAAATGAGAGGCTTAATAAATTTATGCTTGACCAGTTGGTCCGAAGTTTAATGGAATTGACGGTTGCTCAACTTCCTTTATCTCTCCATGTGCATTTTCGTATCTGTGAATGTTTTCAGCGAATGCATTCAAAAAACGTTTAGCATGTTGTGGCGTTAGAATAATTCTTGACTTCACTTTAGCCTTAGGTACTCCAGGCATGATTTTAACAAAATCAATAACAAACTCAGAAACCGAATGATTAATAATTGCTAAGTTAGAATAAATCCCATCAGCAGTATTTTCATCTAGCTCAATGTTTATTTGCCCTTGTTGTTGATTATCATTCATGACTAATAGATATATTCTTCTTTTTTAGACATTATTTCATTGTAATCTTCTTTAGAACCTACAATGATATGATCGTAATCTCTCATACCTGTACCTGCAGGAATTCTATGTCCAACAATAACATTTTCTTTCAAACCTTCTAAAGTATCAACTTTACCAGCAACTGCTGCTTCATTTAACACTTTTGTGGTCTCTTGGAAAGATGCTGCCGAAATGAATGATTTCGTTTGTAGCGATGCTCTTGTGATACCTTGTAGAACTGGTGTAGCAGTAGCAGGAATGATATCTCTAGCTACAACAAGATTTTTATCATTACGTTTCAATAATGAATTTTCATCTCTTAGTTCGCGAGGTGAAACAATTTGACCTGGTTTTAAGTTATCAGAATCTCCAGCGTCTTCAACTACTTTCATTCCGTAAAGTTTATCATTTTCCTCAATGAAATCAGCTGTATGTACCATTTGTTCTTCAAGGAAAAGTGTATCTCCTGGATCTTCAATTTGTACTTTACGCATCATTTGACGAATTACTACTTCAAAGTGTTTATCATTGATTTTTACACCTTGTAAACGATAAACTTCTTGAATTTCATTAACCAAATATTGTTGAACAGCAGATGGTCCTTGAATTCTCAAAATATCCTCTGGAGTGATTGCACCATCAGAAAGTGGCATACCAGCTTTTACATAGTCATTTTCTTGAACCAAAATTTGATTAGAAAGTTTCACTAGATACTTTTTAATTTCACCAAATTTAGACTCAATGATAATCTCTCTGTTACCTCTTTTGATTTTACCAAAAGTAACCACACCATCAATCTCAGAAACAACTGCTGGATTGGATGGATTACGAGCTTCTAGCAACTCTGTAATTCTTGGTAAACCTCCAGTAATATCACCTGCTTTTGATGAACGACGTGGAATTTTTACAAGGATTTTACCTGCTTTAATTTTCTCACCATCTTCAACCATCAAGTGTGCTCCAACTGGCAAGTTGTATGAACGTATTAATTCACCATCTTTACCATAGATATGTAATGTTGGGATTAATTTTTTATTTCTTGCTTCTGAGATTACTTTTTCTTGGAAACCGGTTTGTTCATCGATTTCCACCATAAAAGTTTGTCCTTGCTCTAAATCTTCGTAAGTAACTTTACCTGTAAATTCAGAAATAATTACACCATTATATGGATCCCATTTACATATTGTAGCTCCTTTACCAACAACTTCTCCATCTTTAACAAAGATGCTAGAACCATAAGGTATATTATGAGTACTTAATAAAATACCTGTTTTTTCGTCAACTACTTTCAATTCAGTAGAACGAGAAATCACGATATCAACTGTTTCTCCGTCTGTATCCTCGCCTTTTACAGTTTTCAAATCTTCGATTTCAAGTCTTCCTCCAAATCTTGCTACAATACTTGATTCTTCTGAAACACCACCAGCAACACCACCAACGTGGAACGTTCTCAATGTTAACTGTGTACCAGGTTCACCAATTGACTGTGCTGCAATTACACCAACTGCCTCACCTTTTTGTGTCATTTTACCATTTGCTAAGTTACGTCCGTAACATTTTGCACAAATACCTTTCTTAGCCTCACATGTTAGTGGCGAACGAACATCAACTTTTTCAATTGGTGATTCTTCGATAGCTTTAACAATAGCCTCAGTTATTTGTTCACCAGCAGCAACTAATACTTCTGATGTTAATGGATTTACAACTTCTTGTAATGCAACACGTCCAAGAATTCTTTCTCCTAAAGTCTCAACAACCTCTTCATTTTTCTTAAGTGCAGTTACCTCGATACCTCTTAGTGTACCACAATCTACAGAATTTACAATTACATCTTGAGAAACGTCGTGTAATCTTCTTGTCAAATATCCAGCATCGGCTGTTTTAAGAGCTGTATCGGCAAGACCTTTACGAGCACCGTGAGTTGAGATAAAATATTCTAGAATTGAAAGACCTTCTTTAAAGTTAGAAAGAATTGGGTTTTCAATAATTTCACCACCACCAGCAGTTGATTTTTTTGGCTTAGCCATCAAACCACGCATACCAGTTAACTGACGAATTTGTTCTTTAGATCCACGAGCTCCAGAGTCAAGCATCATATACACTGAGTTGAAACCTTGTTGATCTTCACGAATGTTTTTCATTGCCAACTCAGTCAACAATGCATTTGTAGAAGTCCAAACATCGATTACCTGATTGTAAC
This sequence comes from Flavobacteriaceae bacterium, assembly GCA_046329205.1. Taxonomy (GTDB): domain Bacteria; phylum Bacteroidota; class Bacteroidia; order Flavobacteriales; family Flavobacteriaceae; genus Flavobacterium. Next base: position 578,072 of record JAXLVF010000004.1, on the reverse strand, counting down.
GCTCATTATTTGTAATAAGTCCCATGTTATAGTTCATGGTAATTCCTTCTACTTGTTCACGAGCATCAGCAATAAGTTCTTCTTTCTTTTCTGGGATGATAATATCACCTAAACTGAAAGACAAACCACCGCGGAATGCGAATTTATAACCCATGTCTTTCATGTTATCCAAGAAAGCCGCAGTCGTAGGAACATCTGTTACTGAAAGGATTTTTCCAATGATATCACGAAGTGATTTTTTGGTTAATACCTCATTAATATAACCAGCAGCTTCAGGAACTACTTCATTAAATAGAACTCTACCAGCTGTTGTTTGGATTAGTTTATAAACCAATTTACCTTCTTCATTGAAATCTTTTGCTCTGATTTTTACACGAGCATTCAATTCTAATCTACCTTCATTCAAAGCAATATTTACTTCTTCAGCAGAATAGAAAGTTAATCCTTCTCCAAGAATTTTGTGCTCAGGAGTTGACAATCTTTCTTTCGTCATGTAATAAAGACCCAGAACCATGTCCTGAGATGGTACTGTAATAGGTGCACCATTTGCAGGGTTCAAAATATTGTGCGATGCCAACATTAATAATTGAGCTTCTAAGATAGCTTCTGGACCAAGTGGTAAGTGAACTGCCATCTGGTCACCATCGAAGTCAGCGTTGAAAGCTGTACATGTCAATGGGTGTAACTGGATTGCTTTTCCTTCAATCAACTTAGGTTGAAATGCTTGAATACCCAATCTGTGTAGAGTTGGAGCACGGTTTAGTAATACTGGATGTCCTTTGATAACATTTTCAAGAATATCCCAAACTACTGGTTCTTTTTTGTCAATAATTTTCTTAGCAGACTTAACTGTTTTTACAATTCCTCTTTCAATTAATTTACGAATTACAAAAGGTTTGTATAGTTCAGCAGCCATATCTTTTGGAAGACCACACTCATACATTTTCAACTCTGGACCAACAACGATTACCGAACGTGCTGAATAATCGACACGTTTCCCTAATAGGTTTTGACGGAAACGACCTTGTTTACCTTTTAATGAGTCTGATAATGATTTTAATGGTCTGTTAGATTCTGTTTTTACTGCAGAAGCTTTTCTTGTGTTATCAAATAATGAGTCAACAGCTTCTTGAAGCATACGTTTTTCATTACGAAGAATAACTTCTGGAGCCTTAATCTCCATTAATCTTTTTAAACGATTGTTACGGATGATAACTCTTCTGTACAAATCATTTAAATCTGAAGTTGCAAAACGTCCTCCATCTAGTGGAACAAGTGGACGTAATTCAGGTGGAATAACTGGAATTACTTTCAGTATCATCCACTCTGGACGATTTTCTCTATTCAAATTCGCTTCACGGAAAGACTCAACTACTTGAAGTCTTTTCAATGCTTCTGTTTTTCTTTGCTTAGAAGTTTCGTTATTAGCACTGTGTCTTAGTTCATAAGAAAGCGCATCCAAATCTGTACGAGCAAGTAAATCCATGATACATTCAGCACCCATTTTGGCAATGAATTTGTTAGGATCATTATCATCAAGATATTGGTTTTCCATTGGAAGAGAATCTAAAATGTTTAGATATTCTTCTTCTGTCAAAAAGTCTAATCTTTCTATCGGATCACCTTCAGCTGTTTGAGCAATACCTGGTTGAATAACTACATATCTTTCGTAGTAGATAATCATATCTAATTTCTTAGATGGCAAACCAAGTATATATCCAATTTTATTAGGAAGTGAACGGAAATACCAGATATGAGCAATTGGCACAACTAGATTAATGTGACCAACTCTATCTCTTCGTACTTTTTTTTCTGTAACTTCTACACCACAACGGTCACATACGATTCCTTTGTAGCGAATTCTTTTATATTTACCACAAGCACATTCATAATCTTTAACTGGGCCGAAAATTCTTTCGCAGAAAAGACCATCACGCTCTGGTTTGTGGGTTCTGTAGTTAATGGTTTCTGGTTTTAAAACCTCACCTTTAGACTCAGCTAGGATTGATTCTGGAGAAGCAAGTCCTATTGAAATTCTGTCAAATCTCTTGATAGTATTTTTATCTTTATTTCTATTCATCATAGTCGTAAATTTTTAAGTTGTTGGTTGTTAGTTGTTGATTGATAACATGATTTAAAAACGCGTTACCAACCATCAACCATCAACTATTTTTATTCTTCTAATCTGATGTCTAATCCAAGACCTTTTAATTCATGCATCAATACATTGAACGACTCAGGTAATCCTGGTTCTGGCATAGTTTCACCTTTTACAATCGCTTCATAGGTTTTAGCTCTACCAATAACGTCATCTGATTTAACAGTCAAAATTTCTCTAAGCGTGCTTGATGCTCCATAAGCTTCAAGTGCCCAAACCTCCATTTCTCCAAAACGCTGACCTCCAAACTGAGCTTTACCTCCAAGTGGTTGTTGCGTGATTAATGAGTATGGACCAATAGAACGAGCGTGCATCTTATCATCAACCATGTGACCTAATTTAAGCATATAAATTACACCCACTGTTGCTGGCTGATGGAAACGCTCTCCAGTTCCACCATCGTATAGATACGTATGTCCAAATCTTGGTACTCCAGCTTCATCTGTCAATGAATTGATTTGATCAAGTGTTGCACCATCAAAGATAGGTGTAGCAAATTTTTTGCCTAATTTTTGACCTGCCCATCCAAGTACAGTTTCATAAATCTGTCCAATATTCATACGTGATGGTACACCAAGCGGATTCAATACGATATCTACTGGAGTTCCATCTTCTAGGAATGGCATATCTTCATCGCGAACAATTCTTGCTACGATACCTTTGTTACCGTGACGACCTGCCATCTTATCACCTACTTTTAGTTTACGTTTTTTAGCGATGTAAACTTTAGCCAGTTTTAAAATTCCTGCTGGTAATTCGTCTCCAACTGTAATAGTGAATTTTTCTCTTCTTAAAGCTCCTTGTATATCGTTTAATTTGATTTTATAATTGTGAATCAAATCATTTACAAGGTTATTAGTTTCGTCATCAGAAACCCATTGACCTTTTGTTAAGTGAGCAAAATCCTCAACTGATTGAAGCATTTTTCTTGAGTACTTTTTACCTTTTGGAAGCACTTCTTCGCCTAGGTCGTTCATAACTCCTTGCGATGTTTTACCATCAACAATCAAGAATAATTTATCAATTAGTTTATCTTTCAATTCGACAAATTTTGTTTCGAATTCCATCTCAAGAGATGTCAAATCATCTTTGTCTTTAGTTCTTTTCTTTTTATCTTTTACTGCTCTCGCAAAAAGTTTTTTGTCAAGTACAACTCCACTTAATGAAGGAGAAGCTTTCAATGAAGCATCTTTAACATCTCCAGCTTTATCACCGAAGATTGCTCTTAAAAGTTTTTCTTCTGGTGTAGGATCTGATTCTCCTTTTGGAGTGATTTTTCCAATTAGAATATCGCCAGGTTTTACTTCAGCACCAATTCTAATCATACCGTTTTCATCCAAATCTTTTGTAGCTTCTTCAGAAACGTTAGGAATATCATTTGTCAATTCTTCATTACCTAATTTTGTATCTCTAACTTCCAATGAATAGTCGTCAACGTGGATTGATGTAAAGATGTCATCACGAACAACTTTTTCAGAAATTACAATCGCATCCTCAAAGTTGTAACCTTTCCAAGGCATGAAAGCAACTTTCAGGTTTCTACCCAAAGCTAACTCTCCATTTTGAGTAGCATAACCTTCACACAGTACTTGGCCTTTTGCAACTTTATCACCTTTTCTAACGATAGGTTTTAGGTTAATTGAAGTACTTTGATTCGTTTTTCTGAATTTGATTAATTGGTATGTTTTTTCATCTGGATCAAAACTTACCATTCTTTCAGCATCAGTTCTATCGTATTTAATAGTAATAGTATTTGCATCTACATATTCAACAACACCATTACCTTCTGCATTTATCAAAACTCTCGAGTCTGAAGCAACTTGTCTTTCTAGACCTGTACCAACAATTGGCGATTCAGGACGTAATAAAGGAACTGCTTGACGCATCATGTTTGATCCCATCAACGCACGGTTCGCATCATCATGCTCCAAGAAAGGAATTAATGATGCAGAAATGGATGCAATTTGATTTGGAGCAACGTCAGTGTAATGAACAAGGTTAGGTTCTACAACTGGGAAATCTCCTTCTTCACGAGCAATTACTTTTTCGTCAGTAATTGTTCCGTTGTTATCCATTTCAATATTGGCTTGCGCAATTAGTTTTCCTTCTTCTTCTTCAGCACTCAAATAAATTGGTTCAGCTTGAAGATCTACTTTGCCATTTTTCACTTCACGGTATGGCGTTTCAATGAAGCCCATTCCGTTAACTTTAGCATAAACACCCAATGATGAAATAAGTCCAATGTTTGGTCCTTCAGGAGTTTCTATTGGACAAAGTCTTCCATAGTGTGTATAGTGAACGTCACGAACCTCGAAACCAGCTCTTTCTCTCGAAAGTCCACCAGGTCCAAGTGCTGATAATCTTCTTTTGTGAGTAATCTCAGCCAATGGATTAGTTTGATCCATAAATTGAGATAACTGGTTAGTTCCAAAGAAAGAGTTAATAACCGATGATAATGTTTTTGCATTAATCAAATCGATTGGTGTAAACACCTCGTTATCTCTAACGTTCATTCTCTCACGAATTGTTCTAGCCATACGAGCCAAACCAACACCAAATTGTTGTGAAAGTTGTTCACCAACAGTTCTAACACGACGGTTTGACAAGTGATCGATATCATCAATCTCTGCTTTTGAATTGATTAACTCAATCAAATATTTTACGATAGTAATGATATCTTCTTTTGTTAAAACTTGTTTTTCCATAGGAATATCAAGATTTAACTTTTTGTTCATTCTATAACGACCAACTTCACCTAAGTTATAACGTTGGTCAGAGAAGAATAATTTATCGATAATACCACGAGCAGTTTCTTCATCAGGCGGTTCTGCATTACGCAACTGACGATAGATGTGCTCAACAGCTTCTTTTTCAGAGTTTGTTGGGTCTTTTTGTAACGTGTTGTGGATAATAGCATAATCTGCTTGGTTATTATCCTCTTTGTGTAACAAAATAGATTTTACATTAGAATCGATGATTTCTTCTACATTATCTTTATCGATAATAGTATCACGATCTAATATAATTTCATTACGCTCGATAGATACTACTTCACCTGTATCTTCGTCAACGAAATCTTCATGCCATGTATTCAAAACACGTGCAGCAAGTTTTCTACCGATGTATTTTTTAAGACCTGTTTTTGAAACTTTGATTTCTTCTGCAAGGTCAAAGATTTCAAGAATATCTTTATCACGCTCAAATCCAATAGCACGGAAAAGAGTCGTTACTGGTAATTTTTTCTTTCTATCGATATACGCATACATTACGTTATTGATATCGGTAGCAAATTCTATCCAAGAACCTTTAAAAGGAATTACTCTGGCAGAATATAATTTGGTTCCATTAGCATGGAATGATTGTCCAAAGAAAACTCCAGGTGAACGGTGTAACTGAGAAACCACAACTCTTTCTGCACCATTGATAACAAATGTACCACTTGGTGTCATGTAAGGAATTGTTCCTAAGTAAACGTCTTGAACGATAGTTTCAAAATCCTCATGTTCTGGATCTGTACAATAAAGCTTAAGTCTAGCTTTAAGCGGAACGCTATAAGTTAAACCTCTATCGATACATTCTTCAATCGTGTAACGTGGTGGATCAACGAAATAATCTAAAAATTCTAATACAAATTGGTTTCTTGTATCAGTTATTGGGAAGTTCTCCATGAAGGTGTTGTATAAACCTTCGTTGCCTCTTTCATCTGATTTCGTTTCTAATTGGAAGAAATCTTTAAAAGATTTTACCTGAACATCCAGAAAGTCTGGATACTGAGGTATGTTTTTTGTAGAGGCAAAATTCAATCTTTCAGTCTGATTTGTTATCATCAATGGACAAAATTTTGATTTAAAAAAAGTAATTTTTTGTGTTAAAACACTGTTTAATGTATACTTTTCCTTTATTTGATAGTTGATACATCTTAAAAATAAACCAGGAAAATTTGTTTATTTTTTTCTTCGTATGAACTAAATTTAATTTGTAATAAAACAAATCTTAATATTGATTTTCATATAAATTCATTATACGAAAAATGGTTTAGGCCATTGAGAGCATTTCTCAAGACCTAAACCTAATATTTTTTCGGTTAAGTTGTTACTTCAATTCAACAACAGCTCCAGCTTCTTCTAATGATTTTTTCAAACCTTCAGCTTCAGCTTTAGAAACTCCTTCTTTAATGTTAGATGGAGCACCGTCAACAATATCTTTTGCTTCTTTCAAGCCAAGACCTGTTAATTCTTTAACTGCTTTTACAACAGCTAATTTAGAAGCACCAGCATCTTTCAATACTACTGTAAACTCTGTTTGCTCTTCAGCAGCACCAGCATCACCAGCACCACCAGCAGCAACTACTACAGCTGCAGCAGCAGGTTCAATACCATACTCTTCTTTTAATATTGTAGCTAAATCGTTAACTTCTTTAACTGTTAAGTTAACTAATTGTTCTGCGAATTGTTTCAAATCTGCCATTTTTTCTATCGTTTAAAATGTTTTTTTATAATGTTTTTTTTGTGCTCAATTTACTCTTCAGATTTACCTTCAAACTGTTGCAATAGAGCAGAAATAACTCTTCTTGCTGGAGATTGAAGTAATCCAATAATTTCTCCGATAACCTCTTCTTTTGATTTTAACGCTGCTAATGAATCTAACAAATTGTCTCCAATATAGATTTCATTATTGATAAAAGCACCTTTTAAAACAGGTTTATCAGATTTTTTTCTAAAGTCTTTGATGATTTTAGCAGGTGCATTTGCAACGCTAGCAATCATTACTGATGAGTTGCCTTTTAATACTGTTGCTAAATCACCATAATCATTATCAGATGCTTCCATTGCTTTTTCAAGCAAAGTGTTTTTAACAACTTCTAATTTAATTCCTGCTTTGAAGCAAGCTCTTCTCAAATTTGAAGTAGTTTCAGCATCAAGTCCAGATGTATCTGCAATGTAAATAACATTTGTTTCAGCCAACTTTGCAGTTAAATCTTCTATCGCGATTGATTTTTCTTCTCTAGTCATAATAAAACTTTTTAACTACCAATTATACTGCCTTAGGATCTAAAGCAATAGCAGGACTCATTGTACTTGATAAGTGAATAGACTTAATATAAGTACCTTTTGCTGCAGTTGGTTTTAATTTAATTAATGTTTGAATAATTTCGTGTGCGTTATCTACAATCTTTTCAGATTCAAAAGAAATCTTTCCGATACCAGCATGAACAATACCTGTTTTATCAACTTTAAAGTCGATTTTACCAGATTTAACATCTTGAACTGCTTTTGCAACATCCATTGTTACGGTACCAGTTTTAGGATTTGGCATCAAACCTCTTGGACCTAATATACGTCCTAATGGACCTAATTTACCCATAACAGCCGGCATAGTGATAATAACATCAACATCTGTCCAACCATCTTTAATTTTTTGTAAATAATCATCTAAACCTACATGGTCAGCACCAGCAGCTTTTGCTTCAGCTTCCTTATCTGGAGTAACTAATGCTAAAACTCTAACATCTTTACCTGTTCCATGAGGTAGTGTTACAACACCTCTAACCATTTGATTTGCTTTTCTAGGATCTACACCTAAACGTACAGCAATATCTACTGATTCGTCAAATTTTGCAGAAGCTACTTCTTTCAATAATGCAGAAGCATCTTTCAAACTGTATAGCTTATTCTTTTCAATTTTTGACGCAGCTACTTTTTGTTTTTTTGTCAATTTTGCCATATCTTTCTCTTATTTTAGAGGAGAATCTCCACTTACAGTTATACCCATAGATCTAGCTGTTCCTGCTACCATGCTCATAGCTGATTCAATTGTGAATGCATTAAGATCTGGCATTTTATCTTCAGCAATCGCTTTAATTTGGTCCCAAGTTACACTTGCAACTTTCTTACGATTAGGCTGACCTGATCCAGATTTAATTTTTGCAGCATCCATTAATTGTACAGCGGCAGGTGGAGTTTTTACAACAAAATCAAACGATTTGTCTTTGTATACGGTAATTTGTACCGGTAACACTTTGCCAGGTTGATCTTGTGTTCTAGCATTAAACTGCTTACAGAACTCCATGATATTAACCCCAGCAGCTCCCAAAGCAGGTCCAACCGGTGGCGACGGGTTCGCAGCACCTCCCTTAACTTGTAGTTTAACTACTTTACTAATTTCTTTTGCCATTTCTTAAAAATTTAGCACATCTATCAATTGGAAGCGATTGATGTGAGTTATATAATATGTAACAAATTATACTTTTTCAACTTGCATAAAGCTTAATTCAAGTGGAGTTTTTCTGCCGAAAATTTTAACCATCACTTCAAGCTTACGCTTTTCTTCATTAATCTTTTCAATAGTTCCATTAAAACCATTGAAAGGACCATCAATTACTTTAACTGTTTCACTAAGAGTAAAAGGAATAGATTGATTGTTATCCGTCTTAACAGCTAACTCATCAACTTTACCTAACATTCTGTTCACCTCAGAAATTCTCAAAGGCACAGGATTACCTCCTTTAACTTCACCAAGAAAACCAATTACTCCTGTTATTGATTTAATTATGTGAGGTATCTCACCAACTAAGTTAGCTTCAATCATAACGTAACCTGGAAAATAAACTTTCTCTTTTACAGTTTTTTTTCCATCTTTTACTTGTACAACTTTTTCAGTTGGGACTAGAACTTGAGAAATATAATCAGCCATTCCTAAACGACTTATTTCAGTTTCAATATAGGATTTGACCTTATTTTCTTGTCCACTTACTGCTCTAACCACATACCATTTTTTTGTACTAACCTCAGCCATTTATTGAATATTATGATTTTAACAAATTAAAAAATCCAGAAATTGCTTTTGTAAACAATTCATCAACTCCCCAAGTTGCTAAAGCAAAGATTATAGAAAAAAGGGCAACGATTATAGTATAACGTTGCACTTCTGACCACTCTGGCCAAGTTACATTTGATTTCAGCTCTTCAAAAGATTCAGAAATATAGTTAAAGACTTTTGTCATATCTTTTATTATTTGCACGGGCGGGAGGATTCGAACCACCATCAACGGTTTTGGAGACCGCTATTCTACCCTTGAACTACGCCCGTATTTTGAAAAAACCAGCAGAGCAAAATTTCACTCTGCTGGATTTAAAATTTATTTTATTAGAATTAATCTAAAATTTCAGTTACCTGACCAGCTCCTACTGTTCTACCACCTTCACGGATAGCGAAACGTAAACCTACGTTAAGAGCAATTGGGCTTAACAACTCAACAGTAATTGTTAAGTTATCACCTGGCATAACCATTTCTACTCCAGCTGGTAAAGAAATAATACCAGTTACGTCAGTTGTACGAACATAGAATTGTGGACGGTAGTTATTGTGGAATGGAGTGTGACGTCCACCTTCTTCTTTTTTCAAGATATAAACCTCAGCTTTGAATTTAGCATGTGGCTTAACTGAACCTGGTTTACAAATAACCATACCACGACGGATATCAGCTTTGTCAATACCTCTCAACAACAAACCTACGTTATCACCAGCTTCACCTCTATCAAGGATTTTACGGAACATCTCTACTCCAGTGATTGTTGAAGTTAATTTATCAGCACCCATACCAATAATCTCTACTGGATCTCCAGTGTTAGCAACTCCAGTTTCGATACGACCTGTAGCAACAGTTCCACGACCTGTAATTGTGAACACGTCTTCAACTGGCATCAAGAATGGTTTTGCGTTATCACGAACTGGCTCTTCAATCCAGTTGTCAACAGCTTCCATCAATTCAATGATTTTAGGAACCCAGTTTGGATCATTATTCAATCCACCTAGAGCAGAACCTTGAACAACAGGACCATTATCTCCATCATACTCATAAAAAGACAACAAATCTCTGATTTCCATTTCTACTAACTCTAATAACTCAGCATCATCAACCATATCCACTTTGTTCATGAATACAACAATTCTAGGAATACCTACTTGACGACCTAATAGGATGTGCTCACGAGTTTGTGGCATTGGTCCATCTGTAGCAGCAACTACTAAGATAGCACCATCCATTTGAGCAGCACCAGTAACCATGTTTTTAACGTAATCCGCGTGACCTGGACAGTCAACGTGAGCGTAGTGACGGTTAGCAGTTTCATACTCTACGTGAGATGTATTAATTGTAATACCTCTTTCTTTTTCTTCTGGAGCATTATCAATTTGATCAAATGATTTTGCTTGACAGTAACCAGCATCAGACAATACTTTAGTGATTGCAGCAGTTAATGTAGTTTTTCCGTGGTCAACGTGACCAATCGTACCTATGTTAAGGTGTGGCTTGGTACGACTAAAATTTTCTTTTGCCATTTTAATTAATTTTTAATCTTAGTTATATATTAGTGTTCAAATTTTACAAAATTGAGAGCCAATGACGGGATTTGAACCCGTGACCTCTTCCTTACCAAGGAAGCACTCTACCCCTGAGCTACACCGGCTTGTGTCATCCAGAAGCATGAATAGCACTTCAGATATTTGTGGGGAGAGCAGGATTCGAACCTGCGAAGGTGTAACCAGCAGATTTACAGTCTGCCCTCGTTGGCCGCTTGAGTATCTCCCCAAACCTAATTACAATATTCTAAAAGAACTGAGCCGATAGAGGGACTCGAACCCACGACCTGCTGATTACAAATCAGCTGCTCTAGCCAGCTGAGCTACACCGGCAATTCAATAAAAAAGCCCGTTATTTCTAACGGACTGCAAATGTATGGATTTTATTCTTTAATCAAAATATTTTTTTATTTTTTTTATTTAAGAATGTGCTCTTACTTTTTCTTTTCTTTTCACAAGCAATCTTTCTAGTGATTCAGAAGCTAATTCAATAGCTTCTTCAAAGGTTTTGCATTGTTTTTTTACTATGAAATCATCGCCTGGCACATGTATTTTTACTTCAACCATCTTGTTTTCTTTTTCACTAGTTTTTTCAACTTTCAGAAAAACATCAGAAGTAACAACTTTGTCATAGTACTTTTCTAATCTACTTAATCTTTCATTGATATAAACTACTAACTTTTTGTCTACATTAAAGTTTACTGCTTGAACATTTACCTTCATTTTTTTCTATATAAGAGGTTAAACAATTTAGAATTATTTTCTGTTTCGAGGATGAGCATTTTGATATATTGATTTTAGCTGCTCTAGACTGCTATGTGTATATACCTGCGTTGCCGCTAAACTCGAATGACCTAATAATTCTTTTACTGAATTAATATCTGCTCCATTATTTAGTAAATGAGTAGCAAACGTATGCCTAAGTACATGCGGACTCTTTTTTACTTTCTCGGAGACATTACTAAAGTAGTGATTTATTATTTTATAAACAAAAGAATCGTTTAATTTAACTCCTTTTAACATTAAAAAAAAGTATTCATCGTCCACTAATGCATTAAGTCTCTGTCTTTCAATATTGTATTTTTCAACTTGATATATAAGATTTTCAAGCATTGGAATTATCCGTTCTTTATTTCTTTTACCTATTACCTTTATTGTTTTTGAATACAAATCTACATTTTGAACTTTTAGGTTAATCAGTTCAGACCTTCTTATACCTGTTGAATAAAACAAATCAATAATCAATCTATCTCTAACACCTTCAAAACCCTCTGGGAATTGCAACATATTTAAAACTGCATCAAGTTCTTTTTCGGAAAAAGGAATTTGGACTTTTTTGGCAGATTTTAGAGCTTTGTGTTTACTTAATGGTGATTGTTCTACTTGTTTTGTTTTTAGCAGAAATTTATAAAACGACTTTAATGAAGATATTTTTCTATTTATTGAAGTGTTTTCTATATTATTATCCGAAAGGTAAACTATCCAAGAACGAACAACACTATAATTAACTTCTATATAATTATTTAAATCAAATTCTTTTTTTAGAAAAACACCAAAACTCTCGATATCTTTCTGATAAGCTAATATGGTATGGCTGGAATATTTTTTTTCCAGCGATAAGTAGTCTGTAAATTTTTTTAATATTTCTTCCATAAAAAAAACCACCGAATTCAAAAGTAAGGAACTTTTATTTTCGATGGTTTATTTTTTATTCAATTTTGGAGATATTAACTTTCGATACTATCTTTTAATGATTGAATGTATTGTGCTTTTTGGATTACTGCTCTTCTTGTAACTGAAGGTTTAGTAAATTGTTGTCTTGATCTTAACTGACGTACAACTCCCGTTTTGTCAAATTTTCTTTTGTAGCGCTTTAATGCTCTATCAATGTTTTCTCCGTCTTTAATTGGTATAATCAACATAATTTAGACACCTCCTTTCATTTAGTGGGTGCAAAGGTAATATTAATTTTGAATTATAAATTATAATTGTGAATTATTTTTATTGACCTGAATATTTTGTATATAACTTTTAATAATTGAAAAACTATTTTACAGCTGGTTGATAGTTCTGATTATCGATTATCATCTTAGACAAAATTTCTCTCAGAATTTCAGAAGTTCCACCACCAATAGGACCCAAACGACTATCACGCAACAATCTAGCCATAGGATATTCCTCCATGTAACCATATCCTCCAAGCATTTGAAGACAACTATAAATGGTTTCGTCTGCTACTTGAGTTGATTTCAGTTTTGCCATAGTAGCTTCTTTTACTACATATTCTTTGTTATTTAGTCTAGTAACTGCTGCGTAGTTAAATATTTTGCAATGCTCAACGTCTGTAGCATGATTTACCATTGTGTGACGAAGCGCCTGAAACTTATTTATAGTTTTGCCAAAAGCTTCACGCTCTGACATGTATTTTAACGTATAATCTATTGCATATTCAGCTCTAGCATGTGCATTGATTGCCATAACTAATCTTTCTAAAGCAAAATGTTGCATAATGTAGGCAAATCCTTTTCCTTCTTCACCCATTAAGTTTTCTAGAGGAATTTCAACATTATCAAATGATATTTCGGCTGTGTCAGAAGCTCGCCATCCTAATTTATCTAACTTGGTAGCCGTAATCCCAGAAAGATTGGTATCCATCAAGAAGATGCTAATTCCTTTATTGCCTAGCTCAGGATTGGTTTTTGCTGCTACAACATAATAGTCTGCATAAACTCCATTTGTAATAAAAGTTTTGGAACCATTTATAACATATTTATCTCCTTTTTTCACAGCAGTTGTTCTCATTCCAGCAACATCGCTACCACCAAAAGGTTCTGTAATACACAACGCACCTATCTTGTCTCCAGAAATACTTTTTGCTAGATATTCTCTCTTTATTCTTTCATCGCCTTCAGCATTAAGATGTGTCATTGCCAAGTATGCGTGAGCCCACATGGCTGCAGCGAAACCAGAGGAATTAATTTTTTGTAGTTCTTCAAGAAAAATAACAGTATAGAACAAATCCAAATTCAAACCACCATAAGCTTCAGGGTAATTGATACCGAAGAAACCCATTTCGCCAAATTTTTTCCAAATAAATCTTTCGATTGTTCCTGTCTTTTCCCATTTTTCGATGTGTGGAACAACTTCTTTCTGCAAAAACTCTTGCAAACTTGCTCTAAACAATTCGTGTTCTTCTGTAAAGTATGATGAATTCATATAAATTATACTGTTTTTTATTCTATTTTTTTAGAATTCCAAATATAAGGCAATTATATTTATATTTTCAACAGGAAAACCTTTAATTTTTGATAAATCTTCAATTTTAATATCTCCATTCATACTTCTGTACGTCACAATCTCTTTTGCAAGATTGTATCTGAAATAAGGAAATTGAGATAACTCCTTTACAGAAAGGTCGTTAATTCTAAGTTTTTTTATTGTAGGTTTGGATTTAATAATGAAGGATTGATTGAGTTTTTCAACAACTTCTGGCGATAATCCCCAGATTAATTTCATTTGTTCCATTGACACAAATGCGCCAAGTTTTTCTCTCTGCTCAAGAATTCTTTTTGACAATCCTTCACCTATTCCATAGACTTTCATTAAATCTTCTTGTGAGGCAAGATTGATATCTACTAACTTCTTGACTTCCTCTTTTTTGGAGAAATTCTTACTATCGCTATTAAATGTGCTTTTATTTTTGTTGTTTACCCAATCTGGAAATTTAAAATAAGGAGAAATTGTTTTGAGCAAACTGTCTGAAACTTTGGTAACTTTTTGAAATTCCTCAGCAGAATTGACAAATTTATTTTGTTTTCTATAGGCAAGCAATCTATCAATTTCAGCTGTCGACATTCCAAGTTTGTAGCCTTTAAAATCAGTTATAAAATTTGGATTAAACGGATAAATAACAGGTTTTTGATTAGCAGAAGTCATTTTGAGACTATCAATTTCTCCTTGTTTTTGGAGCCAATTATCCTTTTCGGCAATGTTTTTATTTTGACTTGAAAAATCTCCAAAAAAATAAACTGATTGTAGCAAAACCATCAGAATAACCAATAGCAACAAACCTATTCTTTGAGATTTTGAATAGTTAATCCACTGTTGTTTTAATGTATTTTTATTTTTCAAATGAATTATAAATCAAAAACCGAAGTTCGTTTACCACGGATTAAATCTTTCAGTTTTAACCAAAAAGCCAAAGTCAAGTAAACTCCAAAACCCAAACCCGCAGTGACGAAAGAAATATAAATAAAAAACAAGCGAACATTTGATGCTCTCATTCCAAGTCTATCAGCTAAACGAGAGGAAACATGAAAACCGTGTTTTTCAAAAAAATATTTCAGATTTAATACTAACGACATTTTTGGATTTCTTTCACACGAAAGTAGTTATTTTTTCAATAATTCCAAACCAATGCTGCATGATAAACATTTGTGTTTGTTACAATATTCTGTTTTGAGTTGGATTAAGCTTTGTGTCATGAATGCATCTGTTGATTTAATGCCAATATTTTGAAACTTATCAATAATATTATTTGCTTCAGGTTTTAATTCTCTTAAAAGATGTAAAACAATTTCATCGTTGTCTTTTCCATTGTACTTAGCAAAAGAAAATTGAAGCGGAACAATCGTATTGATTATTATTAAATCTATAAACGATTTGGTAATCTTTCTTTTCTTTGTTGTATTTGCTTTTTCGAAATGATAATGATTTTGCCAATAAATCGAAACGTCTGCGTCCAATAATTTATAGATTTCATCAATGGAATTACAATCCATTATTTTTGAAAAAAGATTTTGCTGCTTGTTATACAGCATTGCCAGTTGTGCTATTCTGATTGTTGGAAAGTTTTCTGGTCTGAGTTTAAAAAAAATTAGTGGCGGAATGATAGGCACAACCAATTGATGTTTTTGAACCAGATAATTAAACCTCGACAATAAGATTTGAGGATATTTATGCTCTAAATCTGAGTTAAGCAAACCCGAATAACCAAAAAACAAGGCTTCAAGATTTTCGATTTCAAAACTTTCTTTTCTAATGACAGAAAAAGGAATACTTTGAGCAATTTTTAAAAAAATTTCACCGTTTGTATTTAACCCAAAATTTTTGGCCAGCATACAAAACAATACTGCTTCCCAGTCATAATTCGTTTGCAGCAATAGATTTTCGATGAGTTGAGATTTCTTTTCAAGTCTTTCAAAAAAAACTCTTTCCAACCAATTATTAAAAACAAATTCATCAACAGTTCCCAAATCATTTTCACAAAAAATCCATTTCTTTTCAGTGGTTAAATAGTGATAATTGTTGAGCAATTCTTTTGACACAAAATCCTTTAGACACAAAACCGGTATTTCTGAATTGGATTTACCAAAAACCGGCACATCATTCTCCCAAACAACATGAAGAATAACGTTATCATAATTTTCATCATTTTCGTGATTATGCAAATACCAATCGGATGATTTGACATGAATTTCAACATTTCCTGCCCATTTTTGATTTCCAATTACTATCTGAGCATTGAAAAAATCTGGTCCTGAGTTTTTCAAATATTGACCAACATTGATAATAGTCAACTTTTCTCCTGAACAAGTTTTTAGGTTTGAAAAATCAAACTTCTTATATTGCCAAACATAATGGAGAAAATCCTCTTTCACGGTTTAAAAATTTAATTCTAAAGTAAAAAAAATGCTTTAACAAAGATTAAAATGATGAGAAAAATTATCAAACTACTGGTTATAGCACTAACTGTTTCGGGTTATTCACAAAATTATAAAATTACTTATTTAAAAAGTTCTAACGGAAATTTAATAGAAAATCAAGATGCTATTTTGATTTATTGTAATGATGTGAAAACTCTAATAACAACTGAAAAAACAATAAATCACAAAGCTGAATTTCCATTTGAACAAACAGTTATCAATCGAGAAAAAGAGTTTTACAGTCAAATTACAAATCTCAATGAAAATGAGATTATCAGTACAGTTGACAGCACTTCATTAAAAAAGCAAACATTTGAATTATTGAATGAAACCAAAAAAATCTTGGGTTACAACTGCAAAAAAGCAAAAACAATTATCAATTCAAATACAATTGAACTCTGGTATACTAATGATTTAAAAATTAAAGGTTCACCAACCATACTTGGTCAAAATCTTGGTTTGGTTCTGGAAATGGTTCGAAATGGAAATTTTATTATAAAAGCCATTAAAATTGAAAAATTAAAATCCTTTCCTGACGTTTCACAATCTAAGAAAAATGTTGATATGCTTACCTACAAAGACTTGGTCTGGAAAAGCCGTTTCACCACCATTCCGATTTTTAAAAACCAAGTTATAAACTTTTCAAACGAGTCGGTTTCTAATGATAGTATTTTGCGTTTTGCCAATGGAACTATTGCTGTTAGAAAAGTTAAGTTTCCAAAAATCAATTTGGGAAGTCAAATTTTCGCCGATGTTACTGAGCAATCAAATGGTGATGCGTATGACAGAACAGGTTCATTTTTCATTATCCCTACTGATACGAAACTGTCTTTTTTGGATGGATTGAAAAATGGCGTGAAAGCATTACCTATTTATTCCAATAGCAATGGAAAAGAATATCAAGGTGTTGTGAGAACAAACGATTATAACCCAATTATAGAAATGATGCGATTTTTTACACCATTTGGCATCAAGCAATACAATTACTTGGAGTTGAAGGATAAAACATGGCAGGATAAGGTTTTTTATCGTCAAGATATTTCAGATTTAGCTAATTTGTTGAGTGAAAAGGAAGTTTGGATTGGAATAAATATTGGAAATTATGATAAAGGCGGACATATGGTATCTGCCAATATAACTATTCACAATGAAGAAACTATTGGAAAAGATAAAACAATTGTTCCTTTGTTTTGCACCAATAATATTATGGAAATGGCAGGACAAGAATATGGAACAATGTTTAACAATGACAAAGGCTTAGAAATTGATTTTAGTCTCGAAAAAACTTTGAACAACTGCAAGCTTCGCTACATAACTACAGGTCATGGCGGTTGGGAAAATGGCGATGAGTTTGTTCCAAAAAAGAACACCATATTATTTGATGGAAAAGAAGTTTTTAGCTTTGTTCCATGGCGACAAGATTGTGGTTCATACAGACTTTATAATCCAGCTTCTGGGAATTTTCAAAATGGTTTATCGTCTTCTGATTATAGCAGAGCAAACTGGTGTCCTGGAACAGTTACAAATCCCAATTATATAGAACTCGGAAATCTACCAGCAGGTAATCATACAATACAAATAAAAATTCCACAAGGCTTGCCAGAAGGCTCAAGCTTTAGTTCTTGGAATGTTTCAGGTGTATTGATTGGAGAATAAAAAAAGCCGACTAAGTCGGCTTTTTTTACTTTATAGAACTAATAATATCGTGCTTGGTTATAATGTGATATTTGTTGTTTCCTAAATCAACTAAGACAGCTTGATTTTCTTTATTTATAAGTTTAGAAATATCCTCAACAGGTGCATTGGCGCTTACTATTGGATAAGGTTTACCCATAATTTCTTTGATAGGTTTTTCGGCAATATTTTTATCTTCAATATAGCTACGGAACAAATCAGTTTCGTCTATACTTCCCACAAAACCTGATGTGTCAATAACTGGAATTTGTGAAATATTGTATTTTTTCAAACGGTCAATTGCGTGTGAAACCAATTCCTCTGTTCTCACAACCACAAGTGGTTTGTCTTTATGATCTTTGATTACGTCTTCTGCCTTAGTGATTTCTTCGTCTAGGAAACCTCTTTCTCGCATCCAATCGTCATTGAACATTTTACCCACATATCTACTTCCGCTGTCGTGAAATAAAACAACAACAACATCTTCAGGTTTGAAATGTTCTTTTAATTGCAACACACCTTTTATAGCTGCACCTGCAGAATTTCCAACAAAAATTCCTTCTTCGAGAGCTAATTTTCTGGTGAAAACAGCAGCATCTTTATCAGTTACTTTGGTGAAACCATCAATAAGAGAGAAATCTACATTTTTTGGAAGAATATCTTCTCCAATTCCCTCTGTTATGTAGGAATAAATTTCATTTTCATCAAAAATTCCTGTTTCATGATACTTTTTGAAAACCGAACCATATGTATCTATTCCCCAACATTTGATATTTGGATTTTTTTCTTTCAAATATTTTGCAACTCCAGATATGGTTCCACCAGTTCCAACACCTACAACAAAGTGAGTTATTTTCCCTTCGGTTTGTTCCCAAATTTCTGGACCAGTTTGTTCATAATGAGCAATGGCATTGCTTGGATTATCATATTGATTTACATACCAAGCATTTGGAGTTTCCTCTGCTAAACGTTTTGAAACTGAATAATATGAGCGTGGATCAGTTGGCTCTACATCAGTAGGACAAACAACAACTTTTGCCCCAACGGCACGCAAAATATCCATTTTTTCCTTGGATTGTTTATCTGAAATTACACAAATGAGTTTGTAGCCTTTTACGATTGCGCCAAGCGCTAATCCCATTCCTGTGTTTCCTGATGTTCCTTCTATGATTGTTCCTCCTGGTTTTAGTCTTCCGTCAGCTTCGGCATCTTCAATCATTTTTACTGCCATTCTATCTTTTACAGAATTTCCTGGGTTGAAGGTTTCTACTTTGGCTAGGACAAGTGCGGGAATTTCATTTGTTAGCTTATTAATTTTTACTAATGGAGTATTACCAATAGTTT
Source organism: Flavobacteriaceae bacterium (assembly GCA_046329205.1). Lineage (GTDB taxonomy): Bacteria > Bacteroidota > Bacteroidia > Flavobacteriales > Flavobacteriaceae > Flavobacterium. The sequence continues at coordinate 558,830 of JAXLVF010000004.1, read as the reverse complement.
CTAATATGTTTTTTGCGTATTTCATTTTTTTTGGTAAATATTTCAAGAAATAATTGAAACAAATATCTCTTTTTTTGACAAAGGTAATGCTATTTGTATTGTTTGCAAAAAATCAAATGGTTAATCGATTAACCCTGATTTAATCTCGTCTTTTTTTGGCTAGAGGAAAGCAAGTACTACGTTTATTTCTTAGTATAGTGTTTTGTTTCTTCAAAAAAATTATTGGAAGAAATTCCACACTAAACCAAAGCGTATCATGAAATCACGGTATGGATAATTTGGTGCTGTGAAATGATGATTGGTTTTTGAAAATAAAGTTGTGAAATTTTCTGCTTTTAGAAATATTCTTGTTTGTCTTATTCTCCCGTTTACAAAGAAATCGAGCATTGGGAAATCACCAATTTCTGTTTTATTTTGAACAAAAGCTTCTGTTGTTACTGGGTTGTAATCGTTCATGTAGAATTTGGCAAAATAATTGAGCGTGAAACCTGTTTGCAAATAGAGTGCTTTTTTGAAAAAGTAGTTTGATAGATAGAGTGTGTTTCTAGTAGTTATTTTAGGCACGTTTAGAATATCGTCTTCTTGATCGACTTGCTGGTATAAAACCGTGTTGTCTAGTGCCAGTTTCCACCATTTGAACTCTCGAGATACTTTTACCGATAGGTAATTTATAGTCTTGTCGTATTGTTTTGGGGAAATAAGTTGTTGTAAAGAATTGGTGGAGTCGTCGCTAAAGTATAAATAATCTTTTATAGAAGAAATTTGCAATGAGGCGTTGAGCCATTTGGTATTTGCGGTTGCTTCAAGATTGTTTATTTTTTCGTTATTAAAATTATTGTACCAATTGTAACTTACATAACTGCTTTGGTATAAGTTGTAAATGTGATCTGGGATTTTATTCAAATTCTGAAACCTGAATTCGAAGTTATTTTGCTCATTCAAGTTGAACTTTAGATAAGCATCAAAATTTGAGATTGATTGGTTCGTGATTGAATTTGAATAGGTAAATTTTCCATTCCATTTTCCCTTTTGATAAATGTATTGACCGCCTATTGTATTGATTTCATCTTTTAGAGAATTTGGCACTAAACCTGTATCTAAAAACAATATTTGCTTGTAGAAGTAGTTATAGCGATAATCCTCAACAAAAAACTGAAATTTACCTAATAGATTATTTTCATAAATAGCAGTCAACTTATTGTACATTCTATTGTAGCGGGTATGATCATTTATTTTAGACGAAAGATATGAGTCTCCGAATCTATTTACAGTAGTATTCCCGACTGTGGAAGTTACTGTCGCCTGATTATATTCAAAAAATTTATTTTCATAAATAAATTGATGATTCAGCAACAGCGAATTATTTGCCTCATTTTTATTAATTCTGAAAACATGATCTACGAAATACCTTTTTCCTTTGAGAAACGATTTTGCGTCTTTTAGGTATACTTCTAGTCTAGCACGATTGTCATAATCGGGATTTCCGCTTTCAAAATCAGATATAGTTGTTATTCCGCCATTTTCGTTGTTTAATAAATCTTGACCTGTAAAATGTAAATTCAAAAAATATCTTTTATTTTTAGTATTATAGCTTGTCGTAAATCTAAAATTCCCATTACTGGTCAACTGATTAATGTATTTACCTACAGAACGTAAACCCCTAAAAGCCAGAGACAAATTTAATCTTTCAGAAGTATTTACAGCTATTAAAGCATCAACTGATTGACCTTGCTCCATAACGGTTTTAAAATACAAATCTGTAACTGGTGTAGCGACTGAATAATATTTTATTTCATCGGCTTGAAGATAATTAAAATGCTTTCCAGAGAAACCAATTTCGGGCAAAGAAGAAAATTTATTTATTCCAAAATCGAGAACTGAGTAGGTTTGTCCTTCGTTAGCAAATGGCAGTAAACCAAAATTGTCTTTTCTCAAGTAATTATACTCATAATCCTTTTTTATGGTAAGCGATGTATCTATATATGTTGTATCCCTTTCGATAGATACTATTCTATACATATCGAAGGATGCTTTTTTCAAATCAAATTCATCGTGTTCAACAGAAGTAGTATCAGATTTATTTTCACCAGCACCACCAAACATTAGCGTTCTTTGTGAATATAAATTTAGAGAGAAAAAGAACAAACAGAATATAAAAAAATTTCTCATTACCATCGCTTAAGATTGCAAATGTAATGAGAAATTAAAAATATGAAACCTCATTTAAATGAAGTTTATGAGTTATTTTTTTATTATTTTTTCAACAAAACTTCCCTCATTAGTAGTTATATTCAACATATACATTCCATTATTAATAGAAGTTGTGTCAATTTTGAAGTCATTTAAATTAGACAATAACTCACTTTTGATGACTCTTCCTTGAATATCAAATAATTCATAGCTAATGAAAGTGTAATCATTACTAGACACATTGAGTTCATCATTAACAGGATTAGGAAAAATAGACACGTGACTTTTAATAAAATCATTGTTAGATAATTGAACTTGATCAAAACCAGTAACAATAAGTCCAAAATTTTGAGAACCTTCTACTAATGTTCCTTTGTAAGTTACTTGAATAGTATATGTTCCTGAAGCATTTTCAACCTCAACTCTTTCGACGTTGTCCACAATGTTATCACCTTTTATGGCTGGAGAGTTGATGTTAGCTAAATCTAATTTCCAAGGAAGATTAACTTCTTCTCCTTTAATAATTCTCAAATCTAAATCATTAACCAAAACAGGAGTTGATGAATTGAGCTGATTATCTTTTGGTGTTCCGGGCACATCATTCCAACAAATTGTAGCTTTTAAAGTTTTTGGATTTGATACTACTACTTGCACCGAGAAAGTATTAACCGTTTGATTTAGGGTATTCTCTTGAAGTATAGCAGTTGGATTTACTGCATTTGAATTAGTTATAACTTGTGCAGCATCTCTAGTATTTAAAAATCCCCAACCAAAGAAAGGATCTGGACCAACGAAATTAGTATCATCAACAGCAGTATGGCAAGCTAAACCTTTCAAAGTAGCAGATTTCATGTAACCATTGTGCAGGTTATTGTAATGCTGTTGAAGTAAAATTAAAGAACCTGCAGTACTTGGCGAAGCCATTGATGTACCTGATAAAGTTGCATAACTTGTTGTTGATTCGTTACTAGCTGAGTACAAATTAGTTCCATCAGCAGCAATGTCTGGTTTTATTCTACCATCATCTGTTGGTCCTTGACTACTAGAATTGTTAATTATAAGGTTAGTTATATTTCCGGTGACAGGATTAACAGTTGGGTTTGCATTTGCTACAACTAGGTTATTTTTACAATTTTTATTTCCCGTTAACTTGTCAAAACCTGAATATAATCCATTAGGATAAGAGTCTAGACCTGAATTTCCAGCAGAAGCAACCATTAAGTAATAAGGCAAATTATGAGAAATTTGATCCCACAAATAAGCATCATTATTGTAACAGCCCATATACCAATCAGGTACATTTTGACTTCCATCATCACCAATAATAGGAACACCATAAGAATGATTTGAAATCAATAGACCATTATTAGTCGCTTCACTCGTTACTTCAGATTTATCATTTGTCCAGTTATAAGAAGCAACGTTAGCTTCATAAGCCATTCCTCTAGCGCTTGACATTACACCTTTACCACAAACAGTACCTGTAACGTGCGTAGCGTGTTGCTCTGAAGACGGTATTGGTGCAGCTGTATCAGGAGTAGTAATTCTACTAACTGAGCCGTTCATAAACTCTTGATGATTTACTAGAGCCCAACTTCCGTCCCAAACTCCAACCTTCATTCCTGAACCAGTCAAACTCAATCCTAAATTCCCTCCTGGATAAAGTGTATTTGTTTTTGCCGCCATAGCACTTAACCTATTTTCAGTTGACTGATAAACTGGTTTACCATCTATAACATCAATAATTTCATACGTATTCCCATTGGAAATAAAACTCCTTTTAAGATTATTATCCTCAAGAAATATTTTAATAGTATTTTCTTTAGAAATTTGATTAATAACAATTTCCTTTTTCAATTTATTAATACTAACAGTATCATATTCTTTCTTAATAACTTCAATTTCTGACTTATTCTGTGCAAAAAAAACAACAGATGACATTAGAAAAAAGAAACATATTTTTGTCTTCATAGCAACATATTAAAATTATAACTTTCCAAAGTTAAAAAAAGTAACAGAAGAATAATGTTAATAAAATAAAAAAACCGAAACTTTATAGTTTCGGTTTTTAAATTATCTTATTATAATACACTATGGAAGTGTAAAAGTAGTATCTTGGAAACTACCAAAATTACCACCACCAGATGCAAGTACAGTAGAACCTAACTTAAGAGAATAAGTTCCTTGAACTGAAGCGCTTGTATACATTCCATCACCATAATCATCATAAATTACAAATGTATAAGTTCCAGACTGTAAGCAGAAATTAGTTGTAAAAGTACTTTTATCAGCATAACCTAATGCAGCATAACCTGTAATGGTTGTTCCGTCTTCACTTAAACCACCTGAAGCAACAACATTATTATCAGCGTCGTAAAGCTCCCATGCAGTTTCTTCTGGATAGTTATCAAATGTGATGCTTAAAACTACTTTGTTAAAGTCACATCTTTCTTCAATTGTATACTTAATTTTATTAGAAGTAACAACACTTGCTAATCCATTAGCATCTGTTGTGAAAGATGTAATTGCATAATCAACACCTTCAATTTGTTCTAAACCAACAATCAAATTTTTTCCACTTCCCAAATCTGTTCCAGTAATTGAAACTTGAAAAGTTCCAACTTTTTCACCGGCAGGAATAGTAACTGTAGCTGGAACACTGTAGTAACTTGAATTATGTGTACTTGCAGGATCGACTACTAAATTGAATGTTCTGTCTACGTCAGAAGTGTTAGAAGCATATACTTTAGATTCTACAGAAACTGTTTCGTCTGGATAAATGCTTAAACTTTTAGAAGGTTCCATTCCAATATAATTCTTCAAAGAATTTTCAGAAGTCACATCTTTTTCACAGCTCACAAAGAAAACTGAAAGCAAAAGAAAAGATAAAAATCTATATTTAATTTTTAAATTTTTCATAATATTTAATTAAAGTTAGTTTTGAGTTGTGATAAGAGGATTATTATTCATTTCCGATTGAGGAATTTGGAATGACATCTCATCTGAGTCATAAACAAATGTTTCTCCAGCTCTAAAAACATGATTAGTACCTCTTGTAACTGTTGCTTGATTACGTTTTAAAGCCAAATAACTTTTCCCTTCACCCCACAATTCAATTCTTGTTTGAGTATAAATAGCATCCTTTAATGCTTGACCGCTCAAAGGGTTTACATAGGCATCAGCAGCAGTAGCTCCACCTGCTAAACGAATTTCAAGAAGAGATTTTAATCTATCTTTTGCAGTAGCTTCATCACCAGTTTTAGCAGATGCTTCAGCACTTAATAAATAAAACTCTTCGATTCTCATGAAAATATAGTCAGTAGTAATTGTTTGTTGACCACCAGCAGTTCTTCCTGGGTCAAAAAACTTGTTAATAGGCATTCTATTAGTTGTACCACTAGTACCAAACTGAGTTCTTCTAACATCACCAGATGGGATATTTGACAACAAGTTAGTATCAATAGACTTTCTATCTCCTGCCCATGCATAACTATAAGTATAGTAATCAATTTGACCCCACCAGTTTATTAATTGTTGACCCATTTCAGGAGTAATATCATAACCCCACATCCAAGATGGTGTATTTACATCATTAAATCCAGAACCAACTCCAGGATATGCCAATTGGTCTTTAGTAGTCAAAGGATATCCGCTATTATTAATGATGTCATCAGAAACAATTTTAGCATTAGCATAATCACCCATGGCTGCATATGTATATGCCAAAAGTCCTTTTGCTACATTTTTGTCAATTTTATGCTTCAAATCTCTAGAATAATCATCTAACAATGAAATCGCATCAGTCAAATCGCTAAGAATTAAACTGTAAATTTGAGAAGCTGGAACCTTACCTAATTCAGATACTTCACCATCATAATATGGCAAAATGTTTTGGTTTGGATCATAACTTCTTTGGAAAATTTGTGTCAAATAAAAATAAGCATATGCTCTAAATGCTTTAGCTTGTCCCATTGAATGTCTCGCTTCATTACTAGTAGGTACAGCATCATTACCTCCTAAAGATTGAATAACATTATTAGAAATATTAATAATCTTATAATAGTAATTCCACATTATAGTATTTTCTTGTCTAGAATAATCGACAGTTGACACTAAGTTAGCAGTATTTTGATACCAACCATAAGAGTTAGCAGACAAAGCCATATCACTAGATAAAATATCCAAAAAGATATCAACGCCTTTTTGACCAAAATCGTAGTGACGATTACCTGTTACACCTCCAGGCTCAACCATATAACTAGAAATACCTTCTAATGTTCCAGCAACAAGTGCTGGATTTACATCTGAAAAATTCGAGATATCTTCAGTTGTTAATACATTAGTATTTCTTACAGGATTAAGAAAGTCTTCACTACAACCTACAAACAAAATAGATGTAGCTACTAACGAATAAATTAATTTTTTCTTCATATCATTTTTTTTTAAAATTCAATCTTTGTTCCGAAACTAAAAGTAGTCATAGGCATATAAATACCGGAATTAGAAGTTCCAACCAAAGTGGTAGGGTTCAAACCATTTCGGGCACTTAGCATCATTAAGTTATCTCCAGAAAAATAAAGATTCAAATTAGAGATTTTTAATTTATCTGTAAACTGTTTTGGGATTGTATAACCAATCTTAACATTATTTAAAGATAAGAAATCAGCTTTGGTTAAGAAACGTGTTGAAAAAGAATTATAATTGACATCTGTATTATACCCTGATGTTAATCTTGGTACGTTAGTAACATCACCTGGTTCTTTCCAAGCTTTCAAAATGTCCTTATGCCAATTGTTAGCTCCAATCAAATCACTATTATCCATCAATTGAGCATATCCACTATCATAAACATATCCTCCAACACTATAGCTAAATTGAGCCGTCAAATCAAAGTTTTTATACTCAGCATTTAAACGGAATGAACCTCTAACTTTTGGTATAGCTGACTTACCAACGTATTTCTGAGTTGCTTGAGCATAATTTGTAGTTGTAGTTTTTTGAACATTTGCATCTGGATTATCATGCAAGTACAAAGTCATGCTAGTTATACCTTCATCACCTGAATCAAAAATATTATTTCCATTCAAGTCATTGTAATACAAATTCCATAAACCAGCACCATTTGCAGGATCTACACCAGCCCATTCACGCATATACCAATCATACAAAGAGTGTCCCAATGAATATTGACCATTTATCAACACCCTTTCTTCTCCGGTGAAAAAGCCATTAGGCATTCTAGTAATTTCATTTTTAAACATCTCTCCATTAACACCAACAGATAATTTAAGATTTCCGGCAGATTTTGCCTCAATAAGTTTTGCGTTAATATCAAACTCAATACCACTATTTCTTAATTCACCATCATTATATTGAATATTTTGAAACCCACTTGATCCTGGTAAAGATTCATCAAAATATAAGTTTATTGTGTTTTTAACATAATAATCTAAATTAAAATCTAATCTATTATTCAAGAAAGTACTTTCAAGACCTACCTGAGCAATTTTAGAAGTTTCCCATGTTAAACTTCTGTTTTGAATATACTCATTTGGATAAAAAGAGTAAGATCCATCTGATGTTTGATTGATATTAAGCAACTGCCAACCATATTGATAAGCAGTCCCTTGATCACCAATCCAACCATAACTTGCTTTTAATTTTAAATAATCAACAAAACTTAATTTAGACATGAAATCCTCTTTAGAAACAATCCAACCAAGTCCAATAGAACCAAAGGTACCCCATTTATCATCAATATATCTAGAAGAACCATCACGTCTAATTGATGCAGTTAAATAATATTTTTTTGCAAAATCATAATTGAATTGTGCAAAATAACTTTCTAAAGTATAACCTAAAGTATAAGAAGTTGCTCTTCCGTAAGGTTCAGTATATTGTGCTAAATCTAGAGTATTAGGCAATATAGCATGTTGAGCAGCAGCACTGAATATTTTAGATTGAAATTCTGTTGATTCATGTGCAACAAATCCATCAAAATTATGTCTTCCGAAGGACTTGTTGTAACGCAGCAACTGCAAGAAGTTTTGATTAGTAGATGTTGTGTTTGTTTTTCCAAGATAACCGTATGAAGCAGCCCATCCTCCATAATAAGGATTATTTCTATTAGCTTCATCATAATTTTGATATTGACCACTGTAACGAGTTTCAAAAGCTAACCCTTTTGCCAAATCAACTGAGATATTAAAGTTCCCTAACAAAGTAGTTCCTAATGTTTGAGACAAATCATAGTGAGCATCCGCTATACCATTCGTACTATTCCAAGCTCTTCTTCCATAAACACTACCATAATCATATTGATAGCCTCCAAAGATTGGATCAGCTACCAAAGCACCGTTATCATCTCTTAGATATACGTCATATATGGAAGGTGTAGTACTTGTCAAAGCAAAAATATTCCCAGAAGAACCAGAATCACCTTCATCACTTGATGAGTTTGTATATTTTGCTCCTGTATAAGCCATGTTTCCAGCAACTTTCAACCAATCTTTTGGTTTGTGCTCTAAATTAATTCTTGTAGAATAACGCTTGTAGCCTGAATTAATTGTATAACCTTGATCATCCAAATAACCAAACGAAGTTGAATATTTTGTTTTTTCACTACCACCACTAAACTGAACATTAGCCTCACTTCTATACCCTGTTCCAAAAGCAGCATCAGCCCAACTAGTTGGATTATATCTTCTACCTACACCACTAGCTATTTTACCAGTAGCTGGGTCAATTAATGAAGAACCAGCAACATTCCATATATTGTAATGATTATCAATACCTTCAGCTGTGCCATATAAATTAGCACTTGCCCAAGCAGCTGGGTTAGACTCACCTAATAAAACTGCTTTAGATTTAAGAGAACCCCAAGCTGTTTCAATGTATTGCTCTGAAGAATTAATAACATTGTATGTAGGCAACATTAATTTGTTGATACTAGTCCTAACATCAACTGAAACAACAGATTTACCTATCTTACCTTGTTTAGTAGTAATCAGGATAACTCCGTTAGCACCTCTTGAACCGTATATTGAAGTGGCCGCAGCGTCTTTAAGCACTGTCATCGATTCAATATCCGCCGGGTTTATCGCAGAAATATCACTAGTAAAAGGAGCTCCATCTACAACATATAGAGGATCACGATTTCCATTAATTGAACCAAATCCACGAATACGTATAGTAGCATCACTACCTGGAGCACCAGAACCTGTAATTACATTAACCCCAGCAACCTCACCTCTCAAAGCTTGTGAAACATTTGCAACAGTTTTTGCTTCAAGATTTTCGGCATTAATTTTAGTTGCTGTTCCTGTAAATCGTTCTTTAGTAGTTGTCGCATAACCCACAACAACGACTTCATTTAACGTCTTAACATTTTCTTGCAATTTTGCATTGTAAGTATTACCTGCTCCAACGACTACTGAATATTCATTGTAGCCAGTGAAAGAGAAAACTAGAGTTTCCCCCTGTTTTGCTTTGACAGAATATTTACCATCAAAATCTGTTTGTGCACTTCTTGTTGTTCCTTTTACAACAACATTAGCTCCAGGTAACGGACCTGTTGCATCGGATACAACTCCTGAAACAGTTTTCTCTTGTGCGAAAGAAAACTGCATTGTAAACGCTAATAAAAGCGTAAAAATCCATTTGAACTTCGATCTCATATTAAATTTATTTGAGTTAGTTATTCTGCAAACTTCTTAATAATTTCTTAAACAAACAAATAATTTATAACATTAACACATTTACTTTGTGTTAAAATTAATGATGAATTCTTCAAAACACTTTAGTAAATACTATTAATTGATACATTTTTTTCAATTTGGTTGCGTAAAATTTACTTTTTTTTGCATATTGCATTTATGTTACTAAACAAATTAACTCAATTTTTTGCTGAATGTGGTACTGATGAAGCTGGTAGAGGATGTCTTGCAGGTCCTGTCACAGCTGCTGCAATAATTTTACCCGAAAACTTTTTTATAAAAAAACTAAATGACTCTAAGCAATTATCTGAAAAGATAAGAGAAAACCTTAAACCTTTGATAGAGGAAGGAGCCATTACATTTGCATTTACTCATATACACAATAAGGAGATTGATGAAATAAATATATTGAACGCATCCATGAAAGCAATGCAAGAAAGTATTTTGAAACTCTCTATAAAACCTGATTTTGTTATTGTAGATGGGAATAGACCTATCTTTTCTAAACTTGGAATTAAAACCTCACATGGCTATAATTTTAGCAAAAATGAAATAGAGCATCTTAAATCAATCCCAAACCAAAGTATAGTCAAAGGAGATAGTAAATTCATGAGCATTGCTGCAGCATCTGTTTTAGCTAAAACCTACAGGGATGAATATATGAATATGATACATGATGAATTCCCTATGTATAATTGGAAAAAAAATAAAGGTTACCCAACAACCGAGCATAGAGAAGCGATAAAAAAATATGGTGTAACAAAATATCATAGAATGTCATTCAGATTATTGCCAGAACAACTTTCATTAGAATTCTGATTGAGGATTAACTATAACTTGTTTTAAGAAATAAGAAATTCTGCTTCAAAAAGATTTTGAAAATGTTTAATAATTTTTTCTTTTACTTCTTGTTCATTTATTTTTTTTCCTAATTCAACATGGAGAGATGTTACTGCTTTTCCTCTTATACCACATGGAATTATGTTATCAAAATAACCTAAATCAGCATTTACATTGAGAGCAAAACCATGCATAGTTACCCAGCGTGAAGCTCGAACTCCCATGGCACATATTTTTCTTGCAAATGGTGTACCAACATCTAGCCAAACTCCAGTTTCTCCTTCGCTTCTTGTACCTATTATATTATACTCTGCAAGTGTAAGTATAATTGTTTCTTCTAAAAGTCGTAAATATTTATGTATATCGGTAAAGAAATTTTCTAAATCTAATATTGGATAACCCACAATTTGTCCTGGACCATGATAAGTAATATCTCCTCCTCTATTTATTTTATAAAAAGTAGCTTCTTTTGCTTCAAGCTGTTTCTCAGAAAGCAATAAATTTGAAATATCACCACTTTTGCCCAATGTGTAAACATGAGGATGTTCCACGAAAAGAAAATAATTTGGTGTTTCAAGATTTGAGTTGTTGCGTTTTTCTAACTTTATATCAACTATTTGTTTGAAAAGCTGTTCTTGATAATCCCAAGTTTCTTTATAATCCTTATTACCTAAATCTTGTAACTGAATTTTTTTATTCATCTTTATTCAAATTCCACTTCAAAACTTGCTTTTTCAGGAGTTTCAATATAATCTTTCAATGGATATTCAATGGTAACCGTTTTTCTGTCTTGGCTGTAAAGTGCATTTTCAACTGAAACTTTTTTTACTGGTTTCGGAAATTGATAAACTACTTTAAAGCTTGATTGCGCATAAAACATTTCCATTGATTGTTTTAGTTTCAATTCCTCTGATAATTCTTCGGATTCTTTGCTAACTTCTTGTTTTTCTATTTCCTCTTTCTTTTCTAATTTTGAAAGTGTTTTAGAAAATTTCTTTCCATCATAGAAAAACTTTGTCGAAGCACTTTCCTGAACTGAATTTGGCGCCATACCTAATCCGCTTGTTTGTCCGCTTGGAGATAATGTTTTCATTGACTCTACTGGCGACATTACATCTTGCAACTCAGCGACTGAATTAAAATCAGTAAACAATGTGTAGTTCAGAATTCCTTTTTCTTCATTCATCACCATATGAATGCTAAACTTTTCCATCTTTTTGATTTTAGCTTGTTCTTCAGGAGATAGTTTGGCAATACTATCTTGTTTACCTGCAAACAGCTCTTTGAATGTAAAAGTGCTATCGATATCCTTACTAGGTTTTTCTTTCTTATTTTTCTTTTTATTTGATTTCCCTTCTTCTTTAAAAGCGCTTCCCATCATTGACATCATTTTAGTTCCATCAATCTCATAAGAAAATTTACCAGTTCCGTTGTCGTTAACAATCATCTTTTCGGTTATTGAACAACTATAGAGATTAAGAACAACTAATAAAGCAAAAAGAGATTTTAAAATTTTCATCAAAATATTTTTTAAATTTTGTCAAATATACACAATGATTATGAAATAAAATTTTTCTATTTGAAAGTACTGCTAAAAACACTTAGAAGATCATAATTTATTATTCAAATTTTCGAATTGGCACATTTTCAAATTATATTTATCTTTGCACGCTTAAAATATAATATTATATGCAACTTTCGGAACAAGAAATCATTAGAAGAGAAAAGCTTCAAGCCTTGCGTGAACTAAATATTAATCCTTATCCAGCAGATTTATTTCCTGTGAATGAAACATCAAAGAAGATAAAGGAAAATTTTAGTGAAGGTAAAAAAGTTATTGTTGCTGGCAGATTGATGAGTGTTCGTGACCAAGGAAAAGCTGCTTTTGCTGAGTTACAAGATAGCGAAGGCAGAATTCAGTTGTATTTTAATCGTGACGTAATTTGTCCTGATGAGGATAAAACAAAATATAATCAGGTTTTTAGAAAATTGACCGATTTGGGTGATTTCATAGGTGTAGAAGGTGAATTATTTTTAACTAAAGTAGGTGAGAAATGTATTCGTGTGGATGATTTTACTTTTTTGAGTAAAACCTTGCGTCCGCTTCCGTTACCAAAAACTGATGAAACTGGCAAAGTACATGATGCGTTTAATGATGCTGAATTGCGTTATAGAATGCGTTATGTAGATTTGGTGGTAAATCCGCAGGTGAAAGAAGTTTTCGTTAAAAGAACTAAATTATTCACTGCCATGAGAACTTTCTTTAACAATGCTGGTTATATGGAAGTTGAAACTCCAGTATTGCAATCTATTCCTGGTGGTGCAGCAGCTCGACCTTTCATTACACATCATAACAGCTTAGATATTCCATTATACATGAGAATTGCTAACGAATTGTATCTGAAAAGATTGATTGTTGGTGGTTTTGACGGAGTTTATGAGTTTTCTAAAAACTTCCGTAATGAAGGAATGGATAGAACACACAATCCTGAATTTACCGCAATGGAAATTTATGTAGCATACAAAGACTACAACTGGATGATGGACATGACTGAAAGATTATTGGAATATTGTGCTATTCAGGTAAATGGAACAACCGAAGCTACTTTTGGCGAACACAAAGTAGATTTCAAAGCTCCTTATGCTCGTGTAACGATGACTGATGCCATCAAACAATTTACAGGTTTTGATATTACTGGAAAAACCGAAGCTGAATTATTTGAAGCAGCAAAATCAATGGGCATTGAAGTCAACGAAACGATGGGTAAAGGAAAATTGATTGATGAGATTTTTGGAGAAAAATGTGAAGGCAACTTTATTCAGCCAACGTTTATTACCGATTATCCAAAAGAAATGTCGCCTTTATGTAAATCGCATAGAGATAACCCTGAATTGACGGAGCGTTTTGAGTTAATGGTTTGTGGTAAAGAAATTGCAAATGCTTATTCAGAATTGAATGATCCAATTGACCAACGCGAACGATTTGTTGCTCAAATGGAATTAGCTGCAAAAGGCGATGATGAAGCCAACGGAATTATTGACGAAGACTTTTTGCGCGCTTTAGAATATGGAATGCCACCAACATCTGGTTTAGGAATTGGAATGGATAGATTAATCATGTTTTTAACCAACAATCAATCCATTCAAGAAGTATTATTCTTCCCACAAATGCGACCAGAGAAAAAAGGACCAGAATTAACAGAGGACGAGAAATTAATTATTGGATTATTAAAATCTGAGAATAATCAAGCTTTAGGAGTATTAAAAGAAAAAACTGGTTTAAGTGGTAAAAAATGGGATGCAGCAATGAAAGGTTTAGCTAAACATGGCATGACCAAAGTAGTTGTGGATGGCGAAAGCAAAACCATTATTTTAGCATAAATCGATAATTTTTTGTTAACAGTTAAACCTTTTAGAAGTTTTCTAATCATATCATAAATTTAAATAATTTGAACATGAAAAAAATAGTTTTAGTATTGCTACTTGCAATCAGTTTTGTGGGTTTCTCACAAGAAAAAAAAGAAATGAAAAAAGAGCGTTTAACAAATGAACAAAGAGCTGAGCTAGAGTCAAAAAAAATGAAACTTGAATTAGACTTAAATGATAAACAAACTGCTGAAGTAAAAAGGCTTTTATTAGAACAACAAAACAAAGGAGATGAAGTTCGCAAAATGATGAAAGCAAAGAAAGAAAGCGGAGTTAAACCTACTCAGGAAGAAATTTTCAAAATGAAAAATGATTTACTTGATAGACAAATTGCTTTCAAAGGAGATATGAAAAAACTTCTTACTCCAGAACAATATGAAAAGTGGGAAGCAAAACGTGAAGCCAAAAAAGAAAAAATGAAAGATCATTTTAAAGAGCGAAAAGGTGATGGTCATAAAAAGCATAAACCTGAATTAATTGAAGAAAATTAAAAATAAATTTTGAGTTGTATTAAAAAAAAAGTAGTTTTGGATAATTAATTCAACTCTAAACTATAAAAAAATGAAAAAAATAATTGCAGTAGTAGCCTTGTTATTTGCTTTCAGCATATCAGCAAATGCTCAAGAAAAGAAAGTTACTGTTAAAGAAGTAGCTGCAAAACAAACATTAACTCCAGAAGCAGCAGGAAAAAATGATGCAAAAGCTTTGGCTGATTTAGTAAAATTAGATGAAAAGGAGTTTCAAATATTTAGTGATTTGTTTCAAACTAAGCATAGAATTTTAGCTGAGCAAGGTCTTTCTCAAGAAAGAAAAACTGAGCTTTCAAGAGTTATCGATGCTAAGATAAGAGCTACATTAAGCGCAGACAGAATGGATGTTCTTGATAAAAATCCAGATTTATTGAAAAAACTAGTAAATTAGTTTACTTATAACTATAAGAAAAGCCCTGAAATTTCAGGGCTTTTTTATTTATAATTCTTTAGCAACTTTGCTAACAGCATTTATAGTAAAATCTAAATCCTCATAGGTTAATGCATCTGTTATGAACCATGTCTCGTAAGCAGAAGGTGCAATGTAAACACCTTCTTTCAGTAAACCGTGAAAGAATTTTTTAAATGTTTCGTTGTCTCCATTTTTTGCTGTTTGAAAATCAACAACTGGATTTTTATCAAAATGTACAGAAATCATAGAACCAACTCTATTGATTGTAAAATCTATTTGATTATCGTTTAAAACCTTATTTAAACCTTTTTCTAAATACGCTGTTTTTTCTTCTAATCTAATAAATATTTCAGTATCCTTGTTTAAAGCTTCAAGCATAGCTTTGCCAGCAGCCATCGCCAAAGGGTTTCCAGAAAGTGTTCCCGCTTGATAAACTGGTCCAATTGGAGCTAGAAAATTCATAATCTCATTTCTAGCAGCAAATGCTCCGACTGGCAAACCACCACCAATAACTTTTCCAAAGCAAACAATATCTGCTTTTATATTAAATAATTCTTGTGCACCACCTTTGGCAAGTCTGAAGCCTGTCATAACTTCATCAAAGATTAATAGAGCGCTATTTTCATCACAAATTTGTCTTAATGAATTTAGAAAACCTTCTTTTGGAGGAATACAACCCATGTTTCCTGCAACTGGCTCAATAATAATTGCTGCTATTTCATTTTTATTGGCTTCGAAAAGTGCTTTAACGTTATCAATATCATTATAATTTGCTAATAAAGTGTCTTTGGCAGTACCTTGTGTTACTCCGGGTGAATTTGGCACACCAAAGGTACTTAATCCACTTCCTGCAGCTATCAAAAAAGAGTCTGAATGACCATGATAACAACCAGAAAATTTAATTATTTTGTCTTTTTTAGTATAGCCACGCGCTAACCTAATAGCACTCATACAAGCTTCGGTTCCAGAATTAACAAATCGTATTTTATCAATATTTGGCACCATAGAAACTGCTAATTTTGCAATCTCTGTTTCTAACTCTGTTGGCATACCAAAAGAAGTTCCTTTTTTTGCTTTTTCAATGACAGCATTAACAACTGGTTCAAAAGCATGACCTAATATCATCGGACCCCAAGAATTAATGTAGTCTATTAATCTATTATTATCTTCATCAAAAAGATATGCTCCTTTTGCTTCTTTAACAAATATTGGTGTTCCTCCTACTCCTTTGAAAGCTCTAACTGGCGAATTAACTCCTCCTGGAATAACCTTTTCAGCATCAGCAAAAAGCTGACTACTCCTTTGATATAACATATAATTATTTTATTTGAAAAACTATTTTACAATTATAGTTTGCCCTAATGAAAGCGTATTGTCAACTAAATTATTTTTTCTCTTAATGTCTTCTATTGAAATATTAAATTTTTTTGAAATAGAATACAACGTATCACCTTTTACAACAACATACTTTTCTGAAGCTTCACTGTAAGTTACAGTCTCAGTCTTTGCAACAGGAACAAACTCTTTCCCTAAAACTTCGGCATCAAAACGCTGCAATCCATATCTTTCAATTAACCCTATCAATTTATCTGGGTATTTAGGATCAGTAGCATAACCAGCCGATTTTAGGCCTTTTGCCCAAGATTTATAATCATCTTTTTCTAACTTAAATAAATCGGCATATCTAGGCCTGCTGGTTAAGAAAAAAGAATGATCTCTAAAAGAAAGGCTTGGATCATCATATTTTCTAAAACATTCACCCGTTGTATCATCGTCATGACTAATACTTGGACCAGTCCATTCTTTGTGACATTTTATACCGAAATGATTGTTAGCTTGTACACTCAAAGGACCAGTTCCAGCACCAGATTCTAATATAGCTTGACCAAGTGTAATACTAGCTGGTATACCAGATTTAATCATGTTTTCTTTAGCTACTGATTTATATTTTTCTATATAGGCAAGTACCATCTCTGTGGTTACTTTTACTTTTGTTGTAGCTTCCAAAATAACCGTTTGATTTTCTCTAACAGGACTTGTTTCTTGAGGTTTTTCGTTTGTTTTAGTTATTGAAGGTTTTGATGTTTGAACAGGTGTAACAGGCTTTGATGTTGATGTTGATGTTGTTTTTGGATTAGATGCTACTGTTGTTCTAGGCTTTGTATGAACAGTTTTTGTAGTTCTAACAACAGGTTTGTTGACTGTACACGAAGCCAAAAACAGAGCAAAAACCAGTAAAATAAATCGCTTAATCATTAAATTGTATTAAATTATAGTTTTTATTTTTCAAAGCAATATTCATACCATCAATTCCTTGCAAACCTCCTGTATGAATAACCAAAATTTTTTCTTCTTTTTTGAAAAAACCTTTTTTTATATTTTCAAAAACACCAAACATCATTTTTCCTGTATAAACTGGATCCAATGGTATCTTATACTTTGAGTAAAAGTCATTTATAAAAAAAATCAACTCTTCGGAAACTTTTCCATAACCTCCAAAGTCAAATCCTTCGACTAATTCCCAATTATCTTTGTTTGCAAATTTACGAATATCTTCTGTTAAAAACGAGCCTTTTAAGGCAGGAAATCCCCATACTTTTTGATTACTTGAACTACTATTAATAATCCCAGATATTGTCCCGCCAGTTCCTACTGCGCAACAGATGTGATTAAATGTTAAATCATCTTTATTCAATATTTCTTCACAACCTTTTATTGCTAAGCTATTTGTTCCTCCTTCAGGAAGAAGATAAAAATTATTATATCTTTTAGTTAGATTATCTAAAAACTCATTTGTCGTTTTTTTTCTATACTCTTCTCTGGTAACAAATTCAAAATTCATTCCAAATTCTGCTGCTTTTTTTAAAGTTGGATTTTGATCTATTTTTTCTGAGAGCTCTTCTCCTCTAATTATACCAACCGTTTTGAAATTGTTTTCGTGTCCTGCAGCAGCTGTTGCCAAAATATGATTAGAAAATGCACCTCCAAAAGTTATTAATGTATCTCTTTTCAGTTTTTTTGCCTCAATTAAGTTATATTTTAGCTTCCTAAACTTATTACCAGAAACGTAAGGATGAAGCAAATCTTCTCGTTTTATTTTGATTGAAACACCTTCAAAAGTGATTATTTGTTCTACAACATTCATATAAAGCAAAACTATTAACAATTTTGCAAAATAAAAAAAGCAACCGAAGTTGCCTTATTTATTAGAAATTAGAATTTTCTGGTTGATTTTTTGACCATCATCTGTAGTTACCTCTACAAGATACACAGCTTGACTGAGCCTTGATGTTGAAAATTTATAACTCTCTGAAACAGATAGTTTAGTTTCTTTAAATATTTTTTTGCCTGCCAAGTCAAATAGCGAAACAGAATTAACATTTAAGTTATTTGGATTAAGAACTTGTAATTGTTGATTTTTGTTGTCTTGAAAAATCAACAAATCACTTTTTAAATTATCAATAGTTCCCAAAGCATTTGTCTTAAATGTAATTTCATACTTTGTATTGTTAACGCCTTGTGGCAATGCTATTTGAGTTTCTTGATTTTTTATATCATAGTAAACATTTGTTTCTTTGTCGTGTAAATACACATTTTCAGCTAAGTCAAAATTCACAAAATTTGCTACTTGAATTCTGTATATAGCTGCTTCAGATGATTTGAAACCTACAGGAAAAGTTTTGTCAATATTAAAATTTGTTGTCGACAAAACATATTGCTCATCATTTAGCACCAAATAAGCATCAAAAGGCAAATCAGCTTCATTATCTGGAGAAAGAGCATCAGCTACATCTACACCATCTGTTGCAGAATCCATAAAACCTAACACAAATTGACGAACTGCTGTGTTATTTAAAGATGCATTAATTCTTATATGTGGTGTAGGAGCTTTACTAATTTGAGTATAATCAATTCCTGCAACATTTGGGATATCTTCGTAGTAACCATATTCAGCCAATCCCGAAGCACTACTATTTCTTTCAAATTGTGAATTATTGACAACTCCTTCTTTTCTAAAAACTCTGTGAGTGTTTCTGAATGTTACATTTCCATTTGCAATACCTCTAACCATAAAACCTTGACCAATTGGGGCAAATTTTCTTTCATACATATTTAATGGAGTACTGAAAAGTGGTCCTTGATTTCCTGCAGCATCATACGTATAAAATGTAGCTGGAGTATATATATTTGAAGCTCCATTATACACTCCATAACCACCTCTATAAGCGGCAATAAAATGAGAATTAACGGTTTTGTCTTGTTCCCAATAGAGTGCATTACCATCACAAACAGCTAAATTATCAGCTAAAAATAATTGCATGTCTATGGCACTAGGATAAGGATTTCCAGTTAACGTGGTCATACCATTTGCAACGCTTACCGATATATTTCCATCATTTGGTTTTCCTCTAAAATCATATCTTTGAGCACCAGTACCACCAGCATTATTTTGAACACCATCTACAGTAGTTGCATCACTTCCACTAGTCCCTTTCATTGTAAAACCTTCACCTGCAGCAAGGCTTGAAGCAGAACCTACCCAAACCCAATCAGCATAAGTTGCACTTGTGATGTATTTCCAAATCCAATAATTTGAAATAGTCAATGGACTTGCGCTTCCATTTAATCCAGTTGTTATTGCTGCTGGATTACTATTTATTACATCTTGAGGGCTAAACAACATAGTAATTCCAAAATTTTCATTGCCTACTGCTGCTGAAGCATTCCCAACTGGTGAACACCAATAGTTGTAATCAAAATTATCTGATGTTCCTTCTTGATAAACCGATAATTTCCCCAAACCAGTATTGGTTGAACTAGCCGTAGTTCCTTGCAAAAACTGTCCATCTCTCCTCAAGAAAATGTTTCCATTATTTTGAAGGTTTGTATTTTGTTTTGAAAAAACAAATTGATTACCTACATACATGTAGCTGTTTGAGCTAACAAAAATTTGACCATAGCTCATTAAACAAGCCAAATTAAACAGGAAAAATAAATAGATTTTTTTCATACAAACTCATTTGCAATAACTTACCAAAAATATAAATAAAATTGCAATTAAAAAATTTTAAACACTAAACCTACTAAGTTTTACCATTCAACGAAAAAAAATTGTATTTCAACAGATTGTTCCAAAATTTTAAAACTTTTTTAACTAAATTTATAACGCATTATGCGCTTTCTTAATTTTTTGAGAAATATGCAGTAAGATTTGTTAATTATGAATGAAAACTACAAAAAACTAAACTCAATTTTATCGCTAAAGAAATTTTTATTTATATCTTTTTTCTTTTTGATAAATTACTCCTTTGGACAAGGAATAAATTGTTCTGCTGCCGAAGTAATTGCTATTAATGGGTGTGATTCTGGTGGAACTGCAACTATAAACGATAACACTCAAGATGCTCCAAATATTGCCACTACTCCAACTTCTACATCTTGTCCTACAGGCATTTTTAGAAGAGAAGGTTGGTACACATTTACTGTTACTGGTGGACCATTGGCAATTAATATTTCTGCGACTAGTTCTACTGCAACTTCAAATTTGTATTTGCAACTTATAGCTTCTTCAGACAACACTTGTTCAGGAACACTTTCTCAAATTGATTGCGCAAACAATGTAAACACAAACAGTGCACAAACTGAAAACATTTACGTGACACTTTCTAATGGAACTTATTGGGTAAAAGTTGTCAATGTTGGAAGTGGCGGTGGCATGGGATTATTTAGTTTTTGTATTACCAATCCGCCAGCAAATGATTTATGTAATAATGCAAGCTCATTAACGGTAAACCCCACAACTACATGTACAAGTTCATCAAACGGAACAACTGTTAACGCAACACAATCACTAGCGGGTTGTAGTGGTACAGCAGATGACGATGTATGGTATTCATTTGTAGCAACAAGCACAAATCACACAGTTACGGTTACTCCAACTACAATGACCAATGCTGTTTTTCAAGTATTTTCGGGTATTTGTAGTGGTTTAACAAGTCTTGTCTGTACTAATAGCACTACTGGAAGTTTAGCAGAAACTAGTACAATTAGTGGTTTAAGTATAGGAACAACATATTATGTTAGAGTTCACAGTAATGCAAGTGGATCTGGACAAGGAACTTTCAACATTTGTGTAACAACACCATCAGCTCCATCAAACGATAATTGTTCAGGATCAACTGCTTTAACTGTTAATCCATCAACTACTTGTACAACATCTACATCTGGAACGACATTTGGAGCAACACAATCACAGTCTGGTTGTAGCGGTTCTGCTGATGATGATGTATGGTATTCTTTTGTTGCGACAAATACATTACATACAATTACAGTAACCCCAACAACATTAAACGATGCTGTTTTTCAAGTATTTAGTGGAAGTTGTGCTGGCTTAACAAGTTTAGGTTGTGTTAACTCAACATCTGGAACTTCCGCTGAAACTACCACAATATCTGGACTAACTATTGGAAACACATATTTTGTAAGGATTTATAGTTCTTCTAATTACACAGGAGCTGGAACTTTTTCAGTTTGCGTAACTACTCCTCCAACTCCACCAAGTAATAATCAATGTTCTGGAGCAACGGCACTTCCATGTGGGACAACAAGCTTGGCTGGAACTACTGTAAATACAATAAATTATACTCATGGTAGTGGATGTACAATGAGTGATTATGGTGTTTGGTACACTTTTACTGGTGATGGACAACAAACAACAATTTCTTCTACTGCAGGTGCTGGATTCGACCATGAAATGGCGATAGCTAGTGGAAGTTGTGGAAGTTTAACGAATATAACATGTCAAGATTCTGCTTTAAGCGGAGGAACTGAAACATATACTTTCACCACAGTAAGCGGAACAACTTATTATGTTTATATTGCTTATTGGGGTTCAGGAAATACTACAGGCACTTTTACTATATCAAGGACGTGTTCAATTACCGCAACAAATGACAATTGTTCTGGTGCGGTTTCCCTTACTGTGAACTCAGGTACAGCTTGTACAACTTCTACAAATGGGACAACGGTTGCTGCTTCTCAATCTATGGCAGGATGTGTTGGTACAGCAGATGACGATGTTTGGTACTCATTTGTAGCAACATCTACGATGCACACAATTACTGTTACACCTAATACACTTTCCGATGTTGTTTTTCAAGTTTTCAGCGGGAATTGTGCTGGTTTAACAGGTTTAGGATGTATTGATTCTACATTTGGTACAAGTTCCGAATCTACAACCTTATCAACATTAACAATTGGCAATACATATTATGTTAGAGTTTACAGTTATTCAAATGGAGCAAGTCAAGGAACTTTTAATATTTGTGTAACAACTCCAACTAGTCCATGCTCAAGCATAACTAATATTTCAACATGTAATACCACAATCAATGCAACTGTTCCTTCCATTGGAGGTATAATGGGAACTTCTTCTTGTGGTTGGACAACACCAGGATATGAATTGATATATAGCTTTACCCCAACAGTTACGGGATCATATTACATCACTCAGAATAGTTCATATAGTTATATTGATTATCAATATAAAGTAGCTAGTGGAGGATGTGGAACTACTGGTTGGACATGTATTGATGATATGTTTGGTTTAACTACAAGTCCAAATTTCACCTTGACAGCTGGTGTCCAATATTATTTTATGCTAGACCCAGAAAGTAGTACCGGTGGAACGGTCAATTTCACTTTAAATTGTCCTCTTACTCCGCCAACGAACGATAATTGTTCTGGCGCTATACCTCTTGCTGTTACCAATTCATGTGCATATACAATATACAGTAATGCAGGCGCAACGAATAGTTCAGGTGCTCCAGCACCAGGTTGTGGAGGATATTCAGGAGGAGATGTATGGTTCTCAATAACAGTTCCTCCAAGTGGAATTTTAAAAATTGATAGTACAAGCGCCGTAATGACAGATGGAGGAATGGCAGCTTACACTGGGACTTGCGGTAGTTTAAGTCTACTTCAATGTAATGATGACAGAGGTACAGATTTTATGCCTTATTTGAATTTATATGGTTTAACCCCAGGATCAACCATATACATTAGGTATTGGGAAAATGGAAACAACAACAATGGAACATTTGGGTTGTGCGTAACAACATGTTCGCCTGGAACTTCCACAGGTTCATCATCTGCGGGTTGTCCTGTTGTTATTGCTGGAGGATTAGGATTAAATGGTTCTGACCCAAACCCTGTAAATGGTTGTAGTGGAACAACTTGTGTTGATTTAGAAGCTACTTACCTAACATTGGGACAAACCACAAACTATAACATAAGTTCAATCCCATACTCAAATGTGCCTTATCAATTTGGATGTCTATCTAATGCTGTTAGTGTAAACGTTGATGATGTTTGGTCTTCAATAATTAGTTTACCTTTTAATTTTTGTTTCTTTGGCAATACTTACAGCCAGTGCATAATGGGCTCGAACGGGATGTTGTCCTTTAATACTGCTAACGCTGGCGGTGCTTCAGGATATTCTTTTTCAAATAATTTACCAAGTACAACTGGAGCATTATTTGCCAATACAATTTATGGTGTTTATCATGATATTGACCCAGGCAAAGGTGGAGAGGTTGGTTGGGAACTCATTACACTAAAAACTGGTTGTAGAGCTCTAGTAGCTTCATGGAAAGATGTTCCAATGTTCAGAACAAACACAATACTGTATACTGGAATGATGATATTGTATGAAAACACAAATATCATTGAAGTATATATACAAGAAAAAAATGTTGAATTTAATGGTACAAATAACTGGAATGATGGAAACGCTATTGTAGGAATACAGAATGCTGCTGGCACAACTGCTGTTGTTGCTCCTGGAAGAAATGGGCTAGACACAAACTGGGCGGTAACTAATGAAGCTTGGCGATTTACTCCATCTGGACCATTAGCCACAACAGTAAAATGGTATCAAGGTTCTGGAACTTCTGGACCTGTAGTGGGAACATCAGCAACTTTGAATGTATGTCCTACAGTTACTACTACGTACACTGCAGAAATAACTTACTCATATTGTAATGGAACAACTGAAACAGTAACTGATGAAACGACTGTAGGTGTTTTTGGCACAAAAACTTGGAATGGGTCAGTTGATACAGATTGGAATAAAGCTAATAACTGGACACCATCTGGTATACCAACTAGTAGTGATTGTGTTATTATCCCAGTTACTGCAAACAACCCAATTATTTCAGGCTCTGGATATAATGGGCTAGCAGGAACTCTATCAGTGTATAACGGAGCTTCGTTGACAATAAACTCCAACAATAGCTTAACAGTAACTAGTTGGGTTAACATTCAACCTACGGGTAACTTTACCATCAATAACAACTCTAGTCTTGTTCAAATTAGTGGTTCAGCGAATACTGGAAATATAACCTACAAAAGAAATTCAAGTGTAAGAAATCAAGATTTTGTGTATTGGGCATCACCTGTTAGTAGTTTTAGTGCAGGAAGTATATCAACACCTTTAAACCCAGCGGGCATTTATACTTGGAATACAACTGTTGCCAATCCTAATGGAGGTCAAGGTAATTGGCAAACATTTTCTGGAGCAATGATACCAGGAAAAGGATACATCATGAGAGCTCCAAGTTCATTTAGTTATTCAACACCAGCCACATGGACAGCAACATTTACTGGTGTAGCAAATAATGGGTCAATTTCTGTTCCTATTTTTAGAGGCAGTGATACAAATGTTTCTCCACATTATGGGGTAAATGGTACTCAAATAGATAATTACAGCGACAATTGGAATTTATTAGGAAATCCATATCCATCTGCTGTTAGAGCAAGTCAATTCTTGTTTGATAATAGAACAAAAATAATGGGAAATGTTCGTCTATGGACGCATGGAACTCTTCCGGCTGCTGTGTCGAGTCCGTTCTATGATACATTTGTTTACAACTATTCACCTGGTGATTATTTAACATATAACTTCACTGGAGCAAGTTGTTGTCCTGCATTTGGAGCAGATTTGTTTATTGGATCTGGGCAAGGATTCTTTGTCCAAATGATTGATGGGCCAACTGGCTCAAGTACAATTTCATTCAATAACAATCAAAGAAGTTACACATATAGCAATAGTAGTTTTTACAGATTTGCAAATCCTCAAAACTTAAGTTCTGACATCACAAACTTAGAAAGAAATAGAATTTGGATTGATATCGTTGACAGCAACAATATTTCTAACAGAGCTTTAGTAGGTTATATTGAAGAAGCAACTATGGGAGAAGATAATTTCTTTGACTGTGTAATGAATAATACTAATACTCTTGCTATATATTCAATGATAGACCAACAAAAATATAACATTCAAGGTAGAGCTATTCCGTTTGATGATAATGATGAAGTTCCTGTAGGTGTAATTTTGCCAAACGGCGGAAGCTTTAATATAGCATTAGCTGGAGTTGATGGACTATTTAACAATCAAAACATCTATATAAAAGATGAATTAACTGGAGCGATTCATGACATAAAATCATCTCCTTATCAATTTACATCAGAAAGTGGCGAGATAAGCAACAGATTCAAAATCATTTATAAAGATATTGCTTTAGGAAATCCAAGCATAACACACACCAATCAGGTTTCAGTGATTTCAAATAACAACTTAACCGTTTTATCAACTCAAGTATCAATTGAATCCGTTGAAGTATTTAATACATTAGGGCAAATAATTGATAATTATAAAGATGTGAACTCAACAACAGCCGTTTTATCAAATATCAGAAAAAATAACAGTGCATTATTCTTAAAAATCAAATTGTCTAATGGTCAACTTTTAACTAAAAAGACTATTTATTAATAATATTTAACAAAATTCCAAAAAGACCTTTTCTTCAAGTAGTTAAGGTCATTTTCATTTTTATAAGCTTCACGTTCAAATGAAATGTTATAATATGCTTTTCTTCTATCTCTATACTGAAAAAGACGTATAAAGTATTCAAAACCATACCAAATAAAAAAAGGAAAAATTAAAAGTTCTAGTTGCTGTCTCAGATGAATTTTTTCATGATTTAAAATTGTAGCGTCAACCTTGTCGTCTTTATCAGCGAAAAAAATAAAAGGAAAGATAGTAATTCCTCTAAATCCCTTTGGCGTTAAATATTTAAAAACGATTACAATCATATCTTGCAAAGTTGTTAAATTTGTGGCTATGAATGAACAAATAAATCCAAATAATTTAAAAGAAGGTGAAGATTATTATTTAACACCCGAAGGATTTAAAGTTTTCACTGAAAAATATCATCTAAAACGCGGCTATTGCTGCCGAAGCGGTTGTAGGCATTGCCCTTATGGCTTTGACAAAAACACAGGCACAATCAGAAAAATAAAAAACAACAACAGACCAAACAATAAAAAATGACTTTTCAAGAACAAATATTACAGGGAATTCCAGCAGTTTTGCCTAATCAAAAACCATTTGAGCCTCAGATAAATCATGCTCCAAAACGAAAAGAAATTCTTTCTGATGAGGAAAAAAAATTAGCTCTAAGAAATGCTTTGCGTTATTTTGAACCTAAACATCACGCCGAATTACTTCCTGAATTCAAAGCTGAACTCGAGACCTACGGAAGAATTTACATGTATCGCTTACGTCCTGATTATAAAATGTATGCACGACCAATTTCTGAATATCCAGGAAAATCTGAACAAGCCAAGGCTATTATGTTGATGATTCAAAATAATTTGGATTACGCTGTAGCACAACATCCACATGAACTTATCACTTATGGTGGAAATGGCGCAGTATTTCAAAACTGGGCACAGTATTTATTGACCATGAAATATTTGGCAGAAATGACTGATGAACAAACTTTGGTAATGTATTCTGGTCATCCAATGGGATTGTTTCCATCACACAAAGATGCGCCAAGGGTTGTGGTTACTAACGGAATGGTTATTCCAAATTATTCCAAACCAGACGATTGGGAAAAAATGAATGCACTTGGTGTTTCGCAATACGGTCAAATGACAGCTGGAAGTTACATGTATATAGGTCCGCAAGGCATTGTTCATGGAACAACCATCACTGTTTTAAACGGATTTAGAAAAATAAAAAAATCACCAAAAGGAGGATTATTTGTTACTTCTGGACTTGGCGGAATGTCTGGCGCTCAACCAAAAGCTGGAAATATTGCGGGTTGCGTAACCGTTTGTGCCGAAGTAAATCCAAAAATTACTCATATTCGTCATTCGCAAGGTTGGATAAACGAAATTATTGAAAACATAGAAGAATTAGTGCCTAGAGTGAAAAAGGCATTAGAAAATAAAGAAACAGTCTCAATCGCATATTTAGGAAATGTTGTCGATGTTTGGGAACGTTTCGATAAAGAAAATTTACACATCGATTTAGGTTCTGATCAAACTTCATTGCACAATCCTTGGGCTGGTGGTTATTATCCAATTGGGTTTACATTTGAAGAATCTAATGATCTGATGGCAAACAATCCTGAAAAATTCAAGGAAGAAGTTCAAAAAACATTACGCCGTCATGCAGCAGCAATTAACAAACACACAGCAAAAGGGACTTACTTTTTCGATTACGGAAATGCCTTTTTATTAGAGTCTTCTAGAGCAGGAGCAGATGTAATGAATGAACATCCCACATTGGGTAGAGAATTCAAATACCCAAGTTATGTTCAAGATATTATGGGACCAATGTGTTTTGATTATGGATTTGGTCCATTCCGTTGGGTTTGTGCTTCCGGAAATCCAGAAGATTTAGCCAAAACCGACAAAATTGCTTGTGATGTTTTGGAAGAAATGATGAAAAATTCACCAGAAGAAATTCAGCAACAAATGGCCGATAATATCCAGTGGATAAAAGGCGCACAAGAAAACAAATTAGTTGTTGGTTCACAGGCAAGAATCCTTTATGCCGATGCTGAGGGAAGAATGAAAATAGCAGAAGCTTTCAACAATGCTATTGCTCGTGGTGAAATTGGCTATGTAATTTTAGGTCGCGATCATCATGATGTTTCTGGAACAGATTCCCCATATAGAGAAACTTCTAATATTTATGACGGTTCACGTTTTACTGCCGATATGGCTATTCACAATGTGATTGGCGATAGTTTCCGTGGTGCAACATGGGTTTCAATTCACAATGGTGGTGGTGTTGGTTGGGGTGAAGTGATCAATGGAGGTTTTGGTATGGTTCTTGATGGCAGTAAAGACAGCGAAAGACGCTTGAAATCAATGCTATTCTGGGATGTAAATAACGGTATTTCAAGAAGAAGTTGGGCAAGAAACGAAGGAGCCATTTTTGCAATAAAAAGAGCTATGGAAACGCAACCTTTATTGAAAGTTACCATCCCTAATATGGTTGACGAATCATTATTATAGTTTCAGGTTTAAAGTTTAGCTTCATAATCCTGAAACATTAATTTTAATACAGTTATTATGAAAACTTTAAAAAATTTTTCGGCATTTATTTTAGTTATTGTTTTAACTTCTTGTAGCTCTGTTAGAGTAAACCAAGATTATGACAAAAATGTTGACTTTAGTCAATATAAAACCTATGCTTATCACAAAGCTGGAGTTGACAAAGTAGAAATTTCTGATTTAGACAAGAAAAGAATTCTTCGTTCTATAGATGAAGTCATGGCGGCAAAAGGATTTACAAAAAGTGAAACTCCAGACTTACTCATAAACTTTTTTACAAAAGAAAGAGAACAAGTTGATGTAAACCAATTCAATATGGGTTGGGGTTATGGCTGGGGTTGGGGTTGGAATCCTTGGATGTGGGGAAACAATACTTCTGTTAACAGATATACAGAAGGAACTTTGACCATTGATGTTATAGATGCAAAGAAAAAAGAGCTGATATGGCAAGGTCAAGGCGAAGGTGTTTTGACTAAGAATGTGGATAAAAAAGACGAAAAAATCAAGGAATTTGTTTCCAAAATTTTAGAACAATATCCACCACAGAAAAAATAAAAAAAGTCCCGAAATTTTCGGGACTTTTACATAAAAACCACCACAATTATTTGCTCTCGAGAAGCAATAATCTATCTTCAAGCATTTTTTGCTTTTCTTTTAAAAGTTGTAACTCCTGTTCGAGAGTTGTTACTTTATTTTTTTCTGCATCAATAATTTCTTGTTGTTCTTGAATGGCTTTAGTCAAAATTGGTATTAAACCAATATAATTAATTGATTTAATTTGGCGTTCTTCGCTTGTTGTTTCTGCGATTTTAGTAGGATCTTTGGGTGTTGACAAGACTTCATCTTTGACCAAATCAGGAAACACTTGTTCCATTTCTTGAGCAATAAATCCGGTTTGTTTATTTCTAGGAAAACCATATTTTTCTGCTTCTGCTGTTTTGAAAGTATAATCTTTTATTTTTAAATTTTGCAATTGTGCTAAAACAGATTGAGTGTCTGAAATATTTTCTTTTAAAGTTATATCTGATGGATTGGTAAAAACACCTGAAACGAAGACGTTTCCTAGAAAATAGCCAGCATACTGACCTGCTTTTGTAACATTAGAATATACCCCGTAGTGAGCTCCACCAGCCGCAGGATTAATATAGTTATAGCTACCCCATTTATCGCCAGTCCCTGTTCCAGAGAGAAAATTTATGATTCCGTAATGAATACCACCACCAGTGTTTGATATTTGGTTATCTACACCAGCTTTATTACCATTTTGAGTACCAGCAATTACATTATACATTCCCCAAAAAATTTGCGAGCCAGAAGCGGTAAAATTATTGTAAACACCATGAAAATTACTATAGTAGCTATCGCAATTAATATCATTACGCAATCCTGAAAAAACACCATTTGTTGAGCTGCCTGTTATATTATTATAGACTCCGTAACTATTTCTACCAGAATTTCCTCCTACCACAAATTCATTATAATCTCCATAATTTGTTGCTGGTGATGTGTAAAATGGAAAAAAGTTATAACTACCATAATTTGAACCACCT
The DNA here is from genome assembly GCA_046329205.1 of Flavobacteriaceae bacterium. Taxonomy (GTDB): domain Bacteria; phylum Bacteroidota; class Bacteroidia; order Flavobacteriales; family Flavobacteriaceae; genus Flavobacterium. The sequence goes on along the minus strand of JAXLVF010000004.1, from coordinate 528,754 downwards.
TGATTAAAAGTATTGTGATTTGCAAAATTTAATCCTGAGTATAATGAATTAAAAAAATTCATTGTTCCGTAATGGTTAGCAGATAAACCCTCAAAACTATTTTTTGTACCATATTTAACCGAATATCCATTTAATTGGTTAAAAGTTCCATATTGTTCTATACCTCCAAAAATGTTGTCAAATGCATTATATAATCCATATTTTGTACCTCCCCAAATTCCAGAATAACTATTTTTTATTCCATAAGCTACATTTCCAATATTATCTGTAATATTATTTGAAATGCCATAAGTAGTTGAAGTACCAGAATTTAAAGTGATATTGTTATTAATTCCATAATTATTACCAGATGTTGAATTGGTAATTGTATTTTGAACTCCAACTTTTAATGTTGCATTAGCACTCGATAAATCATTATCGACGCCATAATGCGTTAAACTTGCTGTGTTATTGAGTGTATTTCGTATACCTGTTTGAATTCCGGTTCCTGAACCACCTAATTCATTGTAATTCCCAATATGATTTCCTGAACCTTCACCTAAAAGTATCGAATAATTACCAAAATGTTCTTCATTACCAGTGTTATCAATAAAATTATAGTTGGCGTATTGTTTACCTGTTCCATCGCCTGTTAATTCAGTATATTTACCGTAATGAAAACCAGTACCTGATGTTCCAATACGGTCATAAACTCCAAAATGGGAATCATTGCTAGTTCCTGTAAAAATGGAATAATTCCCATATCTAACACCATTGCCTCCGCTAATAATAGTGTTCTTAACTCCATATTTCACTCCTGTTCCTGTTCCAGACAATTGATTATCTACAGCTATTTGCGTGGCGTTATTATTATTTTGTAATAAATTCAGTATTCCGGTTTGCGCACCTGTTGATGTGCCAGAGAATAGATTTCGCACACCAATATTTTCTCCTGTCCCACTTGAGTTAAATTCGGTATTCATACCAAATTTGTTACCATTACCCGATCCCCACATAAAGTTTTGAAAGCCATAACGGTCACCATTACCTGTACTATTAAAAAAGTTGTGTACGCCATGTTGAGTAGTTGAATTGCTACCTGCTATTTCATTGAATAGACCATAACTTAGACCCGATTGGGTACCGCTGATTGAGTTAAAAGATCCATATCCCACTCCACTTCCATTAAGAGATAATAAATTACGCATACCATAAACGCTTGCCGCATTGGAAGAGGTAATGGCGTTATAAATACCTGTTTTTTCTTGAGCACTCGAACCGTTTAACGTGTAAATGGCACCATAATGAAACCCCGTTCCTGAATTGTTGATTATAGTTTCTGAACCCGCCTGATTTCCAGTACCTGTTCCACCTAAAGCCACATAACTTCCATAGTGTATTCCACCTCCTGTTGAAGAGTTTTCGGTTCGCATCCCTGTATGCGTTCCTGAACCTGTGCCTGTGAATTCGTTCACTACTCCCGTTCTTATACCAGTACCGCTAGTCGTAAATTGATTACTTAAACCATAATGCCAAAATGAGCTTGATCCAAGAATTTGGTTAAAAATACCGTATTTTATACTATTATTCCCATTAGTAAGAATATTTGTAACACCATATTGACCACCACTGCTAGTGCTACTAATTTGATTGGTTACCCCAACATTATTACTGGCATTGGGACCTTGCATCCGATTAAAGACACCAGTATGCTGACCCGTTCCAGTGTTAAAAAAAGTATTGTCAAGTGCCGTTATAGAACCAGTTGAAGCACCAGTTAAAATCGAGTTAAAACTAACTCTATCTCCAATTCCAGAACCGCTCAAATAATTAGTAGTTCCGTAATGAATACCATCACCATTAGCAAAAATATCGTTTCCATTTCCATTTAACTCAGCGTTGGAATTTCCATTGATTTCATTATAAATCCCAACTCGTTTTAGTACTGCTGATGGACTAAGATTGCGTTGATTTCTGATACCAAATTGCACACTTTCATCTGAGACTACTTCGAGTTTCCCATCAATATTGGTTGTGTTACCAATTTTGACTTTTCCCAAATGATATATCTCATCATTAATATTGTCTGGAGCATTGGTTCCACCTACTTCAAAAAAATCAGCATCAGCATTTTTGGTTGAATTAATTCCTATCCACGAAGTTGACGAATTGTCCCAATAGTAAAAACCAGACTGATTACTTCCTGAAGGTGTCGTTAAATACACCATCATGCCATTTTGAGCTACAGTAGGGTTAGTACTTGGAAAAGTATCAACTCTTGGAATAATAATACCATCTGTATTGGTTGGCGTTGCTTCATTTGAGGATTTTATTTCAAGTTGAGCATTAGGTGTTGTTGTATTTATACCTACTTGACAATATCCTATTGAAACGCTAAGTAAAAGAATGAAAAGTATACTTTTATTCATAAAGGTGGTTTTATATTACAAATCAACAATTGTATTAGTTGTAATAACACATCAAATGAGTAATTAGCAGAACCTTTTAGTATTTAGCAATTTAGACCTAGTTAAAGGCTTTTACTATGCAAAACATTTTATATAACTCCATTAAATCTTTTAGTAAAAATTCATAGCGCTAAGGTTAAAATTCCCTCCGTTATTGTTATTTGTTCCTATTCCCCATGTTCCAGTAATAGTTTTTGAGGCATAATTAAATTGTCCAATAAAACTATATTTTGCACCTCCAGGGTAAACATAATATCCTGATACACTAGCTCCATTTATTTGATAAAAACCTTTACCGATAACACTAGAATAATAGGTAGCTCCAGTTCCTACAGTCAATTTTCCGTCTTCTTCAAAAACCATTAAATAATCATTACTTCCTGAATATGTTCCTAACCAATATCCTTTTAGAAATTCATAGCCGCTATTGCCTGTAATGTGTTTTTTACCTTGAAATGTGCCAAGATTAGTATAGCTTGCTCCTATTCCATAGGTTCCGCTCATTTTAGCAGAGTCACTATCATAAACAAATCTAAAGTTGTAGCTTACACCAGAATCTGTACATGTAAAAACATAAACATCGCCTCCTAAATTTGTGTAATTTGTCCTAAATCCTGAAATAGTGGTTTTATCAAATAATGCTGGGCTTCCATAAGACACATAATTAAAATACTCAAAAAGTAAATTTGCCTCACTACCATTATTAAAAGTTAAATCATATAATCCTCTTAATTCTCCTGGAGTTGGAGGCGGAAGTGAGCGGCTAAGTGAAGAATTTTCTTCTGATTGAGAAGAAGTATCGTCAACAGAACAAGCATTAAAAAATAAAATACTAATTGAAAATACAATTAGACTTGATAAGGATTTGAATTTATTTTTCATGATAAAACAATTATTAATTTATCTCGAAATAAATTCTATTCTTCTTATTATCAGTCACTTTTTGAGTAAAGTGCAGATTTTATTAGTATTTAGGATTAAATTTTTCTAAACATATTAAAAAACTCATCCTTTCTGTTTCTACTTATTGTAATTGTGGTTCCGTCCTTCATCAATACATAAGCATTTTCACCCTTTACAGCTTTTTCAACATGATTTGTATTAATCAAATGTGATTGATGAACTCTAAAAAAAGGATCGCCTTTAATATTTTCTTCAACATCTTTCAAAGTTTTGCTAAGCGTAATCTTCTTTTGGTTTATCAAATGAACATGCGAATAATTACTATCACTTTCAACTCTTACGATAGCGTCCACATCAAAGAATTCTAACATATTTCCAACAGGAAGAGCAATTTTTTGTCTGTTGATAGCCGTTGGTTTATATTGTCCTAATAATAGTTTTATTTTTTCTTCAAGATTGTAGTTATCACTTTGCTTCTTTACTTTCTTAATAGCTTGTTGTAAATCGAGAATATCAATTGGTTTTAATAAATAATCAATAGCAGAGAACTTAAATGCCTTGATGGCAAACTGGTCGTAAGCAGTGGTAAAAATAACGTTGAAATTGTGGGATTTTGTCATCTCCAAAACATCAAAACCATTTACATGAGGCATTTCAATATCAAGAAAGACCAAATCGGGTTTGAACTCATTAATTGCCTTTACTCCTTCTGTTCCTCCTTGACATACTGCTAATATTTGTACATCATCGCAGAATTGTTGAATTTGCATTTGAAGAACATCAAGGGCATTTTTTTCGTCATCAATTATAATTGCCTTAATCATGATTAATAGTTTTAATTGGTATTAAAAGTTCAACTCTTGTTCCTGTTGCGTTACCATTTTTGTCCTTCTTATCTGTTATCGTTATTTTTGTTTTACTACTTTGGGTTTTATTTAGTATTGCAATTCTATCTTCAGTTATTTGTAAACCATAGCTTTTTTTCTTTAAGACTTGTTTGCTCTTAATTTCAAATGCTTTTTCTCTACCAATTCCGTCATCGTCAACGATGACTTTTATACAACCATCTTCTTCTTTGAACACTACTGTCAATCTACCTTTTGTTTCTTTATGCAATAATCCATGCCAAATGGCGTTTTCGATATAGGGTTGAATAATCATTGAAGGAATTTGAATACTCTCATAATTAAGTTCATCTGAGGTTTCAAAGTGATAATCAAATTGATTATCAAATCGCATGTCTTCAATCTCTACATATAGTTTTAGTAATTCAATTTCGCTACTTAACGAAATAAAGTTTTGATTACTATGATCTAGAATTAAGCGAATAAGTTTAGAAAATTTAGTCAAATATTGCGAAGCGGCAAAAGTGTCGTTTTTTAAAATATATTTCTGAATACTATTCAGAGAGTTAAAGATAAAATGTGGGTTCATTTGTGCTCTCAAAGCTTTCATTTCTATAGCAGCCAATTGACGTGAGAAACTAGACTTGAGTTCTTCTTCTTTGCGAACTTGTTTCAGTTTAAATCTGTAAAACAAATAAACCAAAGTCAATATTATTGCTGCAACAATAGTATAAAACCACCAAGCTTTCCAAAAAGGTGTTGCAATATGTATTTTATATCTTGCCTCACTTCCCATAAGTCCATCATTGTTTACAGATTTCACCCGAAAAATGTAATCACCATCTTCTAGCGATGAATATGTGGCTTGATTTGTTGTTGTGTAAACCCAATCCTTATCAAATCCTTCTAATTTATAAAAGTAGCGAGACTGATTGGAGTTATTATACACATCTGTAGACCATTTAAAACTTAAAAAGTTTTGGTTGTGTTTGAGTTCAATTTCACCAGATGAAATATCATTTAAAGGAAGAAAACGATCAAGAATTTTTATTTCTGTAAAACGAACTTTGGGACGAAATGCATTTATTTTGTAGATTTTAGGATTAAAAATAGCTAAACTACCGTAGTGATTCACTGCTATTTCTCCATTTGACAGAAAATCCAATTTAACCGACATATAATTATCTTTAAAACCATGTTGTTGACCCATAACTGTTACAACCTTATGGGTTTTTATATCAAATTTTACCAATCCATTAGACGTTCCTATCCAAAGAATGCCTTTTTTATTAGAAAGAACATTGGTGCAGTAATCTGATGGTAAGTTTGAATTTACTTTTACATAATTGTTCAAAGAGGTTTTAAAACCGTCAATATTTAATTCAAAAATACCATTATCAAGTGTTGTAATCCAATAATGACCATTTTCATCTTGTACTATATCAATAGATTGTGAAATAAAAGCTTCACTATTGTTTGCTTTATCATAAGCATAATGCTTGTATTTCCCAGTTTTTCTTTCCCAACAATAAACTCCATCTGTATATGTAAACCATATGTTTCCATTTCGATCTTCTATACGAGGAGAAATCATATTTGTCGAAACATTTACATTCTTAGAATCAATATCGGACAAGTTGTAATGAGTGAGTTTTTCCGTTTTTGTATTGAAAACATAGAAACCATTATTGCTTGATGTCATGTATAAATTATCATAACTATCAACTATAATTTTAACAACTGAAACTGGTCTGTTTCCATCTTGATCTTTAACATCGATTGGTATTAAACTATTTGTTTTTTGATTTAAACAAAAAATACCTTCTGAACTCGCACCATAAATTTGTCCATTTTTAGCTCTTGCCAAGACTTGAATCCCTTTCATATTTCGGTACTGGCCTTTGTAAAATGGGTTTTCAATCAGAGTAAGTTCTTTATGCCCAAGTTGAGCCCACAATAAACCATTACTAGTATTGTTAGCTATCAAATAACCTCCTTTGTAATCAATTGTTCCATAAGGTTCAATGGTGTACTCTGCAAATTGATTGAACAATGGAATTGTTTTAATTTGATTGTTTTGCCAAGGCAACATTGACAAACCTGAATAGGAAGTAATCCAAAGGTTTTTTTCACGATCATAAAACAAACGACTTATTTGATTTAACTTATATGAATATTCATCCTTGTAAGTTGCTCCATAATTGAAAAAAGTTTTGTTTGTCAGTGAGTATTCACCTAAAATCCCAGCCGAAAACCAAATGGTATTGTTATCTTTTTGTTGAATTAAAGTGACAAAGTTCGCCGGATTTGAATTTTTTGAACCAGCTACAATAAGTGGTTGGCTTTGGAATGTATCCAAATTTATGTTATACTGAACTATTCCATCATAGCCTCCAGCAAGCCAAATACATTTTCTTTTGTTATCATAGTATCCATCATAAAATTGATTTGCCAAAAGTTTACCACTTTTTATATTCCAATGCGGAATAATTCTACCATCAGAAAAAAACTCGAAAAGCCCGTTTGTAGTTATCGCCCAAAGTCTTCCATCTGGTGTTTCTAATATTTTTAAAACACATTTTGATGCTATGGTGATTTTGGAGTCCTTAGGTACAAAATGCTCAGCTTTTTGTGTTTTAGGATTGTATTTGTACCAATAATCATTTTGAGTAGCAATCCATATATTTCCACTGCTATCTTCGGTAAAACCCATAATATAAGCCTTAATCATTTGGCTAATGGTTTTATCTGAATAATTAGCTGCTTTGAAGCTATAGGTATTAGGATCAAAAACTTGAAGTGCATTAATACTTGACAACCAAATTCTACCCGATTTATCACAATATACATTTTGAAGTACGTTGCTTATTTGCCGACCAGGTTTATCAATTGAACTGTTTACCTTAGTGAAATAATGACCATCAAACCTATACAAACCTCCACCTGTTCCTATCCAAAGAGTATTGTTTTTGTCTTGAGTAATACTGTAAATGTATTTTTCATTTAACCCTTCTTTTTCAGAAAAATTTATAAAAGAAAGCTGGTTTTGAGCAAAAAACAATTTACTCAAAATCAAGAAAAAAGATAAAAAAAGCCTTCTCTTAGTCATATTAACCTGCAAGCTATAAAAAATATAGAAGATTAAAGTTTATTTTTTTTAACAAGCAGATTTTTTGAGTAATTGACTAGATTTTCTTCATTTTTAAGAATTGTAATGTAAGTAATGACTAATACTTTAAAAGTTCTTCTATTTTCAATCGTACTTTATCCACATTTGGTATCATAGTAAACTCCAAGGTACTATTCAATGGAATTGCTGGCATATTTTCTGAACCGATTACCATTACTGGCGCATCAAGATATTTGAAACAATTTTCTTGTATTAATCCGGCTAGACTTCTTGCGAAGGAATTGTTGGTTGGTTCCTCGGTAACTACAAGACATTTTTTAGCTTTTTTAACCGATTTGAAGATAGTTTCTGTATCTAGCGGATACAAAGTTCGCAAATCAATTATTTCAACTTGATTTTTTATTTTTTCGGAAGCATTAAGTGCCCAATGAACACCCATTCCATAAGTAATTACGGTTATAGTTTCTTCTGTTTCTTGTTCCCAGATTTCCTGAACAATATTCGCTTTTCCGAAAGGTAAAATGTAATCTTCGCTTGGTTCGTTTACTCTTGCGGCATCAGTTCCTTTTACTTTGCTCCAATACAAGCCTTTATGCTCCAAAATCACTACTGGATTTGGGTCATAATAAGCAGCTTTCAACAATCCTTTTAAATCGGCACCATTGCTTGGATAAGCAATTTTTATTCCGCGAATATTAGTTAAAACACTTTCTACAGATGACGAATGATAAGGTCCGCCACTTCCATAAGCACCAATTGGAACACGAAGAATCATACTCACAGGCCATTTTCCGTTGGACAAATAGCACGAACGACTAACTTCGGTGAACAATTGATTCAATCCTGGCCAAATGTAATCGGCAAATTGCACCTCAACAATCGGTTTCAAGCCTACAGCCGACATTCCAACTGTAGAACCAACGATGAATGCCTCTTGAATTGGTGTATTAAAAACGCGTTCGTCTCCAAATTTTTGTGCCAATGTAGCAGCTTCACGAAAAACACCACCTAATCTTCCTCCAACGTCTTGTCCGTACAACAAACATTCTTGGTGCTTTTTCATTAATTCTTCCACAGCAAAAAGTGCGCAATCCACCATTACAACTTTATCTTCTCGCTCTGGATTTCGTTCTCCAACTTCTTCTGTGATTGGCGTTGGAGCAAAATCATGTGTAAATAAATCTTCTGGTGTTGGATCTTCAGCTAGTTGGGCTTTTTCAAAATCGGCTTTTACTTTTGCAATCGCGTTTTTCTCAATTTCATTAATCTGAGAATCTGAAAATCCTTTATCTTTTAATTGCTGAATCAAAACTGGATAAGGATCACGAGATTTTGCTTCTTCCAAATCGTCGCGATACCATTCCATTCGAACACCTGAAGTATGATGATTTAACAACGGAACTTTAGCATGAACCAAAAAAGGACGACGTTCTTCACGAATGGTTTTTACCACTTTTTGAACCGCTAAATAGCTTTCTGTAAAATTAGCTCCATCTATAGAAATGGCTTCAATTCCGTGAAACCCTTTGGCATATTCAAAAGCATTTTGTGCGCGTGTTTCAGCAGCATTTGCCGAAATGTCCCAACCGTTATCTTGCACTAAATACAAAATCGGGAGTTGTTTTAGAGCTGCCATTTGCAAGGCTTCGGCAATTTCACCTTCGGTTACTGATGCATCACCAAGCGAACAAACTACGATTGGCTTCTCTTGAGTAGTATCTTGAATTCCTATATTTTCTTTATACCAAAATCCCATAGCTGCACCAGTTGCCGGAATAGCCTGCATTCCAGTTGCCGAGGATTGATGTGGGATTTTAGGTTTGTCAGCATCTTTCAAACTCGGATGACAATAATACGTTCGTCCGCCTGAAAACGGATCGTCTTTTTTTGCCATTAATTGCAACATCAAATCGTAAGGTTGCATCCCAATTCCGAGCATCATAGCATCATCACGATAATATGGAAATGCATAATCTTGTGGCAACAATTGCATCGCCATTGCAATTTGAATCGCTTCATGTCCTCGTGAAGTTGCGTGAACGTATTTTGAAACTATTTTGAAATTATCTTCATACAAGGTTGCCATGGCTTTAGCAGTTGCCATTGTAGTGAATGCTTTTTCTAGTATTTTTTTATCTAACATAGCTGTAATATTAAACCTGACAGGTTTCAAAAACCTGTTAGGTTTCTTAGTCTTTGTATTTTTTCACATTATAGGTAAATGATTGCTTGATATCAAAGGAAGTTTCAGTTGATGTAAGGTTACCTTTTTTCCATCGTTCAATTTTCATTGGACTTCCATTTTCATTATAAAATAACTGTACAAAAACGGGTTTATCATATTCAAAAAAGCCAACTTGCTTTACATTTCCATTTTCATAATATTCATAACAAATTCCATGTTTATCTCCATCAATCAAAACTTGGTCTATTTTTATAAACCCATTTGAAAAATATTCTTTATAACTTTCATACTCATGACCATCCTCTTTTTCTTCAACAATTGTTTCATTTTTAAAGTTCCCATTTTCGTAAAACTCAACTGTTCTTGTTGTTTTATATTTTTTCCCTTTGATGAATTTATTTTCGTGATAAATAATTTTTTCAAGAATATTATTTACATTGTATTCCTGAGACATTATTAAATTTCCTGCATCATAGAAATCTATGGAAGAAATTGACCCATTCTCAAAGTAATAGAAAAAATTTCCTTGTTCAATTCCACAAAAATAATTGGCTCTACTTTTTAACTTACCATTTTCGTAATAGTGTTTCCATTCCCCATTTCTTTTTCCAAAACGAATATTGTCTTTTTCGCATCCCACACCACAAACAACTCTGTAAACAGATTTGTTATTAAACTTATACTGGCAATCCTTATAATATCCTTCTTCTTTTAAAACACCGTTTGAATAATACTCTTTATAAATACTATCCAAAGTATTATTAACAACAAATCCTTCATATTGAATATTCCCATTATCATATCTTTTCACAATCTTTTCTTGAGAAAAAACATGATAAAATGACATAATAAATAATATTAAAAATATTCTTTTCATTAAATTACTTTGCTTCAACAATCCAACCAAATTCATCTTTGATATCTTGCACTTTTATTGCATTCAAAGTATCATTTACCATTACAGAAACTGGATTTTCGTCTGGGAATTTAATAGACAAATCGTTGTTTCCAATTTCTTCTATCATAGCAATTCCTACAGCTGTTCCTGTTCCGAAGGCTTCTTCCAAAGTTCCTTTTTTTGATGCTTCGATGATTTCTGAAATAGTTATTGGTCTTTCAGTTACTTCAAAACCTTTGCTTCTTAATAAGTCGATTACGCTCATTCGGGTAATTCCTGATAAAATAGAACCTGTTAAACTTGGCGTAATGAATTTTCCATCAATTTTGAAGAAAATATTCATCGTTCCTACTTCTTGAATGTATTCAAAATCATGTGCGTCTAACCATAACACTTGATCGAAACCTTTTGCTTTTGCATATTCTGTTGGACGAATGGCTGCTGCATAATTTCCGGCTGCTTTGGCTTCTCCTGTTCCACCATTTACAGCACGAACGTATTTTTTCTCCGCGTATAATTTAATTTTTCGACTAAAAAATGGTCCAGCTGGAGATGCCATTATGATGAATTTGAAACTCGTTGCTGCACGCATTCCTATAAATGGTTCGTCTGCATACATGAATGGACGCAAATACAAAGCACTTCCTATTGCTTTTGGTATCCAATTTTTTTCTAAAGCAGTGAATTGTTTTAATGCTTCCACAAATAAATCTTCAGGAAATGATGGCATTCCCATTCTATCGGCACTAAAATTCATTCGTTTTGCATTTTCTTCAGGACGAAACAATAAAGGTGTTCCTTCTTTTCCTAAAGTCGCTTTCATTCCCTCGAAAATAGCTTGACCATAATGTAAAGCCATAGCCGCTGGATGCGTTGGAATTAAAGCTAAAGGTTCAATTCGAGGATTTTGCCATTCGCCATTTTCATAATCACAAATAAACATGTGATCGGAGAAATTAAAACCCATCGTAACGTTTTCCAAGTCAACTTGGTCAACTCTTGATTGTGAAACTTTAGTTATTTTTATTTCAGTCATAATCTCATTCATAATTTATATAGTTGTGTTTGCGTCAAATTGTTCTAAATAATCACCTACTTTTCGTAAAAATGAACCTCCTAAAAATCCGTCCACTACTCTATGGTCGAACGATAAAGAAAGATACATCATACTTCTGATGGCGATTTCGTCACCTGTTGAAGTTGTGATAACTTCAGGACGTTTTTTAATAATTCCTAAAGCTAAAATCGCTACTTCAGGTTGATTGATAATTGGTGTTCCCATCAAACTTCCAAATGTTCCTACGTTGGAAATGGTGAAGGTACTTCCTTGAATTTGTTCGGGTTTTAATTTGTTATTTCTAGAAGCTTCCGCCAAATTATTTACATCTTTTGCTAAAGCGACTAAATCTTTTTCATTAGCATTTTTCACTACCGGAACGATTAAATTTCCTGATGGTAATGCGGTTGCCATTCCGATGTTAATATCGTTGTGAACGATGATGTTTTTTTCATCAACAGAAACATTAATCATTGGAAAATCTACAATAGCTTTTGCTACAGCTTGAACAAAAACGGGTGTAAACGTTAATTTTTCGTTGTGCTTTTCTTGGAATTTGTCTTTGTTTTCGTTTCTCCAATTTACCAAATTCGTGACATCGACTTCAATATAAGAAGTTACGTGAGGCGAAGTTTGCTTAGAATACACCATGTGATCGGCAATCATCTTGCGCATTCTGTCCATTTCTACTATTCGGTCTTTTCCTTCTACAAAATTGATTTTTGGCTTTGGAAAGGTTGTAGGTTGTAGGTTTTGGGTTGTAGGCTGAGGAATACTTTTTAAAGGATACTTTCTATTTTTTAAATAGTTAAAAACATCACTTTTTTGCAAACGACCATCGGTTCCTGAACCCGGAATGGTTTGTAATTCTTCAATAGAAAGGTTTTCTTTTTGTGCAATTGAGATTATTAATGGCGAAATGAAAGCGTCAGAGTTTCGAGTTTCGAGTTTCGAGTTTCGGGTTTCGAGTTGTGGTGCCTCGTCTCTCGACTGATCTCGAGATGACACACTCGAAGTGATACTACTTTTTTCTACAACATCTTGCTTCTTGTTTCTTGCTTCTTGAACTCCTTCAGAGTCAATCAACGCCAAAACGGTTCCAACTTCTACCACATCATTTTTTTGAAAACGAATTTCAGTGATTACTCCCGAAACTGGAGCAGGAACTTCACTATCGACTTTATCGGTAGCGACTTCTAAAATAGTTTCTTCCGCTTCCACAAAATCACCCACGTTTTTCAACCAACTGATTATAGTTGCTTCGGATATACTTTCACCCATTTTGGGCATTTTGAATTCTGTTATCATTTTTATAGTTGTAAGTTGTAAGCTATAAGTTATAAGTCTTTGACTTTTTACTCTTCACTAATCACTATTTACTTATTTCTAAATTCTTCTAATGTTTTATAAAACGCTTCTTGTGTTGGTCGATTGGCTGGAATTTCCCTCAAGGGTTCAACTGTTTTTAATGTTTCGTAACATTCCTTTGGTAATTGCTGATATAAAGCAGTTCCTTTTGTTTTCCAATCCATCATTTCATCCGAAACGTCTTTTATTATTGTGGCTGGATTTCCAACTACCATTTTACGGTTTGGAATTTGCATTCCGGCTTTGACAAAACTCAAAGCTCCGATAATACATTCATCACCTATATTCACATCATCCATAATTACGGCGTTCATTCCGACTAAGCAATTCGCACCAATATTAGCTCCGTGAATAATTGCTCCGTGACCAATGTGTGCTCCGGCTTTTAATACCATTGACTTTCCTGGAAACATGTGAATCGTGCAATTTTCTTGAACGTTACAGCCGTCTTCAATAATGATTTCACCCCAATCGCCACGAATCGCAGCACCAGGACCAACGTAAACATTTTTGCCAATAATCACGTTACCCGTAACCGCAGCTTGCGGATGGATGAAACTACTTTCGTGTATTACTGGGATGAACCCTTTGAATTCGTATATCATATTTTTAGATTATAGATGAAAGACCGCTTCGCTGCAAGATGAAAGACATCCTTCTAAGAAATTTTTCTTGTCTCTTGCTTCTTGCCTCTATCTTCTTACTTAAACTTCTTCAACGTTTCTTTTGTAAAATCAGATAAAACCAGTCTTCCACTTATTGCGGCTCTTTCGGCTAATAAATTGTCCCAATCTTCGGTTCCACGCCAAAAAACCTTTTTCATTTCAAGCATTGCTTCTGGATTGTAAGTGCACAAATGCTCGGCAAATTTTTGAACTGCTTCGTCTAGTTCTTCAATTGTTTCATAAACATTGGCAAACAATCCTTTTTCTTTTGCCCAATTTGCTTCGTAAAACGAATTAGCATCAATGGCAATTTGCGACATTGCCGAAACACCCATTTTTCTTTCGATTGCTGGCGAAACCACAAATGGTCCAATTCCAACATTTAACTCCGATAATTTAATCGCTGCAAATTTGGTTGCCATACAATAATCTGTTGACGCGGCAATTCCAACGCCACCACCAACGGTTTTACCTTGAATGCGACCAATAATAAATTTTGGACATTTTCGCATGGCGTTGATAACGTTGGCAAATCCTGAAAAGAAAACTTTTCCTGTTGCTGCATCATTTATCGAAATTAATTCTTGAAAACTTGCTCCAGCACAAAATGTTCTGTCACCACCACTTTTTAAAATGATAACTTTTATTTCGTTGTTGTTACCAACTTCAGTAATTGTATTGGCTAATTGTGCTAATATATTGCTCGGCAATGAGTTTTGTTCTGGATGAAAAAACTCGATTGTGGCGATGTTGTTTACTATATTTTGTTTTACGTATGCTTCTGTCGACATAATTTTTTCTTTGTTCTTTATTCTTTTCTCTACAAAACTCCAAACTGTTCAAAATGATGATTTAAATGTTTTCTTTCTAAAAGATAACTTTCATATTTATTTAATTCTCCGAAAACCATATTTTTCAAAATTGCTTCTGGATTTTCTTTGAAAAAGGTTTTATAACTTTCTCTTGCTTCAAAAAATTTAGCTTTGGCTGTTTCAAAATCGGGATGAATTAAATCTTCTAATTCGCCTTTTTTCATCGTTGGAAATTGAGTTCCTCTTGGAAATTTGTCGTAATTGTATAAAGAATTATGGACTTTTTCCAAAATCTTTTCGGGTGTTGCGATTTCGAAATCTTGAATTTCACCCGACATGATTTTATAACCTTGTTCCAAATGTTCTAACAAATGTTGCGGTGTTAAAATTCCCCAACTTGGTTTAGAATTTTCTGTTAATTTATTGATGCATTCCGCTACTTTTTTGTCCGTCATTTCGACAAAAACTTCTTGTTTTTTCTGTACCATTGTTAGAATTGTGGCTACAGCTACCAACTCATCATTATTGGCATCAAAAACCTCAACAAACCATTTTACAATTCCGCTTGGATGTTCGGCAGAAGCTACATCTCTATCAACTTTTTGTTTGCATGTTAATCGAACATAAACCGTGTCGTTGTGGTAAATTGGACGCAAAAAACGACATTCTTCCAATCCGTAATTCGCAGCAACCGGACCTTTATTTGGATAGACAAACAAACCTGCAGCTGCTGCTAAAATGAAGTAGCCGTGAGCAGTTCTTTTCTTAAAAATACTTCCGTCAAGCGAAGTGATATCGGTATGTGCATAAAAATGATCCCACGTTAAATTGGCAAAATTAATGATATCCGTGTCGGTAACCGTTCTGTTATGAGTTCGTAACGACATTCCTGGTTGGATGTCTTCCCAATGGTATTGAAACGGATGTTGCGTGATTTCTTTGTAAGCCGAATTGGGTTGGTAAATTCCAGTGATTTCGGTTAAAGTTGTTGGTGAACCTTGAATAGCGCAACGTTGCATGTAATGTTTGATGCCTCGAACACCACCCATTTCTTCTCCACCACCAGCACGACCTGGACCACCGTGAACTAATAATGGCAATGGTGAACCGTGACCTGTGCTTTGTTTGGCATTTTCACGATTCAATACTAAAATTCTACCGTGATGCGATGCTGCGTTTACAACATATTCTTTTGCAATTTCATCTGAATTTGTAACGATAGATGATACTAACGAACCTTTACCCATTTGAGCTAATTCGATGGCTTCGTCAAGGTTTTTATAAGGCATAATGGTTGAAACTGGACCAAAAGCTTCGGTTTCGTGAACCGTAAGATTTTCAAAAGGGTTTTCCTCACGAAGTAACATTGGACTAATGAAAGCACCTTTACTGTCGGCACCAATTAATTCTAAGGTATCAAAATTGCCATAAACAATACTTGCTGTTTTTGCGATTTCAGAAACTCTATTTTTAACTTCTTCTACTTGAGATTTACTTACCAATGAACCCATTCGAACTTCTTTCAATTCAGGATTTCCAATGGAAACTTTGTCTAAAGCTTTGCTTAATGCATTTTGTACTTCGTCCAATAATTTCTCAGGAACAATCATTCTTCGAATTGCGGTACATTTTTGTCCAGCTTTCACGGTCATTTCGCTACGAGCTTGGCTGATGAATAAATCAAATTCTGGTGTTCCTGGAACGGCATCTTCACCAAGAATTGACGCATTTAAACTATCAGCTTCCATATTAAATGGAACTGCTTCATTAATTATTGAAGTATGTGCTTTTAACATTCTACCAGTTGCTGCAGAACCCGTAAAAGTGACTACATCTTGACTTTCTACACCATCGATTAAATTGTGTGCCGAACCACAAATGAGTTGTAATGCACCTTCGGGCAAAATATTGGATGCTATAATTTCACGAACTACTGCTTCTGTTAAATAGGATGTTGACGTTGCAGGTTTAACAATTGCTGGCATTCCAGCCATCCAATTTACCGCACATTTTTCTAACATTCCCCAAACTGGAAAATTGAACGCATTAATATGAACAGCAACACCTTTTTTGGGCACTAAAATATGATGTGCCATAAATCGTCCGCCACGAGATAAATCAATGGGATCACCTTCTACATGATAGGATTGATTAGGAAATAATTTTCTCAAACTAGCATTGGCAAATAAATTTCCAAAACCACCTTCAATATCTATCCAACTATCCACACGTGTTGCTCCTGTTTTATAACTTATTTCGTAAAATTGTTCTTTACGTTTGCTGAGATATAACGCTAAACTTTTGAGCATGTTACCACGTTCTTGAAACGTCATTTTGCGTAATTTTTCACCTCCTTTTGTTCTTCCATAATGTAGAATTTCGGCAAAATTTAAACCTTCTGTTGAAACATTTCCAATTATTTCTCCGTTAACGGAATTGATTAATGGAACTCCTTCACCTTGACCAGATGTCCATTTTCCTAAAACGTAATTTTGTATTTTATCCATATTCTTTATTTAACCGCAAAGCTCACAAAGGTTTTCGCAAGGTTCGCAAAGTTTATTTTTATACTCGTTCAATAATTACGGCATAGCCTTGTCCCACACCGATGCACATAGTTATTAATGCATATCGTTTTTCGGTTAGTTGTAATTCTAAAGCTGCTGAATAGGCAATTCGTGCTCCAGTTACTCCTAGTGGATGACCAATTGCGATGGCACCACCGTTTGGATTTATTCTTGGATCGTTGTCTTTTAATCCTAATTCACGAATGCAAGCAATACTTTGCGCTGCAAAGGCTTCGTTAAGTTCGATTATATCGATTTGGTCTAGTGTTAAACCTGCTTTTTCTAATGCTTTTTTGGTAGCTTCTACTGGTCCAATTCCCATAATTCTTGGCTCTACTCCTACTACTGCTGAACTTACAATTCGAGCCAATGGTTTTAAATTGTATTTTTTAACAGCTTCTTCTGATGCTATGATTGTAGCACACGCACCATCGTTTAAACCAGAAGCATTTCCAGCGGTTACACTTCCGTCTTTTTTGAATGCTGGTCGTAATTTGGCTAAACCTTCCATTGATGTGCTTGGTTTGATGAATTCGTCTTTTGAGAATTGAATGGCATCGCCTTTTCGTTGCGAAATTTCAACCGTAACTATTTCTTTGGCTAATCTTCCTGAAGTTTGTGCTGCTGTTGCTTTTTGTTGGCTATTCAAGGCAAAAGCATCTTGGTCTTCACGAGAAATATTGTATTTTTCCACTAGATTTTCGGCAGTTTCACCCATGGCATCGGTGCCATACATCGCGTGTAGTTTTGGGTTGATAAATCTCCATCCGAAACTACTGTCATACATTTTACTATCAGTTCCGAATGCCGATGATGGTTTAGAAACTACTAATGGACCGCGTGTCATGTTTTCAATTCCGCCAGCTATAAAAACGTGTCCATCGCCTGCTTTAATTGCTCTATTGGCACTGATGATGGCAGATAGTCCTGAACTGCACAAACGATTTACAGTTTCACCTGGAACGGTGTATGGTAATCCTGCTAATAACAAAGACATTCGCGCTACATTGCGATTGTCTTCACCTGCTTGATTGGCGCAACCGATGATTACGTCATCATAAGCTTCTTTTGGAATGTTTGGATTTTTTTCTACTACAGATTTGATTACCAAAGCTCCTAAATCATCTGGACGAACCGATGCTAGTGTTCCTTGGTAACTTCCGATTGGAGTTCTAACTCCGTCTATGATGTATGCTTCCATTTTCAGTTTTCAGTTGGCAGTTTTCAGTTGGCAGTTTTCAGTTGCTCAACTTTGAACTTATATTTGTTTTTACTTTGTTTAACCGCAAAGAGCACAAAGGTTTTACGCAAGGCTCGCTAAGTTTTATTTTCTCGCAAAGACGCTAAGGCGCCAAGCTTTTTCTATTATTCCTTTTTATTTTTTTTCTAATCAATTCATTTACTTTTTTAGCCCTGATTGTAGCAAGTATCCTTTTTTGTTATCAAAAGCACCTCGACTGCGCTCGGTGTGACAAAAAAGATACTGCGGAAAGCGGGAATTGCCATTATTGAAAATGCCCGAGCCATTCGCTCCTAAATCCATTCTTTATCACTTCTAAAGACTGTTCCTTTAAATAAGGCAACCGTTTTTTCTTCTTTTTTTATTTCGATGGTGTAAAAACCAAATTTATTTTTGAGTGCGTCTTGTTTTGCCACTGCGACAATTTTGTCTCCTTCTTTAAGCGTTTCGATATGGTTAATTGCCGTGTCGATGCTTACGGATTGTCTTCCGTGAGAATTGGCTGCAAACGCAAGAGCACTGTCGGCTAACGAAAACGTAATTCCACCGTGAGCGATGCCAAAACCGTTTGTCATTTCTTTACGAATAACCATAGATAAAGTACATGTTCCTTCAGCTACATGCTCAATCTCAATACCCAGCCATTGACTAAAAGCATCATTTTGGAACATTTTATGTACGATTTCGTTTGGTGTCATATTAAAAAAACGTTTTGTTTTCTCTATTCATTCTTCTTAAAATTGGGCTACAACGGTATCTATCTTCGTGGTATTCGTTGTATAATTCGTCTAATTTTTCTACGCACCAATTGATTCCAAGTTCGTCTGCCCAAGCTAGTAATCCTTTTGGGTAATTAACACCTTTGGTCATGGCGTTATCGATATCTTTTGCGGAAGCAATATTTAAATATAAAGCATCAGCAGCTTCATTTATTAGCATAACTATTACTCTTTCGAATATTTGTTGTGCTTTTTCTTTGTCTTCTATTGGCATCTCGACTGCGCTCGATGTGACAGTATTATTTGAATAATCATAAAAACCTCTTCCTGATTTTCTTCCAAAAAATCCTGCTTCTAATAATCTTTTTTGTGTGAATGACGGTTTGAATTTTGGATCGAAATAAAAAGCTGTGAATACGGTTTCGGTTACTATGTAATTTACATCGTGACCTATCATGTCCATTAATTCGAATGGTCCCATTTTAAATCCACCAATGGTTTTTAATGCCCAATCAATTGTTGCAAAATCGGCTACACCTTCATCGTAAATTCGTAAACTTTCACTGTAAAATGGTCGTGCAACACGGTTTACTATGAATCCTGGTGTGTCTTTGGCAACGGCTACTACTTTTTTCCAATCAGAGATAATTTGTACTGATTTTTGCAAAACTTCTTCGCTTGTTTGAACGGCTGGAATTACCTCAACCAACTGCATTAATGGTGCTGGATTGAAAAAATGAATTCCAATAACTCGACTTGCATTTTTACATGCCGAAGCTATGGATGCAATTGACAATGAAGATGTATTTGATGCTAAAATGGTATCAGGAGCAACATAGTTTTCCAAATCGGAAAACAATTTCTTTTTTATTTCTAAATTCTCTATTATTGCTTCTATAACCAAATCAGAATGAGATAATTCAGATAGACTATTGGCAAAAGAAATGTTGCTTTGAATTCTATTTATTTCGATTTCCTGAATTTTACCTTTCTCAACCAATTTTGACAAAGTATTTTCTAAAGAACTTTTACTTTTTGATAAAGCATCTTGATTTGTATCGAATATTTTCACTTCACAACCAGCAGTTGCAGCTACTTGCGCGATGCCACTTCCCATTGTTCCGCTTCCAATTATAGCAACTTTCATTTTAATTTCCTTTAAATTCTGGTTTTCTTTTTTCTACGAATGCGGTTACTCCTTCGTTATAATCATATGATGAGCTAGCTTCGATTTGTAAATCGCTTTCTAAAGCTAGTTGTTGTTCTAGATTATTTGTCATGGATTGGTTTAATAATCTTTTGGTTAAACCGATTGCTTTTGTGGGCATTTGGGCTAAATTTTCGGCTAATGATTTTACTTCTTCATCAAAAATTCCAACTGGAAAAATTTTGTAAATCATACCCATATTTAAAGCTTCTAATGCTGAAACTTTATCGCCTAACATCATTAAGGCAGATGCTTTTTGAAAGCCAATTAATCTTGGAAGAAAAAATGTTCCACCACTATCAGGGATTAATCCGATTTTGCTAAATGCTTGAATAAAACTTGCTAATTCTGATGCTACTACAATATCACAGGCCAAAGCAATATTTGCTCCAGCACCAGCAGCAACACCATTTACAGCAGCAATAATTGGTTTTTCTATGTTTCTAATTTTTTGAATGATTGGATTATAGTGTTCTTCCAATATTTTTCTGAAACCTGGATTTAATTCTGGTGAGGTAACTTCTTTGAGGTCTTGACCTGCACAAAAAGCTTTTCCATTTCCAGTTAAAACGATTGCTCTAACATTTTCGTCATTGGCACAATTGTCTAAAACATTTTGCAACGACAAAGCCATTTCACGATTGAAACTGTTAAAAACGTCAGGTCTGTTAAGTTTAATATATGCGACCTTATTTTCAATATTTAGTTCTATTGAATTGCTGCTCATACCTTATTTATTTTACAAGTTTCCCGTTTTAACGGGAATTCATTTTAAACATTTAAAGTAATCAAATGGTTCAAGGCAATCATCACATTGAAATAATGCTTTGCATGCTGTGGAACCAAATTGACTAACTAATTTTGTGTTGAATGAACCGCATTGCGGACATTTTACTATTTTTTTATTTCCAAGAAGTGCTTCTTTATCTGCGTCAGCCGAAAGTGGAGAAGCAATTCCATATTTTTCTAATGCTAATCTACCTTCTGCGGTAATCCAATCTGTTGTCCAAGCTGGAGATAAAATCAGCTCAACCTTAGCATTATATCCATTTTGTTTGAATGCTAATTTTATGTCATCTGCAATTTCATCCATTGCAGGACAACCGCTATAGGTTGGTGTGATTTGAACTTCAACTATTTCATTTACAATTTTGGCAGAACGCACAACGCCCATATCAATAATTGACAAAACTGGAATTTCTGGATCTGAAACCGTTTTGAGAATTTCTAATAGTTTTTGGTCGATATGTTCTGATGTTTCTGTCATAAGCCTCGCCTTAATCCTCTCCAAAAGAGAGGAAAAAATAGAATTTTATAATTTACCACGTCATATTTGGATACGTGCGTTGCATGTATTGTAATTCGGTTAGAATGTAACCCATGTGTTCGCTGTGAATTCCTTGCTTTCCTCCTTTTTGAAAATATTCTACTTGTGGAACTTGTAATGTTGCTTCGTCTAAAATTTCACTTACTTTTTTGTAATAATCAGATTTTAGCAATGTTACATCTACACCTATTCCTTCTGCTACCATTGCTTTATCTGCATTGGTTTGATAAAAAAGTTCGTCTGTAAAAATCCATAAATCGTTTATTGCGGTTTGGATTTTGTTATGACTTTCTTCTGTTCCATCCCCAAGTCTTCTGATCCAATCTGAAGAAAAACGATTGTGGTATAATACTTCTTTGATGCTTTTTTTGGCAATTGCCGATAAGGTTTCATCTTTGCTATTTTGCAATTCTTCTAACAATAAAAGATAAAAAACATCCCATAAAAATTGTCTTGCAATTGTGTAAGCAAAATCTGTATTAGGTTGTTCAACCAAAAGTGTATTTAGATATTGGTTTTCTACACGAAGAAAAGCAACAGTATCTTCAGTTGCATCACCACCTTGAAGCTGTGCCACATATTGATAATAACTACGAACTTGTCCTAATAAATCGAGTGAAATATTAGTCATTGCGATATCGGTTTCTAAACTTGGTCCGTGACCACAAAGTTCACCTAGTCGTTGACCTAAAATCAATGAATTATCGGCAATTCCGTAGATGTATTGAATTAAATTGTTGTTCATTTTGTTAGTGATGAGTGATGAGTGATGAGTGATGAGTTTTTTTGAATCTCATTACTAATGCAATTTATCATTATTTTACATATGTTTTAATTCATCAGGCAATTCATAAAAAGTTGGATGACGGTATGCTTTGTCCATTGCTGGTTCAAAAGTTTCACCATTATTTTCAGGGTTTGAAGCTGTAATTTGGGAAGATGGAACAACCCAAATACTTACTCCTTCCATTCTACGCGTGTAAACATCTCGTGCATTTTCTAATGCCATCGTTGCATCACTTGCATGTAAACTACCGCAATGACGATGTTCTAATCCGTTTTTACTTCTTATAAATACTTCCCAAAGAGGCCAATTTTTCATAGTGTTCAGTTTTTAGTGCTCAGTGTTCAGTTATTAGTGTTCAGATTTGACTGCCAACTAAATTCTGTCAACTGAATACTGAATTATATTGCTTGTTTTACTTTTTTGTTTTCTTGTTTTTCGGCATAGGCAACAGCTGCATCGCGAACCCAAGCTCCTTTTTCCCAAGCAGATTTTCTAGCTTCAAGACGTTGTTTATTGCATGGACCATGTCCTTTTACAACTTGCCAAAATTCATCCCAATCAATTTCGCCAAAATCGTAATGCTTTCTTTCTTCGTTCCATTTTAATTTATCATCTGGAATAGTAATTCCTAAAATATTGGCTTGTGGAACGGTTTGATCAACGAATTGTTGACGTAGTTCATCATTGGTTTTACGTTTTAATTTCCATTTTACAGATTGTTCTGTGTTTGGTGAGTCGGCATCTTTTGGACCAAACATCATTAACGATGGCCACCACCAACGGTTCATAGCGTCTTGAACCATAGCTTTTTGTTCTGGAGTTCCATTTGCCATAGTTAACAAAATAGAATATCCTTGACGTTGATGAAAACTTTCTTCTTTACAAATACGTACCATAGCACGAGAATATGGTCCATAAGATGTTCCCATTAGTGCCACTTGGTTCATAATTGCTGCACCATCAACCAACCAACCGATTGCACCCATATCTGCCCAAGTTAAAGCTGGATAATTGAAAATACTGGAATATTTTGCTTTTCCTGAATGCAACTGCTCGTACATTTCTTCACGAGAATTTCCTAACGTTTCAGCAGCACTGTATAGATACAAACCATGTCCGCCTTCGTCTTGGATTTTTGCTAACAATGCTAATTTTCTTCGCAAAGATGGTGCACGTGTAATCCAATTGGCTTCTGGTAACATTCCTACGATTTCTGAATGCGCATGTTGTGAAATTTGACGAATATGAGTTTGTCTATATTTCTCTGGCATCCAGTCTTTTGGTTCAATTTTCTCGTCTCTATCAATGCGAGCTTGAAATTGATCTTCTAAACTTTTTAATTCTTTTTCTGACATAATCTTATTAGTTAGTGTTCAGTACTCAGTTTTTAGTGTTCAGTTAAATAACTTATATTTTATTGAATACATTCTTCTCTTTAGCCCTGATTGAAGCGGCACCTTGTAAAGCGGAAAGCAGGAACATGGAAGAGATTGCTTTGCAAGCTCGCAATGACAATGCGCAAATCATTCGCTACAATCCAAAATCGACAACTACTTTTTTAGAAGTTGGAACGGCTTGACAACTTAATGTGTAATTTTTTGCTAATTCGTCTTCCTCTAAAGAGTAATTTAATTTCATTTCTACTGTTCCGTCTATGACCTTGCAACGACAAGTGCTGCAAACTCCACCTTTGCAAGCATAAGGCAAATCGGCACCTGCGGCAATTGCTCCATCTAATATATTGTCGAAATCTTCGCCCATGATGAAGTGAAATTCTTTTCCTCCATCTATTATAGTTACTTCTGTTCCTTCGACTTTTTTCTCAACAATTTTGTTTATTCTTTGTTTATCTTCTTCTGAAATTCCTGTATTGAATAGTTCATAGTGGATATTTTCTTTTGGTAATCCAGCTGCTGTTAATTCATCACGAAGGAGAAAAATCATTTCTTCTGGACCGCAAATAAAACATTCGTTAGTAGAAGAAATATCAATTAATTTTTCGGTTAAAACGTTGATTTTTTCTTTGGTAAATCTTCCATTAAACAACTCTGAAGGACGATGTTCTTTGGTCAAAAAATGAAAAATTTCAAATCGATTGAAATAAATATTTTTTAGTTGTTCGATTTCTTCTTTGAAGATAATTGATTTTACACTTCTATTCAAATAAAACAATTTAAAAGTGCTGTTTGGTTCTTTTGCCAAATGTGTTTTTATGATTGACAAAATAGGTGTAATACCGCTTCCAGCAGTAAAAGCAATATAATTTTTTGCCTTTGATGCATCAATTTCAACATTAAAAGTACCATTTGGTGGCATAACATCTATTGTATCACCTTTTTTGAGATTGTCGTTGACATAAGTAGAGAACAAACCACCATCAATTTTTTTAACAGCTACTTGCCATTTTTTTTCAAGAGGTGAAGAACAAAGCGAGTAAGAACGACGCACTTCTTGTCCGTTGATATTTTCTCTTAACGTTAAATGTTGACCTTGCTTGAACTGAAATTCTTCTTGCAAATCTTGAGGAATATCGAAGGTGATAACCGAACAATCTTTGGTATCTTTATAAATATCTGCAACTTTTAAAGTATGAAATTTTGCCATTTTTGAATTATAAATTTTAACTAACAATTGTTAGTTTATTATGCAAATTTAGTGATTTTTTTTATATGTTACGAAAACGTTATAATTTTTTAAGAAAATCAATTTTTAAACTATCCCTTTCAATAAGATTTCCTCTAAATCTTTCATTAAAACTTTATCGTTCAAAGATTTAGACTTATTGTACCAAAGATAAAGAGTCCTAAGAGTTGATAGGGTTGAGAAAATTATTACTTCTTGGTTTAAGCTTTTTATTTCATTGTTTTGGATACCAACTTTAATAATTTTTCTAAAATTATCTTCATATTCGGCTCTCATTTTTAGAAAATATTTAAGCTCATTATCTTCGAGATGCATCCAATCGTTATTAAGACAAGCAAGCGCATCAGGATTACGAAGAGTGATATCTATATGCAATTGAATTACTTTTTTAATTTTTTCTATTGAAGATATTTCGGAATTTACAATTTGGTTCATTACTGAAGTAAATTCTTCGGCAATTTCAATAATTATTAATACGAGAATTTCTTGCTTTGATTTGATATGGTTATACAAACTAGCAGCTTTAATTTCCATAGCTTGTGCAATATCACGCATGGTAATTGCGCTGTAGCCTTTTTCCCTGAATAATCTAGATGCTATTGCAATGATTTCGGATTTTCTTTCAGTAATTTTCATACTTTCAAATATAAAATAAAATGTGCTTGTGTAACAGTTATTACAAAATGTTATTTAAATCAAAACTATCTTTGCTAAAAATAATAACATAGAAATGGGAATATTAAACATGCTAGGATTTGGAAATAAATCTGAAAATATAAAAGACTATTTAGAAAAAGGAGCAATAATAGTTGATGTAAGAACAGTGGGTGAATTCCGTGAAGGTCACATCAGCGGTTCTAAAAACATTCCTTTGGATACCATTTTTTCAAAAACTAAAGAAATCAAAAGTTGGGGCAAACCAGTTATAGTATGTTGTAGAAGTGGAATGAGAAGTGCTCAAGCTACCTCTATTCTAAAAAACAGTGGTATTGAAGTAATGAATGGCGGTGGTTGGCAAAGTTTAGAAAGCAAATTGTAGCCCCACCAACAAAGTAATATGCTTATTTGTAAAAAAGGCTCTGGAGTTATTTCAGAGCCTTTATTTGTAATAAATTACTATAAAAAAATCTACCAACTACTTCTTGATAACTTTAAAGACTTCCACTTTATCAGCAGCATAAACTCTAAAACCGTAGGTTCCAGTCTGATATCTTGTCATATCAATTGTTGCTTTGGTATTATCAATTTGTTGAACAAAAATTAATTGCCCAAGCATATTAACAACTTCAACCTTAGAAAGATAATCTGTAGATTCAATTGTAAGGATATTTTCTACTGGATTAGGGTATAATTTGATATCAAATTTGATTACATCCTCTATTCCAAGACATCCGCCAGTAGTCATTGCAACTGATGTTCTCTCTTCACTCTCACAACCAGCAACTGTTTGTGAAGCATAGTAAGTCGTCCCAGATACAATAGCTGTATTAGGAAGGATTATGTTTCCTCCTGTAGGACTATCATACCAAACAACATTTGACCCAATCACATTTATCAACCCAACGGTTTCACCTAAACAAAATGTTTGATTAGGACTTGCTGTTGGTGGAGAAGTGTAATTAATAGTCGCTACAACCTGAGTTCTAGTAGTAGAGGTACAAGAATTATTTACTGCTTCAACATAGTATGATGTTGTACTTGTCAAAAATGGAGTGTTAAAACTTGTTCCTGTTGCCAATAAATTTCCACCAGTAGGAGCATCGTACCAATTGACAACTCCAAAGTCTGACGAGGCAAGTAGAGTTAGGCTTCCACTTCCACAGCGACTTGCAGTGGTTATTGAATTTATTGACGGATAAGGGTTGCTTGTGTAGACAACAGCAACTCTATCAGAAACACAACCATTATTTAAAGTTTCAACATAATATGTATATGAACCACCACTAACTGGAATGCTTGTTCCTGTAGCAAAAGCTGTTCCGCCAGAAGCCACACTATACCAATAAATGGTTCCTGCGCTTGCAGTAGCAGATAATGTTCCTCCAGTATTTCCACATACTGTCAAATCGGTTGTAGCTGTAATTGTTGGTGTAACATTTACAGTAGCTACTATTGGAACCCTTACAGATGAACAACCAACATTTACAGCTTCAACATAGAATGTCGTTGTTGTACTTATTGAAGGTGTAGTGAAATTATTACCTGTTCCAATAACACTACCACCAGTTGCGGCATTATACCAATTTAAAGTTCCAGTATTGGCTGTTGCACCTAAAGTTACTGTTCCTGAGTCACAAACTTGTGATGGTATTGTTGATGTAATACTAGGTGTAAGATTTACTGTTGCTAAAACCGAGGTACGAGTTGATGTACACGTTCCATCAGTACTTTCAACGTAGAAATTGGTTGAAGTTGAAATTGATGGTGTTGTAAAACTGTTTCCTGTACCTAAAGCAGTTCCACCTGTTGGAGTGTTGTACCAACTTAAAGTTCCATTAGAAGCAGATGCTTGTAAAGTTACACTACCCGAGTCACATCGGCTAGCTGGTGTAGTGGATGTAATAGTTGGAACTGAATTAATAGTTGCTACAACAGCTGTTCTTGATGAAGTACAACCTCCAACCGTTGCTTCAACATAGTAGGTGGTAGTAGCAGCAATGTTTGGATTAAAGTTTGTTCCTGTTGCTAACGATGAACCACCTGTAGGCACATTGTACCAGTTGATAGTACCAGAGCTAGCTGTTGCACTCAAATTTACTACTCCAGCACCACAACGGCTATTAGGCGTAGTAGATGTAATTGTTGGAGCAGTATTTACAGTCGCTACAACTGGAATTCTATTGGAAACACAGCCTTGTGCAGAAGTTGCTTCAGCATAATAGGTTGTTGTAGAACTGATACTTGGAGTTGTAAATACAGCGCCAGTATTCAACAATGTTCCTCCTGTAGCTGAATCATACCAATTTACGGTACCTTCACTTGGATTAGCACTTATCGTAACTGTGCCTGCATCACATCTTCCAGCTGGATTGCCTGTAATTGTTGGTATTGCATTAATTGTTGCTACCACAGCTGTTCGCGTTGAAGCTACACAACCGTTAAAAGCTTCGGCATAGTAAGTTGTAGTAGTACTAATGCTCGGAGTTGTAAACGTAGCTCCTGTTCCTAATAGTGTACCACCAGTCGACGTAGCGTACCATCTAACCACTCCACCACTAGTCGCGTCTATAGTAACAGTACCTGCGCCACATCTTGAGCCCGGCGTTGTACCTGTTATGGTTGCAGCGGCACCAACATTAATGTAAGCCGTCTTCGTTTCTATATCATCTCCGTCTGTATTTCTGGCTTTTAGAGTTATCGTATAAGTTCCAGCAGTTGCATATTTAATCACTGGATTTTGACTATAAATAGTTGATGGTGCCACCAAAGTTGCTCCTGGTAAAGTCCATTCCCAGCCAACTGCATTGGTTGATAAATCTGTTAATGTTACATTACCATTAACACAAACCGTAGTAGGTGAAGCTGAAAAATCGGCTACTGGAAGCAAAACAGCACAACTAGTTGATTTATTCATAGAATGCCCATCACCATCTCCTCCAAAGTATGCATAAAACTGTGGTGGAAAAGGGCAAGTTTGGTTCATTAGTGTATATAGACCATTGGCATCACCACTTCCTCCAGTATAAGCATAGGCTCCGGGAGGAAGGCCACAAGTAGTATTCTGTATAGTATTAACACTTGCTCCATCTCCTATTCCTCCAAGATAGGCGAAACCGCCTGGAGGTGTACTACATGTTGCGTTGATTAATGTATTTACTGCTTCACCATCTCCATTACCACCAAAATAGGCATAATAATGAGCCGGATTGCCACAGACAGCATTGATAATTTCTCTACTCGAATTACCATCTGAACTTCCTCCAGTATATTGAGCATATATTGGGAAATGAGCAAGCAGAAATACCATCAACACTTTGTATATGTATTTTGTTGATTTCATCTCTTTAGATTTAATTAAATGATTTATAAAAAAGTTGCACAAAATAAGTGCAATGAAAAAATCTAATTAGATGTTATCGCACACCTCTTCCTCCTACAGCATAACTTCTAGTAAGATAACCATTACTATTAACAATATTATATCTATCGGATGTACAAATAAATGGGGCTAAATTTATCCAAGAACCCCCACGTATGCCCACACCATTGTTAGAAGTATTAGAAGTTGGCCAAGTTGATTGATTAGCAAATCCAGTTGCTGTTAATGTACCATCACCCATTGTTCCGTTGTATGCAGTACCATTAGCGTAATAAGTTCCAATAACCGTTTCCCAAACATTTCCAGACATTTCCATTACTCCATAGTATGCAGCACCAGATGACAATCTTCCTGAAGAACCTGTAGCTAATGCTCCTACTCTAATAGGACCATAGGCACTACTAGCACTATTCAAACCATAAGCACACATACCATTATTTACTGTAGCACTTGACATTTCATTCGCTTCGAAAGCATTGTTTAAATCGCCGCTGTTTACATAGGTAACTTGTGTACTTCCCCAAGCATATTCACCCGAAATTCTAGTTTGTGGGCCACGGCAAACTTTTTCATATTCTAATTCAGTCATTGGTCGTAATGCTGCCCAGTCTAAATAAGCAGCTACATCAAACCAACTTAGAATATTCATTGCAATATTTTGACCGTCATTAGGGCTATTTGGTGTTCCAGGTGTTGCATCACTACCAAAAACCGCTGGAATAGCACCGTTGCTTCCTGGTGTAACAATAGATAATCCACAACGATATTGTAGTGTTGAACCCGAATACATTGCATAGGTTCCTGTAGCAGATATTGGATCCATTTCAACTCTATTTTTTTGCTGATCAAAAGTCAATGAATTTAAAAAATCAGCATATTGTTCCACAGAAATTTCATATTTCATGCAATAAAATGAATTATAGCCCATTGGAAAAGTTGCCGGAACAGCAGCTGAATAGGATGCTTGAATTGCTGCTGCTGTTAAACCACTTGTTTGTGCCGTATTATTTATTGAAATACTATTGTAAGTATAATAGCTGGACGTATCGCCTATTTGAAAATCACCTTGTGGAATATTCACCATTTCAACACCATAGACTTTATAATTGTACGTTCCAGCAGGTAAATTCATACTTAGTGATACTGCGGTAGAAGAAATATTACCTCCACCAACAGCGCTTCTGCGAAGAAAAACACCTTTGTTGTCAGAAACTGTATTAACTTGTAACGGTGAACCAACCGAGTGACCAGAAGTATTTAAGTTCACATGATTCCATAATTTTGTATTACAGTCTTGGTATTTTACAAATACCCAAACGGCATCCCAATTAGCAGGTGCGGCACTTGCATACCAACTATTTTCCCATGAGATATTAAATGAGATTGTATTTCCGGTAACTGAAGTCCCGGTAATTTGCACATTATTTGCTTTTGTTGAAACAGCAAATAATAAAACTATTGCCAAAGCAATTTTTGAAAAGTAATTTTTTGATTTCATCACGAAGTTTTTATAAGTTACAATCCAAAAATAGTTTTAGAAACACCTAAAAAAAATACGTCAGTTGACGTATTTTTAAGTAGTTACAAAATCGAATGTTTCCTATAGCTTTTTCTTAAAGTCATTGTCATTGGAAATCTCAGTTCCTTCATAAACAAGTTTCCAACCCATAGTGTTTGTAAGGATTAATATTTTAGATAGCTCACTTATAAGTCTATTTTTTGCGTTTGATTTTAAACTAGAGTTTTCAATTTTTTTTGCTAAATTAGTTCTTACAGTCTTATTTACTTTATTATAATCTGCACCCGTAAACTCATTAAGTGTGCTTTGCTCTACATCGTAGTATTCAATATTGGGACTTATTTTTATTTCTTCTTTTGGAATTGATAATATGGTTATAGTTTTATTGTTTTGGTCAACATCATATTTTATTTGATGTAAATCATAAGATACTGTCACGTCGGCATTAACAATAATAATTGCTTTTTTTTCGAAAGAAACCAAATCCATTAGATATTTTTTTTGGTCTTTATAGGTCAATACTTCAGCAAAATGCCCTTCTGTGACAACAAGTTTACCTACGTTTTTGATTTGCTTTTCTATTAAATTTGTATTGTATTCGATAGTAGAAGACTCAGACTTTGAAGAAAATATCTTCCATACAATAACTCCTAAAACAATAAAAATCAAAAGATAGAGTAGTTTTCCTGAACGACCTATAGCCTGAACAATTGGAATTAAAACATTCTTTAAGGCATTTTCGGTTGTTTTGTCTTTTCGGGTTGTCATTGGTTACTAAATTTTAACCAAATATAGAAATTATATTAATTTGTTATTTTTAGCTTTTTGAATTGCTTCAAGTTTATTGTGAACTTGCAGTTTAGTATAAATATTTTCAATATGTTTTCTGACTGTAGATGGCGAAAGGAATAAATTTTCGGCAATTATATTATAGTTTAAACCTTTACTAAGTTGTTCTAAAACTTCAATCTCTCGTGAGGAAAGTTTTATTTCTTCTTGCTCATTATTATTGAATTCTACTGGATTCCTCAATAGTTTTAATGTCTTCAATGCTATGGATGGATTCATAGCTGCACCGCCATTCATTGTTTCAATAATTCCTTGATGCAATTCTTTTGGATTTACTTCTTTTAATAAATAACCATCGGCACCAGCTTTTATTGCATTAAATATATTTTCATCATTATCAAAAACAGTCAGCATTATAATCTTGATTTGAGGATATTTGTCTTTCACAAGTTTGGTAGCTTCAATACCGTTGCACTGAGGCATTTCTATATCCATCAATATTAAATCAATGTTTTTATTTTTTGCTAATTTCTCAAGCAAATCGGCTCCATTTAGTGCCGTAAATTTTAAAGACAAATCTTCAAAAAAAGAGAGTTTTTCAGCTACTGCTTTTTGCAAAAAAACATTGTCATCTACAATTACAATCCTTACCATATCATTTGTCGATATTAAAAGTTAATAATACGTTCGTTCCTTGATTTATTACCGATTTAACCTTAACATTACCTTTGAGCTCTTTTGCTCGCTTTTCTAAATTATTCAATCCATTGCCTAAATTTTCATCATTTTGTTGAAAACCTTTACCATCATCACTAATTACTACAAAAAACTCGTTTTTATTTTGCTTTACTTTAACAAAAATTTCTTTTGGATTAGCATGCTTCAATGAATTATTTATTGCTTCTTGGATAATTCTGTATATGTTAATTCCTTGTAGTGAAGATAATTTTACGTTTTCAAAATTCCCTTCACACTCAAATCCAAAATGAATGCCATTGGAGGCTATTTTTGCTTTTTCTATAAAGTTTGAAATTCTAACTTTCAAATCTTCAAACGATATTTCATCTTTGTTTAAAGCCCAAATCGTATCACGCAGTTCAGAAATAGTTTCTTTAGTAAACGAACTAATCGAACTAAGTTTTTCGACCAATTTTTCGTTTTCTATTGAATAGCCATATTTCAAATTATCGATAGAAGATATTATAAAAGTTAACTGAGAACCTATATTATCGTGCAAATCTCTAGAAATTCTGAGGCGTTGTTCCTGGAGTCTGTTTTGAGTTTCAATAACAAGCAATGCATCTTTGAGTTCGTTCTCTTTTTGAAGTTGTTGTGTTTTTTGTTTTTGTCTATTATAAACAAAAAAACCAA
Source organism: Flavobacteriaceae bacterium (assembly GCA_046329205.1). GTDB lineage: Bacteria > Bacteroidota > Bacteroidia > Flavobacteriales > Flavobacteriaceae > Flavobacterium. The sequence continues at coordinate 496,236 of JAXLVF010000004.1, read as the reverse complement.
CAATAGAAACAATTAATGCAATGGAAAAACCTCCAAGTATCCATAGGTTTTTTTCGGCGATTTCAGCTCTTTGCAGGAGTATTTGTTTTTCTTTTTGTTCAGTTTCATACTCAGTATCGAGCTCAGCTTGCCTGTTTCTTATATTAAAATTTAGAATGCTATCTTTTATAAAATCATAGTTTTTATAAGAACTAAGCGCTTTTTTATAGTCATTTTTTGATTCGTAGATTTCAGAAATTTGTTTGTGATTTTCCTGGGTAATCAATGGAAAATTATTTTTTTTACTCCAATCAGCGCATTGTTCATAGTATTGAAGCGCTAAATCTTGGTTACCAATTTTTTTATAATAATCTCCATAGAGGTTCAAACTTTCAGAAACTCCATAAATATCCTTGATAGTCTTTCTAATGTTGTATGCTTTATCAAAATATTTTTTAGCTTCATCTGTTTTATTCTGCATCAACTTTACACCAGCAATATTATTGAGTGAATATGGCATTCCAAAGCTATCTTTTAATTGAGTTTTTAGATTTAAGGATTTGTTGTAAAAGATTAATGCACTGTCCAATTCACCTTTCATTTCTTTTAGAACACCATAATTGTCATACATGCCACAAAGTGCTTTTTTATCATTCTTTTTTTCGGATATTTTAATTGCTTTGAGCATATATTTTACTGCCAAAGGCATATTTTTTCTTTTAAGTTGGTAGCCATATTCAGCCCAAGTCTGAGCTAATTTTGTTTCCATTTTAAGGCTTTCATAAATTCTTGCTGCTTTAATCATTGCATCTGAACAAAAATCATATTTTCCTTGATAATAGTAAACCAATCCAAGATTTGCATAGCTGTCTGCAATACCTTTTTTGTAATTTATTTTTTGTGAATTGAACAAAGCCTCATTGAACCATTTTACAGACTTAATTGTATTTTCAATTTTATCTTGGTACTGTATGTTGTTTATGGAATCTATTTTTTGAATGAGTATTTTATGTTGAGCAAAAAGAAAATTGCCCAAACAAAGAAAAAAAATCGTTAAAGATTTGTTGCTCATTTTGTTGATCTATTTTGTTAAAAAAGTCCTTTCCAAATCAAAATTACTCACATAAGCAAAAGATTCAGAAAGGACAACAATAAAAACAACCTTGCTTTTACTTTTTTATAGTAAATACCACACTTACAAAGCAAATATGCAGCTATTTTAGTTATAGAAAAATAGGGCAAATGCCTTATTTATTGTTGACCTTTTTTGCTAAATGAATAATTATTTTTGTCCCTTTTTTCGGTTCAGATTTGATTTCTATTGTGCCCTCGGAGTCTTTTATTCGTTGGCGCATATTGTTTAATCCATTGATGTGGTCAATTTCATCTTCTACAAATCCATTGCCATTATCATCAATTGTTATATTTATATTCTTTTCATCAGAACCTATAGTAAGATTGATTTGAGATGCATTTGCATGCTTTATACTGTTATTAATTGCTTCTTGAATAGTTCTATAAATATTCATTCCCTCAACAGATGAGAATGTGTAATGTTTTAGACTTTTTTCAATATCAATGTTAAATTGAAGCGACTCTTTAGCAATTTTGGCTTTATCAATAAAATTGATGAGCCTAGTTTGAAAATCCTCAAAAGTTATTTCGAATTTATTCATCGCCCAGATAGTGTCACGCATTTCTATAATCGTAGATTTTGCAAAATCACTAATATTAAAAAGTTTAGAATTTAATTTTTCATCAACAATTTCAAATGCATATTTAATGTTGTCAATAGACGAGTAAATAAAAGTTAACTGTGACCCAATATTGTCATGTAAATCTCTAGATATTTCTAAACGTTGTTCCTGAAGTCTATTTTGCGTTTCAATTTTTGCAATAGCTTCACGCAAGTCAAACTCTTGTTTTTGTTGCTTAATCTTGAATTTATGCTGTTTATAAACCAAGAATACAATTATCAGCAACGAAATACTTATTAAAGCAAGAATTAAAAATTGAGTGTTTTTTTGTTTTATTTCGTTTTCTTTTGCCACTACTTTACTCTTGGAGAGCAATAGTTCTTTTTCTTTTTTCTCGTTTTGATATTTTGCTTCAAGTTCTGATAATGTTTTTTCTCTTTCTTGTCCAAAAACTGAGTCTCGAAGTTTTATATAGTTTTCCTGATCTTCAACAGCTTGTTTAAGATTATTTCTTTTTTTATTGAAAAGTGATTTTTGATAATAATAATCTCTTAATTTTTCAGCGTTATTACACTTTTTCGCATTTTCAAAAGCTTTCTCAAAGTAATTTTCTGCTGCTTTAAAGTCACCTGTTTCATAGGAAATAGTAGCCAGATTTGTATATAATGTTGCTCTATCATAATAATAGTATGTGTCTTTCACACTACCATTTTGATTAAATTTTATATTGGCAATCGTCAAAGAATTCAGTATCCAATGTTTTGCTTCTTTAAACTTCTTTTGCTTGAGTAGTGTATTACCAATATTATTATACGTTTCGCCTATCAAAAGAGTATCTTTCCCTTTGAAATAGTTAAAAACTCTCTTGTGGTAGTACAATGCACTATCAGGCTTGTTCCAGTCATCAAAATTAATTGCTATAGCATTTAATGAATTGTATATAAAATCATTTTGACTATTGTCTTTAAATTTTAATGATTTCTTCAGTGCAATTTTTCCATAGTAAACACCTTTGTCAAAATTTTCGAAATCATGATAATTTAATGATAAACTCACGTATGAGCTTACAATCCAATAATTGATTTTTTGTTTTTCAGCAATTTTTAAAATTGAGAATAAGTATTCATTGGCTTTATCATATTCTCCTCTTTTTCTGTATACTTTACTTATGTTATTTAAAACTGTAAGTAGTGAAGGATAATTTTTAGTCTTTTTAAAGACCTCAACAGCTTTTTTACCATAATAAAGTGAGCTGTCTAATTGGTCATAGTCACAGTAGCGAGCATTTTTACAAAAGTAAAATTGTCCTTTATCATCTATGGTTTTAATGTTTTTTTTTGCCTGATTAAAATAATAATCAGACGAGTCCTGTGAAGTAAAAGCTTTTGATAAGTACTGATTAATATTTTGTGCATTTAGCTGAAAGCAAAACAAGACAGCCAATAATAATTTTCTTTTCATATACATTTCAAAAACATAAATGTATAGAATTTATTCTTTGGGAGAATAATTTTTTTGCACTAGGTAAAGGTTTAAGTCCAATAATCTATTCAACAAGCTTTTGTTGGTATTTTTGAATTCAAAGAAAAGCATTTCAGATAGTTCTTTTTGCTGTTTACTATTGATTTGAACTGATTTTAGAAGACTAATTTGTTGTTCAAAAAAAAGGATTTTTTTTTTACCATTTCTGATTCCCCACAATATTTCTTTACAAAGTAAAAACATTGCAATTACAGAGATGAAAAATAAAATTAGTAGAAAAGTTATCATTTGGGTAATTTTAAAAAAGACCTGTTATTGTAACAGGTCTTTTTAAACTTTTAATTAATTAAAACTCATAACGGAAAGAACCGTTTGTAATATTTTTTGTTCCACCAGAACAATCATCGCCTTCTCTCACTTCTTTACCTATGAAACTAAAAGTTCCTTCAATTTTCTCTGAATTTGAAGTAGTTATATTAATAGATCCATTTGCATTTTCGCAGAACAACGAACTATAAGTAATAGATGTCATTGTACTTGTGTTAATATCAATAAAAGACAAACTAGCTACATAAGCATCGCTATTTTGAGTATCGTTTGCATTATATGATGCAACATCTATTGAACCATCATTACAGTACAACTGGATGTTGATAGACTTTCCAGTCATAGAAATACCTTGCAAAACTAAGTTTCCAGAAGCAAAACCACCGTTAGCAAATTGACCTTCTGCTAAAAAATTCGATCCAGCAGCATTTGCTTTTACAAAAATTCCTGTAGCAGGTCCGCTGAATCCTCCACCGCCATCATCGCTGCCACCACATGATAAAACTAATGTTGCCATTCCGGCAATAATTGATAATCCTAAAAATCTTTTGATTGTTTTCATACTATTTAGTTTAAGTTAATAAAGCAAATTTGCGGTTTATATGCTTATGCATCAATACGACAAATGCCCTATTTTATCTCACGAGTACTTTTCTTGGAATTGAGATATTCTTTAACTTCAATTCACCATTTACGGAGCTTGTATAATATAATTTTTGAGAACTTTCATCATAATATGGATTTCCATCATACTCATTAGAGTTTATCTTGCTCCCAAGATTTATTGGTTCAGACCAATTTTTCCATGTGTCATCAAGTCTTTGCGTTAAGTAAATATCATTCTCACCAAAACCACTAAAACCATTTGAAACAAATAATAATGTTTTATCGTCAGATAGGAGTTGACACATGAATTCATCACCTGCAGAATTAATTACTTTGCCCATACTTTGTAAAATTCCATATGTTCCGTCTTCTTTTACTTTAGAAAAATACAAATCTGTTCCACCTTGAGTAAAATCTGTTTCTATTGCCATTATCAAAACACTTTTATCATTGGTTAAGCTAGCATCTGCAGTAGTATCATAATTATTATAGGCAACCACACTAATATCTTTGTCAAATTGGATATTACCATTTTGATACGAATAAATTTCGAAACCTGTTTGGGTTGTTCCTCTTGTATACGTTTTTCCTCCTTTGAGAACATAATTTGGGGTAATTTTTGCAAAAAAATTATAATATTCGTTATTTGAGTAAGACGTTTCACTTTTCATATTATCCCATTTTCCAGAAGCATTCTTAGTAAAAGAAACTATTTCATCTTTTTCCGATTTAATATTGGTCACATACATTCTATTCCCATCAGGTGATAGAACAACACTTCCTGGAACAACATCACCAATTTCTATAATTGATGATAGTTGAAGTTCTTCGAATGCTGGATCAATAGAAATGCTTGCGTCTAATAACTTGTCAGAATCAGAAATTCCTATGGCATCTATTTGTTTTTGTCCTGGAACTAAAGCAAAGCTAAATTCAACACGAACAGCAACGACATTAGCTATTGGAGTTTCGAGAATAATATTTTCTACACCTGGATTAAAATTTACTTCTGGTGCCTTTTGTATTTTTCTTCTTTTTCTACCAAAATAATAGTTCCTATCACTTGTCAGTGTTGCTCTATATGATGGCGTTTTCCAGTCTTTTTTTCTTCCCCAAACCCCAGTATATTTACCATTCCCAGTATCAACTAAAACTCTAGTTACGCATCCAGCATTCAGATTTTCAAAAACCGCTATTTGTTTGACAGTTTGTGGCTTTTCAAAACCAACTTCAACAAATTCAAATCCATCCAGAGAGTTTTTTGGAACCCAGGCATTAGGACTACTTCCTCCTTGAGGAAAAGCATCTGGTTTTCCTAAAATTCTTTTTACACCATATTGTTTTCCTCCTAAATCAGTTGAATACTTAATTAATTTGCTTGCCCATTGAACTTGTTGTGAATGCATGCAACAGGCAAAAAACAATATTGGTAAAATGATTATTTTTTTCATAAATATTTAGACAAAAAATGGGTTGCTCAAAAGAACAACCCATTATTAAACTTAACCAACAACTATTTGTTTACTGCAATTTTTTCAACTTTTTTGCCTTTGAAAGCAAAAATATACTCGCCATTTTCAGTAATATCAATTCCACTTCCATATCGTGGGCTTCCACCTTTTCCTTTGGACTGAACAGAACCTTTTGTCTCTCCGTTAGTCATATCAATTCCATAGATAATATTTTTGCTGTTGCGTTGATCTCTCAAGAAATAATTCCCATCTAATTCAAAGAAATCATCAATTCCTCTAATTTTATCCGTTGCGAAAGCTCTTGAACCATCTTTTTTATTGTAAGACGCTAATCCTTTCTCAGAAAGCACTACCACTTTATCACCAAAATCAATTACATCAGCAGCTCTACCTACTCCAGCATCATTATGTTTTACATCGAATTGTTGCTTTCCAGAAGAAATATCATAGCTGTAGAATTCATCACCATCACCAACAAATACAGTTTTGTTTTCATCGATAATTAGGTCAGTAATTCTTTTATCAAAACGTTCTGAACGCCAAACTGTTTTTCCGCTAGCATCATCAAGGCAAAGCACACTATTTTTTTGAGCTTTATAATCCCAATAAACATAAGCAACGCGTTCTTTATATGTTCCTCCCATTGGGTTAGATCTTGTTTCCATTCTGAACTCTTGAACTTGTACTTTACCTCCAACTTGAAGTAAGACTCTATCACCAGCTTTATAAAGATTTGGCATACTAAATGCTTGTGTAATTTTTTCAGAAGCCCAAAGTAATTTTCCGCTTTCTAAATCGTGTTTTTCAATATATTTTGTTCTGTCTCTGGTTCCTAGCATAACAATATATACTGCATCATCTGTAAATACTGGATCTGCAATTGTTCTGTAATATTTTTTATCTCTTGTGCCGGCAAATATTCCGCCACCATCCATATCATTTTCATAAACTGCTTCCCAAAGTTTTTGACCATTATTGATGTTATAAACTTGAAGTCCATTCAAATACATGTATAATTTATCTCCTTTAATCCACATATCAATAATAGCTCTGCGTGTTACTAATTCTTTTTCAACAATTCCAAAAAATGTAGCATCCCAGAGAATTTCACCGTTTGTCGCATTAATTTTTACTAATTGATTTTTGAACCCAGCTAATAATGCTCCCAAACCAGTTGGTTTGAAATTGACCATTATTATTTCATTTCTTTTAGCATCATATATATATTTACCAACTCCACCTTTAAAACGGTTTGTTTCCCAAATTTTTTCACCAGTATTAGCCTTAACCATTATAACAGAGTTACGTTGTGAAATTAGAAAGGCATCTAGTTCAGTGATATATTTTACAGTTTCTAGCTCACCTTGATCGTCACCTTCTTGAGCTGCTGTTCCTTTTGGTATTAAATCTTGATAAAGCTCTGAGTTCCAAAGTTCCTTTCCAGTAGCTATATCTAATACAGCTACTCTATCAGTTCCTAGACTTCTTCTATCAAAAAGAAATAAGTAACCTCCTTTGCCTATACCCTTTTGTATAACATACTGGAATTCTGATGTATTAGTCTTGTTAGTGGTTATTTTTTTAAAATCTCCACTCCAAATCATTTTTCCATTTGAATCTAATACCGTAGCAGAATTATCATCGGTTCCAAGAACATATTCGCCACCATTTACACATACAGCTAATCTTGATGCTCTGTTATCAAATTCTGATTCCCATACAGTAGCAAAACTTCCTGTCTTTTTACCAGCAGATTTTCCACCACCAGTTACTTTACCTAATAATTTGCCAAACTGCGCATGAGCTGGCATAGCACTCGCAATAAATAGCGACAATACTAAAATTGATATTTTTTTCATTTTTTTGTTTTTATTGTTAATAATCTTTATTTATTCAAAAGTTGCGTTATATCGTATTTTGTAACGCTGTTGTTTTTGCAATTTGAACTTGAATTTGTGATCTAGAATATAATCCGACATAAAATTGATGAAGTCAATGTTTTTTATATCGCTGTCTACTTTGAAGAATGTTGACACTTTTCCGTTTTGAACTACGCCCACATCAATGACCATGTAGCCTTTGACATCAGCATATTTTTTGTTCTTTTTTTTCAAAAACTCATCAGAGTGGAAAACTTCGTCAATTTCTTTTGTGACCATTTCGGCAACTTGTTCTTCATCAGTAAGAACAGGACGTTGCGCCAACACTTTGTTTGAGCATACAGACACAAACAAAATAAGAATAAGGAACTTGGTTGCTTTCATAACTAAATTGGTTGTTTTTACACAACAAACCTATTATGAAAACAAATGTTAAAAAATACGTCAAATGACGTATTTTAATTAAAATCTATGTTGGGAAGATTCTTTTTTAATTCAAAAATTTTTTGATTTAGATTTTTCAAAAATTTTTGGTGACTTTCAGAATTTGGATTAAATGGACGATGTTTTAGTGCACGTTGAATTTCACAAACTTGATTCATCGTTACAAACTCTTTTTGATTGATATAATTTTCAAAAAATTTTATCCAGATGTAATCAATGGCGGTTTGCGAAGGATGTAACATATCTTCAGCATAAAAACGGTAATCTCTCAATTCATCCATCATGATTTCATAGCTTGGAAAATAGTTGATCGTTGATGGTTGATGGTTGATGGTATGGATTGCGGAAATTAAATGTGCTTTGCTTACGTTGTTTTCTACAAAACCATCCTTTATATGTCTTACCGGTGAAACTGTGAAAATGAAATTACAATCAGGGTTTAAACTGTGGACTAACGAAATAATATTTTGAATGCATTTTACATTTTCTTCAATAGATACTAATTCTTTTGTGAACTCTTTTTGTGGAACTTTATGACAATTTGCGACAATTTCATTGCTATTATTGTTTCTATAAACCCATGAAGTGCCTAGAGTGATAATACAATGTGTCAATGAGGTAATTTGTTGATACATCAATTCTAAAATAGCATTCAAATTACTCAAAAATTCTTCCTTATTTGGATTGGATAATTGCGAATGAACCTCAAAACAATGCCACAAATCGTTGTGAAAAAAAATGTCTTTTTCGGTGAATACAATTTTATTTACAACTCGATGGATTAATTTTTCAATAGAAACAGCATTGAATATTATTCCGAAAGGATTTACAACATTTCGAAATTTAAAATACTCAAACTTTTCACCCATGTTTTCAGCAAAACACGAACCTAACAACATTATGCTTGAATTGTAATCAATTGGGTGATTATATTTTTCAAGATGTATTTTAGTGGTGAAATTCATTCCTCAAAAATAGTAAATCCACCAAACTCAAAAGAAACTAGGATAAAAAATATTCTTTTAAAATTTAGTTTTTTACAAATTTAGTTGAATAAACTCCATCAGAAGTACTCACTCTAATTAAATATATTCCATTACTTAAAGATGAAATTCTAATTTGTTCTTGAAAATTATTAAAACTTGCAACCTCTTTCCCTAAAAGATCGAAAAATTTAATATTATTAATTATTAGATTGTCTTTTGACTCAATTATAATTACATCCGAAGAAGGATTTGGAAATAAATCAAACTTCTGATTAAAGTTTTCATTAATTCCTAGATTCCCATAGTTGAAACTATGAGTTACAGAATTTCCTTGGTAAGTTGCGGTGAACTGATAAGTGCCTAATTGTTGGGACATTTCAATTGGCGAGAATGTCCAATACCACCAAGAGGCATAATACTGATCAACCAAATTGAAATTCCAATTTGCTAGAACTGAATTATCAGGTCTACGCATTACTAAATTAACACTTGTACCGGCTAATTGATCAGCTAAATAAATTCCAACAACGACATTAGAACCAACCGTAAAATTATCGTTTAAATTTGGATTTTCGCTTGTTGGACAAGAATTAAACTGTGGTGCTGAAGAATGACTTAAAACAGCATTAATTTTTGGCTCCCAATAAGGCTTTTGATTTTGCCACCAGCTATCAGTACTTGACGACCAATTATTACATGTACCTGTATAAGTGTCAACTAATTGATTTAGATTATTATAAACTTCAAAATGCAGGTGTGGTCCAGTTGAATTTCCTGAACTACCAACAACTCCCAAAAACTCACCTGCTACTACAGTATCTCCAGGGTTTTTGTTTGTTAAAGAACCATTTTTTAAATGTCCATACCATGTCTGGCTTCCATCAGCATGACTAATATAAACAGCATTCCAGTTATTACTATTAAAAGAGCAACTTCTGTCATAATTTCCATCATCTTTCCCAATTATAACCCCATCAGCAGCTGCAACTGCAATTGCTTGATTATTATCCATTTGAAACAAGCTAAATGGCCATGTAAAAATATCAATCCCTTTATGATTATAGCCTGAAGAAGTATCATAAGTTCTACTACCACAGTTCCAATCTTGAATTGCATTAGGAAAATTAGGGTTGTGATCCACATGATTACTAATACTCCATACATTATTGTATGGAGTTGAATCACTCTTGTCTACTGGCCAAATAAATAATGGGTGGATTAAAGGACTCGTAAGTTTACTTTTTTGAATAATTTTACCTGAACTCTCAAGTCTAGTAATACTCTGTTGCAATTTTTGCTTTATTTGTAATCGCTGTTCTTCACTCAAGCATTCATTATAATTATTGCTCATTACGTATTCTCCTCCGCCTTCTGGAAAACGATAGTTTTGTGCGTAAGAAAGATTTAAAAAATTAAAACACAGAATAATTAAAATATTTGTTTTCATAACACAACTGGTTGGATTTTAAGTAAATATACAAAAAAACCTAACAATATGTTAGGTTTTTTTGTATATATTAAGTTTAAACTATTAAATTAACTCAACAACTTTCTCCAAAACATCCTTAATTCCCAAAACATTCTTCCCTTTTCCAGAAGCAAAGAACGGTTGTCCACCACCATTTCCGTCGATGTATTTACCTAATTCACGGATGATATTTCCTGCATTTAATCCTTTATCTGCAACTAATTCTTTAGAAATATAGCAATGAATATTAGGTGCATTATCTTCAACTGAAGCTAGAAAAACAAACGAATTTGGTTTTGAAGTTCCAATAGCTTGGGCTAAATCTTTAGTTGCACTCATCGATAAATCAACTTGTTTTGCCAAAAAGTTAATTCCATTTATTTCTTGGAAATCAGCAACTAGTGTATTTTTCAATCCATCAACTTTTTCTTTTAGCAATTGCTCAATTTGTTTTTTCAATTTGGCATTATCATCCTGTAAAGTTGCTACTGACTTCAAAACATCTTGAGGATTTTTCAAGGTTTCTTTTATTTCCGCTAATGTGTGTTCTTGATTTTTATAATAGTTCTTAACCGCTTCACCTGTAATTGCTTCAATACGACGAATTCCTGCGGCAACTGCACCTTCAGAAATGATTTTGAAGTGCCAAATTTCAGCGGTATTTTTCACATGAATTCCACCGCATAATTCTCGGCTTTCGCCAAATTCAATCATACGAACATTATCTCCATATTTTTCACCAAACAATGCCATTGCTCCTTTATCTAAAGCTTCTTGAATTGGAATATTCCTATATTCTTGCAATTGTAATTGGGCTTCAATTTGTGCATTTACGCTTGCTTCTACTTGGCGTAATTCCTCATCAGTAACTTTGCTGAAATGTGAAAAATCGAAACGCAAATAGTTTGAGTTTACCAATGAACCTTTTTGTTCAACATGCGTTCCTAGTATTTTTCTCAAAGCCAAATGCATCAAGTGTGTCGCCGAGTGATTTTTAGAAGTTGCTATTCTTAAATCGGTGTTGACTTTTGCAATAAAATTTTCTCCAACATTATGTGGCAATGAAGTTGCAAAATGAACAATCAAATTATTTTCTTTTTTGGTGTCAATTATTTCCACAACACCTTCATGAGTATACAAATGTCCTTTATCGCCTACTTGTCCACCGCCTTCAGGATAAAATGGTGTAGCATCAAGAACAATTTGGTATAAAATTCCATCTTTTTTCGAATCAATTTTTCGATAACGAGTAATTCTTGCCTCATTTTCCGTTTGATCATAACCTACAAATTGCTCAGTATTACCATCAATTAGAATATGCCAATCACCAGTTGCAATCTCAGAAGCAGCTCTTGAACGCGCTTTTTGTTTTTGTAATTCGGTTTCGAATTCAGCTTCGTTAAACGAATATCCTTTTTCTTTTAAAATTAAAGCAGTCAAATCCTTTGGAAAACCAAAAGTATCGTACAATTCAAAAACTTTTTCTCCAGAAACTTCTTTTCCTGATGTTTCGGCAACAACTTTATCCAATAATTGTAAACCTTGTTCCAAAGTTCTTAAAAAAGAAGCTTCTTCTTCGCGAATTACATTGGTCACCAATTGTTGTTGCGATTTGATTTCTGGGAAAAACTCGCCCATTTGGTTGGCTAAAACTTCTACCAATTTATTGATAAAAGGTTCTTTGGTATTCAAAAACGTAAATCCGTAACGAATAGCACGACGCAAAATTCTACGAATTACATAACCTGCGCCAGTATTTGACGGAAGTTGTCCATCGGCAATTGCAAACGCAACGGCACGAACGTGATCGACAATTACACGAATAGCAATGTTGGTTTTCTCCTCGACTGCGCTCGGAGTGACAGTATTTGGTAAATACTTAAATCCTGTAATTTTTTCTACTTTTTCGATTAGCGGAGTGAAAACATCCGTATCATAATTGGAAGTCACATTTTGCATCGCCATGCACAAACGCTCAAATCCCATTCCGGTATCTACGTGTTGTGCGGGTAGTTTTTCTAACGAACCATCAGCTTTTCTGTTGAATTCCATGAAAACGTTGTTCCAAATTTCTACCACTTGCGGATGATCGGCATTGACTAAATCTCTTCCTGAAAGTTTTGCTCGCTCTTCGTTGGAACGCAAATCGATATGAATTTCAGAACATGGACCACATGGACCTTGGTCGCCCATTTCCCAGAAGTTGTCTTTTTTATTTCCGAGAATAATTCGGTCTTCTGGAACGTATTGCTTCCAAATGTCGAAAGCTTCTTGGTCAAACGGAACGTTTTCGGCTGGATTTCCTTCAAAAACAGAAACATATAAACGGTCTTTATCTAACTTTAAAACTTCGGTTAGAAATTCCCAAGCCCAAGCCAAGGCTTCTTTTTTGAAATAATCGCCAAATGACCAGTTTCCCAGCATTTCAAACATCGTGTGATGATAAGTATCAAAACCTACATCTTCCAAATCATTGTGCTTTCCTGAAACACGAAGACATTTTTGCGTATCGGCAATTCTTGGACTTTTTGGAGTTCCATTTCCTAAAAAGTATTCTTTGAATTGTGCCATTCCTGAGTTGTTGAACATCAAGGTTGGATCGTCTTTTAGAACGATTGGTGCTGATGGAACAATTAAATGGTTTTTACTTTTAAAAAAATCTAAATATGCTTTACGAATGTCTTGTGACTTCATCTTATTTTATAAAATTAATTTTCTGATATTTTTTTTAATTCTTGTAGTGCTAAAGGAAATGTTGTATTCATATAATCAATATATTCTGGAACGCAATCTATTTCTGCTACTACATTTGTTTTTCCTTCATTTTCTTCAAGTTTGTAGATTTCAAAACTTCCAGTCCAGCGCTCAGTTTCGGCATCAAGAGGCAGTTCTTTAAAATCTGACATATTTCCTATGTGACTAAAAATTACAAGTTTTTTTGGTATCAAATATCCAATATCACTATACATTCCTCTACCATCTTTGGTTAAAAAATGTATTCGATTTCCTTGAGCAAATTCGCCAGTCATATAAGTCCCTTCGCAAAATGGTTTTACCCATTGCTGATAGGTTAGTTCATCCCACATTTTATTCCAAATAGTTTCTGCCGAAGCATTGATTTCTATTGAATATGTTAATCTTTTTATTCCATAAAGGTAATTTCTTAGATTGGTTTTCACGATGGCATTCCAACCCATTTCATAGTTTTCTGGCACAAAAGCTGGACCAGCATCGGCAAAACTTTCTAATCCTTCGTGAGTTAAAGTTACTCTTACTTTTCCATCAATTTCATCTATTTGCCAAGTTACTACCGAACTGCCTTTGGACTGCTCTGGATGTAACCAAGTGTGTTGCAGCAATCTGTTTTCTTCAACTTTAAGGATTTTGCCTTCGTGAAGATATTCTTTTTTTTCACCTTCATAAAAAGAAAAATCGGCACCAACTTCTAAATTAAATCTTGGTATATCAAAATACCAAATTTTCATTACTTCTTTATCAGTAAGTGCTTGCCAAACATTCTCTTTGGAAGTATCAAAAACTTTATCAATAGTAACAATATCCATATATTTAGATTTTTTGGATGGCAAAAGTTGAAATAAAAATATTATTAGTTTGAAACATTTGTTAAATTTGTTCGTATAACCATTGTTCAAACTCGTACAAAAATAGTATAAAATCAAAGATGGCGAAAAAAGTAAAGTATTATTTCGATACAGAAAGCCTTGCTTACCGCAAAATAAAACATTCAACATTAAAACGGTTGGGTTATATTGGGTTATTTTTACTTTCATCAGGTTTATTTGGTTTTCTATGTTTTGTAGTTTTACTAAATAGTTCTTTTCTAGACACACCAAAAGACAGGTTGCAAGCTAGAGAAATTGAAACGATGAAGTTGCAATATGCTATTTTGAACAAAAAGATGGATCAGATTGATGAAGTTCTTGAGTCTATAGAAGATAGAGACAACAATATTTACAGAGCTTATTTTAATACTTCGCCTATTCCAACAGAACAGAGAAAAGCGGGTTTTGGTGGTGTAAATAGGTACAAACAATTGGAAGGATTGAATAACTCTGAATTGGTTATTAACACTTCTAAAAGAGTTGATGTGATTTCGAAAGAGCTTGCTATTCAATCGAACTCATTGGATGAAATATTGAAATTGGCAAAAGATAAAAACAAACTTTTATCGGCAATTCCAGCAATCCAACCTGTAAAAAATGAGCAGTTGAAAAGAATGGCTTCTGGTTTTGGATACAGAACAGATCCTTTTACAAAAGCAAGAAAAATGCATGAAGGAATGGATTTTACTGCACCAACAGGAACACCAATTTACGCAACTGGTGATGGTGTAATAAAACGTGCAGACAACACGGCATCGGGTTATGGAAATCACATTGTGATTCAGCACGGATATGGTTATGAAACACTTTATGGTCATTTGAGCAAATATAACTGTAGAGCTGGACAACGAGTAAAACGTGGTGACATAATTGGCTATGTGGGAAGTACAGGAAGAAGCGAAGCACCACATTTGCACTATGAAGTTCATAAAGAAGGAAAAGTTGTGAACCCAATTAATTTTTATTACGGAAATATTTCGGCTGCAGAATATGTAGTCATATCAAAAATAGCTAACCAAGAAAATCAATCATTAGACTAATGCAGATAGAATTATCACCAGACAAAAGATATTACAGTATAGGCGAAGTAGCCAAGGCATTTGATGTGAATGCTTCTTTAATACGTTTTTGGGACAAGGAATTTGACATTCTTAAGCCAAAAAAGAATGCAAAAGGAAATCGAATGTTTACGCCAGAAGATGTTAAAAACCTTCAGCTTATTTACCATTTAGTAAAAGAAAGAGGTTTTACTCTAGAAGGTGCAAAAGTTCATTTGAAAGAAGGACAAAAGAAAACTTTGGACAAATTTGAAATCATCTCAAAACTAGAAGGAATTAAATTGCAATTAACTAACATCAAAAACCAATTGTAATGAATACAAATGCCTTTATCAGACAAAGTTATTCATTATCCATTTTGATGACTATTGTAGGTGCAATCTTGAAAATTAATCACCATACACTTGCAACTCCAGTAATGGCAATTGGGTTGATTTTGCTACTCGTTTTTATCATTGCGGCAATTTATGAGGTAATGAATTCTAGCAAAATTGGAGGAAATGAAAAATTCATGTGGATAATTGGGTTTTTATTTTTTGGGAGCATATCTGGATTTGTTTATATGGTTTCAGCAAGAAAGAGAATTATTAAAAATTAAATTTATAACAAACTATTAAAAATTAGAAATTATGAGAAAATTTTTGCCTTGGATAATCTTAGCAGTTGTAGTTTTAATTGGCTACAGTTACTTCAAAGGAATTAATAATACCGCAGTTACACTTGAACAAGATGTTAAAGAAAGCTGGGGTAATGTACAAACAGCTTATCAAAGAAGAAATGATTTGATTGGTAATTTAGTAAAAACCGTTCAAGGTGCTGCGGAATATGAAAAAGGAACATTAACCGCAGTAATTGAAGCCCGTGCAAAGGCTACACAAGTAACTGTTGACCCAACGAACATTACACCTGAACAATTAACCCAATTCAATCAGGCTCAAAGTGGGTTAAGTAACTCATTGTCAAGGCTATTGGTCACTGTTGAACAATACCCAAGCTTGAAGGCAAACGAAAACTTTCTTAAACTACAGGATGAATTAGCTAGTACAGAAAACCAAATTCTTACAGCAAGAACACGTTATAACGAAGCAATAAAACCGTATAATAACCATGTAAAAGTATTTCCAAACAGCATTTTTGCAGGTTGGTTTGGATTTAAAGAAAAACCATTCTTCGAAGCAGTTGCTGGCGCAGAAAAAGCTCCAGAAGTAGAATTTAACTTTGACAAAAAAGAAGATAAAAAATAATGTCTAAAGTAGAAGATTTTCTAACGAGTTCTGAAGAAAAAGAAGTAGTTGAAGCCATTCGTTTAGCTGAAAAAAATACTTCGGGCGAAATACGCGTACACATAGAAAAAGGCACTAGCCTTAAAGGCGAACTAGCAAATCAAGCTTCCATTGCTCCTTTAGAAAGAGCAGTGGAAGTATTTCATGAACTAAAAATGGATGCTACACAAGAACGAAACAGCGTTATCATTTACATTGCTGCCAAAAGCAAACAATTTGCTATTTATGGTGACAAAGGAATAAATGACAAGGTCAATGACGATTTTTGGAATTCTACAAAAGACATTATGCTCCAATATTTCAAAAAAGGAGAAAACAAATTAGCACTTATCAAAGGAATTGAAAGCGCTGGAGAACAACTCAAGAAATATTTCCCCTATCATTCTGATGATATTGATGAATTGTCTAACGAAATATCAAAAGGATAGATTATGAGAATTACGAATTTCAAATTACGAATTCCAAAAATCTTTTTTTTGGTTGTAACGTTATTGAGTTTTTCACCATTTTTTGCTCAATTTAAAATACCCGAAAAACCAAGTTTTCAAACATCGGTTTACGATTATGCTAATCTTTTAAATTCTACCGAAAAACAACAATTAGAGGAAAAACTAATTAGATATTCAGACAGCACTTCAACTCAAATTGTTGTGGCAACTGTTGAAACCATTGACGGTGAAGATATTGGAATACTAACGCCTAAATGGGCACACGAATGGGGAATTGGTCAAGCAAAAGAGGATAATGGTGTTTTCATACTTATAGCAAAAAAGGAACGAAAGATTTGGATTTCTCCTGGCTATGGATTGGAAGACCGATTGACTGCTGGAATAAATGGTGAGATTGTTAGAAATGTTATCATACCAGAGTTTAAAGCTGGTAGTTACTACAATGGTTTGGATAAAGGAGCTGATGCACTTTTTGATGTATTCAAAGGAAAATACAAAGGAACGCGAAAGCAAGACAATGATGAATTTCCAATTTCTGCTCTTGTTTTTATAATCATTTTTATAATTATTATAATCATTATTAGTAAAAATAATAGAGGTAATAATGGTGGTCGTGGCGGCGGAATGGATTTGTCAGACATCATTATCTTGAGCAGTCTTGGCAGGAATCGTGGCGGTGGATTTGGTGGTGGTTTTGGAGGTTCTTCTGGCGGCGGATTTGGCGGTGGCGGATTCGGTGGTGGATTTGGTGGCGGCGGATTTTCTGGCGGTGGAGCTGGTGGTGGTTGGTAAATCTAAATTGAGTTTAGAATGATAAAAAAACCAAGCTATACTATAATTGAATTTCAAGAAAATTATATTTTATGAAAAAACACTTGTTTTTATTACTCTTCATTGCTCATATAGGATTTTCTCAAGAAAGCTCTGATTTTCAAAAAGACATACTATCTTATAACGAACTAATAATCAAAAATCCAAATGATTATACAAGTTATCATTTTAGAGGACATGCAAAATTTAACCTAGAAGACTATGATGGCGCTTTAGAAGATTATGACAAAGCATTAGAAATTAACAACAAATATTATGAAGCCTATTTTAGTCGAGGTAAACTATTTCAAAAACTGAATAAACATAAAAGCGCAATCCTAGACTTTACTGAATGTATAAATCTAAAAAGTTCATCTGCTAGTTCATTTTTCAACAGAGCATATTCCTACTCTATGATTGGAGATTTTATAAACTCAATCAAAGATTATTCCAAATGCATTTCATTAGATGAGAAAAATTATGATGCCTTTTATAATCGAGGTGTTGTTTATAAGCTTTTATCTAACTATCAAGAAGCAATAAACGATTTCAACAAAGCAATTTTTATAAACCCAAACAGTATTGACGCCTATCAAAACAGAGGGATTATGAAAAGTTATTTGAAAGATCAATCCGCATTAAATGATTTTAACGAAGTAATAAAGTTAGATCAAAAAAATGGAGAAGCTTTCTACAATAGAGCGATTTATTTTTTAAACTTTAATCCAAAAAATGATTATTGTTCAGATTTGAAAAAAGCAATAGATTTAGGTTTTGAATTGGCTATTGAAGTTTACAATGAAAAATGCCTAAAAAAGAGACAATAAAAAACTCGGTCTCGTATTTCTAGGAGACCGAGTTTTTTATTTCTCTCTTATATAAATATCGATTGGAACACCTGTAAAGTCCCATTTTTCGCGTATTTTATTTTCTAAAAATCGTTTGTATGGTTCTTTTACGTATTGAGGCAAATTGGCAAAAAACACAAACTGTGGCATTGGAGTTGGCAACTGCATGCAATATTTTATTTTTACATATTTACCTTTCAATGCTGGTGGTGGCATGTGTTCAATAATATTCAGCATATATTCATTGAACTTGGATGTAGGTATGCGTTGCTTTCTGTTTTCAAAAACCTGAACAGTAGTCTCCAAAGCTTTCAACAAACGCTGTTTTGTTAATGCTGACACGAAAAGGATGGGAACATCAGTAAATGGTTCAATTTCTTTTCTAATTACTTTTTCATATTCTTTTGCAGACATGGTATCTTTTTCAACCAAATCCCATTTATTGACAAGAATTACAACTCCTTTTCTATTTTTTTGGGCCAACCAAAAAATATTTTGATCTTGACTTTCAAAACCTCTAGTAGCATCAATCATCAAAATACAAACATCCGAATGTTCAATAGCTCTAACTGAGCGCATTACCGAATAAAACTCTAAATCTTCTTTTACTTTGGCTTTTCTTCTAATTCCTGCTGTATCAACCAAATTAAATTCAAAACCAAAACGGTTATATTTTGTATCAATTGCATCGCGAGTTGTTCCTGCTATATCAGTAACCACAAATCTATCTTCACCAATCAATGCATTGATAAAAGAAGATTTTCCAGCATTTGGTCTACCCACAACACAAAAACGAGGCAATGCTTCTTCATCGTCATTTACTTCTGGCATTTCTGGAAGAACTTCTACTAATTTATCTAGTAATTCTCCTGTTCCGCTACCGCTAATTCCAGCAATTGTGTAATATTCGCCCAAACCTAAATTATAGAACTCAATGGCATCTTGTTCGCGTTTGGCATTATCAACTTTGTTAACCGCCAACAGAACTGGCTTTGTCACTTTTCTAAGAAGTTTTGCAACTTCTTCGTCCATTGGGGTTATGCCTTCTTCTACATCTACAACAAAAATAATAGCATCAGCTTCATCGATTGCTAATTCTACTTGTTTGCGAATTTCGCCTTCAAAAATATCATCAGAACCTTTGATGTAACCACCTGTATCGATTACCGAAAACTCTTTTCCATTCCATTCGCTTTTACCATAATTTCTATCACGAGTAACACCACTCACAGAGTCTACTATGGCTTCTCTTCTTTTAATCAATCTATTGAAGAAAGTTGATTTCCCTACATTTGGTCTTCCTACAATGGCTACTATATTGTTCATATTCGTTTTAAATAAAGGTGCAAAGGTAGTATTAATGAAATTAATATCAATTTTTTTATTAACTTAGTGTATGATTCTAACCATTTGAATACCATGAGTAACCATCACGACTTTAGATTAAGACCAAGATTTTACAAAGACATTGATGAAAATGTTGATGTAGTTCGTCAAAAATTTATCGATTATACTAAAAGAGTGCCTTCTGGGTTTTTAATGAAAATTAGAGATTATCACATTCAATTTAGCATTCAAGGCGACAAGAAAAAATATTGGTCGCCTCATCTTACTCTGGAGTTGGAAAAATTTACTGGAAAAGAAGAAACAGCCACTCACATCAGAGGTTTGTTTGGTCCTTCACAAACAATGTGGACATTTTTTATTTTTCTACATTTTATAATTGCAGGGGTTTTTTTGGTTTTCATGATGTTTGCCTTCTCTGACATGATGCTTAAAAAATCAATTGTAAATGATTGTATCATCATGATTTTGATGGTCGTGTCGTGGATTCTGCTTTATGTAATAGGAAGACAAACAAGAGCGAATGGCTATGGTCAAATGGAAGAATTGGAACAAGAGTTTAATAAAATAATTGAATAATTATTTTTGATTGTAACCAAATCTTCTCAATTGATAAGCATTGCTTCGCCAGTCTTTATTGACTTTCACAAACATTTCTAAATGGATTTGTTTTCCAAAGAATTTTTCCAAATCTTCCCTGGCTTGAATGCCTACTTTTTTTATCGCTGCCCCTTTGTGACCAATGATGATTCCTTTTTGCGTATCGCGTTCCACCATGATTACAGCACGAATTCTGATGATTTTTTCATCCTCAAGAAATTCTTCTGTTTCGATTTCTACAGCATATGGAATTTCTTTGTCATAATTCAATAGAATTTTTTCGCGAATAGTTTCATTAACAAAAAAACGTTCAGGTTTATCGGTTAGAGCATCTTTTGGGTAATAAGGTGGCGACTGAGGTAGTAACTCCAAAATTCTATTAAAAACTTCGGAAACATTAAAATTCTCTAGAGCAGATATGGGGAAAATTTCGGCATTTGGCACTTTGTTTCTCCATAATTCCACTTGTTCCTCAAGTTGTTCTTGTGATGATTTATCAATTTTATTCAGTAGCAGCAAAATTGGAATTTTTGAATGAATGATTTTATTGAAAAATGCTTCATCTTTCAATTCTTTCTCACCAATTTCAACCATGTAAACCAACACGTCTGCATCTTCAAAAGCTGATTTAACAAAATCCATCATGGAATTTTGCAACTCATAAGCTGGTTTTATAATTCCTGGCGTATCAGAAAACACAACCTGAAAATCATCACCATTGACAATACCCATGATTCTATGTCGGGTTGTTTGAGCTTTTGAAGTAATGATAGAAAGTCTTTCACCAACCAATGCATTCATTAATGTTGACTTTCCTACGTTTGGGTTTCCTATGATGTTTACAAAACCTGATTTATGCGACATGTAGCTTAATTTTTTTGCAAAGGTAATTAAAAAAGCCACTCATCGCTGAATGGCTCAATCTCAATTAACTTATGGAAAATTATAAAGAGTAATTTACATTAAAACTAAATCTATACTTTGACTCTACTCTATTACCCGCAAGATTTTGGTTAATAGGCAACATTGCATTCACTCCTGCAGACAATTTATTTCTACCTATTTCAAAGCCAACTTTACCAAAGAAAACATCGCCTGATGTTTTAGCTAACTTTTGTCCATGTTGATAATTACTGCCATAAACTTCGCCTGCAATTCCTATTTGTGGAGCAAAAGAAAGGGCATTTTTTTCATAGAGATAATACAATGTTTCAGAATAATTAAACTGATTTCCAAATTGATACGCTTTGCTATTTTCTGTTTTAAAAACGTAATTCAACATGCTATTCAACCCGAACTTTTTTCTTCTTATAGTATATTCTGTGGCAAATAAATAATCCCAACTTCCTGTACCTAACTGAAAACTTGGATTTACAGCTCCGGAATTTGCATCATCATATTTTCCTGTTGGAACTTTTATACCTAAACCAACTTGCAATGTATGAGCAAAAAATGTGCTGTCTTTATGAGTTTGATATAATTGATACATTCCTAAAATCGTCAAATCTCCAATTCCTGATATTTCTTGATTGCCTGTTGCAGTTTCCCTCGAATTAAAATGAAAAGGAATTAATGTGGAAACTTGTATTTTTTTTGTAACTGGAATTCGTGCCCAAACCTGAATACTATTGAAGTTTTCATTATACCAAGGTGAATTGCTATACAATCCATCGGTACTTTTATATTTTTGGTTCATATACCTTATCCCGACAAAATTTGTGTTCAGCATAGAAGCAAATCCCATACTTCCACCACTTGCAGAACAACCACAAGCATCACATTTCCCTATTCCATCCATGCTTATTGCAGAATAATATTTAGAAAAAATTGGCGGTTTAGGAAGTGTTTCACCACTATTGGCAAAAACAAATTGTTGGAATATAAAATATAGAAATAGAATTTTTTTCATTTTAATATTCAGCAAATTTTGGGTTAGTAAGAAACTCATTGTCGGTTAGAGTTTTTAGGAAAGCAATAATTTTTGTTTTTTCAGTTTGAGTAAGCGGAATTCCCAGAGTTCCGTTATTATTTAAACTTTCATCTAGATTTTGAGTATTTACAACACCTGATGAGTAATGATCTAAAACTGCTTCAAGAGTATAAAATCTTCCATCATGCATGTATGGTGCAGTTTTTTCAATGTTTCTCAAACTTGGAACTTTAAATTTATATTTATCACTTTCCAATTGTGTTACTCTAAATCTTCCTATATCATTCACTTGTAGATTTATGGCTAAACCATTATTTCTAAAAGAATTATCAGTAAATAAATCTGTAGCATGACATGATGCACATTTTTGATTGAATATTGCATAACCATCTAATTCATCTGCAGTCATTGTTCCTCCACTTTCATTTCTTCTATATTTATCAAACTTTGAATTACTTGAAACAAGCAATGCCATGAATTGTCCTAAAGCTTTCAGCATGTTCTCAGAATTGATTTCTCCTCCATCAAAAGCTTGTTTAAATAGTTTTTTATATTGCGCATCATTTTTCATCATGGCGATTGCATTAGAAAAATTCCCATTCATCTCAATAGGGCTTGTAAAAGGGATTATAGGTTGCAAATCAAGATGTGTTGTTGCTCCATCCCACATATAAGCCGTTTGAAATGCCATATTTTGGATAGGTGGAGAATTACGTGTTCCAGCTGCATTGTTCACACCGTGACTAACAGTATGTCCATGATGAGTAAAAGCATTCTCTTGGATGTGACAAAACCCACAAGAAACAATTCCATCGGATGCTAATCGTCCATCATAAAAAAGTTTTTTCCCAAGTTCAAATCCTTTTTCGGTTGGAGGATTGTTTGTAAAATCATAAGCCAAAGCAGGAAAATTTGATGGTACTTTGAAATCTATTGGAACATTCTGATAATCATCATCATTAGAACAACTAATTAGCATAGGAAAAATGAGGAACAACAAATAATATTTTGTTTTCATTTTTTGAATTTTTATAAAAGCTGTCGGTAAAAATAACCGACAGCTTTTAGATTTTTTTAGTCGTTGTGAACGTGATTTACAGTAAACATTCCTTGCAAGTTTGAAGTAATCAAAGGAAGATTTGTTCCTCCCATTATCATTGCTCCCATTCCACCCATGTTGTTATCGGTAAGTTTTACTTTATTTGTTCCGTCAATGATTTTTGCAACATCGGCAAAAATGTGAACATCTGGAGTAATATTAGTTCTAATCATGGCTTTTTCAGGAAGTGTTAAAGTAATTTCGGCATAATTATAATCCGTACCTGTTTGACCTGTGTGTACCATAAATTCAGTATCTGTAGTAACTGTTGAAGAAGTAAACATTCCTTCAAATTTTACAAACTTGTATCCTGCACTCCAAGACCACATCATGCCTTCATTTTGAGCAGTAGTTAGAAAATCACCTTGTCCAGCTGCGCCAAGATTAAATTGTTCTTGGTCTACTCCAATTCCAAATTTTACTTTTGTATAATTTCCTGCAGGAATGTTGGTCAAATCAATCATTTGACTAGCTTCATCAGTTTCGTCCACAATAAAATAACTTTGGCTTTTTGGATATGTATATGTAGTTCCATCTTCTTTAGTAAGCACGATGTTACTCACAATGTACTTTACTTCAGAAATTTTAAGGTTTTCACCTTGAGAAGTTGTGTTGGTTTGAGTATCTAAAATAAGATTAGAAGAACCGAACACATTGTCAAACTCAAGAGTTATATCTCCTTCACCTGTGATTTTTTCATCATCACTTGAACACGAATTTAAAGCTAAAGTTGCAACCATAGCGATTGCTATATTTTTCAATTTAAATTTCATTTTTATTAATTAAAGTTCACAAATAATTTGGTTTGAAAAAATTATTTTCAAAAAGTTTTGGATATAAAAATCCTGTCAATTTTTTAATTGAATAAATACATAGCAAACCAATCGCATAAAATGAGAGGTTATTTGCTACAATAAATCACTTTAAGAAATAAATGTTGGCGGATGAAAAACGGAGCAACTTACCGTGTGAAAGTATAAATTGGTATAGTTGTCTCCAACAGAAGTTTTATTATGAAAATAAATTTGTCTAAAATTAATCTCGTTTAATTCCTTGTAAAACAATAACTCTATTTCTTGTTTAGAATTGTCTTTTTTATCAGAATTAATTGGTTTTTCACTTTCAGAAGCTTTGGCAAGTTCTTTCATCAAGTGACATTTACCATTACAATGCATTTGTGGTTTTTCTTTGTTTATACAAAGTACTTTGGAAATATAATCATAATTTAAACCATAATCAACCAATGGAAGAATTGGTTTCAGGAGTAATGATAAAGCAATTATGACTACTATTTTTTTCACAAAACAAATTTAAAATAAGAATTCATAAGTTCTCTATGATTTTAGTCATAATTTAAATAACTTTATAAAAACTATTTTTACACCTAAATTTTGGAGGTTTTAATAACTTTCAGGTTTAATATTTCGCAATAGTTATGCAAATAGACTTAGATTTACTTTTTTCTTATGGAGCAATAGCCAAGGAATATAAAAAAAATGATGTTATTTTTTATGAAGATGATATGGCTAATTTTTATTTTCAAGTGGTTGAGGGTTGTGTAAGGATGTTTAACTCTAATGATGAAGGTAAGGAATTTACACAAGGATATTTTTGTGAAGGGCAAAGTTTTGGAGAACCACCTATTTTCATTGACGAAAAATATCCTGCAACTGCAGTTGCCTTTCAAGATTGCAAAATAATTAAACTAGCTAAAGATAAATTTTTAAAAATTCTTGATGAATATCCATCTATTCAAAAACAGTTTTTAAGGTTACTTGCTCAAAGAATTCACAGCAAAGCCAAAACATCTAAAGACATTATTAACCAAAAGCCTGAGTTTAGAATAGTAGCTTTTTTAAATGCTAACAAAAAATATACTAGTGATAAGAAGGAAGTTGTTCCTTTTACACGTCAAGAAATTGCAAATTTCACTGGATTAAGAGTAGAAACTGTAATTAGAACTTTGTCTAAAATGAAGGCAGATAAGAAAATTGACATCATAAACCATAAAATATATTTCTAATGTTTTTTAACAGCAAATTTTGGTTGAAATTTTCGCTTATAAATTTATTAATAGTTGCTCTGCTTGGTCTTTTAATGCGTTATAAAATAGGCTTTGAATTTCCATACTTAGACCAAAAACATATACAACATTCGCATTCGCATTTTGCCTTTTCAGGTTGGCTTACTCATACTTTGATGGTGTTGATGATTGTTTATTTAGAAAAAAGAGCAAAGAATATAGAAAATAGATTTTTCAAAAAATACAAATTACTATTAACAGCCAACTTGATTTGTGCTTATGGAATGTTGGTCTTTTTTATTATTCAAGGTTATGGATTGTTTTCTATAATTTTTTCAACAGCTTCGATTGTGGTTGCTTGTGTTTTTGCTTATTATTTCATAAAAGATTTGAAATTAATTTCTGATGAAGATATGTCCAAAAACTGGTTCAAAGTGGCACTTTTTTTCAATGTAATTTCATCGTTGGGGACATTTGCTTTGGCTTACATGATGATAACAAAAAACATTCTCCAAAATGAATATTTGGCCTCCATTTATTATTATTTACATTTTCAATATAATGGTTGGTTTTTCTTTGCTTGTATGGGATTATTATTCTCTTTTTTACAATTAAAACTATCTGAAAATCCCTTTTTCAAAAGAACTTTTTGGTTGTTTTTTTTAGCATGTATTCCTGCGTATTTTCTATCAACACTTTGGTTAGACTTACCTTTTTGGATTTACATTTTAACCGTAATTGCAGCTTTTATTCAAGTTTATACTTGGTTTAGATTTTTGATTATCATAATAAAAACAAAAAGATATTTTTTGGAAAATATTCCTTTCTTTTTGAGATTTATTTTACTTTTTGTTGGATTTGCTTTGAGTGTTAAATTTCTCCTTCAATTAGGATCAACTATTCCCGCAATTAGCCAACTTGCCTTTGGTTTTAGGCCTATTGTTATTGCCTATTTACACTTGATTTTACTAGCAATAATTAGTTTGTTTTTACTTTTTTATGTTTATGCTAATCATTTTATTTTTATAAATAAACAGATAAAAATTGGCTTAACAATTTTCACAATTGGTGTATTATTGAATGAAATAATATTAGCAATTCAAGGCATTGCATCATTTAGCTATACACCAATTCCAATGGCAAACGAAATGCTTTTTGGAGCTGCAATTATACTTGTATTAGGTATAGGTATTACCACTTTTCATTCCATAAAAAAAGTTAAAAACTATCCTTTATTATGACTCTACGCATAAAATAACTATTTCATAATTAAGTACTTTGTATTAACAAATTGAAAGTATATTAAATGTGTTATTATGAAAAAATCAATTAAAACATTGTTATTGGCAAGTTTTTTTATTGTCATTGGTTGCAAACAAAATGAACAAGCAACATCAGAATCGACTTCAGAAACAACAGAAGTTCAATCTGGTGGTCAAGAAAACGTTGTGGATGAAACTTCTGTTCCAAATATTGTTCAAACAGCAATTGCTAGCAAAGATCACACTACATTGGTTGCAGCAGTAAAAGCAGCAGGATTAGTAACTTCATTGAGCAATGCTGGACCATTTACGGTTTTTGCTCCAACAAATGCTGCATTTGAAAAATTGCCCGCAGGAACAGTTGAAGGTTTACTAAAACCAGAGAAAAAAGGTGATTTAGAAAATATTTTAGGTTACCATACCTATGTAGGAACACTAAAAACAGATTATATGCAAGATGGACAAGAGTTCGATATGGTTTTTGGAGGAAAAGTAAAAATTACTAAGAAAGATGGCAAAACGTTTGTTAATGGTTCAGAAATAGTTACATCAATAGAAACTGGTAACGGGATTATTCATGTAATAAATGATGTTTTATTACCAAAATAAAATCAATTATTAATTCAAAAAATTGTTTTTCTTTTTTTATTAAAGTTGAAAAAGCGTGAATTGATGCAATTCACGCTTTTTTGTAATAAAATTTAATCTAAAACTGTAAATTTATTTTCTAAATCAAACGCTTTTTGGAATAGAATATTGTTTTCCAAATGAATATGCTTGTGCAAATCTTGTTCGTATTCTTTGAGCATTGCAAAAGTCACTTTGTAGGTTTGACATGAATCAGATGGCGGATTGTATTCATTAGTCAATTCAGAAATTTTAGCAAACAAATCGCCTTCCTTTTCATGATCATGTTTTAGCATGGCAATAGGATTTTCAACCGTTCCAAAACCTGGTTGTTGAATGGTCTCGTTATTTTTTAAGGCATTAGTCATTGTTTTGATGAATGGAAATAAAACAACTTCCTCTTTCTGAAGATGGTTTAATAATTCTGAAGTACTGATTTTAAATAAATTATTGATTTCAAATAATTCAGGATGTCTTTCGCCGTGAACTTTACATAACTTATCCAAATACATCAATAAAATAGGTGTTTTTTCTTGAATGTATTCGTGATGAGTTTCTAAAATATAATCAATTAATAGATTTGGAGAAAATGTTTTAAAATCCATTTCTGTTGAAGAGCCTGAATTTAATACAGAATTAATTTCATTTTCAATTTGAGTAGTATCCAAACCTTTTGCCGTGCAAACTTCATCCAATGTTTTGTTTCCTTTACAGCAAAAGTCGATTTTATATTTTGAGAATATAGATGCTGTTCTGAAGTCTTTTGCAACATATTCTCCAACTGTTGTTTTTTCAATGTTATTCATATTTTGATAATTTTTTCAAATTTAAAACTTGAAAAAAACTTAAAACATGACTACAATCATAAACCTCCTCTGCGAACTAAACTTCCTAAAATGAGCATAGTAACAGCAATAGTTGTAACCAAAAAAATGATGAAATAAAGTATATAAGGAGAAATTTTATTTATAGATGGTAAAATAAATTTGAGGGTAATAAAAGCCAATGTCAAACTTATAAAAAGCAAAATCAATTTGATACTTACTATTTTTTCAATTGAATTTTTAAAAAGAAACCATTTATCAATCGTTACATCAAAGTCATAAGCCATTAGAATTCCAGTTATAATCAAAATAAAAAGTGAAGGCATTCCAACAGGTTCAAAGTTTTTTCTAAAGGAAGATAATTCTTCAAGCGATTTACTTATTATTGCTTTTGGAACATATTTAAATAATAAAATCAAATGACCACCAACCCAAACTGTAGCTGCTAGTAAATGAATTATTAGAATTATTTGATGACGCATTTATGAAAGTGTTTTATACATCATTGTTTGTGCTATGTTTGAAGCTCTATTTTTAATTTCGTCTGCTTTTGAACCTTGAAAAAGTTGATCAACAGTTTCATTAAATAATTTGTTCCAATGTTGAAAATGAGTTTCGTTCATTGTGCTTTTTTGATGTAATTCTTTATGCTTCAACATAGGGTTTCCTTCATAATTTGCGGTAAAAAACAAAATATTTTCCCAAAAATCATACATTTTTGGCAAATGTAATTCCCAGTTAACTTTAGCTATATCAGTAAACAAATAACCTATAACTCCATCAATTTTTATTTTTTCGTAGAAAGCATTTACTAACTTTTCTATATCTTTTCTATTTCTAATATCAGTTTTCATTACTTACAAATCTTTATTATTAAACTTTTTTAAAGAAATCAAGAATGGAATGATTGCCCATATACTCATCAATAAAAATGTAACTATTAACCCAAGAGAAGTTCCAAAAAAATCTTTGAAAATAGCCCCTGTATAACCCATCATTGCAGAAACATCAAGATGCAACAGAATTTGAATTCTAGCTAAATCAATTGGGCTAAAAGCAGTAATTCCTACCATAGCATTTTCTATTGGATAATCTTGAAACTGAAATAAGAGAAACAAAACTATACCATCAAAAAGTAAAGCAAAAAACAACCAAGTCATAATTGCAATTCCAATTCCTTTGGCTTTATCTCTTGTTAAAATAGAGCTTAAAAAAGCTAATGCAGTAAAAATTACGGTTATCAAACAACCATTAAGCAACATCATAAAACCAACACTATCGGGAGAATTAATTAACAATGGAATTCCTGCGCCAATGAAAAAAGCTAAAATCAGTGATAGAGAAAGTCCAAAAAATAAACTTATCCAAATTTTTCTTCTTTTGATAGGTTGACTTAGCAAAAGTTCAATAAATTCAGAGCTATTATATAAATAAATCGTTGCAAAAAGTATGGAAACCAATGGAACCGTAAATAGAATTACATTCAAAACGGTTAGAAGACCTTTGGCTGAATTGTCTTCTAAAGCAAACGAACTCCATGATAAAATCCCCAAAATAATAGTGTATGCCAAAACTATTTTACTTTTTAGAATGTCGAGTAATATGATTTTTATAATTCTATTCATGACACTTTTACAAGTTTTGGGTTATGATTTTCAGGTTGTTTTTGTTTCAAAATACTAGCAATAGCTTTTGAAATTTTAGTTTCATTGGTTTCAGTTTTTAAGGCTTCAACTTTTTTATGAAAATGAACTTCTCCTTCTTGCATGAAAATAATTTCGGTAATCAAATCGTCTAATTCACTTAATAAATGTGATGTTATGAAAATGAGTTTTCCTTTTTCTTTTTCTTTAATGATTTTTTCTTTCAAAATTTCAGAAGCCAATGGATCTAAACCCGCTGTTGGTTCATCTAAAATCAGCACTTCTGGATTAAATAAAAAAGCTAAAACGGCGCTTACTTTTTGAGTTGTTCCACCCGAAAGTGTTCGCATTTGCTTATCGAACATTTTTTCTAATTCAAATGCTTTTAGTAAGTCTTCATCTAATTCTTGATTTGAATTTCTGATTTTTTTAATCATTTCAATGATTTGTCCAATGGTCATATTATCAGGATAACGACCAATTTGTGGCATATAACCAATGTTTTCACGATAGATATATTCTCTTAAAACAGATTTTCCATTAAACTCAATCGAACCCTTATCTGGCAAAACCATTCCGAGAATTGATTTTATCAACGTTGTTTTCCCACAACCATTTGGTCCAATTAGCGCAATACATTCTCCACTTTTACATGAAAGATTGATGTTTTTCAACACTTCTAATTTTCCAAATTTTTTGTTTATATTTTTAATTTCAATCATAATGGAAGCGATTTCATTAAAGGCGTTTTATCTATAAAATTATCTGGCGTAATACTTGGTAAAACCTTTTCAGATTTGTCTAAAAGCGTTATCATAAAACTTCGGTACAGCAACATGGCAGAAGGTGTTTTTTCAGTTAAAACAGCAAACAAACTTAATGGATGATAAGGCACATCGCCTACTCCATTTTTGTCTAAATCATAGCCTTCATATTTATCCCAATAATTAGAATTAAAAGTGTTTAAAACCAAACTCCCATTAGTGCTAATATCAAAAGTGTTTTTTAGATAATTATTGTTTACAATTTCATTATCCATACAACTTGCTTGAATTTTCATTCCCCAACCATTCGATTCAAAAACGTTTTTTTCTACCTTGATTCTCGATGTTCCTTCCATGTAAATTCCAGAAGTATTTCGAGCGAATTTATTGTTGAAAATATAGCTGTCAGCAATTTCTTTAAGCAATAAACCATAGGCAGAATCGCCCCAGTTTTCTTCAAAATAATTGTTATACATTTTTACATTTTTGGTAAACATGACAGCAACACCAGCGCCATTATTTTTAAAAACATTCGATATGTATGCATCGTCGTTAGAAAACATAAAATGCAAACCATAACGAATGTTTTTATTGGAAATATTTCTCCAAATGACCGATTGTGTTACAAATTCAAAATAAATCCCGTCGCGATGTCCCGAAATTTTATTGGCAATTATTTGAAGATTATCACTTTTCCAACAGTGAATTCCATTTCCAATTAATTGTTCTTGTTTCCCATAAGCGGTAATTTTATTGTCTTTGATTAGGCAATTTCTAGAATTCTGAAGATAGATTCCGAAGAAATTATTATCGAGAACGTTATTTTCAATTTTGACAAAAGATTTATCATACACTTTGATTCCGCATGGATCTTCTAGTGAAGCATATCCTGAATTGATTATTTTAAATCCTTTTATAACTACATTATCTGCATTGATAGAAACTACTTCAAACTTATTCTGTCCATCCAAAATTGGAAAATTTTTACCAAGAAAAATTATTTTTTTGTTGATTAGAATATTGCCTTCTTTATAAATTCCACTATTTACAATAATTGTATCGCCATCAACAGCTAACTGAAGAGCATTCTTAATTTTTTTGACAGGAAAACTGTTTCCTACTTGAATGGTTTTGGCATTTGAAGTAGAAAATACGAGTAAAAATAATATGCCAATTAATTTCTTCATTTATAAGAATCATAAACTTGTTGCCAAGTCATAGGTTCAGCATTTAATTTGAATTGAAATTTTTTCTGCTCATTAATGGATGAAAATGCTGCAAGATTTCCGCGCATTGGTGAATTGATTATTCCTCCTTTCAGAAAAAAACATTTTTCTGCTGGAAACAATTCATTTTCTTTCAAATAATCATTCACAAAAAAATGATTTACTGGAGTTTGATTTGATTTTGCAAATTGAATCATGCAAGCAACATCATCAAATTTGTAATATCTACCTTTTGTAGTGATTAATTCAGATCCGAATTTTCCATTAGCTATGGTCATTTTACAGAAATCGCACATATCAGTATTTAGGTTAATTGGTTTTGGTTCATTTGAACCACAAGAAACCATAAGAAATGCTATTAATACTATAAAAAGTGATTTCATAATTTGTCTTTTTTAGCGTATAATTTATATTCTTTAAAAATAATAAAAAACAATAAAAGACCACAGGCAGTCAGCATCCAACCACCAATATCTGGAATAGAATAGGCTCCAAAATTTAATAATTGTTTATACCCTATTAAAGGCGGTTGATAGGCCATTCCTGGTACTTTTATGGCTGCATTAGGATCTAAATTATGTCCGTATTCGTAATTCCATCTGTAGAAATCTATTGCGGCCAAAATCACAAAAAGAATGTAAGAAATAAAGAATGCTAAAACTGCTTTTCTTTTTGCTACAAAAATTAGCAACAAAGAAATTACAGCAAAACCTCCAAAAATATAAGGCAATACGGTGAATTCGAAAAAGTTTTCGGTATGCAAAGTTGCCATTCCGATGTAATGATTTAAACCGTTGATGATTTCTACATCACCACCAATTTTATTAGCATGTAATTTTAACACTAACCCTTCGGGATATTGTGGCGCTTCTAATTCAATTTGCCACATTGGAAAAAAAAGCGAACCTATAAATAACGTTGCTATTATCAACAATATCAGTTTTGATACCATTGAAATTTTTGATTTTTTCATTTTGATTTGTTTTAAAAAGAATTAGTGACTAGAAATTAGTGATTAGCATTCGTACTATTCGCTAATTTCAAGTCACTAATCACTTATCTTTATTTTGTAGCAGCTGGTAAATTAGTACCAACACTCCATGTAAGTGGAACTGCACTTCCTGCTGGAGAGACTCTCACATATCCTTGCATTTCTTGGTGTAAAGCACTACAAAAATCGGTACAATACATAGGGAAAATACCTACTCTATTTGGTTTCCATTTAAGTGTTGCTGTTTCACCTGGCATGATTAGTAGTTCTCCATTATCGGCACCTTTTATAGCAAAACCGTGTGGAACATCCCAATCCTGTTCAAGATTAGTTACATGGAAATAGACTTCGTCGCCCATTTTTATTCCTTCAATATTATCTGGTGCAAAGTGAGATCGAATAGAAGTCATATAAACATGTACTTGATTTCCTTGTCGAACAACTTTTGCTTCTTTTTCCCCTTTTGTTACAAATGGATGATTGTTATCGGCAATTTTATAGAATTTCAATTGACCATTATTTCTAATCAAATCTGCTGGAGCAGCTTGAGCATAATGTGGTTCTCCAATTGTTGGGAAGTCTAATACTAATTCCATTTTATCACCACTTATGTCAAATATTTGAGCAGATTGTGCTAATTCTGGTCCAGTGGGCAAATATCTGTCTTTAGTAATCTTGTTATAAGCAATTAGATATTTTCCAAAAGGTTTTTTAGAATCGCCACCAGGAATACACAAATGCCCAACAGAATAATATGTTGGAACTCTATCCAAAACTTTCAAAGATTTTATATCCCATTTTACCACCTCAGAAGAAACAAAAAAGGTAGTATATGCATTTCCTTTTCCATCAAATTCGGTGTGTAATGGGCCTAAACCTGGTTTTTGAACTTCTCCATGAAGAGCAGCTTCATATTTTATTACATTAATTCCTCCATAATTTCCATCAAATTTTTTGTTTTTGATTGCATCTTGTAGTTTATCAAAACTAAACACAGGGATTAATGCTGCTAATTTTCCAGAACCAACAATATATTCTCCAGTTGGGTCAACATCACAACCATGTGGTGATTTTGGACATGGTATCATGTAGCAAATATCTTTTAGTTCTGCTGCATCAAGCACCATAACTTCGTTTTTAATCTCAGAAGTTGCAGTATGTGTTTTTTCATTCCATTTGTTGTGTGCGTATTTTACAACTTGTTTTTTTGCCTTTCCAGATTTTAGATATTCTTCGGCTTTTTTCCAATTGACAGCCATAATAAAATCTTTGTCTTTTTGAGAAGCATTTACTTCTAATAAAGTATTTGCTTGTTCAGTATTATAACAAGAGAAGAAAAACCAACCATGTGACTTCCCTTTTCCTGCATGTGAAAGGTCAAAGTTTACACCTGGAGTTACAATTTGAAATGCTAAATCCATTTCGCCTTCTTTTCCTACTTTTACAAAACTAATATGACCTTTAAAATTTTCTTTATAGGTGTTGATTGCCACATCACCATTTGAATAATCTGCTGGAACACTAAAACGTGTTCCTGCAACAACATATTCAGTATTCTCTGTGATGAATGGAGAAGAGTGATTTCCTCCACTGTTTGGCAATTCAATAATTTCTGCTGTTTTAAAAGTTTTTAGGTCAATACGAGCAATACGAGGTGTATTGTTGGCATTACCAAAAACCCATCGACCATCAACTTCGCCATTAGTTTGAGAAAGTTCAGTATGATGCAAATCATCCCAAGGAACAAATCCTTGTGAAGTGTTCAACATAGGCTTAGTTTCTTCACTATAACCCCAACCTTTTTCAGGATCTACAGAAAAAACAGGAATTACTCTGAATAATCTTCCACTCGGAAGACCATAAACACTCAATTGTCCACTAAAACCTCCAGATACGAAGTTATAAAACTCATCATATTTTCCTGGTGCTACATATGCTTTCTCAGCATTTCCAGCAACAGCGTTACCTGTATTTTTTGGTTTACATGATGTAAACAAAGCACTAAATATAGCAACAGTAAAAGCTGCTATTACAAATTTATTTTTCATGTTTTTGAAATTAAAATTCATCTTATTACTTTCACTCAATAAGATGCATTTGTTATTTTATTATTTTACACCGTCAATTTTTCGCATATATTCAAGAATATTTCGTGCATCATCATCTGATAATCCTTGATTTGGCATTCGAACAAGGCAAATTTCTAATTGTGCTTGTACTTCAGGATCTTTGTCAATCATTGGGTCAGGATTAGTAATGAAGTTCATAATCCACTCTGGTTTTCTTCTCTCTGTAACGCCTTTCCAACCAGGCCCAACAAGTTTTTCGTCAGTAGGTTTATGACAAGAAGTGCACTTTACACCAGCTACTTCTTCTCCTTTTGTTGCCATAGCTTGGTCTAAAGCAGTTCCAAGTTCAACAGTTGTAAATTTTCCTTCACCTCTTTTTGGGTCGTAAGATGACGGATCGGTCGTTGCTGTTTCTTCAGTTGATGCAGAAGGATTGTATTCTTCTCCTTCTTTTTCTTTTTTACCACATGCCATGAAAAGCATCGATGATAATAATAATAGAAATAATTTGTTCATGATTTTCTGATTAAAAATTCAATACAAATTTCTATATCAATGAACAAAAAATTTATGACTGGAGTCATAACTAATTTCTTAAAATTAAAAATTAAGAAATAAAAAAAGCCACTCATTTCTGAATGGCTTACTTAGTAGCGGGAACAGGACTCGAACCTGTGACCTTCGGGTTATGAGCCCGACGAGCTGCCTACTGCTCTATCCCGCGATTTGTGAGTGCAAATATACAACGAATATTTTTAATTGCAAGTTTTTTGTTCTTTTTATTATAAAAATAAAAAGTCTTGTTTTCACAAGACTTTTATTTTCTAACCCAACAAATTTATCAATTACTCATCAGCTGCAAAAGCTGAATTTTTATCAATACTTACTTTTAAGGTAGTAGCTACACCTTGTTCGTTTATCATGGTCATGTTTAGTGTATCTAATTTTGCCAAGTTTCTTGACACAAATCCGCTAAACATGTTGTATGAAATATTCATTTCTTTTAAGTTTCTAAGCTTCTCTAAATCGAAAGGCACTTGACCATCCATTTTATTTTCAAATAAACTAAGATTTTCTAATGAAGTTAGATTTGAAACATCTGGGCTAAGACTACCAGTTAGTTTATTGCTGTTAAGAAGCAATATTTTTAAAGATTTTAAGTCATAATAGCTAGATGGTATTTCGCCTTCAATCTCATTATTGTATAAAGATAAGGTTTCTAGAGCTGTTAATTTTCCATAAGATACAGGAAGTTCTCCGGTAATTCTATTCATATGGAGCTCTATGAATTTTAATTGAGTGGCATTTCCCAATGACTCCGGAAGACTTCCTGATAATTTATTAAATGCAACGTTCAATTTTACTAAGTTTTGAAGTTTACCAAAACTAGCTGGTATTGTTCCAGTCAAATCATTTCTAAAAAGGTTGATTTCTTGGACAAATGCTAAATTTCCTAGTTCTTCTGGCAACTGTCCTGAAAGGTTATTGTTCATTAATTTTAATGAAACAACTTTATCATCTTTTACTTCTACACCGAACCAAGTATTGACCGGAGATTTCAAATCCCAAGTTTTTATCCACTTAGATCCATTGGTAGATTTATAAAGTTTTACTAATGCTTCTTTTTCTGTTTTAGATACTTCTGCAAATGCAGAAACAGAGAATAAAATTGCAATTGTGTAGGTAAAAATAGTTTTCATAAATTTTTGTTTTGGGGTTTATGACGTGGTAAAAGTAGTACTAACATCGACAAATAACAAAAATAATCGATGAAATGCATTAATATGGTATTTTTTTAATTATTTTTCTTACTAATATATAAATTTTAGCTATGGTTTTCAATCAATATAGACGAAAACAGTATCTTTGATTTACTAACCAATAAACTTTTTAATTATGCCTTTTAATTTTTTAGCCGTTTTAGTTGCTTCATTGTCAACTTTATTAGTAGGATTCATTTGGTACAACCCAAAAGTATTTGGAACCATTTGGATGAAAGAAACTGGAATGACAGAAGAAAAAGCGAAAAACTCAAATATGGTAAAAGTATTTGGGTTAACTATCTTATATTCTGTAATGTTATCTTTTATTATGACTGCACTAACCATACATCAATTTGGAGCATTAGGAATGATTGGTGGACCAGATTTTATTGCAACTGCAAAACCATCCTATGCAGCATTTATGACTGATTATGGTGATGCCTTTCGTACATTCAAACATGGCGCATTACATGGTTTTATGTCTGGAGTTTTTATTGGATTACCAATAGTTGCTATCAATAGTTTATTTGAACAAAAGTCTTGGAAATACATACTTGTTACTGCTGGCTATTGGATTGTATCTATGACAATAATTGGTGCAATTGTATGTGGTTGGAAATAATTTAACATAAAGTTATAATACAATCGCTCTACTTTTGTGGAGCGATTTTTTTTGAGATTTGGACAACAATACTTTTAAAATATATACTACAACAGATTTACTTCCTGAAAACTGGAATGAAGTAGCTATTGAAAATGAATTTCTTCAAAAAAATTATTTATCAGTTTTAGAGAAATCAGCACCTGTTAATATGCAATGTTTTTACATTGGTATATTTGAAAAAAATGAATTAATTGGAGTTGCTTTAGCACAATTTTTAGATTTGAATAAGCTTACTTCTTTTGGAGAAAGAGATAAATGCTTAAAGACGACTATTCGAAATTTTATTTTCAGAAATTTTGCTTCACACGTTCTTTTCATTGGCAACAATATGATTACAGGTCAAAATGGATACTCATTTTCAAAGGAAATGGATTTTGCTTGTATTTCTAAAATAATGAATGATTGTGCCAATGAATTGAAAGATTATTTCGCCAAACAAGGAAAAAAAATTCATATTGTTTCTTTCAAAGATTTCTATGAAAAATGTGCCAAAGAATTAAAAAAACATGAGTTTAAAAATTATCATGAATTTAATATTCAACCCAATATGATTTTTAATTTGCAAAACAGATGGAAATCATTTGATGAATACATTAATTCTTTTACAAAGAAATACAGAGACCAGTATAAAAGAGCGAGAAAAAAATTTGATAGTGTAATTGTAAAAGAGCTCACTATTACTGATGTAGAAAGTGAAAATGATAGAATTTATAACTTGTACTATCATGTTGCAAAAAATGCTCCTTTTAATACATTTTTCTTATCAAAAAATCATTTTGAAACTTTTAAAAAACAATGTGATAACCGATTTAAAATTTATGGATATTATTTTGAAAACAAACTTGTTGGTTTTCATACTATTTTAGTGAATGGAAAAGTTCTAGAAACCTATTTTTTAGGTTATGACGAAACCGTTCAAAAAGACAAAATGCTCTATCTAAATATGCTATACAATATGACGCAATTTGGTATAGAAAATAATTTTGAAAAGATACTATTTGGCAGAACTGCCATGGAAATAAAAAGCTCTATTGGAGCCGAACCCATTTACATGAGTGGTTTTATTTATCACACCAATAAATTGATAAATAAATACATCGACAAACTATTTGACAGATTAGAACCAAAAGTAGCTTGGCAACAAAGACATCCTTTCAAATAGTATTCAGTAAACAGTAGCAGTTTGCAGTTTGTAAAAAAATGGAAATAGGTTCTTTAATTGAAAAACTAGTTTTCTAATTCTAACTGTATGTTTTCCCACTCTTCAAGTAAGTTGTCAAGGTCTTTTTTCTTCTTTTCATAAGCCGAAAAAAAGCTAGCATTCTCAATATGTTTATCATAATTTGAAGCTAATTCTTTGTCATCATTTTGAATATCTTTTTCTAGTTGCTGAATTTGACTTTCAATTTTTGACAATTTATTTTGAAGTGCTTTTTGAGCTTTTTGTTCTTCAAACGACAGGTTTTTTGTAGTTGGTTGAGTGCTTATAGTTTTTCCTTTTGGTTGATCATCATCTTTTTTCTCAATCTCACGCATGTTTTGTGCGTTTCGTTGCTCCAAAAAGAAATTGATATCGCCTAAATATTCTTTTATTTTTTGGTCTTTAAATTCATAGACAATATTTGCCATACCTTGCAAGAAATCTCTATCGTGAGAAACTAACAATAATGTTCCTTCAAACTTTTGCAAAGCAGCTTTCAACACATTTTTAGACTTAATATCTAAGTGATTGGTTGGCTCATCCATCAACAAAACATTGATAGGTTGAAGCAATAACTTACACAAAGCTAATCTGTTTCTTTCACCACCAGAAAGCACTTTAACTTTCTTTTCCACATCATCGCCACGGAATAAAAATGCACCTAGCATGTCTCTCACTTTGCTTCTGTTACTGTCTGTTGCAGCATCAATCATCGTGTCTAGCAATGTTTTTTCACCATCAAGATATTCTGCTTGGTTTTGTGCAAAATAACCCAATTGAACATTATGACCTAGTTTTATTGTTCCGTCATATTTGAATTCATTAACAATAGCTTTTATCAATGTAGATTTACCTTGGCCATTCTGACCTACAAAAGCAATTTTTGAACCTCTTTCTACAAGCAGAGAAATATCTTTTAGAATTACTTTTTCATCATATGCTTTAGTAACATGATCAACTTCAACAACAACTCTTCCTGGAGTTTGAGAAACTGGAAAAGAGATATTCATTACCGAGTTGTCATCTTCATCAACTTCAATTCGTTCAACTTTATCAAGTTTTTTAATTAAAGATTGAGCCATCGATGATTTTGTAGCACTGTATCTAAATCTATCAATGAGTTTTTGTGTTTCTTCAATTTTTTTGGCTTGATTTTTTTGTGTTGCCAATTGTTTTTCGCGAATTTCTTCTCTTAAAACTAAATATTGAGAATAAGGTTTATTAAAATCATATGCTTTACCAAGAGATATCTCGATAGTTCTATTGGTAACATTATCAAGAAACATTTTATCGTGAGAAACAATCACTACTACACCAGAAAAACTCTTTAAAAAACTTTCTAACCAAATAATACTTTCAATATCAAGGTGATTTGTTGGCTCATCGAGAAGTAAAACATCATTGTTTTGAAGTAATAATTTTGCCAATTCAATTCTCATTCTCCATCCACCAGAAAAAGTATCTGTTTGATTATTAAATTCTTCTCTTTTAAAACCTAAACCTAATAAAATTTTTTCTGTATCACCCACATAATTGTAACCTCCAATTATTTCAAAATGATGGGTTAAATCGCTTAATTTTTCAATCAGTTCAGAGTAAGATTGGCTTTCATAATCTGTTCTTGTTGCCAATTGATGGTTAATTTCATCCAGCTGAAGTTCAACACGTTTTATTTCTTCAAATGCTTGATAAGCTTCATCAAGAACGGTTCTACCTTTTTCAAAATCAATGTCTTGACGAAGAAAACCAAGTTTTATATCTTTTTCTGTTGCAATTGTTCCACTATCTGGTTTAATATCTCCAGCGAGCATTTTTAACATAGTAGATTTTCCAGCACCATTTTTTCCAACAAGACCT
Organism: Flavobacteriaceae bacterium; assembly: GCA_046329205.1. Classification (GTDB taxonomy): domain Bacteria; phylum Bacteroidota; class Bacteroidia; order Flavobacteriales; family Flavobacteriaceae; genus Flavobacterium. Next base: position 455,937 of record JAXLVF010000004.1, on the reverse strand, counting down.
ACTCTATCGCCTGAACCAAGCCGAAAAGTTACTTCTTCAAACAAATATGTTCCACCAAATGAAACCGATAAATTATGAATATTAAGCATAAATTGTTACAATTGTTACATTAAAAAAAGATTTACATGAGTTACCTTTGTAAAAATTTTTGCAAATGTTAAAAAAAGGAACCAAATTATATAGCATTTTAACAGGAAGTTGTCCTCAGTGCCATGAAGAAAGTATGTATGTAGAAAAAAATCCGTACAACTTGAAAGAACTTTATCACATGAATGAAAATTGTAGTCATTGTGGACTTCAATATAAAATTGAGCCTTCTTTCTTTTATGGAGCTATGTATGTGAGTTATGCGCTAACTGTTGCGATTGGTGTAGCTGCATTTATTATTTCAAAAGTTTTTATCGGATTAGGTCTAATTGAATCATTTGTTGCAATAATTTTATCTCTGATTGTGCTAATGCCAATCACTGCACGTATAGCTAGGAATATTTACATCAATATGTTTGTGAGTTATAAGCCTAACTCAAAAGACGAGAAACATATCGATTAATATTAACTTCTCGCTCCAATTCAATTCCGTTTTCAATAAAGTTATACAATTGTTGAGCCATATCTGGCCCGAGCATTACGCCTCTTGTACCAAGACCATTCAAAACAAAAAGATTACTAAATTTTGGGTGCTGGCCAAGTAATGGCTTTCTGTCATTCACCGTTGGTCTAATTCCAGCTAAATGATCGACAATTTCAAAATCGCAAGAAATTAGTTCTTCAAGTTTTGTAATTAATTCTTCTTTTCCTTCAAGCGTAGGTAAATCGGTTTTATCATTCCAATTGTAAGTCGCACCAACTTTGAACAATCCATTGCCTAACGGGAGTATAAAGACACTAGCATTAATTATAGCATCTATATTCAATTTTGGGGCTTTAATGACTAGCAATTCACCTTTGGTGCCATCGAGAGGCAAATAATTAAAATAAGGGTTTTTATGAATACCATAACCCTCCGCAAAAACAATTCTCCTCGCTTTGAATGTATTGTAGGTTATTTGCGCATCAACTATATTTAAATTATTATAATCAAAAGTCTCACTAACAAGAAAGCCTTTTTGTGAAAGAAATTTAGAATATTCACTTTGTAATAAAAAGGTATCAACATAACCAGAATGATTAACCTTACCAAAACCAAATTCGGAACTTATATAATCATAATTTTTAAAAAGAATCTTTTCAGATAAAAACTTCGAAAGATTTGATTTATCTGAAGCCGTAAACCAATTATTTTGTTCTTCAGTCGAGAAAAATTTTCTGATAACTGGATTTTCATCAAAAAATAATTTACAACCAAGTCGTCGTTCTATATCATGGTAAAAATCATACATGTTTTCTACTTGTCTGGAAGCTTGCCAAGCTTCTGTAAAGCGTTTTAAAACTACAGGATTGAATAAACCTCCTGCAATTTTTGTAGAATTTTGTGAGCTATCATTAATCACTACAAAAGATTTATTTTTTTTTATCAAAACCTCTGCGAAAGAAATCCCAGCAAGACCACAACCAACTATTATATAATCTACTTCCATAGTGCAAATTTAATTCAAAAAAAAACTCTCATCAATGATGAGAGTTTTATATTTAGAAATTAAAGTTTAATAATTCCACATATCCGATTCAAAGTTACGAATCTTCTCTTTAATTCGCTCTGATTCTAGCAACTGCATTTGAGCATTGTCTTTCATGTATTGCTGAACTTCACGGTCACCATAAACATTTTCTTCTTTGTAGATAACGCCATTAAAGCGCCTAGAATTCAACAAATGGTCAAATGATATTGGCATGGCGGAGTTTTTATCATTAAAAGCTTTTGCTTCATGCAGAATGTCTCTAATAGATGGGAAATATACCCAGAATAAATCAATCACATCTGGATTATCTTTTCCAATATCACGAGCTTCAGGTGAAACTGGACAAATTGCTAATAATCTATATTTCAATTCACCTTGACGTTTGTCAAAATACCAATACCCTTTTATCTTGTAACCGGTAATATCCTGCGCGGTTAAAGGAATCTTGTTAATATACTGAGGATGTAAAACTTTTTTTCCAGACATGTAATCATCATAGTAATTGTTTATTTCATCTTTACCAGCTTCAGTAGTGTCAATATAAGTAAACGAAGACTCCATATCTTTTATCGTTTTCTTAGTATTGAAATAATCATCAACATAAACCTCAGTTATTTTACCATTCTTAATGTTTTTAACCAAAACATCAAACAAAGATCTTCTGTCCTTTCCCACAAAAGCAGTGTCAATAGGATAGTATAAAGGGAAATTAATCCTTTCATCAATATCAATGAATTCCCATATTGTTTTACCCATTAAAACATCTCTATCATGCACATAACCATAAGGTAGAGGTTTGTCATTGTCAGAAATCATCTGAGCAGCAGTTTTTTTACCTATTTCATCTGGTGTTTTTGCATTCAACAGATTCGATTGCGCAGAAACTGTTATAGAACCTGCTAATGCAACTGCAACGAATAAAAGATTTTTAATTTTCATGTTTTTAATTATAAGTTATTTAAGTAGGTAATACTAACTCAAATTATTATTGTATTTCGTAAACAACTGGTGCAGCATCTTTGATAACTAAATTACCAACTCCACCAACTAATTTAGATTTAATATTAGATATTGTAACTTGATCGCCACGTGTAACTCTAGCTAACGCTGCTTTACATTGAGCATTAACTGAACCACCATTAACAACGATAGCGGCTTGACCAGGCACTTTGAATGTAAACTGTGTTACTTGGAAATCTAAATCATACAAGAAATCAGGCAAAACAGCACTAATTTGTGAAACTTCTAAACGTGATTTAGGTCCTTTTTGAACTCCAGTAACACCTCCAATTGCTCCCAGCGGTGCAGGAATGTTCTTAATTCTGAAAACTTTTTTATCTGAAACTGTTTTACCATCAGTCATTTTTCCGCTTACAGAAACAGTAACCTCAGTTCCTGAACCAGGATTTAAGTTGTATTTACCGTTAGCACCAGCTTTTGTCAAACCTGGAGCTGAAGCTGTAACGAAATTATCTCCAATACCTGCAAATGAAATTGTCATTGGATTAGGTAATCCTCTATACACTACGTTCATTTTATCAGCAGAAATGTTAGCAGAGTTTGGTCTTGGAACTACCACATATTTACCTTGGAATGGTAATTTAATTGGTTTTCCGTTTTCAATAAAGTTGAATGAACCAGATAATGTTTGCTCACCAACCGCACCAGCAGTAGTAGAAATTACAGCTTGTCCATTTTCTAATCTACCTGGACCTTGAAAACCGCTAAACTTAGCATTAGGGTCATATTTACCAAGAACAACTTTACCTGTTACAGGCTCACCTTGGAAATATACATTTTTATCTAAAGCAACAATAGCTTGGAATTTACTATAAGAAGCTTCGCTAACAGCTGCTTTACCTAAAGCAGAGCTAATTACATCAGATTCAGCCTTTTTAGCATCATTTTGCCAAGCAGTTAACTTTGCTAAAGAAGCGATTGCTGGAAAGCCTTTAAAATGATAATCAAGATATTTAATTTTTACACCTTCTTTATCTTTAACTTCAGATAAGTCAAATTTCTTGTTTAGCTCATTTAAAATAGGAGCATATTTTTTATCAGACAAAGCAGCATTCATTTCAGCTTTATAAGCCTCAATTGCACTCATTACTTCCTTACCTCTACTAGTATATCCATCACCAGTAAACCAACTATGATCAAGGTTATCAGCCTTATCCATAGCCTCATAAGGTAATTTACCTGTTTCTTTATCTACTTCAACTCCTTTTAAAACTTCAGCTTTTAAGGTTCCAACGAAATCATAAAATTTCTTAGTAGCAGCTTGTACTTTGTGAGCAGTAGCTGCTGCTGCAATAAATTCACCTTTAGCTTCTGAAGCCTTAGTATCTAAAGCTTGCAACATTTGTTCATTTGTCGATGTTGCTGATGCATTAGCAGCTTCAAATCTTTCATTAATCAAACCAAAAGCCGATAATACTTCTTTTGACATGTTCATTGCCAACATCGCGATGAAAACCAAGTACATTAGGTTAATCATCTTCTGTCTAGGGGTTAATTTTCCTCCTGCCATTTTTCTTTAATTAGTTTAAAAATTAATTTTGTTTAAAATATAGTTATGTAAACTAATTATCCTCTATTACTCATTGCAGAAAGCATACCGCCATAAACATTGTTCAATGAAGACAAGTTTGATGTTAATGACTGCATTTGATCTTTTAATTTTAAATTGTTTTCAGCAACCTCATTGTTAATTGCTGCATTTCTTTCAGCACTTTGCAATTGAACTTGGTATAAACCATTTAAAGTTTCTAACTGAGCTGCAGCTTTTGTCATTTCTTCTGCATATTTTTTAGTAGAAGCTACAGAGTCAACAGTTGGAGAAATCGCTTTTGCTGCTCCTTCAAAGTTTTTAATACTATTACCTAAACTAGCCATTAATTCTCCATCAATTTTAGCTTCTTTCAATAAGTTGTCTAATTTTTGAGATAATAATCCTTGTGCTTCTTTTGGATCTTCTTTTTTAGAATCTCTTGGCTTTGCTTCGCCACCAGCTAATTCTGGATAAACAAGTGACCAATCAATTTCTTTTGCAGGTGGTTCAAATGCAGAAATAGCGAAAATTAATGCTTCTGTAACCAGTCCTATAGTTAACATCACAGTACCAGTCAATGGTCCAAACTCGAAGTGAGCAATTTTAAATAACGCTCCGATGATTACAATCGCCGCTCCCATACCGTAAGCGAAATTCATAACTTTAGGTGATAATAATGCCATAATAATAAAATTTTAGTTAGTTAAGTTAATATAATTATTTAATTGGTTTAATTTATTTTTTTCCAGCTTTTCCAGTAACTTGTGTACCCATATAATCTTGTACAGTTCTGAAACCGATATAACTCCTTGCTGTATCAGCGTATTCAAAATCCCTAGTACTTACTTGTAAGAAATATGCAACATCTTTCCAAGAACCACCACGAACTACCTTACGCATGTTTTTAGTATCTGGAACGTTAGGGTTCATAGAAGAAACATACTCATAAGCAGCTGCATCATAAGAAGAATCTGTCCATTCAGCAACATTACCAGCCATGTTGTACAAGTTGTATCCATTTGGCTCATAAGATTTTGCCTCTACAGTGTAAAGCGCTTGATCTGCAGCATAATCACCTCTATTAGGTTTGAAATTAGCTAAGAAACAACCTCTGTCATTTTTAGCATATGGTCCACCCCAAGGGAATGTTCCTGATTCAAGACCACCACGAGCAGCATATTCCCATTCAGCTTCAGTAGGTAATCTAAATGAATTTATCAAATCTCTTTTCTTTTTCTTCGACTTGATATATGCATTTTTCTTAAGCGTTCTCCAAGCACAAAATGCCTTAGCTTGTTTCCAGCTAACTCCTACCACTGGATATTCACCGTATGCTTGATGCCAGAAATAATCATTATGCATTGGTTCATTATATGAATAAGCAAAATCCTTAATCCAAACTGTAGTATCAGGATATACTTCTTGTTGTTCAGTTTTAATAAATTTACTTCTTTTACCAACTTTAGCTTTAGCAGCTGCTTGAATATCCATCCAAGAATATCTAAATTTCAATTTCTTCACATCAATAGTTCTTAAACCATTGAAAGACTCTGCTAACGGCAAATACATAGTATCCATTACTTCTGTGTAATACTCATCAGGATATTTACTAGTATCAGTAATTAGTTTAACTTTTTTGTTAAGTCTTCTACCTGCATAAGGATCATCATCTGTACCAACACTATAGTAGTTTTCATACATATATTTGTCGTAAGGTGTCATTTTAGCAGGATCAGTATCACTAAATGCGAAATCCCCAATGCTTCCGCCTTTCCCACCTTTTCCTCCTTTTGCAGAACCAGCCGTTTGACCAACCTCATCAGCAAGGATAGCCAATCTAACTCTAATAATAGAGTCTTTTACCCATTCAACAAATTGACGATACTCACTGTTAGTAATTTCTGTTTCGTCCATGTAAAACGAACGAACAGTAACAGTTTTTGTTGGTGCATCTTGAACATTGGCTAAATCATCATCTGATTTACCCATAATAAATGCTCCTCCTGGAACCAAAGTCATTCCATATGGCTTTTCAGGATGCCATTTTTTTCCTTTAACACCTACTAACTCACCTTTGTCGTTAGAACGTCCACAGCTCGTTAATAAAGCTAAAACTGATGCAAATGCGATGAACTTCTTCATATAAATTGGGGTTATTTGAATACTCACTTTTTTAAGGGCGTAAACCTATTTATAATTTTTTAAAAAAACAATAATAAAAACAAAAATAATTCAACAGTCCAAAACTAAAATTATTTCTTGAATTAAAAAAATTTTTTACCGACAAAATGCATAAATTTATCGATAAAGTGCATTTTTGTGTTTTTTTTGTAATCTAAAACTTATTTTATATTAATATTTAAGCTTTGTTAATAACTTATTTAAATCTTATTTCTATTTCAAAGGATATTTTTTCTCTGCGCTTTCCACCATCTTTCGGGTATTTCATGATTGCATGCCATCAAATATTCTTCATAGGAACATGGTAATAACGTATTTTTTTTCAGTTTATTGTGTGTTGTTGAAAAAAAAGGTATTTCAATCCACCATCTTTCTGTTTTATTACTTTTATAAAATATTAATTCTTCTGTTTCAAGAGGAACTATGTATCTTGAGTATAGTTCTTTACTTCCAAATGGATATTCATTGGAACGAAAATTATAACCTTCTATAAAATACCAAATTACTTGAGCAACTAGAACTGATTCTGTATATGTGGCGTTAAAATTAAACAACCCAAAAGATGTTACTTTATCACTAATACCAGCATATCGAGCCAAAGCACATATCTCTTTCCCATCAAAACCATTAGCAACAAATCTATTGGTATTACCAGTGTAAGCCGACATTACACAATCCATATCAACAGATACAACATCTGCATCACGAAGAACTGGTTCAGCTAAAGATATATTATTTGAAATATCACCAAGTCTGTATGCATCAAAGTACATTTTGTCTACCAAATCCATCTCTTCTTGTGAATTCAAATAGGTTTGAAATCCAATGTTACAATAATTGAATAAATTATTTGGTTCATCAACTATGATTTTAGATAAATATGAATCAACAGGCAACGATAAATCTTGTTTACCAAAATCGAACTTACTGTCTATTGAAACCAAATTTACCATTTGTTCCAATTTATCATAACTTCTGTATAATGGATAAGTTAAATCTTGCGTTCCTCCAATTATTATTGGTAGAATATTGTTTTTCAACAATCTTGAAACAACACGCTGAACAGCAAAATATGTGTCATCTAAGGAATTTCCTGGTTGTATATCACCTAAATCGGCTATTGAACTTTGCCAATTTCCTGGAAATAGACTATAAAATTCTTTTCTAAATATATTGAGATCAAATTCTTGATATGGGTTATTTCCGCCTCTATTCTCGAGAACTCCAATTATAGCAATTTTGATTTTTTGTAAATCAGGGAAATCATTATCAGTATGAAAAGCAACTTTTTTTCCTAAGTTTTGATTTGACAGTTTGTCTACAAATTGCAAAACTTCAAAATCGACTGGAGTAAGAAAATCAAATTCCATATATTATTTTTTTGAAACTGTTTTTTTTGCGGGTTGTTTACTTTCGATGATTTTCTTTACATCATCGAGCGTAAGTTTGGATGCATCTACATCTTTATTCAACTCAATTTTTTGTTTACCTTTAATAATAACAGATTTTCCCCAACGAGCTTTTTCAACAACAATTCCTTCTTCTTTCCAGTTATGAATAACTTTATCTATGTCTTTTTGAAGTTTTTCTTCTATAAGTTCAGTTATGTCTGATTGAGACAAATTATCAAAATTGTATTTTTTACTAACGTTAACAAATATGTTATTCCATTTTATAAATGGTCCAAAACGTCCAACTCCTTTTTGTACAGGTAAATTTTGATAAGTTGCAATTGGCGCATCGGCTTTTGCTTTTTCATCTATATATCCTTGCGCCATTTCCATGGTAACGTCCGTAGGGGAAACTCCTTTGGGTAACGAAATGAATTGTTTTCCAAATTTTACATAAGGACCAAATCGTCCATTATTCACTTCAATTTCTTCTCCTTTATATGTACCAAGGTTTTTTGGTAATAAAAATAAATCCAAAACCTCTTCTAAGGTAATTGTACCTATATTCTGTTCTTGTGTCAAACTAGCGAATTGTTTTTCTTCATCTTCTGCATTACCTATTTGAGCCATTGGTCCAAATTTTCCTAATCTCACAGAAACTTGCTTACCAGTTTTTGGGTCAACTCCAAGGATTCTTTCACCGCTTTCTCTGTCTGCGTTTTTCTCTACGTCAACAACATTAGGATGAAAATGAGTATAAAAATCATTCATCATTTTTGCCCAATCTACATTTCCTTCTGCTATTTCATCAAAATCTTGCTCAACTTTTGCCGTAAAATTGTAATCTAAAATTGTTTCAAAATTTTTAACCAAAAAGTCATTCACAATAGTTCCAATATCTGTTGGGACAAGTTTCCCTTTATCTGAACCAACTTTTTCAGTTAGTGTTTCTGATTTTACTGATTTGTTTTTTAAAGTAAGCTGCGTGTAATTTCTTTCTTGACCTTCAAAACTTCCTTTTTCAACATAATTTCTGGCAATAATCGTAGAAATTGTTGGTGCATAAGTAGATGGACGACCAATTCCTAACTCTTCTAATTTTTTTACTAAAGATGCTTCAGTGTATCGGCTTGGTGGTTGCGAATATCTTTCTCTTGCAATGATGTAATTGTTGACTAATGATTCTCCAACTTTTAATTGAGGCAACATTCCTTCTTGTTCTTCATCATCTTCATCATTACCCTCGAGATACACTTTTAAGAAACCTTCAAATTTTATGACTTCACCAGTTGCTTGAAATATTTCAGAATGATTATTTGCATTAATTTTTACGTTTGTTCGTTCCAATTCTGCATCACTCATTTGCGAAGCTATTGTTCTTTTCCAAATTAAATCATACAAACGAGCTTGATCTTTTTCAAGGTCAACACTGTGTCTTGACATGTCTGTAGGACGTATAGCTTCGTGTGCTTCTTGCGCTCCTTTTGATTTTGTGTTGTAATTTCTAGGTTTGCTATACTCTTTACCATAATAATTACTAATCTCCGTTTGAGCAGCACTCATAGCTTCTTGAGAAAGATTAACACTATCTGTTCTCATGTAAGTAATCAATCCAGCTTCATATAATCGTTGCGCAATTTGCATGGTAATCCCAACTGGCAAATACAATTTTCTTGCTGCTTCTTGTTGCAATGTAGAAGTTGTAAAAGGTGCTGCTGGAGATTTTTTTGTAGGTTTAGTTTCTAAATCACCTATTTTGTAGGAAGAATTAATACTGTTATTCAAAAAGTCTTCTGCTTCATTTTTTGCAGAGAAGTTTTTTGAAAGTTTTGCTTTAAACGATTTACCATTTCCATTAGTAAACTCAGCAGAAACACTGTATGAAGCAACTGGTTTAAAATTTGTAATTTCTCTTTCTCTCTCAACAATCAATCTTACTGAAACCGATTGCACTCTTCCAGCTGACAAACCTCCTTTTACTTTTTTCCATAAAACTGGCGACAATTCGTAACCTACTAATCTATCCAGAACTCTTCTTGCTTGTTGGGCATTTACTAAATTATAATCTATAGTTCTAGGATTTTCAATAGCTTTTTGAATAGCCGTTTTGGTAATTTCGTGAAAAACAATACGTTTTGTTTTTTTTGGGTCAAGTTTGAGCTCTTCAGCAAGGTGCCAAGAAATAGCTTCTCCTTCTCTATCTTCATCGGAAGCTAACCAAACTATTTCAGCACTTTTAGACAAATCTTTGAGTTTTTTTACCAATGCTTTTTTATCAGGAGAAACTTCATATTTTGGTTTGAAACCATTGTTTACATCAACTCCTATTTCTTTTGAAGGTAAATCAGCAATGTGGCCAAAACTTGATTCTACTTGAAATTCTGAACCAAGAAATTTTTCAATTGTTTTAGCTTTTGCTGGTGACTCAACGATTACTAAATTCTTTGCCATAAGTCGTTTGGATTTTCCGCAAAAGTAAACGTTTTTTTTAAAAAATCGTTCTATCGCATTTTTTTGACGATGAAATGAGTCATTTGTAACAAAAAAATTAACACCGAATTTTCTTTGTCTAAAAATATTACATTTGGAAAAAAATCAAATGGGAAAATTATTTTACTTATTACTTTTCTTCCCTTTACTGGGACATTCAACCTTTTATAAAGGTGCAATTACTTTTAATGATGATACCATAAAAGAAGGTCTAATAGAAATACCCGAATACTATTCTCAAAAAATTAAATTCAAAATTGATAATAATTCCAAATCTGAAAAATTTGAAATAGACATTGTAAAAAAATTTGAAATTGTAATTTCTAAAAATGACACTGTTTTTTTTGAAACAATTATATTAGCTACACCAAATGTATTTAACTCAGAAAAATTAAATATTGATAAAAAGAAGTCTTGGGCTAGAGTAATTAAAAAAAGTAAAATAAGCTTGTATTCTATTTCAGAAGGTTGGAGTAATGGAGTTGGAGTTTCGCCTGGAGCAACTTCTAGCACACCATATTCAAAATATTACATTAAAAAATCAAACCGTACTTTATTTTTTGCTGATGCAGGTGGTAACAAAGAAGTAGATCAACATCAGACTATAACCATTACTGCATCAGACATTAACGAAAATGCTATTTATAATTGGTATGATGCAAGTGGCAACTTAGTATATCAAGGAAAAAATTTAACTGTTTCGGCTGATGTAATTACTAAATATAAGTTAGAAGTTGTCGCCACAAGTGATGGTTATAAGGACTACACAGAAGTAAATATTAACTTTAAGCCAAGTATTATAGAAAGCATATCGCCAAACCCGGCCAACGAAAATATTACTGTAAATTATAAACTAAATGGCATCTCTTCTGCTTATTTGATGGTTCTTGGCAGTTATGGAAATACTGGTCAATTGAACAACTATATATTGGAAAATAACAGCGACTCTTTATTAATTGAAACCCATTCTTATACTTCTGGATTTTATACTATAGCTTTAGTATGTGATGGACAAATTGTTGATGCAAAAACATTAATTAAACTTTAATTTTTATCATGAAATTAAAACTTAACATAATAATAATAATAATAATATTCTTATCAATTATAGGGTATTATGCAAATGCTCAGAATGTAACTGGAAGTGTTTTAGGCACAAATTTTAACTATACAATGAATAATGACAGTTTACATTCATTTAGCTTTACTACTTATTTCAGTATGGGTGGAGGAAATTGTCCTCCATTTAGTTCTACAATTTCATTTTCAGATGACACAATGTTTGTGAAAGCTACATACGATATTTGTGGATTTTGGCCTGCACTTGGATGTGTGCGGAATGATGTTATTGATTATACTCAAATAATTCCTTCTAACATTCAATACATTATTATGTCAACCGATGTGATTACTTGCGAAACAGGCGAACCAACGCTTGTTGAGAATGTATATACAAGAACTTATGATAGAAACTTAGGAATAACTGAGGTTTTGAAGAATAACATTTCGATTTATCCTAATCCTGCAAACGATGTTTTAAACATTACTTCTAATGGAGTTTTTAACGCTTACATTGTTTATGATTTGCTTGGGAAAAAACTTATTGAAAGTAATCAAAACATTATATCTGTTGAAAGTCTATCCCAAGGAGTTTATCTATTAGAAGCTAAACAGGGAAACGAAAAAGTTTTGCAAATGTTTGTCAAAAATTAAATCATTAAATTATGTTTTAATGAGAACGGCTTTCTGAGATATTTGGAAAGTCGTTTTTGTTTATTAATAAATCTTTTGTTAAACATAATCTGCCATCTTGTCATATTTTGAATTTTAGTATTATCTTTGCTGATTGAAAATTTGATGAATAAAGTAATGGAAAAGGAAATCGACGAAAAAAAGCAAGGAACTAGTTTAGTTTTAGAAGAAAAAGCAGAAAACACCAAGAAACTTTTTATAGAAAGTTATGGTTGTGCTATGAATTTTTCCGACAGTGAAATTGTAGCATCAATCCTAACAGAACAAGGATATAACACCACACAAAAATTAGAAGAAGCCGATTTGGTTTTGGTTAATACTTGTTCAATTCGCGACAAGGCTGAACAAACCATCAGAAAAAGACTTGAAAAATACAATGCGGTAAAACGCAGTATTAATCCAAGTATGAAAGTGGGTGTTTTGGGTTGTATGGCAGAACGACTGAAAGACAAATTCCTTGAAGAAGAAAAAATTGTCGATATGGTTGTTGGTCCAGACTCGTATAAAGATTTACCAAATCTGTTGAAAGAAGTTGAAGAAGGTAGAGATGCAATAAATGTAATACTTTCCAAAGAAGAAACCTATGGTGATATTGCTCCTGTTCGATTGAATAGCAATGGAGTTAATGCATTTGTGTCCATTACTCGTGGTTGCGACAATATGTGTACGTTTTGCGTTGTGCCGTTCACTCGCGGACGTGAGCGCAGTCGTGAACCACAAAGTATCATTCAAGAAATTCAAGATTTATGGGATAAAGGCTTCAAAGAAGTATGTCTTTTGGGGCAAAATGTTGATAGTTATTTATGGTATGGTGGTGGTTTGAAAAAAGACTTCGACAAAGCAAGTGACATGCAAAAAGCCACAGCAGTAGATTTTGCTCAATTGCTAGAAATGTGTGCTATTCAGTTTCCGAAAATGCGTTTTCGTTTCTCAACTTCAAATCCGCAAGATATGCACGAAGAAGTGCTTCATGTCATAGCTAAATATGACAATGTTTGCAATTATATTCACTTGCCAGTTCAAAGCGGAAGCACAAGAATTTTAAAGGAAATGAACCGTCAACACACGCGAGAAGAATACATGGAATTGATTGACAAAATCAAACGCATTATTCCTGATTGTTCCATTTCGCAAGACATGATTGCTGGTTTCCCAACGGAAACAGAAGAAGATCATCAAGATACATTATCATTGATGGAATATGTAGAGTATGACTTTGGTTATATGTTTGCTTATTCTGAAAGACCAGGAACATTGGCAGCTAGAAAAATGGAAGATGATGTTCCAGAGGAAGTTAAAAAAAGACGTTTACAAGAAATCGTTGATTTGCAACAAAAGTTGAGTGAAAAAAGAACACGTCGTTTTCTTGGTCAAACAGTTGAAGTTTTAATAGAAAAAGAATCAAAGAAGTCAGACAAGCATTGGAGCGGAAGAAACTCTGAAAATGTTGTAACGGTTTTTCCGAAAGAACATTATAAAGAAGGTGATTTCGTATTAGTAAAAGTAACAGATTGTACAACTGCAACATTGATTGGTGAAGTTGTTGGGTATAGTGAAATGCAGAATTAAAACTTGAAACAAATTTAAAAAGAGATTGCTTTTTGTCTCACAATGACATATGGAATCAGTTCAAAACATAAAACAACGATTTGAGATTATTGGTAATGATGCCAAACTCAATCGTGCAATTGAAAAAGCCATTCAAGTTGCGCCTACAGATATTTCTGTATTGGTAACTGGCGAAAGTGGTGTGGGAAAAGAAAGTATTCCAAAAATTATTCATGCGCTTTCACATCGTAAACACGGAAAATACATTGCGGTAAACTGTGGTGCAATACCCGAAGGAACAATTGATAGTGAATTATTTGGGCACGAAAAAGGTTCATTTACTGGCGCAACTAACACGCGTGAAGGATATTTTGAAGTTGCCAATGGCGGAACTATTTTTCTAGATGAAGTAGGCGAATTGCCTCTGACTACTCAAGTACGCTTGTTGCGTGTACTCGAAAACGGCGAATTTATAAAAGTAGGTTCTTCGCAAGTTCAAAAAACCAATGTTCGAATTGTTGCGGCAACCAATGTTAACATGTTTGAAGCTATTGAAAAAGGTAAATTCCGTGAAGATTTATATTACCGTTTGAGCACTGTAGAAATTCATTTACCACCATTGCGTGATAGAAAAGAAGACATTCATTTATTGTTTAGAAAATTTGCAGCCGATTTTGCTCATAAATACAAAATGCCTCCAATAAAACTAAGCGATGAAGCTGTTGTTTTTTTGCAAAGATACCGTTGGAGTGGAAATATTAGACAATTAAGAAACGTGGCAGAACAAATTTCGGTTTTAGAAACAAACAGAGATATTTCTGCGCTTACTCTACAATCATATCTTCCTGTTGAAGGAAGTAATTTGCCTTCTGTGGTTGGGAATAAAAAATCGGAAAGTGATTTTTCTACCGAAAGAGATATTTTGTACAAAGTACTTTTTGACATGAAAAGTGATTTGAACGATTTGAAAAAACTCACACTCGAACTGATGAAAAATGGTTCAAAAGTACAAGATATCAACCCGAGTTTAATTCAAAAAGTATATGGTACAAAAGACGAAAGCACATTTTTTGATAATCAAGCTAGAGCTGAAGTAATACCAACACACACTTTTGCAGAACAAGAAGAATTTAATGATGACGATGACGAAAACTACCTTGATGCAGAAACTGTTGAAGAAGAGGAAACTCTAAAAATAGAAGCCAAAGAACTTGAATTGATCAAGAAAGCGCTAGAACGCAACAAAGGAAAACGAAAAGCAGCTGCTGATGAATTGGGAATTTCTGAAAGAACACTTTATAGAAAAATTAAGCAATTTGATTTATAAAAGCTAGTATATTTGACCTTAGAAAAAAACAAATGAAATTCACAAAATACATATTAGTTCTTACTTTAGCTTTTGCAATGAATAGTTGTAATGTTTATAACTTCACAGGAACTGGAAAAATTGATGCAAAAACTTTTCAGGTCAATTATTTTCAAAATAATGCTGAATTAGTTGAGCCTGGAATAGAGAGAACTTTTACCTTGAGATTACAAGATTTAATCCAAAATCAAACAAATCTTACCCTAACAAATTCTAATGGAGATTTGTTGTATGAAGGCGAAATAGTCAATTACAGCATCACGCCTATGACTGCAACTTCTGACATTCGTGCCTCACAAAATAGATTGACGATAACAGTAAACGTTCGATTTACCAACAAAAATAAAGAGAGTGATAATTTTGAAAAAAGATTTTCCTTTTATGATGATTATCCCGCAAACACTCAGTTGACTGGTGCTCAGCTGACAAAATCGTTAGATGTTATTTTTGAAAGAATTACGCAAGATGTGTTCAACGAGTCTTTGGCTAAATGGTAAACTATGAACGCAACTGATTATACTTTTTTACTCAACAAACCCGAAGCCATAAACGAAAGATATGCTGAAAGTCTTGAAAAAGTCATTGAGCAATTTCCTTATTTTCAGAGTTCTAGAGTAATGCGATTAAAACATCTGTACAATCAAGACAGTTATAAATACAACCAAGAATTGAAAACTACTGCTGCTTACACATGTGACAGAAGTATTCTATTTGATTTTATTACTTCAAATGATTTCAAAGCTGTTCAAAAAGGATTGTATGAAAAGAAGCTTGAAGAATTACTGAACATTCAAGTAGTTGGCAGTGAAATTGTGATGATTGAAAACAAAAATGAATCACCAATAAACACTCTTGAACAATCAATAATATCGTCAATCAAGGTTTCCACTCCAGATGAAATTATTGCAACAGAAAATCTATCTATTGGAAAACCGTTGGTTTTCTCCAAAGATGAAAAACATTCATTTGAAGAATGGCTACAACTGGCTCGTTTCAAACCTATTGAAAGAGAAATCATGTCAGAAACCAAACCAATTTTAGATGATGACAAGAAGAAAAAACTGGATTTGATAGACAAGTTTATTGAAAATAATCCAAAAATTCCTGCTCCAAATAAAAATGAAATTTCGCCAGTAATCGAACCTAAATATGAGGATACATCATATCTCATGACCGAAACATTGGCAAGAGTTTATCTAGAACAAAAGAAATATTCTAAAGCAATTCAAGCATATGAAATTTTAATTTTGAAATATCCAGAAAAAAGTAGTTTCTTTGCAGACCGAATTAATGACATTAAAATTTTACAACAAAATAATTAGTAATGAGTACATTTTCAATTTTTTTAGTATTAATAACAATCGTTTGTTTTTTACTAATCGTGGTTATCATGGTGCAAAACCCTAAAGGTGGAGGATTATCATCATCTATTGGCGGTTCACAAATGCTTGGTGGAGTTCAAAAAACTACTGACTTTTTAGACAAAAGTACTTGGACATTAGCAACTATATTAATTGTATTAATTTTGTTATCATCATTGAGCTTTTCTGGAGATTTTAGTGATAATAATTCAAAGATTATTAACGAAACTGAAGTGAAAAAAGAGCCAGTTAAACCAGCAGCAAACACACCTGTTGCTCCTGTAGAAACTAAAAAATAAATTCAGAATACAAAAATAATTATGCCAGCACTGTCATGCTGGCATTTTTTTTAGGAAAAAATGTCATTTTAAATGACTTGGCACAATTTCTGAAAAATCAAAATCAAAAAAAATAATTTATAACCATTAAATATTATATAATATGGCAATAAACATTAAACCTCTTTCTGATAGAGTTATCGTAGAACCAGCAGCTGCAGAAACTCAAACAGCATCTGGTATTATTATTCCTGATACGGCAAAAGAAAAACCTCAAAAAGGAATTGTTATGGCTGTTGGAAATGGCAAAAAAGATCAGCCAATGACTGTCAAAGTTGGTGACACAGTCCTTTATGGAAAATATGCAGGTACAGAGTTAAAATTTGATGGTAAAGATTACTTAATCATGCGTGAAGACGATATTCTTGCAATAATATAAGCTGTAAGCAATACGCCTTATGCTATGAGAGATTTTAAAAGATACGATATTTGGCAATTAAGCCATCAGCTTACACTTGAAGTTTATAAAATAACTGTTAATTTTCCAAAAGAAGAATTATTTGGGATAACAAGCCAAATTCGTAGAGCATCTTCATCAATACCAACAAATATTAGTGAAGGTTGCGGAAGAAATAGCGATGCTGAATTTAATAATTTTTTGAATATTGCTTTAGGTTCAGCCAATGAAACCGAATATCTTCTCATACTATCAAAAGATTTAAACTATATTTCATTAGAATTATTTGAGAAACTCAACAATTCAATCAATGAAATAAAAAGTAAAATTTATAATTTAAAAAAATCATTAATAAAAAATAATCGCAATTAGGAAAAATGCATAAAGCTTAAAGCCTATTGCATAAAAACAAAACAAAATGGCAAAAGATATAAAATTTGATATTGAAGCTCGCGATGGTTTAAAACGTGGCGTTGATGCATTAGCTAATGCAGTAAAAGTAACACTAGGTCCAAAAGGAAGAAATGTTATTATTTCAAAATCATTTGGTGGTCCAACAGTAACAAAAGATGGTGTTTCTGTTGCAAAAGAAGTAGAATTGAAAGACACACTAGAAAACATGGGTGCTCAAATGGTAAAAGAAGTTGCTTCAAAAACGAATGATTTAGCTGGAGATGGAACAACAACTGCGACTGTTTTGGCTCAAGCAATTGTTAAAGAAGGTTTGAAAAACGTTGCTGCTGGAGCAAACCCAATGGATTTAAAACGTGGAATTGACAAAGCCGTTGAAGCAATTGTTGCTGACCTAGGAAAACAAGCAAAAGAAGTCGGTTCATCTTCAGAAAAAATAAAACAAGTAGCTTCAATTTCAGCTAATAATGATGAAGTTATTGGCGATTTAATTGCTACAGCTTTTGGAAAAGTTGGTAAAGAAGGTGTTATCACTGTGGAAGAAGCAAAAGGAACAGATACTTACGTAGATGTAGTAGAAGGAATGCAATTTGACAGAGGCTATCTTTCTCCTTATTTTGTTACAAATGCAGAAAAAATGGAAGTGGAACTAGAAAGACCTTACATTTTATTGTATGACAAAAAAGTTTCTTCATTAAAAGAATTACTTCCAATTCTTGAACCAGTAGCACAATCTGGCAAACCTTTATTAATAATTGCAGAAGACGTAGATGGCGAAGCACTCTCTACATTGGTTGTAAACAAATTGCGTGGTGCATTGAAAATTGCTGCTGTAAAAGCTCCAGGTTTTGGAGACAGAAGAAAAGCAATGCTAGAGGATATTGCTATCCTAACAGGTGGAACAGTAATTTCAGAAGAAAGTGGTTATACATTAGAAAATGCTACTTTGGAAATGCTTGGAACAGCAGAAAAAGTTTCAATTGACAAAGACAACACAACAGTTGTAAACGGTGCTGGTAATGCTGACATGATTAAAAACCGTGTGAACCAAATCAAAGCTCAAATGGAAACTACAACATCAGACTATGATAGAGAAAAACTACAAGAACGATTAGCTAAATTGGCTGGTGGTGTAGCTGTACTTTATGTTGGTGCTGCTTCTGAAGTGGAAATGAAAGAGAAAAAAGACAGAGTTGATGATGCATTACACGCTACTCGTGCAGCGGTTGAGGAAGGAATTGTTGCTGGTGGTGGAGTTGCATTATTGAGAGCAAAAGCTGTTTTAGGAAAAATAAAAGCCGACAATGCTGATGAAGCAACAGGAATTCAAATTGTTTCTCGTGCTGTCGAGTCTCCATTGAGAACAATTGTTGAAAATGCTGGTCTTGAAGGTTCAGTAGTAGTTGCTAAAGTTGCTGAAGGAAAAGATAATTTTGGTTATAATGCTAAAACAGACGAATATGTTGACATGCTAAAAGCAGGAATTATTGATCCTAAAAAAGTAACTAGAGTTGCTCTTGAAAATGCTGCTTCTGTATCAGGAATGATATTAACGACAGAATGTGCATTGGTTGAAATTAAAGAAGAAACTGCTCCTGCTATGCCAATGGGTGGTGGAATGCCAGGAATGATGTAAAACTTAGATTTCTAGATAAAAAAAGCCTCAGTTTTTCTGAGGCTTTTTTTTATTCTTGATTTTTTGGCTTTTTGAAAAGCTTTATAAAAACTGGAATCGTTGATATTATGATTATTATGATGATAATATATTCAATATAATGCTTCAAATCTATTTGAAATTTCTCCAAAAAGAAACCATAAAGATAGTGTCCAGAAAAAACCAACGCAAAAGACCACAGAAAAGAACTCAAAACATTATAGAACATAAATTTCTTTTTGTCCATAGTCACTATTCCTGCTACAATTGGAGCAAATGTTCTGAAAATGGGTAAAAAACGTGCAAAGACAATAGCTTTTCCGCCATATCTTTCAAAAAAATCTTTTGATTGGATGAGGTATTTTTTCTTGAACCAAAAACTATCTTCTTTCTTATACAAATAATAACCACTTTTTGCTCCAAACCAATATCCAATCATATTTCCTATAATTCCAGCAATAGCAATCAAAGTTGAAAGCAACGTCACATTTATCAAATCGCTTTCTATATGCGCAAAATTTTCAATTAAACTACGGCTGTAAATTCCAGATAAGAACAATAAACTATCACCTGGAAGAAAAAAGCCTGCAAAAAGACCAGTTTCTGCAAAAACTATAAACAATACAATCCACAAACCTACTTGTACACCACCAATAGTCATGGTGATATAAAACTCAGGGTTTAGTAATTGCATCCAATCAAAATCATTCATCTAATATCTTATTAAATCGAGCGTGAAAATAGCAATTTTTTTCGCATAACCGTTCAATTATTCTCTTAAAATTGGCTACTGATGACAAATTTATTTTCTTTCATATTTACAACATCCGTGAAGATTTTGATAATCTTCATCTGTAGATTTTATATCATCTGTATCGTGACCAACTTTGGCAATGGCTTTTTTCACATCTTGTATGGAACATTTTTCTTCATTAATTATCAAATGAAGCACATGATCTTCAATATTCCAATCCGCACTTTTTACCCCTTTTACAGAAAAAGCGGCTTGCTCAATTCTTTTTTTACAAATTTCACAATTGCCATTTACTTCAATGTTGTGCTTTGCATTTTTATTTTTCTTTTCTTGTGCTTGTGTTGAAAGTGTTACCAATAGTAACATTATTCCTAAAATTATATTTTTCATTTTGTCATTGCGAGGAACTATGCAATCTTCTCCTCATTGTTTTAAGTTATTAATTATATCTATTTAATTTTAAATCGCAGTCCAGCATAATACATTTGACCAAAAATTGGTGCATATACAATTGAAGTGTCAAAATTTGTCCCAAATGGATTATCACTACCTAAAACTGCTTTACTCTGACGATAATTACCCATATTCTCTCCACCAATATATATTTCGAAAGTATTCGAAAATACTTTGGTTACTTGTGCATTCATTACAGCAAATGAAGGTGAAAATTCAGGAAAACTATCGGCTGCAGCATTAGTTTTTGTATTTGGCAACTGCTGTTTTCCGAGCCAATTAGTTGTGAAATCAAACTTCCATTGGCTTCCATTCTCTTTTTGATGGGTTTCATACTCAAGATTTGCAAAAACTCTGTGTTTGGCTTGAAGTGGTCGCTGAAAATTCCCCGAAAGATAATCAGTTGAAATATCATAATATTTGTAAGCCGAACGCAAATTGAAATGCTTTAAAATTTCATAATTGAAATCAACTTGCAAGCTATTGGCAAAAGATTTTCCTTTCAAATCATAAAATAGAACATATTGTGGACTCTGCATTACATCTACTACAACTTGATTTTGAAAATCCGTTCTATAGAAATCCAAAGTAACATCCGCTTTTTTTCCAAAAAGCTGAAAATTTTGAGTAAAACTAACGCCATAATTCCATGCAATTTCTGGATTTAGACCATAGATTTTTCCATCTGAATCCAGTATAGAAATAGTTCTTGAACTTGCAAAATATTGCTGATTTTCAGCAAAAATATTTGCAGCTCGCTTTCCTCTTCCAGCAGAGAAACGCAAAACTCCTTTTTCCCACGGAATATATTTAGCATGAAATCTTGGTGTGAAAAACAATCCTAAACGATTATGATAATCAATCCTTGCGCCAAGAACAGCACTAAACTTATCATTATTATCAAATGTATATTCAAAAAAAGTTCCAACAGAATTATCAATTCTACTTACATCATTTAGGTTTACAAATTCTGAATATTTATCATAAGTAAAGTTCAATCCAGTAGCAAACTTATGCATGGTGTTGTTTATTATCGAATTGAATATCAAGTTCGAATAATAGCTTTGTTGATGTATATCATATTGATTAAATCCAAAGTAAGACTGTTGAATATGATTTGAAAAAGCATTTTGAAAACCAATACTTTGAAACGGCATTGATGCCCAAACATAGCCTACTTTTGAGGCAAAATCAAATCGTTCTGTATTGATTTCTGAACCCCAATAATTTGTTGTAAACTTGTCTCTATCTGGTTCAAAATCTAATTGACCTATTTGTTTTTCGTCTTTCATAAAACGAAAATTCAAGAAAGAAACCCAACCAGTTTGTGAATCAGTGTATTGCCATCTATTGGCTATGTTAAACTGTTTTCCGAGCGGATTATCGAGAAAACCATCATCATTCATGTCATTTTTTACCACTCGTGCATTACCATGAACAAATAGACTAGTTGCCCATTTCTCGGAAAGCTTTTTATTGAAATGTGTATTGAGTTCAAATCGGCTATCGGATGAGCCATAGGCATTCAGGAAAAAAGGAATATCTTTCATTGGCTTGAGCAATTCCGTATTTATTTGTCCCGAAATACTTTCATACCCGTTGACAACACTTCCTGCTCCTTTTGTAATTTGAATACTTTCTACCCAAGTTCCTGGTGTAAACGAAAGTCCATAAGCTTGTGATGCGCCACGAACAGAAGGAATATTTTCTTCGGTAATCATGATGTATGGACTTGTTAGTCCGAGCATTTTGATTTGTTTCGTTCCAGTGAGTGCATCGGAAAAGTTTACATCAATTGATGGATTAGTTTCAAAACTTTCCGCCAAGTTGCAACATGCGGCTTTCAAAAGTTCTTTACTTGACACAATTGTTGTATTGGAAGTTCCTTTTATGGATTTTTTCAATCCTTTTTGTGTGGCTTGAACCTTCACTTCATCCAATTGTTTTTCTTGTGAATAGGAATAGTGAAAAGCCAAAACCACTAATAAAATCAGTGTTTTTTTCATTGTTAAAATTTTAAACAAATAATAATTCTATCGTTCGAGCTATACTATTTTGCTTAAAATTTATGCGTAAAACGTGTATTGACAGTAGAGTTGATATAATGGAGGTGCATTGGCATCACAGTAATATTCAAAAACTTGATGCTTATAGTCAACTTTGTTTACTACAATTTGATTAAATGAAGTATTATCGATAAAGAATGCTGGTTCAAAATCAAAAGAAATAGTTTTTACAACTACTTTTTCTGTTTTGTTTTTAAGATTTACTTCTTTATCTGAGCAACATTTTTTGTTGATTTTTTGTTTCTTTTCGCAGCAAGATTTCACCTCTTTTACTGGCATCGAACAAACTTCGCCATCAGAAAAAACAGAAGTTATAGAAGCTATTTTTCCGCCACAATAATGCACGTTGAAAGCCAATCCAGAGTTAGAAACTAAAACTAGAACCGCTATTAAAATGCTTATTTGCTTTTTGAAAAACATAGGACAAAGGTATAAATATGTGTGGTTGCTTTTTGAAAATTTTTGTTAAAATTAGATTTCAATTTCTTGCGCTATCATAGGCACACTGCAGTTAAAGTTGTATTTTTCTTGGATTTTAATTCTCAATTCATCAGCTGGTTGGTTTTCACCATGAAGTAAAAATACTTTTTTTGGTTTTTGTTCCAATTCTGAAAGCCAGTTCAGCAAATCTTTTTGGTCGGCATGTGCAGACAAACTTTCTATTTCAACAATGTTGGCATTTACATCATAATATTTTCCAAAAATCTTTAATTCTTTTGCTCCTTCAAGTAGTTTTCTTCCTCTTGTGCCTTCTGCTTGATAACCTACTATTACAAGTGTCGTTTCTGGTCTTGAGATATATCTTTCTAGGTAGCCCAACACTCTTCCACCTGTCATCATTCCACTCGCTGCAATAATAACCTTTGGTCTATTATCATAAATAGTTTCAATAGTTTCTTTATAATCTGAAATAATATCAAATACTTTTCTCATTTCCTCACATTGAGGTTTTGAAAGTTTATGCCAATTTAAATTAGAATAAAAAACATTTAACACATCAACTCCCATTGGTGTATCAATGATGTAAGGAATATTTGGAATTCTATCTTCTTGTTTTAATTGCCAAATCAAATACATCAATGTTTGTGCTCTTTCTACTGCAAAACTTGGAATGATTACTGTTCCTTGTTTATGAAATGTATTGTTGATATAAGTTTCCAAAATCAATTTTACATCTTCTTCTGGATGAATTTTATTACCATAGGTACTCTCCATAAAAATATAATCGGCTTTTTTTGGTTTTATAGGAGGAAACATCAAAACATCATCATCTTGACCCAAATCACCAGAAAAAACTAAAGTTTTGCCTTCCAGAACCAACTCAATACTACATGCTCCAATAATATGACCAGACCCAAAAAACTTTGCCGAAATTTCTGCATCTAGTTGAATTGTTTCATTATGTTTTACAGTTCTAAAAAGTGGGAAAACTTCTTGAGCTTGTTCTACAGTATATAATGGTTCCGCTATTTCATGTTTGGCTGTTTTTTCTTCATTAGCTCTCTCGGCTTCTTCTTCTTGAATTTTGGCACTATCTAGTAATATTAACTTTGCTATAGACATTGTTGGCGACGAACAGAAAATCTTACCATCAAAACCTTGGGCAACAAGTCTAGGTAACCAACCACAATGATCAAGATGACCATGTGTCAAGAGTACAAAATCAATAGATGATGGTAAAACTGGCAATGGTTCCCAGTTGAGTTCTCTTAGCGGTTTTAACCCTTGAAATTGTCCACAATCTATTAGTATTCTAATGCCATTACTTTCTATCAAAGTCTTTGAACCTGTAACAGTTCCAACACCACCTATGAATTTTATTTTCATTTTATATGTATTTACAAAGTTCCGATGCTTCTCTAATCACATTTTTAATTCTATTCGGGCTCAAATCAATTGATTTCAAACAGTTGGTATCTTTGAGCAGTTCTTTTACCAAAATAATCCCTAGGTTCATTAATCTGTCTTTTTCTGCCAATGTCAAAGTTGTCAGACAAGTTACAGGATACAACTGATTTTTATCGATTTTATCTCTAAGGTTATCATTATTGGGATAATCCCAACTCAATAAATTAATATTTGAACATTTGGCAAACTTGATTGCATCAGATGTAAATCTATTGTTGGTAATTATATAGCAGTTATCAATTGTATCATTCTTTTGAAAAATATTATGCTGAAGAGGTTTTAAATCATTAAATCTTGACAAAATGTACATAGGTACTTTTACGTCTGAAACTGCTTCTCTACCCGCATGAAATTTACATTCTATCATAGTTAAAACATTGTTTTTTTTAACTACAACATCCACCTCATGAGAAACGCAATTACCCTGTAGCGAAAGATTGGTCAATGTTTCAAATTCTTCTGATTGAAATAATTTAGCAATATACTTTTCAAAGAAAAAACCAGCTGGGCCAAGTAATTGTATAGCTGCTCTTAAATTGTATCTAGCTGCATGTGCATTTGCATTTTTTTTGAGTAATCCAAAAGCTAGTTTGTATATTTTTTTCGTAGAAATTCCCTCGTAAAGTTGCTTTTCAATTTGACTGATAACGTCTTCAACAATATTCTTTGAAGCACCAGACTTCAGTAGAGAGTTTCGTAATTTTTCTCTTTTAAAGTCGACAATATTTCCCGAATGTTTTACAATTTTCATGCATAAATATTATGCGTAAAGTTAGTTATTTTTTGATAGAACTTTGAACTTTTTGATAATAAAAAGCAGGAATAAGCAACAAAATAAAAATTGGTTGAATGATAAATCTTCTGATGTAGAACAAAGTCATTTTGCTTTCATCGGCAAAAAAATTCAGAACAAAAAAGAATGCAATCATAGATATTGTGCCCAAAATCATGTAAAGTAAAATTGAAAACTTTACAATCTTGGTATCCTTAAAAATCACATACAACAAGAATAGCGACAACACTGTATTGAGATAAAATCTAAAACCATAACTAAGAAATAACTTTATGACATTTATTTCTGGAAAAGGCAAATGTGCATATTCACTTCTATAATAATCAATTAACGGATCATAAAAAATAGTGTTTTCAAAGGCTCTAATCAAAACCAAAAGAATTACCAAAACCAGTATCCAAACTATTTTGCCCAAATTATTTTTTAACCTGTTTAGCATACAACGAAAATTTATTTACCCAAATTACCCAAAGAAGAAATACAACACCATAAATTATCAATGGAAACAATACTCCGTGCAAGAAATGTTCATATTGAGGCAACTTAAATAATGCAACAGACAACAATGCTATTCTAGTTATATTCAAAATATGAATAAGTATCAACCCCATGAGGATAAACCAAACCGTACTTTTAAATCTACCTGTAAAAGCCACTACAAATGAAATAAATAAAATCATAACACTGATTGCATTACAACCTTCAATTATTCTAGAAACATATTTGTTTTTGTAATATATTTTTACGCTAGGTTCAGTTAAATGATTGATAGAATAACAATTCTCCTCAAACAATCTTAAAACCCCAATAGTTTGCTTGCCAACTGAAATAGTAAAAGTGTCAATTTGATTATTTTTTTTTTCAAACTGTCCTAAGTAATATTGATAAAAGAGTGTCAGTACCAAATAACAAATGAAGAATTTGGCCAAAAATTGTAGAAAGGGTTTATATTCTTTGAGGATATCTTTCAAATGATTTTTTAACAAAAATATATAAAATTAGCTCCATTTCAATAACTACATTTGCAAAAAATATTGAGATGAATTTTGAAGAACTAAAACCAAGCGTAATTAAAATTTTAGACGATACCAGCGCTGATAGAGATACCAAATTAAAAAACCTTTGTCAATTTCTTTCAGATAATGTGAGTTATTACAACTGGGTTGGCTTTTATTTTGCCAATCATGACACCAAAACATTACATCTAGGTCCATATGTAGGTGCAGAAACTGACCACTCTGTAATCCCTTTTGGAAAAGGAATTTGTGGGCAAGTAGCAGAGTCAAATGCTAATTTTGTTGTGCCAGATGTATCCGCTCAAGATAATTATATCGCTTGTAGCTTTACTGTTAAGTCAGAAATTGTTGTTCCATTATTTGTTGATGGAAAAAACATAGGACAAATTGATATTGATAGTCACGTTTTGGATCCTTTCACAGAAGCAGATGAACGTTTCTTAGAATTTGTAAACAAAGAGGTAGCAAAACTTTTTCAATAAAATAATTCATAATTCAGATTTATTGTTACCTTTGCAACCGAATTGAAAAAATCAATTCATACATAATAATCATTTAAACAATATTAGCATGTACTTAACTAAAGAAGTAAAAGAACAAATTTTTGCAAAACATGGAGGTTCTGCAACAAACACAGGTTCATCTGAAGGACAAATCGCTTTGTTTACTCACAGAATTAACCACTTAACTGAGCACTTAAAAAGAAATCGTCACGATTACAATACTGAGCGTTCATTGGTGAAATTGGTAGGTAAAAGAAGAAGTCACTTGGATTACCTAAAGAAAAAAGATATCGTGAGATATCGTGAGATTATCAAGGAATTAAACATCAGAAAATAATTTCAAGAAAAGAGGTGCCTGCGCGCCTCTTTTTGTTTTGTATATTTGGACAGAAAAAAGTTTGGTTTTTCATTGGGTAACAGACAACTACACAACAACACAACTAAGACCCTTTGTTTAATTAAGAATTAAAAAATTTATGATTCCTAAAGTTACCCGAGAAATTATCGATTTAGGTGATGGTAGAACCATTTCAATCGAAACAGGTAAATTAGCCAAACAAGCCGACGGTTCTGTCGTGGTTCGTATGGGCGATGCCATGTTATTAGCAACTGCAGTATCTGCCCGTACTGCCAATCCAGGAGTAGATTTTCTCCCATTAACGGTTGATTACCGTGAAAAATTTGCCGCTGCAGGTCGTTTTCCTGGTGGTTTTTTCAAAAGAGAAGCAAGACCAAGCGACTCTGAAATTTTAACAATGCGTCTTGTTGACCGTGTATTACGCCCGCTTTTCCCCGATGATTATCATGCGGAAACTCAAGTAATGATTCAACTAATGTCGCATGATGAAAATGTAATGCCAGATGCGTTAGCAGGTTTAGCAGCATCAGCAGCATTAGCAGTTTCTGATATTCCTTTTTACAACCTAATTTCAGAAGTTAGAGTAGGTCGTGTAAATGGTAAATTAATCATTAACCCAAGCCGTGAAGAATTAGAACAATCAGATATCGATATGATGATTGGTGCTTCTGCTGACTCAGTATGTATGGTTGAAGGTGAGATGAAAGAAATCTCAGAAGCAGAAATGGTAGAAGCTATCAAATTTGCTCACGAAGCAATCAAGGCACAAATTGTTGCTCAAGAAAAATTAAGAGCAGCACTAGGTTCGCCAGCATACAGAGAATATGAATCTGAAAAAGAAGACGAAGCAGTTTATGCTAAAGTAAAAGCAGCAGCTTATGAAAAATATTATGCTATTGCACAAGAAGCTTCTGCAAAAAGTGAAAGAGGAGAAAAATTTGCTTTAGTAAAAGAAGAAGTAAAAGCTCTTTATACTGAGGAAGAATATGCAGAAAATGCTGATTTAGCTGAATTAGTAAGCAAATACAATTACAAGGTTCAAAAAACAGCTGTTAGAAACGTAATTTTAGAAAAAGGAATTCGTTTAGACGGAAGAAAAACAACTGAAATTAGACCAATTTGGTGCGAAGTAGATTATCTTCCATCAGCACATGGTTCGGCAATATTTACTCGTGGTGAAACACAAGCTTTGGCTACTGTAACACTTGGAACATCTAGAGAAGCTAACGTAATTGATTTACCTTCGGAACAAGGCGAAGAGCGTTTCTACTTACACTACAACTTCCCACCATTCTCAACAGGTGAAGCAAAACCACTTAGAGGAACATCTAGAAGAGAAGTTGGACATGGAAACTTGGCACAACGTGCTTTGAAAAACATGATACCTGCAGATTGTCCTTATACTATTCGTGTAGTTTCAGAAGTATTAGAATCTAACGGTTCTTCTTCTATGGCAACTGTATGTTCGGGAACATTAGCATTGATGGATGCTGGAGTTCAAATGGTAAAACCTGTTTCTGGTATTGCCATGGGATTGATTACTGATGGTGAAAAATTTGCTGTACTATCAGACATCTTAGGTGATGAAGATCATTTAGGAGATATGGATTTTAAAGTAACTGGAACAGCTGATGGTATCACTGCTTGCCAAATGGATATCAAAATCGAAGGATTGCGTTACGACATCATGGAACAAGCTCTAGAACAAGCTCGTGATGGACGTTTACACATCTTAGGCAAAATCACTGAAACTATAGCACAGCCAAATCCAACAGTGAAACCAAAAGCTCCAAAAATTGTTAAATTTAGTATTCCTAAAGATTACATTGGAGCAATTATTGGACCTGGAGGTAAAAACATTCAAGGATTACAAGCCGATACTGAAACTACTATTGTAATTACAGAAGTTGGTGAATTTGGAGAAATTGAAATCTTGGGCACAAAACAAGAAGGAATGGACAAAGCATTTGCTACTATTCAAAACCAAGTTTTTGCTCCTGTAGAAGGTGAAACATACAAAGTTAAAGTTACAAAAATCTTAGATTTTGGTGCAGTAGTTGAATTTGTTCCAGGAAAAGACAGTTTATTACACGTTTCAGAATGGGATTGGAAACGCACTGAAAAAATAAGCGACTTTGTAAAAGAAGGCGAAATATTGGAAGTGAAATATTTAGGACTAGATCCAAAAACTAGAAAACCAAAAGTTTCTAGAAAAGCATTATTGCCTCGTCCTCCAAGAGAAGACAAAAAACCTGAAGACAATCAGAAAAAAGATAATCCTCAAGGTTAATAATTAAAAAATCCTCAACAAAATTGAGGATTTTTTTTATTATAAACGCAACCATTCTGGTTTTATAAAGACTTTATTAAAAACGAGAGAAATGAAAAATTTAATCTTTTTATCCAAAGTCCTAATACTGTTATGTTTTATTACAGTAAATAATAGTTGTGAAGATATTGATGACAATATAGTCTTGCCTAAAGCAGAGGATATAGTTACAAAAGGATCAGAATTATATTCTTTACTAGAACGTGTTACCAATTCTGAAAATGACCCAATGCATGATATTGTATGTATTGATATCGTTTATCCGTTACGTCTTAACGTCTATGATCAAAACCTACATCCTATTAATACAATTACAATAATTGGCGATGAAAATTTCAGCAACTTTTTAGGCGAACTTCCAAATAACCAATACTTAAGTATAAGCTATCCTATTTCAACTACATTAAGTGATGGAACAGAATTTACAGTAAACAACAATAATGAATTAAAATTAGCGATAGATAGTTGTTCAAAAGAAGATATTATTACATATTGCACTGGTATTTTCTTTACTCCATCACCCCAAGGCTATGTTCCATGTATATGGAAAATTCAATATAATGAAAACACCGACAATAAATATCTAGGTGGATATTTTGAAGTAAATCAAGATTGCACTTTAAAATTTCACTATGATAATCAAGAATATATAGGAAATTGGATATTTTTATTTATTAATAATGAGATACATTTAAACATAAATTTAGAAGGCAGTTCACAGGTAGCTTTAGATTGGAATATTGACAGAAAAATAAATGTAACGCCCGATGATATAATAATAGAGAACGATCCAAAAAAGATTCATTTACGAAGAGCTTGCCAAACAACAGCCAATTACGAAATTGGTGATGAAGGCCCAGGTGGTGGAATTGTTTTTTATGACAAAGGGAATTATAGTTATGGATGGAGATATATTGAAGTCTCAACAAATGATTTACCCAATAATCAATGGGGTTGTGCAAATTCTTCAGTTGAAGGAACAAATAACAGTGAAATTGGCAAAGGATTATTGAATAGTAGTAGAATATTAAACTTTCATGATACTCTTTTAAATTTTTACACTAATCCTTCAATTTGTGATATTTCAAACGACGGAACTGTAGCTGCAAAGTCAGCTTTTGAATATAGTATTAATGAACTTAAAGATTGGTTTTTGCCTAGTCACGATGAATTATATTTAATTTACACCAATTTACATTTGCAAAGTCTTGGTTCATTAAGCAATAATCTTTATTGGAGTTCAACAGAAAATGATACAACAACAGTTAAGGCGATTGATTTTTCAAATGGTGAAGATGTAAACTGTTCTAAGGTTACAAATTTATTAACCGTAAAGATTAGATGTATTCGCTATTTTTAATTAAGTCTTTTGAATTTAGATCAACTCATAAAAAAATGCGCAAAAAATGATATTGCGTCACAAAAAAAACTGTATGACCTATACAAGGACATGCTATTTACAATTTGTTTAAAATATTGTAAAAACACTGAGGATGCTGAAGACAATTTGCAAAATTCTTTTATAGAAATATTTACTAATATTAACAAGTTTAATTTCAACGGTTCGTTTGAAGGCTGGATGAAACGTATTACGATTAATAAGGCTATCGACAGTTATAAAAAATCACATCAATTAATTCCTATCAGTGATTTAAATTATACTGACACAGAAATTGATGAAAACGATTTAGATGAATTTTCTATTGACGCTATATTAAATCTAATTCAGCAATTACCTAATCAATATCGACTAGTCTTTTGCTTATATGAATTAGATAATTTTTCACATGTAGATATCGCCGAAATCTTATCAATTTCAGTTGGTACTTCAAAATCGAACTTGCATAGAGCTAAATTGATTTTAAAAGAGAAAATCAAACAAAAAAGTCAAATCCTCAACCAGAATTTAAAATATGGAAAATAAAAACGATATAGGAAAAAGCATACAAAAAAAACTTGCTTTGATTGAAAAAACTCCAAGAAACGAACTTTGGTTAGAGATTGAACATAAGCTTAATAGAAAAAAGAAAAAAAGAAGAATTGCATTCATTTTATTTTGGAGTAAAATTTTAAGCGTTTTTATAATAGCAGGATTGATTAGATATTTCTATTTTCAAAATTCCCATAAAGATTTTCAATCAATTAAAAAAACCAATTCAGTTAATAATTCATCTGAATTTGAAAACGATGATTCAAATGCATCAATTGATACTTTAATAAATCATAATAAATCAAATGATATCATAAAAAAGTCAGAAATTAATGAGAATTTATTTGTTCTAAAAAATGATTTTTCTAAAGAAAAGAGAGCTAGTAATTATTTTACTGAAAAGAAAAAAATCAATAAAGAGTTACCAATTATTACACAAAACAAAACCGATTTAAATAATAACTCTACTGTTAAAAACAATTTAATTGCTTTAGATACAATAGTTACAAAAAATTCATTTAAAGTTTTAAATATTGAACAAAAAAACATTCAAAAAGAAGATGAGCCAAACCAAATAAAAAAATCAAAAAAGAGAGAAATTCTTGAAAAGAAAGACATAATTGACACAACTGATTTCAAAGATTCTAAACAAATAGGAAAATTTAAAATTGATTTTATTGTATCACCAACAATTCTTGGTTTCATTTCGTCTAAAACAAACTTAGATGAAAGATTAAAAAATAATTCCACAAGCTTCCCAATCACATTTAGTTATGGAGCGGGCTTAACGTATTCCGGCAATTCAAAAATAAGCCTTCGTATTGGCTATCAAAAACTAAATCTTAAATGCATAACAAAAAATGCTTTAATAAACACTTCAAACTACAATGGTATTGATTATAAAATTGGAATATCCAATCAATCTTTGTATACAGAATTTAACAATACTGAAAAAATGGATATAATACAAAGCATTTCATATTCAGAAATCCCTGTCGAAATTCAATACAGATTTTTTCAAAAAAAAATAGAGCTAAATTATATTGTTGGTATGAGTATGTTATATCTGGAAAAAAATAGTGTTTCTGTTAAGACAGATACTGGGTTTAATAAATTTATAGGAAAAACAAGCGATTTGCTAAACAGTTCAATTTCAGCTAGCATTGGAATTCAGTTAAGTCATGAAACATTTAAAAAAACAAAAATTTTTATTAAACCAAGATTCAATTATCAGTTAATAGCATATAACAATAACATTTATAAACCTTACATTATTGATTTGCAAACAGGAGTTCAATATTCATTTTAAGTATTTAATTGTGGTTATTTTGCACCCTAAACTGTAGAGATATAGTTTAGGGTTTATTTTTTTCATCTTTTTGTAACTTTTTTGAAACTTGTAACGTATAACAATCCGAACACTTTAAAGAAAAGGAGAAAAATAGATGAGACAGCTCAAAATCACAAAACAGGTTACCAATCGTGAAACCGCATCCTTAGACAAATACCTACAAGAAATCGGTAAAGTAGATTTGATTACAGCCGATGAAGAAGTGGAATTGGCACAGCGTATCAAAGCTGGAGACCAAAGAGCATTAGAAAAACTAACAAAAGCTAATTTACGTTTCGTAGTTTCGGTAGCAAAACAATACCAAAATCAAGGATTAACTCTTCCAGATTTGATTAATGAAGGAAACTTGGGACTTATTAAAGCTGCACAACGTTTTGATGAAACACGTGGTTTCAAATTTATTTCATATGCCGTTTGGTGGATTAGACAATCTATCCTGCAAGCACTTGCAGAGCAATCTCGTATTGTTCGTTTGCCATTAAATAAAATTGGTTCTATCAATAAAATCAATAAAATGTATGCCTTGTTAGAACAATCTAACGAACGTGCTCCAAGTGCGGAAGAAATTGCAAAAGAACTTGACATGACCGTAAACGACGTAAAAGAATCTATGAAAAATTCTGGTCGTCATTTATCAATGGATGCACCGCTTGTTGAAGGTGAAGACTCTAATTTGTATGACGTTTTACGTTCTGGAGAATCTCCAAATCCTGATAGAGAATTGATTCACGAAAGTTTACGTACAGAAATTGAGCGTTCATTAGAAACTCTTACACCAAGAGAAGCAGATGTCGTTCGTTTGTACTTTGGATTAGGAGATCAACATCCAATGACTTTGGAAGAAATTGGAGAAACTTTTGATTTAACTCGCGAACGCGTTCGTCAGATTAAAGAAAAAGCAATTCGCAGATTAAAACATACATCAAGAAGTAAAATCTTGAAAACTTATCTTGGGTAAACCCAAAAATTCCAAAAAAATAAACACAAATTCCAATATTGGAATTTGGAATTTAAAAAATTGGGATTTAATAGCAACAAACAGTCTGATTAACTGTTCGTTTTTTGATTGATGATTGAAACTCCGGCTGATTACCGGAGTTTTATTTTTTACACGGCAAATAAAACTCCAGTCTGTTCCCTCGTTAAAAAAAACGAGGTCCAGTTTCCGGAGTTTTATTTTTTGCACAGCAAAAAAAACGAGGTCGAGTTTCCGGAGTTTTGCTTTTTAGGCGAGTAAAATACACGCTTTGTTCGTATTTCATGCTATGGTTTCCGAAGTTTTGCTTTTTTATAATTAAATTTGCAAAAACAACACAAAACTCATGAAGAATACTTTAATTGCACCATCAGTTCTTGCCGCTGATTTTGCCAATTTACAACGCGACATCGAAATGGTTAACAACAGTGAAGCTGATTGGTTTCATATCGACATTATGGATGGCGTTTTTGTTCCGAATATCTCTTTTGGAATGCCTGTTTTAGACGCTATTTCAAAACATGCCAAAAAAACTATTGATGTTCACTTGATGATTGTTCAACCAGAACGTTATATTGAAACATTTCAAAAATTAGGCGCTGATATTTTGACCGTTCACTATGAAGCTTGCACACATCTTCATAGAACTTTACAAGCAATTAAAGCTGAAGGAATGAAAGCTGGAGTTGCTTTAAATCCACATACTAATGTTGATTTATTGGAGGATATAATTCAGGATATTGATTTGGTATTAATTATGAGTGTTAATCCAGGTTTTGGCGGACAATCATTTATTGAAAACACTTATTCCAAAGTTGAAAAACTAAAAGCATTAATTAATAGAAAAAATGCTTCAACATTAATTGAAATTGATGGCGGTGTTACTAACAAAAATGCAAAACAACTTGCTGATGCTGGTGCCGATGTTTTAGTGGCTGGAAGTTTTGTGTTCAATGCTATAAATCCACAAGAAACCATAGCTAATCTCAAGGAAATTAGTAATCAACAATAGTTACAATTCTATTTTAAGCATATTGCTTCAAAAGATACTTGATTAAATCCGTAGTAGTTACTATTCCTACTAACAGTTCATCTTCAACAACAGGCAAAGCATGAAATTCTTTCACCGCAAGTATTTCAGCTACTTCTTTAATACTAGAATCTGGCGAAATAGTTACTAAATTCCTTGTCATGACTTGCTCTATAGTAAACATATTATAGACTGTAACGTCTACATCCATCTCATCGTCATCAACAGCATCTGCAAACGAAATGCGGAGTAAATCAGTATAACTTAACATTCCTAATATTTTGTTGCCATTAACAACTGGCATATGTCTGATATGATTCTTTTTGAAAAGTGTTTCAGCTTTAGTCAAATCATCCCCAAGATTGAGTTTGATTACGTTTTTTGTCATAATAGTTGACACAGGTACATTTGCTTTCATGATTATGCGCTTTTATTTCCACTCTAAAATTACTCATTGATGAGCTAAAAAATCATGATAAAAATCAGAAATGTAAAAAGAACATTTTTTATTAATAAGCCCAAAAATTATTTTAAAGACTTTGCTTCGCAACATCCTTCAAAGCTCCGCTTTGAAAATAATGAAAACAAAAAAATGCTCAAGCAAGCTCAGCATTAGAATAAAACTTTGTTAGGATTTTGCTTCGCAATATCCTTCAAAGCTCCGCTTTGAAAATAATGAAAACAAAAAAATGCTCAAGCTAGCTCGGCATTCGAATAAAACTCTGTTAGGATTTTGCTTCGCAATATCCTTCAAAGCTCCGCTTTGAAAATAATGAAAACAAAAAAATGCTCAAGCTAGCTTGGCATTCGAATAAAACTTTGTTAGGATTTTGCTTCGCAATATCCTTCAAAGCTCCGCTTTGAAAATAATGAAAACAAAAAAATGCTCAAGCTAGCTTAGCATTCGAATAAAACTTTGTTAGGATTTTGCTTCGCAATATCCTTCAAAGCTCCGCTTTGAAAATAATGAAAACAAAAAAATGCTCAAGCTAGCTCGGCATTTTTTTATTATTTCATTATTTATTCGTGACCGCGGAAGGATTCGAACCCTCAACCCTCAGAGCCGAAATCTGATATTCTATCCAGTTGAACTACGCAGCCATTTTTAGATTTTTAGATTGTTAGACCTTTTAGACATCTTAGATTTTTAGTCTAAGTTGTCTAACTTTCTAAGAAGTCTAATAATCTTACTATGCTAATAACTTTTTAACAATAGTCGAGATAGTTTTCCCATCTGTTTGTCCTGATAAAGCAGCTGATGCTTTCCCCATGACTTGCCCCATTGATGCCATACCAGAAAAACCACCTTCTGCAATAATTTTAGAAACTGCTGCTTCTACTTCTGCCTCAGACAACTGTGCTGGCAAAAACTTTTCGATAACTGCTACTTGAGCCAGTTCTGGTTCAGCTAAGTCTGAACGGTTTTGTTTAGTGAAAATATCTGCGCTATCCTTTCTTTGTTTAACTAATTTTTGAAGTAGTTTTATTTCATCATCTGCAGAAAGTGTATCAGATGCACCAGCTTCGGTTTTGGCTAAAATTATACCCGATTTGATTGCTCTTAGAGCTTCAAGAGCAACAGTATCCTTAGCCTTCATTGCCTCTTTCATTTGCTCCATTATTTTTGCTTCTAAACTCATGTGTTGTAAAATTTAATTAGTGATAAAAACTATGCGAAGATAAAAAAAATAACCCGAAACTCTGATTAGAATTTCGGGTTGATATAATCAATTTTGAAATACAATTAGTCTACATTATCGTGAAGAAATGAGTTGTTAGAACGCAACTGAACGTCATTATTACTATCAATTCCAAGTGATAATCTTGAATTAGCATTTGCATTGCTTTCATTAGACAAATCAACACCTAGTCTTTTGTAAGCTGGTTCTTTTTCCATTTCGTCAATTCTAGAGGAATTATTATGGAATTTATAATTAAACTCTTTTAATTTTCTTCTTCTTTCATCAGCTCTCATTTTTAATGTTTCTTCAATGGTCATCTCAATTGGAGAAACATCTTCAAAATTTGATGCAAATGGAGTTGATATAGGTTTTTCAACCTCAGTCTGTTTCATTGTTATATTTAACTCTTCTGCTATTGGCTCTTCAACTTTTGCAGCAGGTTTTGATGACAATAAATCGTTTTCAAGTTCCATATATTCTTCAAGAGAATATTTGATAACTCCACCTTCATTTACTTCAGTAACTGGAACAAACTGAACAGCTTCATTTACTTGAATGTTTTTTGTCTCATCTGATAATTCAAAAACAATTTTGTTCTCATTTTCAGCTTGCGGTGTTGAAGACACATCAAAAACAAATGTTATCTGCTCTTCTTCATTCTCAACAACGGTTTTTGCTTCTACAACCTCAATCTCTTTCGTTTGAGGAGTAGTTATTTTGAAATCAATGTCTTTTATTGGTGAAACTATTTCAAAAGTTACATCAAGATTCTTGATGAATTCGTTCATAGCTATCAATTCATTTTCATTGATTTGTGCAGTTGTTTCAACATTTGTGTTAGATTCAACGATTTCTTCTTCTATTAATTCAAAAACAATCTTCTCTTCTTTTTCCACCACCGGAGCATCAACAATATTTGTAAAAACTTCAACTGGTTTTTGAGATAAATCACGAACTAATCTTTGCTCATCTTCTAATGAATGTATGATTTTTGAAGGTTGAGAGTTTACAATCCCATTTTGTTGATCAGCATTGAAACCAGTAGCAATAATCGTTACTGATATATTTTCTCCCAATGTTTCATCTTCACCAACACCCATTATGATATTAGCATTATACCCAGCTTCTGACTGAATATGATCATTGATTTCTCCTATTTCATCAATCGTAATTTCGCTAGAGCCAGAAACGATAAGCAACAATACGTTTTTAGCACCTGAAATTTTGTTATCATTCAATAACGGAGAGTCCAAAGCAGCTATGATAGCTTCTTTAGCTCTGTTATCACCTGTAGCAACAGCTGAACCCATTATAGCAGTTCCGCTATTTGCTAATACTGTTTTAGCATCTTTTAAGTCAATATTTTGAGTATAATGGTGTGTAATAACTTCAGCAATTCCTCTTGATGCAGTTGCCAAAACTTCATCTGCTTTTGAGAAACCAGCTTTAAAGCCAAGATTTCCATATACTTCTCTTAATTTATTATTATTGATGACGATAAGCGAGTCAACTTGTTTTCTTAATCTATCTACACCTTGTAGTGCTTGCTCTGAACGAACTTTTCCTTCAAATTGAAATGGTATTGTAACAATTCCCACTGTTAAAATATCTCTTTCTTTTGCCAGTTGAGCAATAACTGGTGCAGCACCAGTTCCAGTTCCACCACCCATTCCAGCTGTGATGAAAACCATTTTGGTATTGCTATCCAACATTTTTTCGATATCAGAAATACTTTCAAGTGCAGCTTGATGCCCAACTTCTGGGTTTGCTCCTGCTCCAAGTCCTTCTGTTAATGAAACACCTAGTTGAATCTTGTTAGGAACAGCGCTGTTTTGAAGTGCTTGTGAGTCTGTATTACACACAACAAAATCTACTCCTTTAATTCCTTGTTTAAACATGTGATTGATGGCGTTACTTCCGCCTCCACCAACACCAATAACTTTAATTACATTTGATTGGTTCTTTGGCAAATCAAATGATATGTTTCCAAATTCTGAGTTGCTTATCATACTATTTTGGTTTTGTTTGACTATTATGCTTATTCTGCGTTATCTAAAAATTCTTTAATCTTTTCTACATATCTATCAAAAAATGATTTTTTGATTTTTTCTTCTGTAGTTATTTTGTGTTCTACTCTTGGCGATTGAACTTCTTCATTAACAACCTCTAGAACAGGTGCTTCTTGAACTGGTTCAATTTTTGGTTGAAAAACAACTTTTGGTTGTTCTGGAGCAACTTCTTTTAATTCAATTTTATATGCGCTGTTGCTATTTTTTTCAACACTATTCATCAATAGTCCAACAGCAGTTGCATATAGTGGATTTGAAATTTCTTCACTAGAGTTACCCGCCAAATGCTCATTTGGATAGCCAATTCTGGTGTCCATTCCGGTGATGTATTCCACTATTTGTTTGATGTGCTTTAACTGTGATCCTCCACCTGTAAGCACTATACCAGCAATTAATTTTTTTCTTGGGTCTTCGTGTCCATAGGCTTTTATTTCGGTGAAAACCTGCTCAATAATTTCCACAACTCTTGCATGGATAATTTTCGACAAATTTTTCAAAGAAATTTCTTTTGGATCTCTTCCTCTCAAACCTGGAATTGACACAATTTCGTTGTCTTTATTCTCACCAGGCCAAGCAGAACCAAATTTCACTTTCAATAATTCGGCTTGTTTTTCAATTATTGAACAACCTTCTTTTATATCTTCAGTAATAACATTCCCTCCGAATGGAACAACAGCCGTATGACGAATAATTCCATCTTTGAAAATTGCTAAATCTGTTGTACCACCACCAATATCGATAAGTGCAACACCAGCTTCTTTTTCCTCTTGGCTTAAAACTGCATCAGCAGAAGCTAACGGTTCAAGAGTAAGACCAGACAATTCTATACCTGAACTTTGAATGCATCTTCCAACGTTTCTTATCGATGAAGCCTGTCCAACAACCACATGAAAACTTGCTTCAAGTCTAGCTCCAGACATTCCTATTGGTTCTTTTATTTCTGGCTGACCGTCGATTTTGAATTCTTGTGGCAATACGTGAATTATTTCTTCTCCTGGTAACATAGCAAGTTTGTTCACTTGGTCAATCAGCAATTGAATATCTTTTTCACTAATAACCTCTTCTGGATTAGTTCTAATTACATAATCTGTGTGCTGAATGCTTCTAATGTGTTGACCTGCAATACCTACAACAACATCATTTATTTTATAACCAGAGTTATTCTCAGCTTCAATAACTGCTTGTTGAATAGATTGTATTGTTTGCGTGATGTTGTTTACAACTCCACGAGCAACTCCAAGACTTTTTGCCTTTCCAGTTCCTAAGATTTCGAGTTTTCCATACTCGTTTTTTTTGCCAATCATAGCAACAATCTTAGTTGTTCCGATGTCTAAACCTACTGCAATATTCTCTTTTTCCATAACTCTGTTATTTAATACAAACCACTTGTTGGGTAAACTTTAAATTTATTCTTTTATAATTTTTCAATAAACTATCGTTTACAGCTCTTTGAAAAAACGCTTTATAGTTCTTAAATTTTTTATCAATGTTAATTGTTCGACCAAAATCAATCTTGTAATCATAATTTCTATTCTCCATTACAAGGCTACCGTTAGGCAAAATTTGAACACTGATAATATTTTTTTTCAAAAAATCATCACTATTTATTTTTTGCAAAACTTCTGCAAATTTTTCTTTATCAACATTAAAAATTCCCCCCGAAATTAGCGGTACTCTAGCTGTAAAATTTTCTGAAACAGGCATTCTATTTCCCTCACTATCAATATAGAAAGAGCTGTCTTGTGCAACTACTCTACCTACAGGTGATTTTTGTTTTACTACCGCTTTTAGAACACCATCAACTGTTACAAAAACATCTGCTTTTTCAACAAATTGTTGCTTGCTGACAGATTTCTCCAATTTATTCAAATCTAAACCATCTTTATGAATGGTTTTAGGGTATTGATTTTTTTCTATTAACAATTTATTAACCATTTCAGGCTTCAAAAAAGGCATGTTATTATCTATAATTTCAACATCAATTTTCTTTATTTTTCGTTGTGAATTTCTAATAGAAGTAAACGAAAACAATCCAATTAAAATTAGAAACATTACGACTAGTCTGATATTTTGAAAATTGAAATATTTCATGACAATGCTCTTTTAATTTCAGGAACCATTTCACCGATATCTCCAGCACCGATTGTAACAATAATCGTAGCTTTTGATTTTAAAATTTCATCAATTAATGCTGATTTTTGAACCAGTTTTTTATTCTCGTTTTTAATCTTTGACAATAGCCATTCTGAAGTTATTCCTTCCATAGGCAATTCTCTTGCTGGATAAATATCCATCAACAATAATTCATCAAATTGAGCCAAACTTTCGGCAAAACCATCGGCAAAATCTTTGGTTCTGCTGAACAAATGAGGTTGAAAAATTGCCAATATTTTTTGATTTGGATACAATTCTCTCACCGCTTGATGAACTGCATTAATCTCGGTCGGATGATGTGCATAATCATCGATGTAAACTAAATTTTCAGATTTAATTTGATATGAAAATCGTCGTTGTACTCCTTTAAATGAAGCCAAGGCGTTAGCAATGTCAATGGTTGGGGTGCCAAAAGTTTTTGCCATCGCTAACGCCATCAAGGCATTCATTAAGTTATGATGTCCAGGTAAACCGAACGCTATATTTTTAATCGTTTCTGAAGGTGTTTCTACATCAAAAACATAACTACTATTTTCTACTCTAATGTTTTTTGCCGTGTAAGTTGCACCATTGTTTATCCCTACAGTTAATCCTTCAATTGGCAAACCTTTGGGAACAAATAATTTGGTTTTGTCTGATACTTTATCTGCAAATTCGCGAAACGAGTCTTCGATAGCTGATTTATCACCATAAATATCTAAATGGTCAGCATCCATTGATGTTACACAAGCAATATCTGGATGCAAATGCAAAAACGAACGGTCGAACTCATCGGCTTCAACTACTGAAATTGTTTTTCCTTTTCCAATTAAGTTAGAATGATAATTTTCGACAATTCCGCCAAGGAAAGCCGTAACATCTGCTCCACTTTCGTACAAAATATGACCAAGAATACTCGATGTTGTCGTTTTTCCGTGTGTTCCAGCAACGGCGAAACAAAATGTGTCTTTGGTTATCAAACCTAAAACTTCGGCACGTTTTTTAATCGTGAAACCTTTTTCTTTAAAATATTCCCATTCTGAAAGTTGTTTTACTGCTGGAGTGTAAACCACAAGTGTATTTTCAACCGTATAACTTTCTGAAATTAAAGTAATATTATCTTCAAAATGAATTTGCATTCCGTCAGCAATCAATTCGTCAGTCAACATAGTTGGTGTTTTGTCGTAACCCGAAACATTCATTCCAATGTTTTGAAAATAACGAGCCAAAGCACTCATTCCTATGCCTCCAATTCCTATAAAATAGACGTTATGTATTTGGTTTAAATTCATTTTCAATTTCAAAATTCAATTACAACTTCAAAAATCAACTTCAATTTCAAAATTCAAATTTTATCATTGATTTTTGAGATTGATTTTTGCCTTTGTTATTTTATTAATTTAATTATTTCTTCAACTATATCTTTTGTTGCGTTTGGCTTTGCCAAGCTTTTTATGTTTTGGCTTAATTCTTTTTGCAAACTTTCATCCGAAATTAAATTGGAAAAAATTGTTTCAAATTTTTCATCTAATTCATTTTCTTTTAAAAGAATAGCACCATTTTTATCGACTATCGCTTTTGCATTTTTGGTTTGATGATCTTCGGCTACATTTGGCGATGGAATAAAAATTG
Organism: Flavobacteriaceae bacterium; assembly: GCA_046329205.1. Taxonomy (GTDB): domain Bacteria; phylum Bacteroidota; class Bacteroidia; order Flavobacteriales; family Flavobacteriaceae; genus Flavobacterium. The sequence continues at coordinate 413,895 of JAXLVF010000004.1, read as the reverse complement.
TTGGTTTTCCTACCAAACATAACTCTGAAACTGATGATGCTCCGGCACGCGAAATCACAAAATCTGCTGCAGCATAAATCAAGTCCATTCTGTCAATAAATGCTACAACTTGAACATTATTGTTATTGTATTTTTTATATTCTTCAAAATAAAATTTACCGCATTGCCAAATGACTTGAACATCATTTGATTGAATAAATTCTAACTCTTTTTCAATCAACTGATTTATTCTTCTTGCGCCTAAACTTCCGCCGAGAATCAATAACGTTTTTTTGGTTGCATTCAAATTGAAATGCGCAATGGCTTCACTTTTTTTATTGTCAATTTCTAGCAAATCTTGGCGAACAGGATTGCCAGTAAAAACTATTTTATCTTTTGGAAAAAATCGTTCCAAGTTTTCGTATGCGACACAAATTTTGTTTGCTTTTTTACTCAATAATTTATTGGTAATTCCTGGATACGAATTTTGTTCCTGAACAACAGTTGGAATATTTCTGCTGTTGGCCACTTGCAATAATGGTCCAGAAGCAAAACCTCCAGTTCCAATCACCACATCGGGTTTGAACTTATTTATTATTTGACGAGATTTCCACAAACTGCTGATCAATTTGAATGGGAACATCATATTTTGTAATGTCAATTTTCGCTGTAAACCTGCAATCCACAAACCTTCTATTTTGTAGCCTGCTTGAGGAACTTTTTGCATTTCCATTTTGTCTTTGGCACCAACAAAAAGAAATTCCGCATCAGGGAAACGCAATTTTAATTCATTGGCAATAGAAATTGCTGGATAAATATGTCCACCAGTTCCACCACCAGATAATATGAATTTTAATTTCTTCATTAATTCTTCTTTAAAATTGGTTCCAATGGGTTTGCCTTATCCTCAATTGAGTAATTTTCATTTTCAACTTGCAATGCTTCCTCTTCCTCTTGTAGCTGTTTGTCAATCAGTCTTTGAAGCGCTTCTTCTCTTTTTTGTTTATCTGCTAATTCTTGAGCAATTTCTTCTTCTTTTTTGGTAACACTAAGGATAATTCCGATTGCTATACAAGTCATCCAAATGGAACTACCACCAGAGCTGATTAATGGCAATGTTTGTCCTGTTACTGGGAAAAGTTCAACTGCTACAGCCATGTTTGTCATTGCCTGAAAAATAATTGGAAATCCTAATCCAACGACGACTAATTTTCCAAAAACAGAATTTGATTTATGCGCAGCTACAACAAATCTGAAAAGTAACAAAAGGTATAAACCCATCACCACCAAAGCACCAAATAATCCATATTCTTCAACGATAATGGCATAAATAAAATCGGATGAAGATTGAGGTAAAAAATTCTTTTGTATACTTTTTCCTGGTCCAAGTCCATAAACTCCACCTGATGCTATTGCTATTTTTGCTTTCTCTATTTGATATTCATCTTCATCTGGTTTATCTGAAGCGAAGTTATCAATACGTTTCATCCATGTATCTACACGGTTTGGAAAAGCATTTGGAAAAGCTTTGGCAACCAAAATAAAAAACATTAAACTTATAATTCCAGCACCAACAATTACTCCAATATATTTCAATGGATATTTACCTACGAAAGCCAACATAACAACCATTGAAAAAATCAACGCTGCAGTAGAGAAATTGGCAGGTAAAATCAGCATAATAGTTACAAAAACAGGTAGCCAAAGTTCCACGAAAGAGTTTTTGAAAGTTATTGGTGTATCGCGCTTTTTAGAAAGATAATGAGCAACATAAACATAGAGAACTATGGCTGCCAAAGTTGATGTTTGAAATGTAATCCCAATGTAAGGTATTTGTATCCATCTACTGGCGTTTGCTCCATCAATTACCGTTCCTTTTAGCAAAGTGTACACAAGAAGAACCCAAACTATAGGCAATGCTATTTTGGATATTGCTCTAAAATAGTGGTAAGGAACTTTGTGAACTTTGTAAATGATATAAAATCCAACAAAAATTTGAATTCCATGTTTCAATAAATAGGTAAACGTATTACCTGTTCCATGACGCATGTAAGCTAGATTACTACTTGCACTGAAAACAGGCATAAATGAAAATAACGCCAAAAGAGCTACAAATGCCCAAATGACTTTATCTCCGTTTAAACTATTTATTAATTCTTTCATACTTTAATTAATTTCGGTTTGGATAAAAGCTACCCAAACCGAAATTTGACCCAATTTTATAAATTTTGAACTGCTACTTTGAACTGTTTTCCTCTGTCTTCATAGTTTTGAAATAAATCAAAACTTGCGCAAGCTGGGGAAAGTAAAACTGTATCGCCTTTTTCTGCCATGTGTTTTGCGGTTTGAACTGCATCGCGCATATTGTCAACTTCAACCATTATATCGACAACATCTACAAATGCATCAATAATTTTCTTATTATCAATCCCAAGACAAATTATAGCTTTTACTTTTTCGCGAACTAACGGCATTAATTCGCTATAATCATTTCCTTTATCTACTCCTCCAACAATCCATATAGTAGGTGTTGTCATGCTATCTAGAGCAAAAAATGTAGCGTTTACATTGGTTGCTTTACTATCATTTATGTACTGTACATTGGCAATTTTTAACACTTTTTCCAAACGATGTTCAACACCTTGAAAATTTGACAAACTCTCGCGAATGGTTTGCTTTCTAATTTTCATTAGCTGAGCTACAGAAGCTGCCGCCATTGCGTTTTTCATATTGTGTTTGCCTTCTAATGAAATGTCTGCCGTTTTCATTTCAAATTCTTCGTTGTTAATAGTAAATTCCATAGTATCGTTATTTAAAAATGCTCCATTTTCTTGTTTAGTTAAAACCGAAAAAGGAATTAATCTAGCTTTTGTTTTGTTGTTTTTTAACCAATTTTGTATCGCTTCATCTTCGTTGTCATAAATCAAATAATCCTCTTCGGTTTGATTCATTGTAATTCTGAATTTTGAATTGATATAATTTTCATATATGTAATCGTATCGATCTAAATGATCTGGGCTGATGTTGGTGATAATTGCTATGTGAGGTTTATAGTTTACAATTCCATCGAGTTGAAAACTACTTAGTTCCAGTACATAACAATCATAATCTTCGTCTGCAACTTGCCAAGCAAAACTTTTCCCAACATTTCCTGCCAATCCCACATTCAATCCACCTTGTTTTAGCAAATGATAAGTCAACATTGTTGTTGTCGTTTTCCCATTACTACCTGTTATTCCAATTGTTGTTGCATTGGTAAACTGACATGCAAATTCAATTTCAGAAATCACTGGAATGCCTTTTTCCAAAAGTTTTTTTACGATTGGAGCTTTTTCAGGAATTCCTGGACTTTTCATGACAACATCGGCATTGAGAATAAGCACTTCTGTGTGCTTTTCATCTTCCCATTTTATACCATTAATTTCAAGAACTTCTTTATAATTTTCTTTAATTTTTCCAAAATCGGACACAAAGACATCATAGCCTTTTTTCTTCCCGAGAATTGCAGTTCCTACACCACTTTCGCCACCACCAAGAACAACTAATCTTTTCATTACCTAAGTTTTAGTGTTACAATTGAGACAATAGCTAGCAAAATTGTTACAATCCAAAAACGGGTAACAATCTTACTTTCATGATAACCTTTCTTTTGATAATGATGATGCAATGGCGACATTAGGAAAACTCTTCTGCCTTCGCCAAAACGTTTTTTTGTGTATTTGAAATAGGAAACCTGTATTATTACTGATAGACTTTCGGCAAAGAAAATGGCACACAAAACTGGCAACAGCATTTCTTTTCTAACCGATATGGCCAAAACCGCAATAATTCCTCCAATTGTTAAACTTCCTGTATCACCCATGAATACTGATGCTGGATAGGAATTGTACCAAAGAAATCCAATCAATGCACCTACAAAAGAAGCTATGAAAACCGTCATTTCTCCAGAATTTGGAATGTACATGATATTCAGATAGCTTGAGAAAATGATATTTCCAGAAACGAATGTAAAAATACCCAACGCCAGAACCGAAATAGCGGAAGTTCCTGCTGCTAAACCGTCTATACCATCGGTCAAATTTGCACCATTGGAAACAGCTGTAATGATAAAAATCACAATTGGAATGAAAACTAACCAAGCCCAGTTTTGATAATCATCTGTAAATGGTTTTAGGATTTGAGCATAATCTAACTCATTATTTTTTGTGAAAGGAATAGTTGTTGTAGTCGATTTATAATCAACTGGTATTTGTGATATTTCGTTTTGAGATTGATTAAAAGTGATAGGCGTTGATGAACGTTCTCTCACGGTTACTCCTGGATGAAAGTATAAAACCGAACCAACTATTAATCCCAAACCAACTTGACCAATAACCTTGAAAATCCCTTTTAGTCCTTGTTTGTCTTTTTTGAATATTTTGATGTAATCATCTATAAACCCAATTGTTCCCATCCAAAGTGTGGTAACAATCAATAGAATGATGTAAATATTATTCAGTTTTGCTAATAGAACTACTGGAATAAGTGTAGCAATTATTATTATTAATCCACCCATTGTTGGAGTTCCAGCTTTTTGAGTTTGCCCTTCTAATCCAAGCTCACGAACGGTTTCTCCAACTTGTTGATTTCTCAAAAAATTGATGATTTTTTTTCCGTAAATGGTTGATATCATCAACGATAACATGATAGCTAACGCTGAGCGAAAAGTTATATATTGGAAAACACCCGTTCCTGGAACGTCCAATGTTTTATCTAAATATTCAAATAAATAGTAAAGCATAATTATTTATTTAGCTGTTCTAAAATTTCTTTAACTGTTTCCATATCATCAAAATGATGACGAACACCATTAATTTCTTGATATGTTTCGTGTCCTTTTCCCGCAATAAGGATTATGTCTCCACTATTAGCAAGTTGACAAGCTGTTTTGATGGCTTGTTTTCTATCTAGAATTGAAAGCGTTTTTTTGTAATTCTGTGCTTCAACTCCTTTTTCCATTTCTTCAATAATCGTTTCTGGATTTTCTGTTCTAGGATTATCTGAAGTGAATATGGCTTTATTACTCATCTCAGAAGCAATTTTTGCCATGATTGGTCTTTTGGTTTTATCTCTATCGCCACCACAACCTACAACTGTAATCAATTGTTCATTATTTGTTCGGATATCGTTGATAGTTTTCAACACATTTTCCAATGCATCTGGCGTGTGAGCATAATCAACGATAGCTGTAATTTTTTGGGAAGAAACTATAAACTGAAATCTTCCAGAAACACTTTCTAGTTCAGATAGCAAGCGTAAAACTTCCAATTTATCTAATCCAAGTTCAATAGCCGTTCCGTAAATAGCCAAAAGATTATAGGCATTGAATGTTCCTATTAATTGCACCCAAACTTCATTATCATTGATTTTCAACAACAATCCCGAAAGTTGGTTTTCCAGTATTTGAGCTCTGTAATCAGCATAGCTTTTCAATGCATAAGTCAACTTCTTAGCATTTGTATTTTGCATCATCACAGAACCATTTTTATCGTCAATATTGGTTAAAACAAAAGCTGTTTTAGGCAGATTATCAAAAAAAGATTTTTTTACATCTCTGTATTCTGCAAAAGAATTGTGATAATCCAAATGATCATGTGTCAAATTAGTGAAAACACCACCTGCAAAAGTTAAACCTTCGGTTCTTTTTTGATGAACTCCATGAGAACTTACTTCCATGAAACAATAATCGCAACCTATACTCACCATTTCATTTAGATAATGATTAATAGTTAGCGAATCAGGTGTGGTATGTGTTGCTTTGTATTCAACATCATCGACCATTATTTTAACAGTGGAAATCAATCCAACTTTGAAACCAGCTTTTTTGAAAAGTTGATACAATAATGACGCAATTGTAGTTTTGCCATTTGTGCCAGTAATCCCAACTAACTTTAAATTAGCAGATGGATTTTTGTAATAGTTAGCTGCAAGAAAAGCGAGAGCAGAATTAGTATTTACAACTTTTACATAAGTAACACTAGCAATTAACTGTTTAGGCAATTCATCACAAATAATGGCTATTGCTCCTAGCTCAATTGCCTTTTGAATAAAATCATGTCCATTAGACAATGTTCCTCTGATAGCGACAAAAACATCATTCTGTTGAATTTTTCTAGAGTCAAATTCAATTTTGTTAACATCGATATCAGTTGAACCGTGAACAGATTCAATTCCAACTTTATATAATATGTCTTTTAAAAGTATCACGATAATTCTAGTGTAATAGATTTAATTTTTGCCAATGACTCGCCTGGCTGAATTGATTGTTTTTTTACTTTACCAACACCAATAACTTTAACCTTGATTTTCATGTTTTCCAAAAGCGCCACAGCATCCATTCCTGGCATTCCTTTGAGATTTGGTAACGTTTTTTTGTTCAAGCTCACCATTGAATAATAATCCTGATAGGCTTTCTCTTGCTTGTATACTTTTTTATTTAAACTTTTTATTTCATTAGTTGACGGCGCATCGGTAAATATTTTTTGGGCAATTCTTTTAAAAACTGGTCCAGCAACATCGGCACCGTAATAATTGTTTTTTGAAGTATTGGGTTTGTGAACAACAACAATACAAGAGTATTTTGGTTTTTCTACAGGGAAAAACCCAACAAAAGAGGAAATATAATATTTATCTGCTCCACCATTTGCACCATAATTTGCTGCAGCTGTACCGGTTTTTCCTGCCATTGAAAAATCTTTGGAATACAACTTAGAAGCTGTGCCTTTTTTTACCACATTCTGCATGATGGCTTTTAATTTTTTTATGGTTTCGTCAGAGCAAATTTTTGGATTAATGACCTCTTTATTGTATTTTTTTATGGTCTTGTTCCACTCTTTTATTTCTGAAACAAACTGTGGTTTTATCATTTCACCATTATTAGCAATGGCATTATACAATGCCAAAGTTTGCAATGGAGTTACTGAAACACCGTAACCATAAGCCATCCAAGGCAATGCAATTCCGCTCCAAGTACTTTCATTAGGTTGCGGAATAAAAGGTTTTCCTTCGCCTTTGAATGGTAAACCAAGTGGTTTATTCAATCCCATTCTATCAATTCTATCTACAAATTCTTTTGGATTGTTTTTATAATTTTCATAAACCGCTTGTACTAAAACTGTATTAGAAGAAACCTCAAAACCACGAGCTAGAGAAATCCTTCCATAACCACCTTCATGAGAGTCGCGAACTTTTCTACCATAATAAGTGATAATTCCACCTTGAGTGTCGTAAACTTTGCTCGTATCTATTTTATTATCGTCTAATAATGCAATCATATCAACAAGTTTGAATGTTGATCCAGGTTCATGCGACTCAGTAACAGCATAATTCACAGTTTCATAATAAGAACCATCTTCTGCTCTACCAAGATTAGATATTGCTTTTACATGACCTGTTTTGGTTTCCATAACCACCACACAACCATGATCTGCTTGATATTCTTCTAATTGTTTCAATAATGCATGATGTGCAATGTCTTGAATATAAACATCAATTGTTGAGATAACGTCATAACCATCGCGCGGATCAACTTCATTTACGTCACGAATTGGTTTCCATTGTCCTTTGGCAATTTTTTGTTTTAAAATTTTACCATCCTTTCCGTTCAAATAATTTCTGAACGACCACTCTATTCCTTTTCCATCAGGTTGACCATTTGGCAATAACCTTTCGTAACCGATAGTTCTTTCTGCAATCCTTCCAATAGGATGTTCACGAACAGTTTTTTGTTCCGTAATCAAACCGCCTTTGTAAGCTCCTAGATTAAATAGAGGAAAACTTTTTAGACGCATGTATTCTGTATAACTTAGGTCGCGTGCAAGCAATAAATACCTATTGTTATTTGCTTTTGCTTTTCTAAGTTCAGCGTGATAATACGAACTTGGTTTCCCAAGCATGACTGATAAAGAGTCTGAAAGCGCTTTTACATTTTTTTTAAAATCTTCAGACTTTGGTGCAACAGCATCAAATCTGACAGTATAATTGGGTATTGATGTAGCAAGCAAACTACCATCAGCAGAATAAATATTTCCTTTATTGGCTGGAATAACAAAATTCTTAACTGATTTTTCTTTCGCCAATTTTCTGTAATGTTCCCCTTCAACCCATTGAATCTTGGTAATTTTAAATACGACAGCACAAGCCATCAGGAAAATCCCGAAAGCCACCAGATAAATTCTGTAAGATATTTGTTTATCTTCTACTGCCATATTTTTTCAAAGAATGTCTTTTCTTTTGGTTTTTTTACTTTAATTTTTTTTGGCGGAACTGATGACGGAAAAATATTTCTTTCAATCATTTTCTGTGAAACCGTCGATTCCATTTTTAATTTCATCAGTTCTGAACGCTTGTCAACAAAAACTGAACGGAGTTCTTTTACTTCGTTGGTCAATTCAGCTATTTTGAAAACTTTTTGTTCGTATCTGTGAGTATTAGCAATCATCAACATAGCTAACAAAAGCAGGTAGAGAATAAACCTCCAGTTTTTTGTAGCATCTTCGTTTACTAAAAAACGAGCTTTCAATATGCCATAAACTCCTTTTTTCATTTTTTCTCGGCGATTCTCAATTTTGCGCTTCTCGCTCTGTTATTTACTTTTATTTCCTCTTCATCTGGAACAATTAATTTGCCTACCAAATCAAAAGGAACAGAAAAATTTCCATAAAAATCTCGCTCAGGTTCACCTTCAAACATGCCGTTTTTCATGAATCTTTTTACCAATCTATCTTCTAAAGAGTGATAAGAAATAACACTTAGCCTTCCTTCAGGTTTCAATATTTCTAATGATTGTTCCAAAAACTCTTTTAGAACTTCCATTTCTTGATTTACCTCAATTCTTATGGCTTGATAGATTTGAGCTAAAACTTTGTTTTTGATTTTTTCTGGCAAATATTTTGAAAGAACGATTTTCAATTCATCAGTAGTTTTGATTGGCTTTTTTGTTCTTGCCTCAATAATTGTTCTTGACAATGCTGGTGCATTTTTTAATTCACCATAATCCAAAAAAACTCTCCTCAAATTGGCATCATCATATTCATTCACAACCACATAAGCACTCAGATCATTTCGTTTACTCATTCTCATATCGAGTTCGGCATCAAAACGAGTTGAAAAACCTCTTTCTGGAACATCAAATTGATGCGACGAAACACCCAAATCTGCTAAAATTCCGTCAACGCTTTTCACACCATGAAACCTCAAAAATCTTTTTATATATCTGAAATTTTCGTGTATCAAAACAAATCTTTCGTCATCAATTGCATTATTTAAAGCATCTTCATCTTGATCAAACGCATACAACCTTCCTTTGTCATTAAGTCTTTTTAAAATCTCTCTTGAATGTCCGCCACCACCAAAAGTCACATCAACATAAACACCATCAGGCTTAATATTCAACCCATCGACAGTTTCCTTCAATAAAACTGGATTATGATACTCCATCACCATCATCATTAATATTACCCATTACATCTTCAGCCAAATCAGCAAAATCAACATCTTCTCCGGAAATTGATTTCTCATAAGCATCTTTATCCCACACTTCAACAATATTAACAGCCGAAGACAACACTATATCCTTTGAAAGATTAGCAAAACTCACTAAGTCTTTTGGAACTAAAAGTCTGCCTAAATCATCAACCTCAACAATTTTTACACCTGCCGTAAAACGTCTTATGAAGTCATTATTTTTCTTTACAAAACGATTCAACTTGTTGATTTTATTTATCATAAGATTCCATTCACTCATCGGATACAACTCGAGACACGGTTGAAAAACAGAACGTTTCAACACAAAACCATCTTGCAACGAAGCTGACAATTGCTTTTTTAGAGCAACAGGAATCATCAGCCTTCCTTTGGCATCAAGTTTACATTCGTATGTTCCAATTATTGAGTTCAAAAAACGATAGTTTATGATAATGGACAAAAATATAAAAATAATTACCACATTTTACCACAAAATACCACTTTGTTAATAAGTTTTACCACTTTACTATATTTTTCAAAAGAATTTGGAAACCATTAAGTTTCATTTTGTTAAACAATTTTCATTGAATTGATATTTGTTGTTGTGGATTTTGAAAAAATTTTATCAAAAAAGAAATTACATTAAGAAAAACTCAAAGAGGAAATTTTGTCTTACACGCTTGATTACTAGAAAATTATTATCGCTAGAAACCACCATTAACCAAACCGTCATTCTTTTTGGTGAATAATTTCGTATTGAAATCAAAATATTTCTAGAATATTATATATTTGTGAACACATGAAATGGCTATTTCTGAATGGAAAATAAATTTAAAAAAGAGGGTAAATACAGTTACTATGAAGCTGGAGAAGGAACACCAATTGTTGTTCTTCATGGCTTAATGGGTGGATTGAGTAATTTTAATGGCGTTGCTGATTATTTTTCACAAAATGGCTATAAAGTTATTATACCAGAATTACCTCTATACACCCAAAACATCCTAAAAACAAACGTGAAAGCTTTCGCAAAATTCGTGAAAGACTTCATCACTTTCAAAGGGTTTGAACGTGTAATTCTTTTGGGTAATTCGCTTGGTGGACACATTGCACTTTATCATTCTAAAATGTATCCAGAAAAAGTAGCTGGACTAGTTCTTACTGGTAGTTCGGGATTGTATGAAAGTGCCATGGGAGATAGTTACCCAAAACGCGGCGACTATGAATACATCAAGAAAAAGGCTGAAGGTGTTTTTTATGACCCAAAAGTAGCAACGAAGGAAATTGTTGACGAGGTTTTTGCAGTTGTCAATGACAGAATGAAAGTGTTGAAAACATTGACTATTGCCAAAAGTGCTATTCGTCATAATATGTCCAAAGATTTACCAAAAATGCATGTAAAAACTTGTTTAATTTGGGGTAAAAATGACACTGTAACACCACCAGAAGTTGCAGAAGAATTCCATAAACTTATGCCAAATTCTTCGCTCTATTGGATAGATAAATGCGGACATGCAGCCATGATGGAACATCCAGATGAGTTTAATAGACTTTTACACGAATGGTTGAAAGAAGTTCATCTTTAACATACAAGTCCTATCAAAGGACTTTTTTATATCTATCTTTGGCAAATGAAAATAAATACAGCAGAGTTTATCATTAGTAATTCAGACGTGAGCAAATGTCCAAAAGAACCTTTGCCAGAATATGCTTTTATTGGACGTTCCAATGTGGGTAAATCCTCATTGATTAACATGCTTACTGGGAATAAAAACTTAGCAAAAACCTCTGCTAAACCAGGAAAAACCCAACTTATAAACCATTTTAAAATTAATCAGAACTGGTTTCTAGTCGATTTGCCTGGCTATGGATATGCTAAGGTTTCCAAAAAAACAAAAGAAATATTTCAAAAGTTCATTACCGATTATTTCGAAAAAAGAGAACAATTGGTTTGTGCTTTTGTATTAATTGACATTCGTCATGAAGCCCAAAAAATCGATTTGGAATTCATTACCTATCTTGGCGAAACTGGTGTGCCATTTTGTATCATTTTTACAAAAGCTGATAAAATCAGTAAAACAAAAATTGAAAGCCACGTTGCTGCCTACAGAAAAGCACTACTTGCCAACAATTGGGAAGAAATGCCTCAACACTTTGTTACATCTTCATTAGAAAATACAGGAAAAGAAAAGCTTCTAGAATTTATTGATGAAATAAATGACGGTATATTTAAGAATAATTAAAAATTATTTCAACTCCAATTTCTCTGCAAAATAGTCGCAAAAATCTCTCATAGTGTCAGCCATTTTTTCATCGGTTGTTGCTCGTTGAAAAGTATCTGCCATAGCCACAAGTGTTTGATGAAAAAATTGTTTCATTTCATCTACAGGCATATCTTTTGTCCAAAGGTCAATGCGTAACGTTTCTTTTGCATTACTATCCCAAATAGAAAGCAACATGGCTTTTGCCTCTTCATTGTTCACACCACCATCTTGCGCTGACCAAGTTAAATTTTCAGGAACTCTATTTTCATCGAGTTCAACGTTTATTTTTATTTCAGATTTCAAATTATTCATTTTTCTTTGGTTTGTATTTTGAACGTTCAAAAATTGTTTTACCATCCATTTTAAACAATTCGGGCACAGTTACTTTTGGGTTGTTTTCCATAAAAGAGCGAACGATTTGCCAACCTATCCATTGACCAACTCTTCCTGGAGATTCATTATCTATTTCAAGATAAAATTTCGAAAAAGGAGCAAGATTTAGGAAGCGATTTCCTAGTCGAGAGTCTGAACTATACAAAAGATTTTCATCAACGAAAAAACGCCAAATGTAGCTTTCATTTTCTTGACACCATGTAATTTGTTCAGGTTGATAACCTATTTTTTCTGCATCTGTATAATTAGGAAGTAAAACATCTTTCAGATAAAGTTCTTTTCCATAATAAATCATTTCATCTATAAAAGATTTTTCCTTAGGTGCTGGAATAGCTCGAAGAGCAAAACTCGAAACAATATCTGGCATCATTTGTCTTTCTTCAAAATTTTGTTTGAGGTATTCAGGAAACTCATAGAATTTGTGGTTTTTCCCCAGATATAACTCTAATGCTATGATTAATTTGTCATTGGCATAAATAGCCTTACTATTATAATCCATTTCTCCAACAACTGTGTAAACTGTTGGCATTTTTGTTTTTGGAAAATAGTATTTAATATGTTTAAAAAGATCTTCTATCTCATTGGTTTGCTTTCCAAAGTTGGAATATCTTTTTTCAACCTCACTATAAAGTTCTCTCCAAAGCGGATTTTGCATTTTTTCTATCCAAATTTTATCATCATTCCCTTCGGGGAAAAAGAATGGATATTCTGCCTTTAAATTAGGTAAATCATTAGGTTTTGTTTCAAAAAAATCTTTTTCAAAACGAACAACTTTTACCTCAATTGGTATTTCTTCTACAGCTTTTTCAACTTTAGATTTTTTATCGCAAGAAATTAACAACAGAAGACTAATAAAGCCAAGAAAAAAGCGCATAGATTTCACGGTATTAATAATGGATTTTTTGATAATTTATTTTTTTGCATTTAATTACATTTGCAAATATACATGGCAGTTTAAAAAAAAATCATAATAAATGACTAAAAAAAGCAATTTTAAGGTAGGGGAAATTAGCGACTATATTGTTATATGGTTAAGAGAATATGCACAAAAAGCAAAAGTTGAAGGATTTGTAGTAGGAATTTCGGGCGGAATCGACTCGGCAGTTACTTCTTCACTTTGCGCACAGACTGGTTTGAAAACACTTTGTGTAGAGATGCCTATTCATCAACATATTAGTCAAGTAAACAGAGGAAAAGAACACATCGAGCAATTGATGGAACGTTTTCCAAATGTAGAACATGCAATTGTAGACTTGACTCCGGTCTTTGAAACGTTTAAAAATAATGTTCCTGAAATTGAAAATCAGGACAAATTAAATCTTTCACTTGCTAACACTCGTGCAAGATTGAGGATGACAACATTATATTATTTTGCTGGAATTCATGGGCTACTTGTTGCAGGAACAGGTAATAAAGTCGAGGATTTTGGAGTAGGTTTTTACACAAAATATGGTGATGGTGGTGTTGATCTTAGCCCAATTGCTGATTTAGTAAAAAGTGAAGTTTATGAATTGGGCAAATATCTGAAAGTACCTCAATCAATATTGAATGCAGCGCCAACAGATGGATTGTTCGGCGATTCTAGAACAGATGAAGACCAATTAGGTGCTAGTTATGATGAATTAGAATGGGCAATGACGCAAGTGGAAAGAAATATGAATAGTGAAGATTTTTCTGGAAGGGAAAAAGTAGTGTTTGACATTTACAAAAGATTAAACACTATAAATCAGCATAAAATGAATCCAATTCCTGTGTGTGTTATTCCAGAAAAATATAAGTAAGATTCAATTTTTAGTATATATTATTTATTTTTAATAAATTTACTTTAACTTTTAATTAATTTAACCAAAACATAAATACCACAGAATTATGATTAACGTATGTTTAGCAGACAACTTTCCGGTTGTTCATTTTGGAGTAAAAGCTTACTTCAAAGATCATCCTGAGATAAGTATTGCTTCCAATGTTGGGAATTTTTTTATGATTCCTGATGCATTGAGAAACAAAGAAATTGATGTATTGATTATGGACTTAGAACTAGATGGTCTCAACAGTATCTATGAAGTAAAATCAATCATCAAGAATTTTCCTAAAACAAAAGTTATTATTTTTAGTAGCTTGCCAGAAAATGTTTATGCGCCTAATGCTATAAAAGCTGGTTGTGCAGGTTATGTTCACAAAACTTCAAAACTTGAAAATTTGGGTAACGTAATTATAAAGGTAAACAATGGTCAAATCATGCTTAATGATGACATTAAGCGCAACTTGGCATTGATTGCAAAACAAAACAAGTCTGAGCGTTTGTACAGAAAATTATCAAATAGAGAAATTGAGGTTTTACGTTTCTTGAGTGACGGTAAGAAAAACAATGAAATTGCTAAAATCCTTAAACTCAACGAAAAAACAATCAGTACTTATAAACTAAGACTGCTTACAAAACTAAATGTAACAAATCTTGTTGATTTAGTTAATAAAGCAAAAACTTTAGAAATCGTTTAGAAAAAGAAATCCCGAGAAATCGGGATTTTTTATTAATAATATGTAGAACGAATTCTGCCTACTTTGTTAGTTAAATATACTTTTAGTTTATTATAATCATTGATGTTTGCTTTGATTTCTTCTATTTGTTCTTCATTACTAGCAGGAATCTGATTCATCATTTCAACAATCAATTTATTGATTAAATATTCTCGCAAAGAAACTATTGTTTCAGTAACATATTGAGCAATGGATTGATGCTTACTCTTCACGTAGATTTGTTTCGTTTCCCAATTGTGAAGCGATTCTTTTTCTTCATTCATCAATATTGTAGTTACAATTTGTGAATGGTCATTATCTAACTGTTGAAGATAATTTTCAATTGTAAAATTTTCTTGATTATATAGAGTGATTAAATCATTGTAAATTTTTTTGAAGGTCTCATTAGCTAATTCAATTTCATCTTCTTGTAAACTCAAATATATTCTTTGAAATACTTTGAAAGAACTTCGTTCTGATACTTCAATGGTTTCTCCTTCTTCATTAACTTTTAACAACATATCTTCAAACTCTTCCTCAATATTCCCATAAAGAAGAAGGATTTCAATAAGCTTTCGTTCTAATTCATAAACAATATCTACACTTTTTTGAGCTACTTGATTTTCATTTTTTACAACTTCGAATGCTTTTTGCTCTTGTTTGAGTTGTCTATTAGCTTCCGATATATCCTTTTGAACCAATTGCGCCAATGTATTCAACAAAACTTGCTCAGAAATATCCATTATTCGAGAACATTCCTGAATGTAAACTTCGCGTTTAATTCTATCTGGTATTTTAGAAATGCTCACGACCATATCTCTAATCAAATCAGCCTTTTTGATAGGATCGTTTTGTGCTTCGTCCATCAACAGCGATGCTTTGAACTGAATAAAATCTTTGGCATTGGTTTCGAGATATAAAACTAAATCTTCATACGAATTTTTTCGAGCAAAACTATCAGGATCATCACCATCTGGGAAAGTGCAAACCTTTACGTTCATCCCTTCTTCGAGTATCAAATCTATTCCACGGATAGAAGCTCGCAATCCAGCAGCATCACCATCAAAAAGAACTGTGATGTTTTTTGTTAAACGATTAATTAATCGAATTTGGTCTGGAGTTAATGCTGTTCCTGATGAAGCTACAACATTTTCTATTCCCGATTGATGAAACTGAATAACATCAGTGTAACCTTCCACTAAATAACAGTTATTCTGTTTAGCAATGGCTTGTTTAGCATGAAAAATTCCATACAAGACTTTACTCTTGTGGTAAATATCGCTTTCGGGAGAATTAAGGTATTTTGCCGCTTTCTTGTCATTGGTTAAAATCCTTCCTCCAAAACCCAAAAATCTTCCTGATAAACTTTGAATAGGAAACATTACTCTTCCTTTGAAACGATCAAAATGTTTACCATCTTCGCGGACAATTGTTAAACCTGTTTTTTCTAGGTAATCGAGTTGATAACCTTTGGACAACGCTTCTTTAGTAAATGCATCCCAAGTTTCGGGAGAATAACCCAATCCAAATTTTGAAATAGTTTCATTAGTAAAACCTCTTTCTTTGAAATAAGTTAGCCCAATAGCTTTTCCTTCCTCAGAGTTTAGAAGTATTTCTTGGAAATAATTTTTAGCAAATTCTGAAACCAGATACATGCTTTCTCTTTCATTAGCATCTTCTTTCTCTTCATTCGAAGTTTCTGTTTCTTCAATTTCGATATTGTATTTTTTTGCCAAATAACGAATCGCTTCTGGATACGTAAAATGCTCGTGTTCCATCAAGAAAGTCACAGCACTTCCGCCTTTTCCTGTGCTAAAATCTTTCCAAATTTGTTTTACTGGTGAAACCATAAAAGATGGTGTTCTTTCATCAGAAAAAGGGCTTAATCCTTTGAAATTACTTCCGGCACGCTTGAGCTGAACAAAGTCGCCAATGACTTCTTCTACTCTAGCGGTTTCAAAAACTTTATCTATGGTTTCGCGGGTTATCAAACTTGTTAGACTTTTAGATTGTTAGACTTTTAGATTATTAGATTACTAAAATCTTGAAATTGAAAGACCGTAAATTTACACATTCCGAATTTATAATTTATACTTAAAAGAAAAAAGATGCTTCATTGCTGAAACATCTTTTTAAAGTATAAAACTAACCTAAACAATTTTTAGTTGAAATCAAATCGTACTCCAAGTGATATATTGTTTTGTTTTACAGCATTGTCTTTGAACAAAGGATTTAAATCATATTTGACATATAAACTTGTTTCTTTATAACCAAGATATGCGCTAACTCCATAAATAAAATCGTTTACATTATAACTTCCTTTGATTTTCTCTGTATAATCATGTCCATCATAATCAAATTTTAGAATTTGCTTTGTTTTAACTCTAAAACCTGCATAACCACCTATTCCAAATCTAACGCTTTCATGTGTGTGATATATCTTTTTTCCGTCTTTATCCTTAACCTTAGTAAAATCGAATTCTAAATGAAGTGGTGCAGTTAGATATACATTTCTAAGTCGAGAGTCATCAAGATTATATAAACTAGTTTCAAGATTAGTTTGACTTCCATCTTTAACGAAATAACGATTATCTGTAGGTCGAAGGTTGTTGTACATTACTGAAATTCCATATTTTAAATGCAATAAGTTGTCATTTTTGAAAATTCTAGTGTTAGAAGTAAAACCCCATTCATAGAAATGTGAACCCCAATATCTAAAATCAGAATTAGCTACGCTTCCATCCGTTACTAAATTATTGACACCTGCAGCAAAAACAAATTGTGAAGTTGTTCTTGACTCGCCTCTAGCCTTGCGCAATGAGTCTTTTCTAATATAGATTGAAAAATATTCATTTTTCCAATCTTTAATTTTACCATCGACTTTTTGTTTTACTAAATCTTTCAACTCATCTTGAGCTTGAGCAACTCTTGTTTCAATATTTTGTGAACGGGTTTCTGCGAGTTTTAATTTTTTCTCATCAGCTTGCTCTTTTGTTATTAGCCCTTTTTCTAATTCTTGATTAACAGCTTCTACTTCTACTTTGAGTGCGGCTTTTTCTTCTTTAGTAATATTTTCTATTTTTTCAGCTATGAGTCTTGCTCTGTATTCAAAAGTTTGATTCATTCGCTCTTCTTTTTTGCCTATATCTTGAGCAGATAATCTGCTTGCAAAAAGACATAGCAATGCTCCTAAGTAAATTGTAAAATTTCTCATGACTATAAATTTATTTGATTAATGATTATTCTTTGTTTCTGTTTGAAACAGCAACTTTTACGTTTTTGTAATTTTTATTAATGGAATTAATAACTTTTTCTCTAAAAGTAAGATCCAATTCTCCATCAACTTGATTGAGCAGGCTTTTTGCATCAACTTTTAATGTTGATTTCTTAGTTGTAGCGTTCAAAGCCACTTTGTCTAGACTTTTAAAAAGTTGCTCATCGGACTTGATTTCTGTTTTTAAATTTTCTTTTTCTTTGAATGCAATTTCCCCATCTTTTTGAGGTTGAACCTGATTTTGATTAACGACTACTTGATTTTGATTTTCAACAAATTGATTAATGGTTGTTGTTTTTTGATTGATGATTGATTTTTTGTTGTTCGTTCTTGGTTGTTGAATATTGATTTTTGGTTTTTCAGATGAAACCACAACATCATTTATTTGCTCTTTTACAGGATTTGGAAAAACATTTTTTGTATTAGTATCATTAATAGTATCTTTTTCAACTTCTTTAGTAACCACGTTTCTATCAGATTGTTTTTCAACTTCTTTTTGAGTGAAGAAAAACATACCAAGTGTTACGAATACCAAAACGCTTGCAGCAATTCCAATATACTTGAAGGAGAAAAAAGAACGCTTTGTTTTTTTTTCTTCAGCAACAGTTAGCATAGCATCCAATCGATCCCAAGCTTGAGCCGATGGTTGAATTTCTCTTGAATTCAACTTTTCTCTGATTTGGTTTTCTATATTATTCGGTTCCATTACTGTAATTTTTTAATTTTAAAACATTGTCTTGAAGCATTTTTCGAGCATGAGACAATTGTGATTTTGATGTTCCTTCGCTAATTCCGAGCATTTGAGCAATTTCCTGATGTTTATAACCTTCGATGCAATAGAGGTTGAAAACCATTTTGTAACCATCGGGCAAATTATCTATCAAAAACTGAATATCCTCTACAGAAAACTGACTTTCAATATTGTTTACTTTTTCTTCAACAAAGTTTTCGTCTTCTAAGAACTTTACTTTCTTTTGAACTCTGATAAATGAAATGCTTTCGTTTATCATTATTCGTCTAATCCAACCTTCAAAACTACCTTCGTGTTTGAAATTTTTCAAATTAGTAAACACTTTCATAAAAGCAGTTATCATGATATCTTCTGCCTCGTGAACGTCCTTGATATATTGTCTGCAAACGCTCAGCATTTTTGGCGAAAATTTTGAATAAATCTGATGTTGCGCATGACGATTATTTTCGACAGCCAACTCGATTAATTCTTTCTCATCTTTATGTAAGCTTATTACTTTCATTATTCAATGGCAAAAATCAACTTCAAAAGTCAATCTCAATTTCAAAAGTCAATCTCAATCTTAAAACTTGACATTGAAATTGTCATTGTCTTTTTGATATTGATTAGACTTCTATTAGCATAGACGAATGTAGTTGCAAAATGGTTGCATCTTTCAATTAAAAACTTTGAATTAAAAATTAAAAATAAATCAAAACTCTAATTATCAATAAGTTATTTTTATTTATTTTTTTAGATTATGAGATTCCTCGTTACTCGGAATGACAAAGTTTGCGTTAAATTATTGAAATTGAGATTGGCTTTTGAAGTTGATTTTTGAAGTTGAAATTTCTATTTTTTTCTGTCAATAACATAATTGACCATCAGCGTCAAACTATCTTTAAAAGGTGAATGAGGAAAATCTTGAAGTAACTCAATGGCTTTTTGTTGAAACTCTATCATTTTTTCCTCAGCATAGATTAATCCATTTTTGTCTTTAACAAATTGAATTACCTCTTTTACTCGTTTCTTGTCTTTGTTATGGTTTTTTATAGAATTGATACACCAACTTTTTTCTTTACTTGAGCAATTATTCAAGGCATAGATAAGAGGTAAAGTCATTTTTTGCTCTTTGATATCAATTCCTGTTGGTTTTCCAATGGCATCATCGGTGTAATCGAATAAATCGTCTTTTATTTGAAATGCCATTCCAATCAATTCTCCAAAAAGACGCATTTTTTCAACTATAACCTCATCGTCAGAAACAGATTTTGCGCCAAGAGCACAACAAGAGGCAATGAGTGTGGCGGTTTTTTTTCGGATTATTTCAAAATAAACTTCTTCTATTATATCAAGTCTTCTTGCTTTTTCTATTTGAAGTAGTTCGCCTTCACTCATCTCGCGAACAGCAACAGATATTATTCGAAGTAAATCAAAATCACCATTATCTATCGATAGCAATAATCCTTTTGATAATAAATAATCTCCAACAAGAACTGCAATTTTATTTTTCCACAACGCGTTGATAGAAAAAAATCCTCGACGACGATTACTATCATCAACCACATCATCGTGAACTAATGTTGCAGTATGGATAAGTTCAATAACACTTGCACCACGATAGGTTCGTTCATTGACTTGATTGTTTTCGGATAACATTTTTGCAACCAAAAAAACAAACATAGGTCTCATTTGTTTGCCTTTTCTGTTGACAATGTAATATGTAATTCTGTTTAGTAATGCAACCTTTGAAGACATTGATTCATAGAACTTTTTTTCAAAAAGTTCCATTTCGTCACGAATAGGCTGTTTTATTTGAGATGTTATATTCATCAGTGGTTCAAAGATACAATATTGAAATCATTAGCAAAAAAATTAATGCTCATATTAAACCTTTTTAAACAATTCTATTCCTAATGAAAGAAACCAAAAAATAATACTAATATGAATTCGAAAAAAATTATCCTAGGAACTATTCTTTCTTTAGCTATGCTTACTAGCTGTAGTAAAGATGACAATGAAAATTCTTTTGTTTCTGATGCAAAAGTAAACGCAACAATAGATGGTATAAATGAAGATGTCTTTAAAATTATTGATGACCAATTCAATGAGCAAGCAAACCCAGTTGGCTCAGGAAAATCAACCGAAGTTGCAACTCCTTATTTACCTTCTTGCGCTACCGTAAATACAATAGTAACTGGAAGTACTTGGACACGCACTGTAGTTTTTGATAACTGCACTTTACAAAATGGCAACGTTCTTGACGGAACTATAATTATTAGCGGAAGTACAAACTTTGATACTTCTTCTCAAACTATTAGTTATACTTTTGAAAATTTCCACCACAACAATATATTAATTGAAGGAAACAGAACAGTTCTTAGAACAATACAAAGTACTGAAGCACTTTCTACGCCACATCCTGTTGCAAACATGGATATTGATATGACTGCTACTTTTCCAAATGGAAATGTTTATCACAGAGTAGGAAATAGAATTAGAGAAATGATTGAAGGTTATCAAACAATTCATGTTTGGATAGATAATGTGTTTTTGGTTACAGGAAATTGGACAACAACTTTTCCTCAAGGAACAAGAACAACAACTATTACAACTCCTTTGAGAGTAGAAATGACATGTCCACACATTGTTAGTGGAGTTTTATCTATCGTTAGAAATGATAATACTGCTACTTTAGATTTTGGAAATGGTGAATGTGACAACGAAGCTACGTTTACTTCTAATGGCAACACGGTCACTATAATTTTAGGGAATTAATAATTTAGGGTTAGTTATTAAACACTTCCGAAATTCATCTGAATTTCGGAAGTGTTTTTTTTATGATTTATTCGCAAGTTGCCCACAAGCAGCATCAATATCTTTTCCTCGACTACGACGCACTTTAGCTACAATATTATTTTTTTCGAGTGTAGAAATATAATTTTCCAAAGCTTGATTTGATGCTTGCTGAAATTCACCATCATCTATTGGATTGTATTCTATCAAATTGACTTTGCAAGGAACATATTTGCAGAATTTTACCAAAGCATCAATCGATTTTTGATCATCGTTAATTCCTTTCCAAACCACATATTCGTAGGTAACTTTACTTTTAGTTTTTTTATACCAATACTCCAATGCTTCTTTCAATTCTAGTAAAGGAAAATTTTTGGTAAAAGGCATAATTCTATTACGCGTTTCTTCAATAGCTGAGTGCAATGAAACTGCTAACTTAAATTTGACCTCATCATCAGCCATTTTTTTTATCATCTTTGAAATACCCGATGTGGAAACTGTAATACGTTTTGGTGACATTCCTAATCCTTCATCTGAAGTTATCTTTTCTATAGCTTTCATCACATTTGGGTAATTCATCAACGGTTCACCCATTCCCATAAAAACTATGTTCGACAAAGGACGATTATAATACAAACGACTTTCTCGATCTATGGCAACAACTTGATCGTATATTTCGTCTGGATTGAGGTTTCGCATTCTTTTTAATCGAGCTGTAGCACAAAAATTACAATCCAAACTACAACCTACTTGGCTAGAAACACAAGCTGTAGTGCGTGTTTCGGTAGGAATTAGAACGCTTTCTACGATTAAATCATCATGAAGACGAACTGCATTTTTCACAGTTCCATCTTCGCTGCGTTGCATTGTATCTACCTTTATATGATTGATAATGAAGTTCGTTTCGAGCATGTTTCGAGTTTCTTTGGAAACGTTTGTCATATCGTCAAAACTATGTACCGCTTTTCCCCACAACCATTCATATACTTGATTACCACGAAAAGCTTTGTCACCATTGGCAACAAAAAAATCTCGCAATTGCTCTTTAGTTAAACTTCGAATGTCTTTTTTCTCGATTTCCATGACGCAAAGTTAGTCATAAACTTGAAATACTAATTTTGGAATTTGTAATTTTGGGAATTGTAAATCGTCATTATGCATTTCCTTTCAGAAGAATTAGAAAATTATGTTGCGCTTCATTCGCAATTTGAACCCGAATTATTAGCAAAACTAAATAGAGAAACACATCAAAAGATTTTGCAACCTCGCATGTTGAGTGGTCATTTTCAAGGTAGGGTTTTGAGTATCTTGTCAAAAATAATTTCTCCAAAAAACATTCTTGAAGTTGGAACATACACGGGTTATGCAACGCTTTGTCTTGCCGAAGGATTAGCAGAAAATGGAACGATTGACACTATTGATAATAATGAAGAACTAGTTGATTTTCAAAGAAAATATTTTGACCAATCTACTTGGAAAAATCAGATTGTTCAACATCTTGGAAACGCATTGGAAATTATTCCAAAGTTGAATAAAAAATTTGATTTAGTCTTTATTGATGCAGATAAAGAAAATTATATCAACTATTATCAAATGATAGTTCCAATGATGAATGAAGGTGGAATTATCTTATCTGACAATGTGTTGTGGAGCGGTAAAGTTCTCGGAGAGGTTAAGCCTAATGATAAATCGACTAAAATACTCTTGGAATACAACAAATTAGTCAACGAAGACGAAAGAGTGGAAACGGTTTTGCTACCCATTCGTGATGGTTTGACTGTGACGAGAGTTAAATAAAAAAAGACCGAATTAATTCGGTCTTTTTATTAATCTTTTACCCCAAGTTTTGTTAAAATATCTTCCATCAAACACCATTTGGTAATAGAAGATTGTAGCAAATTGGCTCCAACAAACGCTGTAAACCATAACCAGTTTTGACTAACATAAATTGAAAGTAATACACTTATCATTATAAAAGTTCCTGCAATTGCTCTTATTATTCTGTTTTTCATATTAATTAGATTTTTCAATTTTAAGTACTGCAACATGTATTTGAGAAAGTGTTTCCTGATTTTTATTAAACTCATCAACCAATTCAAATACTTTAACTTCGTTTTCTTTAGGAATAAATGCAAAGAATATTACCGACTCGTTCTCGTTCATTTCTGTTCCAAACCAGTTTGAAGAAGTAACATCTTCATCAGGATTTTTAAAACCTATCACTTCCTGAAATGAATATGACTTTACGTTTGCTTGCTTCAAGATGTTTTTAATGTCTTTGGCATATTCAGCAATAGCTGTTATTACAAGTAGTTTCATATGTTTAAAAATTTATTTGTTATAGGAAACATGGTATCGCCTTTTAATAATTGGTGTTTGCTTTCGCAAACTTGAGTAAGTGGCGATTTCATTTTATTTGTTTTTTGGTTCCCATTTTTTTCTTTCTGTTATATAATAAATTACTGGAACAACAAGAAGTGTTAACAATGTAGATACTATTGCACCAAACACTAATGATATTGCCAATCCTTGAAAAATAGGATCAAACAAAATTATAGAAGCACCTATCACTACAGCTCCAGTTGTCAACAATATTGGCGTTGTTCTCACAGCACCTGCTTCAACTATAGCTTGTTTCAAAGGAATTCCTTCGTTTAGCCTGATTTCTATAAAATCAATAAGTAACACTGAATTTCTTACCATTACACCAGCTAGAGCAATCATTCCTATGAAAGAAGTAGCTGTAAAAAATGCTCCTAAAAGCCAATGTCCCAGAACAATTCCAACCAACGACAAAGGTATTGCCATCATCATTACTATTGGTGTTTTGAAGTTTTGGAACCAACCCACAATCAGCATATAAATAATCACGATAACCACCATAAAGGCAACGCCTAAATCACGAAATACTTCGAGCGTAATTTGCCATTCACCATCCCATTTTACTGTAAAATCACTTTCATCTGTTGGTTGTTCCATATAAAGTTCGTTTACTTTATAGCCTTTAGGAAGTTTCATTTTTTGAAGTTTTTCATTCATACCAAGAATGGCATACACTGGGCTTTCGAGCGTTCCAGCCATATCTGCTGTGACATAGACAACTCTTTTTTGATCTTTTCTATAGATTGTTTTTTGCAAAGTGTCTTTCACAACTTTTACTAAATCACTAACTGGAATGACGTTTCCGCGACTACCTTTAATCTTTATGTTTTCAATATCTTTTAAAGATGTTTTGTCTTTGTCGTCGAGAGAAAGAACAATGCCAACGTTGTCATTTGAATTTTCGTCATAAAGATTTGATATTGGATATTCTTTCATCAAATAAGTTAAATTACCCACTATTTGTTGAGGAGCAACACCGTTGAGCATTGCTTTTTCTTTATCAACTTCAAGTTTGTATTCTGTTTGATTATCTTCTGTCATCCAATCGACATCTACAATATCAGAAGTGGTATTCAAAATATCTTTCACTTGATTGGCAACCGCAATTTGTTCTTTATAATCAGGTCCATAAATTTCTGCAACCAACGTAGATAATACTGGTGGTCCAGGAGGAACTTCAATAATTTTAACATTGGCACCAAATTTTTTAGCAATTTTTTGAACTTCTGGACGAACCAATTTAGCAATATCATGACTTTGCAAATCACGTTCTTCTTTGTGAAGTAAATTCACTTGAATATCTGCCATATTATTTCCACCGCGTAAGTCATAATGACGAACCAACCCGTTGAAAGTTATAGGTGCTGAAGTTCCAATATAGTTTTGATAATCTACCACTTCTGGAACAGTAGAAAGATATTGTGCAATCTCCTGTGTGACTACAGCTGTTCTTTCCAATGTAGTTCCTTCTGGCATATCTATTACTACTTGGAATTCATTTTTATTATCAAATGGGAGCATTTTTACTAAAACAGATTTTGTAAAAAACATTACAACAGAACCAGCAAGTAACAGAACTGTAAAGAGAACCAATAATCTCCTTTTTTTACTGCTTTCTAATAATGGTCGTTCAAATCGGTTGTATACTTTATATATCCAACTTGTCTCCATTCCTTCTTCGGCATTATGCTCTTGGCTTTCTTTTTCTCTTAGAAGATGATAACCCAAATATGGTGTTACTGTTAATGCCACAAACAATGACAACATCATTGCTATTGAAGCTCCTATTGGCATTGGGCTCATGTATGGACCCATCATGCCCGAAACAAATGCCATTGGCAAAATAGCCGCGATTACTGTGAAGGTTGCTAATATTGTTGGATTTCCTACTTCATTTATTGCATAAATTGCTGCTTGTTTAAAAGGCAATCTTTTCATCTTGAAATGCCTATGCATATTTTCGGCAATAATAATACTGTCGTCTACAACTATACCTACCACAAAAACCAAAGCAAAAAGTGTAATCCTATTTAGAGTATAACCCAACAAATAATAAGCAAATAATGTTAAAGCGAATGTTAATGGTACAGAGAAGAATACTACTAATCCGCCACGCCAACCCATAGCTAAAACGACTAAAAAGGTTACTGCAATAATGGCTATACCTAAATGTAAAAGCAATTCTCCAACTTTATCTGAAGCGGTTTCACCGTAGTTTCTAGTTACTTCTACATGAACATCATCTGTAATCAATGTTCTCTTTAAATGTGCTACTTTTTCAAGAATTTTTTCTGAAATTTTCATAGCATCAGCACCTTTCACTTTACCAACTGAAATAGTTACTGCTGGATATTCTGATTTGTTTTTTGTAAAACTCTCATTGGCTTTTCCATAACCAAAAGAAACATAACTTCTTGGAGTAGATGGACCATCTTCGATTGTTGCTACTTGTTTAAGGTAAACTGGCATATTTGCATTTACACCCACAACAAGATTTTCAACATCTTCGGCTGTAGATAAAAATTGCCCTGTTGTTACTAAATATTCTTTATCCTGCTCGTTAAAACTTCCTGATTGCGAACTGCCATTATTGGCTTGTATCATTTGCATTATTCCCAACGCGTCAACACCATTTTCAGCCATTTTATCTTTATCGAGAACAACTCTCAATTCTCTATTTCTTCCACCTATTTCTCTTGTGGTTGCTACGTCTTTTACTTTTTCTATTTCAGATGTTAGTTCTTCGGCTATTTGACGAAGTTCAAAATCATTGAGTTTTTCACTCCACAGCGTAATACCAAGCATGGGTACATCATCTATAGAACGAGTTTTCACCATAGGTTTATAAACTCCTTGAGGAAACATATTTTCATGTTTTGCCAATTCATCGTATAACTTCACATAAGAACGTTCCACATCTTGCCCAACATAGAATTGAACAATCAACATTGCTTGACCATTCATAGCCATACTGTGGACATGTTCAACGCCTTTGATGTTAGAAATTATTTTTTCCAAAGGTTTTACCACTCTACTTTCAACCTCTTTTGGACTTGCTCCAGGATAACCAACCATAACGTCAGCCATAGGAACATTTATTTGTGGTTCTTCTTCACGAGGAATAAGAAACGAACTATAAACCCCAATTATCATCAATGCTACCATTAATAAAATGGTCAACTTTGAATTGATGAAAAAATGAGCTATTTTACCAGAAATACCTTCTTGCATTTTCTTAAGTTTTTAAATTAAAAGTTATTGAATGCTAACCTTTGCTCCGTTATATAATTTGCCTTCTGCGGAAACAACATATCGCTCGTTAGCTGATAACCCTGACAACACTTCTATTTCATTGCCAAAAGTTTTACCCAATCTCAACCATCTTAATATTGCTCTGTTGTCATTTGCTATGGTATAAATTCCCGAAAGCTGTCCTTGTTTAACAATTGCACTTGTTGGAACCAATACTTTATCAGTATTTTTTTCTACTGATGTTTTATTCTCCACCGGAAATTGTACGTTAACAAACATTCCCGACAAAATGCTTTTATCAACATTGCCTAAATTTATTTTTACCAAATATTGACCTCCAGTATTTTTTGAAGACATACTTACTTCAGAAACTTTTCCTGAAACGTCTTTATTCAACGATTTTACTGATATTTTCACACTCATACCATTATGAATATTGCTTATATCATTTTCTGAAACCATTGCTGTAACCTGTAATCTCGATGCGCCTTCAATACTCACTAGTGGCATTCCTGGATTAGCCATATCGCCTTCTTTTACAAAAGTGTTTGTAATCTCGCCAGAAAAAGGTGCTGTGATATTGGAATAACTGAATTGAGCCATAACTTCGTTTCGCATTTGTTTAGCAGCTTCAAGACCAGCTTTTGCCATTTCGTATCTAGAAGTCATGTCGTCCAATTCTTTTTGAGAAGCACTTTGCTGATTGTATAATGCTGAAAATCTTTCATAGTCTTTTTTTGCATTGTTGAAGGCAGCTGTTGCTTGCATAATTGATGCATCAACTTGGGCTTTTTTGGCTAATAAATCGCTGTTATTGATATTTACCAAAAGTTGTCCTGCTGAAACCTTTTGCCCAACTTTTACGTGCAACTTCGTTACATATCCCATCATTCTTGTACTAACATTTGCACTATTTTCTGCTTCAACTTTTCCGCTAGCGGAAACAAAACCAGAACCATTTGATGTATCTATGCCACTAACTTTTACGCTGATTGGTTTCTCGTCATTATTAATCTCTTTTCTTTCTTTGCCACACGATGCAAAAAAGACTGTTATTGATAAAAGGATTATTGATGCTATTTTTTTCATAGTATTATTTTTTTGTTAGAAATTGTAAGTATTGATTAGCTAGATTGTATTCAAAAACAGATTGTATGTATTCTAATTCTTTTTGAAACATTTGAGTTTCTGATTGTAATAAATCAGTAGTTTTTTCTAAACCTTGCGAAAATCTGTTTTGTCTAATTCTATACGACTCTTGTGATTGTTGATAAGCCAAACTCATTAAACTAACCTTATTTTTAGCATCATTCAATTGTCTTGATGCTCTGTTAAATTCCATTTGGCTTTGTGCTTTGTATTGTTGAGTTTCATCGAGTGATTTTTCGTATTCTGCTTTAGACTTTTCATATTTCCCAATAGATTTATATCCATCAAATACATTCCAAGAAAGTTGTGCTCCAACAAGGTATCCTTTGGCACTTGTACCAAAAACATTCTTGTCATACATTTCATAACTGCCAAATGCATTCAATCTTGGCAAAAAACTCATTTTGGAAGAGCGATACATTTTAGAATATGCTTCGTTTACCATTTTCATTGCTTCAATATCTTTTCTATTTGCATTGAAGCTGTATGCCTCTTCATCATTAATTTTATTCTCCGACTCTTCTACAGGTTTAAAAATATTCCCATTCATTTCTTCTCCTATCAAAAAAGCTAAGTAATCAGAAGCATTTTGCACATTACTTTTTGCATATTGAAGTTGATTAGCCACTTCATTTACTCTGACTTGAACGTTCAACAAATCGGTCTTTTGCAATAAGCCTTGTTTGTAATAATTTTGCACTAAAGCCAAATTTGAGTTAGCTGTATTGACTGCCTTTTCTAAAACTTTAACAGCACTATACGTGAGCTGTAATTGTTGATAAGCCTTAACAACTTCCATTTCTAGATACTCTTTTGTTCGCTCTGATTGCAATTTCATTGCAGACATTTTTGCTTTTGCGGCTTGTCTTTCAAACATTCCATCAAGGTTTATTAATGGTTGCTGAACTTCAATTTTGGTAGCAAAATTTTGAGTTGCCTTTGGATCGTTTAATAATGCTGGATTAAAATCAGCTTGGGTCAATATTTCCTGATTAAGTTTTGAACCAAATGCCATCAAAGGGTTTGTAGTTGATATCCCAGTATGAGATATATTGATATTAGGCAAAAAGAGTGAATTTGATTGTTGGTAATCTGCTTTGGCAGATTGATAGCTTTTATCCGAAATTTTAATTTGTAGATTTTTTTCGGTGAGTTTTTGAAGTAAATCATTTTTAGAGATTGAAATAGTATCTTGACTATATACAATAAATGAAACAAGCACTAAAGCTAGATTAATAAAAGTTCTATTTCTCTTCATATTTTTTCCTTAATTATGAAGCAAAAATAGAATCGTAGAAAAGTGCATACAGCTACAAATGTTACACAGTAACGTTTGTTACAAAAAAAAAGGCTCGAAAATTCGAGCCTTTTTTACTATTAGATAACACTCTTATCTAATGACAACTTTTTGAGAAACATAAAATTTATTGTCAAAAATAAAAGTTACTATCACCATTTTATCCGAAGTATTATCCAATTCAAAGTCCATAGCATTTTTCCCCAAAGTGACATCTTCTATTTCTCCATCAGAAATTATTTTCCCGTCAATAGATGAAACGAAATAATCTATAGTCGTTACATAAGGCATATTAAAATTGATTTTGATAATATTGCTCGATGTTGGATTTGGCGAAACTGTCATGGTAAATGGATTTTTACCTTCGATTTCATGAACTTTTAGTGGTTCGTTTCGAATTAATTTTACTTCGTAAATAGTAGGATTAGCACTTGTTGTATTGGTTTGATTGACGCTAAAGGGGTTTTGTGTTGGACTGCTCAAACCACCAACAATATGACCAATTACGAATTCGTCAGCTGTGATTTCATCCAATTTTATGACTTCATTTTCAAAGTGAGGAAGAGATTTATTAGGTATAAATTCTGCACTCGCGCCTTTTAGACTTGGCATGGTTTCGGGCATTTGATATTCTTGCAACGAACCATCGGCAAAACGAGTAACTCGACTTATTGTATTGACAAAAGGAACATTATTGTCTTGTACTAATGTTGTCCCGTTGTAATAATACTGACTCATTCCACCAAAAAACAAGTTGTGCATTCTATTGTTTACACCATCATATAAACATGATTTCGCACTGTGGTAATTACTCAAATATTGATTAAAAGTCGTTTGCGGAAAATATCCCGATTCTTTGATATCCACAGGATAGAGAAAAGGCAAATCGACATTGATTTGAAAAACACCTGAAGAAATCATGTAACCTTGCGAACCATCGGGAAATATTTGTGGTAACAAATTGTAATCACGACGATGTAAATGAACTGCATCAGTAATGACTTGGTAATTAGAAATACTCAATTGGGAACCAGAATTATCAATTTGGAATTTTTTGATACCATTGGTGTATGTTTGTGTATAAGTCGGATTGTTCATTGGATTATATCTACCATCAAATCGATGTCCGCCAACCAAATAAAACGTATTGCCAATTTTGCCCAATTGTCCGCCATTGACGGCTAGATTTTCATCGGTCATTTGCTTAAAACAACTCGAAATTGCTGTTCCATTTACAACTGCACTAATCAAATTAGGTACATCAATCGAAGTCAATTTATTGAATGTAATATGATCATTGGCTGTAGCCGAAAAAGCATAACCTCCAATGATGTAGAGCGTTTCACCATCTTGATAGAAATTGAAGTTTGTAGCTTGTAATTGTTCTTTCAAAGAAGTTGGTAATGAATTAACAGAAGCCGACCAAAATTGACTTGTAGCCACATCAACCACAAAAATAGAGGTGTTATTACTCGATGCAGGAAATGAATTAAATGGTTGACGAGCGTGAATTCCGTCAACTCTTCCACCAACAATGAGCCATTTGCCTTCATGTTGCGCAAAAGCATAGGAGTGAATTCCGGGGAAATTTGGAATTGTTATTGGGTTTAATTGTATTTGATAATCGAAAGTAGATTGCGAAAACAAAGTACTCGCGAATAGAAAAAATACAATATTATATATTGTTCTCATCTTCTTTCATTTTAGACAATAGCAGTACAGTGCCTATGATAATAGACACTATACCTAACTATTAAATTAAAAAATTAGACTTTCTTAAGAAGCTTTTTTAGAAGAACAACATCCAGCTTTTTTCTCAGCACCACAAGACTTTTTCTCTTCTGAAGAACATGATTTTTTCTCTTCAGCTGTGCATGTTTTTTCTGTTTTAGCTTTTTGTTTTTTCTGTTTTGGGCTTTGTTGTGCGTTAGCATTTATTGAAAGGAACAAAGCCGATATTGCGAATATTGAAACTATTTTTTTCATTTTTATAAGTTTTAAATAATAATATTTTTTTGTAATCTAATGTAATTTTAAACTGATAAAAATGATTCTGGCGGTTGCCATATTGCCACATTGTAGTGTTCTATAAAGTTTTTATGATATTCAATATTTTCTTTTTTGTGAATGAAGATTGTTTCGTTTTTGAATTCATAAATATTTGAAAACAAAACATAAGTGTAGCTATTGATACTAAAATTGAGTAAGCATTTTTCTTTTTGACATCCACCTTCGTTAGGCTCTGAAGATTTGTTTTTATGACAACTAGACTCGCAATTTTCTTCCAAATGCATCTTAACTACTTTTACTGCTGGAAGAACAGTTAAAGCACTAAAATAGAAAAACATGAAAAATGCCAAATATTTCATTTGGTAAATTTAGAGTTATTTTCTTGTTCTTTTTGTAACATAAATCACTTTCGCTCTTGAAATCATTTATCCAAAATATATTTTCTAAAAGCAAATGAAATAATTCCGCCATAAAGAACACCAAAAAAATAGCCTGTTAAAACATCTCCAGGAAAATGCAATCCTAGATAAATTCTACTAAAAGCAAAAATTAAAGGAAATAGAAACAAGAAAAATGAATATCTATAATATTTTCTTAGAATTGAGAATGCAAAAACAGTGGTAGCCATTGAGTTTACAGAGTGGCCAGAGAAAAAACTATATGCTGGACTCGTCTTAACAATTCTAATAATACTTTTTAATTCCTCATCATTACAAGGTCTTAATCTTTGAAAGTGATTTTTGAAAAGGTTAGCTGTTTGATCACAGATAAGAATTAAAAATGCTGTAAAAAGCAAATAATACCCAAAATTCTTCCAACCTATTTTTTTCTGAATTAAGTAGAAAACCAAAAGATATAATGGTATCCATGTAAATTGGTTTGTTATTAATAACCAAAAACCATCAAAAGAGTTTGAGCCAAGACCATTGAGAAAAACAAATGCTTTTTTATCGAGTTCGATGATTTTTTCCAACATTACATTTGGCGTTTTATTGGACCTGTAATTTCCTCAATATCTTGAGCATTGTTTTGAACAGTAGTTGTTATATTTTGATCAATTCCTGCTTTTACCTCATCAATTTCTTTGGTAAAACTATCTGTCATTTCAGTCAAGGTTTTATCAAGACCATTGGCCTCAGCTCCTTTTTGAATTTCAGATTTTATCTCGTTAGTAGCATTTTTAAGTTGCGCCATGCCTTTTCCCATTGCTCTTGCTATATCTGGAATTTTGTCTGAACCAAAAAGCATTAAAGCAATAAAAATGATAAAAATTAATTCGCCACCACCAATTCCAAACATATCTATTCTATTTAATATTAAAACTGCAAAGTTACAAAGTCTTTTTAATCAAATTTTGATTTTAACTGTTCTTTTGGCCAAGTGTTATTTGATGTATCTATGTCAGCTGTTTCTTCTTTTGGGTCAATTGTGATTTTTGTGACTGGTTTATTTGTTGCAAAAGTTCTTGTAGCTTCTAGGTCATTCATTCTCCATATTTGAGCTGGAAAATGATAACTCTCTGTTGTTCCATCATCAAAAGTTAATTCTACCAATATAGGCATAACCAATCCTCCTGGTTTATCAAACGTAACTTGATAAAAATATTTTGGGTTATTCAGTTTGAGCTGTTCTTCTTTGGTGAAATGAGATTGAACATATTCGTCCAACGCTTTTACATCTTTTATTTCAAATGGCTTATCCATTTCTTTTTTAAAGTCAACACTATTTTCGGCAATCATGTAAACCATTGGACCTGGATTTGCATTTCTACGTCTTCTTTTGTTCAAAAAATCCTGTACTTCTTTTGATGGTTCATTTGAAACAAAATATCGTTTAACCTCTTTAATTCCTATATCATTATAATCTGTTGTATAAAACCAACCTCTCCAGAACCAATCCAAATCGAAAGCAGTTGCGTCTTCCATTGTTCTAAAGAAATCTTCAGGAGTTGGATGTTTAAATTTCCAACGGTTAGCATAGGTTTTGAAACCATAGTCAAACAATTCTCTACCCATAACCGTTTCTCGAAGGATATTCAAAGCTGCGGCCGGTTTCCCATATGCATTATTCCCAAATTGACGAATACTTTCAGAATTGGTCATTATTGGCTCCAATCCTTTTTGATCTCCGCTCATGTAAGGAACAATGTTTTTTGCTGGACCACGATCGGCAGGAAAATTTGGATCCCATTCTATCAAAGCCAGATATTCTAAAAATGAATTCAATCCTTCATCCATCCATGTCCATTGGCGTTCATCAGAATTGACAATCATTGGAAAAAAATTATGCCCAACTTCGTGAACAATAACGCTAGTCATTCCATTTTTCACCCTATCACTATAAGTTCCATCTTTTTCTGGTCTGCCCCAATTCCAGCAAATCATAGGGTATTCCATGCCTTGGTCTTGTGCATGAACAGAAACTGCTTTTGGATATGGATAATCAAAAGTATGGCTTGAATAACTTTTTAGTGTATGAGCAACAATCCTTGTTGAGTATTCACCCCAAAGTGGATTTCCTTCTTTTGGATAAACAGATACTGCCATTACATTCTTACCTCCGAGTTTAACCGCCATTGCATCATAAATAAATTTTCGGGAAGTAGCAATACCAAAATCACGCACATTTTCTGCTTTGAATTTCCAAGTTTTCTTTTTGTCTGAAAACCCTTTTTCTGCTGCCATTGCTTCTTGTTGTGTCACCACAACTACCGGTTTGTCAAATGTCTTTTCAGCAAGTGCATATCTTGACAACTGCTCAGCAGTAAATACTTCATTTCTGTTTTGTAAAACACCTGTTGCTTCCATAACATGATCTGCTGGAACGGTAATGTTTACCTCAAAATTTCCAAATGGTAAAGCAAATTCACCTGAACCCCAAAATTGTTGATTTTGCCAACCTTCAACATCATTATAAACTGCCATTCTTGGATAGAATTGTGCCAAAATGTAGAGATTGTTTCCGTCTTCATCAAAATGCTCATATCCAGAACGACCACCATCAAGCAAATAATTGTTAATGTTATACCACCATTTTATAGAAAACGATATTTTTTCTCCGTGTTTTAAAACAGTAGGTAACTCTATTCTCATCATCGTTTGATTGATGGAATAATTCATGGGTTTTCCATTAACATCGTTTACATATTCTATTTTAAATCCTCCATCAAAATCTTCCTCTAAAAATCTTCTTGAAAAAGCAGATGCAGGAATAGCTGGTTCTGTTTTTGTGTTTTGAACCAACGGCGTTTTAGAATTTTTTGCTTGTTGATTTTGGTCTAATTGAACCCAAATATAATCTAGAGCTTCTTTGGCATTATTGGTATATGTTATGGTTTCTTTACCATATAATTTTTGATTTTTATCATCAAGCTCTACATCTATTTTATAATCTGCTTGCTGCTGATAATACTCTGGTCCAGGCGCACCAGATGCAGTTCTGTACATATTTGGTGTTGCCAACAAATCATACATTTGCTTGAATTTATCTGGATTTCTCTCTTGGTTTTTAGTATCTTTTTGGCTATCCTGCGCATAGATACTTGTTAGGAAAAATAAGCTACATATATGTATAAAAGACGTTTTTTTCATCATATTCATTTTGAGGCAACTAAAATAACTTTTTTTGTGATGATGTAAATAATATATCGTGTTATTTTAACATTCCTTTGATAGTTTCTCCAGATAGCAATAAACTGGATTTTTGTCCACTATTTTCAAATTGAATAATATTTTGTTGGTCTGGAAATTCCGAAAGTAGCATGGTATTTTCGACCTGTAGTGAATTTACTTTCTTAAGGTTTTTAATTTTAAAATAACATATCAAGCTGTTTTCTTTAACTTCTTTTGAAAGAAAAATATATTCTTGACTTTTGTCATCTATTGTAATTTTGAAATTTTTATTGAAGTATTTGATTACTAATTCTTCATCACGAGAGGTTTCATTTTTCTCACCAATAAAAGTTTTGGTTTTGTATTGCTTATTTATCGCTTCTGTCAAATCATCGATAAAAACTCTAGTAGTGATTTGAATCTCCTGTTTTTGTGGGACAAATTTTAACTGAAACATACCCACATAAAAACGATGTATTCCAAAAGAAACCATCGAAAAGAAAAGGAAAAACAGTATTACTTTTTTTGTCATTATTTTTTTTCTTCTAAAACACTAAGATACTCCGCTGCCAATTTGGAAAAAATAAATTCGGTTTTAATTTTATTCTTTTCGCTCAAAGCTAATCTCAATTCTGAATTATCAGCTACATAATACAAGAATGCCTCAACGTTTACTTTTGGTATGTGCAAGCTGTAAATAAAATAATCCTCATCAAATTGATTTTTAATGGATTGAATGGTTCTTTCACTTCGCTCAATGAGCAATTCTTTCTTCAGCATAGCGGTTCTACCAGAAATACTATTCAACAATCCATCTACTGACATTCCGCCTAATGGAATAAGTAATGGTGAATACCAATGAAATTCTCCTGCAGTTCTTAGTTTTCTCTCGGCTGGTGTATATTTTTTGGCTGGTTTATCTAAAATACCTAATGAAACCGCATTGATGTCTTTATATATTTTGATATCAACATTTTCTAGCGGAATAACCTTTGGGTGAAGAGAAACAGTTAAAAGTTTTTTTTTCAAATCATCATCACTAATTTGAATTTCTTTGGTGTTTATTGTCATTCCTTCAAACTGAAGTTTATCTCCAATTTTTACAAACATGGAGAAATTCCCATTCTGTTCTGGATTTACAATTGATTGTGATCTAATATTGGTAATAGTAATAGTTCTTAAGTCTTCTATTTCGCAAACAATTTTGCCTTTCAAAAATTGTAATTCATCGGTTTGTGAAAAACCAAAAAAAGAGATGAGCAACAATATATAGAAGTAGCTTTTCCTCATTTTTCGTTGATGATTTCAATGTATTTTGTAGCTAATTCGCTCATTCTAAACATTAACAGCGTATTATTTTTTTTATCCAAAAGCATTTTTATTATTTGGTTTTCAGCCAAGTAGTACATAAAACCTTTGACATAATCGGCTGGGATTTTCAATTTGTTTGTAAAATAACCTACTTCAAAAGTTTCCTCTAGCAACTTCAAAGCTAACTCTTTTTTCTCAATTTCTATCTCTTTTTTGAGCATAGCCGTTCTTCCAGAAAAGGCATTGATAATTCCATCCAAAGAAAGGCGTGTATCAAGACCAATCTGATTTGTACCTTTTGCTGTATAAAGTCTTCTTTCGGCTGGAGTATATTTTTTGGCTGGTTTGGAAATAATTCCAAGTTTGAAAGCATTCAAATCATCATATCTAACAATTACCACTTCATCCAGTTTATTCATCATTGGCTCTAGATTTACAAACAATAAATCTTTGGTAAAATCTTCCTCTTTTATTTGAATTTTTTTTCCAACAATTTGAACACCCGAAAACATTATGGTATCGCCAACAATTGCATTAATCGTGAAATTCCCTTGACTATCTGCAACAAAATCTTTTTCGGTTCTAAGGTTTATGATATAAATACTTTCTAAATCGCGCGCTTTGGTAATGATTTTTGCTTTAATAATTTTTGTTACATCGTTTTGAGACATTGCAATAATTGGCAATAATAAAAGGAAGTAAACTATGGCCTTTCTCATAAAAAAGTATTTTGGATAAAAGTATTCCAATTGTTTCCCAATAAATTCCCAAAGATTTTCTAAACTTTTGTTAAAAGTTGTTCAGCCATTAAACATCAAATACTCTAAAAGTCATTATTTTTGAAAAAAAATCCAATGAAAAAACTCATTATAGCCAGCACTTCTACACTTCATGGAGGAAGTTATCTAGAATATATATTACCAACTTTGAAATTGCATTTCGAAAACTGCCAAGAAATAATTTTCATTCCTTATGCAAGACCAGGCGGAATTACACATGATGAATACACTCAAAAAGTTGCCGAAACTTTCAAAACAATCAATATTAGCGTAAAAGGTTTGCATGAGTTTGATAATCCAATTGAAGCATTGGAAAAAGCTCAAGGCATTTTTACAGGTGGTGGAAACACTTTTTTACTAGTAAAACAGTTGCATGAAAAAAATATTATGGATGTTTTGAAAAAAGTAGTTGAAAACGGAACGCCATATCTTGGTTCGAGTGCTGGAAGCAACATTACTGGAATTTCTATGCAAACCACCAATGATATGCCGATAGTATATCCGCCAAGTTTTAAAACACTTGGGCTTATACCGTTTAACCTCAACCCACATTACCTCGATGCCGATTTACAAAGCAAACACATGGGCGAAACGCGTGAAACGAGAATAAAAGAATTTCATGCTTTTAACGATATTCCGGTTCTAGGCTTGCGCGAAGGTAGTTGGCTAGAAGTTACTGGCGAAACTATAATTTTGAAAGGAAATTTAACGGCAAGATGGTTTACTGCAAACAACGAAGCTGTGGAATTGGAAACGGAAACTGTGATTGGGTAAGTGGATTTTAAAGAAGTATTTACAATATATTTTTCAATGTGTTTTGTATATTTGATTCATAATTTAACTAAACATTTCATTTATGATTGTAGGATTACTTCTAAGAAACATCAAAACATATCAAGGTATAAATTATATTCCTATCACGAACAAAGAAAGATTAACATCATTTGTTGGAAATAATGGTATTGGTAAAAGTGCAATATTAGAAGCTTTAGATTCTTATTTCAATGACCGAACATGGAATTACAATATATCTTATAAAAAGAGTGGATTAAACACTGCCAATCCCACAATTATACCAATATTCTTTATAGAAAAAACAAAAATTTCTTCAGACAACATAGAAATCGCCGAAAAATTAAGTAATGTGATTTGGGAAATTCGAGAAACTGATATTCCTCATATAAATCGACCAAATTTTAGAAACTTTCAATCACAAAGAAATTTACTACAAAGAGATTTCGAGACTGACAAGTACCTACTTATACCGCTTGGAATTGACTTTAACTCAAACATTAATCTTAGTATTTTTAATACATACCGAATTTACAATGAATTCTATGAATTACAGGTAGGTGAAGAGGAAAGAAACTTTAATGAAAATGAACTTAATGAGTGTTTTAAAAATTTATACATCGAAGTAAAACAATTATATCAATACATTTACATACCAAAAGACATTAATCCAACAACTTTTGCTAAATTAGAAACTAGAGAAATTCAA
Organism: Flavobacteriaceae bacterium; assembly: GCA_046329205.1. GTDB lineage: Bacteria > Bacteroidota > Bacteroidia > Flavobacteriales > Flavobacteriaceae > Flavobacterium. The sequence goes on along the minus strand of JAXLVF010000004.1, from coordinate 375,149 downwards.
GCTCTCATGGGTGAAACTTTACATCAAATTATTGAACGTCAGGTTACAAATTCGCAAATAACACTAATAAACAGAAATTTAAATATCTTTTTAGATAATCTAGCTACAGAATTGGAAAATTATTCTTTTAGAACAACAACTGACAGACAGTTGAACCTAAGAAAAAATGACATTTACAATCTTATTATAGAAGCTTTTTTTACAATTAGAAAACTACACAAAAAACAAGGTGAACATTGGCTAGACATAACTTACTTAAGTAGTGGAGAAAAACAAAAGGCAATAATTGATGTAGCACATAATTTAATAAAAAATCACAGACAGAATACTGATAATTTAATCATAGCTGTAGATGAACCAGAAAGCTCATTACACATTTCTGCTTGTTTTGAACATTTTATTAAAATATCCGAGATATCCGAAAATACTCATCAATTTTTATTCACAACTCACTGGTATGGTTTTCTTCCCATTTTAGAAAATTGTAGTTTAACTTCTATAACTCGAAAAGAGAATGACCATAAATTTGACAACACGAGCCTTGCAAATTACAGAGAAGCTATAAAACAAAAAACAAGAGAAACAAATGGAGTATTACCCTATGATTTGCGTCTTAAAAGCTTAAATGATTTTATCCAAACAGTGATATCTTCTTTAATAGAAGATGAACCATTCAACTGGTTAATTTGTGAAGGTAGTTCAGAAAAAATTTACTTTGATTATTATTTTAAAGAAGAAATAAATAATTTAAAATTGAGAATTATACCAGTTGGTGGTGCAAATGAAATTAAACGAATTTATGAACATTTATCAGTATCAATAGATGAATTCAAAAAACAAATTAATGGAAAAATTGCCTTTATAAGTGATACCGATGCTGATTTGGTTGATTACGAAACTAAAAATTTTAATAAAATTTTAATTAAGAGAATTGTAAACCAAAATGACGAAACAAAATTAGTTGGAATCGACTCCAATCCAAAATCTCCAAAAACTGAAATTGAAGATTGTCTGAATGGTAAAATATTTCACAAGACACTATTACACTTTGTGAAAGACAATGAGGAACTTTTAGATTTTGTTAGCGAAGATGAAAAAAGTGAAATCCCAAGCTATTTTGCAATGAATTTAAATCTTACTAATAATGAAAAACTAACAAGTTTTTTTGATAATGAGAATAATAAATTTGAATTTGCAAAAAAATATATTGAAATATCAAATACTGAAGATTACAAAACTCCAAATTGGATAATTGAACTTAAAGATTTTTTTAAAAATTAATCAATTATTTAACAAAAAACTCAAAATCGAATACATTCTTAAAATTAAGTTTTAAAATAAAAAGACTTCTTACAAAGTACAATTTAATTTATTAAAACAAAAAACCCCAAACTTTCGTTTGAGGTTTTCTTTTAGAGCGGAAGACGAGGCTTCTCGTCAATCTTGACGAGACGACAACCAAAAAACAAAAAACCCCAAACTTTCGTTTGAGGTTTTCTTTAAGAGCGGAAGACGAGGCTCGAACTCGCGACAACCAGCTTGGAAGGCTGGAGCTCTACCAACTGAGCTACTTCCGCATGCACAAAACAAAGATATTCTTCGTTTGTGGGTGCAAATATATAGAATAAGTTTCCTTTGATGCAAATTTTTTAATTATTTTTTTATTCATTAAATATTAAAATCATACTAAACTATTTATTCCTAAAAAGTTATACTTTTATAAATATTTTTTTCAAATGCTTCAGATTAAAAAAATTCAACCAACAGACACATACTCCGTGCGTCATCCTGTTCTTAGAAAAGGCAAAGCTATAGAAACTTGCCAATTTGATCATGATCAAGCGGTTTCTACGGTTCATTTTGGTGCCTTTCTAGACGAAAAATTAATTGGCGTGGTAAGTCTATTCGAAAAATCTAACAGCGCATTTGAAGATAAAAAACAATTCCAACTGAGAGGAATGGCAATTCTAGAGGATTATCAAAAGAAAGGAATAGGTGAAAAACTAATAATATTTCTAGAAAATCATGTAAATGCATCTGATAGAAATGCAGTAATTTGGCTCAATGCTAGAGAAAGTGCATATAAGTTCTACGAAAAACTTAATTATTCAGTTACTGGCAATATTTTTGATATACAAGATATAGGAAAACATTATTTGATGTTTAAACGTTTAGAGTCATGAGAATACTATTACTATCGATTGTAAGTTTACTTTTTGTTGGGTGTAAAAAAGAGGTTCAAGCAAAAGAAATTGCTCAATCTAAAGCTAAAACTATAGTTAGAAAAGTTCCCAAAACTGGGAAGATTATTTCAATAGACACTACTCTTTATAATAAATTTGAAAGTCCAGTCTTGGAAGATTTCTATGCAAAATTCAACAATGAAACGGTTTGGCAATCTGAAGATGACAGAAAAATGATTTTGAATGAGTTTTCTAATGCAGAAAATGAAGGTTTAAATCCAGATGATTATAGAATTAAAAAGTTACTTGCCTTTGAGAAAAAATTTTCAGAACTCAGCGACAAGGAATTAGTAGATTATGATTTATTGTTGACATACAATCTTCAAAAATATATTTGGCACATTAGTCAAGGAAAAATAAACCCAAAATCTTTGTATTCCGATTGGGATTTACCCGATAAAAATACAGATGTAAACAAAGTACTTGTTCATGCGTTTGAGAAAAATGTTTTGCAAACGAGCATAGATAGTTGTAAACCTCAGCACATTGTTTACAAAAAACTCAAAGAGGCATTGAAGTTAATCAATACTTTTCCAAAAGACACCATAAAAAAAATTGCTTTTGATGGAAAAATTATTCCAAACGATACCACAAAAGCCATGATTAACATCAAGAAACGATTGATGTATTGGAAAGATTTAGAACCTGTTGATTCTTTGACAAATATTTATGACACGAAAACTATAAATGCTGTAAAAAAGTTTCAAGAAAGACATGGTTTAGCAGATGATGGCGTCATAGGTCAAGGAACACTAAAAGCATTGAATTTTTCTAAACAAGATAGAAAACACCAAATCATTGCTAACCTAGAAAGATGGAAATGGTTTCCAAAAAACCTTGGCAATGAATACATTATTGTTAATATCCCAGAGTATAAACTTCGTTTAGTCCAAAACAACGATACCATTAGAAAACACAAAGTAATTGTTGGAACTGCGAAAAGAAAAACGCCTATTTTAACCTCTAAATTAAGCTATACTGTTTTTAATCCTACATGGACTGTTCCTCCAACAATACTTAAAGAAGATGTTATTCCAGCTACAAAAAAGAACTGGAATTACCTTGAGAGTAAAAACATAACGGTTTATGACAATAATGGAAACAAAGTCACATCTGGACAATGGATTCCTTCTAAGGCAATGAGTTATCGTTATGTGCAATCGCCAGGAAGTTATAACTCATTGGGCATGGTAAAAATTATGTTCCCAAATCGTTTTTCGGTTTATCTTCACGACACTAACCATCGAGATTATTTTGTAAAATCTAATCGTTCACTTAGTTCAGGTTGTGTGCGTGTTGATCAACCATTAGAATTAACAGCAACATTACTGAACGACAGTATAAATTACAATCAAGAAAAAATAGGTGAAATTCTAAAGACTGGTGAAACCAAAAACGTGAAATTCAACAAAGAAATTCTTCTCCATCAATGGTATTGGACAGCTTGGAGCAAAAACAATCAATTGATTTTTAGAGATGATATATATAGTCTAGACGAAGAATTATATAACAAACTTAAATAATCCTAGATCAAACTATTTTTCTTCGAAGAATGGTAAATGAACAAACATGATTTACCTTTTATAGCATTGATAATCTTTTCGTTCATTTCTACTGGAACAGCAGGACAACCTTGACTTCTACCCAATCTGTTATGATTCTTGATAAAAGATTCTGAAACATAATCAGCACCATGAACAACTACTGCTCTATTTCGTGCATTGTCATTGAAACCTTTTTCAAGTCCGTCAAGTTTTAATGACATTCCGTGTTTGCCGTTATATACTTCGCCAGTGATATAAAATCCTAAACTACTCTGAAAAGATTCAGATTTATTAGAAAATGAGTTTGCAAATTCTTCACCAGAATTTTTCCCATGAGCAACCAATGTGTTGAAGAGAACAACATTATTCTCTAAGTCGATAACCCAAAGACGTTTTTGGTTTGAGGATTTAGTAAAGTCAATCAAAGTTATAACATCTCTTTCAACCAATCCTTTTTCTTTCAGTTTATAAAAACCTTCTAGTGCTTGATTGAAACTTTCAAAACTTGGCATAGAAAACTCCTTTTTGTCCATAGTTTCATATACAGACGCAGCCATAGAAATAGGTTTTTCTATTTTTTTACTAGGAGTTATAAGTAAACTATTATTTGAGCTAGGTATGTTGCTAAACGAGGTAAACAACACAAAGGCAAAAAGCGAAAAAATTCTGTAATTCATTGAAATTTATAGGTTTAATCGTTAGACTTGGGATGGCAAATCTATAAAAAAATATTTTTTTTCCAAATTTTACCGATAACTTTTTAATTTTTTTTAATAATCTACAATAACGAAGAGGAGAGATAAATATTGTGTATAGTGTTGTGAAAATCAATTAAATATTTATTTTTGTTGTACAAAAGACCAGTATTTATGCCAAAAAAACAGTTATTTTACATTCTAATATTTTTTTATATTACAAGTAATTTTTTTGGCCAAAAAAAAATATTGCATACTAATATTACTACCGAAAAAATAGCAATAGACGGAAAATTATCTGAAAATTCTTGGGAAAAAGCTGAAATCGCAACAAACTTCTTCATGATTTTTCCTGATAACGGAAAAGAAATTTCACAAGATTTAAAGACTGATGTAAAAATTATTTACGACCAAGAAGCGGTCTATGTTGGAGCAATATTGTATGAAAAAGACCCAAGCGGCATTAAAAGAGAAATCACAAAAAGAGATGATTTTGCTACTGCCGATCATTTCGGCGTATTCTTCAACGGTTACAATGATGGACAGCAAGAATTTCGTTTCTTTGTCAGTGCTGCAGGAGTTCAACAAGATGGAATTTATACAACTGCCAACGGCGAAGACTTTAGTTGGGACTCAATTTGGCAGAGCAAAGTAACTATAACAGATTATGGATGGGTTGTGGAAATGAAAATACCCTATGCCGCTTTGAGATTCCCAAAAACAAATAAACAAACTTGGGGATTGAATTTTTATAGAGAAGTTAGAAAAACCCGTCAACAATATACATGGAGTCTTCTTGATAATAAAATTTCAAATGAAAGTACTCAAGCAGGAATTTTGGAAGGTATTGAGAATATAGAAACTCCTACTCGATTATTTTTTATACCCTATACTTCCTCCTATTTATTTGTAAAAAAAGGAGAAAAATCTACTGGAGAGTTCAAAGGTGGATTAGATATTAAATATGGAATTAATGATGCTTTCACGCTTGATGCCATCTTAATTCCAGATTTTGGGCAAACAAAATTTGACAACGTAGAGTTAAACCTTAGCGCTTTTGAACAACAATTTTCTGAAAACAGACCATTCTTTACAGAAGGTACGGATTTGTTCAACAAAGGTGGATTACTATATTCCAGAAGAATTGGTGGTGCACCAACATATTATCCTGAACTAGCAAGTGATGAGGAACTTTTAAATTACCCCAATACAACAAACTTGCTCAATGCACTCAAGGTTTCAGGTAGAACTAAAAATGGACTTGGCATAGGTATTCTAAATGCTGTAACAGAAAAAACCGAAGCTACAATTAGAAAAACAATTGACAATCCTGATGGTTCTCAAACAATTCAAGATAGAGATGTAGTCGTTGAACCATTATCAAACTATAATGTTCTAGTATTAGATCAACGTTTTAACCAAAACTCATCTGTGAGTTTAATCAATACAAATGTTACCCGAAATGGAGAGTTTAGAGATGCTAATGTCTCTGCTTTAGTTTGGGATTTAAATACAAAAGAAAATACATTCAACTTGAATGGTAATTTTAAATACAGCTATGTTAATGAGATTCCAAGTCTAGATGATAGAAAAGGTTTTGACACTTCATTAGATTTTGGAAAAACCAAAGGTAAATACAGATTCAATGTAGGTGCGCAATATGTTTCAAACGAATACGATAACAACGATTTAGGTATTATTTTTCAAAATCATTATCATGCGTTATTTTCTAATTTGAGTTACAGGATATTAAACCCCAACATGAATTTTAATACATTTCAAACGTATTTGAACTTGTATTCAGAATTTGACAATAGAACAGGAATGATACAGGCAGCATCATTCAATTTGAATTTTGATACAACTAGCAAAAAGAATCATTACACAGGATTTGGCGCAAGTACATCTCCAATTGTAACCAATGATTTCTATGAACCACGTTCTTCTGGAGAAACTAAGTTTGTAAAAATCCCTGAGTACTTGAATTTCTATTATTTCTTCTCTTCAAATTATAATAATAAGTTTGCTCTCGATTTGAACCCATCGTTTAATTTTATTAATGAAAGAGAGCGCGTTAGTTATGGTTTTTATATATCACCAAGATATCGTTTTAGCGACAAACTATTGTTGATTTACAAGTTCAATTTCTATCGCCAAAACAACAATACTGGTTGGGTAGCATTTGACGATGCAGACAATACCATTTTTGCTAGAAGAAACAGAATTACTTACACAAATACCATAGTTGGGAAATACTCGATAAACAATGTTATGACAATAAATCTTCAAGCTAGATACTATTGGTCTTACGTAGTTAACAAGCGTTTTTTAACACTACAAGATGATGGTTCATTGGTTGATAATTTTAGCTATTCTACTAATAAAAATCAGAACCTAAATATTTGGAATTTTGATTTAAGCTACAGTTGGTGGTTTGCTCCAGGAAGTCAAGTTTCTCTGCTCTATCGAAATAACTCATCGCTTTTCAGTCGTGAATTTGAACACAGTATTTCAAAAAATTTCAATGAAGCGATTAGCCCAGATAATCTTAGCCATGTTCTTTCATTGAGTGTTAGGTATTATATTGATTATAATTCGCTCAAAAAGAAGAAGCAACCTTCTAATTTAAACTAATTAATAGTACTTTCAGGTGCTTAAAATGCTTTATCTTTGCAAAAATTTTGAGCCATGAACAAAAAAGTAATCTTGATGATACTCGATGGATGGGGAAAATCACCTGATCCAAAAGTTTCTGCTATTGATAACGCCAATACACCTTTCATAGATAATCTATATCACAAGTATCCTAATGCACAGCTGAGAACCGACGGATTGAATGTGGGTTTACCAGAAGGTCAAATGGGAAATTCCGAAGTTGGCCACATGAACCTTGGTGCTGGAAGAATAGTTTACCAGGATTTGGTAAAAATAAATATGGCGGTTGAAAACAAAACCTTGTCAAAAGAAAAGCCTTTGATTGATGCTTTTCAATATGCAAAAGACAACAATAAATCAGTTCATTTTTTAGGATTATTGTCAGATGGTGGTGTGCATTCACACACATCACATTTATATGGATTATTGGATGCCGCTGAAGAATTTGGTCTAGAGAAAATTTTTATACATGCCTTTACCGATGGTCGCGATGTTGATCCAAAAAGTGGCGCATTATATCTAGAGAATTTGTTCAACTACACGGACAAATCCAATGCAAAATTAGCATCGATAATTGGTCGTTATTATGCAATGGATAGAGATAAGCGCTGGGAAAGAGTAAAAAAAGCTTATGATCTATTAGTAAACGGAGTTGGGACAAAATCAAAAGATGCTGCATTAAGTATTTTAGAAAGTTATAAAAACAATATTACCGATGAGTTTGTTGAACCAATTTTAATGGTAGACAACAACAATGAACCAATCGCAACAATACAAAACGATGATGTTGTTATCTTCTTCAATTTTAGAACTGACAGAGGAAGAGAATTAACAGAGGTATTATCTCAAAAAGATTTTCATGAATTCAACATGCACAAGCTAAACTTGTATTATGTTACAATGACCAATTATGATGATACTTTCAAAAATGTTCATGTGATTTATGACAAAGATAATATCACGGAAACTATTGGTGAGGTTCTAGAAAAAGCCAACAAAAAACAAATTAGAATTGCCGAAACAGAGAAATATCCACACGTAACATTTTTCTTCTCTGGAGGAAGAGAAACTCCATTTGAAGGTGAAACTAGAATTTTGAAAAATTCTCCAAAGGTTGCTACCTATGATTTAAAACCAGAAATGAGTGCATTTGAATTAAAAGATGCATTAGTTCCAGAACTCAAAAAAGGTGAAGTAGATTTTGTCTGTTTAAATTTTGCCAATGGCGATATGGTTGGTCATACAGGTGTTATGGAAGCAGCCATAAAAGCGTGTGAAGCAGTTGATATTTGTGTAAAAGAAGTGGTAGAAACAGCTTTGGAAAATAATTATTCTACAATCATCATTGCAGATCACGGAAATTGTGAAACCATGATTAATCCAGATGGATCACCAAACACAGCACATACAACCAATCCAGTTCCATTCATCTTGGTTGATAAAGAACATATTCCTATTAGAGATGGTGTGCTTGGTGATATTTCGCCAACAATTTTGGAACTTATGGGAATAAAAAAACCCGAAGTCATGACAGGAAGATCGTTATTAGCGAGATTATAAAGTTACTTTTAAAAAGAGATTCAAAATTGAATCTCTTTTTTTTGAACAAAACATAAATAAAAGTTAAAATCCTATTATTAATAGTATTGCTATTATATTTGCATAAATTTATATTAAAAAATGCAAAATATATTATCTAATATTATTATTTCGGTTAATGATAAATTGTATGTAAAAAACCCTGAAACGTCAGATTTAGGGAAGAAAATTATACAACAAAGTATTCTTTTGATAGATGAAATTGGCTTTGAAAATTTTACTTTCAAAAAATTAGGCGAAAAAATAAACTCCAACGAAAGTTCTATTTACCGCTATTTTGAGAGTAAACATAAGTTGATGTTGTATCTATCATCATGGTATTGGGGTTGGATAGAATACAGGCTTGTATTTGCAACAACAAATATTAACAATCCATTTGAGCGACTAAAAAAAGGAATAAGTAAAGTTACAGAAAAAATTGAAGACGATAGCTCTACGAAACATATCAACGAATCGATTTTAAATAAAATAATTATTCAGGAATTCACAAAAACATTACTAACCAAAGAAGTAGATGAAGAAAATAAAAAAGATTTCTTTTTGGTTTATAAAAGAGTCATCAACAGGATTGTTGAATTAATAGAAGATGTAAATCCCAACTACAACTTTGCAAAAAGTTTAGCTTCATCAATAGTGGAAGGCGCATTGCATCAACATTTTTTAAAGGACCATTTAAAGACAATTACAAACTGTGACAAAACAATTTCGCCAACAGATTTTTACATAGACTTAATTGAAAAAACATTAAAGTAAAAAACCATGAATAATAATCCTTTACAACGCTTATATAACCTTTTAAAATTGGACAGAAAAGATATTTCACAGATTATCTTTTATGCAATTTTTTCTGGATTAATCAGTTTATCGTTACCGCTGGGAATACAAGCAATTATTAACCTAATCCAATCAGGAAGAGTAAGTTTTTCATGGATAGTTTTGATAATTGTGGTAGTAATTGGTGTTGCTTTAGTAGGTATTTTATCATTAATGCAATTGAGGATAACCGAAAACTTACAACAAAAAATATTTGTTAGATCATCATTTGAGTTTAGCTATAGAATTCCAAAAATAAAGTTTGAAGAATTTTACAATCAATATCCTCCAGAACTAGCCAATCGATTTTTTGATACATTAACAATCCAAAAAGGAACATCAAAACTACTAATAGACTTTTCAACTGCTATTTTGCAGATAGTTTTTGGAATTATACTATTGTCGCTATACCATCCGTTTTTTATTGTTTTCGGTTTTATGCTTTTGATATTGCTGTATATCATTTTCAAATTTTCTTATAATTCAGGACTATCAACAAGTTTAAAAGAATCAAAATACAAATATAAAGTAGCAAGCTGGCTACAAGAAATAGCTCGAAATAATTTTAGTTTCAAAAGACAAGAGCATTTTGATTTTGCTCTGAACAAAAACAATTCATTAGTAGAAGAATACCTAAATTATAGAGAAAAACACTTTAAAGTTATTAAAAAACAATTCAGCCAACTGATTGGTTTCAAGATAATTATCACAGCAAGTTTATTGCTCATTGGTGGATACTTAGTATTGAACCAAAAAATGAATATTGGTCAATTTGTAGCTGCAGAAATTATTATTCTATTGGTAATTAACTCTGTAGAGAAAATTATATTAGGGCTAGAAAGTTTTTATGATGTGTTGACTTCAGTGGAAAAAATTGGTCAAATAGTTGATTTATCTATAGAAGAAACTCCTTCAAAAAATCTAGATTATTGTTTTACAAATATCGGTTTGGAAGCTGAAAACTTGAGATTTAAATTTCCAGACTCGCAAGATTATGTTCTTGATAAAATAAACTTGAAAATAAATCCAGGTGAAAAAATATATCTAGAAGGCGATAACGGTTCTGGGAAAACTACACTCATCAAAATTCTATCAGGAGCAATAAAACCAACATCTGGTTCATTTTTTATAAACGATGACACTTACAAAAAGATTGATTTAATTCAATATCGATCACAAATTGGAACAATAACTCAAGGTGAAACGCCTTTTGAGGGAACAATTTTAGAAAATATCACATTCAACAATCCTTTAATTACTCATGAAGATGTAAAATGGGCTATTGATAGTGTAAAATTAGGTGGTTTCATTAAATCATTGCCGAATGGTTTAGAAACAAAAATTTTCCCCGATGGAAGACAACTTTCCTCTTCCAATGCTCAAAAAATTCTTTTGGCTAGAAGCATAGTCAACAAACCTAAAATTCTTTTCTATGAAGAACCTTTGGACAAAATGGATGAAGAAGCAACCAAAGAAATCATTGATTTTATAACAAATAAAGACAATAAATGGACAGTTATTGTTTCTTCAAAAAATGCATATTGGAAACAAAAATGCAACAGAAAAATAAAAATGCAAAACGGAAAAATAATTGCTGACATTAATGAATAATTGCCATGCTAAACATTTCTAAAAAAAACCCAATTACAGAGAATATTGATAGATATAGTAGCGTTAAAAACTTATCTAATAGACCTCATTACAAAATATTGAACAAAATAATTCTCTACACTTCACTAGTTGGAATTCTAATTTTGTTTCTTCCATGGACACAAAACATATCTGGTTCTGGATCAGTAACAACACTCAAACCAGACCAAAGACCACAGACCATTCAAACTGCCATTGCTGGTAGAATAGAAAAATGGTATGTCCAAGAAGGCGATTTTGTAAAGAAAGGTGATACAATTCTATTTATTTCAGAAATAAAGGAAGATTATTTTGATCCAAATTTAGTTCAAAACACCAAAAGCCAAGTGGAAGCAAAAAAAATGGCTGTGCAATCCTATGGTGGAAAAGTAACCTCACTTTCAGCGCAAATTAATGCTATTGAAAATGAAAAAAGACTAAAGCTTAAGCAAGCTGAAAACAAAATACGTCAATCGATATTAAAAGTCAAAAGCGACAGCATGGATCTTGAAGCTGTAAAAACACAAATAAAAATTGCGCAAACACAGTTCAATCGTTCGGTCACTTTGAATAAAGAAGGTTTAAAACCACTTACTGATGTGGAAGAAAAAAGATTGAAACTTCAAGATGTTGAGGCCAAAATTATTACTCAAGAAAACAAATTATTGGCTAGTAAAAACGAACTGATAAATGCGCAAGTAGAAATTAATAGGATTAATGCTGAGTATACTGAGAAAGCATCAAAAGCCAGAGGTGATCAATACACAGCATTGAGCAGTCAATATGATACAGAAGCTCAAGTAAACAAATTACAAAACCAATATGTGAATTATCAAATTCGCAATGGAATGTATTACATAAAAGCGCCACAAGATGGCTACGTGAATAGAGCTATTCAATCTGGAATTGGGGAAACCATAAAAGAAGGAACTCAAATCGTAAGCATCATGCCTGCCAAATATGATATTGCTGTTGAAACTTTTGTTTCACCAACAGATTTACCATTAATTCACAAAGGCGAAAAAGTGAGAGTGTGGTTTGATGGTTGGCCAACAGTAGTTTTTTCGGGTTGGCCCAATATGAGTTATGGAACATTTGGAGGAAGAATTGTAGCTGTAGAAAATTTCATTTCACAAAACGGAAAATTCAGAGTATTAATTGCTCCAGACAAAGATGAAGAACCATGGCCAAAACAAGTGAGTATAGGTTCTGGTGCGCAAACATTGGCTCTTCTTGAAAATGTACCTATTTGGTTCGAGATTTGGCGAAAACTCAATGGTTTTCCTCCTAATTATTATCAGCCAAAATCTGAAACAACAAAAGATAAAAAGTAATGAAAAAAATAGTCGTATTTCTGTTGTTCTCAATTTCTCTTTTTGCTCAAGAAAAAAACCTGAAAGAGCTAACATTCAATGAGTATTTGGGCTTTGTAAAAAAATACCATCCTTTGGTAAAGCAAGCCAATCTCAAACTGAATGAAGCTCAAGCTAGTTTGATGCAAGCTCGCGGTGCTTTTGACCCAAAAATTGAAGTTGATTTTAATGAAAAACAATTCAAAGACAGTCAATACTTTTCTATTCTAAACAGTAGTTTCAAAATTCCAACTTGGTATGGAATAGAATTAAAAGCAGGTTTTAATAATGCAGAAGGAATTTATTTAAACCCAGAAAACACATTGCCAAATTCTGGATTAACATCATTTGGCATCACTGTTCCCGTTGGTCAAGGATTATTCATCAATCAACGAATGGCAGATATTCGAAAAGCTAAAATTGCAATCAATTTGAATGCAGCAGAGAGAAACCTAGAAGCGATTGAGGTGATTTATGAAGCTTCGGTGAGTTATATGAATTGGAAAAGAAGCTACGAAGAGGTTAAATTATATGAAACCTATTTAGAAAATGCAATAATCAGATATAACGGTATTTCAAAATTAATTGAACAAGGTGATAAACCGGCTATTGACAGTATTGAGGCTGGAATTACTCTAAAAACAAGACGTCTGAACCTTGAAGATGCTCGATTAAAATTGACTAAAGCCAAGCTGGATTTGTCCAATTATTTATGGCTAGAGGACAATATTCCTCTTGAATTAAATGATGATTTACAACCAGAAAATGAATTGTCAAAAACAATTAGAGAAACGTTACAAATAAATGAACTAGGAGAAATTGATTTGAACAATCATCCAAAAATTCAAGCACTAGATTCTAAAATCAATATGCTAAAGATTGAAAAGAATTTAAAAGCAAACTCTATTTTACCCAAATTGGATTTAAGCTATAATTACCTATCAGAACCCAGTTATATTGACAATTACAGATTTGAAGATTACAAAATAGGTATCAACTTCTCTTTTCCTTTATTCTTGAGGAAAGAACGAGGAGGTTTAAAACTTGCAAACCTTAAAATTCAAGATGCGGAGTTTGGGTTACAATTCGAGAGAAAAAGTTTGGAAAACAAAATCAAAGCGCAACAACAAGAAATCACGTCAATTCAAACGCAACGAGAGTACAATGGTCGATTGGTAAAAGATTTTTCTACATTGCTTAATTCTGAAGAACGGCTTTTTGAGATGGGAGAAAGTTCATTGTTTTTAATCAATTCGAGAGAAAACTCATTAGTAAGTTCAAAGATTAATGATATTGCCTTAGAAAATCGTTATTTGAACGCTGTGATTGGTTTATACAAAACACTGGCAAATCCTTGATAAAAAAAAACCTTCGCTTGGCGAAGGTTTTTAAATTTTATATCCAAAAAAATATTAGTAACGACCTCTGTTGTTATCTCTATTGTTCGAATAACCACCTCTTCCACCTGAATTACGATTGAAACTTCTTCTTTCTCCTTCTGGTTTTGGCTCAGATTTGTTTACGACGATTGTTCTACCTTCGATAGTTCCACCGTTCAATTCGTCGATTGCTTTTTGAGCCTCTGCATCATTAGACATTTCAACAAATCCAAATCCTTTACTTCTTCCGGTAAATTTATCAGAAATAATTTTAACTGATTCTACAGTTCCATATTCTTCAAAATAACCTCTTAAATCTGCTTCCTCTACACTGAAAGGAAGACTTCCTACAAAAATATTCATCTATGAAAAATTAAATTCAATGCAAAGGTAGTCTATTTAATGTTGTTATAAGGTTAAATTTTAATTTATTTTCAAAAACAACAAGTTTTAGATTAAAAATTCAAAATCAAATGATATTTTCTTTGAAGAGTTTTTAAACTGTTTAAAGTTTTTTTATCAATTTTAAAATTGATATTCCAACAAAAAGAGAAACCCCAAAGCTTATTTAACTTTAGAATTTCTCTCGATGAAATGAATACAATATTTTATTATTTGCAACCCGTCATCTCATAGTAAGCACGTTCTACTGCTTCTTGATGATTAGGATGCGCAATTTTACAATTCGGCAACACGCTGTTTCAATGTTTTACCATACAAATCAGCAATTCCATTTTCGGTAATAATATAATGTACATGAGCTCTGGTTGTAACCACACCTGCACCTTGTTTTAAATATGGAACAATTCTAAATCTTTCACCTCTTTTCGTAACAGAAGGTAATGCTATAATTGCTTTTCCACCAGGACTTAAAGATGCGCCACGAATAAAATCCATTTGACCTCCAACTCCAGAATACATTGTACTTCCAATAGAGTCAGCACAAACTTGACCAGTTACATCTCTTCTATTGCAGAATTAATAGCAACCATGTTAGGGTTTTTTCTAATCTAGCTGTATCATTAACCATTGATGATCTTTCATTTCTATAAATGGATTGTCATTTACAAAATCATACAACCGTTTTGAACCTATTAAAAAAGTTGCCAATGCTCTTCCTCTGAGTGTTCCTTTATAATTACAATTAATTACATCATTTTCAATTAAATCAATAACACCATCACTAAACATTTCTGTGTGCAACCCAAGGTCTTTATGATTTTTCAATTTACTCAAGGCTGCATTAGGAATAGAACCAATTCCCATTTGAAGTGTGCTTCTATCGCTAATTAAAGACGCAATATAACCTCCAATTTTTTCTTCTTCCTGAGTAAAAGGTTCTGGTTCATGACCATAAATCGTTTCATTAACATCTACCAAATAGTCAATTTCGGAAACATGAAGAATTCCATCGCCAAAAGTTCTAGGCATTTGTGGATTTACTTGTGCAATCACAATCTTTGCGTTTTCTACAGCAGCAACTGTTGCTTCTACAGACACACCAAGCGAGCAATATCCATGTCTATCTGGTGGCGAAACATGAATAAAAGCCACATCAAGAGGCAGAACATTTTTCCTAAAAAGCAATGGCAATTCACTCAAAAAAACAGGAGTATAAGAACCATTTCCTGCTTTTAAAGTATGTCTAACATTAGCTCCAATGAAAAATGAATTGACATGGAAACTGTCGCTTAGTTCTGGATTAGCATAGCGCGCTTCACCTTCTACATGCAAATGACAAACCTCGACATCTCTCAATTCTGAAGCTCTGTCTGTTAATGCATTAGCTAAAACAGTTGGTGCTGCTGCCGCTGCTTGTAGATAAACTCTATCACCATTTTTTACAACTTTTACAGCTTCTGCTGCAGTTACATATTTGCTCATAACCTTAAATTTTAAGACAAAATTATCTTTGAAATTACAAAAAAAACATGACATTTCTCATTTGGAAATCTATTGTTTCAATTCTGCTTAAATATTGTACTTTTGCAAACTCAATTTATCAATATGATTATTCCAAAAACATCAGAAGAAATAGAGTTAATGCGCTTAAGTGCTTTGATGGTTTCAAAAACTCTTGGCATGATTGCAACCGAAATCAAGGAAGGTGTAACTACTTTAGAATTAGACAAAAAAGCTGAAGAATTCATTAGAGATAATGGTGCAATACCAGGCTTTAAAGGTCTTTATGGTTGCCCATCAACTCTTTTAACAAGTGTAAATGAACAAGTAGTTCATGGTTTACCTACAAACAGACCTATCGAAGATGGCGATATCGTTTCTGTAGATTGTGGCGTATTGATGAATGAGTTTTATGGTGATCATGCCTATACATTTGAGATTGGGAATGTTGCTCCAGAAACAAAAAAATTACTCCAAGTTACTAAAGAAAGTTTATACATAGGCATTAGAGAATTTAAGTCCGGAAATCGTGTTGAAGATGTGGGTAATGCCATTCAAAAGTATACAGAAAGTTTTGGTTATGGTGTTGTTCGTGAATTGGTTGGTCATGGATTAGGAAAAAAAATGCACGAAGCACCAGAAATGCCTAATTATGGCAAAAGAGGTAGAGGTAAAATGTTCATTGAAGGCATGGTTGTTGCTATTGAACCTATGATTAATATGGGAACAAAAAATATTAAAACATTGAAAGATGGTTGGACAATTGTGACAAGAGATAATAAACCAAGCGCACATTTTGAACATAATGTAGCTTTAGTTAATGGAAAACCAGAGTTGCTTTCTACTTTTCAATACATTTACAATGTTTTAGGAATAACTAGCAATGAAGAAGATGAATTTCGTCAAAAACCATTGATATTATAATGAAAAAAGCTTTTAAGTTTATATTAAACACTATTCCAAGACCAATACTTATCCGGTTGAGTATAGTGGTTAGACCAGTTTTGGCATTAGCATTAAAAGGAAATCGTTTTACTGACCCAATTGATGGAAAAAGCTTTAGAATGTTTTTACCATATGGCTATGGCAATCAACGCAACAATGTGCTTTCACCAAGTACACTTTCGCTAGAAAGACATAGATTATTGTGGCTTTATCTGCAAAATGAAACCGATTTTTTTACCTCAACAGAAAAGAAAAAAGTGCTTCACTTTGCGCCAGAACAAGAGTTTTATAAAAGATTTAAAAAACAGTCAAATATTGATTATACCACAACCGATTTACTTTCGCCTCTTGCAGATGTAAAAGCAGATATTTGCAACTTGCCATTTGAAGACAACGCTTATGATATTATTTTTTGCAACCACGTTTTAGAACATATTCCAAATGATACCAAAGCGATGCAAGAACTGTATCGTGTTTTAAAACCAGGCGGAATGGGAATCTTTCAAATCCCACAAGATTTATCTAGAGCAACAACATTTTCGGATGATAGTATTGTTGACCAAAAAGAACGTGCCAAAATTTTTGGACAATACGATCATGTACGTGTTTATGGTAGAGATTATTTTGATAAACTGAGAAGTATTGGTTTTAAAGTAATTGAAGAAGATTATACCAGTAAATTATCCTCAGAACAAGTGGAAAAGTATTGTTTAGCAAAAGGAGAAATTATTCCGGTTTGTTTTAAGTAAATCATAATACAATAGTTCTGTAACGTTGGAAAAAAATCATATATTTACAATCCTGATTTTTTGATTATGAACAAAAGAGCCATTTTATTAGTATTTATTTTTAGTTTTTTTAAACTTTTTTCCCAAGTAGAAAAAGAAGTTACTCCACCATACAATATTAAAACAGTAACTTTTGTTCAAAACAATCAAAATGCAATTCCAATATTTAAACTTGGAGAATCTTTTGAACTTCAATTTGATGATTTATATGGGAACGAAGCCAATTATTATTACACGATTACACACTGTAATTATGACTGGACTCCATCACAGCTATCCATCAACGAATATTTGAACGGATTTGACAACCAACGCATTCAAACTTACACAAATTCACTAAACGCTCTACAAATTTACTCACATTATTCACTAGCTTTCCCCAACAGAAATACAAGTTTTAGAGTTAGTGGAAATTATATTATAAAAATCCTAAACGAAGACAGAGAAGTTGTTTTTTCTAGAAAAATTGCTCTTTACGAAGAACTAGTAAGTGTTCCTCTTCAAGTAAAAAGAGCCAGAAATATGACGGTTATCAATCAGAAACAAAACCTTGAGTTCTCAATAAAATCAACAACAATTAATTTTCAAAGTCCTTTACAAAACGTAAAAGTTTTGTTATTGCAAAATGGAAAATTTGATAATGCGATAAGAAACATCAAACCCCAATATACTATCGGCAATGATTTAATCTATAGATATGATGCTGAAACACAATTTTGGGCAGGAAATGAATTTCGTTTTTTTGAAAACAAAGACATTAGAGCAGCCAATAACAGCATAGCATTTATTGACTCCAAAGGCGGAATTTATAATGCTCACTTATATACCGATCAAGCACGAGCAAATAATCCGTACACCTTTTTTCCAGACATAAATGGTAATTACATAGTTAAAAATATCAATGCCGACAACAACGCTATTGAAGCGGATTATGCTTGGGTATTTTTCACTCTATCTGCTCCAAACTATTTTGGCAAAAACAACATTTACATCAATGGCATGTTCAATAATTATGCTATGGGAGAAGAGAACAAAATGGATTACAATGAAAAAAAAGGTGTCTATGAAAAAGCTTTACTAATCAAACAAGGTTTTACAAACTATCAATATGTTATAGCTGATAATAATGGTAAAATTGATGATGAAAATGCAATTGATGGAAATTTTTACCAAACAGAAAATAATTATTTTGTTTTGGTCTATTACAAAGAAAACAACCAAAGATATGACCGAATAATTGGGCAGGGAATTGCAAGTTCTGTCGATATAACTAACTAAAAATTAACACAGAATAAACAAATTGAAACCATTTTTTTGTAAATTTGGTTCGAATTTAGAATTTATTCTATGGTAACACAAATCACTCGAGGCATAAAAATTTCTGTTTCTACTAGTTTTGAAGGCACATATTTCAAAAACTACAAGATACATTTTGCCTTTAGTTATGAAGTAACTATAGAAAACTTCAGTAAAGACTCTGTTCAACTCACTTCGCGTCATTGGGAAATATTCGACTCTTTGAACGACAAAGAAATTGTTGATGGCGAAGGAGTTATTGGGAAAAAACCCGTTTTGAAACCTGGTGAAAAACACACCTATAGTTCTGGATGCTTGCTATCATCTCCTTTTGGAGCAATGCATGGGCATTTTAATATGGTGAATTTTACTACTACCAAAACTTTTAAAGTTATTGTCCCAACATTCAGATTGAGTGCTCCTTTTGCGCTTAACTAGTCTTATCTCAAAACGATTAATCTTTAATTTTTCTTTGACAAAAATTCAAAAAAACCTTTGTACTTTTGTCTAAAATTAAATTATTAGCATTATTTCAACGCTAATTCAAAAATTGTCTAATTTTCAATATAACAATATTATGCTCAAAGGTTTTTTTAATGTCCCAAAAGCGGTCAACGAACCCGTAAAATCATACACTCCAAATTCACCCGAAAAAGCAGCTGTCTTAGCAGCATACAAAAAGATGTGGAACGAAACTATTGAAGTTCCAATGTACATCGGGAAGGAAGAAATCCGCACAGGAAATACCCGAACTATGTCTGCGCCACATGATCACCAACACATTGTTGGAACCTATCATTTAGCAGAAAAAACGCATGTTGAAAAAGCCATTTCATCGGCACTTGAAGCTAGAACAGCTTGGGCAAATTTAGCTTGGGAACAACGTGCTGCTATTTTCTTAAAAGCGGCCGAATTAATTGCTGGTCCATACAGAGCTAGAATTAATGCAGCTACAATGATTGCTCAGTCTAAAACTATTTTTCAAGCTGAAATTGACGCTGCTTGTGAGTTGATTGACTTTTTACGTTACAACGTAGAATTCATGACACAAATTTATCATGACCAACCAAAATCAGTTTCAGATGTTTGGAATCGAGTAGAATATCGTCCGCTTGAAGGTTTTGTGTATGCAATTACTCCATTCAATTTTACGGCAATCGCTGCCAATCTTCCGGCAAGTGCGGCTTTGATGGGAAATACTGTCGTTTGGAAACCAAGTGATAGTCAAGTTTTTTCGGCAAAAGTAATCATTGATGTTTTCAAAGAAGCAGGTGTTCCTGATGGTGTTATCAATGTGGTTTTTGGCGATCCGGTAATGATCACCGATACTGTTTTGGCTTCACCAGATTTTGCTGGTGTTCACTATACAGGTTCTACATTTGTATTCAAAGAAATTTGGAAAAAAATTGGAGAAAACATCCATACCTACAAAACGTATCCAAGAATCGTTGGCGAAACAGGTGGAAAAGATTTCGTTATGGTTCATCCAAGTGCTAATGTAAAACAAGTAGTAGCCAATACTATTCGTGGTGCATTTGAATTCCAAGGACAAAAGTGTTCAGCAGCTTCGAGAGCATATTTCCCAAAATCACTTTGGAACGATATTAAAGAAGAAATGGGCAAGGAATTAGCTTCAATCAAAATGGGTTCGCCAGAAGATTTCAGCAATTTCGTAACAGCTGTTATTCACGAAGGTTCATTTGACAAACTCGTTAAATATATAGATCAAGCGAAAAAAGATGCTGATGCCGAAGTAATTTTTGGCGGAAATTATGATAAGTCAAAAGGTTATTTTATTGAACCAACAGTTATTCTTACCACAAATCCTAAATATACTACTATGGAAACGGAGCTTTTTGGTCCAGTTTTGACAGTGTATGTTTATGAAGATGCCAAATGGTCGGAAACATTGAAATTGGTAGATCAAACCTCTGAATACGCTTTGACTGGAGCAATTTTCAGTCAAGATAGATATGCTATTGAAGAAGCAACTATCGCTTTACAAAATAGCGCAGGAAACTTCTATATCAATGATAAACCAACTGGAGCAGTTGTTGGAATGCAACCATTTGGTGGTGCAAGAGCATCAGGAACAAATGATAAAGCTGGTTCTATGCAAAACTTATTGCGTTGGGTTTCTCCAAGAACTATCAAGGAAACATTTGTTACTCCTGCGGATTATAGATATCCGTTTTTGGGAGAATAGATTAAAATCCGAGACACGAAATTAAAATTACAATATGTTTTAAAAGCTCATTCCTAATGGTTTGAGCTTTTTTATTTCATTGATTATTAATTTTTTGTACCTTCGAAAAAAATAACTTGATTATGAAAAGAACACTACTTTTATCAGCTTTGTTTTTTGCAATTTATGCTTCTGGACAAGCTCCAATAAACAGTTTTTATGGAGACAATAATTCAAATTTTGCTGTTTTAGCATCTGCAACAGCATTGGATCACAGTGCAACTGGTGCAAATCAAACTTGGAACTTTAATTCACTTTTACCGTTAGGCACATCTGTAAGAACGTATACCTCACCAACATCGGCTGAGTTATCGTCTTTTGCAGGAACTACAAATGTGATTAACAATACATCAACCATAAATAGTACAACTACAACTGGAAAAATGTTGACAAAAGATGTATCCAACACCATTTCGGTTACAGGAATTGAAAGTTCAGGATTGACCATAAATTTTTCAAGCAACAACGCAACGATTGGTTTGTTTCCAATGAATTATAACTATTCAAACACAGACAGCAATGTTTCTGGAACTTATAATTATGACACATATTCAGGAACATTCTCCGGAAATCTTGTAACTACTGTTGATGCCTATGGAACACTTTCACTGAATGATACTGGAAATGGTGCTTACTCTGGTAATGTTACTAGAATGAAGACTGTATTGAGTATTAATTTGAATTATGGATTTCTTCCTAACGTAGGCACTATAACTCAAACCACATATAGTTACTACGACGGAACAATAACTTCCAACAATCCTATTTTTAGAAGCTCAACAACCATTGCTGTTGTAGCATTAGCTGGTATAAATCAAACTGATGTTACACTTGAAAGATATATTCAAAATCCATTAGGACTACAATCTAATCAATTGTCAAGTATTGCAGTAGCAAATCCAGTGTCAAACAACATAGCAATATTTTCTCCCGAAACAATTGAAAATGTTACCATTAGCATTACCGATATATCTGGGAAAAACATCTATAACGACACAATAACACTCACAAATAATTTTTCATTACCATTCAATTTTTCTAAAGGAATTTATTTGTTGAAAATATCTGATGGGATAAATAGTATTACAAAAAAGATAGTTAAAAATTAAAAAATGCCTCAAGAATGAGGCATTTTTTATGGCTTAAATTTTAGCGGTAAATGCACCACTTTTTTTGTTTCAAAAAATTCATCTTCAAAAAAATCGGATAGATTATAAAGTGTTGCTTTTGGAAAATCGATTAACTCTTCTGTTAAATCACCACCTTTTAGGTAAAGAATTCCGTTTTTGAGTTCGTGTTTTTGTTCCTTCCTGATTTTATTTCTTACCCAAGAATAAAAATCGGGCATGTTTGTTACAGCTCTACTAACGATAAAATCAAAATCTTCTTTTACATTTTCTGCACGCAACTGTTCTGCTCTAACGTTTTTTAGCTCAAGCGATTCTGCAACTGCTTGAACAACTTTTATTTTTTTTGCAATAATATCTATGAGAAAGAAATTTGTTTCAGGAAAAAGTATGGCTAACGGAATCCCCGGAAATCCACCACCAGTACCAACATCCAAAACTTTTGCTTTAGGCTGAAAACTCATTACTTTAGCAATTCCCAGAGAATGAAGTACATGTTTTGTATACAACTCATCAATGTCTTTTCGGGAAATAACATTGATTTTTGCGTTCCAATCTTGATACAAACTTTCCAACTTTTGAAATTGTTCGATTTGATTATCAGTCAAATGAGGGAATTGTTTTAGAATTTCTTCCATTATTCTATTTTTCAACAAAAATAATGCTTTAGTTGATAAAAAATGACTAATATCATTTTTAAAAAAATTATAATAAGTACATTTGGAAAAATTTTGAATAAAACAATGAATACCAGAACTCCTAATTTTTCCACTAAGGATAACCTAAAGTTTTTTAGAACTTTAAACTCTCGAGTAAACGCTTATTTCAAAGAAAACAACATAAAAAAAACAGGAAATTGGCAACTTCACTTGAAAACCATTGTGATGTTTACAATTTTCCTTACTCCATACTTTTTCCTATTAGCTATGGATATGCCTTTTTGGGTGTATCTTCTACTAAACATAGTAATTGGTATAGGTATGGCTGGTGTTGGGATGAACGTGATGCATGATGGAAATCACGGTTCCTATTCTAGTAAATCTTGGGTAAACAAGATTATGGGAGGAAGTATTTACATATTGGCAGGAAATGTTTACAACTGGCAAGTACAGCACAATGTTTTACATCATACCTACACAAACATTATAGGTCATGATGAAGATTTGGAAGCAGGAAGAATACTTCGTTTTTCTAGAACTGCAAAATGGCATAAATTTCACAAATTTCAGCAGTATTATTCTATTTTTCTGTATGGTTTATTAACTTTTAACTGGGCTATCACTACAGATTTTCTTCAAATGAAAAGATATCTAAAAAGAAATCTTTCCTATGGCGAATTCAAGAAGCCAGTTATTCGTTGGACGACATTAATCATCACAAAAATTATTTATTTCTCTATTTGGTTAGTATTACCAATGGTAATGGGAATTACATGGTGGAAAGTAGTATTAGGTTTTTTGGTAATGCATTACACCGCAGGAGTTATCCTGAGTGTTGTATTCCAGTTAGCCCATGTTGTAGAAGACACACACAATCCTATTCCCGATGAAAATGGCGAGATTGAAAATACTTGGGCAATCCATCAATTATTTACAACGGCAAATTTTGCTCCAAAAAATTGGTTGGTAAATTATTATACTGGAGGATTAAACCATCAAATCGAACATCATATTTTCCCTAATATAAGTCATATTCACTATGATAAAATTGGTGAAATAGTAAAACAAACCGCTAAAGAATGTGAGTTGCCTTATTTTGAATTTAAAACAACAAGACAAGCCATTTTATCACATTTTAGGCATTTAAAAGAACTAGGAAAACAACCTCAATTAGCATAAAATTATCAAAGACGCGATTTATCGCGTCTCTTTGTTTAATATACTCATAACGGCACAATGAATATTTTATCTGACAGAATTAACAACTTAGCAGTATCGCAAACGCTTGCAATGGCAGCATTAGCAAGAGAATTAAAAGCTCAAGGAAAAGACATCATTAGTTTAAGTCTTGGCGAACCCGATTTCAATACACCAGATTTCATCAAAGAAGCAGCAAAAAAAGCTATCGATGAAAACTACAGCACTTACACACCTGTTGATGGTTATGTGGAACTCAAAGAAGCTATTTGCAAAAAATTCAAAAGAGACAATAATCTTGACTATAAACCTGCAAATATTGTAGTTTCTACAGGAGCGAAACAATCTTTGTACAACGTGGCTCAAGTAATGCTCAATGATGGCGACGAAGTGATACTTCCTGCTCCATATTGGGTTTCTTATTACGAAATAATCAAACTTTCAGGCGGAATTCCTGTGGAAGTTCCTACTTCGGTAGAAAGCGATTTCAAAATAACTCCAGAGCAACTTGAAAGAGCCATCACACCAAAAACAAAAATGATGTGGTTCAGTTCGCCATGTAACCCAAGTGGTTCTGTCTACAATCGTGCTGAAATGGAAGCATTGGCAAAAGTTTTGGAAAAATACCCAAACATCTATGTAGTTTCAGATGAAATATATGAACACATTAATTTCTCGGGAACGTTTTGCAGCATTGCTTCTATACAAAGTATGTTTGAAAGAACAATAACGGTAAATGGTGTTGCTAAGGCATTTGCCATGACAGGTTGGAGAATTGGTTACATTGGCGCACCAGAATTTATTGCAAAAGCGTGTACCAAGATGCAAGGACAAGTAACTTCTGGAGCAAATAGTATTGCCCAAAGAGCAACCATTACTGCTGTTGAAGCTGATCCAAGCGTGTTGAATGATATGGTAAAAGCATTCAAAAACAGAAGAGATTTGGTAGTAGCATTGGCTAGCGAAATTCCTAATTTCAAAATCAATGTTCCCGATGGCGCATTTTATTTGTTTCCTGATGTGTCATATTATTTTGGGAAAACATTGAGAGGAAAAGAAATAAAAGACGCAACAGATTTCTCTATGTATTTGTTATCCGAGGCAAATGTTGCCACTGTAACTGGTGATGCTTTTGGTAACCCAAATTGCATCAGATTGTCCTATGCAACTAGTGAAGATTTACTAAAAGAAGCGCTTAAGAGAATTAAAGAATCATTGTCTTAAAACTATTATATGAAAAAAATTATTCCAATCATTGCCTTTTTCTTTTGTGTTACATTGCAAGCACAAGACAAAAAGACCGAACAAAAACCACAAGTTGTAGAAGTATCGTGTGGGCAATGCCAGTTTGGTATGCAAAGCAAAAAAGGCTGTGATTTAGCCGTTCGTATTGATGGAAAAACCTATTTTGTAGATGGTACAAAACTAGATGATCATGGTGATGCTCATGCCGAAGATGGTTTTTGCAACGCAGTTAGAAAAGCCGAAGTTGTGGGCGAAATAAAAGACGACAAGTTTGTAGTTTCTTATTTCAAATTGCTACCTCAAAAAGAATAATTTTTTGGCTCAAATACTCGAAAATATATCCAAAATTGTAACGCTTACTCCACAAGAGCAAGCGTTATTTTTATCCAATGTAGAAACCAAAAACTACAAAGCCAAAACCATAATCTTGAATGCTGGAGAAATCTGCAAACACTCCTATTTTGTCAATTCGGGATTGTTGCGTAGTTTCAATATAAACGATAACATTGTAGAACATGTGTTGCAATTTGCCTGCGAAGGTTGGTGGATTGGCGATATGTATAGTTTGCTTTCGCAAAAACCTGGAAATCTTTTTATAGAAGTAATGGAAGACAGCGAAGTAGTATTGTTGCCAAAAGAAAACCAAGAAAAACTCTATGCAGAAATCCCAAAACTAGAACGTTTCTTTAGAATTCTTACCGAAAACTCACTCGTTTCAAACCAAGAACGATTGATGGATAACCTTAGCCTAACTGCCGAAGAGCGTTTTGAAAAGTTCTGCAAAAAATACCCAACACTTATCCAAAAAGTGCCTCAAAAACAAATTGCTTCCTACATAGGTGTTACGCCAGAGTTTTTTAGTAAGATGAAAGCTCGTTTGCTCAAAAAATAATTTCTTAATCTACATTAAGTGCTTGTGCCTAGTGGCTGTTGTAAATTTGTATCATAATAATTAGTAAATTTATAACGATATGAAAAATACAGTTTTACACAAAGCAAATGAAAGAGGTCATGCCAATCATGGTTGGCTCAATGCCTACCATAGTTTTAGTTTTGCCAATTGGTACAATCCCAATAAAATTCAGTTTGGTGTACTTCGCGTGTTAAACGATGATACAATTGCTGCTGGAATGGGTTTTGGAACGCATCCTCACGATAATATGGAAATCATCACTATTCCGCTCGAAGGTGATTTGGCACACAAAGACAGCATGGGAAATGCTGCAACCATAAAAACTGGCGATGTGCAAGTAATGAGTGCAGGAACTGGAATTCAGCACAGTGAGTTCAACCCAAATCATGACCAACAAACAAAATTGTTTCAGATTTGGTTGTTTCCAAAATACCGAAATGTAGAACCGCGTTACCAACAAATCACTTTGGACAAATCATTGGAAAAAAACAATTTTGCACAAGTTCTTTCGCCTAATCCAGATGATGAAGGTGTTTGGATCCATCAAGATGCGTGGTTTTATATGAGCGATTTTGATAAAGATTTTTCAAAAAAACTTTCGCTAAAAAAAGAAGGAAACGGTTTCTACATCATGAATATTGATGGTGAGATAGAAGTGAATGGACAAAAACTAGAAAGAAGAGATGCAATCGGTATTTGGGAAACCAATGAAATTGAAGTGAAAGCCAATACTGATGCAAAATTTTTAGTAATGGAAATCCCGATGGAACAATAAAAAAGTGCTCAGTAAACAGTTTTTAGTATTCAGTTAATAAATAAAATCACATGAACAACGAAGCTCAATTAAAAATAGATGGAAACAAAGGTTATTTCTTTATTGAAGTTGATGGAAAGCGCGAAGCTATGATGACTTTTGTGTTTGCTGGCGAAGATAAAATCATCATCGACCACACCGAAGTAAATCCGGGAAATAATGGCAAAGGTTTTGGTAAAAAAATGGTAATGAAAGCCGTAGAATATGCTCGTGAAAACGGCATCAAAATTCTTCCGCTTTGTCCTTTTGCCAAAAGTGTTTTTGACAAAACTCCCGAAATCAGAGACGTTTTATAACTTAAATTAAAACTTATGGATGCTAACAATTTAACCAAAGAATACACCAATGGTGAAGTAACTATTGTATGGAAAAACAGCTTGTGTAAACACGCCGCTGAATGTGTAAAAAACAATCCTGATGTTTTCAAACCTAAAGAAAAACCTTGGATACATCCAGAAAATTCAAGTACGGAAAAAATTATAGAAACTGTAAAAAAAATGCCCTTCTGGCGCATTAACCTATTATCGAAATTCTGAAAAATGAAAAAAATTATCGCTTTTGGCGCATCATCAAGCAAAACTTCTATCAATAAACAATTGGCAACTTATGCCGCTAACCTATTTAAAAATGCCGAAGTTGAAGTTTTGGATTTAAACGATTATGAAATGCCTCTTTTTTCGGTAGATAGAGAAAAAGAAAATGGTATCCACACTTTAGCGCATCAATTTTATGATAAAATAGGTTCGGCTGATTTTATCGTTATTTCGTTTGCCGAGCACAATGGAAATTTCTCAGCTGCTTTCAAAAATTTATTAGACTGGAGTTCCAGAATTAATGCTAAAACTTTTCAGGAAAAACCAGTGCTTTTGTTAGCAACTTCGCCTGGTGCACGAGGTGGCGCAAGTGTTTTAGATATTGCTACAAAAAGGTTCCCATTTCAAGGTGCAACGGTAAAAGGAAGTTTTTCGTTGCCAACATTTTACGAAAATTTTGATGTGGTTCATGGCATAATAAATCCAGAATATAAAAACCAATTGGAAGAAATTATCAATTCAATCGAATTGTAATTAAATTGTTATTTTTGTTTTCTAATTAGAAATCAATAACATGAAAGCATACGTTTTTCCTGGTCAAGGAGCACAATTTACCGGAATGGGTAAAGATTTATATGAGAACTCAGCCGAAGCCAAAGCATTATTCGAAAAAGCAAACGACATCTTAGGTTTTCGCATTACAGATATTATGTTTGAAGGCACAGCTGACGAGTTGAAAGAAACCAAAGTTACTCAGCCAGCAGTGTTTCTACATTCGGTAATTTTAGCCAAAACACTCAACATCAAACCCGATATGGTTGCTGGACATTCATTGGGTGAATTTTCGGCTTTGGTTGCCAATGGTGCTTTGAGTTTTGAAGATGGATTAAAACTAGTTTCACAAAGAGCTATGGCAATGCAAAAAGCTTGCGAAATTACACCTTCTACAATGGCTGCTGTTCTTAATCTTGATGATAAAGTGGTTGAAGATATTTGTGCTTCTATTGATGGTGTTGTGGTTGCAGCAAATTACAATTGTCCAGGTCAATTGGTAATTTCAGGTGAATACAAAGCAGTAGAATTGGCTTGCGAAAAAATGAAAAAAGCTGGAGCAAAACGTGCGTTGATTTTGCCAGTTGGTGGAGCATTTCACTCACCAATGATGGAACCAGCAAGAGAAGAATTGGCAGCTGCAATCGAAGCCACCACATTTTCAACACCAACTTGTCCTGTATATCAAAATGTAACTGCAAGTGCTGTTTCTAACCCAGATGAGATAAAGAAAAACTTAATTGCTCAGTTGACTGGAGCTGTAAAATGGACACAATCTGTTCAGCAAATGATAAAAGATGGTGCAACTAGTTTTACAGAAGTTGGTCCAGGAAAAGTATTGGTAGGATTAGTAAACAAAATTGATAAAGAAGTAGAAACGATTTCGGCTACATTATAATATTATGAAAAAAATTATTCTGTCATTGGCATTAATAACTTTACTCATTTCTTGCAAAGAAGAAACTAGAGAAAAAGGTGAAAAAGCTTCCAAAAGCTTGTTAGGAACTGAAGTAAAAGAAAATTATAAGAAAGCTAAAATCAAAGCTTCTAAAGTGATTGACACCACAAAAGTGAAAGAAAACGTAAAAAATGTCATAAAAAAAGGTGCTGAAAAAATTGAAGAAGGTGCTAAAAAAGTAAAGAAAACGCTTCCGAAATAGTTTTTAAATTGTTAATAAACTCATTGAAAAATAAATACTTAACGAGTTTTTGCTATTTTGTAAAAATCTATTTTTGATTATTACTTATAAAAACTCTAAACTTATTTATTATGAAAAAAATCTGCTGCCTTTTTATCATTTGCGGTAATCGCTGCAATTACTTTACATCATGTAAAGAAAAAACTCAAGAAGAAGTTGGTGAAGCTACTGAAGCTGTAGCTGATGAAGCTGCTGCTGAAATGGACACTGCTGCTGCAGAGGTTGATTCTGCTGCTACAAAAGCTGGTGAAGCAATGGAAAACGCTGCTGATAAAGCTGCTGACGCTACAAAAGATACAACTATCAGCTTCTGATGCTGTAGAAAAAGGAGCTAAAGAAGTGAAACAATGCAGTGAAAAAATAATCTTTTTCCTCTTTAGTTTTTTATAAACGTTTGGAAAACCTCCAAACGTTTATTTTTTCTTGTGGTTAATAAAAACACCTAGTATAATTAAAGCTGTTGCTATTATAAAATCTATAGTTATCACTTCATCTAATAGTAACCATCCCAAGAAAAACAACAATAACGATATTGATATGGACAGGACAGAAACCTCAATGGCTGAAACTCTTTTTATGGCATATGTGCAACGAAAGCAAAAAACAGAACCAAAAACCGCCAAGTAAATTACCGCCATCAAACTTCTAAAACTCCACAAATTCAAATCTATATTTGGATGAAAAGTTCTAGCTAAAACCAATTGGACAACAGCTGCAATAGCAAACTGGTAAAAGAGATTTAGTGAAATGTTAGTCACTTTACTACTATGGAACTTTGTGTAAACGAATCCTAATGACCATGAAAGGAATTGCGATACTCAAAACAGAATGCCCGTTTGTAATTTGGGTCCAAAATATCTCTAAACCATCTGTAAAAATAAATACTACTCAATAAACCCAACCAAAACACCTATCAAACCTTTTATAGTAAATTTTTGTATCCCAATCGCTGAACTTGATAGATAATAAACAACCAGTGGTGATAATGCCACTTAGGATAGATGTTAAACCACTCGGAAGAGTTTGTTCTGCAATGGTTGTAAATCCGTTTACCACAATCATCATCAAAGCGGAATCATTTGTAAAGTAAGTGCCCAACCTATCCACTGGAATTGTTTTTTCGAAAGTAAATAAAGTAAGATTAGACTAGCTGCAATTCCTTGCCTAATAGAAGTTACATACCAAGGCTGAATGGTTTCAACAGCAACTCTTATTCCGAGATAGGTTGTTCCCCAAACAATTGCAACGATGACTAAAGAAAAAAACAGTTTGTAATCTCTTTTCATTATTGTAATAGATTACAAACTGTAATCATTTTTGTTATTAGCTTCTAATCTTTTGTTCCCATTTCCATGCCGAAGCCAAACTTTCTTCAAGAGTTAAATTTGCCTTCCAACCCAGAACTGTATTGGCTTTATCAGTATTGGCATAAGCTTCTGTTATATCACCTTCTCTTCTACCCACAATTTTATATGGCAATTTTTTTCCAGAAACTTTCTCAAAAGCATTTATAACTTCGAGTACAGAGCTTCCTTTCCCTGTTCCAAGATTGAAGGTTTCCACTTTAGCTAAATTTTTCTTATTCAAAAGTCTTTGTAAAGCAACAACGTGAGCTTTTGCTAAGTCAACCACATGAATATAATCGCGTATTGCAGTTCCATCTGGAGTTGGGTAATCATCGCCATAAACCGAAAGTTGCTCGCGCAATCCAATTCCTGTTTGTGTAATAAAAGGAACCAAATTTTGTGGAACACCTATTGGTAATTCACCGATTTCTGCACTCGGATGCGCTCCAACAGGATTGAAATAACGAAGTAAAATTGAATTTATATTAGTAACTTTTGCGGTATCAGTGATTATTTCTTCACCTATTTGTTTTGTATTTCCATATGGTGACATTGCTGGTTGAACCGAAGCATCTTCTGTAATTGGCATTTTTTCGGCTTGACCATAAACAGTACAAGATGAACTAAAAATAAAATTAGCTTGCGGCATTTTAGTCAATTCTTGAAGGATGTAAACCAATGCATTGATGTTGTTTTCATAATAAAGCAATGGATTTTCAACGCTTTCGCCAACAGCTTTTGAAGCCGCAAAGTGGATAACTCCAACCACATCATTGTGTTTTGCAAAAAAACTTTGAACAGATTGCTTGTCTCTCAAATCAAGATTTTCGAATTCAGGTTTTTTGCCCAAAATTCTTTCCAAACCATCCAATACATTAATAGACGAATTGGATAAATTATCAATAATAACAGCTTCAAATCCTGCGTTGTACAGTTCGACAACAGTGTGCGAACCAATAAAACCTAATCCGCCGGTTACTAATACTTTCATGTTTTTATTTTTTTGGTTTTATAGTAAATTCAAATAGTTTTTGTCCTCTCCTATTTTTATAAAAATAGCCCAAGTTTACATTGTTTTCTCTATATATTTTCATGGTTGAAGCAGTATCTAAATTCGTTTGAGCATTTTTTGTCAAAAATGCTTTAGCATCTTCCATGTTATCCATTTTGTCCACATTGACTAATGTGTAAAAATAATTAAAATTGCCATCAACCGATTTCACACTATCCAATCGGGTTTCACTATCAATCATTAATGGACATTTTTTGTCAAGTTGTTCAGCAGTTTCAACTAATTCACCATTTTGAGAATTCATTTTTCCCAAAACAACTTTAGTAACAAAAAAAGCTACACTAAAAGTTGCTACGAAAATAATTACTTGAACTACTATTTTCTTATTTCCAAAATTCATTTTTCAAAAAATGCTAAAACAGTTGATGTGATATAATTGATTTGTTCATCATCCAGTTCTGTGTGCATTGGTAGCGAAATCACTTCCTTCACTAGTTGATTGGTTACTGGGAAATCTTCTTCTTTGTAACGAGCATCAGCATAGGCTTTTTGACTGTGCAATGGTATTGGATAATAAATCGCACATGGAATTTGATTGGCTAATAAATGTTCCATCAAAGCATCGCGTTTCCCGTTAGTAATTCGCAAAGTATATTGGTGAAAAACGTGACAATCGCAAATATCACAAATTGTTGGCGCAATAATATTTGGGTGATTTTCAAATGCTTTGCTATATTTTCTTGCTGCATTTTGTCTAGCTTTTCCATATTCATCTAAAAATGGTAATTTTGCATCAAGAACAGCCGCTTGAATACTATCCAATCTTGAATTAACGCCTACCACATCATGATGGTAACGAATATACATTCCGTGGTTTACAATTCCACGAATTTTGTGAGCAAGATCGTCATCATTTGTAAAAATTGCTCCACCATCACCATAACATCCTAAGTTTTTACTTGGAAAAAATGAAGTTGAAGCAACATGTCCAATAGTTCCTGCTTTTTTCTTGGTTCCATCAGAAAATTTACAATTTGCGCCAATGGCTTGTGCGTTATCTTCAATAACATACAGATTATGCTCCTTGGCAATCGCCATAATTGCTTCCATATTGGCAGCACGACCAAATAAATGCACTGGAACAATCGCTTTTGTTTTTGGAGTAATCGCTTTTTTGATGGCTTCGATTGAAATATTCATGTTCACCATATCAACATCAACCAAAACTGGTGTTAATTGCAGCAATGCAATTACTTCAACGGTTGCAGCAAAAGTAAAATCGGCCGTAATGACTTCATCACCTGGCTTTAGACCTAATCCCATCATGGCAATTTGCAACGCATCGGTTCCGTTTGCACAAGGAATTACATGTTTTACGCCAAGGTAATTTTCAAGATTTTTTTGAAATTCATGAACTTTTGGTCCATTAATATAAGTTGTAGTATCTAAAACTTCTTGAATAGAAGCATCGACCGTATTTTTTATTTTATCGTATTGACTTTTTAGGTCAACCATTTGTATTTTTTTCATTCTGAAAAATAATTATTTTTAGGCAAAACTACTAATAATATCATGTTTGACAATGAAATTTCTACAAACTGATGTATTTTAGCGACACAATTCATAACTTATGTTTTTTCTCTACAATCCAATAGTAATCATTGCAAGTTTTCTGGTAAAAGTTGTAGCTTTATTTAGCCCGAAAGTGAAACTTTTTGTTGATGGAAGAAAAAATGTTTTTCAAATCTTAGGTCAAAAAATTCAACCATCTGATAAAACCATTTGGTTTCATGCGGCATCACTTGGCGAATATGAACAAGGCTTGCCAGTGATGGAAAAAATCAAAGAAAAGTTTCCCAATTATAAAATTGTATTGACTTTCTTTTCGCCATCGGGTTACGAGGTTCGAAAAAACAATACCATTGCCGATGTTACCGTTTATTTGCCATTGGACACCAAATTTAATGCTCAGCGTTTCTTGAAAGTTGTTCATCCTGAAATGGTTTTTTTTATCAAATATGAATACTGGCCCAATTATTTGAATGAATTGAAAAAAGCGAATGTAAAAACCTATTTGATTTCGGGAATTTTCAGGGAAAATCAAGCTTTTTTCAAATGGTACGGCGGATTTTACAGAAATGCTTTGAAAACATTTGAATTCTTTTTTGTGCAAAACGAAAGCTCAAAAAAACTCATTCAAAGCATTGGTTTCAATAATGTGAAAGTTTCTGGCGATACGCGTTTTGATAGAGTTGTTGCTATTTTGGAAAGAGATAATTCATTGGATTTTATTGAAAATTTTACAAAAAACTCCTCTCCCGAAATTTCGGGAGCGCTCGGAGAGACAAAGTGTACAACAATTGTTATTGGAAGTTCATGGCCAAAAGATGAAGAATTGTTAACCCAATTCATCAATCAGTCTGCTGATGATGTCAAGTTTATCATTGCACCACATAACATCAAGCAAGAACAAATTTCAAATCTCAAATCTCAAATCACAAAGAAAACAATTTTATTTTCAGAGAAAAAAAACACTGATTTATCAAATTTCAATGTTTTCATCATAGATACCATTGGAATTTTGACTAAAATTTATTCTTATGCCGATATCGCCTATGTTGGCGGCGGATTTGGAAATCCTGGTGTTCACAACATCTTGGAACCAGCGACTTTTGGTGTGCCAATTGTTATCGGGCCAAATTATTCTCATTTTGCTGAAGCAACAGCTCTTGTCAAATTGGAGGGTTGTGTTTCCATAAACAATCCAAAAGATTTACATGAAGTCTTCACCGAACTGATTTACAAAGAAGATATTCGTCATGAAAAAGGGCATATCTGCGAAACATTTGTCCAAATGAATAAAGGCGCAACAGATGTTATTTTGAAACATATCAATTCACATTCATGCTTAAAATAATATTCTACATATTGTATAATGGCTGGAAAATAGAAGAACCTCGCTTCAATTCAAGAAATCTTCAAAGATTACAAACTGTTTTTATTGCTCAACAATGCATATTTTTTGTGATTTTATTTTTAATTCCAATTGACAAATATTTTAACACAAAATCTTTAAATTGGATTAAATTATTAACTCATGACATTAAAACCGTTAGATTATTTGTAATGGTTTTTGTCATTTCAATAATAATTATTTACAACTATTTTACCATTTTTAGAAAGGATGTTAGAGAACAAATTTTAATTCAATATAGAGGAAAATTTAAAACCTTAATAAAATATCATAATGTTATATCTTTTATATTACTCCTACTTCCTTTCATTTTGATTTATTTATTTGATAATTAACTAAATGATAACTTTCCATCCTATAGAAACTTCTCAAATTGAAACCGTTATCAAAATGATGCAAGATTTCTATGCGATAGACAATTATCCTATTGACATAGAGCTTTCAAAACGATTATTTCAAGAATTTATTTCCAATGAAAATTTGGGTAAATGTTGGCTTATTTATAGTGAAGAAGAAATTGTGGGTTATGTGATTCTGACTTTCGTTTTCAGTTTTGAATATAAAGGAAGAATTGCTTTTCTGGACGAATTATTTTTGAAAGAAACCTCTCGTGGCAAAGGAATTGGAAAAAAAGTTATTGATTTTATCAAGAAGCAAACCGCAGATTTAAATGTTAAATTAATCTATCTGGAAGTTGAAAATCACAATCAAAACGCACAAAAATTGTATCTTGGCAACGGTTTTGAAACACACAACCGAAAAATTTTAAAATACAAACCATCATGAAATACAGTAAACTTTTTTTATTACTATTTGTAACTCAATTTTATGCCCAACAAGGTGGCATGTGGTTGCCCAATATGCTCAAAGGTGACCGTGAAACTGAAATGAAAAACCTTGGCATGAAACTCACTGCTGAGCAAATTTATTCAGTAAACAAGTCGAGTTTAAAAGATGCCGTTCCACAATTTGATGGTGGTTGTACTGCCGAAGTTATTTCGGACAAAGGGTTGATTTTGACCAATCATCATTGTGGCTATGACAATATTCAAAGTCACTCAACCGTAGAACATGATTATTTGACTAATGGTTTTTGGGCATATAAACTAGAAGAAGAATTACCAAATCCTGGAGTTGTCGTTACTTTTATTGTAAAAATTGAAGATATTACTTCAAAAGTTTTGGAGAATACAACAAGCCTAACTACCGAAGCAGATAAACAAAAGAAAATTCAAGAAAATATTTCCAATTTGACCAAATCATTGCCGAAGGAAACTTGGCAAGAGAACTTAATCAAAACTTTTTACGACGGAAATCAGTACATCCTTTTTGTAACCGAAACCTACAAAGACATTCGATTGGTTGGTGCGCCACCAAGTTCGATTGGAAAATTTGGTTCAGATACTGATAACTGGGTTTGGCCACGTCACACAGGTGATTTTTCATTATTCAGAATTTATGCCGATAAGAACAATCGTCCTGCGGAATATTCTACAGAAAATGTGCCTTACAAACCGAAGCATTTTTTCCCAATTTCCATAAAAGGAATTAGAGAAAATGATTTCACAATGGTAATGGGTTATCCTGGTAGAACTCAGGAATATTTGCCAAGTTTTGCAGTAGAACAGATTGTAAATAACCTTAATCCAGCAAAAATTGAGGTTCGTGATGCGGCTTTGAAAGCTCAAGATCGTTTTATGCGAAAAGATAATGCCATCAAAATTCAATATGCATCTAAATATGCTGCTGTAGCAAATTATTGGAAAAAATGGATAGGCGAAACTAAAGGTCTGAAAAAATCAAATGCCATTGCAATCAAACAAAAATTTGAAAAAGAGCTAACTGAAAAAATCAATAAAGCAGGAAAACAATCAGAATATGGAAACCTACTTTCAGATTTTGAAAAAAATTATGCCGAAATAAAAGACTATGCTTTGGCTCGAGATTTATTTAGTGAAGTGGTTTTGAGAAATACAGAATTATTACAAACAGGATATAAACTATATCAACTTGAACAATTGCTTGCTAACAAAGGCGAACAAGCATTTACTGATAGAAAAAATAATCTTGCTAAAGGAATTGATGCGTTTTATAAAGACTATAACAACGAAGTTGATAAAAACGTATTTGAACAACTAATAGCAATTTACGCGAATAGAATGCCAAAACAGTTTTTGCCATCTACTTTAAACAATTTGAATGCAAATGAATTAACGAATGATATTTACACCAATTCAAGTTTAACTTCATTAGAAAAATTCAGAGCATTACTTGATGGTGATACTAACACAGTAATCAATAAAATTAATAACGACAAAGGATATCAATTGGTAAAGTCATTAGCCGATGCCTATGTGAAAAATATTGCGCCAAAATATGATGAGCTCAATTTGAAAAATATCGCTACACAACGCACTTACATGAAAGCCATAATGGAATTAAGTCCAAAATCGGCTCGAATTTTCCCAGATGCCAATAGTACACTTCGTGTAACCTACGGAAAAGTAAAAGGATACAAGCCAGCAGATGCTATTTATTATGAACCGTTTTCAACACTTGATGGTGTAATGGAAAAATACATTCCTGGCGACTATGAATTTGATGTTCCGCAAAAGCTCATTGACTTATACAATGCTAAAGATTTTGGAATGTATGCAAATTCAAAAGGCAAAATGCCAGTCGCTTTCATAGCAACTAATCACACCACAGGAGGAAATTCTGGTAGTCCAGCGCTTGATGCTAGCGGAAATTTAATTGGCTTGAATTTTGATAGAGTTTGGGAAGGAACAATGAGTGACATTTACTATTCACCCGAAATTTGTCGAAACATAATGGTAGATTTACGTTATGTATTGTTCATTATTGATAAATATGCCGGAGCAAAAAACATCATTAATGAACTCAAAATCATTAAGAAAGAAAAAAAATAATTTTTTTTTGAAAAAGAAGTTGTTTTGGCATGATGTTTGTTACATAAATAATCGGAATTCAAGGATAGGATTTTAAAAAAAGTTAAATAAATATTTTTCCGATTAAAAAATTTTATATCTTTGCTCCGAATTAATAATTAACCTTTTATAATTAAGTAAGATGAAAAAAGTATTTTTAAGTTTAGCTGTTGTTGCTGCTTTAACAGTAGTATCTTGTAAACAAGCTGAATCTACAACTGAAGCTGCTGCTGATTCAACTGCTGTTGAGGCTGTTGATACTGCTGCTGCTGTTGTTGACTCTGCTGCTGCAACTGTAGATTCTGCTGCTGCAAAAGTAGAAGATGCTGCTAAAGCAACTGAAGAAGCTGCTAAAGAAGTTAAAGAAGAAGTAAAAAAATAATTAGAAACTAATTGTTTTTAAGCTAAGCCGTTCATTTTGAACGGCTTTCTTTTTTTATTCTATTTCGAAAAAACTCGGATACTTAGAAAATAAAATATAAACGAAATACATACTTTTTTAAAACAAAAAAGCTCCAAACATAGTTTGGAGCTTTTGTACTCAAGGCGGGACTTGAACCCGCACGAACATTACTGTTCACTGGATTTTAAGTCCAGCGTGTCTACCAATTCCACCACTCGAGCTTACTGCTTATGTTGTGACAAACTAATTTTTAGAAAAAATTAATTAAAAATTATCACCACTAGAGCATTATTTGGTAATTGAGCGAAAAACGGGGTTCGAACCCGCGACCTCAACCTTGGCAAGGTTGCGCTCTACCAACTGAGCTATTTTCGCATTATCATTTTCTTAAAGAACTACAATACTTTTGCTGTATTGCGGATGCAAATGTAATATTTAAATTGAATTCTACAAACCTTTTTTTTAAAAATTTCTGATTAAAATTTGAGTGCATTTAACGAATTGAAAACTAATTGTTTCTACTCAACATTCTTTTTAGTTCGTTCAATTTCATCAATGCTTCTACTGGTGTTAAAGTATTAATATCTAAACTAAGAATATCTTCGCGTATTTCCTCCAATAACGGATCATCTAGATTAAAAATACTGAGTTGCATTTCGTCTTTAGCTGATTTAATCGTATTCAATGCATCACTCGAATGATTTTTCTCCAGTTTCTTCAACAGTTTTTGAGCTTTTTGTATAACCATTTGTGGCATACCCGCCATTTTTGCAACATGAATACCAAAACTATGTTCGCTTCCTCCTTTTACTAATTTACGGATAAATAGAACTGTGTCTTTCAACTCTTTTACAGAAACATTATAATTTTGAATTCTAGGTAAAAGTTCCGTCATTTCATTTAGTTCGTGGTAATGTGTTGCAAAAAGTGTTTTAGGTTTTGCAGGGTTTTCATGGAGATATTCTGCAATTGCCCATGCGATTGGATACCATCATATGTACTTGTTCCTCTTCCTATTTCATCAAGCAATACTAAACTTCTATCTGAAATGTTATTAAGAATTGAAGCAGTTTCATTCATCTCAACCATAAAAGTTGATTCTCCCATAGAAATGTTATCACTAGCACCTACTCTTGTAAATATTTTATCTACTACTCCCATTTTTAGCGCAGCTGCCGGAACAAAACTTCCCATTTGAGCAAGAAGCACTATCAACGCTGTTTGTCTTAAAATTGCAGATTTACCAGACATGTTTGGTCCAGTAATCATAATTATTTGTTGTGTTTCTCTATCAAGAAAAACATCATTAGTTATATATGGAACACCTACTGGTAATTGTTTTTCAATAACAGGATGACGACCATCTTTTATATTAATTTCAAAACTCTCATCAAGTTCTGGACAAGAGTAATCATTTTCTATTGCCAATTGAGCAAAAGAGGTCAAACAATCAAGCTGCGCAATCAGACCAGCATTGAGTTGAACTTGTTTAATATAAGTGGCAACCCAACTGATAAGTTCGTCAAATAATTTTGTCTCAATTTGGTGAATTCTTTCTTCTGCGCCAAGGATTTTAGTTTCATACTCTTTGAGTTCTTCAGTAATATAGCGTTCAGCATTGACAAGTGTTTGCTTTCTAATCCAATCTGAAGGAACTTTGTCTTTATGCG
Source organism: Flavobacteriaceae bacterium (assembly GCA_046329205.1). Taxonomy (GTDB): domain Bacteria; phylum Bacteroidota; class Bacteroidia; order Flavobacteriales; family Flavobacteriaceae; genus Flavobacterium. The sequence goes on along the minus strand of JAXLVF010000004.1, from coordinate 335,472 downwards.
TGTTTCTAACTTCTATATAATATCCAAAAACATTATTGAATGAAATTTTTAGAGAAGATATACCTGTTTTTTCTGACTCTCTGACTTCAATAGCTTCCAGAAACTCTTTGCCAGAAAAGGCAATAGCTCGCAGTTCATCTAACTCAGCATTCACGCCTTTGGCTATTGCATTCCCTTTTGCTATTGAAACAGGCGCATCTTGATTGAGTATAAATTTTATTTTTTCTCTTAATAAATCGCATGAATGCAAATTATCACCTATTACCCTAACGGCATCTTGAGGACTTTCTAGAGCAATAGTTTTTATTGGGATTATCGCATCCAAAGAATCCTTTAAATAAATAACCTCACGTGGTGAAATTTTCGCTGTGGCAACCTTGGAAATTAATCTTTCTAAGTCTGAGATTTGTTTTATTTGATGTTGAATTTTTTGAAGAACATCTTGGTTATTTTTCAAATATGATACAACTTCATGACGACTTCTAATCTTATATAAATCTTTTAAAGGCAATGCTAACCAACGCTTGAGCAACCTAGAACCCATTGGCGATAATGTTTTATCAATAACATCCAATAGCGTGACTGCATTTTGCGCTGTACTGCTATAAAGTTCTAGATTCCTGATTGTAAATTTATCCATCCAAACATAAGCATCCTCAGCTATTCGCTGAATATTCGTTATGTGTTGAAGCTTATTGTGTTGTGTTTCGGATAGATAATACAAAATTGCTCCAGATGAAATTATACCATCAAGCAATTCTTCAACACCAAACCCTTTGAGAGAGTTGGTTTGAAAATGACTTGTTAGAGTTTGATTGGCATAATCTTCTTTGTAAATCCAATCCTCTAGAAAAAAAACATTAAAATCATCTCCAAAATGAGTTTTAAAATCTCCTTTATGATTTTTTTGGACTAAGACTTCGCTTGGTTGAAAATTTTGCAACAGCTTATCGATATATTCTACATTGCCTTGAGAGGTTAAAAACTCACCTGTAGATATATCCAAAAAGGAAATTCCTAGATGTTTTTTTCCAAAATAAATCGAAGCTAAAAAATTATTTGATTTAGATTGCAAAACCTCATCGTTCATGGCTACACCAGGAGTTACGAGTTCAGTAACACCACGTTTGACGATGGTTTTTGTCATTTTAGGATCTTCGAGTTGGTCGCAAATTGCCACTCTCAATCCAGCTTTAACAAGTTTAGGCAAATAAGTATTTAGTGAATGATGAGGAAAACCCGCTAGAGCCGTTTCGGTATCGCTTCCTGCACCTCTTTTTGTCAATACAATTCCAAGAATTTTTGAAGCTCTAATAGCGTCTTCGCCAAAAGTTTCATAAAAATCACCTACTCTAAAAAGAAGGCAAGCATCGGGATATTTACTTTTTATCTCGTTGTATTGCTTCATTAGAGGCGTTTCCTTGGTTGCTTTATCTTTTGCCAAAACGAAAATTATTTATGAGACAGCGAATTTAAGTAATTTTAAATGATTGAACTTTTAAAAATTAATTTAATATTAAGAATAAAAAAAACAAAGCAATTATAAATTTGAATAGTTTTGTTTCATAATCATTAAACAAATAAAAATGAAAAAAATAGTATTTATGGCAATTTTAGCAATTGCTGGTTTAACAACAACACAAGCGCAAACAAAAAAACAAGCGCCAAAAAAAGCTGCTAAAGTAGAAGAGAAAAAAGTTGAAGGTCCAAAAGTTGAAGGTCCAGGAATGGTTTTTGAAAACGAAACTATTGACTATGGAACTATTAAAAAAGGTGCTGACGGAAACAGAGAATTTGTTGTTTACAACAACGGAAACAAACCGTTAACTATTACAAACACTCAAGGTTCATGTGGATGTACAGTTCCTACAAAACCTGCAAAAGATATCAATCCTGGTGAAAAAGGAGTAATAGGAGTTCACTATGACACTAATAGAGTAGGTCCTTTTACTAAAACAGTTACTGTTACTTCAAACGCTTCAGAAACTCCAAAAGTTTTAACAATAAAAGGTACTGTAGTTGCTGACGAACCAGCTGCAACTCCGGTAAAAAGTTAATATATCTTTCTTAATTAAATTTACTGAAAAATCACGCCAATTGGCGTGATTTTTTTTAAATATATTTGCAATAAAAATGCGAAAATTAGAAAACAAAGAATTAGAAAGAAAGTCGGTTGCCGAATTCAAAGAAGCAGAAAAAACACCAATTGTGATTATTCTGGACGACATTAGAAGTCTACATAACATTGGTTCAGTATTTCGCACCGCAGACTCGTTTCTAATTGAAAAAATTTTTCTTTGTGGTATAACTGCTACACCTCCAAATAAAGAAATTCATAAAACCGCACTTGGCGCTACTGAAACTGTCGACTGGGAATACTCAAAAAACGTATGTGATGCAATAAAAAAAGTAAAAGATGATAGCTATAAAGTTTTCGCCGTTGAACAGGTAGAAAATGCAACTTTTCTTCAAAATTTTGATGTTTTAAAAGAAGATAAATATGCATTGGTCTTTGGAAATGAAGTTTATGGTGTAAGCGAAACAGCTATTGAATCGTGTGATGGTAGCATTGAAATTCCCCAAACAGGCACTAAACATTCTTTAAATATTTCAGTAAGTGCTGGAATTGTAATTTGGGAATTTTTCAGAAAGCTTAATTACTAAATTTTCAAGGTTTAATTAAATTGAAAAAATCTTGCTTGTTGTATCTTTACAAAATGATAAAATATATATACGCCATATTATTTATTTGTACCCAAGCCGTTGCTCAAAAATCAACTGAGAAAAACATTTTTTCAAATATAGCTCCTGTACTTACAGCTACTGGAAACCAAATTTATTGTCCTGCAACTTATATGAAAATCGTAACGGATTTTAATATTGTTGATCCAGACGATACAGGAATAGATGCTGTTTATATTCAAATTTCTTCAGGATATATCGCAAGTCAGGACAACTTATCACTATCTGGAAACCACCCAAACATTTCCACTAGTTGGGACTCTGTTGCAGGAAAATTAACTTTATCCGGAACATCAGGACAACCTACATACTTGGATATAATCAATGCTGTAAAAGACATCGTTTATTTTAATAGTTCTGCAAATCCATTTGGTGTTAGAACATTTTCGATAACAATTGGTCAAGCAAATTACTTACCTTCTACCGATCATTACTACCAATATATTCCAAATCTAGGAATTACATGGTCTAATGCAAAAGCGTTGGCTGAGGCAAGCACTTATTATGGATTACAAGGTTATCTTGCCACAATTTTAGCTGCAGATGAAGCTCAACTTTGTGGAGAACAAGCATCTGGTGCAGGCTGGATTGGTGGTAGCGATGAAGAAACTGAAGGAGTTTGGAAATGGATGACTGGACCAGAAACAGGAACTATTTTTTGGAATGGAAATGCCTCTGGAAGTACACCAAATTATGCTAAGTGGAACACAAATGAACCTAACAATGTAAATAATGAGGACTATGCACACATCAACGGAACAGGTGTTGGATTTGTTGGTTCTTGGAATGATTTATCAAACACAGGTGAACCTTCTGGAGATTATCAACCAAAAGGATATGTAGTAGAATATGGTGGTATGCCAGGCGATCCTGTTTTGAACATTTCGGCGAGTACTACAATAACAATTCCTACTATAACATCTTCCACTCCAGATACAAATTGTGGAAGTGGAACAATTGTGCTTCAGGCAACATCTGATGGTGGAACAATTCACTGGTACGACACGATTTCTGGAGGAAGCGTTTTAGGTACAGGAAATAGTTTTTCAACCAACTTAAATACCACAACTATTTTCTATGCTGATCCATTTGAACCTGGTTGTGCCAATGCCATTAGAACTGCTGTAACAGCTACAATTAATGAAATCCCTGTTGTGACGGTTCCAGTTCCTCAACCCATTTGCTCTGGCAATCAAGCAACAATTTTAGCTAGCACAACTGTAGGAACTGTATATTGGTATAATGTGGAAACAGGAGGAAGTTCGATTGGTTCTGGAAATTCATTTACAACACAACCATTGACAGGTGATACTATTTTTTATGTAGATGCAATCAACAACGGATGTTCATCGGGGAATAGAATTCCTGTAACGATAACTGTAAATCAAAACCCTTTTCTAGGCCAAGATTTAACAATAAATGATTGTGCTGTGAATACTGTAACACTCGATGCTGGGATAAGCGGAATGACTTACAATTGGTCAACTGGCGAAACATCTCAAATCATTTCTGTCAATACACAAAATCAATATTTTGTTATCGTAACTGACCCAAACAATTGCTCGTCAACAAGAAATTATAATGTTATACTACACAATGCTCCAGAAATAACTAACGTTACAGTTTTAGGCAATACAGCAACAATTGTAACAGTAGAAAATGGTAATTATGAATTTTCTATAAATGGCTCTGATTTCCAATTATCCAATGTGTTTAACAATTTAGTTGGTGGAAATTACGTTGCAACAGTCAGAGAAACTAATGGTTGCGGCGAGGATCAAATGGATTTTTGGATTATTGTTTGCCCTTCCTTTTTTACTCCAAATGGTGATGGATACAATGATTTTTGGGAGGTGAATGGAATTGAATTATTTCCTGAAGCGAGTGCTGAAATCTATGACAGATATGGTAGATTAATAACCATCTTGAATGCAATGAATCCATCTTGGAATGGAACATTCAACAATAAATTACTTCCATCAGACGATTATTGGTACTGTTTTAGAGCGAGTAAAAATGCCAAACCAGTAAAAGGCCATTTTGCACTGAAGAGATAATCTAATTAAGAAATTTTTGTTTTAATTTCCTCTAATATAAAGTCATAATCTTGCTGATTATTAAGGAAATCGCGGTCGGAAACATCAACAATTAAAACATTCAAATCTTTTTGAGTTTTTATGTAATCGAGATAACCACTGTTTATTTTTTCTAAATATTCAGCTGGAATTTCCTGTTCGTAACTTCTTCCTCTTTGCTTGATGTTTTCAAGTAATCGTTGCGTATTTTGATAAAGATAAATATACAAATCTGGTTTTGGCATTTCTTTGTAAACAATATCAAACATGGTTTTATAAAGACGAAACTCATCTTCAGCAAGGGTAACTTTAGCAAAAATCAATGATTTAAACACATGATAATCGGCAACAATAAAATCTTTAAACAAATCAAATTGAGCTAAATCATCCGAAATTTGCTGGTATCTATCGGCTAGAAAAGACATTTCGAGTGGAAAAGCATAGCGGTTTTGGTCTTCATAGAATTTTGGCAAAAAAGGATTATCGGCAAAGCGCTCAAGAACCATTTTTGCATTAAAATCTTCAGCCAACTTGTGAGTTAATGTTGTTTTTCCTGCGCCAATATTTCCTTCAATAGCTATGTAATTGTATTCATGAAGTTTTATTTGAGAAACCGGACTTTGCAATTCTTTTATCATTTTACAACTGCTCTTGTCTTCTGAAAGAACAAGTAATTCCCGAAGGTATTTTTGCAAAATTGGATGTCGCCAATCGAGGTTTAAATCATTCATTGGCTTGAGAACAAAAAGTCTATTTTGCATTTCAGGATGCGGAACTTTTAGCTTCTCGGTAGCGATGATTTGCTCGTCAAATGAAATCAAATCAATGTCAATTATTCGCTGTTCATACCCATTATTCCCCGAACGAACTCTACCCAACTCTACTTCGAGTTGAAGTATTTCGTTCAAAATTTCATCAGCACTTTTGTATGAATGTACAACAAGTGCTGCATTGTAAAATGGTTCGCTTTCAAAACCCCAAGAAGGTGTTTCATATAGTTTTGAAACCCTAATGACTGTGGCAATTTTTTGGTGAATTAATGTTATACAACGTTCAATGTTTTCAAGGCGATTGCCCTGATTACTTCCTAAAGAGAGTATGATTTGATGTTGTTTTTTCATTTGGACAACAAAGTAAGTAAAAAGAAATCTAGAATCTTAAAAAATATATAACTAGATTTTCTTATTTTTGGTAAAACTATTTCTCATGAAAAAAATTACTACTCTTTTGTTATTGATTATTGGTTTCTCTATCAATGCCCAAACTATAAATATTCCAGATCCAGCTTTCAAAGCCTATTTAATAACAAATTTAGGAGTTGACACAAACAATGATGGCGAAATACAATTGAGTGAAGCACAGGAACAAACTTTTTTAAGTTTGGGCAATAGTGCTATAACAAATCTTGAAGGATTACAGTATTTTACTAATGTTACTTATCTTATGGTTGGTGAAATATCTGTAACAACACTTGATATAAGTACTATGACTCAACTCCATGATTTATCGATAAATAATTATACTTCTCTTAACACATTAATTATTAACGCACCAAACCTTACTTATTTGAATATTAATAATTCAGGATTAATTAGTCTAGACCTTACAAATTCACCAGCAATTTGGGGGAGTTGCAATATAACAAACTGTAGCAATCTAGTTTCATTGACCGCATCTACATTAATTAATTTTTCTTTAACTAATACTAATTTAGCATCTTTTAGTTGTAATATTTTGCAAGGGGATATTGATTTAAGTAATAATCAATTGACTAGTTTTAATGTTAATAATTGTGATGTACTAACAAGTTTAAATTTGAGTAATAATTTATTAACATCTTTAGACTTTTCAAACATTACTTTAGACAATATGTTTGGAAATTTAGACATTTCAAACAATCTTTTTACTGAACTCGATTTATCAGAATTCGTTTTCCCTAATTCATTTTCTTGTATTAATAGCCCTAACTTGACAAGTGTCATCATGCCAAATGTTCCGAATATATATGGTGGGTATTATACTGTAGCAATTAGCGGACCACATTTAAACTTTGTGGATTTTAAAAATGGTGTTTGTGATATTTATTACACCATGAGTGGTATGCCTAATGGATATGGTTCTGGCACAAATTATGGTATTTCTGGCAGTCCTGACCTCTTAATCTGTGTGGATGAAGGCTGTGGCGAATATTCATCTATTGGCGATTATAGAGATGAAGAATTTTATTTTAGTCATTTAGGCTTATTTTCTGATGTACCACTCAGCGTTAATACTCCAAGGTCAAAACATGCTTCACCATATTGCTCGTTTTTACCTGGTGGAGCTTTTAACACTATTCAAGGAAATGTTACTCTAGATTGTGGAAATTCTAATGTCAATATGCCAAACGTTAAACTAAATTTTGGTTCACCAAATGAATACACGTTTAGCAATGATAGTGGAAATTTTGTTTACTATTTGGGACAAGGAAATTATACCTTGACTCCTCAATTTGAAAACTCAAGTTATTTTACTATTTCGCCTGCGAATTATAATTTTAATTTAACCAGTACAGGAAATACAGAAACAGCAAATTTTTGCATCACTCCAAATGGCGTTCACAACGATTTGAATATAACATTGATTCCCATTTCTGTTGCAAGACCAGGCTTTGATGCAGAGTATATATTGGCTCTTAAAAACAATGGTAATCAAACTCAATCTGGTACAGTTTCATTAACATTTGATGATGCAAAAGCTGATTATGTGAGTTCTTTGCCAAACACAACTTCTCAAAATAGTAACGTTTTAAATTGGGATTTTACAGGATTAGAACCATTTGAAACAAAAATTATACATGTAACATTAAATGTAAATTCTCCCACAGAAACACCTGCTGTAAACATTGGTGATGTTCTAGAGTTTAGCTCAGAGGTTACTTCACCAGGAACAGATGAAACTCCAAGTGACAATCTGTATTCTTTTAATCAAGTGGTTGTAGGTTCTTATGACCCAAATGACAAACAAGTTGTTGAAGGTTCTCAAGTAGATATATCCAAATCAGGTGATTATCTAACCTATATTGTTCGTTTTCAAAATACAGGAAACTATTCTGCTGAAAATGTAGTTGTAAAAGATTATTTGTCTCCATATCTTGATTTAAACACTTTGCAGATGGTTTCATCTAGTCATCCTTTTAGAAGTACATTGACACAATCCAACAGATTAGAATTTTTCTTTGAAGGTATTAATCTTCTTGCTTCCAGCGTAGATGAACATGGTAGTCATGGATATATTTGCTTCAAGATAAAACCTAAAGCAAACACTATTAGCTTGGGCACAACCATAAACAACAAAGCTTCAATATATTTTGACTACAACGACCCAATAAATACCAACACTGTTTCTACTACTTTTTCAGCTCTTAGTAATAATGATTTGTCTTTTGATGGATATTTTAATCTTTCACCAAATCCAACTTCGAGTATTTTAAATCTTCATGTAAAGAATGAGGTAAACTTGAAATCATTGGAAATTTACAATCCTCTTGGACAATTAGTATTGACAAAAGAAAGCGATATTAACGCAACAAATATTCCTTTGGATGTTACTGGACTGAAAGATGGTGTTTATGTGATTAGTATCGTTACAGATAAAGGAAAAACTTCAAAAAGATTTATTAAAAAATAGTTGTCTGGCATTTATTAAAGTTTTGTAAAATTTAATCCTAATTTAATAATACTGATTATTTTTGATGGCATTATCTTTGTTAGATAATTTCAAACTGAAACTCTTTGTGCCATGTTAAAAAAAATCCTGAAAATAACCGGAATTGTTTTTCTAGTATTAGTTGTTGCTGCATTTGCCATACCCTATTTTTTTAAAGACCAAATCAAAGCAAAGATATTATCTTCTATCAACGAAAATGTAGATGCCAAAGTAGCTTTTGATGATGCAGATTTGAGTTTGTTCAAAAATTTCCCAAATGCAAGTGTAACAATCGATAAACTTTCTATCATCAACAAAGCTCCATTTGAAGGCGATACTCTTGTTGCTTTTGAGGAACTCAATTTGAAAATGTCTATCAAAGAAATATTTAAAGGTGAAAATGAGCCAATGAATATCGATGGTATTTCATCAAAAAACGGTTTGATAAATATAATTTTCAACAAAGATGGCATTGGAAATTATGACATTGCGCTGAAAAACAAAGATAAAAAGGAAGAAAACAGCAACTCAAAACCAATGGTTTTCAAAATAAAAGAATATGAAATAACAAATTTCAAATTCAAATATTTTGACCAACAATCAAAAATAAAAATGGTTTTAGATAGCATCAATCATACTGAAAAGGTGATTTTACTGCTTCAAAACTTGATTTAACAACACAAACAACCAGCAAAATTTCTTTATCGATGGATAAAGTAAATTACATGAAAAATGTTGCGCTGTCGCTGGATGCGGTTTTGGGAATTGATTTGGATAAAAGCAAATATACTTTCAAAGAAAACAAAGCAAAAATCAATGAACTTCCTCTAGAATTTGATGGTTTTATACAACTTGTTGATGCTGGACAAGAATATGATTTAACTTTTAAAACTCCAACCTCATCTTTCAAAAACTTCCTCTTGGATTAATTCCTGAGCAATATGCAGCAAACCTAAAAGACGTAAAAACAACAGGTGATTTTATTGTTAAAGGATTTGCCAAAGGCTTGTATTCAGATAAAACTGTTCGAAATTTAATATCGACATCGCTTCAAACAATGCTTCTTTCCAATATGTCAACTTACCAAAATCTGTTGAAAACATTGTTATAGACACAAAAATCATCAATGAAACTGGAACCCTAAACGATACTTATGTCAACCTTGATAAACTTTCGTTTAGAATAGACCAAGATGTTTTCAATGCTAAAGCAAACATTAAAAATATTGTAGAAAATGCCCTTGTAAATGCCGATTTAAAAGGAACAATCAATCTTGCAAATGCCACAAAAGCATATCCTGTAAAACTAGACAAACCTTTGACAGGTATTTTAAAAGCTGATGTTCATACAGAATTTGATATGCAATCGGTTGAAAAAAGTGATTATTCAAAAATTAAAAACTCAGGAAATATTGATTTAACTGGTTTCAATTATGTTGATGAAAACGGAAAAATATTGAAAATAAACCAAGCGCTTGTTGAGTTTAACCCAAGTCGCGTGAACTTAAAACAACTCAACGCAGTTACTGGAAAAAGCGATATGATTATCAGCGGAGTTTTGGAAAATTTCTATGGTTATGTTTTCAAAAACCAAAATCTACAAGGAAATTTTAATCTAACATCCAATCAGTTGGCGGTAAATGATTTCATGACGACTGATAGTAATACAGAAAAAAAGGCAAGCAAAAATAGTGATCCATTGAAAATTCCAGCTTTTCTTGATTGTTCTTTAGCGGCAAAAGCCAATACCGTTTTGTATGACAATCTAACCTTGAAAAACGTATCTGGAAAAGTAATTATTAAAGACCAAAAAGCCATCTTGCAAAATGGTAAAACCGATATTTTTGGTGGTTCAATTGCCTTCAATGGTTCGGTTTCTACCAAAGAAAAAACGCCTAGTTTCAACATGGATTTAGGATTAAACACTGTAGATATCATGCAGACGTTTACTCAACTAGACATGATGAAAAAAATTGCTCCAATTGCAGGTGTGATTAACGGGAAACTTAATTCTAAAATCAAGCTTTCGGGTAATTTAAACCCAACTGAATTAACTCCAGATTTAAAATCATTAACAGGTGATTTATTTGGACAAATGCTTTCGACAACAGTCAATTCTAGTAATTCTAAACTTTTGTCTGCTCTTGACGACAAGCTCAATTTCATTGATTTGAATAAGCTCAATCTTAATGATTTGAAAGCTGCCGTAAGTTTTAAAGACGGAAAAGTAAACATAAAACCTTTTGATTTAAAATATCAAGACATCAAAGTGAATGTAGGTGGAACACATGGTTTTGACCAAAGCATGAATTACAATCTAAAACTTGATGTACCAGCAAAATACCTTGGTACAGAAGCTAACAATATTATTGCTAAACTTTCGCCAGCCGATGCAAAAAAAGTTGAAAATGTTCCTGTAAATGCAATGGTTTCTGGAAGTTTTTCTTCACCAAAAGTAACTACAGATTTGAAACAAGCTACAACCAACTTGGTAAACAATCTTGTGAAACAACAAAAGAAAACTTGACAAACAAAGGCAAAGACGCATTGAACAACATCATCAACAATGCTACAAAACCTAAAACCGACAGCACAAAAACGGATGTAAAAACCAATGTGAAGAATACCGCAAATGACCTAATCAAAGGAATTTTTGGCAAGAAGAAAAAAGAAGAAAAGAAAACTGAATAAGAGTTAAGATAATTGACTAACGATTTTAGATAATAGAAAATACCTTTGCATCAAGTCGTTAGTCATTATTCAAAAAACTACAACGAAATCTTCACTACATAACCCTCAAAAGTGCGGATATTAAAAACGGTTCCATCTTCAAAAATGAGGTATTGCCCTTTTATTCCTTTTAATTTTCCTGAAAAATTTGGCGTTTTATCAAGGTTTAAACTATTTACCTTGCTTGGATATTCCAAAACTGGGTATTGAAGTTGATACAACTCATCTTTTGATTGATCATAAAACTCTTGAACCTCAGCAGGAATAAAGTCTTTTAATGAGGCTTTTTCGGCTATTAAGTCAACACTTGGAATTTCATTTCTGAGCATTTTTTGCCAATTGGTCTTGTCGGCATAGTGCTCTTTTAGCGCTACTTCAGTAATTCCAGCCAAATAACGATTGGGAACTTCAACTATGGGTAATGCTTGCACTGCACCTTGATCTATCCAACGTGTAGGAACTTGTGTTTTTCTGGTTACGCCTACTTTTACTTCGCTAGACAACGCTAGATAGACAATATGTGGTTGCAACTGAACCTTTTTTTCATACTCCAAATCTCTGTCTTCAATATCCAAATGAGCTGTAGAAAGTTCTGGTTTCATAATCCAATCGCCTGCTGCAGCACTACTCATGAAACAATCATAGCAAAAACCTTGACGGAAAATTTTTTTCTTTTTTCCACAATTCAAGCATTGATAACCCACAAAGTTGATTTCGAGTGATTTTTCTAAAAGTTGGTTTAAATTCAAAAAACTATTTTCAAACACCAAGTAATATTGAATTGGGGTTGAAAACTCTGTTTGCATTTTGGTAAGTACACCTTCGTATGTCATTGGAAGAAAAAAAATATTACATTTGGATAGATTGTAAAAATATAAAATGTTTCAGAAAATGTTTAGAAAAAACCTTCAAATAACAGCTCTTTTTATACACCTGTTTTTTTTGTCTCCATTATTGTTTTCACAAAAATATACTCCTATCGATACCACAAAACATGAAAAAAGAGATGCTTTTCTGAAAGAATTTAATGTTGATAACGAAACATACATCAAAGAAATAAAATCGAAGTATGACTCTAAACTAGCCAAATATATTTCTAATTCCTTTAGTGAGTTTTCAAAAGAATTTGGCGATCAAATAAAAAAAGGGAATTTTATTTTTGAGGATGAAATAACACAGTATGCATACAATATTCTTGAAGAAATCAAAAAAAATAATCCTGAATTGAAAGACATAAAATTCAAAATTTTGATTTCAAAAAGCCATTCGCTCAATGCATTTTGTTTATCAAATGGAACATTTGTTTTGAACCTTGGATTGTTCTATTGGTTGGATAATGAAGACCAATTTGCAGGTGTTTTGGCACATGAAATTGCGCACAAAGTTTTGGAACATAGCTTAAAAAAGAAAGAACGTGATTTTCGTGAAGAAAAGAACATGAAGGAAAATGTAACCCAACTCAAAAAAGAAAAATACAACGTGAGCGATAAAGCATTGGCACTTTTCCGAGAACGACTTTATGAAAATGGAAACAGAGCAAAACAACATGAGTTTCAGGCTGATTCTCTTGGATATAAACTTTACAGTAGAACGAATTATTCCAAAAGTGAATATCTATCCGCTTTGAAATTAATGCAACAATACGACTCTATAAAACCTGTGGGATTACCTGTAGTTGTGTATAAAAAATATTTTGATTTGCCCAATCAGCCTTTCAGATGAAAAATGGCTACAGAAAGAGGATTTTTCTAATTATGATTATTCAAAATTTACAGAAAAAATAAACAAAGATTCGGTAGCATCGCATCCTGAAGCAGAAGCAAGAATTTCGAGGATATTGTCTTTATTTCCCGAAACAAAAACAGAAACCAAAGCTTACAATCCTCACAAAGAACTGTATGAAAAAATGAATAACATAGCTTATCTTGAAACTATCCCAAATCTTTATTTTAATGAAGATTATGGTCTTTCCATTTATGCTTCTATGTTATATCTGGAAAAAGACAGCAAAAACACTGCTTATTTTAAAGAATGGCTTGGAAAATCGTTTCAGAAAATATATGAAGCCAGAAAAAATTACACGCTCAACAGGTATTTAGAAAGGATTTCTCCAAAAGAACAATCAGAAAGTTATCAGCAATTCCTTAGTTTCATGTGGAATTTAAAACTTGATGAAATTAAGCAAATTGCTGATTTCTATACTAAACAAGGTTAGTAATTCAATCTTTCGAGACGAACACCATTGTATTTTGAATTTTTATTGTATTCTCTCAAAAGGATGTAACCTTCTTTCGCAACATAGGGAACGATGGAATTTTCTTTTGAAGAAATAGGAATTTTTTCTTGCGAGTAAACTCCTTTTTTTATGGTGTTGATGTAAAGGTTCCAGTTTTTTTCTCCGTCTTCATCTTTTTGATAATCTCTATAGAAAAAGGCTACATCATTACCGTCATTTATATATTGCGAAAACAAATAATCTGAATTGTACCCAACTGATTTATCTTTTGAAAACAACTTTACTTCCTTAATTTTAAAATTTTTATCTGTAGAAAAATAAACCAAGTCGGTTGCCTTAGCTACGTTGCCAAGCATTAAATTATAACCTATTTTGAATTTTTCAAACAAAAAGCCTACACTTCCATCTTTTAAAATATATAAATCTCTAATATTCAATCTATAACCATTTTCTACAGCTCCATTAGTTTTTATAGTTTCTAAAAATGGTTTTGCCGCAAGAAATGGCATATCTGTATAAGTAATTTTGTTAGTAGCTTTTTCAATTATCATTCTAAAAAAACCTGAATTACCATCGACGCCTTCTTCAATAATTTTCCCAACAAAAATCAACTTATCGTCAAACTCTTTTTTGTTGGTAATGTAATAACCACTTTCAACCATTCGTCTCAAACTTTGAACACTAGCTTTGGAATAATCTTTTATCTCTTCATCAATAATCCTTTCTCCTGTTTTTAAATCTAGTTTGATAAATCGGTACTTACTATCTTTTTTGATATCGGTATATTCTATTAGGTAAAGAAATGTGTTGTCAAAATAAAGTACGTTTATAAACTGCTTTTCTTTTTTCTTCATGTCTTTGTTAAACTCATATCGCCAAACTTCTTTTTTGTTTTCATCAAATTTTACAAACGCATTATCAAAGTCATTTCCTTTGTCATATTTATATTCATAAAGCAAATATGTTCCGTCGTTTAGGATAGTTACATCAGACTCATAATTGAAACCATTTTCTTTACGTTCTCTTTTTGATTCTTTCCCAAAGTCTCCTATTGTTTTACTTGATCCACAATCTACAAACACCTTATTTTCATAACATATTTCTTGTTTTAGAGAAATTTTATTGTTCTTTATATCAATAATTCTATCCTTTGGAATGATCGTATTATTCATTTTTTTCATTGAAGTAAAATACTGATTTATCCTTGGGCTCAATTCTATTTCTCCTTTTGTGTTGATATAGGAAGAATAGGATATCACCGAATTTTCTACAGAAAACTCATTATTGGCAACTTCATTCAAATTTTTATCTAGATAAACGTATTCAAACTTATTAGTATTTTGAGTTTCTTTTCCTTTGTTGTACAATGCTAAATAGCCAAATAGTTGTTCTTCTTTAGTTAAACAAAGGGGAAAAACTAATATATGTTCCTGAAGATAAAGAAGCTAAATCTCTTATTTGTGAAAAAAGCGAATTGCTAATAATAAGCAATAAAATATAGATTAATCTTTTCATTATGGTAAAGAATTTTGAATAGGTTCAATAATACAATTTTTTTTATATTTGATAAAATAATATTGACTATTTATATTTCATCATTATGCCTTTTCCAATAATAAATTCGATTGCTTCTTGGGTATTGAAACAGCGCATTCATCAGATAGAACTGTTTTTGAAATATCCTAATGAAGTTCAAGATGAGTTATTGATGAATTTAATTCGTCAATGCGACGAAACTGTAATTGGAAAAAAATATGATTTTGAAAGTATAAAATCATACCAAACCTTTGCCGAAAGAATTCCTGTTTCTTCCTATGAAGACCTTGAGCCTATGATTGAAGAAACGCGTAAAGGATATCAAAATGTTTTTTGGAATACACCCATCAAATGGTTTGCAAAATCGAGTGGAACAACAAATGCCAAGAGTAAATTTATTCCTGTAAGTAATGAAGCGCTTGAGGATTGTCATTACAAAGCCAGCAAAGATTTGCTTTGCATGTATTTGAACAACAACGAAAATTCTGAAATGTTTCTTGGAAAAAGTTTGCGACTAGGCGGAAGCTCTCAGATTTATGAAAACAACAACACATTCTTCGGTGATTTGTCTGCAATATTGATAGAAAACATGCCGATGTGGGCAGAATTCAGCAGCACACCAAGTAATAAAACCTCATTGATGAGTGAATGGGAAAGCAAGCTAACGGCAATTATCAATGAAACCAAAAATGAAAACGTCACCAGTTTTGCTGGTGTTCCGTCTTGGATGTTAGTTCTATTAAATCGAATTTTGACAGAAACAGGCAAGGAAAACTTATTGGAACTTTGGCCAAATCTAGAGGTTTATTTTCACGGTGGAGTAAGTTTTGAACCCTATAGAGAACAATACAAAAAAATATTGCCGAGTTCTGATTTCAAGTATTATGAAATTTATAACGCTTCCGAAGGTTTTTTTGCTATCCAAGACTTAAATTATTCTAATGATTTACTGTTGATGCTCGATTATGGTATTTTTTATGAGTTCATACCTATGGACACCTTTGGAACACCTCAACAAAAAGTAATTCGATTATCAGAAGTAGAGTTATTTAAAAACTATGCCATGGTCATTACAACTAATTCAGGTTTATGGCGCTATTTGATTGGCGACACTGTTCGTTTCACTTCGTTAAAACCCTACAGAATTAGAGTATCAGGAAGAACCAAACATCATATCAATGTTTTTGGCGAAGAGTTGATGGTTGAAAATACAGACAAAGCGTTAGCAATTGCGTGCAAAGAATTAGGCTGTGAAGTCAAAGATTATACTGTTGCACCGATTTTCATGGATGGAAAAGAGAAAGGTGCACACGAATGGGTGATTGAATTTAAAAAACATCCCGAAGATGTGCTTTTGTTCCAAAAAACATTGGACGAAAAACTCCAATCTGTGAATTCTGATTATGAAGCCAAACGCTACAACAACATGACATTAAACCAATTAAAAATTAATGTAGCAAGAGAAAATCTTTTTTATGATTGGCTGAAAGACAACAACAAACTTGGCGGACAACATAAAATCCCGAGACTTTCCAATCAGCGAGATTATTTGGAACAATTGCTAGAAATGCAAAAAGAAAAGTCTTTTTAAGATGAAGAAGATATTAATTATATTTTTATTATGTTGCTTTGTAACTTCTTGTGGACCAAAAAGAATGAAGTGTGGACCATATAGATGTTCTATTGAAAAAGCTGAAAAAGAAAAAAAATTCTGCTAAAACTTACATTTTATTGTAACATTTTGATTTAATAAAAGTCTTATTGACAATCATCAATCAAATTAATCAAAATGAAATCATTTTTCTTATCAATGATGTTTCTGGTATCTGCTATTTCATTAGCCCAAGAAACAAAACCTCAAAATGAAGTTGCTAAAGACAGTGTAAAAAATGTCGAAAAAACCAATGAGTTAAAGGAAGTAACTGTTTATGGAAACAAAAGACAGTATGTAAAGATTGAATCAGACAAAACAACTGTTTCAATTAAAGACAATCCTATGCTGACCACAGGAAATGCCTATGAAGCAGTAAAGAAAATTCCTGGTGTAATAGCTTCACCTATTGGTGGATTAACACTAAACGGAAAAGGTGTTAGAATTTATATAGATGGTGCGCCAAGTACTTTGAGCGGAAGCGATTTAGAAAACTACCTTGCTTCGCTGCCTGCAAATGCTATCGAAAAAATTGAATTAATCTATAATCCTGGCGCAGCATATGATGCTAATTCTAGTGGTTCTATCATCAACTTGATAACCAGCTCCAAAAAACTAAAAGGCGTTAATGCGAGCTTTAATATCAATTATAATTTCAACAAATATCAAAAACCAAGTCCACAGATTCTATTGAATGGAAAAGTGAAAAACCTTAGTTGGCAAACGATGATTGGTTACAATTATATTGAAAGCGAAAACAAAAACACAAGTGATCAAACTTTTACCGCTTTTAACCCCGATGAGTCATTGTTTCAAAAAAGATTTGACTTGAGAATTAATAGAAATTTTTATTTTAGAACAGGTACAAACTATAAGCTAAGTGAAAAATCAAATTTGCTTTTCAATTACAATTTGAATTTAGCTAATGACAGAAGCACTTTTGACGCATCAACAACTGGAACTGGTATTGAAGATTATTTTAACAAGGGTATAAATAAAGAAAAAAACAACAATCACGAAATAAGTTTACAATACAAAACCAAACTAGATACACTTGGTAGAACACTAGATGTAACAGGTTACACAAATCTTTTTGGCAGAACTCCTAGACTGAATTCAAATGCAATTTCTGATAATGTAGAAAGTTTTAACAATACAAATAATGATTTCAAATTATTGAATTATTATTTGAAATATGATTTTGTGATTCCTTTTCAGAAAAAAGATTTCTCAATCAGTACTGGAGGTAAATTCAACACCTTAAAAGTAGATAATACTGGAAATTACTTTTTAAATACTAATACTCCAAAAATCATAGATTTTGACTACAACGAAACCAATTTAGCTTTTTATGTCGAGGCAAGGAAGAAATTTAAAAAGTTGAATGTAACACTTGGGCTTCGCTACGAAGACTTTAATGTTGAGAGAACTGGAATTACTAATGGTGATAAAACTGATATTAATTTTAGAAACAGTAATTTGTTTCCAAACATCAGTGCGCTTTATGAAGTTAATGATAACATCAATTTAGTAGCTTCATACAACCGTAAAATTTCACAACCAAGCTATCAAACGTTAGATCCAAATGGTTCAAATTTTGACCAATACAATACAAATGAAGGAAATATTTTCTTAAATCCTTCTTTTTATGACAACTACGAGTTCAAGATTACTGCCATGCAATTTGTTCAGTTAGGAGCTAACTACACCGTTGCAAAAGACCACAATCTCTTCATTTTTGATGCCGATGCCGATGCAACAGAACCTGTAAGTATACAAACTTTTGAACAATTTGATCGTTACAGAACCTTTAGCGCTTATTTGAACTTTCCAATTCCATTGGATTATTTCTTTAAAGGAAAAGAAGAATTTGAAAAGAGAATGGCTAACATGGATAAAATGAATTACATCTACTTTAGCATTAATTACATCAAAAATGTTACCGAAGGTTACGATTTTTCATTTGGCAATAAACCAATATGGAATTATGCTGCTGAAGCCCAAATTCAGCTTCCATGGAACGTTAAAAGTAGCTTGAGTTATTACATACTTCCATCAGGTAACTGGGAAATATATAGAATCACAAAACCAATTCAAGAATTTAGCATGTCATTCCACAAAGAGTTCATGGATAAAAAATTAAAAATAGGATTGCATGCATTTGATTTATTCAACACAAATGAAGTTAATGCTCTCGTATCATCAACCAACCTACAAACACAATTTTATGAAAAAAGAGACTCTAGAAGTTTCAGAATTTCACTCACTTATAATTTTGGTAATCTGAAATTAGAAAAAGAAAACACCGAAATTCAAACAGAAAAAGTAAAAAGCGGTGGTGGTTTAGTAAAATAATACCAAAAACGGTTAATAAAAAAATCCCTCTGTTTGAGGGATTTTTTATTTTATGTTACGATGCAATTTCTAATCGTTTTAATAAATTTTTATTAAGTGCATCTGATGTGTATTCCTTGTCGATATGAAGTTCTTTTTCATCACTACTTGGCAAATCATACATAGCATCAGTTAAAATTGCTTCACAAAGTGAACGTAATCCTCTTGCTCCTAATTTATATTCCAACGCTTTATCAACTATAAAGTCTAAGGCTTCATTAGTAATAGAAAATTTAACACCATCCATTTCAAACAATTTTTCATACTGCTTGATAAGGGCATTTTTTGGCTCCGTAAGAATAGCTCTGAGAGTTTCTCTATCCAATGGATCCATGTGTGTTAAAACTGGTAAACGACCAATAATTTCTGGAATTAATCCAAAATCCTTAATATCTTTTGGAATAATGTATTGAAGTAAATTATCTTTATCTATTGAGTCAGCATTTTTTGAAGTACTATACCCAACAGCTTGTCTATTCAATCGTTTTGAAATAATTCTTTCAATTCCATCAAACGCTCCGCCGGCAATGAAAAGAATATTCTTGGTGTTGACTTCTACAAATTTTTGATCTGGGTGTTTTCTTCCTCCTTTTGGTGGCACATTAACAACAGTTCCTTCAAGTAATTTAAGTAAAGCTTGTTGAACGCCTTCACCCGAAACGTCGCGAGTTATCGATGGATTATCACTTTTTCTAGAAATTTTATCAATTTCATCAATGAATACAATTCCTCTTTCGGCTTTTGCAACATCATAATCTGCAGCTTGTAATAATCTTGTCAAGATACTTTCTACATCTTCACCTACATAACCAGCTTCTGTCAAAACCGTAGCATCAACGATAGCCAAAGGAACATCTAGCATTCTAGCAATGGTTTTGGCAACAAGCGTTTTTCCTGTACCTGTTTGACCAACCATAATAATGTTAGATTTTTCTATTTCAACATCTTCATCATGACTTTGTTGCATCAATCTTTTGTAGTGATTGTACACTGCAACTGCCATAACTTTCTTGGTTTGTTCTTGTCCAATTACATATTCGTCAAGAAATCTACGGATTTCTACAGGTTTTTTTAGGATTAAATCAGATGATATTTTCACACTTGCATGTGTTTTCAATTCATCCAATACTATTGCATAGGCTTGCTCAATACATCTGTCGCATATATGAGCACTGATGCCAGCAATCAATAAATTCGTTTCTGGTTTTTTTCTACCGCAGAACGAACATTCTAAAACTTCTTTTGCCATTTTTGTGGTATTGCAAAATTTTTTGTACGCAAATGTACAAAGTTATTTTAAAGTTATGGTATTAATATGGTTTTATTTAACTAATTGATTATCTTCTCAATACCTCATCTATCATACCATATTCTTTAGCTTCATCAGCAATCATCCAATAATCTCTTTCGCTATCCTTATATACTTTTTCGAATGTTTGACCAGAATGTTTAGCAATTATTTGGTATAATTCATCTTTCAATTTGAGCATTTCTTTCAAATTAATTTCCATGTCGGTTGCAACACCTTGTGCTCCACCAGAAGGCTGATGTATCATCACACGAGAATGTGGTAAAGCAGATCTTTTTCCATCTGCACCAGCACATAGTAGAACTGCACCCATCGAAGCTGCCATTCCAGTACAAATAGTAGCTACATCGGGTTTTATGTACTGCATGGTGTCATATATTCCTAATCCTGCATAAACACTTCCACCTGGAGAGTTAATAGTAGATTTGGATATCTTTGGAAGCATCTACACTTTCTAGAAATAGAAGTTGAGCCTGTATAATATTAGCAACATGATCGTCAACACCTGTTCCCAAAAAGATGATTCTATCCATCATTAAACGTGAAAAAACATCGAGTTGTGAGATGTTTAATTGACGTTCTTCTATAATGTATGGTGTCATGCTACTCACAATTTTGTCGTAATACATGCTGTTTACGCCATGTTTTTTAGTAGCAAATTTTTTAAATTCTTTACCGAAGTTCATAGTTTGTTTAGTTTAAAAGTTTAATTTTTAAAAACTTAGCTTTGTTTCGATTGTTTTTTCAAAAAAAAGCGCCAAAATCACAAAGATTTTGACGCTCAAATATAGTGAATTTTCTAATTATATCTCACCATACATGGCTTTGATAAAATCTTCATAATTAACTTCTTTGGATTTAGCTTTTACTTTTTCTTTGAACAATGATAACATTTTACTACTCATCAATTGTTCAGAAAGTCTTTTTACTTCCTCTTGATTAGACATAACGCGAGCTACAATTCCTTTCACATCATCATCAGTTGGATTCATTTGTCCAAACTGTGCCATTTGTTTTTTGATTAAATCTGAAGTGTAGTCTTTCAATTCTTCAAAGGTAATTTGCAGATTGTTTTCAGCCATAATTTTACCTTCTATCAACTGATAACGCAATCCTTTTTCTGATTTATTGAATTCTTCTTCGGCTTCTTCTGCAGTCATTGGGTTTTCTGTAGCTGTTTGAATCCATTTTTTCAAAAATTCTGCTGGTAAATCAAATTTTGTATTATCAATCAAAAACTCTGTCACATCGTTTAAGAATTTTTGATCTGCTTGTTGTTCAAACTGTTTTTCGGCATCTTCTTTGATTTTTGCTTTCAATTCATCTACAGAAGTAACCACTTTTGGTCCAAATAATTTATCAAACAATTCTTGGTCTAGAGTTGCCGGTTCGTGAGTTGTAACTTCATCTATTGTGAAAGTAACTTCAATATCAAGACCGTGAACATCATCGTGTCCAACAGCTAGATAATCCATCAATTTGTGATCGTCATCAAAAAGTCCTTTGGTTTTTAATGTTACAACGTCGCCTACTTTTTTACCAATAAAACTTTTTGCTGTTTTCTTATCAGCAAAAACATCCAATGAAACAGTTGTTCTGTTATTGATTCCTTTTTCTTCGTTAGCAAAAACTCCCGAAACATCGTTCCCTTCTTCAACAACATCTTTAGCGATTAACTTTCCGTATTGTTTTTGAATTCTTGCTACTTGGTCATTAAGCATTTTTTCATCAGCTACGATTTTATAACTCACTAAGTTATTTTTTGCTGATAAATCAACTGTAAATTCTGGCGATAATCCTAGTTCGAATTCAAATTTATAATCTTCTGTATCCCAATCGAAATCTTCGGTAACTTTTGGCAACGGGTTTCCAAGTATATCTAGTTTTTCTTCAACCAAATAATTATTCAAACTGTCTTGTAATAGTTTATTTACTTCATCAAGCAAAACAGCTTTTCCATATTGTTTTTGGATTAAACTCATTGGAACAGCTCCTTTTCTGAAACCTGGTATTGAAGCATTTTTTTTATAATCTGCTAATACTTTTTGAACTTTTTCTGCATAGTCGTCTTTTGAAACTTCAACAGTTACTACTGCATTCAATGCGTCTACATTACTTCTTGTAATATTCATTTCGGATAAAATTTTTTATATACTAAAATTGGGTTGCAAAAGTACACTTTTTTTACAACCCAACCAATTTTTTAAACTATTGAATTTTAGCAAATTATTTATTAGCTTTTTAATCGTTGTCCGTTAGTTTATAGACGATAGATTGTGACAAGGAAAGAACTATACTAAAAAGCATAGCTGTTAAAAAAGAATTTACATTGAAGCCTTCTATTAATCGGTCACAAACCAAAATAATTATTGCATTGATTACCAAATAAAACAATCCGAGTGTAAAAATTGTAATTGGCAATGTAAACAGCACTAGAACTGGCTTAACAAAAACATTTAGTAAACCTAAAACAATTGCAACAGTTAAAGCCGTAGTAAACTCATCAACAACAACTCCTTTCATGAGATAGGAAATAATCATTACTAAAAAGGCTGTAATCAAAACTCTTATTATAATTTTCATAGTTATTATTTTAAAAATTTAATTGTTTCTTCAAAAAACATTTTGGGATTTTCGGCATGAAGCCAATGTCCAACATTAGGAATAGTTACTAATTCAAAAATAGGGAAATGTTTTTGAATTTCGGGCATATCTTTATCTAGAATATATCTTGAATTTCCTCCTCTAATAAATAGTGTTGGTCTTTCAAATATTTTATCATCGGGCAAAGCCTTACCTATTTCTTCAATCTTTTTATTAAAGACTTTTAAATTAAATCTAAAGTCAAGTTGCCCAGGTTCTTTCCAATAGAGGCTTTTCATCAAAAACTGTCTGGTACCAAAATCAGGAATATAAGGATACAGCATTTCTTCTACTTGTGTTCTATCGGGCTTTGTTGAAAAATCTACAGCATTCAATCCTGCTAAAATATCTTGATGATGTGGTGCATAATATTTTGGACCAATGTCAGCAACAATCAATTTTTTTATTAGGTCTGAATAGGTTGTTGCTAATAGCATCGCTACTTTTCCACCCATCGAGTGCCCAATTATTGAAATATTTGACAGATTGTGATGGTTGCAATATTCCAAAACATCAGCAACCATTAGTTCATAACTAAAATCGTTTGAATGAAAACTTCTTCCGTGGTTTCTTAAATCGAGCATGTGAACCTGAAATCCTTCATTAGCATATTGTGTGCCTAGTGATTTCCAGTTATCGCTCATTCCTAAAAATCCATGAATGATTAAAAGAGGTTGTCCTTCGCCTTCAATTCTTGAATACAACATTATTTTAATTTGTTTAAATACATATTAACTGTGTTATCCAACCCAAAATACAAGGCTTCAGAAATCAGTGCATGACCAATAGAAACCTCTAGAAGATTTGGGATATTTTCTTTGAAAAATTTAATATTATCCAAACTCAAATCATGACCAGCATTAATTCCTAAATCTAATTCATTTGCAAGAATTGCTGCTTTTGTGTAGGGTTCAATTCCTTTTTCGTTACCAAGCGAATACTGATGAGCAAAGGCTTCGGTATATAATTCTATTCTATCTGTTCCGGTTTTTTTTGCGCCTTCTATCATTTCGAGAACTGGATCAACAAATATTGAGGTGCGAATTCCGTTTCGTTTGAATTCAGAAATAACTTCGGTTAAATAATCTTGAAATTTGATTGTATCCCAACCAGCAGATGAAGTTATTGCACCTATAGCATCTGGAACTAGTGTAACTTGAGTTGGCTTACATTCAAGAACCAAATCGATAAAATTGTGTTGCGGATTTCCTTCAATGTTGTATTCCGTGTACACAATAGATTTTAAATCCCTAGCATCTTGGTATCGAATGTGCCTTTCATCTGGCCTTGGATGAATGGTTATTCCTTGTGCTCCAAATTTTTGAATATCAGTTGCTACTTTCAACAAATCGGGAACATTTCCTCCGCGAGCATTTCGTAAAGTGGCTATTTTATTAATATTTACACTTAATTTTGTCATGAAAATTGATTAATCATTTTTTAAACCACAAAAATACAAAGTAAAATATCGACTATTCTGCTAATTTTTGATTATTTTGCAATTCAAAATAAAAGCCATTAATGAGAGTACTTTCAGAATACATTAATAACGACCTAAAACCAATTTCAGTCAACGATTTTTTGGTTACTGTTCAGGATTTTTTTATAGATGTTCCTTATTCACATTTTCCCGTTTTGGAAAATGACGTTTACGTTGGTTGTATTTCTGCAGTTGATGCCGAAACATTTGATATGAATAAAAAAGTAAGCGATTATCGATATGCTTTTGAGGGGTTTTTCGTTAGAGAAAGCATGGTTTGGCTCGATGTTTTGGAGGTTTTTGCTAGAAATAATTCAACATAGTTCCTATCCTGAACGAAAACAATCAATACATAGGTTATTACCAGATTACCGATGTAATAAAGTTTTTGAATGAGACACCTTTTTTAAAAGAAACTGGAGGAATTATTGTTGTAGAAAAAGGAGTTATTGACTACTCAATGAGCCAAATAGCTCAAATTGTTGAAAGTAACAACGGCAAATTATTAGGGTTGTTTGTGTCTGAAGCAAATAATGACAAAGTTCAAATTACTGTAAAAACAACTCTTGGCGGAATGAATGACATCATCCAAACCTTTAGAAGATATAATTATGAAATTGTTTCTGAGCACAACGAGGACAATTATTTGAATAATTTGAAAGAACGCTCAGAATATCTTGATAAGTACTTAAATATCTAACCATGAAAGTAGCCATCTTCGGTCAATATTATCAAAACGACACGCGTCCAATCATCAAAGATATTTTTGTTTTTTTTAATAAAAACAATGTTGAAATAGTCATTGAAGAGCAATTTTTGAAAATATTGTATGAGGAAAAAATTGTTGAAAATAAATACAATACTTTTTCTTCGCACCAAGACTTGAACAGCTCTTTTGATATATTGATAAGCATTGGTGGTGATGGAACAATACTGAGAGCAGCTACCTATGTTAGAAACAGTGGAATTCCTATACTTGGCATAAATGCAGGTAGATTAGGGTTTTTGGCCAAAGTTCAAAAAGAAAATATTGAAACTTTTCTAAAAATAGTACTTGAAAAAAAATACACTATTTCCAGCCGAACATTACTACATCTTTCCAGTAACCCAAGAAATCATGAAATAGATATAGATTTTGCACTCAATGAAATTTCGGTTTCTAGAAAAGACACTACATCTATGATTACCATAGAAACTTACCTTAACAAAGAATACTTGACAACTTATTGGGCAGATGGGCTAATAATTTCAACGCCTACTGGTTCAACTGGATATTCACTAAGTTGTGGTGGACCAGTATTAATTCCTGAAGTAGAGAGTTTTGTCATAACTCCAATAGCTCCACATAACCTTAACGCTAGACCATTGGTTATTCCAAACAATACGGAAATCCGACTAAAAGTTTCTGGAAGAGAAAAACAGCATTTGGTTTCACTTGACTCAAGATTTATAGTTGTCAATAATAATACTGAGTTAATTTTGAGAAAAAACGATTTTGACATCAAAATGGTTGAAATCCCTGAAGAAACTTTCTTAAAAACTCTTCGAGGAAAACTACTTTGGGGAGAAGACAAAAGGAATTAAAATTCATTTTTTCTATACTACTTTTCATTTTTTTTCGTTTTAGCAAAAACAAACCTTAATATTTCAAATAATTGAGGTAAAGAATATTAACATTTATGTTTCATAAGTGCTGATAATTATTATATTTGCACGCTATTTTCAATTGAATGAGAAAGATTTTTTTTGTGTTTTTTTGCTTATTGACAAATAACTTTTTGAATGCTCAAATTCATGAAATTGGAGTGTTTTTAGGAGGAAGCAATTTTGTAGGTGATGTTGGAAAAACAAACTATATTTCGCCCAATGAGCCAGCATTCGGAATATTATATAAGTGGAACAAGAGTCCTAGACATTCATATAGAATTTCGTATATGCAATCAACAGTTTCAGGAAATGACAAAGATTCTGATGAACCTGCAAGAAATTTAAGAGGCTATTCTTTTGAAAATAACATAAAAGAATTTTCAATTGGGATGGAGTTCAATTTTTTTGATTTCAACTTACATGAAGAGTTAAAAAAGAAATTTACACCATATGTTTTTACAGGGATAAATTACTTCATTTATAACGAATTATATGTGATAAACGGAGAAACCAAAGAAGATTATCAGGATAGTGAGTTTGCCATTCCAATAACTCTAGGATTAAAATCAAAAATTACAAGCTCATTGGTTTTAGGATTAGAAGTTGGAGCAAGATATACTTTTACTGATAATATTGACGGAAGTCAACCCAAAAATAAAAATTTGGAGCCGTTAAAATTTGGAAATGTAAATAGCAACGATTGGTATGTTTTTAGTGGTTTTACATTAACATACACTTTTGGAAACAAACCTTGCTATTGCGCTGATTAAAAATGGATTTAGAAAAAAATATAGATAAAACAAACTTACCCAAGCATCTTGCCATAATCATGGATGGCAATGGTCGTTGGGCAAAGCAAAAAGGATTTCTTCGAGCGTTTGGTCACGAAAATGGCACAAAAGCAGTTCGAATAACTGTGGAAAATTGCGCAAAACTCGGGATTGAAAACCTTACACTCTATGCTTTTTCAACAGAAAATTGGAATAGACCAAAACTAGAAGTAGACACACTGATGAAACTTCTAATTTCTTCTTTAAAAAAGGAATTAGAAACACTACAAAAAAATAACATCCGGTTGAACGCAATCGGTAGTCTAGAAACATTACCCGAAAAAGTAAAAAAAGAACTATTGGCTGTTATTGATAAAACAAAAAATAATAACAGAATGACATTAACACTTGCACTGAGCTATGGTTCAAGAGAAGAATTGCTTAGTGCGGTCAAGAAAATAAGTCTTAAAGTTAAAAATAATATAATTTCACCCGACACTATTGATGAATCAATTATAAATCAGCATCTTTACACGCACAATTTACCTGATGTCGATTTAGTAATCAGGACGAGTGGCGAGCACAGAATTAGTAATTTTCTGTTATGGCAAATTGCTTATGCAGAGTTTTATTTTACAGATGTGCTTTGGCCAGATTTTAAAGAACAAGATTTGTATGAAGCAATCATTAGTTATCAAAAAAGAGAAAGAAGATTTGGAAAAACAAGTGAACAAATTAAATAGATTTTCAGTGCAGTTAAATAATTTTAAAATATTTCTTATCCTTCTTTTTCTAGGATGTTCTCACAGTTTTTATGCACAAGAAGAAAGACTTCCTTTCAATCAAGGTAGAAAATATTTTCTTGCAGGAGTAAATGTAACTGGCAAAATAAGTTATAACGAGCAAACAGTTGTTACTTTTTCTGGATTAGAAAAAGGACAAGAATTAATGGTTCCTGGAGAAGAAATAAGCAATGCGATAAAAAAACTTGGTAAACTAGGTTTGTTCAGTGATATTGATTTTTATGCTGCAAAAATTGAAGGCGACAGTATTTGGGTTCAATTGAACATTAATGAATTACCAAAACTAAGTGATGTAAAAATCAATGGTGTAAAAAAATCTAAAGTTGAAGGTTTAATCAAAGACAACGACCTAAAAAAGGGAAAAATTGTAAATGAAAACCTTATAACAACTACAAAAAACTATATAGAAAACAAGTATAAAAAAGAGGGTTATTTCAACACCAAAGTATTTATCAAAACAGAACCAGACACGCTTGAAGGAAATAACGTTAGGATGTTGATTAACATTGATAAAGATTCCAAACTAAAAATTGCTAAAATAGATTTTGAAGGCAACGAAAAATTCTCAGACAAAAAACTGAGAAAAGCTATGAAAAATCACTAAAGTGATTAACCCAATTAGAATTTTTAAAGCTTCAAAATTTGTAAAAGATAAATACAAAGAAGACCTTGTTTCTGTAGTCGACAAGTATAAAGAAAAAGGTTATCGTGATGCTCGTATAATTTCTGACTCGGTATTCTTAACACCAAAAAAAGACAAAATAGCAATAAACGTTAAGGTTGAAGAAGGTAAAAAATATTACTTTGGAAATATCAAATTCTTAGGAAATTCTGTGTATTCAGACCAAATGTTATCTAGAATTTTAGGTATTAAAAAAGGTGATACCTACAATGGTGTTTTACTAGAAAAAAGAATTGCAGATAAAACAAAACCTGATGGGGAAGATTTGACAAATCTTTATCAAAACAACGGTTATTTATTTTCAAATATAAATGCTGTAGAAGTAAAAACTGCAAATGATACTATTGATTTTGAAGTTAGAATAACAGAAGGTCCTGTAGCTTATTTCAACAATATTACTGTTGTTGGAAACGACAAAACTCATGATCATGTTATCTATAGAGAATTAAGAACTCATCCTGGAGAAAAATATAGTAAAGAAGACTTGGTAAGAACAGTTCGAGAAATTGGTCAACTTGGTTTCTTTGATCCCGAAGCAATCGATCCTAAATTTAAAAATGTAGATCCTGCAGCAGGAACAGTTGATATAGAATACAACCTAGTAGAAAAAGGCTCTAGCCAAATTGAGCTTCAAGGTGGTTATGGTGGAGGTGGATTCATCGGAACTCTGGGGTTATCATTCAATAATTTTTCTTTGAGAGGAATTTTTGATAAAGATGCTTATAAACCACTACCAATGGGAGATGGACAAAAAGTATCCTTAAGAGCTCAAGCAAGTACTTATTTTCAAACATATAGTTTATCATTCTCCGAACCTTGGTTTGGAGGAAAGAAACCCGTTCAGTTTTCAACTTCATTGTCACATAGTAAACAGTATTTATACACTGGTTACACAAGTAGTGTAAACAAGTCGAAAAGTTTCAACATTACTTCATTGTCTGTTGGATTGGCAAAAAGACTATCTGTTCCTGATGACTATTTTGTGTTATCAAATTCATTGAGTTTTCAATATTATGATTTGAATAATTATAATACTGGTCTATTTACGTTTGGAAACGGAGCTTCAAGAAACTTAGCCATGACTGTTGGACTTTCTAGAAACAACAAAGGTGTAAACCCTATTTATCCTACTTCTGGTTCAGAGTTTAGTATTTCAGCTAAATTCACTGCTCCATACTCACTATTTAATGGTGTAAATTATGGCGATTTGGTCAATCAAGAAGCCTACAAAATGAAATACATCAATACAACTGATTTTACACCTATTGCAAACGACAATGGAGAACTTCCACAATTGGGCGTAGATTATGTAAAATATGGCACAAATAGCAATGGGCAAACTGGTTATTATAAAGTAGATTCATATGTTGATGCCGATGTTAATCAAGGTAAGGTCGATCAGGAAAAATTTAAATGGCTAGAGTATTACAAAGTGAAATTTAAAGCTGATTGGTACACAAAATTGATGGGAACTCAGCAAAAAGCATTGGTTCTTAGAGCATTAGGTGAGTTTGGTTTCCTAGGAGCATACAACAATGATAGAGGAATTGTTCCATTCGAAAGATTCTTCTTAGGTGGTGATGGATTGGCAAACTTTGCTCTTGATGGTAGAGAAGTTATTCAATTACGTGGTTATCCTAACCAATCCCTTTCTTCTACTGATGGTGGAACAATTTACAATAAATTTTCATTAGAACTTCGTTATCCATTAACATTAAAGGCAGCAGCATCAATTTATGCATTAACTTTCTTAGAAGCTGGAGCATCATTTGATAAGTTTAGCCAATATAACCCTTTTAGCCTTCAACGTTCTGCAGGATTTGGGTTGAGAGTATTTATGCCAGCATTCGGATTATTAGGAATAGACTTCGGACATGGGTTTGATGCAGTTCCTGGATATTCAGGAAAAAATGGATGGGAAACACATTTTATAATTGGTCAACAATTTTAATTATATTTGATAACTATTTAACAAACCAATCAAGTATGAAAAAATATTTTGCATTATCGTTTTTGTTTGTCTTGATGACAATTTTTGAGGCAAAATCTCAATCAAGAGGAATTAGAATTGGTTATATTGATATGGAATATATCCTAGAACATGTTCCAGATTATACTGAAGCCAAAAGCCAATTGGAACAAAAAGCACAAAAATGGAAGCAAGATATTGAAGCAAAGAAAGTTGAAATTGCAAAATTAAAAGATGCTCTCAAAACAGAAAAAGCACTTCTAACTAAGGAACTTATTGAAGAAAGAGAAGAAGAAATTGCTTTTCAAGAAAGTGAACTTTTGGATTTTCAACAAAAGAAGTTTGGACCAAATGGTGAATTGATGACTCAAAAAGCAGTATTGGTTAAACCAATACAAGACCAAGTCTTTAATGCTGTTCAAGACATAGCAGAACTTAAAAAATTTGATTACGTTTTTGATAAATCATCTGATTTAACAATGCTTTTTGCAGCAAAACGACATGATATAAGCGATCAAGTAGTTCGCACTATAACTCGTGCAGAAAAAAGAGAACAATTATCAAAAAAGCAAATCAAAGAACAAGAGGCAAAAGAATACGAAGAAAATCTCGAAGATGAAAATCCTGCACTAGCAGCAAGAAGAAAAGCACTCGAAGAGAAGAAAGCCGCTAGAGAAAAACTTGTTAAAGACAGAAAAGAAGCTGCAGAAGCCAGAAAAAAGGAGATAGAAGAAAAGAGAAAAGAAACACAGGAAAATAATGCTTCCAAAAAAACTGGCACGATTAGTGATAAAGATAAAACATCTGAAGAAACAAAATCTGAAACTACAGAAGAAAAGGAATCTGAAAAAGACACAACAAATTCTGTAAAAGATGAAAAAGCAGCTGCAAGAGCAAAAGCATTAGAAGATAGAAAAAAAGCTTTGGAAGATAGAAAAAAGAAAATTTTAGAAGACAGAGAAGCTCATAAAAAAGCTAAAGAAGAAAAGAAACAAGAAACAAAACAAGAATAATAAATTAATTAATAAACACTTTTAAAAATGAGAAGATTGAAATCATTACTATTGGCTGCAGTATTGTTTGTAGGAGCAAGCCAAACTATTAATGCACAAGCTAAAACTGCACATGTAGATGTAAATGAAATTATTTCAAAAATGCCTGCAATGTTAGATGCTCAAAAACAATTGGAAAAATTAAGCGCAACATATGACGCTGAATATAAAACAATGGCTGAAGAGTATCAAAATAAAATAAAAAAATATGAGCAAGAGGCTTCTACTGTAACTGATGCAGTAAATCAAACACGTCAAACTGAAGTTCAAGATTTAGTAAAAAGAATTACAGATTATAGAGATAACGCTCAAAAAGAACTTCAAAAGAAAGAATCTGACTTAGTAAAACCATTAATGGATAAAATCAAAGCTTCTATTCAAAAAGTTGGAAAAGCAAAAGGATATCAATATGTTCTAAATGTAGCTGACTTACTTTTAGCAGATGGTCCAGATATTACAGCTGATGTAAAAAAAGATTTAGGTTTCTAAAAAAAAATATACTTTACTTGAAAAACTGTTCAATTCCTTTGAACAGTTTTTTTTATTTTTGTTACTATGGCAAACAATAATCCTATAGGGCTTTTTGACTCAGGTATCGGAGGAACATCTATTTGGAAAGAAATTAACGAACTTCTCCCAAATGAGAATACAATTTATCTTGCCGATAGCAAAAATGCCCCTTATGGACAAAAAACAAAAGAAGAAATTATAAATCTGAGTATCAAAAACACTGAATTTCTTCTTGAACAAAACTGCAAAATCATAGTCGTAGCTTGTAATACCGCAACAACTAATGCCATAAAGGAGTTGAGAGCAAAATATAGTGTTCCTTTCATCGGTATAGAACCTGCAATTAAACCTGCAGCAATAAACTCAAAAACTCAAACAATAGGTATTCTTGCTACAAAAGGAACACTCAATAGCGAGTTATTTCACGAAACATCAAGAAAGTTTCAAGACATTAAAATAGTAGAACAAATAGGTCATAATTTAGTTCCATTGATTGAGAATGGACAAATAAATTCACCTGAAATGAATATGCTTCTTCATGAATATTTGAAGCCAATGATAGAAGCTAATATTGACTATTTGGTACTGGGTTGTAGCCATTACCCATATTTGATACCACAAATAAAAAAAATACTCCCAAAAGGAATAAAAATTATTGATTCAGGTGAGGCAGTTGCTCGCCAAACAAGAAAAGTTTTGGAGGAAAGAGATGCATTAAACGATAGTAGTGAATTAGGCAAAAATATTTTTTATACAAATTCAAATCCAAATGTCCTAAAAAGTATTTTGGAAAATCAATATCAAATTATCCAGAAAGAATTCTAGTTTTAGTTTAATCTTCTTTAAACCAACTTGAATACATAACATAGTTGTTAGAAATACGTTCTATTTCACCTGCAAAATCAGATTGATTAATTTCTTTCACCTTTTTAGCGGGAACACCGGCATAAATTGAACCTGATTCAACAACTGTATTCTGGGTTACTACAGAACCAGCTGCAATAATTGAATTACTTTCAATTACACAATTATCCATCACTATAGCTCCCATTCCAATAAGAACATTGTCTTTAATTGTGCATCCATGTACAATAGCATTATGACCTATAGAAACATTATTACCAATTATCGTTGGATGTTTTTGATATGTACAATGTATTATTGCACCATCTTGTATATTTACCTTATTGCCAATTTTAATAAAATGAACATCTCCACGAACTACAGCATTGAACCATACACTGCATTGATTTCCAAAAGAAACTTCGCCCACAATAGTAGCATTTTCTGCCACATAACAATCGTTAGGAATAATTGGCGACTTACCGTTAACTGATTTTATCATAAAAAAGTGTCCCGAAAAATCGGGACATATTATATAATTATTAATTGATTGCTGGACAATTACAGTGATATTTTTCTGGTTTACAGAACAGATTTATCCCTAAAGTAATTTGATGAAAACCTCCTGAGTCAAACTTAACGTCACCCATCAAATGAGAGTATGTGTATGAAAACATAAAATTTTTGACATTAACTCCGAGTATTGGTGTAATATATTGTAGCTTTTGATCACCAACAGAATTTCCTTCTATATATTGTGCACCATCCAAACTTCTTCTGTAAGATAATCCACCCCAAACCCTTCCAAAATCCAACTCTTTAAACGCTTTTAAATTTAAATCAACTGTCTTTTCTTGTGTTTGAGTTACTAATTGAAACATGAATGAAGGTTCCCACATTATAGTCTCTACATCGCCAAATGTGTACCCTGCATTCAAAATAAATCTTCTTAAATTTACTGGTTCTCTATCAGTATAAAGTTTTCTATCACTTGCCAAGGCATTTTTTACAGTTGCATGTACATAGAAGTCTAAAAAATTATAAGATGCCCCAATATCCATATTAAAATAGGATGCACTTTGAACAATTCCATATACAGCAGGATCAAAACCATTTTCTAATTCAAAATCTGTTTCATCCAATTGGCTTTGTATAAAACCAGCACTCATACCAAATGATAATTGATTTAAATCTACATTATCTCTTGAAAACATGATATGGTGAGCATAAGTTAACTTCAATCCCTTTTGCGAGTGGTAACCGTTTTTATCATTGAAAACAATAGCTCCTAATCCTGATCTTTCTCCTACAGAACCATTCATACTCAATGTTTGTAATGCTGGCGCATCTTGTTGTCCAAACCACTGTTGTCTTGCAGTTAGTCTAACTTTTGTACAACTTGCAGCTCCTGCCATTGATGGATGCAACAAATAATAATTATCAGAAAGATAATCTGAATAAACCGGCAAACCTTCTTGCGAATAAGCCGAAATTGTGGTCAAAAATACCGTAAATGCTAAATAAAATTTCTTTAAATTCATTTTTATGTCTATCTTTTTAATGAGAAATGGGCTTTAAATTCTTTAATCTGTCCTTGTTCTTCATACTCTACCAAGAACCAGTAATCCGTCGATGGCATCAAGGCACCGTTGAAGGTTCCATCCCATCCGCTGCTCTCTGAACTGATTTGTTTCAACAGTTTGCCATAGCGGTCAAATATATAAATTTTTGCGCTTGGTTGGTTCGATAATCCTACAATATTCCATGTGTCGTGGATGCCATCTCCATTTGGTGTAAAATAATGTGGATAATCTATCACTTGAACGCCTGTGATTTGTGCAACTCCACATGAATATCCATTTGGATCTCGAACATCCCAAACATATACCGTGTGTTCTCCAAATGGCACATTGGTAAACACTCCGCCATTATCCAATATCGGACCATCATCCAAACTGTAATGGTAGATGCCATATCCATCGTTTGTCACCGTGATGATTTGATTTTCACTAAATGCATTGGTTACCGTATAACCCAAGTTCGGGTCGCTGTCCCGATCGTACTACCGTAAAATCAACCTCTGCCGAACGACAGCCTAATGAACTATTACTTACTGCAATCACGCTGTATTTTACGTCTTCCTCTGACATGTCGGTTATGGCTAGCGTGCTCGATGTCTCGCCTGGTATCAATACTCCATCGGCATACCATTCAAAGGTATAATTGCCTGTTACTTGACTGTCTAAAATCAAATTATTCTGTACCAGTGTTGTATTCCAGTTCACACAGGCTATATTACTTCCTGTGTTGCTCTCTATAAGCGGTTCTGCTAGTTTTTCTATCAATACTTCAAAACTATCTATACTGTAACATCCTGTAGTATTGTTTTCTATTCGTATCCAGTATGTTCCTGTTTGAACTTGATAAGTATCTAAGTTTTGGATAGCATTGGCACTATTGCCTGCCTCTGCATCGGCTTGGTTGGTATAAAACTCTACCGTATAATCTGTTGCTGGTTGTGTTGGACCTAATAAATCATCTATATAATCTGATAATGGACTATCAAAATACAACATCATTCCATCATTCACACCATCATCATCACAGCTTTCAAAGTCTAACATCGTATAGGCTATCGTTGGTTTTGGGTTGACTACCAATTCAAATTGACCTACTTCACTTTGACATCCTGTGATGGTATTGGTTATCACAAAATATATCGGCTGTGGATTGCTCGTGTTGGTATAGTTACTTGGCGTAGCTATCATGTTCGTTGCTCCTGGACCTTCATAGAAAGCTATACTATAAGTCGATGATGGTGTCGTTGGTAAACTAACATTCAAAGCTGCTGTTTGGCTTTCTAAATTAAATTGTGTTATTCCATCGTTTATGCCAGATGGATCTGCTTCACATTCTTGATAAACGTGGTTTTGTTTTACCTGTGGTAGCGGATTGATAATGTATCCTTGTGGAACAACTACATAACATGGTCTATTGGTGTAATCACTATTCACAGTACTCGATACGGCTATATAAACATATTGTATCTGGTTAATCGTTTGTCCTGCTATGCTCACATCGCCTACTAGTGCATTGGATGGATTGGTGATTTCATTGGTATTGCTTTCTAAATCAGCCATACTATTGAAGTAATGCAACACTACATTCGGGTCACTGTTGATGATATAGCTCGCATTCTGTGTCAGGTCTACATGTGCTTGGCCACTTCCTGTGGTTTCTTCACACAACGCTGGCAATGTGCTTGGTGCTGTATTTGGTGTTGGAACTGGTAACACACGGATGTTTAGCGTGGTGTAGCTTTTACAGCCTTCTGCACTAATTATCGCTACTCCCAATGTTTGAACTGCTGCTGGTACATTCACATAAGCTGTTGGATCCATAATTTCGTTTGCATCATTATAGGCTTCAGCCAAACTAGGGTAATAACGTATCGTATATCCTGCTAATGGTGTAATCTCGCGTACCGTTAAATCAAACGTTGTGTGCTGGTCGTTTGGATTGGCATCATTATCACATTCATTGATGGGTTGTGGTGTAGCTACTAGTAGTGGTATGCCTATCTCCAACTGGAATGTTCCTAGATTGTAACATCCTGTAGTAAGGTTTTCTACTCGTACCCAAATCGTCTCACCATCACTGCCCATATAGGCTGTAGCTGGTGTAATTGGCATCGTACCTAAGTTTGCCTCTGCTTCACTGGTATAATAAGTCACTTCATAATTTGATGCTGCCAAGGGTTGTTGGGCCAACACATCTGGTGTACGTTGGGTTAAATCAACCAATCTGGTACCGTTTTGGGTGTTGCTGTCTTGGTCGTCACACAAAGTGATGTTTTCCAAGTTTATTGGTGCTACTGGACTTGGGTCAACATTCAATTCTATCATGATTACCTGCACACAATGTGTGTCTGGATCTTCTGCTCTTACATACAAGTATTGTACAAATGGGTTGATATTGATATAGTTCAGTGGCAATGCATTATTCCCTTTCTTTCTGCATCAGTCTGCGTTTCTGTAACTGATGAGATAGTTCTCCTCCTTGTAATATAGCTGATGTCAACGTACTTAAATCAAACTGCGCAAATCCATCTTGATTGTCGTCACAAACTACATATGGCGTTGTCGGTGGAACTGGCTCTGGCATGGCTCTACTTATATCCATCGCTGAGATGATATAACAGCCTGTCAAATCATTAGTAATGCGGATACCCAATGTTTCTTGTACATATTGAACTGTATTGATATAATCTAAATTGCTTATCGCATTGGTATTATTTTGCGCATCTGTCAAACTAGTAAAACGTTACGCTCATTCCTGTTTGCCCTAATAGAATATAATCTACCTTACCTTCTAAATCGAAGGTCTCATATCCTATACTGCTTTGGTCTTCATCGCATAGACTATAAGGAAAGATAACTCGGTTGTAACGAGTTTGGTAAATGGATCTACTATCAACACCACTCGCCAACATCATAACAGCCTGTTGTATTGTTCTTACCAGCAATCGTTTGCTGGTTGATTAGCTCCATTGGTATAGCCCGAAACATTTGTTATCGAATTGGTGCCTTGTTGGGCTTCTGTAGCACCTTTGTGTAAAAACTTACTGTGTAATCTAGCGCATGACATACTGCCTAAACCGTTGGTATCAACTGCGTTAAACTCAAAACCCCTTACAGCCAACTGCTCCGTTGTAATCACATAAATGTAAATCTTCTGGCTCTATTGCCTCTGGTGTAGGATGAACTTGGAGTTGAGCTCACATAATTTGAACAACCCGTTGTGGTAAAATACTTTTATACAGATGGTTTTGTGTCCATGGATCTATATTAACATATGGACTGGTTAATGGATTTGAACCCAGAAGAGCATCTGTTGGTGTTTCAGATAGGTAACTGTAACTCCTGCTTTATAAACCTCCTGCTGCTATGGCATTGGTAGCATCTTCTAAATTGAATATTCCAACCATCATTGTTCGGATCACAATATTCCAACGGTAGGGTTACTGTTGTTGTCCTTGTGTAACACGTAATAATTGTGTAGTGATACTATAACAGCCTGTGCTAGTATCTTCTAATTTCACATAAACTGTTTCGTTATCGTTTCCTGTGTATGTTATCGGCGTATCTATTGCTCCTGTTGTGTTTGTGCATCTGCCAAAGTGTGATAAAACGTCACATTCATTCCGCTTAATCCTCCTGTGATGACATTTTGATTGGTGGTTAAATCGAATACTGCTGTGGTTACTGCTCCATTACTGCACTCAAATATTGGTAACGGTAAATTGGCTTGTATAAATGGTTCACAACCAAATTAAAGAACCTACCGAGTTACACCTGTACTGTTATCACTTATGTTAATCCAAACTTCTTGAGGATTACTTTATATTGGTGTAATTATTTGCCAAAGGACTAACTTGGTTTTGTATCACTTTGTGTTAAATAATAAGCCATTGTAACACCTGTTTGTCCGTTTGCTATTTTTGTATCTTTTGTGTTTAATAAATACTTCTTCTTGGGTCTCCAGGATTGTTATAATCACATAATTCATAATCTGTTATCACTGGATTTGGAAGCGGTCGTGGATGAACAATTAATTGCAACGTGGTTACAAGCAACAGGTTGTTGATCCTGTATAATAAGCTCTAACGTAAGAAATGGTGTTCCTGGGTTTATGTTAAGCAATATGGACTGCTTTTGATTGCTTCCTGTTTGCGCATTCGTCAACGTTTCATGATATGAAATCACTACTGTAGATCTAAAGATTTCACCTTGCTCGTCAAATTGAACAAACAAGAAAATCCATCGTTATTATCATCACAAACTTCATAAGCTGTTGGCGTGTTGATTACTGCATCATTTACTGTAACGGTAGCTGTACCTGTTTGTGCTTGTGAACATGCTGGTGTGCTACTGCTTTGTACATCAGTAAGTGTATAGGCAAAAGTTCCTGGTGCAGATGTAGGAACATTGATAACATAACTGCTACCTGTTGAAACTACTGTAGGTTGCAACACACTATTGAGGGAATGCGAACGTATAAGGTGATGTTCCACCTGAACCTGTTAAAACTACTTGTGCTGTATCGCCCACACAAACTGCTTCAGTTCCTGTTATCGTTGCTGTTGGTAACTTAACACCGTTACCGTGGCTGTTCCTGACTGGTTTTAGAACATGCTGGTGTTCCAATTACTTTGAACGCTTACTAATGTATATGTATATGTTCCTGCTATTGCCGTTGATACTGACAATGTAACACTATTTCCTGAAGTCGTGAAGCTTTGTTTGTGTTGCACCAGATGGATCTGTGTATGTAAAGGTATATGGTGCAGTTCCATTAGCTCCTAGAAAGTTATTAATGGCGATGCCGCATTCTGACATACGCTAACGGTACCAATTTATCGTGGCTGTTGGGTAATTGTCTTACCGTAACTACTGCATTCTTCTGATATGTTTTGTGAACATGTCGTGGTTGTATTAGTAACACTTGTCAAGGTGTAAGTACTTGTTGATGTTAATGCTGGAGTAGTGATACATGCATTACCTGTATTATTAACACTATCGTTGATGCGCCTGATGGTCCTGTATAATCAACTGAAACAGGATTCGGTGTACCTACAAAACATATCTGTGCCGTATCACCTGAACATATTGTCGTGGTACCTGATATCGAAACTGTTGGTAATGGGTTTACATGCAACGTAAACTGTGCAGTACCATAAATCGTACTATCTGTATTATCTTCTAGTCTTATGTAGATTATCTGTCCATCGGTTCCCGTAAAGGTATTGATTGGTGATATTGCTCCTACTCCATTAGTTGCATCTGCCATCGATGTGTGAAACGTTAGGGTATAATCTGATGGTGAATAACTACCATAGGCAATCCCAACCTGTGGTGTGAAATCAAAATCTGCTGTACCTATTCCATATCCACTCTCACATAATGTCAAATCTGGTGGAGTGGTGGGATTGATAACATTAGTGGTTATGTATAGAAAAAAAGAAGTAACTGTGATACAACCATATTCAGGATCTTCAACTGCTGCAAAAATTTCTTGCCCATTTGTTCCTGTGTAAGCCAAAGGATTACCAATTGGA
The DNA here is from genome assembly GCA_046329205.1 of Flavobacteriaceae bacterium. Taxonomy (GTDB): domain Bacteria; phylum Bacteroidota; class Bacteroidia; order Flavobacteriales; family Flavobacteriaceae; genus Flavobacterium. The sequence continues at coordinate 295,597 of JAXLVF010000004.1, read as the reverse complement.
TTATTCAATTGATAAGCATCAGCAGCAGAGGTATAATAAGAAATTGGTCCTCCAGTACCATTTACAATTAAATTAGAATTAACTGTAAGGTTAAAAATAGGATTATTAGCTTGAGTTAAATCATTTGGTGTGCCCAACGGAAGATTAGGATAGTACTCCACAGTCATCACATCCGATTGTTGGCAACCTCCAGGATAAGTAATCGTCAATCCATAATCTCCTCCTTGAGTAACAGTGTAGTTGTTAGAATTGGCTCCTGCAATCGGATCTCCATTGTATGTCCATGCATAGTTTACTCCAGGAATTAGAACTGTTCCAGCCTGAATATTAATTGCAGTAGAACCGCATAATGCAGTACCGTCAGCAATTGTTAAATTATCTAAACCATCAAAAGTTCCTGTACCAGCTAAATTTGGAGAACCTATATTAAAACTACCAGCACCAAGAAAAACTGCAGAGTCAAAAGAATTATCATTTCTGTCAGCAATAACTAACTTAATATGGTAAGTATGACCAGGAGTAACAGGCGAAGATGCTGTTAGTAGAGTTGTTTCTCCGTTAAAGTTTGTAGCAGAATTCGTGGGATTAGGAAAGTCATTATAGTTTCCAAAATAAGCAACATTTTCAGACGAACAACCACTATTGTATTGGTTGTCACGAATAGTAACAACAGAAATAGGTGTTGTAGTACTCGGTACAAGTGCAAGATTTGTTACAGGTGTTGCAGCGGTTACATCAGTCAAAAAGAAAGCAAAAGCATCTGAAAAATCACATTGAAAAGTTCCATACTCTTCTGAGGCAAAGAGAAAATCAAAACTCATTGTATCAGTTAGAGGTGTAAAGTCGAACTCTAAAATTGTTGCATTATTATAATCAATTAAATTAGTGTCAATACCTAAACCATCAATATAGTTGAACAACTGAGTATCTCCAGGCCAAGCATCAGTTCCATTGCTCTGAGTTGATGTATTTGGTCCTGGTGCTGCAGTCACGCTACCAGTACTTAAAATAACTCCTGATGTCATTGGAAAAGTTGGGTTAGTGTTCGAAAAATAACCTATCCCATTTGAAGAACCGAAATTACTACCTGTACTCCAAGTTATATTAGATATTGTACCAACACATGATGAACCAGCAGTTCCATTACCAAAAAGAACATCCTGAACTAATTGTGGAACTGTATATGTTGTTGTATTAACTGTAATAGGCTGTGAAAGAGCTACAGTAGAAATTAAAAACAACAAAAAAAATATTTTACTTTTCATAGCAATATTTAAAAAGAATAGGTTGACTTTATTCTTTTATTGTTAATATTTATTTAAAACCTCAAATATAACCATTCATAGAAAATATCTTTGTTAAATTTGAAAAAAATTAAAAAACATCATGAAAATCACTATAAAAGAAACCCAAAACCCAACGATAATTAAATTTGAATTTCCAGATTTCATAATCCAGAATCAACATTTAGAGTTTAAAAATATTGATGAAGCAAAAAATTCTCCATTAGCTCAAAAGTTGTTTTATTTACCATTTGTAAAAACCGTATATATTTCTGGTAATTTCATAGCTGTTGAGAGATTTAGCATTGTAGAATGGAAAGATGTTCAGGATGAAGTTGCCAATCAAATTGAAGAATTTATTTCAAATGGAGGTGTAATTGTTCTTCCTTCAGAAAATGTTACAAAAAAACAACCAATCACGATTTATGGTGAAACGACACCAAACCCAGCAACTTTAAAATTTGTTGCCAATAAATTGCTAACTAAAACCGCCGCAGAATTTAAAAATATTGACGAAACTCAATCATCTCCATTAGCCAAAGAATTATTTAAATTTCATTATGTAAAGGAGATTTTTATTGCAGAAAACTATGTTTCAATCACAAAATATGATAGTATTTCATGGGATGAAATTACTCTTGAATTAAGAAATTTTATCAAACAATATATAGAAAATGGCGGTATTGTTTTGGATGAAAACTTAATAGAAAGTGATAAAAAAATAGAAAAACAACAAATAAAAAACTTCGACAATCTCGATGTTACTTCACAACAAATCATTAATATTCTTGAGGAATATGTAAAACCAGCTGTTGCTGCTGATGGCGGAAACATTCTTTTCGACTCTTATGATGATTCTGACAAAAAAGTCAAAGTAATTCTTCAAGGCTCTTGCAATGGTTGTCCATCATCAACTTTTACGTTAAAAAACGGAATAGAAAACATGTTAAAAAGCATGCTCAATGACAGTGAAATTACTGTAGAAGCACTCAATGCATAGTTTTGATTTTTGAAATAAAACTGTTAACTTTATAAGATAATTAAAAATCTATTAATCATGGCAGTATTGAAAGTTATTGAAGTTCTAGCGAGCTCAGAAATAAGCTGGGAAGATGCTACTCAAAAAGCAGTTGCACAAGCCTCAAAATCACTAAAACACATACGATCTGTATATGTTAACGAGCAAAGCGCAACCGTAAAAGATGGAAAAGTTTCGGAATATAGAGTTAATCTGAAGCTCACATTTGAAATTGAATAAATCACTAAGCGTCCTACAATGGACGCTTTTTTATAAATGCCATGAACGAATTACAAAAAGAAACAAGCCCTTACCTTCTCCAACATGCTAAAAACCCTGTTCATTGGAAAGCATGGAATGATGAAACATTAGCAAAAGCGCAAAACGAGAACAAACTGATAATAATTAGCATCGGATATTCGGCTTGTCATTGGTGTCACGTGATGGAACACGAAAGCTTTGAAAATATTGAAGTTGCCAATGTTATGAACAACAATTTCATTAATATAAAAATAGACCGCGAAGAACGTCCAGATATTGATGCTGTCTATATGAAAGCTGTACAATTAATGACAGGACGTGGAGGTTGGCCAATGAATGTTGTTGCTCTACCAGATGGAAGACCTGTTTGGGGTGGAACTTATTTTAAAAAAAATGATTGGATCAATTCCTTAGAAAAACTCCAAGAACTTTACATAGAAAAACCTGATTTACTCGTTGAATATGCTGATAAATTGACAGAAGGAATTTCATCAATCAGTTTAATTCCTCTCAATGAAAATAACTCTGTTTTTGGGAATGAAGAGTTTGAAAATTTAATCAAAAAGTGGAAAAAGAGTTTTGATTGGGAATTTGGTGGAATGGCAAGAGCTCCAAAATTTATGATGCCCAATAATTACGAATTTCTTTTGAGATTGGGTGTTAAACAAAAAAGTCAAGAGTTATTAGATTTTGTAAATCTCACATTAACAAAAATGGCCTATGGAGGAATTTTTGATGTAGTTGATGGCGGATTTTCTCGTTACTCTGTTGATATGAAATGGCATATTCCACATTTCGAAAAAATGGGTTATGACAACGGGCAGATGGTTGTATTATATTGTAATGCTTACAAAGTTTTTGGAAATGACTTGTTCAAAGAAATTGTTTTCAAAACTCTGAATTTCATAGAAAAAGAATGGCTTTCGTCTTATGGAAGTTTTTACTCAGCCTTTGATGCTGATAGTTTGAATGAGGAAAACAAACTCGAAGAAGGAGCTTTCTATTCTTGGAAAAAAACTGAGCTTCAAGAAATAATTTCAGATGATTTTGAATTGTTTTCAAAGGTTTTCAATATCAACGAATTTGGTTTTTGGGAAAATGAAAATTATGTTCTCATACAAAATAATTCATTGGAAGAAATAGCCAATGAAAACATGATTACAACTGAACTACTGAAATCAAAAAAATCAAATTGGGAAAAAAAATTATACGACTACCGCGAACAAAGAAAAAAACCATTGCTAGATGACAAATGCTTGACATCATGGAATGCCATAATCCTAAAAGGATTTGCAGAAGCATACAAAACATTTGGAGAAGAAAATTATAAATGTATCGCAATAAACAACGGCGAATTCATCGCGAAAAATTGCTGGAGTGAAGACGGTTTTCTCTTCAGAAATTTCAAAAATGGGAAATCCAGCATCACAGGTTATTTAGAAGATTATGCGCATGTCATTGATGCTTTCATTTCTTTATATGAAATCACTCTTGACGAAAAATGGTTGTTCTACAGCAAACAACTTACACACTATTGCTTTGATTATTTTTATAACGAAAAACAACAGTTTTTTAGCTTCAAACACAAAAATGATAGCCAACTCATTTCAGAACATTTTGAAATTGAGGACAATGTAATTCCTTCTGCTAATGCTGTAATGGCAAGAAATCTAAAGAAACTAAGTGTTTATTATGAGAATAATTATTTTGAAACGATTGCCAAAAAAATGCTTCAAAATATTCTACCAATAATTGATTATGCTTCCGCATTTTCTAATTGGCTACAGTTGTATTTGGATTTCGATGAACAACACAAAGAATTGGCAATATGTGGAAAAGAAAGTGATTATTTTGTCGAAAAAATAAATAAAAAATACCTCCCAAATATTACAATTGCAGCAACTGAAAAAGATAGTATGCTTCCTTTTTTGAGAAATAGAACGCATAATGACAAAACTTATTTCTATTTGTGTGAAAATAAATCATGTTCTGCTCCGACTGAAAGTTTTGAAACAATTTTGCAAAATATTGAAAACTAGTTCGCTCATTTTTTTGTAATATTGTAATTACTAACCATTTAAATAAAAACACCATGGGATTAGGTTCATTTTTTAAAAATCTTTTTGGCTCAGCCAAAGAAAAAGCAAGTGATATTGCTGATAAAACAGAAAATTTTGTAGAAGAAAGCTACGAAAAAGCAAAAGAAACGGCAGCACCAATTATTGATAAAGTAGAAAATTTTGCTGAAGAAACAATTGACAAAGCAAAGGAAAAAATTGAGGAATATGTGCCTGCTGCTAAGGAAAAAATCGAAGATGTTGTAGAAACAGCAAAAGAAAAAGTTAGTGAATTTGCAGACAAAGCTGAAGAATTCGCCGGAAGCGCTGTAACATCTGTAAAAGAAAAAATAAACTCTTTCACTGACAATGTAGAAGAAAAAGCAGAAGATTTAAAAGAAAAGACAGAAGAAAAAATTAATCGCGTAGAAGAAGACGCTGACTAAATTCTATCTTTGCAAAAAATTCAAAATCACGCAATGCGTGATTTTTTTATAAGCAATCATGAAAAAAGAAGAACTACACTACATCCATTCATTTGAAGAATATCTAAACGATTTTCTAAACATGCTAATTAGCTATTCGCCAAAACTAATTTCGGCGCTAATTATACTTGTAGTTGGACTATATGCCATTCGTTTTATCAATAGAACAGCTATAAAAATTATGCAAAAACGTGAAATGGAGGTTACACTTTCTGAGTTTTTGTCAAACAGTTTACTGTGGGCAATGAGGTTGTTGCTCTTTATTACTGTTATTTCAAGATTGGGAATAGAGTCTTCTTCATTTGTAGCTATTCTTGGTGCTGCAGGATTAGCCGTTGGTCTTTCACTTCAAGGTTCTTTATCAAATTTGGCTGGAGGTGTTTTAATTATACTTTTTAAACCATTCAAGGTTGGCGATAGTATAGAAGCACAAAACGTAATCGGTACTGTTATCGATATTGAAATATTTTCAACCAAGCTTTTAGGAGCAAACAATCAAACCATATATATTCCAAATGGTATTTTGTCTAACGGAACAATAATCAATCATTCTCAACAAGGTTTTCGTCGTGCTGAAATTGTGTTTTCATTATCCTATGAAACCAATATTAAAACAGCAAAAGATTTGGCTATGAAAACCATGCAAAACAACTCAAAAGTTATGAAAACCCCAGAACCAGTAGTTGTTGTAAAAAACTTAGCGGACACATCTATCCTATTAGCTTTAAGACCTTGTGCTTCAATCAATGATTTTGCCGATATGACTTCAGAGATTATGGAAGAAAGCAAAGAAGCCTTTGATAAAGAGGGAATTCTATTTCATCCTTCTACTGTAAAGAAATAATTATTTAGTCAAAAGAAAATCTTTCAAGTAAAAAGGTTCGAAGTAAGCTACATCTTCAAATTGTTTGTTTTCAAATTTTTGATAGCTTATTTTACTCATTTCGTTGGCTGAAGGATAAACAATTTCGGGTAGAAACTCAAAATTATTTTTAGTCAAAACTGTTTGGCATTTTTCTTGACAATCGCCTACAAAATAGATTTTCTCATTAATTTCAGCATAGCTTTCTGTAGAGAGAATCTCTGCTTTAGTTTCTGAAATTTTCTCCAAATCATTGTTAAAAATAGCACTATACACTTCCATTCTTCGAGCATCAAGCATAGGAACAATCAATCCATCTTTTTTTTGAACTTGATTGGCCAAGATTTCCAAAGTATCTACAGCAATCAAAGGAATATTAAGAGCATAACAAAGTCCTTTTGCTGCCGAAACTCCTATTCGCAAACCAGTATACGATCCTGGACCTTTGCTAACTGCTACTGCATTTATTTCACTGATATTTATTTGACATTCTTTGATAACTTGATCTATAAAGACATGAAGCTTCTCAGCATGTGAATACCCTTGATCAGCGTGTTCTTTAAAGAAAATTGTTTTCCCGTTTTTTGATAATGAAACAGAGCAGTTTTTTGTAGCTGTTTCAATATTAAGAATAATTGCCATTATTTCTTATCCGATTTTTTCTCTTCTTCCTTATTTTTTACCTTTACTTTATCGCCAGAATTCAAATCTTTTGAAACAGTTGTATATGGTCCAGTAATAACGACATCGCCTTTTTTCAATCCAGAGATAATCTCTATGTTAGTATCATCCTGAATTCCAGTTTTAACTACTCTTATTTTTGCTTTGTTGCCTTCTTTCACAAAAACACATTCAAACTTTTTATCGCTTTTTGCTTTTACTTTATTGTCTTCAGTTTCATCATCCTTAATTTCATAAATTTTAGTTGCAGTAGTATCTGCTTTTACAACCACTGAACTAATTGGCACACCAATAACTTTTTCTTTTCTTTTGGTAATGATATCCACTGTGGCTGTCATTCCTGGTCTAAAAGGAGAATAAGTAGATGGCTTGCCTTCTAGCAAATCTTGATAAGATTCTTTAAGAATTCTAACTTTCACTTTAAAGTTAGTAACCTGATCTGCTGTGGTAGATGTACTTGCAGAGTTAGAAATACTCGTTACAATTCCTTTGAAATCTTTTTTCAAATAAGCATCAACCTGAATTTTTGTACTATCGCCAATGTTTACTTTTACGATATCATTTTCATTAACATCAACTTCTACTTCCATATTATTTAAATCGGCAACTCTCAACAACTCAGTTCCTGTCATTTGTTGAGTTCCAAGAACTCTTTCACCAAGTTCAACACCAAGGGAAGATATAGTTCCATCAGCTGGAGAATAGATTGTAGTTCTTCCCAGATTGTCTTTTGCTTCTTTTACTGTTGCATTTGCGCTCTGAACATTATAATAAGCTGATTCTTTACTAGCCTTTGCATTTTCGAAAGCAGCAATTGCCTTGTCCCAATCAGATTTGGAGATAATTCCTTTATCATATAATGTTTTGCTTCTGTCATAACTTGCTTTAGCTTCTTTGAATGTAGCGTCTGCTTGACTCAGACCTGCTTTTGAACCAGAAAGATTGGATAACGTTCTATTATATCCCGAAGTGTATAAATCTGGATTTATTCGAACCAATAAATCTCCTTTTTTTACAACTTGACCTTCTTTTACTGGCAATGCTATGATTTCGCCTGAAACTTCAGAAGATATTTTTACCTCAACTTCTGGTTGAATCTTTCCAGTAGCAGAAACGGTTTCGACAATAGTTATCTCGTCGACCTTTGTGGTTTCAATTTCTTTTACTCCTTCATCACCACCAATTTTTCCAGTTTTCTTTAAAATTATAACTAGTGCTAGAAGTCCAAGTGTTATTCCTATTATCCAATAAATTTTTTTCTTTGACATGGCTTTATGGTTTTTTTAGTATTGGGATTCCAAAATAAAGTTCAACAACCTTTTCTTTAAAAATAAAATCATATTTTGCTCTGATTGCATCAGATTGTGCAGTTGTGTATAGCAATTGCGCTTGATTGTAATCAAAAGCATTCATCATTCCAACAGCAAATTTTTCTTTAGCATAATTGAATGCTTCTTCTCGAGCTTCGAGCGCAGAAACTGCTGACTCATAGGTTTTCAAAGCTGCATTGGCGTCAGTAAAAGCTGTATAAACATTTCTTTCCAAATCTAATTCAGCTTGACTGTATGCATTTTTTGTTCTTTCGTAATTTATCTTTGATTTAGCCACATTATTTCTAGCTGAAAATCCATTAAGTATTGGCACATTCAACTGCAATCCAAAGTTATGCCCTTTATTGTCACTAAATTGATCAAATAGTGGTAATGGTCCAGCTACTATTGGGTTTCCACCGCCATCAACACCAATAATTCTGTCGGAGTAGCTAGCGCGAGTACTAAAACTATAAAATCCTGACAAACTCGGTTGCATAGTTCCTCTAGCAATCTTTATGTCTTTTTCGGCAACTTCTAAATTTGTTTTAGCAACTTTAATTTCCATTCTTTGCTCTAGAGCTTTCTCATAAATGGTTTGAGGTTTTTCAAGCAAAGTAGCGCTTTGCTCCGCATTCATTTTCTCCTCTACAATATCAAAATTTTTAAAATCCTCCAATTGAAGTAATTGTGCCAAGCTAAGTTTTGAAATCAATAAATTGTTCTCGGCTGCTAGTATTTTTTGCTTATCTGATGCTACTGTAGCTTTTACATCTAGCAAATCACCTCTTGGAACCGAACCTGCTTTCACCAACTCTTCGCTTCTTGTCAGTTGTTTTTCATCGTTGACTAATTGTGCTTGTTGAACTTTTAAAAATTCTTTATTGAAAAGTATATTCAAATACGCATTTGCAACAGAAAGAGAGATGTCTTCCTGCATTTTATTCAAATTATATTGCGATGCTAGTTCGGCCAATTTTGCTCTGCGAAGTCTATTTTGGTTTTGCAAACCGTTATAAATATCAACGCTCGAATTTAGACTAACTGAGCTAAATTGTGTGGTTTGATTCTCTAATAAACCAGTGGTAATATTCTGGTTCAAACCAATATTCCATGAATGATTTGCACCAGCGTTCAGACTTGGCAGAAAATTTCCTAGCGCTGATTTTTTGTCAATTTTGGCGCTTTGCAAATCGAGTTCAGACTGTTTTACCGAAATGTTGTTTTTTATTGCATACTCAACACATTCCTGCAAAGTCCATTTTTTTTCTTGAGCTTGTGAAGACAAACTCGCGAGAAGCAAGGCAATCAAAAAATAATTGATTTTAATTTTTATCATATTATTTAGCATTTATTACCAAATTCATATTTACAAAGGTATAACTTTTGATATAGAATTTTTAATAATCTATTTGTCATTGGTTTTTCAATTATGTTACACTTTTGATTGTTTTTCGTTATACATTTGTCAAAATTTTACTCATTTCACATGAAATATATTCTTTCGTTTCTGTTATTATTCGGGATTATGAATTTGTTTTTTAGCTGTTCCTCAACGCAAAAGATTGAAGCTCTGAAACCTCTTCCAACCGACGACTCGCCAATGGTTTATAAAACTACTACTTCTATAGTGAGCATGCCTTTGGAAATTAGTTTGAAAGAAATAGAGAACCAAACTAATAAATCATTGAACGGGTTGATTTATGAAGACAACAACCTCGAAGATGATAAAACTGAAATGAAAATTTGGAAAACTGCTCCTATTCAAATTGTTGAGGCTAATGGAAAAATAAAAACTATTTTGCCTTTAAAAATTTGGTCAAAGTTCAAGTATGGAACAGATTTTATGGGACTGAACGATACTCGTGAAATAAATTTAAATGGAACGATTACGCTTTTGAGTGATGTCAAACTAAACAACTTCAAACTTACAACAAACTCTAAAATTGATGATTTTGAATGGAGCGAAAGCCCGAGCATTTTAGTTTCTGGGAAAAATATACCAATCACATATATAATCAACCCAACACTTTCAATTTTTAAATCAAAAATTGCCAAAAAAATTGATGAAGCTATAGAAAAATCAGCTGATTTCAAACCATATGTTCTTGATGTTCTCGAAAAAATGAGCACACCATTTGTAACTAGCGAACAATATGAAACTTGGTTTAAACTCATTCCTATTGAAGTTTATGTTACTGATGCAATCCTAGGAAAAAAAGATATCAAGATGGATTTGGGTTTAAAATGCAATATGCAAACCATGGTTGGTTTAAAACCGAAAAACACATTTGATAGAAACTCTATCAGCTTTAAACCAGTGACAAAAATACCTGAAAAGATTTCTGCACATATTGCTGCAATTTCCACCTATGAAAGTGCTTCGCGAATAATTACAAACAATTTCAAAGGAAAAGAATTTGCTTCGGGTAAACGAAAAATAACTGTTCAAAAAGTTGATCTATGGCAAAAAGACGGCAAAATTATTATTGCCTTAGAAATGACAGGAAGTATTGATGGAACAATTTATCTATCGGGAATCCCAAACTATAATTCAATTACCAAGGAAATATTTTTTGACCAAATGGACTATGTGCTGAACACTAAAGGTTTGCTAACCAAAACAGCCAATTGGTTGATGCAAGGTGTAATTTTGAAAAAAATAGAAGAAAATTGTCGCTATTCTATAAAATCAAATCTAGATGAAGCGAAGAAAAGCATGCTTCCCTATCTAACCAATTATTCACCTATGAAAGGTGTATTTGTAAACGGAACGATGAATGATTTTGAATTTGAAAAAGTAGAAATCACGAATAAAGCCATAATAGCTTTTATCTCTACAACTGGAAAAATGAACGTGAAAATTGATGGAATGGAATAACTCTATTCCTTCTTTCCAAAATACATTCTGTAGATTACAACTCCAATAAGTCCTACAAGAATGTATGGAATTGCCATTAAGTACACAATTCCATCGTTTACAGCTTCTACTTTTTGACTTTCACCGCTACTCTCAAGCGATGCTCTACACATAGCGCATTGAGCATTTGAACTAAGAGTAAAGAGTAAAGAGCAAAGTGTTAATAGCAGTCCTTTAATCAATTTACTTTTTGTCTTTGAGTTTTGACTTTTGACTTTTGACTTAATTTGCATAATAAGGTGAAATCATCAGGTAAACAATAACCCCAGTGACAGCAACATATAACCAAATAGGGAATGTAATTTTAGCAATTTTTTTATGTTTGTCAAATCGCTCAGAAAGCGCTCGAACATAAGTAAACAAAACAAGTGGAATGATTGTTACAGATAGAATAATATGAGTTATAAGAATGAAAAAATAAACCAATCTTGTAGAACCGACTTGCAACTTTTCTTCATCGCTCAAAATCCCATCATGATTAACATCACCAAAATATGTTGAATCAGCAGTCATGTGATATGCAACATACATTAACAAAAACAACACAGAACAAGCAATTGCTGTTGTCATTAACTTTTGATGTAATATTCTATTGCCATTCTTGATTGCAAAAACTGCCCAAACTAGCAAAATAGCTGTTATCCCATTAATCGTTGCATATACTGGTGGTAGGAAAGAAAAAGGTTCAACTATGACGCCAAAATCTTTCAGTTTTACACTGAATAATACTGCTACCACAACAGGTATTATTATTGAAACAACAACAATAAAAGTGCTGAATTTTTGTTCTAAATCTTTGCTGTTCGAATTATTCATTGAGTAATTTTTTTATATCTTCAATTAACGCTTTAACACCTTTTTTCTCTAAACCATCGTAGTAAATAATCTTATTACCAAATTCATCTTTTCTACTTCTAATGTTTCCCTTTTTATCAATAAGCGCAAACAATCCAGAATGTTCAAATCCTCCTTTTACATTTTTGTTTTCACCGGCATAAAGATTAAAACCCTTGTTTGCTATATTGAAAATATAGTCTTTATCGCCAGTAAGAAAATGCCAATTAGATGACTTTACACCCAATGCTTCCGAATGCTCCTTTAAAACCTTTTCTGTGTCATGCTCTGGATTAATTGAAATTGAAGCTATACCAAAGTTTGGATTTCCAAAAAATTCCTTTTCAATAGACAGCATGTTTTGGTTCATTCTTGGACAAATAGTTGGACAAGTTGTGAAGAAAAACTCAACCACATATACTTTGCCTTTGTATGACTCATTAGTAATCTCTTTTCCGTTTTGATCTTTTAGAGAAAAACTTGGTGCAACACCAATAACTTCTAGACCATTAGAGCCATTACTTTTATTCCCTGAAACATTATCAAGCCTATCACCTTGAACAACTTTGTTTGACTTAACTCTATCAACAATTTTTGGAATAAAAATAATACCAAAAACGAGGATTATAAACGCAATTCCTATATATGCTTTATTTTTCATTTATTAAATTTTTCTATTTGCACTATTCTTTTTTAAGGCTAATCGATATTCAGCCAAAACTATTTTAACATCATCAGTCATTTCATTATGCAATTCTGATGACGAGGTAAAATCATATCCTTCGCGATATTCTTCATCACCTTGAACACTTTTCCCTTTTCTACCTCTAATATTTCTTTCTTTATCTATAATATAAACTGTATTTGTCCCAGAATTTTGGTCTAATTTCCCTTTTAATTTCAAATTCTCAAAGTATACGTTTATTTCATTTTTAGGAGCAAAAACAAAATGATATCCAGACACATCAATCAGTTTTTTTAACCTAGATAGTATTTCTTGCGCTTGCTTTTGAGTACCATCAGGAGCTATAAACACCATTTGAAAATCTTTAAACTCATGATTTCGATTATATATTTTTTGATTGAGTAAAAAGAAACTACCTCTTTTTTGAAAAAGGCTATCACCAGGAAAACCAACTATAGTTATTTTATTATTGAAAGTGGCTTTCTTCCCATCGAGTGTATGCCAGTTTTGATTAATATCAGAAATTGTTTTTGTTAAAACTGGAAGCTTAATAAAGCTGTTTACTCCAGTTGCAAAAAACATGTACACCACCAGCGGAAGTACAAAAAGAACTATTAGAACAAATTTCTTTTTCATTAATTAAAAATAACTTTGCAAAAATAAAAAAAGGTACGCAATTGCGTACCTTTTTAATCTATTAATATGGTGTTAAAAATTCCATTTTATTGTTCCTAGTTTGAAAACATCGTGAACATAGTTTCCTTCAGTAAGTAGAATAAAGACTAAATACAAAATAAGGAAAACAACTGTTCCAACAACTGCCCATCTTAAACTTGGTTTTTCGCCTTCCATGTGCATGAATGCCCATGTAATATAATATGCCTTATAAAGGGTTAAAATAATGAAAACCCAGTTAAGCAAATTCATTCCTAATATATTTGTAAAATATAAAAAGTGAGGTCTTTCAATACCTAAATAAACCTCAACAATAGTTACTAATGATAGTAATCCAAATACAAACCAAATTCTTTTTGTGTTTGAAGTATGTGTATCGTGTGCCATGTTTTTATGAATTTGCTAAAAGATTAAACTAAATAGAAGAATGTGAATACAAATACCCAAACTAAGTCTACAAAATGCCAGTATAATCCAACTTTTTCTACCATTTCGTAAGATTTTCTTCTTTCATAAGTTCCAAGTAAAACATTAAGATAGATGATAATGTTAATGATTACCCCTGAAAAAACGTGGAAACCGTGGAAACCAGTAATGAAAAAGAAGAAATCTGCAAACAATTTACTTCCGTATTCGTTTCTTGTAAGGTTTGCACCTTCAACAACCAGATGAGCATTGGCAAGCATTTTTTCAGATTCTGCTCTTGTCAAAACAGTTTTATGCTTTTCTTTATTTAGCTCATTGTACAAAGTTTTATCTGCTTTTTCAGCTTCAGTTCCTCTGTATATTTTTTCAGTACGGATTAATAAATCTGGATGAGCTTTGAACCCAGCTTGCACCTCAGCCACAGAGTATGATGGTAGAGCTGGTTCATCAACGAACCAAAGACCGTTTTTACGTTCATGTCTTACTCTTTCTTCATGAAGATTGGCAGCAAAATCTGCAAGTTTAACTCTTTCTCCTTCTTTATTTACAAATTGTAATATACTTCCTCCTTTAGTTTCTACAGCTCCAAATTCACCTGTGATAAAATTTTTCCATTCCCAAGCTTGAGAACCAACGAAAATTAAACCTCCAATAATGGTTAAAAGCATGTAGAAAGCAACTTTTTTCTGTTTCATTTGGTGTCCAGCATCTACTGCTAAAACCATTGTTACAGAAGAAAAGATAAGGATAAAAGTCATCAATGCCACATAATACATTGGTGCTTCAACACCATGCATAAAAGGGAAGTGAGTGAACACCTCATCGGCAATAGGCCAGTTATCAATGAATTTAAATCTAGAAAAACCATAAGCAGCAAGAAAACCTGAAAAAGTTAAAGCATCAGACACGATGAAAAACCACATCATCAATTTGCCATAGCTTGCTCCCATCGGTTCATTTCCGCCACCCCATGTATTTGCAGTAGTAGTAACTGTCGTTCCCATAAAAGTTAATTCGTTAAAAAGTTCCCAAATTTAGATTTTTTTTCTTATTTAAAGAAATATAAAAATAAAAACAAATAAATCCACAAGAAATCGAGAAAGTGCCAATACATTGCACCAAGTTCAATACCAAGGAATTGCGTTGAATTGTATTTTTGTTTAAAATGATTATAAATTATAATTAAAAGCGAAATTATACCTCCAAAAAGGTGCGCCAAGTGAGTTACTGCCACTATGTAGAGAAAAGTGGTTGTAATATTACTTTCTGGTCCTGTGAAATAATAACCCTGATCAACAATTTGTCCAAATCCTTTGAATTGAAAGAAAACAAAAAGCAAACCGAGTAAAAGTGTTAATAGCAAATAAGTAGTTGTGGCTTTTCTGTCATCTTTTTTTATAGATTTTTTTGCCAATAAAAAAGTAACACTACACAATATAATTACTGCTGTACTTATGAAAAAAGCTGATGGCATTTGAAAATCTTTCAACCAATCACCTCTTGATTTACTTACAACAAAGGCGCTAGTTAATCCCGCAAACATCATTGTCATGCTCAACATTGCAAACCATAAAATCAGTTTGTAGGAACGTGCTTTTCTTTGATTATGCTCTTCTATGGTCATTTCCATGGTAAACTATCTTAAAAATTTATCAAATATATAGATTAATTGTAACAAAGTGATATACCCAACACTAGCTAACATCAATGTTTTTGCAGATTTTGCTGTACGGGTTTTATACAGTCGTATTGCATGAGTAATTAGCCAAATACCAAGCAAAAATACCAACACAGCAGACAATGGTGTTATGTATAATCTTCCGGTAATACCAATACTTGGCAGCAAAGATGCTATCAAGAGCCAAAAGGAATATAAAACTGTTTGCAAAGCGGTAGAAGTATCTCTTTTACCTGTTGGCAACATAAAGAAACCGGCTTTTTCATAATCTTCATACAAGAACCATCCAATTGCCCAAAAATGCGGAAACTGCCAAAAAAACTGAATTAAAAACAATGTTCCTGCTTCTATCCCAAAATTATTTGTAGCAGCTACCCAACCCAGCATAAATGGAATTGCACCAGGAAAAGCTCCAACAAAAACAGACAAAGGCGTGTATACTTTTAAAGGTGTATAAACACTTGTGTAAAGAAAAATTGAAATTGCTCCAAACATTGCCGATTTTGGATTGATAAAATACAACAATATCAAACCGATAATCGTTAATAAACTTGCCACAAATAAAGCATGATTACTAGACATTCTTCCTGATGCAACTGGTCTATTTTTAGTTCTATCCATTAATGCATCTAGGTCTTTTTCTATCACTTGATTATAAGCATTGGAAGCACCAACCATACAGTAACCACCAACAGCCAACATTACTAATGTGAATAAATCAATACTTTTAAAATCATCGACTCCAAGAAGATATCCAGCAATAGAGGAAAAAACAACACTTACCGCCAATCCTGCTTTGGTAATTTGTTTAAAATCAGCTGTAATTTTTTTTATTGAAATTTTTTCGGCTGGAGTATCCAATCTTTTAAATTATTTGAATGCGCAAAGGTAATGGTTAAGAAGCGATTTGACAAAAAAAGAAATTACAAAAAATGAACTCGGCTGCGTAAAGTCTATTTACTTAGAGCTAAATTAAAAAAAATCGCAATGTCAGGAGACATTTATTTCGTCTGTTCGCTTCGCTCGAGTGCGGTACTTTTTGAAGGAACGCATTGCGAAGCTGTTTAATGAATATGGATAAGCTTTGAACCCTGCTTGCACATCAACCACAGAGTATGTTGGCAAAGCTAGGTTAAATTTGCTTTTTTACCTCATCACTAACTTTGGAACATTTCCGCTTCTAATTGTAGTGAAACAACTTAATTTTAGAGATAGAAATTTTTTCATTTAAAACCTTAAAGAGATAAACTTGACTTGAGCCAAATACCAGCTTATCCTTATATTTCAAATTTTTCTTTTTGCTAA
This sequence comes from Flavobacteriaceae bacterium, assembly GCA_046329205.1. Taxonomy (GTDB): domain Bacteria; phylum Bacteroidota; class Bacteroidia; order Flavobacteriales; family Flavobacteriaceae; genus Flavobacterium. Next base: position 279,117 of record JAXLVF010000004.1, on the reverse strand, counting down.
CAAAAACTTCTACAAAAAAGAAACCTTCCTTCATTTCAGAAAAATATACCTTTACTTTGCCGCATTCGCGCTTATTAAACTTTAACAAATCATTTTCTAATCTACTTACTTCATTTTTGTCAATTTCAAATGATTTATCATTACTTAATTCATCGGTAAAGAGTTCGCTGTAATTTGAAAAAGAAATTATTTCTGGTGAAACATGATAATTATTGTGATTAACCCCATATCCTTTAAATTCATTTGAATTCAATATTAACGGCATAGCTTGTTTATAATAATCAATCATATTGGTTTGACCATATGCTAAACCAGTATAAATGAAAGTCATAAAAAACAAAAAGTATATTCTCATAATAATAGTTTTAAAATGTTATTGCTGTATTTCTTGTGACAGTATTATATCCCGCTATACAAAGTCAGAAGACTTAGCAGAGTTGGGAAATGATTTGGCAAACAAAAACTCTACTATAGAAAACACCGTGTTAAATCTTTCAATTATATATTTTCTTGTTATAAGCGACTAAAAACGTATAACTTTTAATAATCAAAATACCAGTTAAAAATATCGCATCTCAACCCAACAGAAAACCAAGTGGTATTCTCTTTAAAAGCAGTTGCTGTATCTGCCTCTGGATTAAAATTACGGTAAATAAGACTTCCAAAAAGTTTTAGGTTCGTAGAAGGATTTATCAAATAACCAGCTTGTAGATCCGCAATAAAAACAGTGGTTTTATTTCCCTGACCAATTTCTACACCACTGTTGTAAGGTCTGTCTAGGTCATAATCCTTATAAATATTGCTTCCATAGTTAAAACTATCTGTTGTGGTATCAAAATCTAATCCTCTAACACCATAAGTTATTTTTGCATCTGCAAAATATCTTCCATTAAAGTATCGAGCAATGGCAACAAATTCTCTGAAATTTCCACCCCATTGATGTCCAAGACTTTGATTGTTATGACCATAATTGGTAATTGCTTCGCTGTGAGCATATACATATGGGCGAACGTTGTTGTATTCTGCTTGTAGCAATAAGTTTTTTACACTGAAAGCATTATAGTATTTTGCTCCAAGTTGATAACCATATTTGTTTTTCCAACTTTTATCGCCTGCTTTGATATCTTTCAAACTAAACTCATCCAACAGAAACTGTGCGTAAAAATTAACTTGATTGTTTAGTTTGTACTTTGAAGTAAGACCGAGTAATGCATTTCCACTTCTAGAAGAAGAAGAAATTTCGACTGCTCTGTAAAAAATAATTGGGTTAACAAAACTCATGTCAAAACCTCTATTGTTTGTATTAGCCCAAACAACCGACTCGAAAAAACCTAAGTTCCATCTATTTGTTACATTCATGCTCAAATAATGACTAGCAACATATTTGGTTGCATAAGTTCTATCGACTGTTACATCTGTTCTAACATCTTTTAGCCAAGTGTAGAGATTAGTATATTTTATTTTCCAAAAAGTTGTGTTAAGTTTAAAGAAAGGATAAGGACTTGCTCCATCACTCATTAAAAGTGAGCGGTAACCATCGCCAATAAAATTTCTTCCATAACCGAGGTTCAAATTGAAAAACTTATTTGGTGTAACTGATAAATTAGCTTCTGCCATAGGGAAATCATAAGCATCTGTTTTGAAATCTTTAGCAATACCCATACCAGGAATTATAGCTGGATTTCCTCCGCCAGGTTTAATAGATTCAGCATATCTGTTATAGTAATCAGCAAATCTTCCTTGACTTTCATAAATAGTTGTTGTAAAATTTACTGTTTTGCCCAATCCACCATTAAACTGTATTCCACGAGTATTTATAAATGTAGTTTTAGACTCGCTTGGGTCGCTTTTCCCTAGTTGTAAATCCAAAACTGGATTAAGCGTAAACCAATATTCTTCACCTTGAATTTCAACAAGATTTTCGTTCCATAGTTTCTTTCCCCACCAACCTGATCTATTTTTTGCCAGCTTTTCATTAGCTTCTTTCAAATTATAATATTTTGAAACCTCAGCATAATTAAAAGGTTTTGAACCTGTATGATTGTTTGCTCCCACTTGATTCATTTCATCATCGAACTGAGCATAAAAACTATGAGAAAAAGGGATGTTCAAATGACTCACATATTGAGGTTTAGAAAATGTTTTGTAATTCATCTTTGAAACTTCCTCCAATTCATTCTCGTTTTTTACAAAAGCATTCGAGTTTTTTATTGCCAATTCTTCCGCAGCTTTGGCTTCTTTAATTTGCGCCATTGTTTGCAACGGAAAATTCATTTTTATGGTATATTTTGAATAGGTAACTTTACCATTATAAGTTGCAGGTTCAACTCTAGGCATCATAGCAAAAACCCTTCTGCTCTCAACGGCTAATTTTTCTTCATTAGCATCAACATATTGTACTTTGAAAACGCCTTTTTCATCAACTTCAAACAAAACAATCATTGTACCAGCGTAATCTTTTGGCAAATCACTTGGTAATTTGAAATTTGAATAAACAAAGTCATGAACCTTTTCATAAAAACAGTTTTCCAAATCTTCTCCTTGAATTGATTCGCATCCTGGAAAAATTGGAAATTTTTCGGAATGTGTTTTGGTTTGAGCATTTAAAACAAATGAAAAAACTACAAAAAATATGCTGATTATTTTTCTCATGATGAAGATTTAGTAAATTAATAATTCCCTGAAGAAGTTCCACCATTGGCAATAATTTTTGCTGATGATGTTCCTATTCTTTTTACACCCAATTTAATCATTTCAATAGCTTCTTCATATGTTCTTACACCGCCAGCTGCTTTTACAGGCAGAGGTGAAGCATTCTCAATCATCATAATAATTGTTGGGATTGTTGCTCCATTTGGCAATCCATTCTCTGTTTTGTAAAATCCAGTAGATGATTTTACAAACACATTTGGAAAACTCTCTTCTTTGAAATTAGCAATAACAACATTCTTTATTAAAGCTGATAGCTGAACTATTTCAGCATCAGTAAGTGCGGCAACTTCTATGATCCATTTGGCTATTTTGTGATGCTGAAAAGCCAGTTTTGTCCCTTGAAGGATTTCGTTTTTTATGAGTTCTGTTTCACCTTTTTTGAATGCTTTGTAGTTGCACACATAGTCCAATTCATCAACTCCATCATGAATTGCCTGCAAAGCTTCTTCAAGTTTTTCTTCTAAAGTATTTTCACCTTCTGGAAAAGATATTACTGTTCCAACAAGAAGTTTTGATTTTTGCTCGTCAATCATTTCTCTAGCAATTTTGACCATATTTGGTCTAATCATGATAAGTTTGAATTGCTCATCTATTGCTTCTTGTACAAATTTTTTAACTATTTCCGTATTTTCTATTTCGTTTACTCCAGCTTGTTCAGCTGTTTTGAGGTAAGTAGAATCGAGGTATTGTTTTATATTCATTGTGTCTTCTAAGCTTTTAGGCAATAAAAATAAAAAATCCCATCGAGATGGGAGTTTTTATCAATTAATAATTTTTTTATTTTCAAAAAAACTTATCAATATTCCAGCCGAGAGTGCACCAGTAAAATTTGCCATTACGTCTAGAATATCTGCTTTTCGAGTTGTAGTAAAATATTCTTGTAGAAATTCAATAGTTATTCCCATCATCAATGAAATGAGAACTATGCTTAGTATTTTTTTATTTGAAATTGTTATCAATCTAGATTTCACGACTATAGCCCAAAGTACTGTGAAAACAAAATGAAAAGTAAAATGGACATATTTATCCATTCCTTTTACGCCTAGAGAAGGCAAATCATTCATTTTTGCCAAGCATAATACAAAAATAAGAACGGTCCAGCTTATTGCTAGACCGAACCATATTTGTTTATGCTCCAATAAGCGCTTTATAATCATCGCTAGACAAAAGAGAATCTATCTCAGAATTATCAGAAATTTTGACTTTAATCATCCATCCTTTACCATAAGGATCTGTGTTTACACTTTCTGGACTTGACTCTAAATCTTCGTTGAATTCAAAAATTTCTCCAGAAAGAGGAAGGAATAAATCTGAAACTGTTTTCACAGCTTCTACAGTTCCAAAAACTTCATCTTTTGACAAAGTTTGGTCTAGAGTTTCAACTTCTACATATACTATATCGCCCAATTCTTTTTGAGCAAAATCAGTAATTCCTACAACAGCAACATCACCTTCAACAAGAACCCACTCGTGGTCTTTGGTGTATTTTAAATTCGATGGTATATTCATGGTTTAATTTGTTTTGACAAAAGTATTATTTACTAACAGATTTATAAAATTTTTTACAACATTTTAATTACCAAAATTATATCGTAGTGTAAATCCAGCTCTTATGTTAGTTAACGGGAATGATGTAGATATAACTGGCTTAGAAAAAGAATGATCATAGTAGAAAATTGCAGTTAGGTTTTTGCTAAAAGAATAATCTGCAGTAAGTTTTGCTGACCACAAATTTTGTCCTCCACCAAGTTGATTATTTGTATAATCTAAGTAACGAACAATTGTTTTACTATTTCTGTATGAAATATCAATTTTCATATTGATATCACTTTTTATTATTCCTGTAGGATTGTCTGCAAGTTTTGATGAAAAGATTACATCTTTAAATCTGTAACCTAGTCCCATTGTATACTCTAATCCTTGAACTTCTGTAAGTAAGTTGTTATCAAAACTTAAAGACAAGCTTCTGTCTTTCTTCATTTCTGCCAACAACTTGAATGAATTTTTCATTTCAAAATCAACTCTTATAAGTGGATTAAATTGCTCCACAAGATTGGCATTACTGATAATTGTTTTCAAATTATAATTCCCTCCAGCATCAAATCCATCAGGGTTTTTGTCGTATTCAAAATTGGAACGGAATTGATTTACTGTATATGAAGCTCTATAACCATGTTGTATTGAAAAACGCTTGAATGTGTCCTTGAAGAACTTATAACGCATCAATCCTGTATATTTTATGGTCCAGTTAGGAATTGGAATATTTCTCAGAAAATCGAGTGAAATATCTTTTGCTGCTTCACCCATTTTTTCTCCAGCAAATCCATTCAACCCTAAACCAGTATAGGCAGCAAGGAATGATGGTAATAACACCGATTGGCTATTTTTGCCATATCCTTTTGGAAAACCATCCGCATCAAGATTTGATGGATCGTTTATATCAATTCCTCTTTCTAGCGCAAGTCTGTTAGCAATGATAATTCTATTGTTTACAAAATCATTGAATGCAGAAGAATAATTTTCATCACTAGCTCTAAAAGCTGTTTTCAACATTACGGTTGTCATGGAGAAATTACCGTAATTGTATGGTGAACGAGAGTTATATACTCCATTCTCTAAATCATACTGTTCTGAATAATTTTCACCGTAAGTTCTATTGGCTGTCAAATCAATTTTGAAATCTGGGAATAAATCAATATTGGCAGTCATATCAAGAGTTTTTGTAGCTACTCGAGTAAAGTTTTGATTAAAATCAGGGTAATTTGTTAACCAACCGTTTTTCGCAGCTTCATATCGTACGTCTGCTTGATCACCAAAAATAAACCCAAGAGTTGGTTTAGAAGAACCAAAGAAACCTAATCCAGGTAAATAACCAGGAAGTAATGTACCTTGATTTCTGGTATAATTGATATTGACATTTTTAACACTGGTCAAAACACCTTTTATTCCATCAAGGAAAGCATTTGAACTTTGAGTAGGTTGTGCTTTGTTGGTTATTTTTTCTCCAGGTTTTGGAAGAGCATTTGGTTTTCCAGTTGGAGTTTTTGGTTTTTTTGCCAAACCTAAATACTTATAAAGTGACTCCATATTGAAAGCCGTATTCAACTTGTGTGAACCAGCATTTTGAATGGTATTCCCTAAATTATATATTGTACCATCACTCGCTTCAACTGTGGATAATGCCAATGATGCTCTTTGCCAATTATAATCTCCTGTATAAGAATATGTTGATTTAACAAAACTAAAAACAGGGATTTTGTTAATTGGTAATTCATAGTTTACAACCAATTGTTGGTTGTGCTGATTAGCTAATCCTGTATTCCAAAAATCTGTCCAAATATTGTAACTATTATCTACAACTCCATCTTGATCGATATAATTTCTAACAATGTTTTGGGAAGCAGCAGTGTAATTCAACTTCAAAGCTTTGGTTAAACTGAAATTGAAACCGTACTGGTAGTTGAACATATAATTTCTTCTGTACAAAGGATCGATTGCAATACCTGCTACATCAACCTGTCTAAACTGTTGTCTATTATATTGACGAATGATATTAGAACTAAATGAAATATTTGTCGGTAAATAATTGAAATTGAATTCACGTAGTAATTTCCAATAATCACTTTTCTTGAAATATTTTACATTTTTTAGCGGCTCAACTGTTTTAGGCTGAAAACTGTAAGCATAATCCACAGTAGTATTCACTTGCTGGTCGATGTAGTTTTCAATTTCGTAATTGTGTTTTTTAGTCTCATTGTATGAATAAGACAAAGTCAGATTTTCTGGATCATATATCCTTTGTTTTTGCTCTGGTTGTCTTTCTTTTTTCACACCAATGAAGTTGATGCTTTTTCGTTTTGTAAAATCAATAGCTCTGTTTCTGATATTCTCTTTTTCTGCTGCGTCTGTTGTATTATCAAGCAATTGCTCAAGTCTGATATCTTGATTGTATGGATCATATTCTGGTGTAATTGTTTCTTCTCCAACTGCATAGTTGAAAGGAAGATTAATTCCCCATTTTTTTGGTAAAAGTTTACCCAACCCAACATTGGTAACCAAATTATATTGCTGCATGTCCTCACGACTTCTCTCATTTGGACTTTCTTCCAAAGCACCAAAACCAATAGTACTCATTCTTCCCATTGCAGATATTGTTGCAAAATCGGCTAGATTGGAATCCATATTAATGACAGCTGCCATTCCGCCTTTATTATTCATATCGGCAAGTCGCAATTCATTAAACCAAACTTCTCCTTTTATCCCATCTTGTGTAGAACTGTTTCTAATACCAACCATTAATGTTCTAACCAGTCCAAAGTTAGGATTACCTTTTACACCAAGTCGTAATTGACCACGCTCTGTATTTGATGCTAATGAAGGATCGAGTTCAAAATCATTTTTATATAAAACTCCATCAACAAAATCAGTACTTGGCGCACTCATTGCTAATATTTTTAACTTAGTTAAGAGTGCTGTAGGTAAATCTATTTCATTAATTTTTGGCCAAATGGCTTCTGGGTCAGTTTCTCCTTCAGCAGTAATTTTTAAAGGAATTTGAACTTCATAATAGTTATTTGTAAAGTCGTTACCAAATCGAATAAATGCTGACATTTGATTGTCTTGAAGCGGAGTTGGATCTGTAGGTGCAGGCAGTGCTTCTGCGTGAAGGAACATTTTCAATTTATTATATTGACGCATGTCCACGCTTACATTTTTGAAAACTGCTCTAGAGTCACCTATTTCTAGACCATCGCCAGATGCTCTCAACGATAGTGATTGCTCATTTTGATTGATAACAGTATTATTTTGGTTCACTTGCTCACGAACAACTCCTGGAGGTGTAACATATGGAATTGGGATTCTTTGAGCATTTTCTTGAATATTTACAGAAAGCACATCAAATCTTGTTCCGTCATCATCAGGATTGTTATCAGCTGTTTGGAATGAATTTTCATATCGTCTCCATTCACCTCTAACGAGTTCTAGAGCACCAAAACGAACTGTAATAGGCTCGCTAAAACCTGTCATGAACATTCTCATGAAACGAATCGAACGAAAATCTGAAATATTACCAACCTTATTTTCAAAATCCTTTACTGGAATTTTAAATTGAACCCAACGTGCGCTGGTGGTCAATCCATTTGGCAAATCGATATTATTTGTTTCTCTAAAGTCTGTAATGTAATTATTACCAACGTTGGCTTGCGATAAATCATTTGGACTAACATTAATACTGTATTCATAATAAGCATTAATTGTATTCATGGTATTATCACGGTTGATATCTTCTACATCTGGCAGTGTTGTTGAACCTCTATTGGTATCAGACACTTCTACAGGCGAGTTGCCTTGTACACCATTGTAATCTTTATATCGTTCAAAAACTGAATTTCCTGTAGCATTCAAAAAATATTTATAGTTATCAGCCGCTGGATCTTCAAAAGCTGCAAAACCTGGATCAATTCCATCTAGGTTTCTTTCTTCATCATCATTCAATCCATCAAGTCCAACGTCTTGAGAAGAACGATTTCCTCCATCAGCATCAAAAGCATAAATTAACGATTGTGACGAAGGAACTTTTCCCCATATTGTGGAACTTGTTAGAGACAAAGATGCATTAGCAGCTGGCAATCCATTTTCATATTGTTTTCTTTCATCTTTCAAGATATCTTCTGAAATCTCTCCTAAATCAAAATAAATTTTCCCAACATTTCCAGGATTTGCTTGCGCGGTTGGGTTTGTTGGGTCATAATATGGATCTAAAATCCAAAATTGGATGTATTCAACATTACTTTGCTCAAAGTTGGTTGAGTTGATTGCTCTTGTTATTCCTCCAAAATTATCTTGTGGGTTTGGTAATACTCCTGTTGTTGCAGAAGATGGATTAAAATTATATGGTCCACGTTCAGATGGATAATAGGTCAAATCGAGAGTGTTTACAACTTGTGTTTGTCCTACGGCAATATCTAGATTAGGAAATAATTCTCTACTCAAAATTCTTCTTGTACTGTTTAACGAAATTCCATCTTGACCAATATCTCCAGGCGTTTGAACATAAATAGTTGGATCTATAGTATACCAATTTAGTTTTGCTCTTCTGTGTCCATAACTTAAATCAAGTGCATTTCCATTAAAATTATAATTTACAGGTGTTGATTGAACTTCTGGAACTTTTGGCACACTCGACAAAAACCAAGATAAAGGTCCGCGCATATCAATAGTGGTTTGAGAACCTTCGAAGTCATCAACGTAAACCGTAGATTCTCCTTGAAATCTATCTTGTTTTGGCGTATCTGGTTTGAGATATGCAACTTCTCCTCTAATAGAAACATTTGAAGGCACATCTGTGTCAATATTTGGTAATTTATTTACTAATCTAGTTAAAAAAGGTACTTCTGTTGAATAATTTGCATTTAATCCAAAGATGGAATTATTGACAGATTCTTGACCATAATTTGATTTGTTAGTAAATGGTCTTTCTGTCATTTTTAGGAAAGTTGCTCCTACTAAGAATTTACTGTTGAATTTATGTTCAACATTTACTCCCATAAATCTCCTAGTTTGTTGTCCAAATGTTGAATTATTCTCAACAGAAACTTCTATTGGTGTATTTGAAGCCTGAAGCGAAGGATCAAGTATTTGAACTTTTCCAGCCTGATAATTTACGCTGTAATCTACACCTTCTACCAACACTCTTCCTCCAGCAGTTACAACAACAGAACCTCTTGGAACGTTGTATGCTCCAATAGGAATTCCATCTCCACCAGCTGATTTATATCTTCCTTTTAGTTGGAATTTATTTTTCTCGGCTTCTTGTAATGCAGCTGCTTGAGTATCTTCATACATTCTTCTGAAAACGTATTTTGCTTGGTTTGCATTAAAATCTGCTAAGTTGTTGTAATCTCCATTATAATTTTCACCAGCATTTAATCTCAATTTTTCAAAAAGTGTTTTACCAAATGGCTCAACAGTCGTGAAAATAATTCTTCCGTTTTGTTGGTCTATTGTCAAATTTGGAATAAAGTCAAAAAAACCATCTCCTCCTACTTGTGGGTCATTGTTATAATTTAATCTATCTAAATTAAAAACTTTTAACAGTGGTGTTTCTGCCACATTCGATGGTAAAGGAGTTGTTGAGTTAGCCTGTGTGATATAATTAAGTGGAGAAGGATCTGTATAGAGAATATTAAATCTAAAGTCTTCTTTTTGTAGCTGAAATCCACCAGGAATCTGATAAATATTTTTCATCATTAAATTCCAAACTGGTTTATCAACATTAGTTAGGTTAGATTTTAGCATTTTAAGTATCAAACACTGAGTAGAAATGTTTGGATCTGTTTGTGAACCGCTAACAACAGTAGCATCTACGCCATCTGTTCCAAATTCACCCACTTGATAAACTTGATCACCAACTGTATATTGATAAGCTACCGCAAGAACTTCATCGTTTGCTAGTTTTTGTTGAAGTGAGATATATCCTAACTGTGGATGAAAAGAAAACTCATTAGTATTTAGCTTTCTGGCATTTTCAAGTTTGGAATAATCTGTACCTTCGCTGATTGATGATGCATTCACAAAACCTGTACTTGAAGTAGTTATTTCTCTGATATTTGAATTCAGCAAATATTGTGGATCATCTATTTTGCTAGGGTTGTATCTGTTGTTTCTATTATCAGAAGGTATGTTCCCTTGGTTATCTGGCAAAACATCTGGCGAAAGCTCAGCTGCAGTCAGGAAAAAGTTTGCAGGTTGGGGATTAACTGCAACGATATCACTATTAGGAATCCCATTATAATTAGATTCTCCTAAATCCTGAAGTGCAATAATATTTCTAAGATTATTGTTAGTGTTGTTTATTCGATTTTGTTTGTTAGTTACCCAAACTTCGATACGAGTTATTTGTACTCTACTATCGATTAATGGATAATTCCTCATTGCATCGTCATATTTATTTCTAAAATATTGAGACAAGAAGAAATGTCTGTCTGAATCATACTCCAATGCAAATAATTCAAAATCCTGGATTGTTCCTCCACCTTGTGCTGTCACTGAACGCGTTTGTGACTTTTGCTCAGAGAATACTCCAGTAACTGTTGTTTTGCCAAATTGTAACTGAGCTTTTACACCAAAAAGGCTTTGAGCTCCACGAATCAAAGAGTTACTCAATGGCATGCTCACATTTCCTACCTCAATTTTCTGAATAATATCATCTTCTGTAGGTGCATATTCTAGTTTGATAAGGTTTTGAAACGCAAAGGTTGATTGAGTATCATAGTTGGCGTTTACACTCAATCTTGTACCGACTTTACCCATTAAACTCATGCTAATCCTTTGATCAAAATCAAAAGATAATTGAGAACGATTTCTTGGAGAAAAAGCAGGATTGTCTTGTTTAGTGTATCGTGCACCCAAATCCATTTCTACTGAACCCGTTGGTTTAACATCAATGGTATTTGAACCAAAAATTGTTTCAAAGAAACCTGAATTTACATAATATCTTGGTAATAAATCTTTTTTTGCATCTTCACTGCCTTCTTTTTTCCCTTCAATTGCGTCTGATTTACTTTTGAAGTAATCTCTCATTGACTCCCTGAGTTTTAACTCTTCGTATTCTTCTGGAGTCAGTATGATTGGGTAATTGATATTAAATCCTTCAAAAGTACTTGTGTATATGTATCTATTAGTTGCAGGATCATAAGTGTAAGCATTGACAATGCTTTTAGGGTTTTTTATATCAACTCGTCCTTTGTCATAGCCAATAGTATCTTTTGGGGTTTCAACCTGTGAATAAAGGTTTAACCCAGAAAAAAATAATAGAAAGAAAATTAAATTTCTTATTGATATAGAGGCTTTTATAGAGTACTTTGTTTTCAAAAATTATAAGTTTTTTAAAGCTTGTTTGATAATAAATTCGACAGTTGCTTCATTGTTTTCATTGATAATTCTGTCCACAATTTTTTCGGAAGATTTTCTTGGATAACCCAATACCTCCAAAGCAGATAACGATTCTTCTTTGTTAATATTGTGTGAAGGCATTGATATTTCACCAACATCATATACTTTTAACACTTTATCCTTCAAATCTAGAATAACTCTCTGAGCTGTTTTATTACCAATACCTTTTATAGATTGTATCGTCATTACATCACCATTGGCAATGGCATTGATTGCTTGTTTTGGATCAAGTGATGAAAGCATTGTTCTAGCAGTATTTGCACCAATTCCTGAAACTGAAATTAAAAGTTTAAAAAGCTCTCTTTCAGACTTTTCGACAAAACCATAGAGTGAATGTCCATCTTCTTTTATCTGAAGATAGGTGAATAGCTTTATAAAATCGGAATTGGGTAATAAAGAAAATGTGTGTAATGAAATATGGATATGATAGCCAACTCCATTGCAATCAATTACAACATCTGTTGGGTTTTTTTCTACTAATTTTCCTTGAATATGTGCTATCATTTCTTATAAAAATCCATTCAAATATAACAAATTTCTCTTTGCATGGTAATTTAGTGTAAAAAACTAGCGAGTAGTCTAATTATTATTTTACTACAGACATCATTTTTAATCTTTTTTCTTTCTCTTGAGCATCAACAACGGCAACAGCAACCATATTTACCATTTCTTCTACACTAGCACCAAGTTGGAAAATGTGTGCTGGCTTTTCCATCCCTAACATAATTGGTCCAACTGAGTCAACTTTGTATAGTTCCTTTAGTAGCTTGTATGTAATATTTGCTGACTCCAAGTTGGGAAAAATGAGCGTATTTACTTTTTTACCAGCCAATTTAGAAAAAGGGAATTTTTTCTGAAGCATTTCAGGATTGAGAGCAAAATCTGTTTGAATCTCACCATCAACAATCAAATCTGGATAATATTTATGCAAATAAGCTACTGCTTCTCTAACCTTGTTAGCGCTTTCGTAGGACGATGAACCAAAATTAGAAAAAGAAACCATTGCTATTACTGGTTCCATTCCAAACATTCTAACAGTCTTCTCAGTCATCAAAGCTATTTTTGCTAAATCATCTGCTGTTGGATTTGGATTTATAGCTGTATCTGATAAAAACATTGCGCCACGATTTGTCATCATCATGTTTGTAGTAGCAATTAAAGATATTCCTGGTGCTTTACCAATTAATTGCATAAGAGGTTTTACAACCGATGGATAACTTCTTGAATAACCAGAAACCATTGCATCAGCATCACCATGAATAACCATCATAGCAGCAAAATAATTTCTTTCACGCATCCATTTTTGAGCATCAAGAAGTGATATTCCTCTTCTTCTTCTAGCTTCCCAAAAAATTTCTGCATATTCTAGTCTTCTTTTGTCTTCTTCTTTTGTTTTTGGGTCGATTATTAGAACTTCTGCATCAAAACCTAATTCTTCTTTTAATTCTAATATTACCTCTTTATTTCCTAACAAAATTGGTTTAGCAATACCTTCTTCGTAGGCAATTTGTGCTGCTTTCAAAACCTCTAAATGATCTGCTTCTGCAAAAACTACTCTTTTCGGGTTTGTCTTTGCTCGATTAGTAAGTAATCGAACCATTTTATTATCAGAACCCATTCGTTCCAACAACTCTTCTTCATATCTACCCCAATCAGTAATTGGGTTAAGCGCAACTCCAGAATCCATCGCTGCTTTTGCTACAGCTGGCGCAACATGGGTAATCAATCTTGGATCAAATGGTTTTGGAATAATATAATCTTTACCAAAATTCAGTTTTGTTTCACCATAAGCAATGTTAACCTGCTCTGGCACACTTTCTTTTGCCAAAGAAGCTAGCGCTTTAACCGCAGCCATTTTCATTGCTTCGTTTATTTTTGTGGCTCTTACGTCTAGTGCACCTCTAAAAATATATGGGAAACCAAGAACATTATTCACTTGGTTAGGATGATCAGAACGACCAGTAGCCATGATTATATCTTTTCTTGTAGAAATGGCTAAATTATAATCAATCTCAGGAACTGGGTTTGCCATTGCAAAAACTATAGGGTTTTTTGCCATGGACAAAAGCATATCAGGTGATAAAATATTCCCCGCCGATAATCCTAGAAAAACATCGGCATTTTTCATTGCTTGCGCCAAAGTAGTTCCTTGTTTTCCTGATGAATATTTCTTTTGAAGTTCAGACAAGTCATTTCTTTCTTTACAAAGAACTCCATCTTTATCAAACATGATTATGTTTTCATGTTTAACTCCCAAAGCTGTATATAAATTTGCACAAGCCAAAGCAGCAGAACCAGCTCCAGAAACAACAACTTTTACTTTACCAATTTTTTTCTTAGCTAATTCTAACGCATTAATTAATGCTGCAGACGAAATAATTGCTGTCCCATGCTGGTCATCATGCATGACAGGAATATTTAATTCTTCAACTAATCTTCTTTCTATTTCAAAAGATTCTGGAGCTTTGATATCTTCAAGATTTATACCTCCAAATGTTGGCGCTATATTCTTGACAGTTTCTATAAATGCGTCTATGTTTTTTGTGTCAACTTCAATGTCAAAAACATCTATATCGGCAAAAATTTTAAACAACAAAGCTTTCCCTTCCATCACTGGTTTGGAAGCTTCTGGACCAATATCGCCCAAACCTAAAACTGCAGTTCCATTTGAAATCACTGCAACAAGGTTACCTTTGGAAGTATATTTATAAACGTTGTTTACATCCTTTGCTATTTCTAAACAAGGCTCAGCAACACCTGGTGAATATGCTAGAGACAAATCTCTTTGTGTTGCATATTTTTTTGTTGGAACAACTTTTATCTTTCCTGGAGTAGGTTTCGCGTGATAAATAAGTGCTTCTCTTCTTTTTTTATCTTTTGCCATTTCATATCTGTTGAGAAATACAAAGGTAGAAGAGTATCGAGAATATGAAAATATAAAATTGATTATTTTGAGATGAAATTTTTCTCAAATAAAAAAGCGCTTGTTTGACAAGTGCTTTTTTATTTTTGAGTTTATTTACAACTTTCCAGAGCTTCGGCAAAAGAAAGTATACTTTCTAAATTGTTTTTAAATTCTTTTTTATCCACTCGTTCTAGCAATGATGGACAACCTTGAGCCATTTCTTCAAACCGCTTTTTTGGACCGAGCATCCATGATGCAGACGCGTTCGATTTGCCTTCGGAGTCGTTTGCCATTTTAATGATTATTTCACCATTGAAATACTGATAAATGCTAATTTTTTTTCCAACAAACATTTCTTTAGCAAATTTTTTACTTGCAGATGCCATTGAAACTCCTGCATTATCTACAGAAACTTTAAAAGCAACAGATGCAAATTCTTCTCCATTACTAAGTATCAATCTATTTACTTCATTTGCTTTAAAGTTTCTTTCAGAAAATTTTCCTTGAAAATCTTTAACTGTAACTGTGATAGCATCACTCAAAGCCATGGCTCTGTTTTTTGGCATATATCCAGTAATTGTATCTTTTTTAATAGAAAGTATATATGCTAAAATGTAATTTGGATCAGTTTCTATGCTGTAAGGAGCACTTGTTGTTTGGCTTTGACTTTGGCTTCCTGAATAGACTGGTTGTTCTTCTTCGAAAGTGTAATTTTTTGTCTCAACCGGAAAATGTCTTGAAGTAAGTTGATTAGCTTTAAAAAGAGTTAGTGTTTCATTATTGTCTTTCATCATAGATACACCGTCTTGCTTGTCATAATCATTGTCGATTAATTTTTGACAATATTCGTTTGATTTGACTGGATTATCCAGCAAGCTGTAAATTTTAGCTAAATTAAAATAAGCGCTGTATCTTATTTTTCTGTGAGCTTTCTCATCTTCGGTATATTTTTTTGGCAAAGACTCAAAGTAGCTTATTGCTTCTTTAATTTCGCCTTCAAAGCCAGTAATTGGCTCACTGAATTGCATTTTATCAAAAGCATTTTTTACAGTTAAATAGGCATTGTATTCTGCCAGTTGTTCAGGGTGTTTTTTGTTGGCAAGTATCCACAATTTATCAACTCCGGATTTTACTGGGTAGCCAAACTCTTCATTAAGTTCTCTGTTTAGTCTATTTACAACATCATTTAGATAATTGGTCTTCACAATGTTATATACTCCATATTGGAAACTTTCTGCCTGAGTGTAGCTTTCATACTCTTGACTTTTACCGCTACTTTGAGCTGTAAAATTTATTATTTTACTAACTTTTCCATCACCACTCACTATTTTTGCATTTCCATCTTGAGAATAACTGTACACAACTGTGTAATAATACTTGTTTGTTACTCTTCCATTTTTGTCTTTGGATGAAGAAATTCTATTTGTAATATCTTTTTTTGTAATTACTGGATTTTGAAGCGTAACTTCAATGCTCAAATAACCACTTTTAGACTTTTTCTCGAATCCAGAAATTGTCACTTGGTTTTCAATGAAAAATTTTGATTTGCCATACATTAAGTTTCTATCAATGTTGGTCACAAAAGAATAAGTTCTATTTTTTTTATCCAAAATAGGTTTTGAAGGAAGAGATACATAAGAATAATTGATATCAAATGGATCTAAATCTGTAGATTGAGCAAAAATCCCAAAACTGAAAAAAATAAAAATTGCTACTAAAAGTTTTTTCATGTTAAAAATTTGTTTTGGGAAATATATATGAATTCAAATGAGAATTAACTACTTAAGGAAATTAATATTTCTTTTTAATCCTTCATACTTAGTTCTTTTCACTGCCGAGTTTTTAAAAACCTTGTTAAATGTCTCTATTGTTATTTCTTCCCAATCTTTCTTCGAAAAAGATAATAGTTCGGGGTTTGGGCTGAAAAGTTGTTCATTATTTGGAGTAGAAAAACGATTCCATGGACATACATCTTGACAGACATCACATCCAAACATCCATTCGTCAAGTTTGCCTTTCATCGCTTGTGGGATATTTTCTTTTAGCTCAATCGTAAAATAGGAAATACATTTACTTCCATCAACCACATAAGGCGATACTATTGCCTGAGTTGGGCAAGCATCAATGCAAGCAGTACAAGTTCCACAGTGGTCGGTTGTTGGAGAATCATATTCTAGGTCTAAATCGATAATGAGCTCTGCAATAAAATAGAACGAACCAGTTTTTTGTGTGATTAAATTCGCGTTTTTACCAATCCATCCTAATCCAGATTTTGCTGCCCAAGCTTTATCCAAAACAGGCGCAGAGTCAACAAAAGCTCTACCATTTACTTCGCCAATTTCATTTTGAATAAAATACAAAAGTTCTTTTAGCTTTTCCTTGATTACAAAGTGATAATCATTCCCATATGCATATTTAGAAATTTTATAACTTTCTTGATTTTGCATTTCATTTGGGTAATAATTTAATAAAAGTGACACGACACTTTTTGCATCATCAACGAGCAATTTTGGATTAAGGCGTTTATCAAAATGATTTTCCATGTATTTCATTTCCCCGTGGAAATTTTGAGAAAGCCATTTTTCCAATCTTGGCGCTTCTTGTTCTAAAAATTCTGCTTTTGATACACCACATGACAAAAATCCTAGGCGTTTGGCTTCTTGTTTTATAAGTTGTGTGTATTTTTCTTTGTTGTTAATCAAAAGGTTCTGTTTTATAATAACTTGGTCGTATCCTTTTCAATATTACAAAAACATAATCAAAAGAAGAAATTCTTTTTGTGCCTAACATTAGTAAGTAGTTCATCAACTTCATATGTTTTTCCTTTACTGATAATGGGTTTTTGAATATGTTTTGCAATAGATATTATCCTTTTCAGTAAAGTAGTTGTTGAAATTTGCAATACTCTAGCAGTGCTTCTAATGCCAAGTCCTTCTTTGGTTAATTGGATGATACTTTTGTTTAGATTGGGTAAGTAGGCATTGTAAGTATAATATTCTAAGAATCGTTTGCAACACGTTTTGCAATAATATTGTTGTTTTTTGTTCTTTGCAAAACCATTTTTAATGATGTTTTTTGATTGGCAATATTGGCAAAATAAACCATCACTAACTTTGATACATGAAGTCTCAATTTTTGACATTTTCTTCAATTTAAATAATTATCTAACATAAAAAAGACGAACTATATAGCTCGTCTTTTGTTTTTAAATTTCAAATATTTATTGATTTAAAATTTGTTAAGTGATTGAAAACAGTTCATCACTAAATTTTATACACTACCCATTAGCGGCAATCTCAATCTATAAACAATTCACAATTCGCCCCAATTTTTTCAGCCTCTTTTAAAAATTCATTAGCCAAGTCTAAACTTTCAATTTCAATAACCACTTTCTTGTCATCCAACAGGGAATCGACATTATTTTTTGATTCTGTTAATGATTTTCCAAGCATATTAACTTGAAGTTTTGTTAGAGATATTTTTTCAAGTCCTTCTCTCCAACTATCCAATATTACTTTTGCCATACTAATCTACTTTAATTATTTTCACAGAAGGAACTGTGCCCTTAAATTTTCCTGTTGTTCCTTTTCCACCTTGAATAATTACTTTTTTAACTTTGAACTGTTACCCTAAATCTTTTGTCAGCTACGCAAAGTCTCCTGACTTTGAGCAAACCTGCTTCACTTGGGTCAACATTATATGAATATTTTGATTACTTGTTTAGATATGTTTTTACCAAGCTTTGGTTATTTATAACATATCCTTCTTTCATGGCATTTAGTTATATTTAAAAGTATAAAAAAGTTTAATGATGTGTTTGTTTTTGATAAAAAAATTCCGCAAAGTCAGGAGACATTTACTTCGTCTGTTCGCTTCGCTCGAGTGCGGAGCTTTTCATAGGAACTCTTTGCGAAGCTGGTTTCGTTTTTATTAGACTTGTATATTCTGTTTTCTATTTACCAATATCTAAAACAACCCACCTTGAATATTAGTTTTTATCTTCCCGAGATGTCTATAAGCTTTTTCGGTAACTTCTCTTCCTCTAGGAGTTCTGATAATAAAACCTTCTTGTATCAAAAATGGTTCATAAACTTCTTCAATGGTTTCACCACTTTCAGAAACAGCTGTAGCCAGAGTAGAAAGACCAACTGGACCACCTTTGAATTTATCAATAATGGTCGTTAAAATTTTGTTGTCCATTTCATCTAAACCGTGAGCATCTACATTCAAAGCCTTTAGAGAAAATTTAGCAATTTCAATATCAATTTTCCCGTTACCTTTAATCTGTGCAAAATCACGAACTCTACGCAACAATGCGTTGGCAATTCTTGGTGTACCTCTACTTCTTCCTGCAATTTCGATAGCTGCTTCCATAGTAATAGGCATTTTTAATATTGAAGCACTTCTTTGAACAATAGTGGTCAGTAACTCAGTATTATAATATTGTAATCTACTTTGAATTCCAAAACGAGCTCTCATCGGTGCAGTTAGTAATCCAGAACGTGTTGTAGCACCAACAAGTGTAAAAGGATTCAAATTTATCTGAACTGTACGAGCATTTGGTCCAGACTCAATCATAATATCGATTTTGAAATCTTCCATTGCAGAATAAAGATATTCTTCCACAACAGGGCTCAACCGATGTATTTCATCTATAAAAAGTACATCTCTTTCCTCAAGATTGGTCAACAAACCAGCCAAATCACCTGGCTTATCTAGAACTGGCCCAGAAGTTATCTTAATCCCAACACCTAGTTCATTTGCCAAAATATTTGCTAAAGTAGTTTTTCCTAATCCTGGTGGACCATGAAAAAGAGTATGATCAAGTGCTTCTGAGCGCAAATTTGCGGCTTTTACGAAGACTTGAAGGTTTTCAAGAACTTGCTCTTGACCCGTAAAATCATCAAAACTAAGTGGTCTTAGCTTTTTTTCAAGATCGAGTTCATCTGAACTATAATTTATATTTGTTGGATCTAGATTCTCATTCATAATACAAATATAACATAAAGAGTTCCAAAATAAAGACTGCCTCCAAAATATGGAGGCAGTCTTTATGAATATATAACTAAGTTATTAATGATGTAGTACTTCTTCGCCTTGATTCATTGGAACATTTTGAGGCACAAAGTCCTCATCATGACCTGGCTTACTGTAATCATAAGCCCATCTGTGAACTTCAGGAAGTTCACCAGGCCAGTTACCATGTATGTGTTCAACAGGTGCAGTCCATTCTAATGTATTTGATTTCCAAGGATTTTGAACAGATTTTTTTCCGTAGAAAATACTATGGAAAAAGTTCCATAAAAACACTAATTGAAAAGCTCCACCAACTAATGCAAACGAAGTTATAATAACATTCACATTTTGAAGATCATCAAATAACGGGAAATTTGTATTTGTATAATATCTTCTAGGTAAACCAGCCATTCCGATAAAGTGCATAGGGAAGAAAACACCATAAGCAC
Source organism: Flavobacteriaceae bacterium (assembly GCA_046329205.1). GTDB lineage: Bacteria > Bacteroidota > Bacteroidia > Flavobacteriales > Flavobacteriaceae > Flavobacterium. Next base: position 259,080 of record JAXLVF010000004.1, on the reverse strand, counting down.
ATATTGCTGTAACCCAAAAATGGATATAGCCTAAGTTTTTATTTAACATTCTTCCGAACATTCTTGGGAACCAATGATAAATACCAGCAAACATTCCATAAAGAGCCGAAATACCCATTACCAAGTGGAAGTGTGCTACCACAAAATAAGTATCGTGCACATTAATATCAAGTGTGCTATCTCCTAAAATAATTCCTGTTAAACCTCCGGTAATGAATGTAGACACCATTCCAATTGAGAACAACATGGCTGGGTTCATTTGAAGATTTCCTTTCCACAAAGTTGTAATCCAGTTAAACGCCTTTACGGCTGATGGAATGGCAATTAATAAAGTTGTAAAAGTAAATACCGACCCCAAGAATGGATTCATTCCTGAAATAAACATATGATGACCCCAAACGATTGTTGATAAGAAAGCAATTGCTATTACAGACATAATCATGGCTCGGTATCCAAAAATTGGCTTACGAGAATTGGTTGCCAAAACTTCCGAAACCAATCCCATTGCTGGCAAGATTACAATATATACTTCTGGATGTCCTAAGAACCAAAATAGGTGTTCGAATAGCACTGGCGAACCACCTTGATAATTTAACACTTCGCCTGCTAAATAAATATCTGACAAGAAGAATGATGTTCCAAAACTTCTGTCAAAAATTAACAACAATGCTGCCGATAATAAAACTGGAAACGATACAATACCGATAATTGCAGTAATAAAAAACGTCCAAACTGTTAAAGGCATTCTTGTCATTGACATTCCTTTTGTTCTTAAATTAATTACGGTTACTACATAATTTAATGAGCCTAACAAGGAGGAAGCAATAAATATTGCCATTGAAACCAACCAAAGTGTCATTCCTGTTCCTGAACCTGAAATTGCTTGAGGCAATGCACTTAATGGTGGATATATAGTCCAACCGGCAGATGCTGGTCCAGATTCTACAAACAAAGAACAAATCATTACCACACTTGACAGGAAAAACAACCAGTAAGAAACCATGTTCAAAAATCCTGAAGCCATATCGCGAGCTCCAATTTGTAACGGAATCAACAAGTTACTAAATGTTCCACTCAAACCGGCAGTCAATACAAAGAATACCATTATTGTTCCATGTATTGTTATCAATGCAAGATATATTTCATTAGTCATTACTCCATTTGGAGCAAACTTGTCGCCAAGAAGAACATTGAAGATTTTAAAAGATTCTTCAGGCCATGCTAATTGCATTCTAAATAGCAATGACATTACAATACCAATTATACCCATAAAAATACCAGTAATCAAATACTGTTTAGAAATCATTTTATGGTCAATACTGAAAATGTATTTGGTTATAAAAGTATCTTTATGATGATGCTCGTGACCGTGGTCGTGATCATGTTCGTGTCCGTGATTATGAGCTTCTGCTGACATATATTAATTCTTTAAAAATATTTAAAATTTGTTATTTTTTAATTTCTGTTTGTGCAACTACCGTTGAATCTTTGGCAACTGTATTTACTTTTGCTGTATCAATTGTAGGTTTAGTTGGTTGTTCAGACTTTTCGGCTTCAGCGGCAGCTGTTTTAACTGCTTGAACAATAGTTTGCTTGTCTTTTAACCAAGCTTTGAAGTCTTCAGGAGTATCAACAACAACTTTCATCTGCATATTGTAGTGTGAAGCACCACAAATTTTGTTACACAAAAGCAAATAATCAAATGTATAAGGATCCAATGCTGTTTGGCCATTAGCTACTAATTGCTCACTTTTCTTAGCTCTCAATTCATTAATATGATTAACTTTTTCAATGATAGCTGGTTTTTCTCTCATCTCAGCAGTTGTCAATGTAGGTATAAATGAAAATTGAGTAACCATACCAGGAACACAGTTCATTTGTGCTCTAAAATGAGGCAAGTATGCAGAGTGTAATACGTCTTGTGAACGCATTTTAAATATTACTCTTTTACCTTTTGGAATATGCAACTCTGAAGCTGTAAAATCATCTTGAGCATTTGGATCAGATAGATCAACCCCAAGGTTATTTGCTCCTTCTATATATCTTACGTTAGCTTTACCCAAAACATTATCAGCACCTGAGTATCTAGCTTCCCATTTGAACTGTTGCGCATATAATTCAATTACGATTGCATCTTGTTCATCTTCCTTATCAACGTACATTATATTATTCCATGAATAAAGACCATAAAGAATTAATCCAGCCAATACAATTGCAGGAATAGAACTCCAAATAAGTTCAAGTTTATTATTATCAGCAAAATACATAGCTTTTTGTCCCTTCTTGCCTTTATATTTAAAAGCAAAATAATGTAATAAAGCTTGGGTAACTGTTTGAACAATAAAAATTAAAACTAATGAAATCGCCATTAGGTTGTCAACTAATGGTCCATGTTCAGAAGCAGAATCTTTTAAAAGTGGTAAATTACCATAATTCCAAACACAATAGATTGTTGTTAGATAAATGAACCCTAAAAAAGCAAACATTAAATAACCGTTTACTTTATTATCATTATCATCTGCAATTTGAGTATCGTTTACATTTCCACCAACTTGAGTTAAATCAAATATTTTGGTTAACTGCCAAATAGCAATTGATAATAAAAGTACAACTATAAGTATTAAAAGAGTTGACATTTGTTTCTTTTTTAAAAATATTAATAATGAAAATGTTTACTTTCTTCGATAAATGGATTTCTTTTAGGCATAAGTGGTGCTTTTGTTAAAGCATTGAACACTGTAAAAATGAATAAGCCAAAAAAGAACAAAATTGAAGATATCTCAGGTATACCTATAAACCATTGGTCACCAACAGTAGCAGGCATAATCATGTTGAAGAAATCAACATAGTGTCCTAGTAAAATAACAATTCCAGCCATTACAATAATCCATGTAATACGTTTGAAATCTGTGTTGATTAATACTAAAAACGGAAATATAAAGTTCATTACAACAGCACCAAAGAAAGGAAGGTTGAAATGTTCAATTCTAGTTTTAAAATAAGTAACTTCTTCAGGAATGTTAGAATACCAAATCAACATAAACTGTGAAAACCATAGGTAAGTCCAAAAAACACTGATACCAAACATGAATTTTGATAAATCATGGATGTGACTACTATTTACATTTTCTAAATATCCGTTTGATTTAAGATACAAAGTAACCATAGATATTGTTGTTATACCACTTACAAAGAAGCTAGCAAAAACGTACCATCCAAATAAAGTACTAAACCAGTGAGGATCAACAGACATAATCCAATCCCAAGACATTATTGATTCTGATACAATAAAGAACACTAAAAATGCAGCTGACATTTTAAAATTCTTTTTATAGAAAGTATTGTCATTCGATTCGTCTTGAGCTAGACAATTTTTTCTTGAATAATATCTGTATAAATTCCAAACTAACAAAAACAAACCTGCTCTAATAATCCAGAAAGGGAAATTTAAATACCCTGATTTTCCAGCTATCAGATGATCATAGTTTGGATTACCAACTTCAGTCACACCTTCTTTCATCCATATAAATAAATGATTAAAATGCATTCCTGAAAGTAATAATATAATAAAGAAAATTACAGAACCTGGCAATAAATATGAAGTTATGCCTTGCATCACTCTAAAAAGTACTGGAGACCAACCTGCTTGTGCTACTTGTTGTATTGCATAAAAAGCTAAAGCTCCAAGTGAAATTAGCATAAAAAATATACAAGCGACATAAAGTGCTGCCCAAGGTTTATTTTCCAACTGATGCAAAACATGGGTTAAATGCTCCTCATGTTCAGCTTTCGCTTTTGCGTCATGTTTTTCTACAGCATGAGCATTGTGCGTGCCTTCATGACCATGACTTTCAGCTGCTAATATTGTCTCTACGTCTTGAATAGTTTTTGGAGCTGACAAAAATCCATATCCAATACCTAATGCTCCTATAAGCATTAAGACAAAAGAGAACGTTTTTAATTTGCTAGAAAATGTATACATAACTATATTAATCTGTTATATTCAATATTATAATTCGCTTCTAAGTTTTAAAACATAAGCAGCAACCATCCATCTTTCATTAGTGTTAAGTTGGTTAGCATGTGAACCCATGGAATTCAATCCATAAGTTATTACATGAAAAATACTGCCTTCTGTTATTTGTCTATCTTTATAATTAGGAACTCCTAAAAATTTCTCGTTCGTTACAAGTTTTCCTTTTCCATCACCTGCATTACCATGACAAATTGCACAGTAAATTTCAAAAAGTTCTTGAGCTTTTTTCATGTCAACTTGAGTTGAATCAAGTGGAGATTTTAAATTTGCTTTTGCAGCATTGTACCCTTCAGTTGTATTTGGATATTCATAAGGTACAAAACCTCTTTTTATAGTTCCATCAGGTGGCAATTGTCCTTCTTTCCCTTTTAAACCAGTTGGCGAATTAAATGCATTAGATTCAGAGTATGTCTCATAAGCAACTGATTCATACATGTTTGGCATGTATTGGTAATTTGGTCTTTTATCATCTTTGCAAGATGCAAGCAACAAAACAAAACAAAATGTAAATGCTATTTTAAATAAATTTTTCATACTCATCTATTAGTGCTTTTCTACAACTTTAACTTCCAAAGCTCCAGTTTTTTCAAAAAACTTTACAAGCTCTTCTTCGTTATTACTAACAGCTACTTCCATCAAAAAATGGTCATCAGTTGTTCTAACATCAGGGTTTTCAGCTTGCTTGAATGGCCACAATCTACTTCTAAGATAAAATGTGATAACCATTAAATGGGCAGCAAAAAAAACTGTCATTTCAAACATAACTGGCACAAAAGCTGGCATATTTTGATAATATGCAAAACTTGGTTTTCCTCCAATATCTTGAGGCCAATCCTCAATCATGATATAGTTCATCATCGTTGTAGCAACTGTAAGACCAATACAACCGTAGATAAATGCACATATTGCAAGTCTAGTTGGTGGAATTCCCATTGCTTTATCCAAACCATGAACAGGAAATGGAGTAAAAACTTCCTCGATATGATAGTGTGCTTTTTTTGTTTGCTTAACAGCATCCATCAACACATCATCATCATTATATATTGCGTGTATAACTTTATTACTCATGACAATTATTAGTGTTTATCAGAATGATTATGTCCGTTTAATTCACGTTCTCTTTTATAGTTTTCTCCTGATGACTTCAAAATAGTTTTTACTTCAGCTTGAGCAATAACCGGGAAAGTTCTTGCATAAAGTAAAAATAACACAAAGAAGAAACCAATTGTTCCAATGAAAATTCCAATATCTACAAATGTTGGAGAGAACATTGTCCAAGAAGATGGTAAGTAATCTCTATGCAGTGATGTTACGATAATTACAAAACGCTCGAACCACATTCCTATGTTTACAACAATTGAAATAACGAAAGAAAACATTATACTTGTTCTTAATTTTTTTGACCACATAAATTGAGGTGAAAAAACATTACAAGACATCATAGCCCAATAAGCCCAAGCATAAGGACCAGTTGCTCTGTTCAAGAAGGCATATTGTTCATATTCTACTCCTGAATACCATGCAACAAATAACTCTGTAATGTAGGCAACACCTACTATTGAACCAGTGATCATAATGATGATGTTCATTAATTCAATATGCTGAACAGTAATATACGCTTCAAGATTTGAAACCTTTCTCATGATGATTAACAATGTATTTACCATTGCAAATCCTGAAAACACTGCACCAGCAACGAAATACGGCGGGAAAATTGTAGTATGCCAACCTGGAATAACTGATGTAGCAAAGTCGAAAGATACTATGGTGTGAACAGAAAGTACAAGTGGAGTAGCTAAACCTGCAAGTACAAGTGAAACTTCTTCAAATCTTTGCCAATCTTTAGCTCTACCACTCCATCCGAAAGAAAGAATAGAATATATTTTTTTTGTAAAAGGCGTAACTGCTCTATCTCTTAGCATTGCAAAATCTGGAAGTAAACCTGTCCACCAAAAAACAAGAGACACCGAAAGGTATGTAGAGATTGCAAATACGTCCCAAAGTAATGGCGAGTTAAAATTCACCCACAATGATCCAAATTGATTTGGTATAGGCACAACCCAATATGCTAACCATGGACGACCCATGTGAATAATAGGGAATAAACCAGCTTGTATTACCGAGAAAATGGTCATTGCTTCTGCTGAACGGTTGATTGCCATTCTCCATCTTTGACGGAATAATAATAATACAGCTGAAATCAAGGTACCAGCATGACCAATACCAACCCACCAAACGAAATTGGTGATATCCCAAGCCCAACCAACTGTTTTATTTAAACCCCAAGTACCAATACCTGTTGAAATTGTATAAATAATACATCCTAATCCCCAAAGGAAAGCAATTAGTGCTATGGAAAAAACTGTCCACCATTGTTTATTAGCTCTTCCTTCTACAGGCGCTGCTACATCAACTGTTATATCGTGATATGATTTATCACCAATAACTAAAGGTTTTCTAATGGGTGCTTCGTAATGAGACGACATAATCCTTTATTGTGTTTCTAATTAATAATTTTATGAATTTCTAACCTTAACGTGATAGAATACGTTTGGCTTAGTACCTACATGTTCTAGTAAATGATACATTCTTTTGTCTTCAGCTAATTTTGCAATTTGGCTTTCTTTATCATTTACATCACCAAAAACCATTGCTCCAGATGAACAAGCCGCAGAACAAGCTGTCTGAAATTCGTCTTTTTCTACTGGTCTTCCTTCACGTTTAGCCTTTAAAATTGTAGCTTGTGTCATTTGAATACACATTGAACATTTTTCCATTACACCACGTGAACGAACATTGACGTCTGGGTTGATAACCATTCTTCCTAAATCATCGTTCATATGGAAATCAAACTCATCATTGTTATTATACAAGAACCAGTTAAAACGACGTACTTTGTAAGGACAGTTATTTGCACAATATCTTGTACCTACACATCTGTTATATGCCATGTGGTTTTGACCTTGACGACCATGTGAAGTTGCAGCAACAGGACAAACTGTTTCACACGGAGCATGATTACAGTGTTGACACATTACTGGTTGAAAAGCTACTTGAGGATTGTCAGCAGGATGCTCCATTTGACCAAAGCCACCTAAAGAGCCTTTGTCACCAAACAATCCGTTGAAACCTTCTTTTTTCTCATTATCTTTCTCAAAAGTCTCTTCAGAGGAGTAGTATCTATCAATACGCAACCAGTGCATATCACGACTTCTTCTTACTTCAGATTTTCCAACCACTGGAACATTATTTTCTGCATGACAAGCTATAACACAAGCCCCACAACCTGTACAAGCATTCAAATCAATTGAAAGATTAAAATGGTGTCCTATAGAGCGATCAAAAGATTCCCATAAATCAACTTTAGTTGCTTCAACCTCTTTATGATCAAGAGAAACCATTGGAACTGGATTCCATATTTTAGAATCTTTAGTATTAAAAATTTCTAATGTAGTTTCTTTTATAATATCACCACGTCCCATTAGAGTTTTTTGAGACTGAACACAAGCAAATTCATGTTCTCCAGAAGCCTTCTCTACAATAACAGATTGAACTAAGTCAAAATTGTTGTAAAAAGCAAATGCATTAACTCCCACTTGCATTTCTTCTTTTAAACCTGCTTTTTTTCCATAACCAAGAGACAATCCAACCGTTCCAACAGCTTGACCTGGTTGGATAATAACTGGAACCTCAAGTTTGGTCTTACCAACAGTAACTGTAGCATAACTACCGTTCAATCCACCATTAGCAACAATTCTATTTTCTAAACCAATTTTTTCTGCATCAGCTCTTGAAATAGTCAAATAATTATCCCAAGAAACTCTTGTTATCGGGTCTGGAAATTCTTGTAGCCATGGATTATTAGCTTGTTGCCCATCACCCATTCCAGTTTTAGTGTATAATACTAATTCAAGATTAGAACTTGGTTTTGTAGATGCTAAAGAATTAGCAGCACCTGAATAATCAGCAGATCCAGCATTCAATCCAGATATAGTTCCTACAGATAATCCATCATGCAATGTTTTATTCCATGTTGATCCATTAATATAGGATGCTGAGTTTGATTTTATATAATCATAATAAGTACCAGATATTCCACTCCAAGACAATAATGCTTCTTGAAATTGTTTTGAACTGAACAAAGGTCTTATTGTTGGTTGAACTAAAGAGTAAGTTCCTTTTGTAAGCATTAAATCATTCCAAGACTCAAGATAATGAGGAGCTGGAACAGCAATATTTGTTAACGAAGCCGTTTCATCTTCTTTGAGAGAAAAAGAAGCAGATAATTTAACTTTTTTAAGCCCACTCACAAAAGAACTAGAATTAGCTAAACTGTAAACTGGATTTACACCACTCATAATCAATGTATGAACTAAACCTGAATTCATATCATTAATCAACTGCATAACTTTTTCGTTTGAACCTTTTCTAACTTGTCTAGTTTCAGAAGTAGAAAACGCCTCACTCGAAAGAGCTTGGTTAATTGCTAAGGCTAATAACTGAGCATTTTTATCTTGTATTCCACACACAAACAATCCTTTTGAACCCGCAGCTTTTAATTGCTGAGCAGCTTTTAAAACTACTTCTTCATTTGGAATCTTCGCAGTAGAAACAGAAGAACCTGTTATAATACTGTATATTTTTACTAAAGCCAACTTTTGATTAGCGACAGTCATTGATACTCTTTTATCAGCAGCTGCACCAGATAAAGTCATGTTAGCTTCAAACTGGAAATGTTTAGACATTTTACCTGCTTGAGGAATTCTCCCTTTGGCATATCCAGAATCAAATCCACCACCTTGCCAATCACCAAGAAAATCTGCGCCAACAGAGACAATAGTATTTGCTTTAGAAAAATCATAATTTGGTAATGCTCTTTCTCCAAAGACAGTTTCAAATGCATCAAGAGCAGCAGACTCAGAAACTGAATCATACACTACATGTTTTGCAGTAGGATTTTTTGATATAAAATCTGCTATTAATTTTTCAGTAGATGGACTAGCCAAAGTACCTGTTAAAAGAACTACTTGACCACCTTTTGCTTTTGCATCAGCTAAACTTGATTTAATTTTTAAATCAGCCTCTTGCCATGTTGAGTCTTTACCATCAATTTTGGTAACTTTTAGCCTCATACTGTCATACAATGACAATACAGAGGCATGAACTCTAGCATTTGCAGAAAATTTAGCTCCTTCAATTGTGTTATTTTCAATTTTGATGGGTCTACCTTCTCTAGTTTTTACCAATAAATTTGCAAAATCAAATCCATCAAACATAGTTGTTGCATAATAATCAGCAACACCAGGAATAATTTGTTCTGGTTGAAGAACATATGGAATTGATTTATGAACTGGGCCTTCGCAAGCAGCCAAAGTAGCAGCAGCAGTGCTAAACCCTACATATTTTAAGAAATCTCTACGAGTAGTTGAAGATGAAGATAATGATTCTTTGTCTGATAAAAACTCATCCGTAGGAATTGCTTCAACAAACTCATTATTTCTAAGCGTCTCAACAACAGAACTATTTTCGTTTAGTTCTTCAACACTTTTCCAGTATTTTTTGTTAGATGACATTGGATATATATATTAGCTTTCTTAATTATTACTTTATTAATAGTGACATTTTCCACATTCTAAAGCTCCCATTTGTGCTGCTGTCAATTTTTCAACACCATATTTTTTTGAAAGCTCATTGTGGATTTTGTCATAGTATGCGTTGCCTTCCATTTTAACATCAGTTTCGCGGTGACATTTAATACACCATCCCATTGTTAAAGGAGCAAATTGTTTTTGAATTTCATAGGTTTGTACTTCACCGTGACATTTTTGACATTCTACACCTGCAACTGTAACGTGTTGTGAGTGATTAAAATAAGCAAAATCAGGAAGATTATGAATTCTAACCCATTTTACCGGGCTAGATTTTCCAGTATATTTCTGCAATGATTTATCCCAACCTACCGCATCATATAATTTTTGAATTTGAGCATCATAAAACGCTTTTGAATGCTCTGGAGTTGCAGTTGTGTCAGCAACTTCTGATATATTTTTGTGACAATTCATACAAATATTCAAGGAAGGAATACCTGCATTTTTACTTACTCTTGCAGATGAGTGACAATATTTACAATTTATACCATTACTTCCAGCATGAATTCTATGTGAAAAATGAATTGGTTGAACTGGTGCATAATCTTGGTCAACTCCTACTTGCATCATCCATCCATAAGCGAAGTAACCACTAGCCAACAACAAGAAAATACTTGTCACTAAAACTAAAAATTGGTTTTTAGCAAAAGCTTTCCAAATTGGCAACCTTGTTTCATCTTTAATTACCTCAATGTTGTTAGCCTTAGCTATTTTTGTTAAAACGTTATTTACAAAGAACAACATCACAATCAACATGAACAAAACCAAACTGAGAGCTGCAAGAATAACATTGTTAGAAATTCCGCCTTCATCATTTGCAGCAGCAGTTGTGCCAACAGCAGCTGCCTTTGTTGGCTCTGGTTTAGGCTCAGAAGTGTAAGCCATTATGTTGTCAATATCAGTTGTTGATAATTGCGGGAATGCCGTCATTACTGCCTTATTGTTTTCTTCAAACAATTTTACAGCAACCGCATCTCCAGACTTAATCAATGCTGAACTGTTGTTAACCCATTTGTAAATCCATTCTCTTGGATGTTTATCAGCAATTCCTCTAAGAGCTGGTCCAGTAGATTTAGCATCAAGTTTATGACAAGCAGCGCAATTTGCATTGAACAAAGCTTTCCCAGCAGCAGCATCACCACCACCAGATGATTTTGCATCTGCAACAGGAGCAGCAGCATCTGTAGCAACAGGTGCTGGAGCAGCATTTTGTGAGAAAGAAGAGATTGAAATTGATAGCGCTAAAGCTAAACCGAAGAGTATTTTCCTTGAAATTGAATTATGGTTTCCCACTTTTTTCATATTAAATTTATATTATCTCCTTTTTTGGTATGATTTTTACAGTAGACTTTACTGGAAAATATCGATACTCTAATTTTAATTTGGACAAAAATACGACTTATGAACTATTCTCAAAACCATAAATATATCTTAAATATCAATTTATATTAATTCTAAATAGCAATTGGGTTTAGTTTTTATATAATAGTTTTACATTTGCATTAAAATCAATATTTTATGACTTTATCAAGAAATCTAAATTTTACTTTCTTATTAATTTTTTCGCTGTTTTTTTCGGTAAATATTTTTTCTCAGGAAAGTAATGTTACTGTTACTCAAGATTCGAAAATAGAACAATTATTGAATGAGAAAAGAAAAATCAACGCTTCAATTACTGTTAATGATAGGTATAAAATTCAAATTTTTACTGGAGATAGTGAAAACTCCAAGAAAACATTAATTCAATTTAAAAAGGAAAATAAAAAAATGGATGCAACTATAGTTTTTAGCACACCAAATTACAAAGTTTGGGTTGGTAATTTTAAAACTAGAATTGATGCTGAAAGAAATTTGTCTTTACTGAAAAAAAAGTATGCTAATGCTTTTTTAATAAAACCTAACAAATAAAAAAGCCTCAAAATTGAGGCTTTTTTATTTATTTTAATTTCTTTTTTACTTCGACTTCTTGGAAAGCTTCAATGATATCTAGTTGCTGAATATCATTATAATTTTTCACTTGCATACCACAATCATATCCTTTAGAAACTTCTTTAACATCATCTTTAAATCTTTTTAAAGCTGCTAATTCACCCGTGTATATAACAACACCTTCACGAATCAATCTAATTTTAGAATTTCTAAATATTTTTCCATCAGTAACCATACATCCAGCAATGGTTCCAACTTTAGAAATCTTGAATGTTTCTCTAATTTCAGCTGTTCCTGTAACTTCTTCTTTCATCTCAGGAGAAAGCATACCTTCCATGGCATCTTTCAAGTCATCGATAGCATCATAAATAATTGAATAATTTCTAATGTCGATTTCTTCTTTTTCTGCTAATTGTTTAGCGTTTCCAGCAGGTCTAACATTAAATCCTATTATGATAGCATCAGAAGCTGAAGCCAAAAGAACATCAGATTCTGTAATTGCTCCAACTCCTTTATGAATGATTTTAATTTGTATCTCTTCTGTCGACAATTTAGAGAAAGAGTCTGATAAAGCTTCCACCGAACCGTCAACATCTCCTTTAAGAATAATATTCAACTCCTTGAATTGTCCAAGAGCTATACGTCTACCAATTTCTGCAAGAGTGATGTGTTTTTGTGTTCTAACAGATTGTTCGCGCAGTAATTGCATTCTTTTTGCAGCAATTTGTTTTGCTTCTCTTTCATCTTCAAACACATTGAACTTGTCTCCAGCAGTTGGCGCTCCATCTAATCCCAATATTGAAATTGGGGTTGAAGGACCAGCTTCTTTTACATTATGACCTCTTTCATCTTGCATGGCTTTTACTTTACCATGATTTTTTCCTGCAAGTACATAGTCACCAACTCTTAAAGTTCCTGCTTGAACTAAAACAGTTGAAACATAACCTCTTCCTTTATCCAAAAATGCTTCAACAACTGTACCAACAGCTGGTTTATCTGGGTTTGCTTTTAAATCTAGGATTTCAGCTTCAAGTAATACTTTTTCCAAAAGTTCTTTCACACCAATACCGGCTTTTGCAGAAATATCATGTGATTGATATTTTCCTCCCCAATCTTCAACTAACAAGTTCATACCTGCTAATTTTTCTTTTATTTTTTCTGGATTAGCAGTAGGTTTATCAATCTTATTAATTGCAAAAATCATAGGAACACCAGCAGCTTGCGCATGACTAATAGCTTCTTTTGTTTGAGGCATTATATCATCATCAGCTGCAATCACAATAATTGCAATATCCGTTACTTGAGCACCACGAGCACGCATAGCGGTAAAAGCCTCGTGACCTGGTGTATCTAAAAATGTAATTTTTTGACCGTTATCTAGTCCTACAGAATAGGCTCCGATATGTTGAGTAATTCCTCCAGACTCTCCAGCAATTACATTTGTTTTTCTAATATAATCTAGTAACGATGTTTTACCATGGTCAACGTGACCCATAACAGTTACAATTGGAGCTCTGTGTCTTAAATCTTCAGGTCTATCTTCTTCAACTTCAATTGTTTCTTCAATATCGGCAGTTGTGAATTGCACTTCATAACCAAATTCTTCTGCAACGATTGATAACGTTTCGGCATCTAGTCTTTGGTTCATTGTAACCATAATGCCAAGCATCATACAAGTACCTATCACTTTAGTGATTGGCACATCCATCATTGTAGCTATTTCCCCAACAGTAACGAATTCTGTTACCTTGAGAACTTTGCTTCCTTCTTCTAATGCTTGTAACTCGTCTTCTGTTCTTTGTCTATGAGTATCTCTTTTTTCTCTACGGTATTTAGCGGCTTTAGATTTATTCCCTTTACCTTGAAGACGTTCTAGAGTTTCTTTAATCTGGTTTTTTACTTCCTCTTCTGTTGGTTCAACCTTTTGAGCAACAGCTGGACGATTTCCTTTTTTGAAATCTGGTTTAACAAATTTATTATCTTTCCCAACCGATGGGTTTACAGGTCTATTCTCACCAGGCTTTGCAGCAATTCTTTTTCTTTTGTTTTTGTTAGAATTTTGCGAAGCATTATTGTTAGAGTTGTTGTTTGCCTGATTATTAGGCTGTCCGCTGTTCTTGTTGTCTTTTTTGAAGTCTTCTTTCTTCTTTTTACTTTTTTCAAACTGAGACAAATCAATTACTTGACCTGTTAGTGTTGCTCCAGAGAGTTTTTGGTATTGTGTTTTTATTTTTTCATCAACAACTGGTTCCTCTTTTTCTTTAACAGGTTCTTCAATTTTGGCAACAGGTTCAACAACTTTGGTTTCTTCTTTTTCTTGGCTAACTATTTCTTCTTTTTGAATTGAAGGTGCAGTTTTAGGATTGAGCTCAATTTTTCCAACTTGTTTTGGACCAGTTACTTGAGCTCTGGCTTTGATTAACTCTTGCTTTTGACGCTCTTCTTCTAAACGTTTTTTCTCTTCAATTTCTTTTTCTCTTTCGAGTCTGATAGCTTCTTTTTCTTTTTTTATTTCTTCACTTATTCCTTTTGAGGCTTCTTTGTTCCCTTTGTCGCCTGCAAACTGATCGCAAAGAATGTTGTGCACATCTTCAGAAATTTTTGTGTTTGGACTTGCTTCAATAGCAATTCCTCTGTCTTTTAAAAAGTCCACAGCTCTTTCTAAAGAAATGTTTAATTCCCTTAAAACTTTGTTTATTCTAATTGTTCCTTCAGACATAAAGATGTTTTATCGTTAGCTTTTTTATTTGAATTTGAACATATTAATCTTCAAACTCTTCTTTTAATATTTTTATTACTTCAAGTACAGTTTCTTCTTCTAAGTCAGTTCTTCTTACAAGATCACTTACACTATGACTAAGTATACTTTTTGCTGTATCTAAACCAATTTTTGCAAATTCGTCTATAATCCAACCGTCGATTTCATCGGAAAACTCAGTTAACTCTACGTCATCATCTTCAGCAGCACTACCTTCTCTAATTACATCTAACTCATAACCCGTTAATAATCCCGCAAGTTTAATGTTGTGTCCACCTCTACCGATAGCCTTTGACACTTCTTCAAGTTTCAAGAAAACTTCAGCTCTTTTTGTAGTTTCATCAATCTTTACTGAAGAAACTTTTGCAGGACTTAATGCTCTTGTTATATATAATTGAGTATTTGTTGTATAATTGATTACATCAATATTTTCGTTTCCTAATTCACGAACAATTCCATGAATACGTGAACCTTTCATACCAACACATGCTCCAACTGGATCAATTCTATCATCATAAGAATCAACCGCCACTTTTGCTTTTTCTCCAGGAATTCTAACTACTTTTTTAACAGTAATCAAGCCATCAAAAACTTCTGGAATTTCTTGTTCAAATAGTTTTTCCAAAAATTTATCTGCCGTTCTAGACATGATAATTTGAGGTTTATTGCCTTTCAATTCAACACTTTCAATAATACCTCGAACATTATCTCCTTTTCTGAAAAAGTCATTAGGAATTTGTTTATCCTTTGGCAAAACAATTTCATTCCCATCATCATCAATCAAAATTACAACTTTTGGTCTAACATGGTGAACTTCTGCTGTGTAAATTTCTCCTATTAAATCTTTAAATTGTTTGTATAGGTTATTACTGTCGTGTTCATGAATTTTTGAAATCAAATTTTGACGCAGTGCTAAAATTGCTCTTCTACCAAGGTCAATAAGTTTAACCTCTTCCGAAACCTCTTCACCTACTTCAAAATCGGGTTCTATTTTTTGAGCTGCAGAAAGTTCAATCTCTTGGTTTTCATCTTCCACTTCTCCATCAGCAACTACAATTCTATTTCTCCAAATTTCCATATCTCCTTTATCTGGATTGATAATGATATCGAAATTATCGTCTGAACCATATTTTTTCTTTAATGCGTTTCTAAAAACATCTTCAAGAATCGCCATTAGCGTAACTCTGTCAATTAACTTGTCATCTTTGAACTCTGAAAACGATTCAATTAATGCAATATTCTCCATGCTAACTTTTAATTAAAATTTTATTGTAATAATAGCTTCTTTAATATCTGTATAAAGAAATTCTTTTGTAAATTCTACTGTTTCTTTTCCTTTACCAACTTTTTTTGGCACTCTTTCTTTCCAATTCAAAATGGCTTTTTCATCATCAGCATCAACAAGTTTAGCCTCAATTATTTCGTTATTATTTGTTGTCAGCTTTATATTTCTTCCAATATTTTTTTTGTATTGTCTGCTCATTTTTAGTGGCGCAGAAACCCCAGCTGAAGCAACTTCTAATGAAAAATCTTGCTCTTCTCTATCAAGGTTATGTTCAATAGCTCTACTGATATCCATACAATCCTGAAGAGAAACCCCATTGTCTCCATCCAAAACAACAGTTATTTTATAACTATCTGAAATTGATAAATCTATTAAAAAAAGTGATGGATTTTTTTTCAATCCTTCTTCTAATAAATTTTTTACTTTACTTTTAAAATCCATTTTTGTACAAAAAGAGGGAAGCCTCGCTTCCCTCATTATTTAAATTGAATGGTAAATAACGGTGCAAATATAATGTTTTTTTATATAAATCAAAAAATCATTGTCAATACAAAAAAAATGACTAATTTTATACTGTTAAATTTACAACTTATTATATACCATTAATTATGAAAAAAATACTAGTCCCAACAGACTTTTCTGAACATGCCTATTATGCACTAAAAGTAGCTGCCGGTATTGCTAAAAAAAATAACGGTGAGATTATTTTGTTACACATGCTTGAGCTTCCTCATGAAGCTGGTGATGCTGTAGGTATTGGTCATGAGTTGCCTGAAATAATGCTGTTTAAAAATGCCGCAATAAACAAACTTGAAGATTTAATGGATGACGAAGTGCTTGACGGAATCAATGTTTCAGAAGTGGTTCAGTTTGAACTTGCTTTTGATGGTATAATGAATATTAGCAAAAAAAATAATGTTGATTTAATTATCATGGGTTCTCATGGTGCAAATGGATTTAAAGAGATGTTCGTAGGTTCTAATGCTGAAAAAGTAGTTAGAAATTCTGAGATACCTGTTTTAATCATTAAAAAAGACCAACCAAATTTCAATGTAAACAAATTTGTGTTTGCTTCTGATTTTTCTGATGAAATCAAGAAGCCTTTTGCCAAAGTGGTTGAATTTGCAAACAAATTTGATGCAGAATTACATGTTGTAATGATTAATACTCCTAGCAGTTTTAAACCAACCCATTTGTCTCAAGAAATAATGGATAAGTTTGTTGGAGGTTTCAACGTTAACAAATTACACACACATATATATAATGATGTAAACATTGAAAGCGGTGTGCTAAATTTTGCAAATAAAGTTAACGCTGATTTAATAGGAATGAGCACACATGGAAGAAAAGGTTTAGCTCACTTCTTTAATGGAAGCATTAGCGAAGATTTAGTCAATCATTCTGTTAGACCAGTAATTACATTTAAAATATAAATTCCAAAATTTATAAATCAAAAAAGCCTCTCATTTCTGAGAGGCTTTTTTGTTGGTCCACTAGGACTCGAACCTAGAAAGACGGCACCAAAAACCGTAGTGTTACCATTACACCATGGACCATTTTGCTTATTGCGAGTGCAAATTTATAACAATTTTTATTTTACACAAATAAAAACTTAAAAAAATAAAACACCCTACTCTGCATATTTTATTTTCATTGAAGAAAGCTATACACTCTTGGTCAAAAATTTGTTAAAACAAATCTTTTTGCTACAAAAAAAGTGCTTTCTTTGTACAAAATAATTTGAAAAGACTTTCAAAACAAAGCTATGCAGAACTTCAATTTTAAAAAGTGGAACACCATTTTAGGATGGGTTGCTTTTACTGTTGCATTACTAACTTATACATTAACTGTTGAACCAACAATGAGTTTCTGGGATTGCGGAGAATATATAGCCACATCCGCTAAACTAGAAGTAGGTCATCCACCTGGAGCTCCATTATTTCAAATAATGGGTGCTTTTTTCGCATTGTTTGCTAGTAGCAAAGAAACTATTGCCTTGATGGTAAACATGATGTCTGTTCTATCAAGTGCGTTTACAATATTATTCATGTTTTGGTCCTCAACGATGATATTGAAAAAAGTAGTTTCATCTTATACTGATTTTGACAAATCGAAAGCAATTGTTGTTCTTGGCGGTTCCTTTGTAGGCGCATTAGTATTTACATTTTCAGACAGTTTTTGGTATAATGCAGTAGAAGCAGAAGTATATGCAATGGCAATGCTCTTCATCGCTTTATTACTTTGGTTAGGTCTCAGATGGGAACAAGACATGAACACACCTAGAGGTAATAGATGGCTATTGTTAATTTCTCTGATAATCGGTCTATCTTTTGGAGTTCATTTTATGGCGTTGCTGGCAATTCCATCAGTAGGCTTTTTATATTTTTTTAAAAACTACAAAACTGTAACTATTAAGAATTTTATAATTGCAAATATTGTTATTGTATCTGTTTTACTTTTTATTTTCAAATTACTGCTACCATACACTTTAGCTTTTTTTGGGAAAACTGAAATATTTATGGTTAACACATTTGGGCTACCATTTAATTCAGGTACAATCTTTGCCTTAGTTTTGATTGTATTATTTTTCTATTTTGGATTAAAATATACTAAAGAAAAAAACCACCCTTTCTACAACACAATTATACTTTGTATCCTTTTTGTTTTAATAGGTTTTTCTACATGGATGATGCTTCCAATTAGAGCTAATGCTAATGTGGTAATTAATGAAAACAAACCTTCTGATGCTGCAGAAGTCTTGGCTTATTATAATAGAGAACAATATGGCGTAAATCCACTTTTTTATGGCCCACAATATACTGACACTTTTGCTGGTTTAGATCCAGATGAGCCATATCTAGACAAAGCACCAAATTATGAAAGAGATTATAAAACTGGTAAATATATAATTGTAAATAATTGGAAAAACGCTGAACAAAACACGGATAATAACCACAAAGCAATACTACCAAGACTTTGGAGTCCTGATCATATTGAGAATTATATTTCATTTACTGGTCCTCCAAAATTTGAAATAAATCATAATTATCCTTATGAAGAAGACTTGGCACAATATGGTGTTGACATCAACCAGTTGAGCGAAGAACAAATTGCCCAAGCAGTTGATCAACTAAAAGGAGAAGTTCAAAATAGCATCAATCAATTTAGAAATGCTTATGCTCAAAAAAAGGTTGACAATGAGGATTATGTTAATTTTTTAAAAAAATACAGCGACTATCTTATCATTGAAAAACCATCTACAATGGACAACCTTTGGTTTATGATTGAATACCAATTTGGTTATATGTATGGGAGATATTTGCTTTGGAATTTTGTAGGAAGACAAAACGATATTCAAGGAAAATATGATAATTTAGATGGTAACTGGATAAGCGGCATTAAATTCATTGATGATATTCACTTAGGTAAAGGAGTTAATGAAAATCTTCCAGATGATGCAAAAAACAATAAAGGAAGAAACACTTACTTTTTTATACCGTTTATCTTAGGATTACTTGGATTGATGTATCATTTTCAGAGAGACAGGAAAAGTTTTTATGTCCTTTTGACTTTGTTTTTATTTACAGGATTGGCTCTAAAAATCTATTTGAATGAAAGACCGTTTGAACCAAGAGAAAGAGATTATGCCTTAGTGGGTTCATTCTATGTTTTTGCAATTTGGGTTGGTTTTGGTGTATATGCCATCTATGAAATTATTGCTGAAAAAATAAAATCTAAAATAATAGGTCCAGTAATTATAGCTTGTTCGTTATTAGCTGCACCTGTGTTAATGGCATCTCAAAATTGGGATGATCATGATCGCTCAAATAAGTACACAGCTATCGCAATGGCCAAAAATTATTTAGATTCTTGTGATAAAAATGCCATACTATTTACAATAGGCGACAACGACACCTTTCCACTCTGGTATGCTCAAGAAATTGAAGGATTCAGAACAGATGTAAAAATAGTCAATACTAGCCTATTCATGACAGATTGGTATATAGACCAAATGAAATTCAAAACATATTCAGCTGATGGTCTCGAAATTTCATTTAATCATAATGATTACGTAGGTGATAAACTAGACTATGTAGTTCACATCCCAAAAACAGATGCAAGATGGGAACTTAAGGATTTTATTAGCTTTATTAAAAACCCTAAATCGACTGTAGATTTAGATAATGGTCAAACAGTTCATTTCTACCCTACAGATAAATTAAGACTCACAATTGACAAAAACACCATCATTAAAAATAACGTTGTCAATAAAAAATACCAAGACTCAATTGTTCCTTACATAGATTTTGATGTAAAAGGAAGAGCTATGTATAAAAACAGACTGATGATGCTAGATTTTCTTGCTAATAACAACTGGAAAAGACCAGTTTATTTCACAGGCGGAAGTTTTGGTGATGATGATTATCTGTGGATGAAAGATTATCTTCAGTTAGATGGATTAGTCTATAAACTTGTTCCAATAAAAACAAAAATAGACCAAGAAAACCCATTAGATATGGGTATGATTGATACTGATAAGATGTACAATATTGTAAATAATTGGGTTTGGGGCAATGGAGAATTGACGACAATTTACCATGATCCTGAGACAAGAAAAAACAGTATATCCTACAGAACCAACATGGCTCGTCTAATGGATCAACTAATAAAAGAAGGTCAAAAAGAAAAAGCTAAGAAAATAATTGAACTTGCCATGTCAAAAATGCCAATGGATTATTATGGATATTATACCATGGTTGAACCATTTGCTAGAGGATATTACAATCTTGGCGAAAAGGCAAAAGCAAGAGAATTACTGGAAAAATTAATGACCAAATACAAGCAAAATCTAATCTATTATTCTGGAATACAACCGTCAATTCAAACAGGAATAGCTTCGGATATAATAACAGATATAGAACGATATAGAAGCCTACTATATGTAATGCGTGAAAGTGGCGACAAAGAATTCTATGAAAAAAACAAAACAGAATTCAACAGTTTCAACAAAAGATTTGAACGCTTTGGTAGAGAGATGGAATAAAATTTAACAAAAACTAATGAGCCAATAAGTAAAATATTGGCTCATTTTTTATTTTGAAAATGAGATTTTTTGTAAAAACAAATTGGTTCACAAAAGCTATTTTTCCGAATTATATCTGGAAAATCAAAACCGATGGAAAAAAAGTTTTCTTAACTTTTGATGATGGACCAACTCCCGAAATTACAGAATGGGTTCTAAATGAGTTGAAGAAATATAATGCCAAAGCTACCTTTTTCTGCATTGGCGACAACATAAAAAAATTTCCTGAAATTTTTCAAAAACTAATAACTGATAAACATTCTATTGGCAATCACACATTCAATCACTTGAATGGCTGGAAAACCGATGTAACAAAATATCTTGAGAATGTGCTACTTTGCCAATCTCAAATTGAAAAGAATAATTTTTCAACCAATTTATTTCGACCGCCATATGGAAAAATCAGTCGAAAGCAAGCTAAAAACTTAACTCAAGAAAACTACAAAATAATCATGTGGGATATTATTTCCTATGATTTTGATAAAACCATCACAAAAGAAAAATGTCTAGAAAATGTTATCACAAATGTTGAACCAGGAAGTATTATCGTTTTCCATGACAGTAAAAAAGCATGGCAAAATCTCGAATTTGTATTGCCAAAAACTCTAGAATTTCTAAAAAAAGAAGGATATACTTTTGAAAAGATAATTTAAATCTGCTCTTGAACTAATCCAATAATAGTATTTGCATCTAGCTCTCCAGATTGTCTCCACACCATTTGACCTTCTTTATAAATCATCAAGGTAGGAAGACCTTTAATACGAAGTGCTTCGGCTAATTCTTGGTTTTTATCAACATCTATTTTAATAACTTTTGCTTTGTCACCCAATGCAGCTGCAACATCTCTAATTACTGGATGCATAGAAACAGATGCCTCATTCCACTCTGTATAAAAATCAATTAATACAGGAACTTGCGCGTTGATTAATTCTCCAAATTTTGACATAAAACCAAAATATTTTAGATTTTTTAAACTGATTGTTCAGTTATTGGACTACAAATGTAGCATTTTTAACGAATTATGCTATTTTTTCGCCTTTTTTTAGTTCAAATACAGTTATTTCTGGCATAATACCTACTCTTCCTGGATAAGCATGGAAACCAAATCCTCTATTAACGTAAATATATCGACCTAAATTTTCATATAATCCAGCCCATTGTTTATAAACATATTCAACAGGACTCCATTTAAAAACACCGGGGATTTCTATACCAAACTGCAAACCATGCGTATGACCCGAAAGCGTTAATTGAAAATGCTTTTCATGATTTTTTATTTCATATTCCCAATGACTCGGGTCGTGACTCATCAATATTTTGAAATCATCTTTGGTCAATCCTTCTGAAGCTTTGTTTAAATCACCAGCTTGTTTGAAATTTTTACCCCAGTTTTCAACCCCAACTAGGACAATTTCAGAATTCCCTTTTTTAATTTTCGTATGTTCATTCAACAAAAGTTTGAAATCTATTTGACCATATAAATCTTTTATAGCTTGGAAATTTTCATCTTTATCTTTCTGTGATGGCCAAGTTACATACTCTCCATAATCATGATTTCCTAGGACAGAATATTTACCATAAGTATATGGCTTTATGCCTTTAAAAATATCTATCCATGGATGCATTTCTTTGGCATGAGTATTTACAATATCACCAGTAAACAACATTAAATCTGACTCTTGTTGGTTAATCAAATCAATAGCATATCTGATTTTTTCTTCATTGTCAAAACTTCCGCTATGAACATCCGAAATTTGAGTTATCTTAAAACCATCAAAATCGTCAGGTAAATCAGGGTAAAAAAGAGGTTGATGAATAACTTTGAAGTTATACTTCCCTTTCGTCATTCCATATAACAATGAAGTGAAAGGAATTGCCGCAATAGCAAGTGCAATTTGACTAACAAATTTTCTTCTCTCAGGAAGAAAATCACCATTATCCCTATCGCCAACAAAATGGGTTATTATTCCAGAAAAAACTCTGAAAACATCTTCCAATAACATAAAAAAAGTCAAAATAAGTTTTGGAATCAACACCAGTAATAAGAGCCCAAGCGTCAACATAGTCATTTTGGTTTGACCAACACTTCTATCAAATTTTGTGAATTGGTAAATGATAAATAATATAGCAGAAACCGATATTACTAGATAAACTAATAATACAGGCTTTGATTTTGTAATTGTTTTTATTGCTTGGAAAGAGTAAATTTCAACAATAAGTATCAAAATAATTAAAAATATCCAGCGAAACATAAAAATATTTTTGGCAAATGTAAATAAGATAATTGCTATAAAGATTTATAATATACCTAATTTTAACATTAATTTATATTCGTTATAATTGTACATTTACAACACAATCAAATTAATGAATCAATGTCAACTCAAAAACGCCTTTTTCTCCTCGATGCTTATGCCTTAATCTTTCGTGGTTATTATGCTTTTATAAAAAATCCAAGAATTAATTCCAAAGGAATGGACACTTCTGCCATAATGGGTTTTATGAATTCGCTGATGGATGTAATAAAACGAGAAAAACCAGACCATTTAGCAGTAGCTTTTGACAAAGGCGGAAGCGATTATCGATTAGAAATGTATCAAGAATACAAAGCCAATCGTGATGAAACACCTGAAGCTATAAAAATTGCTGTACCTTATATTCAAGAGTTTTTAAAAGCAATGCATATTCCAATTATTGAAAAAGCTGGTTTTGAAGCCGATGATTTAATTGGTACATTGGCAAAACAAGCCGAAAAAGATGGTTATCAAGTTTTTATGGTTACACCCGATAAAGATTTTGGGCAATTAGTTTCCGAAAATATTTTTATGTATCGTCCAGCACGAATGGGCAACGATATTGAAATTTGGGGAATTGAAGAGGTAAAAGCAAAATTTGAAATAGAAAATCCTTTACAAGTTATAGACTTTCTAGCCATGATGGGCGATGCTGTTGATAATATTCCTGGTCTTCCAGGCGTAGGCGAAAAAACAGCAAAAAAATTCTTGGCTGAATATGGTTCTATCGAAAATTTATTAGAAAACACGCATCAACTTAAAGGTGCAATCAAAGAAAAAATTGAAGCCAATAAAGAGCAAGGATTATTGTCAAAAAAACTAGCAACTATTCTCCTCGATTGTCCTGTTGAATTTAATGCTGCTGATTTTGAACTATCAAAACCTGATATTGAAAAAACCGATGCTTTGTTTCAAGAATTAGAATTCCGTCAAATGAAAGCCCAGTTTGATAAATGGTTTGGAACGGGAAAAGAATTTGATGAAATAGAAACCAATGGAAATAGCGAAAGCAACATTAATGAAAATCAAGCTAAAAAAACTATTGCAAAAAAATCTCCTGAAAATCAAATGGATTTATTTGGTTTTTCTGATGATGAAGATAGTGATGTTAAACCAAATTCTTTCTACGCAACTTTAGAAACTACCGAGCATTTTTACCAAATTATTCAAGGTGATTTACCTGTAAAGTTGCTTATGCAAAATCTTATGCAACAATCTTCGGTTTGTTTTGATACCGAAACTACAGGAATTGACGCTTTAAATGCTGAATTGGTAGGAATTTCATTTGCTTTTGAAAAAGGCAAAGCTTTTTATGTTCCATTTCCTGAAAACCAAGAAGAAGCTCAAACTTTGATTGATAAATTCAAACCGTTTTTTGAGAATGAAACCATTGAAAAAATTGGTCAAAACTGTAAATATGATTTGAAAGTGCTTACTAATTATGGTGTTCAAATTAAAGGAAAACTCTTTGACACCATGATTGCGCATTACCTTATCAATCCTGACATGAGACACAATATGGATGTTTTGAGTGAAACTTATTTAAAATATTCGCCAAAATCCATAGAAACTTTAATTGGTAAAAAAGGTAAAAACCAACTTTCTATGCGTCAGGTAGAACTAGAAGCCATAAAAGAATATGCTGCCGAAGATGCGGATATTACCTTGCAACTGAAAGAACATTTTCAACCTATTTTAGAAAAAGTAGGAACTAAAAAATTGTTTGACGAAATAGAAATTCCTCTAATTCCTGTTCTTGCCGATATGGAACTAGAAGGTATTAATCTCGATGAAGATTTTCTTAAAAAAATGTCGGTTGAAATGGCTAAAGAAAGTGCTGAATTGGAACAAAAAATATATGAAACTGCTGGCGAGAAATTCAATTTGGCTTCGCCAAAACAACTCGGCGATATTTTGTTTGACAAACTAAAAATTGGCGGAAGCAAACAAAAGAAAACCAAAACCGGACAATATGCAACTGGCGAAGAAGTATTGAGTTATTTAGCAAAAGATAACGAAATTGTTCGTGATATTTTAGAATGGCGACAAATGGTAAAATTGCAAAGCACATACATTGATGCATTACCCAATCAAGTTGACAAAAAAACGGGTCGTGTACATACTGATTATATGCAAACAGTTGCTGCTACTGGAAGATTGAGTTCAAATAATCCAAACTTGCAAAACATTCCTATTCGCACCGAAAGAGGAAGACAAATAAGAAAAGCTTTTATTGCTCGCGATGAAAATTATACCTTGCTTTCTGCCGATTATTCTCAAATTGAATTAAGAATTATTGCTGCAATGAGTGGTGAAGAAAACATGATTGCGGCTTTCAAAAATAACGAAGATATTCACAAAAGTACAGCTGCAAAAGTGTTTAATGTTCCATTAGATGAAGTTACGAAAGAACAACGAAGCAATGCTAAAACCGTAAACTTCGGAATTATTTATGGCGTTTCAGCATTTGGACTTTCAAACCAAACCGATTTAACACGAAGCGAAAGTGCTGCGCTAATTGATGCCTATTACAAAACCTATCCAAAATTAAAATCATACATGACCAATCAAGTAGATTTTGCTAGAGAAAATGGTTTTGTTGAAACTATTTCGGGAAGACGACGTTATTTGAAAGATATTAATTCTGCTAATGCAGTAGTTCGTGGTGCAGCTGAACGAAATGCCGTAAACGCACCAATTCAAGGAAGTGCAGCCGATATCATCAAAATTGCAATGATTAATATTCACAAGAAATTAGTTGCCGAAAATTGGAAATCGAAAATGTTATTACAAGTTCATGATGAATTGGTTTTTGACGTACACAACTCTGAATTAGAAAAAATAAAACCGATGATCAAACACGAAATGGAAAACGCCTTTAAAATGGTAGTTCCACTTGAAGTAGAAATTGGCGTTGGACAAAATTGGTTAGAAGCGCATTAAGATTTTTGATTGCTGATTTTAGATATTAGATTTTATGAAATATTTATTATTTCTTTTAGTTTCATCAATTGCTTTTTCGCAAAACAAAACCCATTACCTTGAAGGAACTATTGGTAAGAGCAAAATTTACCTAACAATAGATGAAGATGAAAACAGATTATTCGTCAATTATTTTTATCAAAATTCCTTGAAAGACATCATGCTCGAAGGAACAAAAACTAAAAATAGTTATAATTTCAACTTTGGCGAAAGAACGGAAGAAAGCATTTCGGAAGAATTCTCGTTAGTTAAAAATAAAAATACTTTTGTTGGTACTTGGAAAAACAAAAACGGTAAAAAATTAAAAGTTTCGCTGGCGCCAATTAATTTTAATTTATACAAAAATTCAGAAAACTCGATTACTCTCGAAAATAAAATGGATTTGGTAAAATTAAAATTTTTAAAATTTAGTCAAGACTCTGTATCGACTTACAACAACAAGAAAATATTATGGTTCTCTGAAAAACATTGCAGCAGCACTTTCTTTAGACTAAGTGATGATTTTTCAGAAAAAACTAGACAAGTTATCAATCCAATATTAAATGAAATTCACATTACGCAAACACTTTCTCAACTCAATTGCACCAGTTTATTTTATTATAATAGCGGTAATGACATTGAAAACACAACAACGATTTCATTTTTAAATTCAAATTTACTTGGCTTTCAAATTTTTAGCTCTTGGTATTGTGGTGGTGCACATCCTGATTTTGGTGGCAACGGATATTTGATAGATTTGAATAATGGAAAACAATATGAAATCGATGAAATAATAGCTTTTGACAAAAGTGTTACTACTGAAGAAAAAAGTGGATTTGAAGCGTATTCAAAATACAGAAATGATTTTTTTGCACCAAAATTATTTGAACTCATAAACAATAATGAGCATTTTGTAAAACCCGAAAACGATTACGATGTATGCGATTATACAGATATCGATGTTTGGGATTTTGTTTCATGGAACTACACCGAAAAAGGAATAGAATTTACACCTTACTTTGCCAGAGTTGAGCGTAGTTGCGAAGAACCTTTTCTTGTCGAGTTCAAAGATTTAGAAAAATACAAAAACATTCAATTTCCATATTCATTCAATTAAAATATATGAAAAACCAATTTAAAACAAGCCAGAATGGAATATGACTTTGATAAAGAGTAAAAAAAATTATCTAATCGTTGAGTCTCGATGTCTTAACTCTGTCTTTACAACATGAGTCTCAAACTTTTGATTTTCTGATTTTTTTTCTAGTTTATCGATTAAAAGAGTTGCCGCCACTTCACCTATTTCTGGTCCATGCTGGCTAACCGTTGATAAACTTGGTGTAAGTCTTCTTGACCAAACTCCATCAGCAAATCCTATTATAGATAAATCTTTTGGTATTTTATAACCATTTTGAATACCTAGTTTCATGGCTGTTACTGAGGCATGTTCGTCAAGGGCAAAAACACCATCAGGTTTATTTTTTATAAAAAACCCAGCTATTTTTTGATTAAATTCTTCGTTGTTGTTGGTTAAAATTACAAGGTTTTCATCCACTTTCAGCCCTTTGTTTTCAATTGCTTTGTAAAAACCTTTTGCTCTTAGTTTTCCAACGCTCAAGTTATCAATTGCTGAAAGTAAAGCTATTTTTTTACATCCTGATTTTATCAAATGTTCAGTAGCGTTAACAGCAGATTCAAAATCATCAACAATTACTTTATCACAATTAACCTCATCAGCAATTCTATCAAACATCACAATAGGAGTTCCTTCGCTAACAATGTTTTTGAAATGATTGTATTCCTGCAATTTTTGAGACTCTTCAGCGACAGAGAGAATAAAACCATCAATTGTTCCGTTACTAAGCATTTCTAAAGCATTGATTTCTTTTTCGAGAGACTCGTTGGAAATACATGTGATGACCTTATATCCTTTTTCATCCGCCACTTTTTCAATTCCGCTAAAAACTTTTGCGAAAAATGAATTCAAAATATTAGGTATAATAACACCAATAGTTTTAGTTCTCCTGTTTTTTAGGCTCAACCCAATAACATTTGGCTTATAATTCTTCAATTTGGCATATTCTTGAACTCTGTTCTTAGTTGGTTCACTTATTTCCGGACTATCATTAAGAGCTTTGGAAACAGTAGAAACAGAAACACCAAGTTCTTTAGCAATTTGTTTTAGAGTGGCTTTTGACTTCATTTGACGATTTTATATGGTGTAAAAATAATAAATATTATAATGTCAAAAAATTAAACTTTAATTCTATGTGTTATAAAATCGTTTACTAATAGTTTATCATTCAAGTATTTTACACTGCTTTTCCACTTGACTCAATCATTAAAAAAGAATTAAATAAAATATTTAAAATCATGTGTTTGCATATATAATTTTAATTTGTACTTTTGCACTCCCTTAATTGGGAATGGAATGTTTAATTAAAAATAATTTATTGTGAACACATTAAGCTACAAGACAGTTTCAGCAAACAAAGCTACTGCAGATAAGCAGTGGATTGTTGTGGATGCTGAAGGTCATAACTTAGGTCGTCTTGCATCAAAAGTAGCTATGCTATTAAGAGGTAAGTATAAGCCAAGTTATACACCGCACGTTGATTGTGGAGATAACGTAATTGTTATCAACGCTGAAAAAATCAACCTGACTGGTAACAAGCTGGAGGATAAAACATATATCCGCCACACAGGTTATCCAGGAGGACAAAGAAGCTTAACTGCTAAAGTAATGCAACAAAAAAATCCTGCATTATTAGTAGAAAAAGCTGTAAAAGGAATGTTACCTAAAAACAAATTGGGTGCAGAATTATTCCGTAATTTAAATGTATATGTAGGTGCTGAGCATAAACACGAAGCTCAACAACCTAAAACCGTTAACTTAAACGATCTAAAGTAATGGGAGTTATTCACAAAATCGGTAGAAGAAAATGTGCTGTAGCACGAGTTTATGTTTCTGAAGGAACAGGAAAAATTACCGTTAACAAAAGAGAATTTGAAAACTACTTCCCAACATCTACTTTACAATACAAAGTAATGCAACCAATGTCTATGACAAACAATGCATCTAACTTTGACGTAAAAGTAAATGTTTATGGTGGTGGAACAACAGGACAAGCAGAAGCTGTAAGAATGGCTATTGCTCGTGCAATGTGCGAAGTAGAAGCTGAAAACAGAGCTGTCCTAAAACCAGAAGGATTACTAACAAGAGATCCAAGAATGGTAGAACGTAAAAAATTCGGTCAGAAAAAAGCGCGTAAGAGATTCCAATTCTCTAAACGTTAATCGAATATTCGTTCATTTATTATTGAAATTAGAAACACAGTTGTCGTTATTTCTACTTGTAAAAGAGAAATTAGTTTAGCATCTAAATGATGCCTAAAGCTCAGGCTTAAAAGGAACATTGCTAATCAACGGAACGTAAACTATTACAAAAATGGCAAACAAAATAGAAGTTAAAGAATTATTAGAAGCAGGTGTTCACTTTGGACACATGACTCGTAAATGGGATCCAAACATGGCTCCTTACATTTATATGGAGCGTAATGGTATCCACATTATCAATCTATATAAAACTGCAGCCAAAATTGAAGAAGCTAACGAAGCTTTGAAAAAAATTGCTGCATCTGGCAGAAAAGTACTTTTCGTTGCCACAAAAAAACAAGCAAAAGACATCGTTGCTGAAAAAGCATCTGCTGTAAACATGCCTTACATCACTGAAAGATGGCCAGGTGGAATGTTGACAAATTTTGTTACAATTAGAAAAGCTGTTAAGAAAATGGCTTCTATTGACAAAATGAAAAAAGATGGAACATTCAACACTTTGTCTAAAAAAGAAAAATTACAAATCGATCGTCTTCGTGCTAAGTTAGAGAAGAACTTAGGTTCTATCGCTGACATGTCTAGACTACCAGCTGCATTATTTGTAGTTGATATCAAAGCTGAACACATCGCAGTAAAAGAAGCACAAAAATTAAACATTCCAGTTTTCGCAATGGTTGATACTAACTCTGATCCACGTGAAGTAGATTACGTTATCCCAGCCAATGATGATGCTTCAAAATCAATTGACAAAATTTTATCTTTGGTTACAGCAGCAATCACTGATGGATTAGCTAACAGAACTTCTGAAAAAGAAGTTGCTGAAGCTCCAGAAGTTGAAGCTACTGTTGAAACTCCAGTTACTGAAACTGAAGCTTCATCTGAAGAATAAAAATAAAACTAATTACGAATTATGGATTACGAGTTACGTTTTATTTTACGTAATTTTTAATTCGTAATTCGTAATTTAATTTTTAACAAAATTTAAAAAAAATATTATGGCAAATATTACCGCCGCAGACGTAAACAAACTAAGAACAATCACCGGTGCAGGTATGATGGACTGTAAAAAAGCTTTGGTTGAAGCTGAAGGTGATTTTGACAAAGCTATCGAAATCCTTAGAAAAAAAGGTCAAAAAGTTGCAGCTAATCGTTCTGATAGAGAATCTACAGAAGGTGCAGCTATCGCAGTTGTAAATGCTGATAAAACTGCTGGTGCAGTTATCACTCTAAACTGTGAAACAGATTTCGTAGGGAAAAATGAAGGTTTTGTTAAATTAGCTACAGATTTAGCTAATATGGCACTAAACTATGCTACAAAAGAAGAATTACTAGCAGCAGATTTCAACGGAATCACTGTTTCAGAAAAACTTATTGAGCAAACTGGTGTTATCGGTGAAAAAATTGAAATTGGTTCATTCGAAAGATTAGAAGGTGCATTTGTTGGTTCATACATTCATGCTGGTAACAAAATTGCTGTTTTAACAGCTTTATCTGCAAACGTTAATGGTGCTGAAGAAGCTGCTAAAAACGTTTCTATGCAAGCTGCAGCAATGAACCCAATTGCTCTTAATGAAGCTGGTGTAGATGCATCGATTATCGAGAAAGAAATCGAAATTGCAAAAGACCAATTACGTCAAGAAGGAAAACCAGAAGCTATGTTGGACAATATTGCTAAAGGTAAAATCCAACGTTTTTACAAAGACAATACTTTGGTAAATCAAGATTATATCAAAGATGGTTCAATGAGCGTTGCTGCTTATGTTAAATCTGTTGATGGTGGCTTAACTGTTACAGGTTTCAAAAGAGTTGCTTTAGGATAATTGAACTTTTTATCTATAAAAAAGCCCAAATCAAAGATTTGGGCTTTTTTAATTATTACTTGCTAATTGGGAAATTTCTTGATCTCATCAAAGCATCAGTACTTGGAGCTTTTCCTCTAAATTCTTTATAAGAAGTTTCGGGATCAACAGTATTCCCAACGCTAAAGACATGATCCAAAAGTTTTTTGGAAACTACTGGGTTGTATAATCCTTCTTTGGTTTCTGTGAAAGCCTCTGTTGCGTCTGCGCTAATAACATCTGCCCACAAATATCCATAATAGCCAGCTGCATAATCATCATTAGAAAAGATATGCCCAAACTGAGGTATTCTATGACGCATAACTATTTCACTTGGCATATTGAGTTCTTTCAAGGTTTTTGCCTCATACTCTTTAGGGTTAATATTTAAATCTTCTAGTTGATGAAGTTTCATATCGACTAGAGCACTTGAAATTGTTTCAACGGTTGAAAACCCTTCATTAAATGTAGATGCATTCTGTATTCTTTCAACCAAACTCATAGGCATTGGCTGATTGGTTTGATAATGAAGTGCAAATTGATTTAGAACTTGAGGTGTAGCTAACCATCTTTCTAGAATTTGTGATGGAAATTCTACATAATCTCGAGGTACATTTGTTCCTGAAAGTGTTGGATAGGTAACACTAGAACACAAGCCATGTAGCGCATGTCCAAACTCATGAAATAAAGTGCTTGCATCGTCCCAAGAAATCAAAACTGGTTCATTTTCTTTCCCTTTTATAAAATTGCAATTATTTGAAACAATTGTTATCACATTTCCATCTACTCTGCTTTGTTCTCTGTAGGCATTCATCCAAGCTCCTGATCGTTTTCCTTTTCGAGAATATGGATCAAAATACCAAAGACCAACTATGTTTCCAGTATCTTTATTTGAAACTTCGAAAACTCTAACATCAGGATGAAAAACTGGTACATTGTATATTTGTTTAAAAGACAATCGAAAGACTTCACCAGCAACCCAAAACATTCCTTCGCGAAGTTTTTCTAACTGTAAATAAGGTTTGATTAAATTGGCATCAACATCATATTTTTCTTTTCTAACTTTTTCAGCATAATAACGATAATCCCATGGTTCTATTTTGAAATTTCCACCTTCTTTATCAACTATTTTTTGCATTTGTTCTACATCTTGATGTACTTTTTCAACTGCTGGTTTCCACACAGACATCATTAAATTCATTGTATTTTCTGGAGTTTTTGCCATTGTATTAGACAAACTCCAATCGGCAAAAGTTTTAAAACCAAGTAGCTTAGCTTTTTCAAGTCTGAGTTTCAGGATTTGAATTAAAATAGCGTTGTTGTTATTAGCATTATCATTATCACCTCGACTGGTGAATATTTCAAACGCTTTTTGACGCAAATCTCTTCTATTAGAAAAGGTCAAAAATGGTTCAATAGAGGAACGCGTATTGGCAATTATTCCAAGAGCATTGCTTTTTCGTTCTTTCGCTTCTTCTATAGCAGCATTTTTAAGTTCTGCAGGTAATCCATCAAAATCTGCCTCAGATTTTAATTCAACATAATAATTGCTCTCATCTGCCAATTGATTTTGGCTGAATTTTGTAAAAAGAACTGCAAGTTCTTTATTTATTTCTGCAATTCTGGTCTTACTTTTTGCGTCTGCTTTCGCACCTTCTCGCACAAAATTTTTATAGTAAACTTCCACAAGTCTTTTTTGTTCACTATTAAGACTTGATTTTGGAAGAGATTTATATATAGAATTTATACGTTGAAAGATTTTGGTGTTTTGGTAGAACTTATTATTTAATTCGGAAAATTTTGGTGTCATTTCCTCTTCTACTTTAGCGAACTCATCATCATTGAGATTTGAACCATAAATACCAAAAACAGCATAAATTTGCGATAAATTTTTACCTGCTTTTTCTAATGCTACTATAGTGTTTTGAAAAGTTGCTGGCTTTGGGTTATTAGCAATTTTATCAATCTCAGATAATTTATTTTTTATAGCTTCTTCTATCGCTGGTTTAAAATCTTGAATTTTGTATTTATCAAATGCTGGTATTCCTCCATACTGTCCATTCCAAAGATTTAACAGAGGATTTGTGTTCTGTGCATCAGCAATTAACCCTGAACTTGTCATAATTAGTGCAAATATTAATTTTTTCATTTTCTATCATTTTTATCAAAGATAATAATTCTGTAACTATATAAAATGAAATAAACAGTTAACAAAAAAGAATTTATTACTTTTGATAGCATATAAAACATACTGAATGTTTCACAATAAAAAAGACACTGTCTACGTAGTTTTAGCTGGCATATTTATAACTAATGCTCTAGTGGCTGAGCTCATTGGGGGAAAACTAATTGACGTAGGTTCAGCGGTTATGAGTATTGGTATACTTCCTTGGCCAGTTGTTTTTGTTACAACTGATTTAATCAACGAATACTTCGGAGAAAAAGGTGTAAAAAAGCTTTCTCTAATTACAGCAGGATTAATTGCATATACATTTTTTGTTTTATTTTTTGCCATAAAAATTCCTTCATCTGGAATTAGCTCAGTTAATTCAGAACAATTTAAAGCTGTTTTTGGTCAAAGTCAATTAATTATTATTGGTAGTATTGTGGCATTTCTAGCATCGCAATTGATAGATGTTACTATTTTTCATTTTGTTAAAAAAAGAACAGGAAATAAAATGATATGGCTAAGAAGCACTGGTTCTACTATTATTTCCCAACTCTTTGATAGTTTTATAGTACTAGGAATTGCTTTTTGGTTACCAGGAGTTATGGATTTTAAAACCTATTTAATTTCTGGTTTCACTGGTTATACAGTAAAACTTGTTATTGCAATTTTAATGACACCTATGATTTATCTTGGGCATTTTTTAATCCAAAAATACATTTCTAAAGATGGAAAATAAACTCCGATGCGCTTGGTGCGAAAAAGATGATTTATATAGAGATTATCATGATAACGAATGGGGAAAGCCAGTTTTTGATGAACAGTTATTATTTGAGTTTTTAATTCTTGAAACTTTTCAAGCTGGATTAAGTTGGTACACAATTTTAGCAAAAAGAGAAAATTTCAGAAAAGCATTTTCTAAATTTGATTACAAAAAAGTGGCAAATTTTAACGAAAATAAAATCCAAGAGTTATTACAAGATGCAGGAATCATAAGAAATCAGCTTAAGATAAGAGCTGCTGTGACTAATGCCATTGCATTTATAAAAGTTCAAGAAGAATTTGGAAGTTTCTCCAATTATATTTGGGATTTTGTAGATGGCAAGCCAATAGACAATAAACCCAAAACTTTGAAAGATGTTCCAGCTTCGACACCTTTGTCCGATAAAATTAGTAAAGATTTGAAAAAAAGAGGTTTCAAATTTGTTGGAACAACCGTTGTTTATGCACACATGCAAGCCACAGGAATGGTCAACGATCATATTGAAAGCTGTTGGACTAGAAAATGAATAAATGTTTCGTCATAAAGGAAATACAAGAACATTTGCACATAACTTGAAATTAGCATCAAGTCTTTCTTTTGTGGCTGGAATTGTCAACATAACAGGAGTTTTTGCTTTTGCCACACTTACCACAAATGTTACTGGACATTTTGCTTTTTTTGCAGATGAGTTAGTAAAAAAAGATGGAGCAGAAGCGTTTGTTTTTATTAATTTCATTCTATGTTTTCTTTTGGGTGCTTTTGTTTCAAGTTTTCTATCTGAAGTATCAATTAAAAAATCTCCCAAAACATCACACATCCTACCGCTAATATTAGAAACAATTGTTTTAATAATTGTTAGTTTCAGTGAAGACCTTTTTAAAAACAGTATAAATACATTTCATTTCGCTTCGTATGCGCTATTATTTGCCATGGGATTGCAAAACGCACTAGTCACAAAAGTTTCACAATCTGTAGTCAGAACAACCCACTTAACAGGATTATTTACCGATTTAGGGATAGAATTATCACAGTTGTTTTTTTACAGAAAAGAAGAAGAAAAAAGTCGCTTATCAAAAAGTATTTATTTAAAACTTTCGATTATTGCATTCTTTTTTCTAGGCTGTGTAATTGGTGGTTTTGTTTTTCAAATTATAAAATTAAAAACATTACTAATAGCCTCAAGTATTCTAGCGCTAACAATGTATATGGACTACTTTACAGTTCATTTTTTTTCTATTAAAAGGAGAATTCGTCAAAAACATTAAACTCTCAAAATTTTCAAAAAAACATCTCTTTCTATTTCAAAAGCGCCAAGTTTTTCCAAATGATCGTTGTGAACTTGACAATCAAGCAGTAAGTAATTGTTTTCTTTTAAATGTTTTATCAAAGTCACAAACGCAATTTTACTCGCATTGGATACTTTGGAAAACATACTTTCTCCACAAAAAACCTTACCTAAATCAACACCATATAATCCTCCAACGAGTTCATTGTCTTGCCATACTTCTATCGATTTTGCAAATCCCATTTCATGCAACTTCAAATAGGCATTAACCATATCATCTGTCAGCCAAGTTCCATTTTGACCTGGACGATTTATCTGTTGACAATTCATTATTACCTCCTTAAAATTAGTATTGAAAGTGACATTAAAGATGTTTCTATTAATTATGTTTCTAATACTTTTAGGCGTTTTATAAACCTTTGGAAAAACCACCATTCTTCTTGGTGGCGACCACCAAAGAATGGGTTCATTATCATCAAACCAAGGAAAAATTCCACTTTTGTAGGCTAGAATTAATCTTTCTGGAGATAAATCACCACCTATGGCTAAAATACCATCAAAAGATGCCTCTTCAGCTGGAGGAAAATAAAGTTCTTTGGTTAGGAAATACATTTTTCAATTTCAAAATTCAACTACAAAAATCAATAGTAATGAAAAAGCCAGAAATTCAAGTATTACTTAAACTTCTGACTTCCAACTTCTGACTTCCAACTTACTAGAAAGGCAAATCGTCGTGTTCTTCTTCGTTGAAGTTTGTAGCAGGTTCAAATGCTTCTGCAGCTGGCATTGGTGGCATTTGCTGAGCTGGTTGTTCTGCCACTAATTTTTCAATTCTCCAACCTTGAATTGAATTAAAATATTTTGTTTCTCCTTGTGGGTTTGTCCATTCTCTTCCTCTTAAATTTATTGAAACTTTTACTGCATCGCCAACATTGTAGCTATTCAGTAAATCACATTTATCTTGAGTGAATTCAACTAAAATGTGCTGAGGATATTGCTCTTCAGTCGTTACAA
Organism: Flavobacteriaceae bacterium; assembly: GCA_046329205.1. Lineage (GTDB taxonomy): Bacteria > Bacteroidota > Bacteroidia > Flavobacteriales > Flavobacteriaceae > Flavobacterium. The sequence continues at coordinate 222,683 of JAXLVF010000004.1, read as the reverse complement.
CCAATTCTCTTTTTCTAAATGAAGCACTCACTTGTTGCTCTGCATTTATCACTTTTACTTTTCCTGAAATTTCCATAAAATTATAGTTTTGCTAATAATACTTTCCATGCAGAAAGTACTTCATTGTTATTCAAATATTCTTTTGCTTTGAGATGAATTTTTTCAGTATCATCTGAACTTAAAACGCCTTTTACCGCAACATTGTTTTTTACAAATATATTAATTTCTTCTTCTGTAGGCAAGGTCTCAATATTACCTAATTTGCCTAAATCATTCCCATCGAAAACCTTACTTTCTTTGATGAAATCAGGAATTTGATCTACTCCAATTCCTAGTGTTATCAATGGTTTTTCTACCTCAAAAAGTCCTTCATTTACTCTTGTGTACCAATTTGACCCAAGTCTTGCCACCAAATCTATTTTTTGCTGGTCAATCATACCATTTTCATCTAAAATATTCTCTTTGATGTGAATTTTAACCACTTCACAAATGATTAGGTTTCCTGCACCACCTTGATTTCCTAGAGCGATTATTTCGTTCACTTTACATTCGAACTGCACTGGACTTTCAGCCACACGATAGGGCTTTATCATATCTGAAGGCAACATTGTTAATCCTGATTTTACAAACTCATTTACACCATCAGGATATTCTGTGCTGGATAAAGACATTTGTTGAACAATGCTGTAATCTACTATGTTGATAACAACTTGTTTTGTTGCTTCACAATTGATTAAGGTGTGTTTGACGGTATTGTTTCTAACACGTCTTGCTGGTGAAAAAACCAAAATTGGCGGATTGGAACTAAAAACATTAAAAAAACTAAATGGAGACAGATTAGGTTTTCCATTAATGTCAATAGTACTAGCAAATGCTATTGGTCTTGGCGCTATGGCAGTTTGCAAATAGCTCTGCAATTGCATAGGCGATAAAACATGAGGTTCGAAACTTTTCATTAAAATTGGAATGTTTTATACAAAAATATAAACTTAAAATTAGTTTCGCTAAACTTTAGTATTTTTACCGATAATATAACCAAATGCAGTTTTCAGAAAAAAGAAATATTACGCGATGGATCATCATTATGGCATCTTTTGTCATTGTGAGTTTAATTCTGTGGAATACTTATACTTTTTTTCAAATTTTTAAAAATGAAGAGCGATTGAAAATGGAAGTTTGGGCCAATGCTCAAAAATCATTGATTAATGCAAATGAGACAACTGATGTAGATTTACCCCTTCAAATTTTCAATAACAACACAACAATTCCGCTCATATTGATGGAAAACAACACCATCAGAAGTACTGCAAACATTGACGAAAAAATTGTAAATGATAAAAAACTTATCCAAGAATATCTTCTTCAATTAAAAAAAGAAAACGAGCCAATTGTAACTGAATACCTTCCAGGGAAATTTCAATATTTGTATTATGGAAATTCATCTTTAATCAATAAACTAAAATATTACCCGGTAGCACTTTTATTGATTATATTTCTTTTTGGAGCATTGGTTTACAACTTTTACCGAAGCACAAAAATGGCGACACAAAACAAGCTTTGGGCTGGAATGGCTAAGGAAACTGCGCACCAAATCGGAACTCCTTTGTCATCTCTTATCGGTTGGTTGGAAATCATGAAAGCTGATAATGTTGACGAAACTACAGTATCTGAAATTGAAAAAGATATTAATAGACTACAAACCATTACCGATAGATTCTCAAAAATTGGTTCTGAACCTATTTTAGAGGAAAAGAATGTTATAGAAGAAACTGAACAATCTTTTGATTATTTGAAATCAAGGTTTTCGCATCAAGTTGAATTTAGTTTCAAAGCTCCGAAATATCCTGTAATTATTGCTCTAAACCCTACTCTTCATAGTTGGACAATTGAAAATCTCGTAAAAAATGCAATTGATGCTATGAAAGGAAAAGGGAAATTATCAGTAGTTATAGAAGATGAACCTCATCAATTGAAAATTAGAGTTAGTGATACAGGAAAAGGGATTCAAAAAAATCAGTTCAAAAAAATATTTGAACCAGGATTTACCACAAAAAAACGTGGCTGGGGTTTAGGATTATCTTTGACGAAAAGGATTGTTGAAGATTATCACAAAGGGAAAATAAAAGTTCTTCATTCAGAAATTAATAAAGGAACCACAATACAAATCACATTTAAAAAACAATTTTAGTTATAACTCAAATCGTTTTTGAGAAACACTCCATTAAATTGTATCATTCGTCCTGCACGAACACTTTCGGGCTCAACAAATACTAAATCGTACCCATGTTTTTTTAGAAAATTACATATATACAAGTAATCTTCTTGATTATCATAGAGTTTTACTAATGACAATTCGATATAAAACCCAACAATTGAATAATTAACTTTTTCTAAACAAAACAGAACATAATGTTCAAATCCTTGAATATCCATCTTTACAAATACTCGATTAGAATTCATTAATAATTGTTCTTCATTTAAAGTTTCTAAAGTTATTTGCTTAACATTTTCTTTTGAAACGTAATGACTATTTTTAACATTGTATTGTGTTGACTTTATATCTAAAACAGAGCTATTTCCTGTTAAATTTGAAACATTTATATAATTTTCACCTTCTTGATCACCAATACAACATCTTTCATATACATGCCAATTAGAGAATTGTTTTGCATTTTTCTTTAACAATTCATAAACTATACTTACTGGTTCAAATGAAAGTAGTTTTTTTGAATATCCAGATGAAATAATTTTTTGCCCAAATTGACCTCTATTGGCACCAATATCCAATATTAAATCAACCTGTGTTTCATTTAATATTTCTACTAATCTTTTATCGAAGTTGTTTTGTGGAGGAAATTTTATAACGTCAAATCCAAAAAATCGAATTCCTTTTCGAAAAATTTTTTTTAGTTTCATTCAGTTTTTTTGAATTATAAATTATCCTTTATTTTTTTGGCTAGGCTTTCAAATTCATCTTTTTCTAAAGATACTTTTCTTTGAAAACGCATATCATCCATATCTTGAAGAGGAATTAAATGTACATGAACATGTGGAACTTCCAAACCAACAACTGCAACGCCTATTCTTTTGCATGGAACAGTTTTCTCAACAGCTTTTGCAACTTTTCTAGAGAATTTCATTAACCCAAGGTAATGCTCTTCTTCCATATCAAAAATCTTGTTGATTTCTTGTTTTGGAATACAAAGTGTGTGTCCTTTAGCATTTGGGTTTACATCTAGAAAAGCCAGATAATTTTCGTCCTCTGCAATTTTGTAGCAAGGGATTTCTCCGTTGACAATTTTTGTGAAAATTGAAGCCATATTAATCTCTAGATATTTCTAAAATTTCAAAGTTTATTTTACCATTAGGAACTGTAATTTCAGCAACTTCACCAACAGATTTACCTAGCAAACCTTTACCAATAGGCGATGTAACCGAAATTTTTCCAGTTTTCAAGTCAGCTTCACTTTCTGCTACAAGCGTGTAATTCATTTCCATTCCGTTGGCTTGATTTTTTATTTTTACTTTAGAAAGCACCAACACTTTTGAAGTATCGAGTTGCGATTCATCAATCAAGCGAGCATTAGCATAAAGCTCTTCCATTTTGGCAATTTTCATCTCAAGTAATCCTTGAGCTTCTTTTGCTGCATCATATTCTGCATTTTCTGATAAATCTCCTTTATCGCGAGCTTCGGCAATAGCTTCAGAGGCTTTTGGTCGTTCAACGCTTTTTAGATAGTCCAATTCTTCTTTTAGTTTTTTTAATCCTTCAGCGGTATAATAAGATACTTTACTCATAATTTCATCGTTATATATAAACAGAAAAAATCCCATTCTGGACGGGATTTCTTTCTGCAAAGATAGTATTTTTAAAAATTTATTTCAAATTAAATCACTCAACAGAGCGTTTGCCAAAGTTAAATAATTTATTTTTGTTTAATGCTTATTAATTTCAAAAAAATGAAAAAGATTTTTCCAATAATTGCTTTGATACTTCTTTTGTCTTGTGATGGCGGAAGTTTTAACAACAATAATCCTTATCTTCCTAACTATCCTGTTGATTTACAGATAAATATGAGTTTACCTCAATATTCCAATTTACAGTATCCAAGTAATCATGTGGTTGATTACTCTCAAGGCGTTAGAGGAATTGTAATTTTTAACACAGGAAGTGGTTTTAATGCTTTTGACCTAGCTTGTCCAAATCAAACTTTGAGTTCTTGTTCTACAATGTCTATTGAGGGAATTAACGCAATATGTGATTGTGATTCTGCTGAATACAGTCTTTTTAGCGGCCAAAGTCCAGGCAAACAGTATAGGATGAAACAATATAGAGTTCAAATTAATGGAAATACACTATTAATATATAATTAAGAAAGTCCCAGTTTTGGGACTTCTTTTTTTAAATTTTTAATGTTATTCCTGCTAGAAAATTTATGCCTGCTTGTGGATAATATCCTGTGCCTTCAATTGTTACACTACCCGGATTACTGAAATCATCATCATAAGTGTAAAAATAACCATTTGACTCATATTGTAGATTGAACAAATTATTGACCAATGCAGAAAAGGTTATCGATTTTATGGTTTTGTTGATCTTCCAGTCATAGGAAAGGTTTAAATCATTAACAAAATATGATTTCAATACAGAATTTTCAGAGTCTATATTTCCCATGTATTGCTTTCCAACAAATTTTGATAGGAATGAAATATGAAAATCTTTAACAGGCAAAAATGTTATTCTATTCCCAACAACAACATTGGGCGAAAAAGCGATATTTGTATTACCTAAATTCTGCAAAACACCATCGCGCGAAAAATAGAAATCGAGGTTTTTGTTTTGGCTAATGGTCGCATTTGGACTAACAATTAACTTTTCGGTTATTGCAATCGTAGATTCTAATTCTAGACCAAGTCTGAAGCTTTTTCCACTGTTTTCAAAAACTGGTGAACCTACATCATTCAACGCACCAGTCAAAACCAATTGGTTCTTATAACTCATGTAGAAAGCATTGGCAGAAAATTTGATTTTTTTGGAGTTGTATTTCCAACCCAACTCATAATCAAAAAGACGTTCAGGTTTTACAGCTCCATTTTCATAATCATCGCGTCGTGGTTCTTTGTTGGCAATGCCAAAATAACCATAAAAAGAATTTTTTTCATTCAATTGATAATTCAAACCTGCTTTTGGATTGAAAAAACGAAAAGTATCATCAACATCACTAAAGCGATAACTATCAGCCTGATAAAAGACCATTCTGTATTGTAAATCAGCAAAAAAACTGAGTTTTCCATATTGTTGAGATGCCTTGATGTAGAAATTCACATCGCCCTTATTCCCGAAATTATCATAATATCGATTAGCATCTGGAATGTAATATTGTGTCCAAACAACTTCACCAAAATGTTTTCCTAAATATCGATTGGCAGCACCACTGAGTAAAATATCCGTTTGGGTAGTTTTATAATTCAATGAAAATGTAGTTCCAAAGAAATCATTGTCTAACCAACGTTTTCTCACCAAATCAGAAAGGGAATTTCCTAGAAAATCTGGTAGAAAGTAATCGGCTAGAGTTTCATCTTCGCGGTATTGTTCAAAGTAACCTTTTCCTTTTGTGTAGTGGAATGCGGTGTTTGAAACCCACTTATCTGACCATTTTTCTGACCAATGCAATTGAAAATGATTTTGCCAATAATTATCTGTTTCATTGTCATAAAACTTCATATTGCCATTTTCGTCAAAATACATTCCACTTGGATTGAATGTTCTATCGTTTTTTAATTTTTCTTGATCTTCTAGACCATTCCACGCTTGATATGTTTTTTCTTTTCCGCCAAAAGCAAGAAATTTTATCAAAGAGTTTTTGGTCACATAATTAGCATTGAAGAAATAGCCAAACATCTTAGAAAATGCTCTGTCGATGAAGCCATCAGAGGCAATATTTGAAATTCGGGCATTCATTTCAAAATTATTATGCAAACCTGTACCAAATTGTAAAGTGTGTTTTCTTGTTCCAAAACTTCCTCCAGAATTGGACAACTCGGCATAGGCATTTTCTCTGTATGACTTGGTTTGCATGTTTAAACTTGCGCCAAAAGCACCAGCGCCATTTGTAGATGTTCCTACTCCGCGCTGTAATTGCAAACTTTCGACAGAAGAAGTAAAATCGGGTAGATTGACAAAAAAAGTTCCTTGACTTTCGCTGTCGTTAAAAGGTATTCCATCAAGAGTTACATTTATTCTTGAACCATCTGAACCACGAACTCTCATGTAAGTGTAACCCACACCATTTCCAGCATCTGTAGTTGAGACAACCGATGGAAGATAATTGAGTAAAACAGGAACATCTTGACCTAGATTTCTTGGCGTTAATTCTTCTTTAGTAACGTTAGAAAACGTAATTGGGTTTTTCCCTTTTGCTCTTACTGAAGATACAACTACTTCGGTAAGTTGGTTAACTTTCGTTGTGTCTTGGGTTTTTTCTTGAGAAAAAGACACAAAAGTTGATAATGAAAGTACGATTACCAAACAAAGCTCATTGGTCATGAGTTTTGGCCTTTTTGTTTTAAAACTGAATAAAGTTTTCATTCGTAAAAAAATGTTACGAATAAAAGGGGTAATTATTCTTTGTTATAAATTAATAAAATTGATTTTGTTCCTATGACTGCAAGCGTGCACTCTTGTCAATCATTTTTCCCTAAACAGCATTACCTGTTCTAGGTTCATTGGGTATAATCTCAGCCTTATGGAAAAAGCACCCCTTTGAGACATGGCAAAGATAAGTCAATATAAACCATAATTGCAATATCAAAATTCACAAATTAGGTTTCTTTCTATTTTGTTTTATTTCTGAGTTGGTTTTTTTGTCTTTTATGCGTTTTTCAACAACCGATTTTGGAACAGAAGTTGGTTTTCTTTTTTTGGGGACAACCAGTGCCTTTTTTAGTAAATCTACTAGACGTTTGGTTACAATTTCTTTATTTTTTAATTGACTTCTATCCTCATCGCAGGTTAAAATCAAGATGTTTTCTGAAGTAAATTTTGATGCTAATTTACTTAAAATCAATTCTTTTTGCTCAATAGAAAAAGCCTCAGACGTATTGAGGTCAAATGTTATAACTACTTTGGAAGAAACTTTGTTTACATTTTGACCACCAGAACCCGAACTTCTAACAGCTTTATACTGTAGCTCACAGAGTAGTTTTTCTTTATTCATTTTGGGGTTGATGTGCAGGTTTCAGTAAATCATTGACTGTTTTTACTGGATTAAAAGTTATTAATGGAACTTCTACAAAAACCGTTATCCATTTAGCCATTGCACCGTTCCACAAACCAGGTAACTCATAACCTTTTAGTTCTTTTCCTTTGTTGTTTTTATGAACAATGAAACCTGTACTATGGTCAACAAACTGTTGTAAATCGAATTTTTCACCTTTGTAGTTTTTAATCCCACAAACCAGATCTACAGGATTAAAATGAGTTGACTCTGATAGAATCTTCACTTGTTCCTTGTTATCATGATCAACTTGCGAACTCTCTACAATTTGAAGAGAAAGAGTGCCTTTGTAACTTCTTACCCAAAATGGACCACCACCAGGTTCACCTTCATTTTTAACCATTCCACAAACTCTCAATGGTCTATTGAGTTTAGAAGTTATAAAATCTATTTTGTTTTCGAAAGTAAATTTTTCAAAGCCTTCAATGATATCAATATTTAATTCTTTTTGCATAAAACTAACTATTGAATCAATATTCTCAGGTTCAACCAAGTTATACTCTATCTTATATAAAATATCAAATATTTTTTCTTGAAGTTTTAGTAATACTCCTGCTAAACCTTTTTTGTAGAGCGTTATTTGGTTAATATGATTTTGAATAACATTATCAATGTTTTTGATAAAAATTACATCCGCATCAAGGTTTCCTAAATTGTTTATCAACGCACCATGTCCGCCTGGTCTAAACACCAGTTTTCCTTGTTCATCACGAAGAGGTCTATTATTAACATCAACTGCAATTGTATCTGTTGATTTGTCTTGAAAAGAATAGGAAACATGAACATGAGTTCCTGATTTTTCTTCAATTTTTGATTTTATATTCTTTATAATATCCTTAAACAGGTTCAAATGATTTTCTGAAACTGTAAAATGTAAATGTGAAACATTATTCGACTCGGCGTAATAGGCACATTCATTCAAATGTTCTTCAAGAGCTGTAGAAGTTTTGTCTCTATATTTATGAAAATCAAGGACACCTTTTGGTTTATTGGAAAAATCAAATTCATCTTTGGATAGCATCAATTTTATAAAATGATAGCTTTTTTCATGACCTTCAAGTGTGTAATACTCTGGTAAAATCTCTTTTAATCTATTTTTTACAGTTTCATAGAAAGGAAATTTTTCAATTCCAGCAAGGAAAACAGGCAAGTTCTTGTCTTTTTTTCTGTTGATATATGCGTTGATAGTTTCGTTTTCCAAGTTAAACTCATTCAAAAACTCATTCAAAAACTTAAACATTCTACTAGCTGCGCCAGATGCTGGAACAAATTTTTTGAGTTTTAAATTTTCTTTTTTTATGTCGAAAAATTGAGCATAATCTTGAAATTCAGGATTTGAAATTTTAAGAATTCCATCGCCTATGGTTGCTGGTTTTTCGAGAAAAACTTTTGGTATTCCAGACTTGAATATCAACAGTTCGCTTTCTATTTTGTCCAAATCAATATTCATTTCTTTAATTTGTTCAAAATCAGAATCGGTAAAACCAAATTTAGTTATCAGAGTGTTTATTGTTGTAGTTTTTTCTTCCATTCTTGATAGCCATAAAAGGCAATAATTGTAAAAATTAAATATTGTATACTCGTGAAAGTATATCCTTTGACAAAATACATTGGTATGGAAATAATGTCACCAATAATCCAAAACAACCAATTTTCAATTTTTCGTCGAGCCATTAACCACATTCCGGCAAAAAATATCCCAGTTACAAATGTATCAACGTATGATGTCCAATGAGTAAATTTACCAAAAAATAAATAAACTCCAACAACAAGTAGTATCGTAGCTGTAAAAATATAAAATGAATAGAACCATTCTTTTTTTGATGCAATTGCTATTTCATATTGATTTTGTTCACCTTTTTTTCTTGACCAATGATACCAACCATATACACTCATGACCACATAATAAAAATTTATTATCATATCACCAAGTAAATCCCATTTCCACAACAAATAAACGTATATTCCTGTATTAATTATTCCTGTAGGGAAAACCAAAATATTATTTTTCTTGGCGAACCAAACGCTCAATAACCCAAAAAAAATGGCTATTAGTTCAAGAATAATTTCATGTGTTGGGTAATTTTTATATTGCGAAAAAAGAAATTCAAACATCAATCAAAAAAATTAAGATCATTCTCAAATGCAGTTCCAATTACGACAATGTTTGCTCCCGAACTAAAAGCATTTTCTATTTCTACTTTGGAACGAATTCCACCACCTACAATTAAGGGAACAGAAATTCTTTTTGAAACCATTGCAATCATTTCCATAGGAACTGTTTTTTTTGCTCCACTTCCCGCTTCTAGATAAATCAATTTGTTCCCAATAAATTCTCCTGCTTTTGCCGTTTGAGACACATAATCAACATTATTTCTATCCATTGGTTTGGTTTTACTAACTCTCTCAACGGCTGTTTCTCCACCGCTTTCGATTAGAATATAACCTGTTGAAATAACTTCTAGATTAGTTTTTTCTATTGCTGTTACCGCTTGAACTTGATGCTCAATCAAATAATCGGGATTTCTTCCCGATAGTAATTGGAGAAACAAAATTCCGTCAGCTTTTTCAGATATTTGCGATAGATTACCAGGAAAAAGAAGTATAGGTAAAGTTGTTTTTTCTTTTAAAATTGAAATAATTTCATCAAGATGATTGCCATCATAAGAACTTCCTCCAACAAAAATATGAGTTGCTGGTGATTGATTAATCTTTTTTATTAATGGCAAATAGTTAAAACGGTTTGTTTTCTCAGGATCTATTAGGATAGCGAGTAATTTTTTCCTGCTTCTTTTTGCATCTAAAATATCTTTATAAAGTCTATTCATTTCTCTTTTCAAAAAGGCATACAAAGATATAATTTTCTACTTGGTCAAAATAGGCGTCAAAAAATTCTTCTTTATTATTAAACTTTAAAATTCCTGTAGCTCTTTTTTCTTTTAGGTCAAATGGTTTTTCAAAAATGTGCTCAGGAAAACTAATTCCTTTTTCGTTTTTTATTTTAAATATGGATTCTTTTATTCCCCAAATTACTGTGGCTTTTTTTAATTTATCTTCATGCTCAAGGTTTTCTAAATGATGCGTTTCCATGAACCTAGGAGCAATTTTTAGGGTTTTTTCTTTTATCTGTTCAATATCTAAACCTAAAATTTCATTGCTTATTACAACTGCCGAAAAATCATTAGAATGTGATATTGAAATGTGTTTTCCGTCTTGCAAATGAGGCTTTCCATACTCATCATAAAACAAATCAAAGTCACTGTATCCTATATTTTGCAATAACATTCTAACTGCTAGAAAGCCTTTTCTATGAGATTCTGACTTCATGGTTTCTAATCTCAAAATAGATTTTTCTTTGAGCTTTGCGTTTTCAAAAAACCAATCATAACTTTCTGTTATCTTCCAAAGAAAGAGAATAGTATCTTGTTTAATTGTTATCGATTTGTGGAATGGCATTTTTATATTTTACTGTTTTTCAAATTTTTACAATGATAAACAATTCACAAAATAAGCTAAATGTTTGAAAAAATAAAAGATATGAATTACTTTTGCAGTCATTTTTAATAAACTAATATACAAAAATAAATGAGTACACAAACAATTCCTTATGTACCATACAAAGTTAAAGATATTTCTTTAGCAGAATGGGGAAGAAAAGAAATCCAATTGGCAGAAGCAGAAATGCCTGGTTTAATGGCTATTAGAGAAGAATATGGTCCAAGTCAACCATTGAAAGGAGCTAGAATTGCTGGTTGTCTTCATATGACTATTCAAACCGCTGTTTTAATCGAAACTTTGGTTGCTCTAGGAGCAGAAGTAACTTGGTCTTCTTGTAATATTTTTTCAACTCAAGATCATGCCGCTGCTGCAATTGCTGCTGCTGGTATTCCAGTTTATGCTTGGAAAGGTATGAATGCAGAAGAGTTTGACTGGTGTATTGAGCAAACGCTTTTCTTTGGAGAAGATAGAAAACCTCTAAATATGATTCTTGATGATGGTGGCGATTTAACAAACATGGTTTTTGATAAATACACTGAATTAGTTGAAGGAATCAAAGGTTTGTCTGAAGAGACTACAACTGGTGTTCACCGTTTATATGAAAGAATGAAAAACGGAACATTGTATATGCCAGCTATCAACGTAAACGATTCGGTTACTAAATCTAAATTTGACAATAAATATGGTTGTAAAGAATCTGCTGTAGATGCTGTTCGTCGTGCAACTGATGTTATGTTGGCTGGAAAAAGAGTAGTTGTTTGCGGATATGGTGATGTTGGTAAAGGAACTGCGGCTTCATTCCGTGGAGCAGGTTCAATCGTTACTGTTACTGAAATTGACCCAATTTGTGCGCTTCAAGCTGCAATGGATGGTTATGAAGTAAAACGTTTAGATAATGTTATTGCAAATGCAGATATCGTAATCACAACTACAGGAAATAAAGATATCGTGGTTGGTCGTCATTTTGAAGCAATGAAAGATAAAGCAATTGTATGTAACATTGGTCACTTCGATAACGAAATCGATATGGCTTGGCTAAACGATAACTTTGGTTCAACCAAAAAAGAAGTTAAACCTCAAGTTGACATCTACAATGTAAGCGGTAAAAAAAGAAGTTATTATTCTTGCTGAAGGTCGTTTAGTAAACTTAGGTTGTGCTACAGGTCATCCGAGTTTTTGTAATGAGTAACTCTTTCTCTGGCAAAACATTAGCTCAAATTGAATTATGGACAAATAGTCTTGCTTACAAAAATGAAGTGTATATGTTACCAAAACATCTTGATGAAAAAGTAATGCTTACATTTATATAAACTAGGGTTGAATTAGAGACTTTAAACGCTGAACAAAGTACATACATTGGTGTTGAAGTTCAAGGTCCATTCAAACAGAATATTACAGATATTAATTTTCATAAAATTGTTAAAATAAAAAACCTTGCCAAAAAGCAAGGTTTTTTTATGCTGTATTATATTACACTTAAATAATCAGATATTTAAAATCCAGTTAACCTAGATGGTTTGAGTTATCAATTTAATTATAAAATTTAAATCGCTATAGGTTTAGACAAACAAAAAAGCCACTTAATAAGTGGGCTTTTTATATGAATAAGAAAAATATTCTTATGCTTCAAAGGAAAAACTGAAACAAATGATTTTCCTTCTGCTTTTTCTGGAATTTCACAATTCAAAAACAAAGCACGTAATTAGTGCTTGATCTTTGCATGTAAACATTTTCACCAGCATTATGCTTTGAACGCTTTTGTCTAACGATGATGTTACCAGCAACTTCTTTTGCTTGACCACCAAAATCTTAACGCCTAGACGTTTCCGATTCTGATTCTCTACCGTTTTTAAGAACACCGACACCTTTCTTGTGAGCCATGATGTTTTTGGTTTTATAAGTTAATACTAAAATTAAACAGCTTTGCCACCGTTTTAATTCGTCCTGTAATTTTTTTTAATTCATCCATTTTCCATCAGCGTGATCTGAGCTTGTTGAGCCCAAGTTGTTGGATCTAAATGACATAGCAGTTGAAGCTTCTAAAATTTCTTTAACTTTAGGTTGCATCAGTTGATGCTAATTTTGCAAAAGTATCAATTCCTGCGACTGCAATACTTCTTGACTTTTGGACCAATACCTTCGATTATAACTAAATCATCACCTGATTTTTTTGCTTTTGGCGCTTTGCTTCTTTCACTTCAGCAACTTTTTCAACTTTTGGAGCTGATTTTTTTCAGAAAAACAATACCTTCAATAATGATTTGAGTTAATGATTAATGCTGTGACCATTTTCTTTTTGAAACCTTTTCTTCTTTTCTTTTTGAAAACGATTACTTTGTACTCCTTTCCAGTGTTGTAACACTTTGGCTTCTACAAACTCCATCTATAGCTGAGGCCGCCAAGAGTAATGTTTCCATTATCATCTAACAAAGAACTTTTTCAAAGAAACTTTTGAACCTTCTTCGATGAATATAACCTGTGAACAAATACTTTTTGGTCTTTGCTTACTTTGAATTGTTGCCCTGCTATCTCTACGATTGCGTACATAGCAATGATTTTAAATTATTTTTTGAGTTTGCAAATATACAATTAATAATTACACAAAACAACTTCTTTAATTAAAAAATTGTTTCCAGTTAAATAATTGAAAATCTATGAGATAACTTTTATCAAATAATATTCAAAAAAAGCTAAATTTGTTGTAACAAAACACACATGCACGTTTCGTATATACAAATAATCCAATACAACAAAATTTCAATTTTTTATGAAAAAAATCTTTAATCGCTTTAGTTCAATGCTTATGCTTGGAAGTACAGCTTTTGTAACAAAAAGTAGCTTTTGAAGAGTATAAAGTTGCAAATGGTTTGCATGTCATCCTTCACAACGACCAATCTGCTCCTGTAGTAATAACTTCGGTTATGTATCATGTAGGATCAAAGGAACGAAAATCCCTAAGAGAAGAACTGAGTTTGCACATTTTTTTGAACACCTTCTTTTCGAAGGAACAAAAAACATCCAAAGAGGTGAATGGATGAAAACCGTTACGTCTAATGGTGGAACCAACAACGCTAACACTTCTGATGATAGAACTTACTATTTTCCGAAAGTTTTCCGTCAAATAATACAGAACTTGGTCTATGGATGGAGTCCTGAGCGATTAATGCATCCTGTTATCAATCAAATTGGTGTTGACACTCAAAACGAAGTAGTTAAAGAAGAAAAAGACTTCGCGTAGATAACCAACCTTATGGACAACTTCTTGCTGAAGTAAAGAAAAACTTATTTAAAGTTCATCAACACAAGTGATGGGCAACTATAGGTTCTATGGAACATCTTGATGCCGCAACTCTTGAAGAATTTCAAGCTTTTAATAAAATTCTATTCTCCAAACAATGCTGTGCTAAGTAGTTGCCGGGCAAATAGATATTGCACAAAACAAAAGCTTGGATTGAAAAATATTTGGCCGAATTCCTCGTGGCGAAAAAATTGAAAGAAAAACATTTGTTGAACAACCAATCACAGAAACAATTCGTGCTACTTATGAAGACCCGAATATTCAAAAACCAATGGTTGTTAACATATAGAACTCCTTCAATGAAAACACGCGATGCTAGAGTATTGGATATGATTTCAACAATTTTGAGCGACGGAAAAGTTCACGTTTGTACAAAAAAATTGTTGATGACAATGGCATTAAATTGGTGCTTTCAACTACACACACAAGAAGACTTCTATGGCTCATACATAATTTGTGAATGCCTCAAGGTGATTTTACTTCTGCTGATTTAATTAGAGAAGCTGATGAAGAAATTGTAAAACTTCAAAATGAATTGATTTCAGAAAAGATTTTCAAAAATTGCAAAACATTTATGAAAACAATTATATGAAGCAACAACTCTAGTGTTGAAGGAATTGCAGAAAATTTAGCTTCATATTATCTTTTTTATGGTGACATTAACCTTATAAATGAGAATGGACATCTACAGATCAATCACTCGTGAAGAAATCAGAGATGTAGCTCGCAAATATTTAGAAATCCAAACCAACGTTTGATTTTGGATTATGTTCCTGCAAAAGATAAAGCTCAAAACTAAGATCAAATTATCATGAAAAAATCAATTATAATACTTTCTAGCTTGTTTTTAACTTTTATGACACAAGCACAAGACGACAGATCACAGCCAAAACCAGGACCGACTCCTAGTATAAAAATAAAAAAACCCAGAAACTTTTTCTTTACCAAATGGATTAAAAGTTTTAGTGGTTGAAGATCACCGACTACCTCGTGTTTCCTATAATCTAACTTTGGACAATGCTCCTTATGCAGAAGGAGACAAAAAAGGTGTTGACGAACTAACAAGTTCACTAATAGGAAATGGTTCAACAAAAACCTCAAAAGATGCTTTCCAATGAAGAAATTGATTTCCTCGGAGCAAACATCAATTTCTATTCTTCTGGTGCTTCTGCAAGCGGTTTATCAAAACATTCTAAAAGAATTTTAGAATTATTGGCGAAGGTTCTTTGATGCCAAATTTTACTCAAGAAGAGTTTGACAAAGAAAAAGACAAATTAATCGAAGGACTAAAAACACAAGAAAAAAATGTTTCTGCTGTTGCAGGAAGAGTTGAAAATGTTTAGCTTTTGGTAAAACCAATCCAGCTGGTGAATATCTATCTGAAGAAACTATAAAAAATGTTTCTTTAGCTGATGTAAAAGACAACTACAGAACTTATTTTGTCCCTGAAAGAGCTTATCTTGTTGTGGTTGGTGATATTAAAACTAAAGACGTTAAGAAAAATGTAGAAAAACTTTTGGAAGTTGGGTAAAAGCTACTGCTCCTAGAGTAAGTTATTCTACACCAAGTAATGTTCAGTACACTCAAATAAACTTTGTTGACATGCCAAATGCTGTTCAATCAGAGTTAACTTTATTGAACACTATTGATATGAAAATTTCTAATCTGATTATTTCTTTGATTGTTGCCAATCAAATCTATGGTGGAGATTTCAATAGTTATTTAAACATGAACCTTAGAGAAAAACATGGTTGGACATATGGTGCAAGATCATATGTTGATTAAAGCAAATTTGGTTCAAGTAAATTTACAGGAAATGCTCAAGTTAGAAATGCAGTTACTGACAGCTCAGTTGTAGAAGCTCTAAATGAACTCAATAGAATTAGAACTGAAAAAGTTTCTGAAGAAACACTTAAAAATGTAAAAGCTGGATATATTGGGCGTTTTGTAATGCAAGTGAAAAACCAGCTACAGTTGCTCGTTATGCATTAAATATTAACAAACAGAAGGTTTTTCAGCAGATTTCTATGAAAACTACATCAAAAACATCAATGCAGTAACTGCTGATGATGTAATGAGAGTTGCTAATAAATATATGCTTGTACAGACAACATGCGTATACTTATAGTAGGTAAAGGTTCAGAAGTAATTCCTGCTTTGGAAAAACTAAAAATACCTATGTTCTATTTCGATAAATACGAAATCAACAGAAAAACCAGCAGCTATGAAAAAGCCTGCTCCAGCTGGTGTAACCGTTAAAACAGTTCTAGATAATTACATCAAAAGCACCAAATTGGTGGTCAAAAAGCTGTATGCGTTTGCTGTAAAAACAGTTTCAATGGTTGGAACTGCAACAATTCCACAAGCTCCAGCTCCTTTAAAATTTACAATGAAAAAAGATGCTAAAAGGAAAATCTTTAGTAAAAGTGAAATGGAAGGAATGGGCAATTATCAAAACAAGTGGTTGATGAAAAGGAGGATTTACAGTTCAACAAAGGCATGAGAAAAGAACTTTCTGCTGAAGAATTTGCAGAGAAAAAACTCTTGCAACTTTTGACGAGCTTGCCTTGATGAAAAAAACAGATTTGGTTCTTGATGGTATTAGACGCGCAATGGTAGTGATGCTTATGTTATCAAAAACGGAAAATCAACTTTATACTACGATGTAAAATCTGGTTTAAAAGTAGCTGAATCAAAAACAGTTGAAGGAGCGAACAAAAAATGACTAATTAACTACTAACTTTGGTGATTATAAAGATGTTAAAGGTGTTAAATTCCCTTATGCAATAACAATGAACCAAGGATTTGAATTAAACTTTATTATGAGTGATGTAAAAGTAAACGAGGTTACAGATGCAGATTTCAAATAATAAATTTAGAAATTTTGTATAAAAATAAAAATTGCCAATTGCGGTCTTTTGTTTTTTTATTTGCCAAATATATTCCCACCATAACTATAACTGCTCCAAAAACCTGAAACAAACTTAATCTCTCATTATCAAAAATCCTAACCCAATGCTACAACTATTGGTATCAAATATGTAACAGAGAGCCAAAAACTGGCGATGAAATTTGAATTAATTTATAAAATGAAACATTCGCTATTCCTGTTCCAACAATACCCAAAATAAGCCCACAAAAATCATAGCATTTTGAGTTGAAACAATATTAATTTTTGCTGAAAAAATCAGTTAAAAACAAAATCATTACAGCAGGCAATAACATAACCATAAAATTACCGGTAGTTATGCTCAGAGGTTTTACGTAAGATAAATATTTTTTTATCAAATTAACATTCGTGGCGTAACACATTGGCAACAATCACAAATAAAGTATAAAAATAATTCTCTGTTGTATTGTTTTCTACTCCTGCAAAAATTAAGATGATAGCAGTCCCAATAAGTCCTATAATTATTCCTAAAAATTGACTTCTTTTGAAATCTCTAAGCCAAAAAAAAAGTTGCTCCCAACAACAAAGTACTTAGCGGTGTCAATGAGTTTAGAATGAGGCAGATAGAACTACTTACTTTTGTTTCTGCAATAGCAAAAAGATATGCTGGAATAAATGTGCCAAACAATGAAGTAATTGCAACATATTTCCACTTATGCAAAGGAATTTCGGCTAAACTCTTAAATCCAATTACTAATAAAAATATTGCACAAAAAATTATTCTCAATGAACCCAACTCAAATGGAATAATCCAACAAGCCCTTTTTGATTAAAATAAATGAGCTTCCCTATTAAAGCCAACAAAGCGAGTAAAATCCATTTTATTTGTAGTGACGTTCATAACTAAAAATTATTTGGCAAATTTTGTAATTATTTTAAGAATGACCATTTTAAAAAATTAGTTATTTTTTATTTGTGGTGCATTTCAACTTGAAGCAACAAACACTAAATATAATATCATGATTTTTTCAAATCTTTATTGACTGTTTCTTTTTGTTCTTTGGCATTAATTGGTTGTAAGGAAACTGCCTCTAAGGCCAATATTTCTCAAGAAGCTAAAGAACCTAAGAAGAAAAACCATAGCGGCAAAACCTGAAACGGCTTCATTTCATATAGAAGGCATGGCTGCGCTATTGGTTGTGCAAAAACAATTGAGGATAAACTTGCTGAAACAAATGGGATTCAGAGGCAAAAGTAGATTTTGACAAAAAAGAAGCTACTGTTGTTTTTGATCTTGCAGTTTTAAGACTCAAAAAAAATTACCAATTTAGTTAGATCGTGTGCAGATGGTAAAACATACAAGGTTTCTGACATGAAAACGAAAATCTAGAAAAAACTAAAAAGAGAACTCAATTGAGTTTCGCTTTTTTTATTTCCAACGAAAAGTTTAAAAAAAAAAAAAAAAAAAATTTATTTTTCTCATGTCTTTTTTGATATAATCTGTTGCTGGCATTATAGAGGTCGTAATTGGGCTTAGCATAAAAATAAACCGAACCTGTCACAAAATGCTTCACACTGTCAGTAACATAAAACTGCGCATTTGTTCGCGCGTTACCACTAACTCTGTAAAACATTCCGTATACTTTATCATTATCTTGTTGATAAATGGTGTTTCTAGAATATCATCTGCTTTTGTTACGTACTCATAAGTCAATTTTTGAGCATCGCGCAATAGTTTATCAATATTATTTTGGACTGGCTTATAAGTTAAGTAAACCGTAACCATTTTTTTGTAGTGCAAACTATAACCTGATCTTTGTCGGTTTCTACATTAGCCGTTTTGTTCATCTCAAATGTAAATGGACAAGGTGTTTCAAATGCTTTGTAGGTTGCTCCTGGATAATCCAATCGTAGTTAGCTTGCAGGTTTAGGTAACACATCATCTACTTTGCAACAAATTGTCAAACTTGTTAAAAAAATTAGAGCTGTAAATGATTTGATCTTCATCTATTCTGAGGTAACTTTTATTTTGTTTTATTCTTCTCTTGTCAACAACGCTAATAACGAAAAAAGTTGAAGAAAAGTGTATTTTTTGACCTTTTTTTTGGAAAATGTCCTAAGTTTTCTAAAATGAAACCAGCCAAAGTTTCGGCTTCACCTTTTTTTGCTTCAAAAGGTTCTTCATCAAGACCAGTTATTTTATAGAAATCCTTAAGATTTATTTTCCCTTCAAAGATAAAATTCTTTTCATCGATTTGAGAAAATTAATATTTTCATCATCAAACTCATCTGAAATATCTCCAACAATTTCCTCAATAATATCCTCAAAATCTTAACAATACCAGATGTGCCTCCATATTCATCAACCACAACAGCTATATGGCTTTTCATGGTCTGAAAGTCTTTCATGAGTCATCTAATTTTTGTTTTCCAGGAACAAAAAATGGAGTTCTAATTAATTTATCCCATTCAAATTCTTTTTGTGAATGTGTGGAATCAAATCTTTTACAAACAAAACCCCAACAATATGGTCAATATTATCTTTAAAAACAGGTATTCTTGAATATCCTTTATCGACAATCTTAGGATAAATTTCTGAAAAAAGTTTCATCAATATCCAATGCAAAAACATCTATTCTAGGACTCATTACTTGTTTAGTATCAGTGTTTCAAAGGAAACAATTCCTTCCAATATTTTATGTTCATCAGTAGTTGTGTCCTCAGGTGAAGTTAACTCAAGTGCTTGAGATAATTGATTGACTGAAATATTGCTTTTTGATTACCTAATTTGTTGTGCAAAATATTAGAAATGTTTCGCACAAGGAATGCTCACTGGTGATAGTAGCTTATCTAAAAACTAAGCGGAACAATTATAAATGCTGAAAATTTTAAACTATTTCTACTTGCATAAATCTTTGGTAAAACTTCACCAAAAAGCAAAATCAAAAAAGTTACCAATACAACCTCAAAAACAAACTTTATTACAGGTGATTGAATATTCTCAAAAAGTGAACTCCCTACGATAGAAAAAATTATTACAACTCCAATGTTTAAAAAATTATTAGCCAATAATAATGTTGCTAATAGTTTTTTGGGTTTTTGAAGTATTTTATCCAATAATTTCCCTTTTTTTGGATTTTCATTCGACAACTTTGCAACATCATTTGGGGACAATGAAAAAAGAGCAACCTCAGCGGCAGATATCAATGCAGATAAAAACAAAAGCAGGAAAATAGTAATCCAACCAAGAGTAGCTTGAGTGTCTAAAATTCCAAAAAAAGAGTAACTGGGATCAGGATCCAAACGAAAGAGTATTAATTAGACAATTTTAATTTAATAAGACATATCCATCTCGTCAGATATAGCATTATTATCTTTATTTTCTCCAGATTGCACTTGTTTTACATTGTCAGAGTCTTTTTTAATATTTAAAAACACAAATTCTGTTACTTGAATTTCTGTAGTATATTTTGTAGACCCGTCTTCAGCCTGCCATTGACGTGATTTTATTCTGCCTTCAACATATATTTTATCGCCTTTAGACAAATATTTTTCACAAATTTCAGCAGCTTTATTTCTGACAACTAAATTATGCCACTCAGTAGAAGTTATTTTTTCGTTTGTTTGTTTATTTATGTACACTTCGTTTGTGGCTAATGGAAACCGAGCAATACAATTACCTCCATCAAAATAATGCATTTTCACATCATCTCCAAGGTGACCAATTAGAATTACTTTATTTACAGTTCCGTTCATATTGCTAGAAGTATAAATCAATCAAATTTACTACTTTTTTTTAATTTTTAACAATTCTTTCTCTATAAAATTAAAAATAACTACAGGAAAAGGTAATTTTGTTAGATTTATTATCGATAATCCATTTTCGAAATTACCAGAAATTGATGCTTTCCAAAATTTAATGTGCAAATTTTGATGTGAAAGTTTGTGAACTATTTGGTGATGGTGAAATGGTTTTAAATTCGATATTTTATCTGCAAAACTGAATTTCTCTTGAATAGATTGAACAAGCTTTTCATAGTCATCAGCAAGTTCGATTTCAATTAGTGGAAACTCATAGAGATTTTGCCAAATATCTTTTTCAATTCTCTTGTTCACCAAAACATTTTCAAACTCATCAAAAACAACCAAATAATTAAAAAATCTATTTTTAACCTTTGCTTTTTTAGTTTTAATTGGTAATGATTCAACACAATTGTTAGCATATGCAAAACAACTATTATTAAAAACGCAGTTCATACAATCAGCTTTTTTGGGTAAACATTGCAAAGCCCCAAATTCCATAATAGCTTGATTGAACAAATGACTTTTCCCATTTGGAATTAATTCTTTTGCAATCTCAACAAAGATTTTTTTTGTTGCTGTATTCGAAATATCTTCCTTTACACCAAAATATCTTGATAAAACCCTGTAAACATTCCCATCTACAACTGGCACCTCTTCGTCGTGACAAAAAGAAGCAATAGCAGCTGCCGTGTAATCGCCTACTCCTTTCAGTTTTTTGAGCTCTGAATACGTTTTTGGAAAAAATCCATTAAGTTCATTTGCAACATATTGAGCTGTTTTGTGCATGTTTCGTGCTCGAGAATAATAGCCTAATCCTTGCCAAAGAACAAGCACATCATTTTCAGAAGCTCTTGCTAAATCAAAAACAGTGGGGAAAGTTTCTATAAACCTCAAATAATAAGGCAATCCTTGTGCTACTCTAGTTTGTTGAAGTATAATTTCTGACAACCAAATAGAATAAGAATCTGTTGTGTTTCGCCAAGGCAAATCACGTTTATTTTTTAAATACCATTTAATTAATAAGTTAGAAAAATCCATCGTCAAAAAAGGTAGTGCAAAAATAAATCATTATGTGATTAAATTTTAAGAGATTATAGTTGAAAAATTGTTTTTTTAATTCATATATTTGCACTCGCAAAAAATCACACTTAATATTAAAATTAGAAATAAAATGACGAAAGCAGATATCGTAGCGAAGATTTCAGAAAAATTAGGCTTAGAAAAAGGAGATGTTCAGGCAACAGTTGAATCTTTTATGGAAGAAGTAAAAACTTCATTAGAAACAGGTGACAACGTTTATTTAAGAGGTTTTGGTAGTTTTATCATCAAAACAAGAGCAGAAAAAACTGGTAGAAACATTTCAAAAAACACTACTATCAAAATTCCTGCACACAATATCCCAGCATTCAAACCAGCTAAAGTTTTTGTTGAGTCAGTAAAAACAAACACTGAAGTTGTTGCTTAAAATATTTATTAATCACAAAAAACTAAAGTATGCCAAGTGGTAAAAAAAGAAAAAGACATAAGGTAGCTACTCACAAACGTAAAAAAAGAGCGAGAGCTAACCGTCACAAAAAGAAAAAGTAGTTCTATAACTACTTTTTTCTTTTTAAACGTTCATTGAAAATGAATTCTAGTAATCAGTGATTTTTATTTTTTAGTCAATTGCTAATTAAAAATTCTACTGTAAACTATAATTCTTCGGGTAAATACTACCTGTTATTAATATGTTTAATCCATCCTTACAATTAGCTGTAAGCCATAAGCTATAAGCTGTAAGCACTCCTGCCTATTGCCTATTGCCTATTGCCTATTGCCAAAAAGTTGGGATAAAAATTTACAACATGAATAAAGAATTAATCATCCGTAGTGGTGAAAATGCTGTAGATTTTGCCTTATTAAAAGATGGAAAACTAATTGAATTACACAAAGAAGAGGAAAAAGGCAACCAGTTCCAAGTAGGCGACATTTTTATTGCCAAAATCAGGAAACCTGTTGCAGGGCTAAATGCCGCTTTTGTTAATGTTGGCTTCGAAAAAGATGCCTTTTTACATTATCACGACCTTGGTCCAAATTTACTTTCTTATTTGAAATTCATAAAACTTGTAAGCGCAGGTAAAATAAAAGATTTCACCTTAAAAAATTTTCCTTTTGAAAAAGAAATAGATAAAGATGGCTCCATCATGGATGTTTTGAGCGCCAATCAGTCTGTTCTTGTTCAAGTTGTAAAAGAACCAATTTCTACCAAAGGTCCAAGAATTAGCTCTGAGCTTTCATTGGCTGGTAGATTTTTAGTCTTAGTACCTTTTTCAGATCGTGTTTCAGTTTCACAAAAAATTGACTCTAGAGAAGAAAAAGATAGATTAAAAAAATTGGTCCAAGCAGTTAAACCAAAAGGATTTGGGGTTATTGTGCGAACAGTAGCCGAAGGCAAAAATACAGCCGAAATCGAAAAAGATTTGCAGAACCTGATTAATCGTTGGACTGCAATGTGTAAAAGATTAGCAACTGCTCATCATCCTTCTAAAGTATTAGGAGAATTGAATAAAGCTTCCTCTATACTTAGAGACGTTTTTAACGATACCTTTACTGGTATACAAGTTGATGATGAAGAGTTGTATCAAGAAACAAAGGACTATTTAGCCGAAATAGCTCCTGAGAAACAAAAAATAGTTAAGTTTTATCAATCGAAAGATGTGCCTTTATTTGAAAAATATCATATCGAAAGGCAAATAAAAACCTCTTTCGGGAAAACTGTTTCGATGAGTAAAGGTGCTTATCTAATTATTGAGCACACCGAAGCTCTTCACGTTATTGACGTTAATAGCGGAAACAGATCAAACAAAGCTTCTAGTCAAGAAGATACTGCTCTTGAGGTAAACTTAATTGCTGCAGCAGAAATTGCCAGACAATTAAGACTAAGAGATATGGGAGGAATTATTGTTATTGATTTTATTGATATGCAAAATCCTGACAATAGAAAAGTACTTTATGACTTCTTGAAAGAAGAAATGAGTGACGATAAAGCTAAACACAAAATTTTACCTCCAAGTAAATTTGGATTAGTTCAAATTACAAGACAAAGAGTTCGTCCGGAGGTAAATATTAAAACCAAAGAAGAAAATCCAAATGGTGATGGTGAAATTGAAGCACCAATTCTAATCATTGATAAAATTTCTTCTGAAGTTGAAAGATTAATTAATGACCATAAAAAAATTGTGCTCAATGCACATCCTTTTGTGGTCGCTTACCTTAAAAAAGGTTTTCCATCAATACGTTCAAAATGGCTTTTTGAACATAAAAAATGGGTGAAAATAGTACCTCGTGACGCTTACACGTATTTAGAATATCATTTCTTTGACGAAAACGGAAAAGAAATTAATTAAAAAAACCGTCTCGTTATTAAAAACGAGACGGTTTTTTTGTTTTAAATGAACTAAAAACTAGTCTAACTCATATTCTAATCTTACTGTAATTCTGGCTGTTTTATTCTTGCTGTAAGTATCATTAATTCCGCCATAGCTATCATCTTCTGTAGAACCTTGACCCGTGATTTGAAAAACACCCATGCTGGCTTTTTTCAATTTTCCTAAACTTCCGTCTGCGGTTTTTACAATTTTAGTTGCTCTTTCGTTGGCATCTTTTGTGGCATTTTCTATCAAACTTTGTTTTAAACTTGGTAAGTCAGAATAAGTGTATTGTATACTATTGGAAGTCAATTCAATGCCCGAATTAACCAATTCTGATGTCTTGCTTGAAACCTCCTCAATTCGCTTCATCAAATCAGGATTTTTTTTCGCAGAAAAGGTAATAGTTTGTGTGGCTTCATATCCGTCAAATACTTGTTCATATCTAGTTTGATAATTATTTTCGTTATTTTCACTTCGTATTTCCCGAAATTTCTTCTGAAAATTCACAGCTCCAAAACTAAATTCAGTAGGCTTAAATCCTTTCGAAACAAAAAAATCACGAACAATCTTTTGATCAGAAACTATCTTGTTATAAGCAGTTTTAATGTCCATACTTTGCGCGTTGAAACTTCCTGACCAAAGTATTTCATCTGAAACAAAATCTTTTGTTCCAAGACCAATTACTGATATCGAGTCTAAATTCTGATTTCGATTTTGAAAAGATTTCCCCAAAATCCAAGCTGTTATAATTATGGCAACACCAATAATTATTGAAGATTTAATTTTTTCCATTTATTAATTGAATTTGTTTATTTAAAACGTAAATCCTTGATTTATATTGTTTAACTAAAATTTATTCTTTCTTCTCATCTCAAAAAAACGAATCATTAACTCTGACGATTCTTTTGCCATAACGCCAAATTTCACTTCCGTTTTTGGATGTAATTGAGTTCCTAGCGTCATAAAACCACGTTGTTCATCACGTGCGCCAAAAACAATTTTCGAAATTTGGCTCCAATACAACGCACCGGCACACATTTGGCATGGTTCAAGTGTAACATACAATGTACAACCTTTCAAATATTTTCCACCAATATAATTCGCCGCCGAAGTTATGGCTTGCATTTCGGCATGTGCCGTAACATCATTGAGCATTTCGGTTAAATTATGACTTCTCGCAATAACTTTATTATCGATAACGATGACAGCACCAACGGGAATTTCGCCACGCTCAAAAGCCATTTCGGCTTCTTGCAACGCTTTTTTCATAAAATATTCGTCGGTAAAAGGATTTTCCATGAAAACAAAAATACGATTTCAATTTGTACATTTGCCTTATGTCAAAAAATTTGCTCGAGCATATCAACAATCCAACCGATTTACGAAAATTATCTCTTTCGGAATTACCCGATTTGGCTACAGAATTGCGTGAATTTATTATTGATATCGTTTCGGTAAAAGAAGGTCATCTTGGTGCAAGTCTTGGTGTTGTTGAACTAACGATTGCATTGCATTATGTTTTTGATACGCCAAATGATTTATTGGTTTGGGATGTTGGTCATCAGGCTTATGGTCATAAAATTTTAACTGAACGCAGAACCAAATTTGACACGAATCGTCAACTTGGCGGCATTTCGGGTTTTCCAAAACGAAGCGAAAGTATTTATGATACATTTGGTGTTGGTCATTCTTCTACTTCAATTTCTGCAGCTTTAGGCATGGCAATTGCTTCGCAACTTAAAGGCGAAAACAAACATCATATTGCGGTGATTGGCGATGCTTCAATTGCGAGCGGAATGGCTTTTGAAGGCTTAAATCACGCTGGAGTTACCGATGCTGATTTATTGGTTATTCTAAACGATAATGCCATTGGAATTGATCCAAGCGTTGGTGCTTTGAAACACTATTTGACTTCGGTTAAAGAAGGGAAAAATCCGAAGCAAAACAATATGATCAAGTCGTTGAATTTTGATTATTCTGGTCCAATTGACGGTCATGATTTACCCAAATTGATTTCGGAATTAGAACGATTAAAAAAGATAAAAGGTCCAAAATTTCTTCATATTGTAACCACAAAAGGTAAAGGTTTGGAACAAGCCGAAAAAGACCAAGTAAAATATCATGCACCCGGAAAATTTGATGCAAAAACTGGAGAAATTATTCCAAAATCGGAAGCACATTTGCCAATGAAATTTCAAGATGTTTTTGGACTGACATTAGTAGAATTAGCCAAAAATAATCCGAAAATAATCGGAATTACACCAGCAATGCCAAGTGGAAGTTCGATGAAATTTATGATGGAAGCTTTTCCAGAAAGAGCTTTTGACGTTGGAATTGCCGAACAACACGCTGTTACGCTTGCCGCAGGAATGGCAACGCAAGGCATGATTGTTTTTTGCAACATCTACTCTACTTTTTTGCAACGTGCTTATGACCAAGTTATTCACGATGTGGCTTTGCAAAATTTGCCTGTGATTTTCTGTTTGGATCGAGCTGGAATTGTTGGCGAAGATGGCGCAACACATCACGGAGTTTTCGATATTGCCTATTTGCGATGCATTCCAAACATGATTATTTATGCACCAAAAGACGAACTCGATTTGCAAAACATCCTTTATACAGCTTCGTTAGGTTTGCCACATCCAATTGCAATTCGTTATCCGCGCGGAAGAGGAAAGTTAGAAGTTGGAAGTTGGAAGTTAGGAGCTGGAAGTTTTGAGAAAATAGAAATTGGGAAAGCTCATTTGCTGAAAAACGGAACAAGAACTGCGGTTTTATCGACCGGTTTTATCGGAAATAATGTTTCTTTGGCGTTAAAAAATCTAAATCAACCCGAAACTATTGCACATTATGCCTTTGGATTTATTAAACCTTTGGACGAAAAACTGTTGCATGAAATTTTCAGTTCATTTGAAGCTATAATTACTATTGAAGACGGAACAATTATTGGCGGATTTGGTTCGGCTATCGTTGAATTTTCAGCAGAAAACAACTATTCCAAATCGATAAAAGTTCTTGGAATTCCAGATAATTTC
Source organism: Flavobacteriaceae bacterium (assembly GCA_046329205.1). GTDB lineage: Bacteria > Bacteroidota > Bacteroidia > Flavobacteriales > Flavobacteriaceae > Flavobacterium. The sequence goes on along the minus strand of JAXLVF010000004.1, from coordinate 195,471 downwards.
ATCGAACATGGAACGGTGGAAGAACTTCAAAAAATTTGTAAAATAGACGTTAAAAGTCTAGAAAATCTTTTTTTAAACTACTAAAAAACCGATTTTTGCAGCGTTTAACAATTTTCGACCAAAAATGAAGGTATTTCAAAAGGTTTTTCTCTTCTTTTTTCTATTCAGTTCAGCAACTTTCTTTGCGCAAGACAATGTAAAAACAACCGTTCCCGATACAATTTCACATTGGGAAAAGAAAAATACAGTTGGTTTAGATATCAGTCAAATTGCATTTGTAAACTGGAATGCTGGTGGTGTGAACTCTGTATCAGGTTTATTGAAAGGAAATTTTATTAGAAAGTACCAAAAGGGAAATCTGAAATGGGTAAACGAAATGATTATTCGTTATGGTGTCAATAAACAAGATGGTGTTGAACTAAGAAAAACCGATGATGCGTTCCAATTCAATTCGACATTGGGTTACAGAAAAGATACTATTACAAACTGGTATTCATCGGCTAAATTCAATTTTAATACGCAGTTTACCAATGGATATGCTTATCCAAACACAACCAAAGCCATTTCAAAGCCTTTTGCACCTGCTTATATTTTTCTTGGAGTTGGTTCGGAGTATTCCAATAAAGAGAAAAAACTAAACGTCTATATTTCGCCATTGACTATGAAAACGACTTTGGTTTTAGATCAAACTTTGGCTAATCAAGGTGCATTTGGAGTAAACAAAGCGGTTTATGATGTTGATGGAAATTTACTCAGAAAAGGCGAATTGTATCGAATGGAACTCGGTTTTTTGGTGACAAATTATTACAAAAAAGAAATTTACAAAAACATTATTTGGGAAAACCGTTTGAGTTTGTATTCTGATTATATCAACCATTTTGGAAATATTGATGTTGATTGGCAAATGCAGTTTGAACTTGTTGTAAATGAATATGTAAGGGCTAATATTGGCGCACATTTCATATATGACGATGATATTAAAGCCAAAGAAGAACGAAACGGCGAACAAGTAACAGTTGGTCCAAAACTTCAGTTAAAACAAATGCTTGGTGTTGGTTTGGTTTACAGTTTTTAAGCCGAAACAATCTTAAACAATTCTACTGCTTTTCCATCGGTTAGCATGGAAATGTAATGGCAAATATGCAATAATCGGTCGTAAAGATTTTCTTTTTCCAAATGGTGTTTTTCTGGAAGAATTTTTAGCAAAAGTTTGTCGTAATTGGTTGCTTTTCCTTCGTGATTGTTGTTGAAAGCGGTAATAAATTTATCCAGTAACGTATTGATAATCTGATACCCAGAAAGTTCTTTTTCAATCACTTCGCGGCTTTGGTAGATATTCTTCACACTCAATTTGATGATATCATCCATTTGAGCTTTGTATTTACTTTTATCGGTTAAAGCAAAATGGAATTTTCCTTGCAAAATGGCTTCTTCGTTTTCAATAAAAACACGAACGGCATCGTTGATTAAATTTCCAATTGCCAAAGCACGCAAATAGCTAATTCGATCTTCTTTTGTAGTTAAGGTTTGGTATTTTGCGGCATCAATCGTGTCTTTTACTAACTTTATTAGATATTCTAAAGCAAAATCTTCGGAAACCAAACCGAGATTTATTCCATCTTCAAAATCGATAATCGTGTAACAAATATCATCGGCAGCTTCGACCAAAAATGCTAACGGATGACGTTCGTAGCCAATATCTTCACCCGACTTATTGGAAATCATTCCTAATTCTTCGGCAACTTCTTTGAAAAAATCCTTATCCGATTGAAAGAAACCATATTTTTTATCCGAAATATTTTTGGTTGGTTTTTTAGGCAAACTTTCCTTCGGGTATTTAGTAAATGCGCCAAGCGTTGCATAAGACAAACGCAAACTTCCTTCAATTCCTGGACGCGAACTCGTTAAAACCGAAAAACCATTGGCATTTCCTTCAAAATCGATTAAATCTTGCCATTGTTTTGGCGTTAATTTATCTTTGAATTGTTGTCCTTTTCCAATAGAAAAATATTCGCCAATTGCTTTTTCGCCCGAATGTCCAAACGGCGGATTTCCAATATCATGCGCCAAAGCTGCTGCGGCAACAATAGCACCAAAATCGTTCATGTGATACCCGTGAACGGCGGAAAGATGTGGATATTTTTCGATGATTTTTTCCAACCAATCTTCCGATGGAACGACCAACAACCGAAACTTCAAACTATGTGTTAATCGAGTATGAACAAAATCAGTTTTGAAACCTTGGAATAACCTGCGTTTTATCTTGTAAACTGCGAAAAGCTGACGAAAAGATAATTCGGTCATAATCGACTTAGCCAATCAGTATCGTCTTGTTCGATGCGTAAACGCTTACTTGTGTCGCCTTGACGTTTTAGAGATAAAAAAGCTGTTCCCGGTCATTTGATTTTTAGTTGCTGATTAACGATTTTTGATTTCAGAGGTAAAGATAACTTTATTTTAATTTTTCATGCAAACACTATTTTCTACACCAATGTATTGTCCATGATTTTCGGTTATTTCATAACCAGACTTTTGATATAAATGGATGGCATCTTTTTGCAAATGTCCTGTTTCGAGCACGGCATTGCGATAACCTTCTTCTTTTGCCCAATTCTCCAAGTTCATTAGAAAAATTTCAAAACCAATTCCTTTTTCCTCTGCATTCAGGTAATGTAAACATTCGTTTCATTTCAACGGTTTTTCTTTGTCATATTCTTTATAAGCACCAATAGCTACGGGTTGGTTATTTTCATAATACACAATAGCATTTTTCAACAAGTTTGATTTATTGAATTGTGCATAAAAAGCATGATCATCACCATCGAGTATGGCTAAAATATCTATCGAGTAGGACAACCAATTTTTTCGAAATCTGGATTTGAAGATGTTGTTCTTTCTGGGCTAAAATATCATTTTAATTTTTTTCTTGAAAGCTAAGAGAACTCTCTTGATTTTTTTGGATACAAATTATAGCTTTTGTCGCTTGGATTAACAATAACCGATTTGATGTTGATTTTATCTCCTAATTTGAAGTTTTTTCAACCATTTGATAATCCAACAAATATTCGCCACAGAAATAATTTCCATGTTCGTCTTTTTCTATAATTTCAGTGTGAATTCACTTTATCTTTTGACAATGCATTTTTATTTTATTTTTTCCAAATGTAACTAAAGAAAACAGCCATCAATCGACAGCTGTTTTTAGTATACCTTTTTGTTGACATCAACAATATGGTTTAAGTATGAGGTGCTTCGTTCCTCGCAATGACTAACTGCCACACATTTCACAATCATCACCGCCATTTCCAGCGGCCTTTTGCGCGTTCGCCCTTCGACAAAATCTTCTGCCGCGGTCATTTCTCCGTGTCTCAATAGACAACAACCTCAACTGCTGTAGCTATTGGTTTATCGTTTAGTGTTGGTTCCGCTTTTTTATCATTGTTCAATGTGAACTTAATAGCATCAACCGCAGATTTTGTTCTCAAATAGTACAATTCCTGTTTTCAATCCGCTTTGCCAAGCACTTAAATACATTGAAGTCAATTTAGCAAAATTGGCATTTTCCATAAACAAGTTCAATGACTGCGATTGGTCAATAAAATAACCTCTTTGACGCGACATATCTGTGATATCTTTCTTGTTTCCCAACAGGTTTTGTATAGCTCTTTTAAATCACGGCTGGGATTCTATCTATGTTTTGGATAGAACGTATTTCGCATGATTTCTTACTGAAAATCCTCGTGCCATAAACCTCTTTCAACTAAATCTTCAAGAAGGTGTTTGTACACCACAATGAATTCCCCTGAAAGTACACGACGAGTGTAAATATTTGAAGTGTATGGTTCAAATGCTTCGTTGTTCAAGAATTTGCAATCAGAAGCTGTAGGCATTGGCGCCATTAATAACGAGTTTCTAACGTGTTCCATGACTTCTTTTCTTAGCTGCCCAATCCCAACGACCAGATAAATCTTCGTCTTTTAATCCCCAAAGATTGTATTGGAATTCTCCTTGCGAAATTGGTGAACCTTGAAAAGAAGAATATGCACCTTCTTCTTTGCCATTTTCAGTAAACAGTTACGAGAAGCCAAAGTAGATAGACTTCAAAAATTTCTTGGTTCAATTGTTTTGCTTATCCGCCTTGAAAGGCAATCTTAGCTTTATAAATGCATCTGCTAATCCTTGAACACCAAGTCCAACTGGTCTGTGACGCATGTTAGAGTTTTTCAGCTTCTTTTCTTGGATAGTAGTTTCTATCGATAACTTTGGCAAGAGGTTTCTAGTAACACGTTTTGTTCACATTGAATAACAACTCATGGTCAAATTTACCGTTTTCAACAACATTGGTAACGAGATAGAAGCCAAGTTACAAACAGCAATTTCATCAGTATATTCTAGAATTTTCTGTACAAAGGTTTGACGAACGAATAGTTTAAATTCTTTTGATTTGATTTTCTGTTTCGCTGCATCTTTAATGCTTTATATAAGGTGTTCCTGTTTCGATTTGAAGTTTCTAATTTTCTCCCCAAAGTTCGCGAGCTTTAATCGTTTTCTTCCTTTACCTTTTTGCTTCGTAACTAATGTAAAGTTTTCGAACTCTTCTCCGTAAACATCATATAATCCTGGACAATCATTAGGACACATCAAAATTGAAGTCTTTATCTTCTTGAACACGCTTCATGAATAAATCTAAAATCCATAGCAGAACAAATCGCGTGCGCGCATTTCTTCTTTACCATGGTTTTTCTTTAAATCTAGAAAATCCATAATATCTGCATGCCAAGTTTCGATATAGATGGCAAAACTTCCTTTGCGTTTTCCACCACCTGATCAACATATCTTGCTGTATCATTGAAAATCCCCAACATTGGAACAATTCCGTTAGAAGTTCCATTTGTTCCGCGAATGTATGAACCAGTAGCACGAACGTTGTGGATTGATAATCCCATTCCCACCTGCAGATTGTGATATTTTGGCAGTTTGTTTCAACGTGTCATAAAATTTATCAACATTATCGTCTTGCATTGTTAAAAGAAACAAGAAGACATTTGTGGTTTTGGCGTTCCAGCATTGAACAATGTTGGTAGCGTGTAAAGAATTCTTTTGACACTGTTCATAGGTTTGCAACTGATTTTAAATCATCAAGGCATCCCTAACTGAAACACGCATCAACATGTGTTGTGTGGACGTTCAACTATTTTTCCGTTGATTTTTAGAAGATAAACGTTCGAGAGTTTTGAATCCGAAATAATCGTAGTTAAAACTTATTATATATAATGTGCGAGTCAAGAAACTCGGCGTTTTCCATGATCACTCTATGTACTTCCTCAGATAGTAATGGTGTTTCTGATTGGTTCTAGGATTCACATAATGAAACATATCATTCATTGTTTCTGAGAACGATTCTTTAGTATTCTGCGTAAATTTGAAACGGCAATACGTACGCAAGTTGTGCATAATCAGATGAGTAACTGCCATTGCCGCAATTGCTCGGCAAGATTATCTAGTTCAGAAGTAGTTACGCCATCATATAATCCCTCAATAACGCGCATTGCTACTTTTACATCAACCATTTCATTCAATCCATAACACAATTTTTTAATTCTGTCTGTATGATTTTGTCAAACATTACTGGCTCTTTGTGGCCATCTCTTTTTATTACGTACATAGTTTGGTTTTTGAAAATAAAGAATCCTTCCTTATTTTCGAGTTGTGTTTATTTTAAATTTTGAGTTTCTTTTCGCTGGCATAGTTGTTTAAACTCTGATTTTATTTTTTAAAGATTTTTTAAAAATCTGCGTCGAAACTTATTTTTTGTGAGTCAGTATCTTTTTGTTAATACACCTGCTTTTTGATATTCTGAAACACGTTTTTCAAAGAAATTTGTTTTCCCTTGTAATGAAATCATATCCATGAAATCAAAAGGGTTTGTCACATTGTAAACCTTTTTACAACCTAATTCAACTAGAACTATCTGTTACAAACTCTAAATATTGTGTCATTAGAGTTGCATTCATACCTATTAAACTTACAGGCAATGATTCTGTAATGAATTTTCTTCTATTGAAAGCGCATCGGTTATAATTTGTAATTCTTACTTTTTGAAACTTTATTTACCAAATGATTGTTATGTAAATGAACTGCAAAATCACAATGAACTCTATCTCTTGAAATCAACTTCGTTAGAAAATGTTAAATCAGGCATTAATCCACGTTTTTTCAACCAGATTGAACAAAATGCTCTAAAAGAAAATTCTTCGACTGCCGCAAAAGCAATTAACCTTCTTGCAACGATCCTGATTTTATCCAACGAAGTGCCCAATCGGCTTTTTTCTTGATTGCGGAAATACTTCAATAGCATGAAATAATTCATTTTTTTCGGCTTCATCTTTTACATAGGTATCGATAAGCAACGAATAGGTTTCGCTATGAATGTTTTCCATCATTATTTGAAAACCATAGAAAAAATTTTGCTTCTGACATGTTGAACTTCTGCTTTACAAAGTTTTCTGCCAAATTTTCGTTTACAATCCCATCAGAAGTATAGTACGGTTGTACGCTGATAAAATATTTTTCATCATCATTCAATTTAGTATTCCAGTCGGTCAAGTCTTGATGTAAATCAACTTCTTCAGCTGTCCAGAAACTTGCTTCCATTTTTTTATACCATTCCCAGATGTCGGTGTTTTATAGAAAGATTACAAATCGGTTTTTGTTTTCTTCAATATAGGTTCATTAGTTATCATTTTCTGCGTTTTTTGGGTAAAAATTTGTGTAATGAGACTGATACAAAAGATTGTTATATTTGTAATGCAAAATGAAAGTTTCGCCTCTATTCACAAATAGCCTTAAGCTTCTTAACAAAAGGTTGGTTTTGATGTTCTTTTAATTTTTACAAAATATTGATTTACGATTTTGTGAATTTTATTTTTTTGAAAAAGCCCTAAAACAAAGGGAATTAAGAATTATCTTTCGTTAGAATTTTAACAATTTTTTGCTGTCATAAAAAACAATTTTTGCAAATAAAAAAACCGCAATTTCTAAAAATCGAAATTGCGGTTTTGGAATATCTTTTATAAGTATTAATTTTTATTCTTCGGCATCTCTATCAATATAGGTTTTATTACTGGTTTATTGATATAATATTTTCCACCTCTTGGTCCAGTGAAAACTTCTTTTACCATTGTATGTTCCCTGTAACTTTATCTTTTACTTTTCTCAGCAGTTTTAGATGCCAGAGTTTCTTCGATAACCTCTTTTTCTTCTGCTTCAGTTTTTCCAGAACGAGTTTTTTTAACTTTTGTTTTTGCTTCAGTTTTGTTAGCAGTAGCTTTAGCTTTTCTTCAGCAGATTTTGCTTTTCCCTTTTTCAGAAGCATCAGCGCCTTTGAAACGCTTATCTGGCGTTCCATCTTTTTTCAATTTTGGTGCTTTTTCAGAAGCTTCATTTTTTGGTTTAGTTGTTTTCTCTTTTGCTTCTTTTTTAGCTTCTTCTTTTTCTTTTTTATCTAGACTTTTTGTCTTTTAACTTTTTCCGCTTTTTCCTTAATTATTTTTTCAGTTTTAGCGCTAGCTTCTTTTTGTTTTAACCTTTGTTTCTTGGCAAAATTGTATTTGAAAAAACACAAATACTAAACATAACAGAATTAGTTTTTTCATGATTTTTGAATTAATTATTTGTTTAAAATTAATGAATTATCTCTTTACAATAATCAATTAACCTATCAAATTAAGCTAAAATAAGCCTTTAATTGTACATTTCCAGTATGAATGGTTTGACTTGTTTTATTTTTCTACCTAGATAATTATTACTTATATCCAAAAATTCGCTAGATTTTTTTGCAATAGTAGTCGCCAAGTCATGTTTTTTCCTGCTGTAACTCGAGCATTTGAAACGCAATCATGAAAGCGGATCGCCATCAAATGTATTTTGAGCAAAGAAAACTCCTCGTTTATGGTTATTTTTTCTCCTTGAATAGAAAAACGATGTCCCAAAACGCACTAGTTGCCAGTGTTTCAGCACTGATTTCATTTTCTTTGTTTTGATATTCATAAAAAACATCCCAACTGGCATTTTTATTAAACAAATAGGGAAATTTTTGGATTGATTTGGTAGGTCTTCAAATCATAATTTCTACTAGCATAGTTTTCTGAAAAGAGTGTTGTTCCACCTATTTTGAAGAAAAGAAAATAGCCATGTTTTTTTCAATAAGTGGATATATTGTATTTGATGAGTAGCCGATAAATTCTCTTGAGAGCCAACAGAAAGTAAGTTTTTATTCTGTTTTAAAAGTAGGTCACAGAATGCTTTTGTTTGCCTCGATTATAAAAGAGTGAATTTCGAATGAAGTTATCTAATCCAAACAAATTTTCATCAGATTTCGAAAACGGGCTTTAAGTCAAAATTATCTCCAGTTCGTTTAATTTTTCTTTTCTATCAAATACATGTTTGGTTGTAGAAATGGGATAAAAACTTTTGAAACCTGTGGAGTTTTGCCAAACGACAAGTTTTGAGGTAAGCGATTGCACTACTTTGATGTGTTTTTATGAAAATTTGATTGGGCAGAAACACTTTCGCCATATTTTGCTTGATTCGAAATAGCTATCAAATTCTTCTAATTCTGACCCCGTTGTTGTTGTAATCATTCCAAGTGTAAACTCCTTGTCCTGGTTCAACTTCGAGATATGTAAATTCGTTGTGCAATTGTTCCAGAAGTCGTTTCATAAGCGGTTGTATTCTGGATTAATTGATTGAAATATTGGTCATTATACAATAACCTTGAGTTTAGTGAAGGCTCATCTTTCGGGTAATATCTTCAACTTTTAATCTTCTGTAGTTTATAAATAATGTTAAGTCACTTTTTTTGGTTTGATTAATTTAGATTTTAAATAATATGAATTTTAAGATGTATTCACTTTTTTCAAAACCATTTTGCAACCGTCATTCACTTGTAAATAGCCTAATTCAACAAATACTTTTAAAGAACACCACGACCAACAAAAGCACCATATTCGTAACTTCCGGCTTAAAGTCGAAAGCTGATTGGTTGGTAAACTAATTTTTCCTCATTGTTTTCTAAACGCAAACTTGCTCCAATCCAATTCTTTTTAAAATGATATCGAACGGTAACTGTTTCTGATGAACGATGAAGTGGCATAATTACCATCACTTTTTAATGCGCTCGAATTTTGAATAATATTCCACTCTTGACTTAAAAATCCATTGATAAGATGACGATTTGAAAACTTGGAAAATCAAGTTTTTTCAAAACCGATAAGTCAGCTTCTTCTTTTTGGCAGAATGAAATCTAAACCATTAATCACAAACTTTGATTTCCTGAGAAAGTAGTTAAAATTCCAGTCACGATTAAATTCAATATTGAACAATCGCTCTATTGTTTTGAAATTTTCTTGCACAAATTGATAGTTACCAAAAGCGTCTATTTGCCATTTTTTAGTAAATAAACGTTGTTTGAAGTTGAGCTCTTCCAGTAATTTCTTTATTGTTTTCATCATCGATAGAAGAAAACAAATTCAGGTCGTTGTTACTCACTCCAACTTCGAAATTGTATGTTCGTTTTTTCACTTGGATTGTATTTTCCCAAAACGGTTGCAATTTGGATTTTAGTTGGCGCAATCAATCGAGTTATGGGTTCATAGTTTCCTTGTGGAATTTTCAGAAACTGGCGATACATATTGATAAATTTTACCAATTCGTCGCTGGAATTTGTCAAAATATAATTCCAAGATTGTTTCCTACTAATGTGAATTTTACATTATATAATTCGTCCTGAGGATTATTGGAATAACATTAAAACCTCAATACCGCCACCATAGTGACTTTTTTGTATAAAATTTTATTATCAGAATAGGTATCAATGTAAGCAGAAGGCGCATTCATCAAATTCACATTATCGCCTGCGTTACTCAAAATTGTAGCTGTTCTGAGGATAAATTTTGTCATAAAGGTTGATTTTTAACATCATTTTCTGAATATAAATAACCGCCAATACCTACTAGTTTCATGATTTGCTCCGGCATAGGTAACAAAACGCGTGTAACTTCTCCTCGGAATATTGATATTCAATCGCCAACTTTCATTTCAGAAGTAATAGGAAAAGTGAGGTAAATGTGATTTCGCCAGCGTTGTAATCGATGATATAATCTTGTTTTCGCCTCGTTCTTTCAAATTCCGTTGATGTAAACTCTCTCTGAACCTGAAATAACCAAAACATACAACTCACCATTATTACCGCAATTTATACGGACCTTTGATTTCCCTTCTGTCCTGTGAACGAACTTTTAAGGCCGTCATGAACCAAAGCTTCTCGACGCAAAAATATCAGTCTTATTTTCTTCTTCACCAAAAAGTAAAATGAGTGGAAAGTCCTTGAACTTTTTATTGAATTTAAAAATCGAGATTACCCGTTTTCAGAAATAAATTTCAGTGCGAATATTCCATTTATCTGTAAAAAGTTCGATTAAAATTCTGGTCAAACTCGTCTAGCTTTTGTGAATATCCACCATCTTGCAACGGAATATTACTATCTTGAATAGAAGCTCGAAGCGAAACTTCATCCAAATTCTTCCTGTAATTTGCAAATCAAGGTTAGAATTTACGAGAGTTTCTTGATTATTTTACAAGAATCGAGTAAATGCTTCCGAAGTATTTAATCCAATTGGAACAAATTTTTTTACAGGTCGGTCAACTAAAAGATTTGCTTCATTAGAATCATTCTGTCTTGGTCATAAATGCTGTAGGTTTTTGTTACACCTTGGGTATTTTAGATAGGAAACTTTTACACTATCATTTGCAATAAGGTCTTTTTTAAAATTAATTTGCCTTTTGAAAATCAACTTTGTAAAAAGAAGTGTCTATAGGTTTTCCGTCAAAAGTTTCAATTTTAAAAACTCTGAATTGATACTTACTTTCAATGGCAATAGTATCGGCAGAAACAAGAACTTTTTTGTTTGATACAAAGAAGGAATTTCTTGAGCAGAAAGCTCAAAAAACCTATAAAAAATATCAGTAAAAAGTTTTTTTAGCATACATGGTTATAACGTGAAAAAGCACTTTTGAGTATTGATTTTGAGTTGGTATATTATTTTCGTCACAATCTGCATTGTTTCTCGAAATCTACTACTAGTACGGTTTTATCTTTTCAACAACTTGAGTCATGCCATCAAAGTGGCGAATGGTGTAAAGCGATACATTTTCGTTGTAAGCACTTTTGAATTTTTTTGATAAAATGGCTTTCAAATCATTAAAATTAAATTTATCTTCTACACACATACCGAAAAACTAATAGCTGAATTTTGTATCAAACTAGTTTTTATCTTGAATTGGATGCAACAAAGAGAATATTTCGCTAATATTTTCTCCATAATAAAAGAAAAATCTATGGATGAAAGAAATCAACAACTGATTTTTCTTAATAATAAAACATGGTGTATGTGGTTCTAAATCTTTTCCTTTGAAACACTATTCCAGTGGCAACAAAATGGATTTATAAACGATTTTACATAAAGCGGAATTTCCTTTTTTTTGCAGTGGTTGCAAAGTGGATGAATTACAGATGCAACTATAAATGCTAATTGATAGCTTCGCGATAGGAAATTTGGTTCAGCAAAACCGCATTTTCAAAATAGCGCGGATCGGCATTTAAAACTCCTGGAACATCTTTCCAAATGGTGACACTTTCAGCGCTCATGGTAAGCAAAAATAGTCATGTATAACTGAACCTTCACGACCAAGCGTTGTGGTAAAGTTATTTTCACTGAACCAAGAAAACCTTGTGATATTTGTTTTCTTCTTACTCAAAATTAATTGTTGTGTTTTTTCCCAATCTACATTGAAGTATCACGATAGGTGTTGTCCGTCTTTATAAATTTCTAACATCTATCCAATTATTTTTTAAACCAGCACGATTAAAACACGACTTACAATTGTAGTAGAAATAATTTCACCATAACTCACTACTTGGTCATAAACGAAATTATAGTTATATGATTTATTGCTTCTTATGAAATATTCTTAAATCGCAAAATGACTATTTACCAAGAAAATATCGTGTTTTTCATCATCAAACAAATCCATCAATATTTGATTGTGGTATTTTCAACTTCTTTACAGAAGCATGTAATTCGTTTGATTTTTTCAAAATAATTTTAAATCACAAGTTCCAGTGCATTGGTGGTTTTTCCCATTGCAGAAATAACCAAAAGTGTATCTTCATGACCAACTTTCTCTAAAACACTAAATACATTTTTAATACCATCAGCATCTTTAACTGATGCACCACCAAATTTGAATATTCTCATATTAATTTCAGATTTCGGATTTCAGATTTTTAGTGAAACTGAAATCAATTTAATTTATTTTTTCTAGAAATTCTGTCAATTCCATTTTCATCCATTTGCACAAATACGCACAATCTCCATTCAAAGACTTTTGCTCCAGATTTTTTGTAAAATTCTATCGCTGGAGTATCCTAATCTAGAACTCACAAGCCCATTCTATTCTTCTAACATTGTCTTTTTTTCCTTGTTCAATAATTCGGAATATAACGCAAAAACCAATCGCTCCTCTCATTTTTTCTTTCACAATCAAATCCTCAAGATGAATTGTTTTTCCTTTCCAAGTTGAATATCGGTAATAATAAAGTGCATCCCAACAATTTCATCATTTGTTTTGGCAATAAAAGTATGAAACAAGCGGCTTCGCTAAAACCATCGCGTTCTAAATCTTCAACGGTAACCACAACAGCATCTGGTTCTTTTTCAAAACAGTGCGTTCTCGAATGAGTTCAAGAACAGCTTCATGTCGCTTTTTTCTCCTTTTCTTGGATAATCATTTGGAAAATATTTGAACAAAATTACAATTATTAATTTCTTTGCGAAATAGATTTTTTCTTTCACAAAATTATCGATATTTGCAACCTCAACTACAACGATTTCAAATAAAGAACGCACAAACGCTTGGTGAATTTATCATCGAAAAACAATCGGAATTTCAATATTCTTCAGGAGAATTATCTCGAATTATCAATTCAATAAGATTAGCTTCAAAGTGGTTAACTACAAGGTGAACAGTTGGTTTGGTTGATATTGTTGCGCCGCTTGGCGACCAAAATATTCATGAAGATCAGCAAAAATTAGATGTTTATGCTAATGAGGTTTTTATCCAAACCTTAATTAACCGCGAAATTGTTTGTGGAATTGCATCTGAAGAAAATGATGATTTTATAACAATTGCAGGTTCAGATAAAAGTCATAGTAGTAAATATGTTGTTTTAATGATCCACTTGACGGATCATCAAACATAGATGTGAATGTATCTGTGGGAACTATTTTTTTCTGTCTTTAGAAGGAAAACACCTGTTGGAACTCCAGTACCCTCGAAGACTTTTGCGTCCTTACACACAACAAGTTGTCATGGTTCGGATTTATGGAACATCAACTATGCTGGTTTACACAATCTGGCATGGCGTAAATGGATTTACTCTCAATCCAGCAATTGGAACGTTTTTTACCTGTCGATCCAAAAACATGAAATTCCCAAAAGATGGAATGATTTTATTCTGTGAATGAAGGTAACTATATCCATTTTCCACAAGGAGTGAAAGACTATATAAAATATTGTCAGTTGGAAGAAGGCGACAGACCTTACACATCACATTGAAGTTTGTTTCAGATATTCATAGAAACATGATTAAAGGCGGAATTTATATTTACCCTACAAGTACCAAATCTCCTAAAGAAAACTTAGGTTACTTTATGAATGTAATCCAATGGCTTTTTTGGCTGAACAAGCTGGTGGAAAGCTTCTGATGGTTTTGGACGAATTTTAGAAATACAACCGACTGAACTCCATCAAAGAGTTCCTTTCTTCTGCGGTAGCTATAATATGGTGGAAAAGCAGAAGAATTTATGGCAAAATATGTATATCAAAAAACTCCCGATTTTCGTGAGTTTTTTTTATTTATTCATGTGCGTCATTTCATAAACAAATGTGTCAGAATTCACATTCATAATCAAAGTGACAATGCTTTATCAACAAATAAGTTATACTGGCGTGAAACCAAGAGCAAGGCAATATCGTATTCTCCTTTGTTTTGGACCAAGTATGATCACGATATACCGCCATTCTTGATAAAATTCATATAAATCTTCCAATCTTTGTGTATAAAGATACGGTGGACGATAGACATTTATTTAGGTTTTCTAATATTTCATTATACTCATCCTGCGAAATCTCCAATTGAATTGCAAGTTTCTATCTAAAAACTCTTTTTCCTCCTTTGAAAAATCTCCATCAGCAAGAGCTACACGAACAATAGCAGAAAAATGCCCTTTGTTTCGGATTTAAATTCGCTATCAAACAAATCTGAAATTGACATATTTTTAAGAATTTTTTGCAAATATAATTTAATTCACCTTTAGACAAAGCGATTCACTAATGATTTGCTATGCAATCGAACATATTTAAAAATAAATCGTAAGTTTACACTAACCAAAACCTACTATGAATGATTTCTGGATTTATTTCAATATTGGATTGAATCATGTTCGCGATTTCAATGCTTATGATCACATGATTTTTATTGGCACTTTTGCTTCCATATGATGCAAAAGCTTGGAAAAGATTATTGATACTTGTTTCTATATTTACGCTTGGTCGCACCATTTCGTTATTTCTTTCCGTCTTTGATGTTGTTAAATAAAACCAACCATAGTTGAAATTTTGATTCAATTACTATTCTTATTACTGCTATTTATAATTTAATTTCCCAGGAAAAAAAGGAAAAAACGACAGTTTAAGTTTTGTTAGTTTTTGTCACGCTTTTTGGTATAATCCATAGTTTAGGCTTTTCTGGATATTTCCAACAGCATTCTTCCTGGTAATGCAACTGACAAGTTATGGCCTTTACTCGAGTTTGCTCTTGGGATTGAAACTGCTCAAATTACGAGTATAATTTTAGCTCTTATTATTGGCTATGTTATTCAACCTTTTCAAATTTTCGAAACGAGATTGGATTTTATCTGTTTGCCATTCATTATTGGAATAGTAATGCCCTTGATTATCAATAATGAAATTTGGAATAAATAAATTTAACTAAATAAATCTTAAACTATTTCTGAAGCGAATCGTTTAGGTATCTTTGTTATCCTTTTTCCGCTGTTCATTACAATCTTTTTGTTTGTCACACCGAACGCAAAAGTCAAGTGCAATTACTAAAAACAAAAAAAAGATTTCCAACACCATCGGGCTAAAAAGAAACCATTTGAATTACAAAATGGAAAATTACTTTTATTCTTTATCTTTTTTACAGAAATCGGCTTCTTTTTCACAAAAAAGCACGGTTCTGGAACAATTTTGGATTTAAAGATGGAACAGTTTTACTTGTTGACGATGAACTTGGAGATGTAATTCAAGAAACTAAAATCAATAATAATAAATTCACTTTCAAAAACCCTTCAACATTTTCACCAAAACGAATGTATTTAATCATCGAAGATGATGAAACAATGCATTAGTTTAACAGTTTTATGGTTGATAATCAAAACGTCGTTTTATCGGGCAACAAAGCCGACATCCTAACAATATAATTATTAAAGGCTCAAAAAGCAGCCGCGAAAAAATTGCCTTTGAAAAGGAATTCGCGAACAACTACAAAAGAATGGGATAGTATTAACGACTTAATTGGCGAAAAAAGGAACGACACTATAAAATATTCAAAAGAAGAAATTAATCACGATAGAATAAAACGTTCAAAACTAGACGAACAAATTGAAAATATAAAACTTAACAATATTAAATCCAACCCAAACAGCTATATTTCATTAGTAGAACTTTTTTGGTTGAAAGAAAAAATAGGCAAAGAAAGTAAAAAAACTGCAATCAGCTTGATGAAAAATTAAAACAAACTGACTATGAGATAAATCTCAAAGTTATTTAGATTTAGATACGATTTTACAGGGAAGGTGATTATTTTAGAAATTTTGAGCAAAAGATGTTAACGACATATCTCGTAAACTTTCAGATTATAAAGGAAAATATATACTATTAGATTTTATGCAAACTTATTATTTAGTGTATTTCATCTAATGATGATTTAAAAAAGATAAACGAAAAGTATAAAAACGAACTACAAATAGTTACGTTTGTTCCGACAAATCTGAAAAAACATGGAAAATTGGTTATAAAGAGCACGACATAAAATGGGTTTCTTTATGGAATGGCGAAGGATTGAATGGCAGAATTAATCAACTTTATGGAACAGAAGGAACATGACATTTATTCTAATTAATCCAGAAGGAAAAATAACAAAAAAATCTTTGGATTTGAAGGAAAATTAGAAGAAATTTTACAAAAAGAATTAAACAAAAAATAACTTTTGCACCTTTCATGACAAAATTAGAAAGAAAAAAACAACATAAATATGATATTTGCTATTTGAGAATAGCATCTGAATGGAGCAAACTATCCTATTGCAAGCAACAAGTTGGTGCAATAATTGTTCGTGATCGAATGATTATTTCTGATGGATATGGCAAGGAACACCTTCTGGATTTGAAAATTGCTGTGAGGATGATGAAGGAATGACAAAATGGTATGTTCTTCATGCGGAAGCAAATGCAATTTCGAAAGTGGCCAGAACAACTCAAAGCTGTGAAAATGCAACACTTTATATAACTGCTCGTGCAAGAATGCGGCAAGTTGTTGCATCAATCAGGATAAAAAGTAGTATCGCAATGGTTATCGTGACGAATCTGGCTTGGATTTTTAAAGAAAAGCTGGTATTGAAGTGCATCATATTGACAATCTAGACACATTTTAATCATTTGGATTACTAAATGAAATCAGAAAAGAAAAATATCTACCCGTATACTTTTTCATGTGTTGCACTTGGAGTAATGATTGGTGGAATGTTGTAAATTTTCCGAAAACAAATTTTAATTCTAAAAAACTCACATCAAACAAAAATTAATAAACTTATTAATTTCATAAATAGTAATTATGTTGACGATGTCAATTCAAACTCTATTGTTGATTTAACTGTAAATAGCATTTTTGAAAAACTTAGCCCACATTCTGTATATCTTCCTGCAAGCGAACAAACAACTGAAGCGGAAATCATGAAAGGCGTTTGTTGGCATTGGCAGCAATTTTTATATTTATAATGATACTGTTGCAGTAGTTAACACTATCCCAAATGGGCCAGCAGAGAAGGCAGGAATAATGGCTGGAGACAAATTTTATTTGCTGGAAAATCGAAACTTTTTGGTAAAAAAGTAACACACGGATATGTTGTATAACAAACTTCGTGGTAAAACAGAGCTCAAAAGTAAATTTGACTATTCCTGAAAATCCCCTTCAAAAAAACTAACCATCCCAGTAATTAGAAATACCATTCCTATAAAAGTATTGATGTAGCATTAATGTTAAATTCAAAAACAGGATACATAAAAATTGAACGCTTCGCTGAAAACACCGCGAATGAATTTAGTAAAATCTAATCAAGTTGAAAAAACAGCGCTTTGAATATTGCCAGTCGATTTGGCGAAATGGTGGTGGTTTTTCCTTGAAAGCACCAGTTTCTATTGCCGATGAATTTTTACCAGAAGACGAATTGGTGTTTTTACAAAAAACAAAAAAGGTTTTACGAACAAAACCTTTGCAACAAATGATGGGATTTTGAAAAGGCAAAGTTTTTATATTAATAGATGAAAATTCAGCATCTGCCAGCGAAATTTTGGCTGGAGCTATACAAGATAATGATAGAAGGAACAATAGCGAGGAAGACGTTCTTTTGGAAAAGGACTCGTGCAACGCGAAATAGATTTTGAAGATGGTTCAGCTGTTCGACTAACAACTGCTCATGGTGGCTATACACGAAGCGGACGTTCCATTCCAAAACATATGTACGAAGGTGATGGCGTTATTATCATGAGTATGAAGCTAGGTTTGAAATTAGGTATTTGAAAAAGACAAAATAAAAGTAGCTGACTCTTTGAAATTTAAAACAAAAAAGGGAAGAACGATTTATGGTGGCCGGCCGGAATTGTTCTGATATTTTTGTTCACTCGAAGTAAAAAGGAGATGAAAATTTAAGTTTTATACTAGCTCAGGAGTTTTTAGGACATTTTTTGTTTTTGAAATATTAGGCCAAAAGTAGACAAAACTTTGAAAAATTTAACATATACCGATTTTTATAAAAAAATATGAAAATGATTTTCAATATGTCAACGATTTCAAAAGTATCTATTAGACAACGCTGGTGTCACATTTAGCAGGAAGAGGAATGGCTAGTCGTAAAAAAACGCATTTTGGCAGAACTTGCAAGACAGTGTTTAGCGCACAATATTATCAATTTATTTTTGAAAAATGACCCATTGATTCAACAGGCATTAAAATGGTTATTTTCTGATGCTGTCATGTGCCAGTGTAATTCATTGTTCCAAAAGTTAAGATATCTGTAGCAACCATTGCACCACTACCTAAAAACGTCGCCAACTGACTTCTCCAGCCAGCTAAAGTACAGTAACATAATCCCTTCTGCTACTTTGTAGTCAATATTTTTAATTGAATTCTGTTTTTCAGGAACTGTTTTTGATACAGTGCATATGCATCCATCCAATCTTCAATTGCAATGGATTGCACCAAAAGCAATAGCTATCACAACTATTTTTGCTTGTAGGTGTTTTTATTAGTAGTGATGATAAAATCGTTATAATTACTAATTTCAAAAAAAAGAAACCTTTTCATCAGAAATCGGAATCACGTAGGTAATCTTTTATAGAATGTTCTTTATCTCGATAAATTCTATGCCTAATAATTTTCAGAAGGAACACCACCAGCATTATAAAAATTGCATCTTGTAGAAAGATGCTTTTTGATGATAATGATACCAATTTCTTTATCTGTAGCAAATGGTTTATTCTTTGCCGAACCTAAAATCAAAGCACAAGATATTCCTGATATACCACAATTATTAAAACATCAAACACAATTACTGATTTTAATTTCTCTTCTTTTTTGACATTTTGAATATCAAAAGAATAAAAACAGCACACAATAGAAGCTACAATACCGATAATATACGCTTCAACTATCTCCTTCAAGGTTGCCGAAATCAACCATTATTATATTGAAAATAATTAATGCAAAAGCAATAAAATAGTATAGAGAAGTAAAAATTTTCATGTGGTAACTTTAGACAGCAAATGTAATAAAAATGATTTTGAACAAAAAATGGCCCTTTAACATTAGCGGCAAATAATTTAGCAGCTATAGCCCAATAATATTACTACTTACTCCAAAAACTTTTCTAATGATGCTAAGACCATTTTTTGTCAACATTTTCTCGATTTTAGCAAGAGATTTTAAAGCCAAATAAACCAAAGAACGTTTAGCAATATGGCAATAGCTGATGTTTATCGAATGAAACTCTGCTTTTTTTATTGAAAGAATTGTAGTCATTGATACAGCGCCAGCAATTAAAGAAATGCAATAGGAACAATTGATGCGAACACTTCTTCATCACGGTACAATCTTGTACTTTATCTAAAATCATCTCAATATAAGAAAAACAAAACAAAGAACCTGCTACTGCAAAAGAATTTACATCAATTCCAATCAATTTTAATATTTCATCATACAAACAAAAATGCAATCATAATACCTGCTGATACTAATGATGCTTTCTCCGATTGAATATGTCAGAAATTTTGCTCTTAAATTAATAATGATTGGAATACTTCCTACTATATCAATAGCAGCAAAAAGAACCATTGTAGCTGTAACAATCTCTCTAAAATTCAATTCCATATCTTTTTTGCAAAAGTATTTCAATAAAATCAAATCGAATACAATTTAAGAAATAATTAAAAAGCAATTTGTACATTTGCCATTCAAAAAATATCATGTTTCAATTAGGCAAAACAATAGTTTCTGAAGATGTATTAGTAAAAGATTTTGTTTGTAATCTTTCTGCTTGTCATGGTGCATGTTGTATTGATGGTGATGCAGGTGCGCCGTTAAGCAAAGAAGAAACAGAAATTTTGGAAGATATTTTCAAAATAAAACCCTTTTACGTCAGAAGGGTCAAGTCATTGAAGAAAAAGGAACTTGAGTTTATTTTAGAACGAATCAAGATCTGAAACTCCATCAATAGAAAATAAAGATTGTACTTATGTCATTTTTGATGGAAAAACTACTCTTTTGCGGAATAGAACAAGCATATAATCAAAAAGTTAATAGATTGGAAAAAACCCGTATCATATCGTATATCCTGTTAGAATAAAAGAATTTTCATCCTTTGCGCAGTAAATTATGATCGATGGGACATTTGTAACGATGCTTGCGCATTAGAAAAAGAACTTCAAATCTATTTACAAATTTGTCAAAGAAGCACTTGCTACGACGTTTTGAAAGAATGGTATGAAGAACTAGGAAGTCAATTTGCAACCGAATGGGAAAAAGAAAATAAAAAACGCTTCAATAAATGAAGCGTTTTTTATGGAGAATATCGGATTCGAACCGATCACCTCTGCAACTGCCAGCGTAGCGGCGCTCTAGCCAAATCAGGCTAATCCCCAAACTTTTACTACAAAACAAATATAAGCTTTTCAAAAAAACAAATATATAACAAGCATATATCCAAAAGAAATTAAATTTTTATGCGTTAATAACAATTTTATGTTATGAACATTAAAAAAAATTAATATACTTACACAACTTTAAAAATACCAACAACTATTTTAACAACGCTTCGCATGAAAAAAATTACACATTTTCTTTTTATTACTAAGCACTCTCTTTCAGGGCACAAATAGATTTTCGATCAAAACTTTGGCTTAAAACTCTTGGATGGACTGCAACTTCAACAACTGCTTGGTCCAGAAGAACAACTGGAACTGCACCAAGTTGTTTACCTTATGCAGGAGCAGGAATGGCAAGATTTTACTCTTATAATCTTTCTGCTGGAACAACCGCAAGATTAACATCACCAGCTATAACTTTTGCTGGAGCATCATATAAGGTAAATTTAAAATGTGTGACAGCGGATATGAAACAAATTACCTGAACAACATCAAAGTATATTACAGCGACTGGTCTTGCTGGAGAACTTTTAAAGACTGCAAAATCGTTCTAGAGCTTTGGCTCCTGTAATTTCAGAAGATGGTTGGTACAGTTATGCTTTTTTGACATTCCTGGAACTGTAAGTGGAACAGGTTATGTTCATTTTTTAGGAACATCTGCATATGGCAATAATATTTTTATTGATGAAGTTACAGTGAAACAAATCCCTGCTTTAGATGCTGAATTGGTACTGTTGCTTTAAGTTTAATTGTTCATCCTGCTACTTCAAATATTCTATTGCAGGGAACATTCAAAATTTTGGAACTGCAACGATTAATACAATTGATGTAAACTGGCAAAAGGTTGACAATGGTACTATCACACACAAACTCTAAGTGGACATCAGTTGCCAAATGGAACACAACTTCACACATCAAGATACTTGGAGTCCATCTGCAGGATTATATTCTGTTAAGGATTTAGGTATCAAATGTAAATGGTGGCACTGATAATGACTCATCAAACTGACAAATTATTAAAAATATTTCTTACCTTGTAAAGTGGCACAACTACTCGCTTACCATTATATGAGAATTTTCTGAACAACATGATGCTTATGCAACTTTCAATGAAATTTTTACAATCCTTTCCATGACATAGATCTTCAAATTATGCTTCTATAGCATATAGAGTTGAATTGGCCAAGAACTGATGATCCATGTTACAGCAGAAGTAGGTAAGAGTTGCTTATTATGGCACCAAGCGGTGCACCAACTTTATTAGTTGATGCTAATGACGGAACAAATTTTGATAGCGCCAGCATTGAGTAGTGATTTAACCGAAGCACTAGCAAAACCTTCATATTTTGCCATTTCAGCTACAAAAACTTCCTTGCGCTAGTTCGAACATCAATTTAGACATCAATACAACTCCATATATTTATCTGGAACATATAGATTATTCTTTGCAGTAGTTGAAAAACGCCACATACAACAATGTTGCATCTAATGGTGAAACTAGTTCAGGGAATGTATTTATGAAAATGATGCCAGATGCAAGTGAACTTCAATCAACACAAACGATGTTCTATAAGCACACGGTAAAAAGCGCAAATCTTGATGGTTATTTATTGAAAAAATAAGTAAATTTGGAAGGTATTATTTCTAAGACTATACGGAAAAACTAGCAATACGATCAACATACTGCAAGTTATCTAAACTATCCTCATTGTGATAGCGTGAAACACATCAAATCCTTCGTAAGTATTGTTAAATTAAAAACTGATATTATTACCGTCATAATGAATTGTAACGCATTAGAAGAAATTACACAAAAGTAAAAATACTGTAACGATCAAACAATCAACTTAACATCGTTACAAAAAGGTGTTGCTTATGCGCTAAAATCAACAATGTAATAGTGAATTAAACCAAAAAATTATTAATTAAATAATCTATGAAAATTAATAAATCAATTGTAGCGTTTTTTCTAAGTCTTGGTTTGTTGCCAACGCTCAAATTACACTATCCGAAAGCTGATAGTTCACCTATAAATGAAGGCGATGTATTTACACATATAATAATGTAAATTATCCGCAAGCATCTTTGGATTTTCATATTCATAACAATGCCTCAACAGCAACATTGGTAAAAGTAAAATCCAGTTAGTATAACAACATGATGGAAGCAGTTTGGAACTTTATATTGAGCTGTTTGTTTGAGCTCTATTCATGCTACAAATTCATATCCTTCAAATCCAGTAAGCATAGTACAAACTCTACCGACACATATTCAAACCATGTTTATAACATTGACGAAGGTGACGGAAAACTATCCTATAGATTGTATGTTCAAAAGTATATCAGTTAAATTCAAGTGGTGTCGAAGTAGGTAATTCAATTACGTTTACTTACCAGTATCAACCTTCAAAAACACGAAAATGAATTCATTTCAAAGTATGAGTAATGCAAGTTAATTTTGAATTAAACATTCATACTACCTCTTTAAACTATCAAGCAACTGAAAGCGGAGAAATAACTATTTTTGACTTAAATGGTCGATTGGTAAACACAACTCAAGTAGCAACTGGCGATGGATTTCAATTGACTTGGATAATTTACAAAATAGCTATTATATTTTAAACTTTAGAAGTCAAGAAAGAAAAGCTAGTATTAAATTGATGAAGAAAAATAGTTGAATTTGAATATATAAAAAAGGTTGACAATAGTCAACCTTTTTTGTTTAGTTACATAGCTCAAAAGAGTTTATCCATTCTTCTACCAAACTCAAACCTTCCTGATGTGGTATCGACCTGCCTATGAAAGGCATCTGAAAATTGGGATTGGTAGTAGACATTTTATAATATAATATGGATTGCAATGGGTTTTGAGGAATTACAATTTCGCCAGAAAACCCAGGAACAAAATGGATGGCATTTTTACAAACTCCTAAATTAGCCATAGATTCGGTATCTGTAAAGGATAATCGAATATCAAAATCATCAGCATAACCTCCATCAATATGGCAATGTGCACAGTTTGCATCAAAATAGGAGCGAACTCTTAGATTTAATGATTTTGAAGTATCTTCATAATCTACCAAAGTATTGATTTCTGTTGGTAGGTTATTATCCAAATAGCCAAAAGCAATCAATTTATCCAATTGATTTTTTGAGCCATTAGAATAGTTATAATTGAAATTTATGTTTTGAGGTTTTACACCTATTGGTTGGTTAATATTACTTATTTTGTGACAATAGGTACATTCAAGATTTGAAGGGATTTTATAATCAACTGTCAATAAATCACCATTAGATTTGTAGAAACTAAAATTTTTCACAGATGATACTGTTTGCAAAAAAGCATCAGTTTGATCATCATTCCATACATAATCGGCATAAATCCATCCATTCTCTTTTAGAATCATAATCCTTGTTTCTATTACTTTTTTCTGATGTGATGGTGCCGTATCAGAGTAGTAAAAATTTTTAATCAAGGCTGTTCCAACAGGAAAATTTAAAATTTGATTATCAGCAATATATGAAGCTTTTGAACCAGTTGGCATCCATATCAATCTTAATTTTTCCGCATAGTCAGTATATAATCCGCTGATGGGTTGATAAGGTAAAACGCCATAAGCTGGGATTAAATTTTTGATATCGCCTTTAAAAAATTTATATTCTGATAGTTTTTGATAAGGAACTTGACTTAAATCCATAACTACGAGGTAATTTCCTTATAGTCTTCATCTTTTGAACATGACAAAAGAAAAATAACCCCACCAAAAATTAACAATATATTTCTAAGGCGAAACATTTTTAGAAACTTGTGTTAATAGAGAAAGAAAAACCTGTACTTTCAGGAACGAATCTACAAACTCCACCAACACACACTAATCCACCACGTTGTCTTCCATATGCCAATGATAATCTTGTGGATTTGTATCTAAAAGAATTTCCAACAGAAAAATAATGATGTCTCAACCTAGAATCATCGTTTCCGTAATTGTATAAATCAGAAACATAAAATGTATATTTTGTTCCAAAATTGAATTCAGCTAGCAAAGCTGCCCAATTCTTCTTATCGCTGTTTGCCCACATGTGTTCTGCTTGGGTTCTTACTGAATGTGTTGGGTTAAATTTATAAATTGCTTCAGCGCCAATAATATTAGTTTTTACCTCACCGTATGTTTCTTCAACAAATTTTTTGTTATAATATTGATTGATGTATGTAAAGACTGTTTGCCACTTTTCGTCCCATTTTTTGGTGATTTCAAGATTAGCATCAGAAAAATATTTTTTTCCAAAACTCAAAAATTCCGTTGAATAATCTTGTGGCGAATAGATGTAAAAGTTCCTGCTAAACCATGATATTGTGAATAGTTTACAGCAACTTTAGTTCCATATTTTCCTCCTATTTTTGAACCTTTTTTGAAATTATAAAACAAATCAATTTGTCCACCTATTTCACCTGCTTTTACCAATGAAGCATCGTTGATAATCACATTTGGTTGCGCTTGATACACATAAATATTTGCTAAATTATAATGATGTTGTTTCGTTAAACTCGGCACATAGTTTAGAATCATGTCGTTGTATTGGTTTCCCTTAGCCAATCTCTCCGAATAGAAACTCATGTTTTCTAATCTTCTAAAAGTTCCATCAACACCAAATCCTTTTTTGGAGTAACCTACATTGAGCAACAATGCATTACCCGATTTTATTAGATTGTTGTCAATTTGATTTCTCACTTGTACAACTGCATCTTTTGATTTATAATCAAACTCCGATGATATATAGAATGAACTATGACTGTAATTTACTCTACCACCATAAGTCATTGTTAGTTTATCAAAATTTGGGTCAACAATATCTGTTTTTTCATATCTGCCAACGGAGTTGAAACCAATAGTTAAGTCAGAATTTTCCATTTTTAAAACGTCTGACAAAGCTAACTCTAAGTCAGCGCCAAAAATTTTCCCTTTGGAAACATCAAAACCTGTTCTTTGCTGTCCGTAGAGCGTTTTTAGGGTAAAGTAGTTGGTTGGTTTATAAATAAAACGAATTCCTCGCAATGAATTGTTAATTCCCAGAGCTCTGTCTTCCCATGTTCTTAAAAGTAATCCACTACCAAATTGTTCATAGAAATAACCGGCAGTTACATCAATTTTTTCGTTTTTATACTGAGCAAAATAAGTTCCAATATTTACATTTTCATATTTAGGATTGTAATTGAGCAATGCATCTTGCAAGTACGATTCGCCTTGAATACCAAAAGACCAATTTTTGATTTTATAGTTCAACAGCAAGTAACTGTTGGACCTCAACGGGTTTTCGGGATGTGAAACTGGATTATAAAATTCATCCAAAAAACAAGGATCGTTCAAATACCATTGTGCATTGCTTTCGAAACCTCCAGAAAAAACACCTTTTTCCTGCGAAAAAAGATTAAAAGTAATTAATATAAATCCTAAAAATATTTTTTTGTTCATTATTAAAGCGATTTTAATTTTTGATACAATTCATTCTCGCTTCCAGGCACATAACCATTTTGAATATGTACAATCACACCATTTTTAACAACAACCGTGTAAGGAATATTGACTATGGAAAGTGCTCGTTTTAAATCTTGATTACTATCTAAAAGGATTTTATACTCCCATCCTTTTCCGTTTACCAATGGTTTAATTCTCTTTTGGGTTCGAGAGTCATCCGTTGCTACTGCAATTACTTCAAGATTAAGTTCTTTTTTCCAATCTGCCAATACATCGTTCATTTCATCCAATTCATTTATACAAGGCGTACACCAAGTTGCCCAAAAAGAAAAAACATAAATTTTGTCTTTTTCATTAAAATCGTTTGTAATTGATAGTTTTTTTCCTTCTAAGTCAGTCAAAGAAACATTGGGCATTTGAGTTTGCGCATTTAAGAAAAGTCCAAACAAACAAATCAAAATTGTTATTAATTTTTTCATTCTTTTGTGGTAGTTTTAGTTTGTTAGCACAAATAAATAAATAATATATCTAAGTTTAAAATTTTTTTATTTATTTTGCTGAAAACATAAAATTTGCTCAATGAAAAGTATCAAATACTTGCTTTTTCTCAGTTTTTCGGCAATAATTTTATCATGTAGTGATACTAAAATTGTTGAAAACATTCCAGACGACTCTGAAACTGCACCACCTATTTCGGGCTACTTCAAAAAAAGAGTTTTGATTGAAGATTATACAGGAACTTGGTGTGGTAATTGTACTCGTGTTGCCTATGCAATAGAACAAGTTAATTTACAAACAGACAAAGCAGTAACTGTAGCTATTCACAACGGAATTGATCCTTATCATTTTCCAGATTATGAACCGTTAAAAAACCTCATTGTTGGAAGTAATGATTTAGAACTTCCTCAATCTAGATTAAACAGAACTATTGTTTGGAATTCGCCAGAACCTTCAAATATTCAACAAGTTAAAGCCTTAACAGGAAACAACTGCGGACTAGGATTAGCAATGAATACAAATGTTGAAAATGGGAATGTAAACGTAGATGTGAATGTGAAATTTTCTCAAAATTATTCAGGACTAAAATTAGTCGTTTATCTACTTGAAGACCATTTACACTATGCCCAAAGAAATTATACAACATATTATAATGGTGTAAATCCAATTCCGAATTATGAACACAATCATGTTTTGAGAAAAAATTTAACTGATTTGCTTGGTGATAATCTTGGGACTGAAACCACTTTAGGGCAAACCATAACCAAATCGTTTAGTATTCCTGTTCCAGCATCTGTTTCAAATGCTGAAAATATTAGTTTTGTTGCATTCGTCGTTGACAACAACAATCTAGTTATCAATGCTAGACATGCGGAAAAAAATGAAAGCCAATCATTTGAACAAAATCCATAACTACAAAAAATATTTATTGTAAAAAGGTTGTCTTCCGACAACCTTTTTTATTTAATTTTGTTCAAGTGTTTCCCAAAAATTTAGTTTTTTGGTTTTTGAAAATCACTCTATCTTAAACAATAATTTCATGAAATTGATACTTTTTTTACAACAATCTAACATCGATCAAAAACTAAAAAATGCTCCAGATGGTGGTTACGCAATTGGTGTTTGGATAGGTTATTTACTTCCTTTTGTATTATTTGCTGGTTTGGCTTATTGGATGTATTTTAAAGCAAAAAAAAGAAACGAAAACGAGTAAATATATTTAGTAACTTTACCACAAATCTTTTTAAATGTCAGTAATCCGAATTACAAAACAATTCAATTTTGAAACAGGTCATGCACTACATGGATATGATGGAAAGTGTAAAAATGTGCATGGACATAGCTATAAACTTTCTGTAACTGTTATTGGAAAACCCATTACAGATACTTCAAATGTTAAGTATGGAATGGTAATTGACTTTTCTGATTTGAAAAAAATTGTAAAAGAAGAAATTGTTGATGTGTTTGATCATGCTACAGTTTTCAATAAAAACACGCCTCATGTTGAATTGGCAAATGAGTTGAGCGAACGAGGTCATCATGTTATTCTTGTTGATTATCAACCTACAAGTGAAAACATGGTAATTGATTTTGCTAAAAAAATTAAAAACAGATTACCTCAAAATATCAATTTATTTTCTTTAAAACTTCAAGAAACTGAAACATCTTTTGCAGAATGGTATGCTTCAGATAATATTTAATTAAAAAAGTTTCACACCGAGCGCAGTCGAGGTGTTTATATAAAAATGCAGATTTCTCCAAATAAAAAAATATACTTTGCATCCGACCAACATCTTGGTGCGCCAACAGCTGAAGCAAGTTTTCCACGCGAAAAAAAGTTTGTCGCTTGGCTTGATGAAGTGAAAGTTGATGCTGAAGCTATTTTTCTTTTGGGCGATTTATTTGATTTTTGGTTTGAATATAAAACTGTTGTTCCTAAAGGATTTGTGAGAGTTTTAGGCAAATTAGCCGAAATTCGCGACAGCGGAATTCCTATTTATTTCTTTGTTGGCAATCACGATTTATGGATGCATGATTATTTTGAAAAAGAATTAAATATTCCTGTATATCATGATAATCGCGAATTTACTTTTAATGAAAAAACCTTTTTAATAGGTCATGGCGACGGAAAAGGTCCAGGAGACAAAGGATATAAACGCATGAAAAAAGTGTTTGTTCATCCGTTTTCAAAATGGTTGTATCGTTGGTTACATCCAGATTTAGGTATGAAATTAGCACAATATCTTTCGGTGAAAAACAAATTGATATCTGGTGAAGCCGATGTGAAATTCCTTGGTCAAGATAACGAATGGTTAGTGCAATACTGTAAACGGAAATTAGAAACTAAACACTACGATTACTTTATTTTTGGGCATCGTCATTTGCCAATGGAAATTGAATTAAACAAAAACTCTAAATACATTAACCTTGGCGATTGGATTGGGTATTTTACCTATGGCGTTTTTGATGGTGAAAACTTTGAGTTGAAGAAGTACTAATCTTCAATCTCCTTATCAATATCAAGATTTCTAAATCGTGGTGAAGTAAAACCCATAGTTGCAACAACGCCTATAGTCATAATTCCACCAAAAACCACTGCTGGAACAACTCCCATAATTTTTGAAGTAAAACCACTTTCAAAAGCGCCAAGCTCATTAGACGAACCAACAAAAATTGAATTCACCGAAGAAACTCTTCCACGCATATTATCTGGTGTATAAATTTGAAGAATGGTTTGTCTTATCACTACTGAAATTCCATCAAAAACACCACTTAAAAATAATAATAGTACCGATAACCAAAAGTTTTTAGACAAACCAAAACCGATGATGCATAATCCAAAAAAGAATACGGCAATCAATAATTTTTTTCCGGCTTGTTGATTTAACGGAATAGATGTAGCAACAAGCATGGTTATTAATCCGCCAACTGCTGGTGCAGCTCTTAATATTCCAAAACCTTCTGAGCCAACTTTTAAAATATCTTGAGCAAAAATGGGTAACAAAGCAACCGCTCCACCAAACAAAACCGCAAACATATCGAGTGAAATTGCGTTAAGTATGGTTTTGTTTTTGAATACAAATGAAATTCCTTCTTTTAAACTTTGCATCAATGGTTCGTCTTTTTTTGGATTTAAAATTGGTTTTCTTTCAATGTTTAACAAAGCTAAAATCCCAATGATAACACAAATCACTACCATAATCATGGAACCAAAAACTCCAATAACACCAATGGTAAATCCGGCAATTGCTGGTCCAAAAACCGCCGAAACTTGCCATGTAGAACTACTCCAAGCCGAAGCGTTTGGTTTTTCTTTATTGGGCACAATCAAACCTAACAAACTAAATACTGATGGAATGATAAACGCTCTAACTATTCCACCTAGAAAAACCAAGGCATATATGCTATTGAGAATAAACTTTTGTGAAAATTGAGAAGCAACTTCAGGTTTGACAAGTAAACACATGGCAATGCTAATAATTGCCAATGAAATAAAACATTTTACTAGCATCGTTTTTTTCTCAGATTGATCTACAATATGACCAGCAAAAAGCGCCATCGTTATGGCTGGAATTACTTCCATTAAACCAATTAATCCCAGTGATAATGGATCTTTTGTGATTTTATAAACTTCCCATTCAATTAATACAAATTGCATTGACCATGCCAATACAATAAATAATCTTACGGCTAAAAACCATCTGAATTCTTTTATTCGTAACGATGAAAATGGGTCTTTTTTTTCTTTTGACATAAATGTTTATGGTTCTCAATAGTTCATTTATCATTCGTCACTTCGAGTATTTTTTGATGAAATCATCAAAAAATGTATCGAGAAGTTTTGTTATAATAGTTCTCGATACATTTTTTCATTGAAAAAATTACTCGAACTGACGTAATAACTTTACAATTAAGCGTTTGATATTATTCTATCCAATTATCTTATATCTCTTAACTGCAATTGCAAAGATACAGTTCCATTCCATTCATTTTCTTCAATAGAATAACACGCATCAAATTTTTGTTTGTTTTTTACCAAATCATATTTGTTGCCTATTTTAAATCCAATAGCATTAAATCCCGAAACTTCGGGATTGGAATTTTCTTGTTTTACAAATGCTTTTAGATGTTCGTTATTTTGACCAATAGTTTTTGCATAACCTGTATCAAAAACATTCTTTGTAACAAAAACAGGTGTCATGTTTCCTGGTCCAAATGGTTCAAACTGATTTAAAATGCGAATTAATTTTTCGTTAATATCGGATAACTCAATTTCAGCATCAACCGATAGTTCAGGAATTAATAATTCTGGTGCAATGGTTTGTTTTACAATTTCTTCAAAGGCATTTTTAAAAGTCAAATAATTTTCTTCTTTTAATGTCATTCCTGCTGCATACATGTGTCCGCCAAATTGTTCCAAATGTTCTGAACATTTCTCTAGCGCATTGTAAACATCAAAATCTTTCACTGAACGTGCCGAAGCTGCTAATTTATCGCCACTTTTTGTAAAAACTATCGTAGGACGATAATAGGTTTCCGTCAATCGTGAAGCGACAATTCCTATAACACCTTTGTGCCAATTTTCATTATATACAACGGTTGTAAACTTTTCTTTTTCTTTGTTTTCTTCAATTTGTAAAAGTGCTTCAGTAGTAATTTGCTTGTCAAAATCTTTTCGGTCAATATTATGCTGTTCAATTTCGGAAGCAAAAATTTCGGCTTGTTCTAAATCAAATTCGGTTAAAAGTGAAACCGCAGCATTACCGTGTTTTATTCTTCCAGCAGCGTTAATTCTTGGCGCAATGATAAAAACCACATCCGAAATGGTTAATGATTTTTTCTTCACATTTTGAACCAAAGCTTTAATTCCTGGTCGTGGATTAGCATTGATAACTTCTAACCCAAATTTTGCTAAAACTCTGTTTTCACCAGTAATCGGGACAATATCAGCAGCGATTGCTGTGGCAACTAAATCAAGATATGGAACTAAATCTTCGATAGTTTGATTTCTATTTTGTGCCAATGCTTGAATGAGTTTAAAACCGACACCGCAACCACAAAGTTCATCATAAGGATAACTGCAATCGTCACGTTTTGGGTCAAGAACTGCAATAGCATTTGGTAATTCATTTCCTGGTCTATGATGATCACAAATGATAAAATCGATGTTTCTATCACGAGCGTATGCGACGTGATCTACAGATTTTATACCACAATCCAACGCAATGATTAATGAGAAACCATTGTCGTCAGCAAAGTCAATACCTTGATAGGAAATGCCATAACCTTCAGTATATCGATCAGGAATATACGTTGCGATATTAGGATAATAACTTTTTAAATAACTCGACATCAATGAAACAGCCGTTGTTCCATCAACATCATAATCACCAAAAACCAAAATATTTTCACCGCTAGCAATCGCTTTTTCAATGCGAGCAACAGCTTTGTCCATATCTTTCATCAAATACGGATTGTGCAAATCTTCCAAACTCGGACGAAAAAACTGTCGCGCATCGTCAAACGTTTCAATGCCGCGTTGCACCAAAAGTGTTGCAATCAATTCATCCACTTTGAGTTCATCAACTAAATGTTTTACTTTTTCTTGTGAAGGTTTTGGTTTTAAAGTCCAGCGCATTTAATATTAGATTTTGACTAATAACAATTCATCAAAAGTATAAAAACATTCCTGCATTCAGTCTCAAGTAAATATAAAGTTATTAAAAATATTCTTTACTTTTGAAGTTCACAATTCGTCAGTTCGAGTGATTTTGGTTTGTTTTTAGACAAACCAAAATTGTATCGAGAACAAATAAATTAAAACATCAAATGCAAATCCAAGGTCAAATTGTCGATATTCTAAACAAGCGAATTTTTTCGGGTGAAATTACCGTTGAAAACGGAAAAATTAGTTCCATAATCGAAAAAGAACACAACATCCGAGATTATATTCTTCCCGGATTTATTGATGCGCATATTCATATTGAAAGTTCGATGTTGGTTCCATCTGAATTTGCTAAAATTGCGGTTTTGCATGGAACGGTTGCGACGATTTCGGATCCGCATGAAATTGCTAATGTTCTGGGGAAAGATGGCGTTTATTATATGATTGAAAATGGTAAAAAAGTACCGTTGAAATTTCATTTTGGCGCACCATCATGTGTTCCAGCTACGTTTTTTGAAACTGCTGGCGCTGTGATTGATTCTGAAGAAATAAAGGAATTAATGTCACATCCCGATATTTATTATTTGGCAGAAATGATGAATTATCCAGGTGTTTTATTTGACGATGAGGAAGTTTTGAAAAAAATAGCTTGGGCAAAACATTTCAATAAACCCATTGATGGTCATGCTCCGGGATTGCGTGGCGAACCAATAAAAAAATATATTTCTGCCGGAATTTCTACCGATCATGAATGTTTCTCGTATGATGAAGCTGCCGAAAAATTATCGCTTGGCATGAAAGTCATCATTCGTGAAGGAAGCGCTGCCAAAAATTTTGATGCCTTAATCGATTTGCTTCCTGAAAATTATGAAAATATGATGTTTTGTTCCGATGATAAACATCCTGACGATTTGATTTTAGGACATATCAACCAACTTTGTGCACGAGCAATTGCCAAAGGTTTTGATGTTTTCAAAGTGTTACAAGTTGCCTGTGTCAATCCGGTGAAGCATTACAAAATGGATGTTGGTTTGTTGCAAGAAAATGATGCTGCCGATTTTATTGTAGTAGAAAATTTAACCGATTTCAAAGTAAAACAAACGTACATCAATGGAGAATTGGTTTCTGAAAACGGAAAATCATTTGTGCAGCAAGTTGATTTTGAAAAACCGAATAATTTCAATACTTCGGCTAAAGTTTTGAGTGATTTTGAAGTGAAAAGTTCGGCAAAAACCATTCGCGTGATTGAAGCTTTGGAAGGACAATTGATTACCAATGAAATTCATTGTGCGCCAAAAATTGTTGATGGAAATTTAGTTTCCGATGTGGAAAATGATGTATTGAAAATGGCGGTTGTTAATCGATATTCTAATGCTGAACCAGCGATTGCTTTCATCAAAAACTTCGGATTGAAAAAAGGTGCGATTGCGAGTTCGGTAGCACATGATTGTCATAATATTGTAGTTGTTGGTACATCTGACGAAGAAATTTTAAATGCTGTAAACCTATTAATCGAAAATACTGGAGGAATTTGCGCGGTAAACGGTAACGAGAAAAAATCATTGGCGTTGCCAGTTGCCGGAATTATGAGCGACCAAAACGGTTGGGAAGCTGGACGTTTGTATCAAGAAATTGACGCTATGGCAAAAGCATTAGGCAGTTCGTTAAAAGCACCGTTTATGACATTGTCATTTATGGCATTATTAGTAATTCCTGATTTAAAATTATCGGATAAAGGTTTGTTTAGTGGAAAACAGTTTGCGTTTACGGATTTGGTTGTGGAATAGAAAATAGAAAAAAGAGTAAAGAATAAAGAAAAAAGATGTATGCTTATGCTGAACCGTTTATTTGTAAATCAAATAAAACTTCAGAATCCAAATAATATTTTACATTCCAAAAATGACTACAACCGTCAAACCAAACTTGCCAGTGTTTTTTCCAATCACCTAATTCGTTATAGTATTCTTCGCTTGGATTTTCATGTAAAGCAGAGGAACTCCAAAGAAAATTTATTAATAAATATTTTTTTCCTGAATCATCTATAAAACCTGAATATTGACGGATATATTTTTGGAGATTATTATGTATGATTGGACATTTACCTTTTTGATTCAAGCGGTTTTTATTTACTTTTTTTAATTTATAATGTAGATTATTTTCAAACAATAAAACTTCTTCATTTGTTGGTGTAAATCTTTTATTATCATTAAGCCAGTCATATGAAGTATTCTTGTATGAACTTGGAAATATAGCACCAAGAAATTTTTCTCCTTCAACTATTTTTATAGATTGACCAATTACACTGTTAGAAAACATTGCCCACAAAATAGATATCAATAGAAATCTGCTCATTTCAATAATTCTTTTCAAACTTCTGATTTATCTTGTTTCTTGCTTCTCGCTTCCAAAACTTTCCCACCAACAACCACAACAATCTCGCCTTTTGGAGGTTTTGTTTCAAAGTGTTTTAAAACTTCTTCGGCTGTTCCGCGAATGGTTTCTTCGTGTAGTTTTGACAATTCTCGTGAAACAGAAACTGGTCTTTCGGCACCAAAATATTGTACAAATTCCGCTAGAGTTTTTACTAATTTATGTGGCGAAACATAGAAAATCATCGTTCGGGTTTCTTCGGCTAGTTGCAGAAATCGAGT
Organism: Flavobacteriaceae bacterium; assembly: GCA_046329205.1. Classification (GTDB taxonomy): domain Bacteria; phylum Bacteroidota; class Bacteroidia; order Flavobacteriales; family Flavobacteriaceae; genus Flavobacterium. Next base: position 160,585 of record JAXLVF010000004.1, on the reverse strand, counting down.
TTGTCTTCCTTTTTTTTCGGGCAAAAAACCTTCAAAAATAAATCGGTCGTTGGGTAAACCGCTATTTACTAACGCAGGAACAAAAGCCGTTGCGCCAGGCAAACATTCTACTTCTATATTGTTTTCTACACAAGCGCGCGTTAACAAAAATCCAGGATCGGAAATCGCTGGAGTTCCAGCATCGCTAATTAACGCAATGGTTTCTCCTGCTTGCAATCGTTTGATTAAATTTTCCACCGTTTTGTGTTCGTTATGCATGTGATGACTATGCATGTGTGTGGAAATTTCAAAATGTTTAAGTAGTTTTCCGCTGGTTCGTGTGTCTTCGGCAAGTATCAAATCGACTTCTTTCAAAACTTGTATCGCTCTGAAAGTCATATCGTCAAGATTGCCTATTGGCGTTGGAACTATATAAAGTTTACCCATTAAGAGAATTTTTTCTCAAGAACTTCCATGAAGCGTTCGATGTATTCTTCTTTCCCAACCCAATAACCATAATCTGGAATAACCATTTCGTTGAGGAAACTTTTGGCTTCATCCAAAGTAGAAAAAGTATTGAGTTGTGACATCACACGGTTGTAATCTTCATTGCTTTCACCAAAAAGATGCTTTACAAAAGCTACTCTATCATTCAGTCCTACTTCTATGTTTTTAGAAAAACTATCATTCAAGTTGAGAACCTTTGGCTCTTTGGTGCCTTTAACTTCTTTTTCTTCTGAAGTGTTGGAAAAAAGTGACACTTCATTTGGCTTTACAAAAACTGGTTCTTTGTAATCATCACCAAGTAGATTGTCTAGCGTAATTTGTTTACTTTCAACTTGCGGTAATGTTGAATTTTCAACTGTTGGAACTTCTTCAACAACATCTTTTGTTGGTTCTTCTATTTCTAATTCAAACATTGGCTCAAAAGGTTTTTCAGTTATTTGAGCGCCATTGGCTTCGTGGTCTTCTTTGTCTTCTTCTTCCACCAAATCATTATCTTCAAAACTCTCATCTTCTACCTCATCTTCCTCAATTGTAATTTCACCAACGATAACTGGTTCTTCTTCTACAACTTCGGCAACTGGGCTTAAATCAACTTCTATTGGTTTTTCAAAAACGTCTTCTTCTTTATCAAAAGCTGCTTCTAGTTTTGCTTCCAATTCTTCAGCTGGCAATTTATTTTTGAGCATTTCAAAATTATCTCCATAAAACTTGAGCACAGCAAGTGTTTCATAAAGCTTTTTTGATTCTTTATATAATTGATCTACTTCAGATTTGTTTTTTAATTTTAAAACCCTGTGAGCAATACTGATGAGTTCAGCTTCAAGTCTTTTTTTCATAATAATTTAAAAATAATGGCTTTTTGTAATCTTCTTCAGCTTTATCATCACTCTTTTTTGACAACAATTAATTCTTGTTATAATTGTTCTTATTTAAAGTAGTTTTGATAAAATTTTTCTACATTTGAAACGATGTAAAAATATAAAATTTATATCGTTTTGCTTTATTGCAAAGTAATAAAAACTAATTTTTTTTTGGACAAAAAAATTATAAAATGTTTCTCGAAAATACTGTAAATCACGAAGAACAATTTGGCTGGATAGAAGTTATCTGCGGTTCCATGTTTTCGGGAAAAACCGAAGAACTCATCCGAAGGTTGCGCAGAGCTCAATTTGCAAAACAAAAAGTTGAAATCTTTAAACCTGCTATAGACACGAGGTATGACGAGGAAATGGTTGTTTCACACAATCGTAACGAAATTCGCTCAACGCCTGTTCCTGCTGCTGCCAATATCAGAATTTTGGCACAAGGTTGTGATGTAGTTGGCATTGACGAAGCTCAATTTTTTGATGATGAAATTGTAGCAGTTTGCAATGATTTGGCCAATTCTGGAATTCGAGTAATCGTTGCAGGATTGGATATGGATTTCAAAGGAAACCCTTTTGGACCAATGCCTTCGCTAATGGCAACTGCTGAATATGTTACCAAAGTTCACGCTGTGTGTACTCGAACGGGAAACTTAGCACACTACAGTTTTAGAAAAACTGACAATGACAAACTGGTTTTACTGGGTGAAACTGAAGAGTACGAACCGTTGAGTCGTGCTGCTTATTTCAATGCCATGCGTGAAAACATTGTTGTAAAAGATCCCGAAAACTTGTCTGAAGAATAAAAAAAACAATCTAATTGACACTTTCTATCCGAAATATTGTTTCCATTCTAAAAGCCGATTGGCATGGAAATAACGACATCAGTGTTATTGATAATATATCCATTGATAGCCGTTCGCTTCAAAATGATAAAAACACTTTGTTTTTTGCGATAAATGGACCAAACCACAATGGTCATCAATACATTGAAGATTTAATTGAAAAAAATGTTTGCAATTTTGTCGTTACAGAAGTTCCTGAAAACTTAAGTGGAAAAGCGAATTTTTTAGTTGTTGAAGATACAGTCGAAGCTTTACAAAAATTTGCTGCTTTCCACAGAAGTAAATTTGATTTTCCTGTAATAGGAATTACAGGCAGTAACGGTAAAACGATTGTAAAAGAATGGCTCAATTTTCTCTTGAGTCCTGATTATAACATTATTCGTTCTCCAAAAAGTTATAACTCACAAGTTGGTGTTCCTTTATCAATTTTAGGCATTAACGAAAACCATAATCTAGGAATTTTTGAAGCCGGAATTTCGCTGAAAAACGAAATGGAAAATCTTCAAAAAATAATATTACCTACCATTGGTATTTTAACGAATATTGGTTCTGCTCACGACGAAGGTTTTAACGACATTGGAGAAAAAATTAAAGAAAAATTGAAGCTTTTTTTAAATGTGAAAGTTTTGATTTTAAACAAGAACAAAACCATTTTAGCATTTGTTAATCCAAAAATTAAAACCTTTACTTGGTCATCTGATGATGGCAAAGCGGATGTTTTTGTCACCACAAAAAAACATGGAGAAAACACTTTACTTCATATAACTTATCAAGGAGAAACTTTTACAATTCATATTCCTTTTCAAGATCAGGCATCGATAGAAAATGCTATAAACTGCATGATGGTTATGCTCTATTTTGGGTACAACAATAAAACTATCCAATCTAGAATGGCGCAACTTTATCCAGTAGAAATGCGCTTGAAAGTAAAGAATGGTCAAAACAATTGTACGCTTATTGACGACAGTTACAGTTCTGATTTTCAATCGCTGAAAATCGCATTGGATTTTTTGGAACATCAAAAACAACATAAAAAAAAGACCATTATTCTCTCGGATATTTTTCAAAGCGGACTGAATAATGAAGAACTCTACTCACAGGTTTCGCAATTGGTTATTTCGAATAAAATTTCCCGTGTGATTGGTATTGGTGAAACGATTTCGAGATATAAGCATAAATTTATCAACTGCATCTGTTTCCCAGATTTTGAAAATTTTTCAAAAAGTTTTGAAAATCTAGAATTCGACAACGAAACTATCTTGATAAAAGGTGCTCGCGATTTTCATTTTGAAAAAATAGTTTCACTTCTTGAGGAAAAAACTCATGAAACCATACTTGAAATAAACCTCAACGCCATTAGTCATAATTTGAATTATTTTAAATCTAAACTCAACTCCAAAACTAAGATTATGGTTATGGTTAAAGCTTTTGGCTATGGAAACGGCGGATTTGAGATTGCAAAACTATTGGAACATCATAAGGTAAATTATCTAGGTGTTGCTTTTGCAGATGAAGGAATTTCGTTGAAAAACTCAGGAATAAATATCCCGATTATGGTCATGAACCCAGAAAGCACGAGTTTTTCTGCCATAATTCAACACAAACTTGAACCTGAAATCTATTCCATTCGTGAGTTAAAAGCTTTTTTGAAACTATTGGAAACCAAAAAGGTAAAACATTTTCCAATACACATCAAACTCGATACAGGAATGCATCGTCTTGGTTTTGAAGAAAATAACCTTGATGAACTGATACAATTACTAAAAAATAATGAGTTAGTAACCATCAAAAGTATCCTTTCTCACTTGGCTACCAGCGATGATTTAAACGAAAGTGATTTTGTAAACAATCAAATAGATTTATTTGAAAAGTTATCAAACAAACTAAAATCTGAATTGAATGTAAACCCTATTCGCCATATTCTAAATACTTCTGGAATATCAAATTTTACAAAAGCACAATACGACATGGTTCGTTTAGGGATAGGTCTTTATGGAATTTCTAACGATGTTGAAGAACAAAAGTTTTTAGAAAATGTAAGCACTCTAAAATCAATTATCTCACAGATAAGAACAATTAATGCTGGCGAAAGTGTAGGTTATGGAAGAAGATTTATTGCCTCTAAGGAAACAAAAATTGCCACAATTCCAATAGGCTATGCTGATGGAATAAGAAGAAGTTGGGGAAATAACAAAGGCTATGTTATGATTAACGGGAAAGAAGCAAAAATTATAGGTAGCATCTGCATGGATATGTTGATGGTTGATGTGTCTAATATAGAATGCAAGGAAGGAAATACAGTTGTAATTTTTGGAGAAAAACCAACCGTAAACGAAATAGCAATAGCAACCGAAACTATTTCTTACGAAATATTAACTTCTATTTCTCAAAGAGTTAAAAGAGTTTTCTACAGAGAATAAAAAAAATTTAACTTTTTATTATGAATCTTTTTCTCTTTTAACTAATTTAGTATCTATAATCAACTAAAAACAAAAAATTATGGGAATGATTTCAGAATTTAAAGACTTTATTGCAAAAGGAAATGCCATGGATTTAGCTGTAGGGGTAATTATTGGAGGTGCTTTTGGAGCCATCGTAACTTCATTAGTTGCCGATGTAATTACACCTGCTATCTTAAACCCAGCACTAAAAGCAGCTCACGTTGAAAATCTCAAAGATTTAAAAACAGAAAATGGAATTTTATATGGCAATTTCTTATCGGCTGTTATTAGCTTTTTAGTTATTGCTTTTGTGATTTTCATTTTGGTAAAAGCCATAAATAGTATGAAGAAGAAAGAGGAACCAGCTCCAGCACCACCAGCAGGTCCAACTCAAGAAGAATTGTTAACTCAAATTCGCGATTTATTAAAAAAATAATCCGCTACAGTACATATTCTAACTTAAACCACGCCTTGAGCGTGGTTTTTTTGTTTTTGAGAGGCATGAAGCAGTCTTTTTTTGTCAAATGAATTAAAATTCTATCTACTTTTGTATTTCAAAAAAAGTTTCAACGTTAAAAATTATATATGAAAGTTGCTGTTGTTGGCGCAACCGGAATGGTTGGCGAAGTTATGCTTCAAGTATTGGCAGAAAGAAATTTTCCTGTAACTGAATTAATTCCAGTTGCATCAGAAAAATCAGTAGGAAAAGAAATTGAGTTTAAAGGAAAAAGATACAAAGTTGTAGGCATGCAAACTGCTGTTGACATGAAAGCAGACGTTGCATTATTTTCGGCTGGTGGACAAACTTCTCTTGATTGGGCTCCAAAATTTGCCGAAGCTGGCACAACCATAATCGACAATTCATCTGCTTGGAGAATGGATCCAACCAAAAAATTAGTTGTTCCAGAAATAAATGCGCATCTATTGACCAAGGAAGATAAAATCATTGCCAACCCAAACTGTTCTACTATTCAGATGGTAATGGTATTAAATCCATTGCACAAAAAATACAATATAAAAAGAGTAGTTGTTTCAACCTATCAATCCATAACTGGAACCGGTGTAAAAGCTGTTCAACAGTTAGAAAATGAATACAAAGGAGTTCAAGGAGAAATGGCATATAAATATCAAATTCATAGAAATGCCATTCCACAATGTGATTTATTTGAGGAAAATGGATACACAAAAGAAGAAATGAAACTCGTTCGTGAAACCCAAAAAATCATTGGAGACAAGTCAATTGCAGTTACTGCCACAGCTGTTAGAATTCCTGTAGTTGGTGGACATAGCGAAACAGTAAATATTGAATTCAGCCATGATTTTAATATTGAAGATGTTAGAAAAATTCTTCATCATACTGATGGCGTTGTGCTACAAGATAATATTGATACATTTATTTATCCAATGCCTTTGTATGCTCAAGGCAAAGACGATGTTTTTGTGGGCAGAATCAGAAGAGATGAAAGCCAACCTAACACACTTAATATGTGGATTGTTGCTGATAATTTAAGAAAAGGTGCAGCAACAAATACTATTCAAATTGCTGAATATTTAGTTAAAAATAATTTAGTGTAAAATATACTGCTCAAAAAACCACCTGATTTAAACTCTTAAAAATTGTTAAAATCAGGTGGTTTTTTATTGAGAAAAGATACTTTTGCTGTGATGAAAAGAAAATTACAGTTGTTGAACTTTGGAATGGGATTGATTGTATTGTTTGCAATACTGTTTCAATCTGTCCATTCGTTTGAACATTTGGCAAAACAACTTTCAGAAAAACAATGTCATCACAAATATCATTCTCACAAAACAGAAATCAACCACAGTCATCACAATTTTGATAAATGTTTTGTTTGTGAATTTGCATTTAGCTCATATATTCCATTAAGTAAAAAAGAAATAAACTTTAGTAACAAAGAAATAGTTACAAAATACTCATTTGAATATTCCAGAGAAATATTCAGTTGTTTTAAAGGAAGTTTATTCTCGCTCAGAGCACCACCTGTTTTTATTGCATAAAGATTAAAGATTTTTTAAGTCCAAACTCCTTGGACTAATATTCATTTATCAATAAAAACTTAACATGAAAAATTTCTATTTATTCCTAATAGTTGGGTTTGCTATGATGGCAAATGCCCAAAATAAAATCAGTGGAATTGTTACAGATATCAACAACAATCCCATAACAAATGCAATCATTTCATTACCAGAAATCCACAAAGAAACCAATACTGACAAAGAGGGAAAATTCATTTTAAATAATTTGCCACAAGGCAATTTCAAACTAATAGTTTCTTTTGTTGGCTATGAAACACAGAGTAAAACAATTGATTTGAGTGGAACTGAACAAAACTTAACATTTGTATTAGTTGAAGCTGTTACACACATGGATGAAGTTATTGTTTCCAATGTTTTCAAACGATTGCAATCGCAAAACGTCATGAAAGTTGAACAAGAAAACATTAAATCATTACAACAAAAAGGTGCATCAACATTGATTGATGGATTAGCTACCATTCCAGGTGTTTCACAGGTTTCAACTGGAACATCTATTGGGAAACCTGTAATTCGCGGTTTGAGTGGCAATCGTGTTTTAGTATATTCACAAGGCGTTCGATTGGAAAACCAGCAGTTTGGTGAAGAGCATGGATTAGGATTGAACGACTCTGGTGTAGAAAGTGTAGAAGTTATAAAAGGTCCAGCTTCATTGTTGTATGGTTCAGATGCGCTTGGTGGTGTTTTGTACTTTAATCCAGAGAAATTTGCCAATCCGAATGATTTTAAAGTAAATTTTGGTCAACGATTGTTTTCAAACACATTAGGTAGCAATACAACTCTTGGTCTAAAAACCTCAACAGACAGATGGAAATTTTTATTTAGAGGAAATTATAACACAAACTCAGATTATGAAATTCCAAATGGCGACAGAGTTACCAATACACGATACAACGAAAAAGATTTGAAAGCAGGAATAGGTTACAACAATTCGTCGTTTTCAACTGTTTTTCGTTATAATTTTAATCAACTCGATTTAGGAATTCCAGAAGAAGGCATAGCCGAACAATCTACCAGCAAAAAGACTATGTTTCCTAGTCAAGGCGTTGACAGTCATATTTTGAGTTTGCACAACAATGTTTTTTTCAAAAATTCAAAACTCGACATTGATTTGGGTTACATCTATAACGACCGAAAAGAATTTGAAGACAGTTATTCTCCCATTTTGCTCATGAAATTGAAAACTTTAAATTACACTGTGAATTATCATTTGCCAAAAAAAGGAAAATTTGAAACAATTATAGGTGTTCAAGGCATGAACCAAACCAATGCAAATTCGGGTGAAGAATTATTGATTCCTGATGCTACAACCAATGATTTTGGGATATACACAACATCTATCTATCAATGGAATAAAAATATTCTTCAAGGAGGAATTCGTTATGATAACCGAAAAGTAACTTCTGAAAATCATGGAGTAATAGGCGAAGAAGGTTATTTTGAAGCAATTGACAAATCTTTCGACAGCTTCAATGCTTCTCTTGGTTATAAGACAAATTTTGATGAAAATCTTGCTATGCGTTTGAATGTTGCTTCTGGATTTAGAGCACCCAATTTGGCTGAACTTACCTCAAACGGCGTTCATGAAGGAAGTAACAGATATGAAATAGGAAACTCAGAGTTGAAAAATGAGCAAAATATTCAAGTTGATTTGAATTTAGAATATAAAAGCACTCATTTTGAATGGTTTATTAATGGTTTTTACAACCATGTGAACAATTACATTTACATTTCACCCAATGGAACACAGATTGATGGTTATGATGTATATGATTATGTTCAAAATAATGCAAAATTGTATGGCGGTGAAGTTGGTTTACACTTTCATCCGCATCCAGTAGATTGGTCGCATTTTACAAGTAGTTTTGAAACAGTTACTGGCAAAAAAGACAATGGAGATAATTTGCCTTTAATTCCAGCCAATAAATGGAACAATACTTTTACAGCCGAGTTCAAAAAAGGCAATTGGCTGAAAGATGGTTTTGCAACGGTTAATGTGGTGTATACTTTTAACCAAAATAATTTCAGCGAATTTGAAACTAAAACCAATGATTATACACTATTAAACTTGGCTTTTGGCGGAGAAATTACTATCAACAAAAGTAAATTCAATTTAAACCTGAATGCTAACAATCTTTTGAATAAAACCTATGTTTCGCATCTATCCAGATTAAAAACAGATGGTATTCCAAATATTGGAAGGAATATAATTTTGGGTGTTAATTTTAATATCTAAAAAAAAGCGTCTTGAAATTCAAGACGCTTTTTTTTAAAATCTGTTATCCCCATCGAGCATTCTGCCCAAACCACCTAGAAGACTTCCTTCTTCTCTACTGCTACCGCCATTACTTGGTGCAGAAGCTATAATTCTATCAGCTAATCGGCTGAATGGTAATGATTGAACATACACTGTTCCTGGTCCGCGAAGTGTAGCAAAAAACATCCCTTCGCCACCAAAGATGGTGTTTTTTATTCCACCAATAAATTCAATATCATAATCAACGTCTTGGGTAAACCCAACGATGCAACCTGTATCTACTTTTAGAACTTCGCCTGCAGCAAGTTCTTTTTTTGCCAATGTTCCACCACTGTGGACAAAAGCCATTCCATCGCCTTCTAGTTTTTCCATAATGAAACCTTCACCACCAAAAAGGCCGCGACCAATTTTTTTAGAGAATTCTATCCCAATAGAAACGCCTTTGGCAGCGCAAAGAAAGGCATCTTTTTGACAGATAAATTTTCCTTGAAAATCTCTCAGATCAATAGGAATAATTTTCCCAGGATATGGTGAAGCAAAAGAAACTTTGCTCTTCTTCATATTCATATTGGTGTAGGCAGTCATGAAAAGGCTTTCTCCTGTTAAAACTCTTTTTCCGGCAGAAAGTAGTTTGCCAAAAATGCCTTGTTGTTGTTGAGAACCATCTCCAAAAATGGTTTGCATTTGAATACCATTTTCCATCATCATGAAACTGCCTGCTTCTGCAACTACAATTTCTTGTGGATCAAGTTCAATTTCTACATATTGCATTTCTTCACCAAAAATCTGGTAGTCTATTTCGTGTGCTATCATAATTATTTTATTTTATAAATAGGACTATTGAGTAGTATTAATGTTACATTATTTGAAATATTTAATTTTGTAAAAAACAATCTGTTAATAAATTAAAACAAATATTATTAAATGCATAAAAAATTAATTTTATTTTTACAATATTGCTAATTATAAAAACCAAAATCTATGAATTCATTATTTACAAAAATCATTCGGATAGTATTAGGAATTGTGTTGATTCTTTTTGGGCTAAACAAATTGATGTCATCTCCATTTATTCCTTTACCTGAATTGCCTGAAAAAGCTGGTCAGTTTATGACTTCTCTAGCTAATACTGGCTACGTTCTCAAAACTGTTGGCGTTTTGGAAGTATTAATTGGAGCATTGTTGCTGCTGAAAAAATGGGTTGCTTTTGCATTAATTTTATTAGCCCCAATTTCAATAAACATATTACTTTTCCACTTGTTTTTGGACATTCCAGGAATTTCTATGGCATTGTTAATCGTCATTTTTAATGTTGTTTTAATATATAAACATTGGCCTCAATATAAGCCTTTGTTCTACTAATAAAAAGCTCCCAATTATGGGAGTTTTTTTATTTAAAATCATACGCTAACGACACTGTACCATAATAATATCCTGTTGCTGTACTTTTTGAAACTTCATTGGTCGTGTAGTGAAATCCATAACGCAAGTGAAGATTTTGAACATCATAATTTAGACCAGCATGCAATCTAAAACGAAATGGAACTATGCCATAAATCAGAGGACTGTTGTCACGAAAAATATTGCCTTGAATAGTCGCATCATATAGTTGGATATTCACTTCTGGATTGAGGTAAAAGTAAAATTCTTTTTGATTAACTAATGATGGGAAAAAATTCGATTGAAAAAGTTTGACCAAATTCTTATTGAAGGAAAATCTAAACAATAAACCTGTGTTGATAGAATTGAAAGCAGTTCCAACTTCTGCTAATGATTTCCAGTGGAAATCGTATTGATTGCCAGAAATAGAAGTTATAGGTTTTACAAAAGTTGTGTTGTATTGAACAACAAATGCATTTTGTATTTGACTTTCCCAACCATAGACTTTACCAAAATTAAAATTTGTATGCATCCATTCTTGAAACTCTTTTGCAAAAGAATTGGGACCAATAAATCCCATTTGATATTGTATTTTCCAAATTAATCCAGAACTGTAAAACCTATTTACTTCATGTTCAACCGCTAGTAATCCAGCATAAGGACGATTGTGATATTCTATGTTTTCAGATTTAACCCAAGCTGGATTAAATATTTTTTGAAACACATTGAAGCCCTTTGTAATTCGAAGGTTTTCATTTGAATTTTTAGAATGATAATTGACAAAAATATTGGTTCCAGCTGTGTAATATTTATCATTAACAACCGAAGCAAAGGAGTCGTTATCAATTGAAATTCCTAATCTAAAGACTTTATCCTCATTTTGAGAAAAACAATTTGCCATCAAAAAAAGAAAAAACAAACACTGATATGTTTTAATATTCAATTTTTCCAACATGGCTCATTACTCGCATGATTTTGTCTTTCCTTCTGTTAATGTAAGAAGATGAGTTTGATGCTTTGTACTTTCTAGGATTTGGAAGAATTGCAGCAATTCCAGCAGCTTCTCTTTTCGTCAATTTATCTGCTGTTGTACTGTACCAATGTCTTGCTGCAGCTTGTGCGCCATAAACTCCATTTCCCATTTCGATACTATTGAGATAAACTTCCATTATTCTTTCTTTTCCCCAAATAAGCTCAATCAAAACCGTAAAATAAGCTTCTAGTCCTTTTCTAAAATAGCTTCTTCCTTGCCATAGAAAAACGTTTTTTGCAGTTTGTTGAGAAATAGTACTTCCGCCTTTTAGTCGTTTACCTTTTTGATTGTTTTTGAATGCTTTTTGCATAGCATTAAAGTCAAATCCGCTGTGTTTTAAAAAGTTACCATCTTCACTGGCTATAACTGCTTTTTGAAGGTTTGGTGAAATATTTTCCAATGGTTCCCAATCATGACTAAAAACAGCATCTTCTTTATTATCCAATTTAAATTCAATTATTCTAATAGCCATCAAAGGCGTAAAAGGAACAGGAACCCATTTGAATAAAACCACCAAAAAAATTGAGATGGCAAAAAACCAAAGCATTAATTTCCAAAAAAAACGAATAATTTTTCTAATCATAATTTACACTAAATCAGCTAATTCTTTACCTATTAAGCTTCCTATTGCAACTCCCATTCCACCAAGTCTAACACCACAGTAAACATTGTTTGAAATCTGTTCTACAATTGGTCTTTTACTAGAACCCATCCCCATAATTCCGCTCCATCTGTGTTCAATCTTTACATCATGATGTGGTAAAATTACTTCTTTTAATAAAACCTCCAACCTATTTTGAATAATTTCGGTTAAACCAAACTCTGTCGTCGTTTCGCTTTCAAAATCTAGATTCCTTCCACCACCAAGTAAAATTCTATTGTCTATGTTTCTAAAATAGTAATATCCTTTGTCTATATGAAACGTTCCTTTTATGTCTAAATTTTCTATTGGTTCAGTAATTAAAACTTGAGCTCTAGCTGGTTTTACAGCATTGTTGGTTATTTTTGAAGCAAAACCATTGGTTGCAAAAAGTAATTTTTTTGTTTTAAAATTAAAATCTTTTGTAGAAACATCTACTTTGTCAACCGAATCAGCATAACCCAAAACTTCCACCTGATTGAGTATCATTACACCCATTGCAACAGCTTTTTGAAGCAGAGCATTCATCATTTTTCCTGTGTCTATTTGAGCTTCAAACGGATTAAAAATCAAATACTCCTCCACATGTTTAAAATCGAAGCGATCAACTTCTTTATTAAAAACCTCTGTTTTAAAAATAGGTTTCAAAATTTCGTTGACAAATGGAATTTTTTGTAAACATTCGTTGTACCAACTTTCAGTATCTTTCAAAAAGATTTCATATCCACCAAATGGTTTGAAGTCTATAGCTGTATCACCAAGATTTTTGCGTAATAATTGTAAACCTTGCCATCTTTTTTGCACTAGCTGAATAACCTCATCCTCACTATGTGTTTTTAAATCGTCAATTATTTCAGACATACTACCAAAGCAAGCAAAACCAGCATTTTTAGTACTTGCTCCTTGTGGTAATATTCCTTTTTCTAAAATTAAAATTTTTTTCTCGGGGAAACGTTCCTTTAATGATATGGCACAATGAAGTCCAACAATTCCACTACCAACAATTGTGTAATCAATACCTGAAAACCAGTTTTTTAACTCCCAGTAACTAAAATTCATTTCAACTATTATTATTTTTTTGTTCCAAAAGTGACAATTTATTTAAGTTTAGTCTTATTTATTAAGTATATCTTATTTAAACAACATGTAGTTTGTCGATTTGTTAATATTTTTCAAAAAAAGCTAATACATCATTAAAAAATAATTATACATTTGGATTACTAATTTAACCAAATATAACAAAATTATGAAGTACAGATTACTCCCTGTTGTAATGTTGGCTTTCTCGAGTATGGTTTTTGCGCAAAGCAAAACACCAATTTGGAAATCAACAACAAAAAAATCTGACATGGTAGCTTTGGAAGCTAGAATGATTTTACCTGAAAAACAGATTTTTTCGCTTGATCTTGAAGCAATGCGTTCTTCTTTAACGTCTGCTCCAAAAAGACTTGCTAACGGTAGCATGACCGGAAATCAAATTATTACTATTCCAAATGCTGATGGTGTTTCGGAAAGATATCGTGTTGTTGAAAATTCAACAATGGCTCCAGAACTTCAGGCAAAATATCCTGAAATTCGTTCTTATGTTGGAGAGAATTTAGACTCTCCTGGAACAACTGCTTATTTTAGTGTTTCACCTCTTGGATTCAAAGCAATGATGCTTAGACCTGGAAAATCAGCAGAATTTATTGAACCTATTTCAGCTGATTTGACGACATATACAGTTTATAAAAAAGCTGACAAAGCTGCTTCACTAAATAAATTTGAGTGTTCTGTAGTGGATGCTGTTAATGCTGACGTTCAAATGGGCGCAATGCTTCGTCCAAATGCAGATGATGCTACATTGAGAACTTTCCGCTTAGCAATGTCATGTACTGGTGAATATGGTGTGTATTTTGGCGGTACAAAAGCATTAGCATTAGCTGCTATCAATGCTTCAATCACAAGATGTAATGGTGTTTTTGAAAAAGATTTTGGGGTTAGAATGGAAATCATTGCAAACACAGATTTAGTAATTTATACAAATGCTTCCACTGATCCATATTCTGCTGCATCTGGAATGTCTAGCTGGAATTCACAACTACAATCTACATTAACGTCGGTTATTGGAGAAGCAAACTATGATGTTGGTCACTTATTTGGTGCTTCAGGTGGTGGTGGAAATGCTGGATGTATTGGATGTGTATGTGTAAACGGTTCAAAAGGAAGTGGTATAACTTCGCCAGCTGATGGAATTCCACAAGGAGATAATTTTGATATTGATTATGTAGCACACGAACTTGGACATCAGTTTGGTGCAAACCACACTTGGACACATGGTGGTAATGAAGGAACTGGAGTTCAGGTTGAACCGGGTTCAGGTTCTACAATTATGGGTTATGCTGGTATTACTTCGCTAGATGTTCAGCCTCATTCTGACGCTTATTTTCATGCTGTGAGTATTCAACAAGTTACAAATAATATTAAAACTAAAACTTGTCAAACTAACACCGCTACTGGTAATTCTGTTCCAACAGCTAACGCAGGTTTAGACTATACTGTTCCAAAAAGCACTCCTTTTATGTTAACTGGTTCAGGAACTGATGCTAATGGAGATACTCTTACTTACATTTGGGAACAAATGGACTCTCAAACCAACACAACAGCTCCAAGTGCAACTAAAACAAGTGGTGTAAACTTCAGATCATATAGCCCAACCACTTCTCCTACAAGATATTTTCCAAGAATGGCTTCTGTGTTGACTGGTGCAACTACAACAGCTGGTTCTGAATTAACTGTTGAGGCTTTGCCTTCAGTTGCAAGAACATTAAACTTCAGATTTACTGTTCGAGACAACAGAGCAAGTGGTGCTGCAAACAATAGTGATGATATGGTAGTAACAGTAAATGCTACTGCTGGACCATTCTCTGTTACTGCTCCTAATACTGCTGTAAGCTATGCTGGTGGTAGTTCTCAAACTGTAACATGGGCAGTTGCAGGTACAACTGCTAATGGTGTAAACTGTGCTAACGTTGATATTTTACTTTCTACAGATGGTGGCACAACTTGGTCAACAATTCTTGCAGCAACACCAAATGATGGAACAGAAGCTGTAACAATCCCTAATACTCCTAGCACTACTTGTAGAATAATGGTTAAAGGAACTAATCATATTTTCTTTGATGTTTCTAATGCTAACTTTACAATTACAGCTGGTTCAACAGACACTGTTGCTCCGACAGCTCCAACACTTAGTGCTTCAGGAACTACACAAACAACTACTAGTTTGTCTTGGTCTGGTGCTACTGATAACGTAGCAGTTACTGGTTATGATGTTTATAAAGATGGTGTTTTACTTGGTTCAACAACTTCAACTTCATATGCTGTATCTGGATTAACGGCTTCTACTACATATTCATTTACTGTAAAAGCTAAAGATGCTGCAGGAAATGTTTCTGTGGCTAGCAACGCTGTAAGTGTAACTACACTTGCACCTGTTGCTGATACAACTGCTCCAACTGCTCCAACATTGAGTGCATCTGGAACTACACAAACAACTACTAGTTTGTCATGGTCTGGTGCTACTGATAATGTAGGTGTAACTGGATATGATGTTTATAGAAATGGTGCTTTATTAGGCTCAACAACTGCTACAACTTATGCTGTAACAGGTTTAA
This sequence comes from Flavobacteriaceae bacterium, assembly GCA_046329205.1. Classification (GTDB taxonomy): domain Bacteria; phylum Bacteroidota; class Bacteroidia; order Flavobacteriales; family Flavobacteriaceae; genus Flavobacterium. The sequence goes on along the minus strand of JAXLVF010000004.1, from coordinate 144,929 downwards.
CAGCTTCTACAACTTACACATTTACTGTAAGAGCTAAAGATGCTGCAGGTAATATTTCTGTTGATAGCAATGCTGTTTCTGTTACAACATTAACTCCAGATACAACGGCTCCAACGGCTCCAACATTGAGTGCATCTGGAACTACTTCATCTTCTACTAACTTATCTTGGTCTGGTGCTACTGATAATGTAGGTGTAACTGGTTATGATGTTTATAGAAATGGTGCTTTATTAGGCTCAACAACTGCTACAACTTATGCTGTAACTGGTTTAACAGCTTCTACAACGTACACATTTACTGTAAGAGCTAAAGATGCTGCTGGAAATGTATCTGTTGATAGTAATACCGTTTCTGTTACAACTTTAGCAGTTACAATTACTTATTGTACGTCTCAAGGAAACAGCACTGCTGATGAAAAAATTGGCAAAGTTGTTTTTGGAACAATCAACAACACTTCTACAGGAACTGCTGGTTATGAAAACTTTACCGCTCTTTCTACAAATGTAACTCGCGGAACTGCTTACACAATCACTATAACTCCAAGCTGGACATCTACAAAATACAAAGAAGGATACGCAGTGTGGATTGACTATAATCAAGATGGTGATTTCTTAGATACTGGTGAAAAAGTTTGGACAAAAACTGCATCTACAACAACTCCTGTTAGCGGAACGTTTACTATTCCTGCTACAGCTACACTTGGTGCTACGAGAATGCGAGTTCAAATGAAATACAATGGTGTTCCTACATCTTGTGAAACGTTCACTTATGGTCAAGTAGAAGACTATTCTGTAAACATTACAGCTACTGCCAAAGTGGATGAAAACAATGGTACAAAAGGACTTTCATTTGGTTTGTATCCAAATCCAGTTACTGGTGATGTGTTGAACATTACTAACCTTGAAGGTGCTGCTAATTTCAGAATTTATAATTTGATGGGGCAACAAGTTGCTGCTGGAAAAATTGAAAACAATGAAGTACACATTAGCGCTCTAGCTGCTGGTGCATACATCATTGAAGTATCAGATGAAAACTCATCTGCGGCAAAAAGATTTGTAAAAAAATAAATCCTAACCCAACTATATTTAAAAACCCTGCAAAACATTGTTTGCAGGGTTTTTGTTTTTTATATACATTATCATAAACCTTATATAGCCAACTAATACTAAAATCCAATTGTATAGTGCTAAATTTAAAATGCCAAAAGCACAAACACTTTCTAAGAATTCATCCCAACTGCATATCCTTAATAATGCAGATTTATTTCTTTTGTTAGGTTAATAAATAGTCTGCAAACAGACATAACAAAGTCCTTAGAAAATTAGTTTGTCAGTTTGCTTCGATCTAATGCGGAAATAGTGGGATTTTTGTTTTAAGCTCTTTGTGTCATGGATTAAAACCAGTTTGCATAAATGACGATGTAAAATCGCACTATCTTGGAGGATACTAAAATAGTATAAAAACTTCTAATCTTTTATGACACCATTACTTAACTCTTCTGCCTCTTTTAATAGTTTTATTCCCAATTTTTCGTTTTTATCAACATATTTGCCTTCTAGGTAATATTTACCCAATATATATTGTGCATTAATTATACCACCTTCGCTTGCAATGATTAATTGCTCAATTGCAAATCGTTTAGTTTTTTCATCAAGAAAATCAATATCAGGTGCACCATTGATATCAACATTATCTTTTTCAAGATTTGCTAGTATCGTAAATAAATAATATGCAGCAGTATCAGATTTTTCTTTGTTTGATGCAATAAATGAATAAAGAAAAATATCTCCTTTATCTTCAACTTCAGATAATTTTGAAATCATTTTAAAAAATTTATCTTCTTTATAATTATCTATTAATTCTTTTTTAATATTAATTTCATTTTTTAAGTTAATCTTTTTTTTTGCTTGACTTAAAAGCATTTCGTTTATCTTTTGTTCGTATTCTATTTTACAATTAGAATAAGCATTTTCATATATTTTCTTAGTATAATATTTTAAAAATACTATACTAGAAACGATTATAAATGCTACAATAATCAAACTACTTAATTTATATTTCATGTCTAATTTATTTTTAATCTGTAAAAAAGTCTACTATTTTATTATTAAAACTTTGTCAAGATAGTCAACAGAATATTAATAGCGCTAACACCTATATCCACATGCTTAGGCATAGCTTAAGTAAAGCTGTTAGAATAATATTTATAAATATAAAAATTATGTTCACTTTCAAGTGAAATAAAAATCAATAATTGTTTTTGAAACCACAACAAAAAAACCCAAACCGAATGGTTTGGGGTTTTTGATATTTAAAGTGTATTATTACTTAACAATCAAGAATTCAGAACGTCTGTTTTGAGCATGTTGCTCTTCGGTACAATCTTTACCACAATCAACTTTTGGTTCAGATTCGCCCATTCCTTTTCCAGAAATTCTGCTAGCATCTATTCCTTTAGAAATAATGTACTGTACAGTTGATTTAGCACGTCTTTCAGACAAGTTTAGGTTATAACGGTCACTTCCTCTATTATCTGTGTGAGATTTAGCTAAAACAACCAATTTGTCGTTATTTTTCATTACCTGAACTAACTTATCCAATTCAAATGCTCCTTCTTGAGTAATATTACTCTTGTCAAATTCGAAATAAATTGGTTTTAATACAATTTCTGTAGGTGTTACGATAACATCAATAGGCTGTAGTGCTGCATCAACTTTTGAAGATGGTCCTTTGCTTTTTGCAACCGCAAAAGTATTTCCTTCATAACCATCTTTTGCAACTTGAACAACATAAGGTTTTTCACATTCTACACGATACTTAACTTCTCCTTTATCATTTGAAGTTTCTGTAGCAATAACATTCTTTTTGTCGTCAAGAATTGAAACAGTAGCGTTAGTTAATATTGCGCCAGTTTTTGCATCTGTAACAACAACTAATACATCAACTCCACAAACAGGAATTGCTCCAAATATATCATCATTACCATTACGATTACTAGCTAAGAAACCAACATTTTTTTGACTGTTGAATGAGAAAGAAAAGTCATCTTTTTCAGAGTTTACTGGTTTGCCCATGTTTACAGCATCTGCACTTTTTGTAGTGTCATATTCGAAAACATCGTATCCACCAAATCCTTGTCTTCCTGCTGAAGCAAAATAAAGCGTTTTATTATCATCAGCTATAAAAGGAAAACTTTCGTTTCCTTCTGTGTTTACACCTTTTCCAAGATTTTCTGGTGTTCCAAAAGTTCCTTCTGGTGTTACAGAAACTTTCCAAATATCAATTCCTCCTATTCCGCCAGGCATGTTAGAAGAAAAATATAATGTTTTTCCATCGCGACTTAATGATGGGTTTGCACAAGAATACTCTTTACTGTTGAATGGAAGTGGCGTAATATTTCCCCAAGCATCACCATTCTTAGTTGCTTTAAAAATATAAACTTGACTGAACTTAGCCTTTAGCTGTTTTACTTTTTCAGACTCTCCTTCTTTGAAGCTTTCACTAGAAAAGTATGCTGTATTTCCATCAGAGCTTAAAGTGATAGGACCATCATGCCATTTAGAATTTAGGCTAGTTACTGGTGAAGCATTGGTAATTGTTCCATCAGTATTGTAATCAGCCTTATAGATGTCAAGATATGGCTCTTCATTCCATCCATAAGTTTTTCTAGCTCCATTTCTAGCGCTTGTAAAATAGAAAGCATTGTCATAAAGAACAGGACCAAACTCAGCTTTATCACTACTTACGTCCAGCGAGTTTACATCATATTGTTTAGTTTTTCCAAGAAGTCTTGGAATGTAATTTGGATTTTCTTTGAATGCTTTTGCTCTTGAATCACTTGGCGACATTGAGGCAAATTTTTGCATTTGCTTGTTAGCTTCTTCATATTTACCGTTAGCTTTCAACATTTGTGCATAACGATAATAGGTTTCTGCATCCTGATTTGTTTCAACTGCTTTTGCATACCATTTTGAAGCTTCAGCAGGGTTAAACATGTTGTAATATGAATCTGCTAGCTGTTTGTAAACATATCCATCAGACTTGCCGTTTTCGACTAATTTCATATACTCTTTAGCCGCATCAACATATTCAAACTTATTGAAAAGATTATCAGCCGTTTTTGTATCCTTGTTTTGAGCAGAAATCGTTAACGTTCCAACTGCAAAACTTAATGCTATATATAGATTTTTCATTTTACTTAAGATTTATATGTTAGAAATATCTTGGTGAACGAGATACTTTTTTCGACAAGTTAATATCAAACAGCAACATTATTTCGTGAGATGCAGGTGTAACAACATCAAGATCCGAAACTATGTGGTCGTAAGCATATCCTATTCTTAAACTAGGTGTAACAGCAAAGTTTACCATAGCACCAAAAGAGTCTTCTAATCTATAAGTTGCCCCTAATTCAAGTTTTTCATTGAAAAGGAAGTTAGCAGAAAAATCGAAAGACGTAGGAGCATCAACTGAGGTTTTCACCATTGCAAATGGTTTAAACTTCAAGTTAGGATTCAAATCAAACACATAACCTCCAGTTAAGAAGTAGTGTAAAACTTCGGTACCATATTTTCTTCCGTTAAAGTCTAAATATTTAGATTTTAACATGTTTGGCATTGATAATGCTAAATAGTATTTATTAGTGTAATAAAAAATACCCGTACCAAGGTTAAAGAATGTTGAACTTGGATTTGCCTGTCCAAATACTGGATCATTTGCAATAGGTAATGTTGGATAAATGGTTGCAAAATCAATTTTATGCATGGTTAAACCGGCTTTCAATCCGAAAGCCAGTTTATGTTCACCACCTAAATTTAGCGTATATGAGAAATCTCCATACACGTTGTTTTCCTCAACTGGACCAATTTTATCTGTAATTGCAGATAATCCTAATCCAACATTTTTACCAACTGGACTGTGGATAAAAAATGTACCTGTTGTTGGTGCATCTTCAATTTCCACCCATTGCTTTCTATAAAGCAATCCACCAGAGATATTCTCTTTTGAACCAGCATAAGCTGGATTCATTACACTCATATTATACATATATTGTGTATAATGTGGATCTTGTTGTGCTCTTAACTCTGCAAAAACCGAAATAGTTAAAATTGCAATGAAATATATTTTCTTCATTTTAGTTTGGTTTTATTTTGTTCTAATTATAACTGGTTATTGTTCTCTACTGAGGTATATCCAACCTGTTTTGGTTTCACCATTTTCACGATTTATAACATAATAATATGTTCCATCAGGTAGTTTATCTCCATTATCCGATTGACCATACCATTCATTAGAATAGTTTGATTTAGAGTAAACTTTCATACCGTATCTGTTAAAAATTTCAAGTTTTTTAACATCATAACCTACAAGGTCAAAGAAGTCATTTTTACTATCATTATTTACAGATATACCTTTTTGTATAACACAATTAATTGTGTCAACTATTACATCAGCAGAAGTAACACAACCATTATAAGTAACATCTACAGTATATGTTCCTGTTTCAGTAACTGTAATGCTTTGTGTATTTCCTAATATAGCATCATTTGGAGCTATCCATGTATATGTTGCAGTTTCTGGGTTGAAAGAGCCTTCAACTGGGTTTGCAGTAAGCACATATGCTGTACCTTGACAACCTCCTTGAGCATCAATTTGAACAGAACCTGTGATAAATATATTAGCTGTTTGTGTTCCAGCATTTTGACAAATTCCTGCATTAGATGGCAAATTATAAGTTACTGTATAAGGACCAGCAATACTGTTTACAACATCAATTACACCAGTAGAAGAGTTTATTACTAAACCTGCTGTTGAACTGAACGTTCCACCAGTAACAAAACCTGTGTTAAGAACTGGTGATTGGTCAACATCATTGTAACAAACTGGAGTGGTATAACTAAATCCAACTTCTGGGTTTGTTGCTGGGTTTATCACAATCTGTGCTGTTGAAGAATTAGCAGCAATACAATTTGCAGGATCAGCATTTACTGTGTAAGTAACTGTGTAGCTACTAGGTGTTGAACTTTGAACATTAATAACACCTGTTGACGCATCAATCACAAGACCTGCAGAAGAACTAAATGTTCCTCCAGACATGAAACCAAAATTTAAACTTGGTGACACACTTGTTTGCGATAATTGACAAACAGGAGATGTATATGAAAATCCTACTTCAGGAGTAATTGTTGATTTAATTTCAATCTCAAATGTAGATTGACCTCCAACTTGACAAGTGCTCAAATCTTGAGCAACCGTGTAAGTCACTGTATAAATATCAGGTGTAGATGCTGTAACATCAATTTCTCCAGTAGAAGCATTAATAACTAATCCTGCATCAGAGCTAAATGTTCCTCCAGTAGTAAATCCTGTATTCAATACTGGGGTTGTTGTAGATTGCGATGACTGACAAATTGGTGTTGTATAGCTAAATCCTGTTTCTAACGAAGCTGTAGGATTAATTATAATCTCAGCCGTACCAGAATTACCAACAATACAGTTCGCCGGATCAGCATTTACTGTATAAGTAACAGTGTATGTGCTTGGTGTAGAGTTTTGTACGTTTATTACACCTGTTGAAGCATCGATATCCAATCCAGCTGTTGAGCTAAATGTTCCATTTGCAGTAAAGCCAGTTCCCAAAATAGGTGATAATGTAGTTTGGTTAAACTGACAAACTGGAGATGTATAACTGAAATCAACTACTGGAGTTATAGCAGTAGAAATAACTATATCAAACGTAGAAGAACCAGCATCTTGACAATTAGCCAAATCTTGTGAAACTGAGTAAGTAATAGTGTAACTACTTGGCGTTGAATTAGCTAAATCTATCTCACCTGTTGTAGGGTTGATTGCTAATTCAGCCGAAGAACTAAATGTTCCTCCAGTTACAAATCCAGTTGCTGAAGTGTCAGGAATTGGGTTTGTTGTTGCTGTAGCACAAATCGGTGTACTATAAGTAAACGCTGTTACTGGAGTTGTTAGTGCTGGCGCTGGATCAATAGTTACATTGATAGATGTTGAACAACCATTAACTATGTCATTTACTGTCACAATATGTGGACCAGGCGCAACAAGTGTAAATATTGTACTTGTTTGAGGCATTCCATTGTCTAAAACATAAGTGTAATTAGCACCACCAGAAGTAAATGAATATGTTCCCACATTAGTATAATCTTCTGGGTCTATTGCAGTCCAATCACTTGAATTCCAAACAGCATTAGGTGCAATAGAATTATTATTTCTTCTATATGTATAACCTGGCAGATTACTAGGTGTGTAATCAATACCGTCTGTGTTGCCCCAAGTATCAATTACTGTTCCTGTTGCAGTTTCTAATTTAACAGTATCATTAGTATTAAAACCTGGACAAGCAGCAACAGTCATGTCTGGTACTACACCTCCGACATTTGTTGCAGAACCAACAGCTAATACGAAAACATCATTATTTGCTAATGTTCCTGACAATGTCATATCACAATTGTTAGAAATATAATTATTTCCGTTATTGTAAATAGCTATCTTGTAATTAGACAAGTTTTTTGATGTTCCAGTACCATTATAGATTTCAATGTAAGATAATGAACCTGTAGCGGCATCAGTAACTTCTGATATAAATAAATCTGTTGGTAAAGCACCGGTAGAAAGTGGACTAGTTACTTCAATAGTTCCCTGTAGGCACTGCACAGGTTGGCTGGGTAATATCTACAGTTGGCGTAACTCCTGGAGTAACAGTAACTATAAAGTTAGCCTCGCTTATACAACCATTATTATTTGCATAAATATAAATTGTACTAGTATCGCTTATTACATCGCCAGCATTAAGCATTGTTCCACCTGCAGCAGGTTCAGTGTAATAATTTCCTACTGAAAGTGCTGGCAACACATAAGTTCCACAAACATTTTGGTTTCCTGGTGAAGTTATCACAGGCGTTCCTTTAATTTCAATAGTTGCAGTTCCTGATAAATTAGGACAAGGTCCATTATCTGGAATTTCATAACTTATAACATAGACTGCTGGAGTACTTCCTAAAGGAGTAATTGTTCCTGTATCAGGATCAATATTAAGACCACCTTGAGGAGTAACTGAGAATGTTCCGCAGTAACTCCAGTTATAGTAACTGGAATTGTATTTGTGTCATCATTACATACTTCTGTAACAGGGTATGATATAGATGCAGATTGAGGTTCATAAATTCTAATAAAATAGAAGAAAGTTTTTTCAGCACATGTACCATTAGCAGCAACAGTATTTGTTACTTGATAGTATCCAGGAGCACTATTCGCTAAGTCTATTTCTCCCGTAGCTGTATCAACAAAAACTAAACCAGCTGGGAAAGCTGAGAAAACACCTGCAACAGAATTTGTTCCCAAAGTTACAACTGGATTTGCAGTTGTCCCATCTTTACAGAATTCATCGTCATTATAACTAAATGTAGCGTCAGGACAACATAAAGATTGTCCAGAACCTGGAGAAGTAGCATTCGTTTGAGTTAAAGTAATGTACCCTGGTTGGTTTGAGAAGTTTGTAATTAATATTACATAAAACTGACCTGCAACTGCATTTGCTATATTAAAGTTTTCTGTTGGTGCAGCAGAATAACTACATCCTGTGGTCAAACCTGTTAAAGGCGCTTGTCCACCAGCAATTGCGGCACAAACCTCAGCTTGAGAGTTAAATGGTCCCCAAGCAGCATAATCAACATCTAAGTTTGGTGCTCCACCTGGAGTTGTTGATTGAGTCAATAAATAATTTATTGGACCGTTTTGTATAACCTGAATGGTAAAGAAAGTAGGGTTAGGTGATGTAAATAAACAACCTATTGTTCCTAAACTTGTTACACCTGTTGTATTTCCATAATTCAACCCAACAGTACTACAAATAGAAGAACTGTTCGAACATGTTGAAGGTGTAGATATACATAAATTAAAACTCACCGTTTGAGGTGTACTTGCGTTTGAATATACTCTTATATAATAAACATTACCAACAACTAAATTATTTAATACCATTGTCAACTGGTTAGCTGCTGAACATTGAAATTGTGTTAAGTTTCCACAAGTCCCTGAATAAACAGCCATGTTTAAGTTTGTTGTAGACCCTGTAACACTTTGAAGGGAAACATTCAAGTAAGAATTAGTCGCAATAAATTGATACCACACATCGTCATCAGCTGTACCAACACATGGTGCAGCCAATGGAGGAACATTAGTTGATGCTGATGCTCCAGATAAAACTCCAGATGCAATTTGATTACAAACAGCAGAAGAGTTTACTGGTACAAATTCAGCGTCTTCACATTCATCATTTGCTGGTTTTGTACTGAAATTAGCTCCTACAGACCAGTTACTATTATCAGTGTCAGAACAAATAGCTCTAACAAAATATACATAATTTGTACTAGAGTCTAAACCTGTTATCAAAGCAGGGTTAGAATTTACTAAAATTCCTGTACCAACTGGTAATGAAGGTAGAGGTTCAGCTGAACCTGCAGGCAATACTAATACTTCCCACTGTGTTGCTGGAGGTGTATTATTATCTGTCCATTGTAATGTTGCAGAAGTTGCAGTTGTATTGACAACCGTTGGCGAAGTAGGTTCAATACATGTTGGATTATTTTCAATAATTACTTTATCAATATATAATCTCCAACCATCTAAACCACCGTTTGGCACATGGAATGCAACATTAACAGTTCCTGTAACACCTGTAAGTAACACAACATTTTCAACATATGTAGTATTACTATAAGAAGCTAAAGGAACTAAGGTAGTTGTAAAGTCAGCTGGAGCAATACCTGTAGTAGATAATTTTACTTCAAAGTCATTTGGTTCTCCAGTTGATTGAACTCTGTATCTATATCTTAATCTTTGGTTACCATTTAATCCTTCTACTTGTGGTGAAATTAACCAATCATTATTATTTCCGTTATTAAAGTCCGTATTCAATGCTGCTACTTGGTCTCCTTCATATGGATTAAAAGTATAATCCATGTCCCACGCATCTGTATCACCATTAAGATTCAAAACAGTCCAACAATCTTCTGAGGTAGAACCTGTATTAAACCCTTCTTGGAATGGAATAGTAAATGGAACACATTGAGTTGTTATTTTGATTGGTCCAGCCCAAGTACTAAATTCTGTACCTGAACACGCTGCTCTCACATATACATCATAACAAGTATTTGGAGTAAGTCCAGTTAAGTTAATCGAAGCCGTTGTATTCACTTCAGTGTAACCCGTTGTAGTAGCATCTGGTGCTGCTGAACCACAAGGCACATAAATAACATGCCAGTTGCTGGCAACTGTTGTATCTGGATTTGGCAATTGTGTCCAAGAAACCGTTGCAGAGTCAGATGTAATATTTGAAGAAACTAATGAACTAGGTTTTGTACATGGTGGAGCTGGTGAACAAGTCACGTTAGCAACCCATCCTGGTCTTGCAACCGAGCCATCACTTCTGAATTGGAATGTTAAACATCCATCGGCACTAGAGGAAGTGAACGGGCCAGGAATAGTTGTTCCCCAATATCCACCAGCAGGAAAACCGCTATTACTTGTTCCGTTGGTACTTGCAATCATTGGCGAACCAACAGTTGGTCCATCAAAAACATATAATGGATCCCAGTTGGCTTCTGTATTAAATGAAACAAAAGTTACTGTTGCCAATTGTCCAGCTGGTGGACAGATAGAAACAATATCATTTGCACTATTTGTATAATCAGCAGAAGCACCTCCATTATCCACGAATTGTCCTCCACATTGTGGTGGCGTTATTTGAGTTGTAAAAGAAGTAGGACCAGACCAAGGACTTAAATCATTTCCAGCACAAACTGCTCTTACATAAACATCATAACACGTTGTTCCTGTTAAACCAGTTAAATTGAATGGATTGCTATTGGCAGTTACCCATCCAGTAGCAGCAGCCGTTGGAGCAGTTGAACCACAAGGTAAAGCTAATACTTGCCATTCTGTTTCAGTTCCGCCATTTGTCCAAGTTATGTTAGCTGAATCATGTAGAACCGTGTTATTAGCAATAGACGAAGGCTCAGGGCAAGTTGGTAAATCTTCAATAATTACATTATCTATGTATAATCTCCAACCATCTAAACCACCATTTGGCACATGCCAAGCTATGTTTACAGGACCACTATATGCCGAAAGGTTTACTATATTCTCAACATAATTTGTATTTGAGTAACTCGCTAATGGAACAAGAGTAGTTGTAAAATCTGCTGGACTTGGTCCATTTGTTGACAACATAACTCTAAAATCATTAGGTTCATTAGTAGACTGAACTCTATATCTATATTTTAAACGTTGATTTCCATTCAAAATAATTTGTGGAGAAATCAACCAGTCATTATTATTACCATTGTTAAAATCGGTATATAACATGGCTACTTGATTCCCTTCAAATGGATTGGTTACATAATTCATATCCCATGAATCTGTATCTCCATTTACATTCAATACTGTCCAACATGCTTCTGTGGTCGAAGTACTATTAAATCCTTCTTGGAATGGTACTGTAAATGCATCACACAAAGTATGAAAAGTATATGGTCCAGCCCAAGCACTAAAGGTTCCATCACCACAATCACCTCTAACGTAGAAGTCATAGCTGGTATTTGCTGTCAACGTAGCCGCAGGAACATAACCAGTATTATTATTTGTTTGAACTCCTGAGCCCGAAGGAATTGGATCACCTTGATTTTGAACTACTACTTCCCATGAGGTTGAAGAAGCATTTGTCCAACTTAAAGTAGCTGAAGTTTGAGAAATACCTGTAGCATTTAAGTTAGTTGGCACTGCACAATTCTCTCTTTGAATAACAAGAGTATATCCAAACGTTTGTGAAGCAGTAGTCGATGATACTACTATAATATATTGATGACCAGCTAAAACTGATATATTAGGAATTGTTCTAACACCCGTAGTATTATCTGCTGCTCCACCAAGACAAGCTACTGTCAAGTTTGCACAACCATCATAAATATAAACCGATGTGTTTGCTGCAGTAGGTGTCATAGTGATACTTATGACTTGGTTTGTCGTAGGTGTATATGAATAAAACACATCATTTCCACCCATGTAATTAGTTGTACCACCAGCACATGTCGCTGGTTGAGCTGTGTCATAATTGTCTGCGTAGTTTGCTGTATTGTCTGTTGTGCTATACGGCAATGTTGTAACTTGTATAGGTGCAGAACAACTCAATCCAGGTGATGATGTCGTAAAATTAAAAGGTCCTACCCATGCACTGCTTACGCTACTGCTACAGATAGAACGAACATAAAATTTATAAGCTGTTGTTGGTGTAAATGCAACTCCTGCTGGTTGAGTAGCTGTTGCTGCATAGGTAGTGGAACTTACTACAGTTCCTGTTCCCGTTGGTGTTCCAGCTGCTGGAAGAATTTCAATTTCCCATTGTGTTGCTGTTCCCGGACTTGACCAACTCAAATCTGCTGATGTTTGCGAAATGTTGTTTGCAGACAAGTTCGTTGGGTCAAAACATTGTTCTATTAGTCGAACATCGTCCACCAACCATCTGTCAAGATTGGTTACACCATTGGTTTGGTTGTTTATCATGACAAAGGCAATGTAAACATCTAAACCTGCATATGCAGATAAATCTACTGTTTTCTCTTCATAAACATTGAAAGTTGTTACAATATCTGCATCTGTCCATTGTTGTACAAGTGCATAGGCATTTGGGTCAGTTTGTGAAGCACTGCTTGGAGCTACTTTTATTTGATAAATAGTTCCCTGATTTCCAATTTGAAAAGTTCTAGTAAAAAACTTTAACTGTCCGTTAGCAGGAATGGTTCTCAATGGAGTTGCTAAATAATCGATAGAAGTATTTCCATCGCCAATGTTCTCACGATTACAATAGGCGGAATTCACGCCATTGTAAACCTGAGAGGCAACAGTAGTGATGCCCCAGCGAACGTTGGTGCCAACACCATTGTCAAAAACCGCCCAGTTTCCTGTGCCTAAGGTCCAGTTTGTCGATGGTAGTGCATCGGGACCAGATGTTGATTCGAATCCTTCTGTTTGCGAATAACCCGCAATTGCAAAAAAGAAACTCAACAATAACAAGGTAATTTTTTTCATAATGAAATTTAGTTGATTGATTAATTTTTTTGGGTTTTGAGGCTCAAATTTAGAAAAAAATATGAGAAAAACAGGAATTAATTTTTTTTAATTAAAATAAATTCGGTTAAAATGGGAATTTTTAGTATAATATTTAATTTTGCAAAGAATAAATTGCAAGGATGTTAGAAAAAGAAAAAACAATTTTTGAAAAAACTGTAATTGTTGGTATTGTTACTCAATCACAATCTGAAGACAAACTCAATGAGTATCTTGATGAGTTAGAATTTTTAACATTTACGGCTGGAGGAGAAGTCGTTAAAAGGTTTTCTCAAAAAATGGATAAACCAAATCCCAAGACTTTTTTGGGAACTGGTAAAATGGATGAGATTGCATACTATGTAAAAGATAACTCTATCTCAACGGTTATTTTTGATGATGAATTATCTCCTTCCCAACAAAAAAACATCACTAAAATATTAGATTGCAAAGTCCTTGACAGAACCAATCTTATTCTTGATATTTTTGCTCAAAGAGCGGAAACATCCTATGCAAGAACACAGGTCGAACTCGCTCAATGTCAATATTTATTACCACGATTATCGGGGATGTGGACGCATCTCGAAAGGCAAAAAGGAGGAATTGGTCTTCGTGGACCAGGTGAAACAGAAATTGAAACCGATCGAAGAATTGTTCGTGATAGAATTTCTTTGTTAAAAGAAAAAATCAAAACAATCGATAAACAAATGGCTATCCAAAGAAGCAACAGAGGTGCAATGGTTCGTGTTGCGCTTGTTGGGTATACCAATGTGGGTAAATCTACTTTGATGAATGTAATTAGCAAAAGTGAGGTTTTCGTTGAGAATAAACTTTTTGCAACTCTTGACACAACTGTTCGCAAAGTGGTTATCAAAAACTTGCCTTTTCTACTTTCGGACACTGTAGGTTTTATTAGAAAACTACCTACTCAGCTAATCGAATCTTTTAAAAGTACTCTCGATGAAGTTCGCGAAGCCGATTTATTGCTACATGTAGTAGATATTTCTCATCCCGATTTTGAGGATCACATCAACTCTGTTAATCAAATTCTTCAGGAAATAAAAAGTGCTGACAAACCTACTATAATGGTTTTTAATAAAATTGATGCCTACAAAAATCTTGTTATAGAATCAGATGATTTGGTTACAGAAAAAACCACCAAACATTATACTCTTGACGAATGGAAATCTACTTGGATGAACTCATTAGGGCAAGAAAACACGCTGTTTATTTCTGCAACAAACAAAGAGAACTTTGAAGAATTTAGAGCAAAAGTTTATGAAGCAGTAAGGAGAATACACATTACTCGCTTCCCATACAACAAATTCTTGTATCCTGATTATAAAGATGCTAAAGAAGAATAATAAAAGCCTATTGCAGATAGAAAATATATCCTACATTGAACCAAACATTCCAATCATTGGCTCTATTTTCAGTCCAAATTTTTGGATCAGGATTTAAACCGTCAACCCAGTTAGAGAAATAGTACTGAACTCTCAAATCAACCATTAAATCTGAAAGCTCTGAAAGTTTATATCTAGTTCCTACACTACTAACTATTGACCAAACCGTTCCTCCACGATTTGTTACTCCATCCACATATTTCTGAGGCAAAACATCAACATAATTTGTAATGTCACCAAGCGTAGATGAAACTTCTGGATCATAAAAACTAAATTGTCCTCCAAGACTAATAAATGGCGCCCAAGCACCAATAGTTGATGAAAAATCTCTAATACTTAAAGGAAAATATTCCAATTGCATACCAATATTAGTAACTGCAGTACTTCCTCTCATAGCTCTCAATTGTTCAGCAAAAAGTGAAGTTTTCTTAGGATCAACCCATTGTCCAAAGTGTTGTAATTTCGTTTTGTTGTATGAAAGCTCACTTCTTAGCTTGAAGTGGTCATTAAAATAAGTTTCTGGAGTGTAACAATTACACTCTGCTCTATAAGAAAAATTAAGATAATGAATTAACCCAATTCCATAGCCTGTATTACCTGAGTTGGTTTCAAAGTCATGTCTTTCACCGTAGTCAGACTGAAAAGCAACAGGACCAACAATTACTCCTATTTCATGTGAAAAACCAAACTGCGCTTTCGCTGAATTTGACAATCCTAGCAAAAAAGCAAAAACGATAATAAAATATTTGGGCGTTTGCATACTATTTAATTCATTTCTCGACAAATATATAAAAACATCATTCAGAATTAAAATAATTTCAAAATTTGTTCATTTTTATACCTTTTCTTAATAGATAAAGCCAAAAAAAAATGTCTAAGAATTCGACTAATCAACCATTTTTTACTGTAAAATTCAAGATAGAAACAACAAATTAAAAAAAACACATACTATATTTCAATAAAATGTATATTTGCCTGACTTTACGAAAACGATTTAAACAAACAAATTACAAATTAATATTATGTCACAAAGTGTTAATGCTTTTTTAGAATCTGTTGCTAAAAGAAATGGGAATGAACCTGAATTTATGCAGGCAGTAAAAGAAGTTGCAGAAACAGTAATTCCTTTTATTGAAAACAACAAAAAATACCAAAACAAAATGCTTTTGGAAAGAATGGTTGAACCAGAACGCGTTATAATGTTTCGTGTTACTTGGATCGATGATGCTGGCAACACTCAAGTAAACAGGGGTTATAGAATTCAAATGAACTCTGCAATTGGCCCATACAAAGGAGGTATTCGCTTTCATCCTTCAGTAAACCTGAGTATATTGAAATTTTTAGCATTTGAACAAGTTTTCAAAAACTCTTTGACAACACTTCCAATGGGTGGTGGAAAAGGCGGTTCAGATTTTGATCCAAAAGGAAAATCAGACAATGAAATCATGAAATTCTGTCAAGCATTCATGACGGAACTTTCTAAACATATTGGCGCAGATACTGATGTTCCTGCTGGAGATATTGGTGTTGGTGGACGTGAAGTTGGCTACATGTTTGGTCAATACAAAAGATTAAGAAACGAATTTACAGGAGTTTTAACTGGAAAAGGAATCACTTTTGGAGGTTCATTAATTCGCCCAGAAGCTACTGGTTATGGTGATGTATATTTTGCACAAAGTATGCTTGCAACAAAAGGCGACAGTTTCACTGGAAAAACAGTTGTAGTTTCTGGTTCAGGAAACGTAGCTCAATATGCAACGCAAAAAGCAACACAACTAGGCGGAAAAGTAGTAACAATGTCAGATTCATCAGGATATATTTATGATGCTGACGGAATTGATGCTGAAAAATTAGCGTATATAATGGAAATCAAAAACGTAAACTACGGAAGAATTTCTGACTATTTAAATAAATACCCAAGTGCAAAATTTGTTTCTGGCAAACGTCCATGGGAAGTGAAATGTGATGTTGCTCTTCCTTGTGCAACTCAAAATGAGTTAAATGGTGAAGAAGCTCAAATGCTTGTAAACAATGGATGTATATGTGTTGCTGAAGGAGCAAATATGCCTTCAACACCAGAGGCAATAGAAGTATTCCACAAAGCTAAAATATTATTTGCTCCAGGAAAAGCTTCAAATGCTGGTGGAGTTGCTACTTCTGGACTAGAAATGTCGCAAAACTCTCTACGCCTTAGCTGGACAAGAGAAGAAGTAGATGAAAGATTAAAAAGAATCATGTCTGATATTCACGAGTCATGTGTAAAATATGGCTCCGATGGAAGCGGATACGTTGACTACGTTAAAGGTGCCAACGTTGCAGGCTTTGTAAAAGTAGCCGATGCTATGCTTGCCCAAGGAGTCGTGTAATAATTATAACCAACCAAAACGAAAATGCCTCAATTGAGGCATTTTTTATTTTAAACATATTAAAGTTTATCTTTTTCCGTTATATATATTTGTAGTCAAATAATTTTATGAAAAAACTATTCTTTTTATTGGTTAACTTTTGGTTGTTCACTTGTTTTGGACAACAAAATCTTCAATGGAAAGGATATTTTTCATTCAATCAAGTAAAAGATCTGTCTGAATCTTCAAATAGAGTATTTGTTGCTGCTGAAAATGCCATTTTTACCAAAAACTTCGCTACAGGAGAAGTAAGAACTTCAACAACTCTGCAAGGTTTATCTGGAGAAACGATTACTGCTATGTACCATAGCGATACTTTCAATAGAACCGTTCTTGGCTATCAAAATGGGTTGATGGTGGTTGTAAATGACTCCGATGGAAGTGTGTTGAATGTAGTTGATATCATAAACAAATCTATTCCAAACAATATTAAAAAAGTAAATCATTTTTTTGAATACAGCGGAATTCTTTATGTATCATGTGATTTCGGAATTGTACAATATAATTTGGCGAATTTAGAATTTGGCGATACCTATTACATAGGTCCAAATGGTCAAGAGATTAAAATTCACCAAACAACCGTTTTTAATAATGAAATCTACGCAGTATCTCAATATAATGGAATACTCAAAGCTAATATAAACAATCCCAATCTAATAGATTTTGCACAATGGCAGACTTGGGATTCAGGTTCATGGAACGGAATAGTTTCTTTTAACAATCAAATTTATGCTTCAAACAATAACAATCGTGTGTATAGAAATAATGGTGGCGGATTTGTTGAAGTTTTGAACATTGGTCAACCTATATTAGATATAAGAACTTTTGGTGATTACATGATTGTAACTTCTGCAAATCATGTTTATGTATTTAACTCTTCTGGGATTCAATCAAACCATATTCAATCTTCTTTGATAACAGAAGAAACGGTAACTTTTACTTGTGCAACAGTTCAAAACAATACCATATATATAGGTACAGACGACAATGGTTTAATAAGCTTACCTATCAATACAAATGATTATGAGATAATAATGCCTGATGGACCAAGTAGAAATAAAATTTTCTCTATTTCATATAATTCAAATACTCTTTGGGCTGTATATGGCGGTTATGATATTTCATACAATCCATACACATACATAGGTTATAACCTAACACAATTTGGAGTTAGTAAGCTATTTGAAAATCAATGGAAAAATATTCCATACAGCGAAGTGCTAGGTGCAAAATCAATTTCAAGAATAACCATTAATCCTAATGATGCTAATCAAGTTTTTGCAAGTTCTTATCATAATGGGCTATTGAAAATAGAAAGTGATGTTCCTACGGAAATACTGAATGGAACCAATTCTGGTTTAGAAAGTTTAGACACAGGAAATTTAACAGAAGCCATTAGAATAGGTCCAACTACATTTGACAAAAATGGTAACATGTGGGTTATGAACGCCAGAATAAAAAATGGTTTAAAAGTTCTGAAATCTAATAACCAATGGCAATCATTTAACATGGACAATATCCTGCAAGACTACAGTTCAAATGGTGACTATGCTGCATTACTTGTAGATAAAAATGGAACGAAATGGATAGCTTCTAATAATGATGGGGTAATTGCTTTTAACGAATCGGCAAATGAGTTTAAAAAAATTATGGAAGGTGAAGATGTTGGAAATCTACCATCCAATGATGTTCGGGCAATGGCTATTGACAACAGAAGTCAATTATGGATTGGGACAAATAAAGGGTTGAGAGTACTTTCTAGTATTGGAGCATATAACAGTGACAGTCAAATGAAAGCTAATTCAATTATTATTTTAGAAGACGGATTGGCTCAAGAACTACTCTATGAACAGTTTATAACTGATATCAAAATTGATGGTTCTAACAGAAAATGGATTGGAACTGCAGACTCAGGAGTATTTCTATTTTCTTCTGATGGACAAAAAACAATTTATCATTTCACAAAAGATAATTCTCCATTACCAAGTAATACAATCAACGACATCGATATAAATGACGAAACAGGCGAAATCTTTTTTGCCACCGAAAAAGGCATGGTTTCATTTTTAGGAACTTCAACAAAACCATCAGATAATTTAGACAATGTGTATGTTTATCCAAATCCGGTTCGTCCAGATTTTGTAGGAACAGTAAAAATAGCTGGATTGGTTTCAAAAGCAAATATAAAAATAACTGATATTGGTGGAAACCTTGTTTATGAAACCACTTCAGAAGGTGGAACTATCGAATGGGACACAAGTGCTTTTGGAAAATACAAAGTTGCTTCTGGCGTGTATATGATATTTGTTGCTTCTGAAGATGGCTCTGAAACTACTGTAAAAAAAGTAATGATAGTTAGATAAAAATCCAACACGAAAATCCCAAATTCCAATGTTGGTAAAAACCAAAGCCATAGTAATTTCTTCTATTAAATATCAAGAAAAAAGCTTGATTGTAAAATGTTTTACGCAAAGCGACGGGTTAAAAAGCTATTTCGTTCAAAGTGCTTTTTCCTCAAAAAAATCCAATCAAAAAATCGCTTATTTTCAACCTTTGACTCTTCTAGAGATTGAGGCAAACCATAAAAATAAAGGAACTCTTGAGCATTTCAAGGAAATAAAATTGGCATATAACTACCAGAGTATTCCTTTTGATATTACAAAAAGTTCCATAGTTATTTTTCTTTCAGAGATTTTAAATTACAGCATTAAAGAAGATGGAAACAATGAAAACCTTTTCATTTTTCTAGAAACAGCACTTCATTGGCTCGATAATCATGATGAAATTTCAGATTTTCATCTAATCTTTTTGCTACAATTAACCAAATTCCTTGGCTTTTATCCCGAAATTCCAAAAAAAGAAAATAATTATTTTGAAATGATTGAAGGTGTTTTCACTCCATACAGTGGTGTAAGTTGTATAACAGCACATGAAACCATTTTGCTAAAAAAACTTATGGAATTGAAACTTGATTTGCCACAAAAGCTTTTTACTGTAAATGAAAGACAAATTCTACTCAAAATTATAGTCGATTACTACGCCATTCATATAGAGAATTTCAAAAAACCTAAATCTTTGAGTGTTTTGAAAGAAGTTTTTTTATAATTCTAGAAATATTTCTCTCTATTTTTTCTAATTCACAAAAACTCACAAGTCATAACTCATAAATCATAACTATTTATTACTTTCGCAAACTGATTTAAGAAAGCGACAAAAATGAGTACTAAGTTTACTGAATACAAAGGACTTGACTTGCCAACTGTGGCGTCTGAAGTTCTTGATTTTTGGAAAAAAAATAACGTCTTTGAACAAAGTGTAACTTCGCGTGAAGGAGCAACACCTTATGTGTTTTTTGAAGGTCCACCAAGTGCAAATGGTTTACCTGGAATTCACCACGTGATGGCGCGAGCTATTAAAGATATTTTTTGTCGTTATAAAACTCAAAAAGGGTTTCAAGTAAAACGAAAAGCTGGTTGGGATACACACGGTTTGCCAGTTGAATTGGGAACCGAAAAAGAATTAGGAATCACCAAAGAAGATATTGGCAAAACCATTTCGGTAACAGAGTATAACGAAGCGTGCAAAAGAACTGTGATGCGTTATACTGACGTGTGGAACGACTTGACCGAAAAAATGGGTTATTGGGTCGATATGGAAGATCCATACGTGACTTATAAATCCAAATACATGGAAAGTGTTTGGTGGTTGCTGAAACAGATTTATGATAAGAATTTGTTGTACAAGGGTTATACTATCCAACCGTATTCACCAAAAGCTGGAACCGGATTATCGTCTCACGAAGTAAACCAACCTGGAACATATAGAGATGTTACAGATACAACAATCGTTGCGCAATTCAAATGCCTCAACCAAACCTTCTCCAAAGGAGAAGGAGTTAACACAATTTCTAAAGCATTTGGTTTAAATTCTCCTCCTTTGGAGGAGTTAGAGGAGGCTTTTTTCTTAGCTTGGACAACAACTCCTTGGACATTACCATCAAACACAGCTTTGACTGTTGGTCCAAAAATAGATTATGTTTTGGTTAAAACATTTAATCAATACACTTTTGAACCGATAAATGTTATTTTGGCTAAAAACTTAGTTGGGAAACAGTTTGGAGGGAAATACTTTGTTGCCGAAAACAATGATGATTTTACAAATTTCAAACCAGAAGACAAAAAAATCCCTTATCAAATTTTAGCCGAATGTAAAGGTGCTGATTTAGTTGGAATTCGTTACGAGCAATTATTAGAATGGGCAAAACCATATCAAAACCCAGAAAATGCTTTTAGAGTGATTGCTGGTGATTTCGTAACAACTGAAGATGGAACTGGAATTGTACACACAGCTCCAACTTTTGGTGCAGATGATGCTAAAGTTGCCAAAGAAGCAACGCCAGAAGTACCGCCAATGTTAGTTTTAGACGAAAATGGAAATCCTGTTCCATTAGTAGATTTACAAGGTAAATTTGTTGACGGATTAGGAAATTTTTCTGGTAAATACGTTAAAAACGAATATTACAATGATGGTGAAGCTCCAGAACGCTCAGTCGATGTGGAAATTGCCATCCAGTTAAAAGAAGAAAACAAGGCGTTCAAAGTCGAAAAATACGTGCACAGTTACCCACATTGTTGGAGAACTGACAAACCAATTTTATACTATCCACTTGATTCTTGGTTCATCAAAGTAACCGAAATCAAAGACAGAATGTTCGATTTGAACGAAACCATCAACTGGAAACCAAAAGCTACTGGTGAAGGTCGTTTCGGAAATTGGTTGAAAAATGCTAACGATTGGAACTTATCGCGTTCAAGATATTGGGGAATTCCATTGCCAATATGGAGAACTGAAGATAAAACTGAAGAAATAATTATTGGTTCGGTAGAAGAATTGTATACTGAAATAGAAAAATCAATCGCAGCTGGTTTCCAAAAAGAAAATCCGTTCAAAGGTTTTGTAATTGGAAACATGAGTGAAGAAAACTACGCCTTGGTGGATTTACACAAAAATGTAGTGGATAACATCGTTTTGGTTTCGCCATCAGGAAAATTGATGAAACGCGAAAGCGATTTGATTGACGTTTGGTTCGATTCAGGTGCGATGCCTTATGCGCAATGGCATTATCCTTTTGAAAATAAAGATTTAATTGACGAAAACAAAGCGTTTCCAGCTGATTTTATTGCGGAAGGTGTTGACCAAACTCGTGGTTGGTTTTATACCCTACATGCCATCGGAACATTGGTTTTTGATAAAATAGCTTATAAAAATGTAGTTTCAAACGGTTTAGTCTTAGACAAAAACGGACAAAAAATGTCCAAACGTCTTGGAAATGCCGTTGATCCTTTTGAAACTCTAAAAGAATATGGTCCAGATGCTACGCGTTGGTACATGATTTCCAATGCCAATCCATGGGATAACTTGAAATTTGATATCGAAGGTGTTGCCGAAGTTCGCAGAAAATTCTTCGGCACATTATATAATACTTATTCGTTCTTCAGTTTGTATGCTAACATTGATGGATTCAAATATGCTGAAGCAGAAATTCCATTAAACGAAAGACCAGAAATCGACCGTTGGATTTTATCTGAATTACACACTTTGATAAAAACGGTTGATGAAGCTTATGCAGATTATGAACCAACAAAAGCAGCAAGAGCCATCTCTGATTTTGTTCAAGAGAATTTGAGCAATTGGTATGTTCGTTTGTGCAGAAGAAGATTCTGGAAAGGCGAATATGGAACCGATAAAATTGCAGCATATCAAACACTTTACACTTGTTTGTTAAACGTAGCAAAATTGTCAGCACCAATCGCACCATTTTTTATGGACAAACTTTATACTGATTTAGTTAATGCAACTGGAAGTGAGCGTTTTGCTAGTGTTCACTTGGCAAATTTCCCTGTTTCGGTTGAAAACTTTGTTGATAAATCGTTAGAGAGCAAAATGATGAAAGCACAAACGGTTTCATCTTTAGTTTTATCTCTTCGTAAAAAAGAAATGATAAAAGTACGCCAACCTTTGCAAAAGGTTATGATTCCTATACTTGACGAAAATCAGCGTACAGAAATTGAGGCAGTTTCCGACCTAATAAAAGCCGAAGTAAACGTTAAAGAAATCGAACTTTTAGACGATGCCTCAGGTGTATTAGTAAAGCAAATTAAGCCAAACTTCAAGACGCTTGGACCTCGTTTTGGAAAAGATATGGGTTTGATTTCCAAAGAAATACAAAACTTTTCGCAGGAACAAATAACAGAATTGGAAAGCAAAGGATTGTTAACGCTTGTTATTTCAGGAAAAAGTATAATTTTAACATCCGAAGATGTCGAAATAAGTTCACAAGACATTCCGGGATGGTTAGTTGCTAATGACAAAGGCATAACAGTTGCTTTAGACATTACAATAAATGAAGAATTAAGAAATGAAGGAATTGCAAGAGAATTAGTAAACCGTATTCAAAACATCAGAAAAGATAGTGGCTTTGAGGTTACAGATAAAATAAAAATTACTTTGCAACCTAACAGCGTTTTAGAGAAAGCGGTCAAGGAAAATGAAAGTTACATAAAATCTGAAACACTAACTGACATTTTAAGTTTTGAAGAGAATAATGGTACAGAAATTGAGTTTGATAACATCACAACCAAAATAATAATATCTAAAAATTAAGATTATGGTAGAAGAAAAAATTAGATACTCAGATGCAGATTTAGCAGAGTTCAAAGAAATTATTTTGAAAAAGATTGAAAAAGCGAAAGCCGATTTAGAATTAATAAAAAGCGCTTACATGAACGATTTAAACAATGGCACAGACGACACGTCGCCAACGTTTAAAGCTTTTGAGGAAGGAAGCGAAACAATGTCTAAAGAAGCAAACTCACAATTGGCTATTCGTCAGGAAAAATTCATACGCGATTTGAAAAATGCTCTTTTTAGAGTTGAGAACAAAACCTATGGTGTATGTAAAGTAACTGGAAAGTTAATTTCTAAAGAACGATTGAAAATTGTTCCTCATGCTACCATGAGTATTGAAGCAAAAAATTTACAGCGATAAGACATTTGTATTAAAATATTTAACGCTCCTTTTGGAGCGTTATTTTTTAGAAAAAAAGATTATTTTTGCCCATCAAAAAAACCAAATAATGTCACTAAGAGGTTCCATTTTATTTATCATTGTAATACTTGTTATAGATCAAATTTCTAAGATTTATATTAAAACCAATTTTGTTTACAATGAAACAGTGGATATCACTAATTGGTTTAAGATTATGTTGATTGAGAATGAAGGAATGGCTTGGGGAACAAAAATTCCTGGACAATATGGCAAGTTAATCCTCACAGTTTTCAGAATTTTTGCCGTAATTGGAATTGCATACTGGCTTTACGATTCAAGCAAAAAACACAGCTCAAACTTTCTAATGGTTGCTATCTCATTAATCTTTGCAGGTGCTGTTGGGAATATTATTGATTCAGTTTTTTATGGTGTTCTTTTTGATGACAGTTATGGGCATTTAGCAACATTATTCAGTGAAAATCCTTATGGAACTTGGTTTCATGGTAGAGTTGTAGACATGTTTTATTTTCCTATTTGGGAAGGAAATCTACCTTCATGGTTGCCAATTTGGGGAGGAAAAGAGTTTAAGTTCTTTAACGCAATTTTTAACGTAGCTGATTTTGCAATTTCTACTGGTGTTGGAATTTTGATTGTTTTCAACAAAAAAGCATTTGCTAAAAAGACTTCTCTTGGAAATGCATCATAGTTGATGGTGTAACACAATAATCCAATCGAATATCATTTTCTGAAACATCATCTATGGCTTCTTCAGCATCAAAAAAAGACAATCCAATCTTTTTGGTTTCGGGTTTGCATTCTGATAAAAATTTATCATAAAATCCTTTGCCATAGCCTACTCTATTCCCTTTTTTATCGAAAGCTAGCAAAGGAACAAAAACCACATCTATTTTTGAAACAGGAACTTCAATTCCATCTATTGGCTCAGGAATGTTATAATCGTTTTTCTTGAATCTTGTATTATCAGTTAGCAAATAATGTGTCATTTTCAAGGTGGTAAAGTCACTTTTTGAAACTACAATTTCTTTATCTTTTCCAGCTAAGATTTGGAGAATAAATTCGGTGTCAATTTCTTTTTGTTCTTCAATAGTTAAAAACAAATGAAAATAGGTTTTGTCCCAAATATCTATCGATAGCAATCGATTTGCAATGGCCAAACTTTTATTCTCTATTGCTGCTGGAGATAACCCTTGTCTTAACTCTTTGTACTTTTTTCGTAACTCTTTTTTAAGCATAAACAGACGACTTCAATTCATCTATAAAAGTAGTTAAATGTTGTACTTCTACGTGATTCATGAGAACAATTTTGTACCATTTATTTTCATGATTATGTGTTTCTGGAACTAAATCATACTTTTCAGCAATTTTTTTTGGTATAAATTCCGAGTGAATTGTAACGATATTCATGAACGGATTACGGAAATACTTAATTTCTAACTTATCCAATTCTTTACACAAAAATTGCGTTCTCATTTGCAAAACGCTAACCTTTTCAAACCATTTGTGTGGTCCATATGTGAATAAAATCATCCAAACCGCAATCGCATTGGCACCAGAACGACTTCCGCAAAGCGTTAAATCCATTCCTTCTACATATTGTGCTTCTTTGGTTAACACATTTTCGATTAATCCTTTTCGGCAAATAAAAATTCCTGTACCATAAGGCGCTTGAAGCATTTTGTGCGCATCAATTGTAATCGAACTAATGTTTGGATTAGTGAAATTTATAGTAGAATTTTCATTGCTAAACGGATAAACAAATCCGCCATAAGCACCATCAATATGAAGTTTGAAATCTAAATTGTGTTTTTCAAGAATAGAAATATAATCTTCAGGATTGTCAACCGAACCAAATATTGTTGTTCCCATATTAGAAATCACAATGAAATATTTTTTTCCATTGTTTTTTGCTTTGACAATGATTTCTTCTAAAGCTATTTTGTCAATTACTCTATTTTCTAACGAAACCGGAATTTTCAACCAATCCAATTGCAAAAGATTTGCGCCTTTCGGAATGGAATAATGTGTATCTTCTGAAGCCAAAATCACAATTTCCTCTAGTTTAGCATCCTTTTTATACATAAAAAAGTTGCGATACATCCAAATGGCTTGAATGTTAGCTTCCGTTCCACCTGGAGAAATATAGCCATCAAAATCATTGGGTTTTGATTTAAAAACATCAACCGCAAGAACATTCAAAACCTCTTTTTCTAGTTCGTGAGTTCCTTTAAAAGCACTTTCAGAATCGCCCAAAGTATGACATCCGATATGATTTGGATTAGCAACAAAGGTTTGCAAAACAGGTGCGTCTTTCAAAAAGTCGGCATCATAAAATACTTTTCCATCCAATTTTGATGCAGGATAACCCAATGAAGTGTCTTTTGCAAAATTGACATTGGCTTTTAAAGCGTTTTGTATCTTGGTTTTACGTTCTTCTTTTGGGAGTTTTTTCCAATAAATCATACCTATAATTTTCGCCAAAACTACTTTAACAGACTAATATAAAACATGATAAATGTTAGTTTTATTAATTGACTTTTTTCAATTTGTTTTGTGATGAATTTAAAGTTAAATTTGTTTGAAGAAAAATTACAGAAATCTTTTTCTTTTCTCTATTTTCTTAAAAAATGAATAATCCATCTTTAGAACTTCAAATACAAACACTTCCCGATAATCCTGGAGTATATCAGTATTATGATAAAGAAGGTAAAATTCTATATGTTGGAAAAGCAAAAAACCTCAAAAAACGCGTTTCTTCCTATTTCAATAAAGTGCATGATAACGGAAAAACGAATGTACTTGTTCGCAAAATTGTAACCATTAAACACATTGTGGTTTCGAGTGAGCAAGACGCACTTTTGTTAGAAAATAATTTGATTAAAAAACTCCAACCACGATACAATGTTTTATTGAGAGATGATAAAACCTATCCTTGGATTTGCATCAAAAAAGAACCATTTCCAAGAATTTTTCCAACACGTAGAATGATAAAAGACGGTTCGGAATATTTTGGACCTTATACCAATTTCAAAACGGTAAATACGATTTTGGATTTAATTAAAGAGTTGTATCCATTGCGAACTTGCAACTTCGATTTAAGTCCGGCAAACATTGATAAAGGTAAATTTAAAGTGTGCTTAGAATTCCATATTGGTAATTGCAAAGGCGGATGCGAAGGCTATGAATCTGCGGAACATTATCAAATTCAAGTCAACGCCATTCGTGAAATATTGAAAGGAAATTTCAAAGAAAGTTTGAAAGATTTCAAAACCAAAATGCAGGAATTTGCAGCTAATATGCAATTTGAAGAAGCGCAGCAGATTAAAGAAAAAATAGAAATTCTCGAAAATTATCAATCACGTTCTACAGTTTTAAACCCAAAAATTTCCAACATCGATGTGTTTTCCATTGTTTCCGACGAAACTATGGCTTATGTTAACTTTTTACAAATCGCACACGGAGCGATTATTCGTTCGCATACCTTAGAATTAAAGAAAAAATTAGACGAAACCGATGAAGAACTTTTAGAATTGGCTGTTGTCGAGCTTCGAGAGCGTTTTCATTTGACTACAAAAGAAATTATTTTGCCGTTTCCACTTGATTTTGGTGATAAAATAAAAATTACGGTTCCTCAATTAGGTGACAAAAAACAAATACTGGAACTCTCTGAACGAAACGCTAAGTATTACCGTTTGGAACAATTAAAACAAATTCAAATTGTAGATCCAGAACGCCATACGAATCGAATTATGGCTCAAATGCAAAAAGATTTACGTCTTTCTGTAGAGCCACGACATATAGAATGTTTTGATAATTCCAATATTCAAGGCACTAATCCAGTTGCAGCTTGCGTTGTTTTTAAAGACGGAAAACCATCTAAAAAAGATTATCGTCATTTCAATATTAAAACGGTCGAAGGACCAAACGATTTTGCTTCCATGGAAGAAGTTGTTTACCGAAGATACAAGCGTCTTTTAGATGAAAACCAACCATTACCACAATTAATCATCATTGATGGTGGAAAAGGACAACTTTCATCAGCCTTAAAAAGTATAGACGATTTAGGTTTACGTGGAAAAATTGCCATCATCGGAATTGCAAAACGATTAGAAGAACTTTTTTATCCAGGCGATTCTGCACCATTATATCTCGACAAAAAATCGGAAACACTGAAAGTAATTCAGCATTTACGAAATGAAGCACACCGATTTGGAATTACATTTCATCGTGATAAACGAAGTAAATCGGCATTGAATTCGTCCATTGAAACCATTCCAGGCATTGGCGAAAAAACCATGTTGACCTTAATAAAGCACTTCAAAAGTGTTAAAAGATTAAAATTAGCATCAGAAAAAGAAATTTCAGAGGTTGTAGGTGCATCAAAAGCCAAAAAAATTTCCGAATTTTACGAAAAAAGTAAAGCATCTAATTAAGTATGAAAAAAATATTTTGGTTGTTTCTAATCATAATTTTTACGCAAAATCTCTTTGCTCAAGAAACAGATACCAAAAGACCAAAAATTGGACTAGTTCTTTCTGGTGGCGGAGCAAAAGGTTTTGCTCATATAGGTGTTCTAAAAGTAATCGAACAAGCTGGAATAAAAATAGATTACATTGGTGGAACTAGCATGGGTGCAGTTGTTGGTGGTTTATATGCTTCTGGCTATACAGCAAGTCAAATTGACTCTATTTTTCAACAAACAAATTTTGACAAACTAATTCAAGATTATATCCCAAGGACTTCTAAAAGTTTTTACGAGAAACGCAACGATGAGTTATACACAATTACACTTCCTTTTAGAAAATTTAAAATTGGAATTCCTGTAGCCTTATCAAAAGGTATGTATAATTATAATCTTCTTGCTAAATTAACTCATGATGTAAGAGATATTAAAGATTTCAATAAACTGCCAACCCCATTTGTATGTGTTGCCACAAATATTGAAACTGGTGAAGAAGTTATTCTTCACGAAGGCTATTTACCACAAGCACTTATGGCAAGTTCTGCTTTTCCTTCTCTATTTTCACCTGTTGAGCTAAATGGTAAAATACTCATAGATGGTGGAGTTACTAATAATTATCCCGTTGAAGAAGTCAGAAAAATGGGCGCTGATATAATAATTGGCGTTGATGTACAAGATGATCTAAAAGATCGGAAAAGCCTTAATGATGCTACAAGAATATTAGTTCAAATTACTAATCTTGACATGATTAATAAGATGAAAGAAAAAATTAAGCTAACTGATATTTACATAAAACCAGATATTTCGAATTTTGGCGTTGTATCCTTTAGTGAAGGCAATAATATTATTAAAAAAGGTGAAGAAGCTTGCTTTGCTGTATATGAGCAATTATCAAAATTAGGAAGTAATTATATAAAGCCAAAAATTGAAGTTAATAAAAATAAAAAGTCTGTAAAAATTAAAAACATTTACACTACAAAACTTAAAAATTACACAAGGGCTTATATCCTAGGAAAATTAAGGCTTAAACCAGGTAAAACTTATACTTATGATGATATTCAATCTGGAATTAACACTCTTAATGCTACCCAAAACTTTAGTAGGATAAGTTATTCTGTTGAGAGAAATAGTGATGGTGACGACTTTACACTTCATTTAACAGAAAATCCGAATAAGACATTTTTAAAATTTGGTCTTCATTATGATGAATTGTATAAAAGTGCATTATTGACTAATATTACTCAAAAAAAATCTTTATTCAATAATGATGTTCTTTCACTAGATATGGTCTTTGGAGATAATATTCGATATAATCTTGATTACTACATAGACAATGGTTTTTATTTTAGTTTTGGTTTCAAATCTCGTTTCAATCAATTCAACCGAAATGTATCAACTGATTTCAATGATGGTGAAATATTCAATCAGTTAGGATTAAGCACAATTAATTTAGATTTTAAAGATATTACCAACCAAGCATATTTACAGACTGTTTTTGTTCAAAAATACCTTCTTGGAGGAGGAATTGAACACAAATATTTAAGGTTAGAGTCTGAAACTATAGCACAATTAAATCCCGTTTTTGAGAATAGCTCCTATTTAAGTTTGTTTGGATATCTAAAATTTGACTCCATGGATAATAAATATTTTCCAAAAGAAGGATGGATTTTTTCTGGAGACATACATTACTATTTTTATTCTTCAAATTTTACAGGTGATTTTAATAAATTCTCCATGGTAAATGGTGAAATTGGTTTTGCAAAAACAATAAATGATAAACTGACCTTTAAAACCGTATCTGAAACAGGATTTAAGATAGGTAAACAAAGTGTGGATTTTTTAAATTTTGTACTAGGAGGTTATGGTTTCAATCCTGTAAATAATTTTAAACCATTCTATGGTTATGATTTTTTATCAGTTGCAGCTAATAGTTATATTAAATCAACTTTTACCGTTGATTATGAAATTTATAAAAAAAACCACTTGAACTTTTCTGCCAATTATGCAAATATTGAAAATAACCTTTTCAATACTGGAAATTGGTTTTCAAAACCAAAGTATAATGGATATGCTATAGGATATGGCTACGAATCTTTTATTGGTCCTATCGAAATTAAATACACTTGGTCACCAGAATTACCAAAAGGGTTTACGATGATAAATGTGGGGTTTTGGTTCTAATTGAATTTTATTACGGTTATTATTTATTAAAATAAAAAACTATATTTGAAATCTATTTAAAAACCAATAAACTAAAAATTTATGTCAATTTGGAGTAAAAAATCAATACCACAACTTCTATCCGAAGCAGACGAATCTGAAAAAGGATTGAAAAGAACATTGTCTTCTAGAGCTCTTGTTGCTTTGGGAATTGGAGCAATAATAGGTGCTGGGCTATTTTCTTTAACCGGAATAGCAGCTGCAGAACATGCTGGTCCAGCTGTTACATTATCTTTTGTTTTGGCGGCTGTAGGCTGTGGATTTGCAGGATTATGCTATGCTGAATTCGCTTCAATGATTCCTGTTGCAGGAAGTGCATATACATATTCCTATGCAACAATGGGTGAATTTATGGCTTGGATTATAGGTTGGGATTTGGTATTAGAATATGCCTTAGGAGCTGCAACAGTAGGTGTCAGTTGGTCAGGATATTTTAATAAATTCTTACATCAATTTGGTTTAGAATTTCCAGTGTATTTATCAAAATCTTATGCTGATGGTGGGTTTATAAATCTTCCTGCTATTGTCATTGTATGTTTACTTTCATTGCTTTTGATGCGTGGAATGAGGGAGTCTGCTCAGTTGAATAATTTTCTTGTAGTAATAAAAGTTGCTGTAGTTTTAATATTTATAACATTGGGTTGGAAGTTTATTAATCCTGAAAATCATGTTCCTTTCATTCCAGAAAATACTGGAGTATATGGTCAATTTGGAATATCTGGTATTGCAGCAGGAGCAGCATTGGTTTTCTTTGCTTTTATAGGTTTCGATGCTGTATCAACAGCAGCACAAGAAGCAAAAAATCCTCAAAAAGGAATGCCAATTGGAATTTTAGGCTCACTAGCCATCTGTACAGTTTTGTATGTATTATTTTCCTATGTAATGACAGGTTTAGTTCCGTATACAGTTTTTAAAGGTGATGCTTCACCCGCAGCTACTGCTTTCAAAGTTACAGGATATGAATTTTTGCAAACTGGACTTATTGTTGCAATATTAGCAGGTTACACATCTGTGATATTAGTAATGCTAATGGGTCAAAGCCGTGTTTTCTACTCAATGAGCAATGATGGTTTATTACCGAAGTTCTTTAGCGAAATACATCCAAAATTTAGAACTCCATGGAAAACAAATATCTTCTTCATGTTCTTTGTTAGTATTTTTGCAGGTTTTGTTCCTGTTACCGATTTAGGTCACATGGTTAGCATTGGAACATTATTAGCATTTGTGTTAGTCTGCCTAGGTGTATTAGTTATGCGTAAAAAAATGCCAGAAATACCAAGATCATTCAAAACACCTTTAGTACCATTTGTTCCAATTGCTGGAATTGTAGTTTGTTTCTATCTAATGTATTCTCTACCTCTTGAAAGTTGGATTAGACTTTTTGTGTGGATGATAATTGGTATATCTTTATATTTCATTTACGGCAAGAAAAACAGTAAACTTAATAATTCTTAGAAAATTAAGAATTCCTCACAAAAGGCATTGATTATAAATTAAATATAATTAATGCCTTTATTTTTTTATAAAACATAAAAATTCACGATATTTGTGTTATATGAAGCCTTATTGGACAGAATTACTTATACACTTAAAATTCCTCATCAAGAGAAATCCTGAATGAGATTGCATCTTTTAGATTAATAAAAAGTTTTAAGCATCTACTTTTAACTTTCAACTTTTAACAATTAAACTAAAAAGATTATGCCTATATATCACAAATTAGGAAAAATTCCACACAAGCGTCATATTCAATTTCGTAAAGAAAATGGCGATTTATATTATGAGCAACTTTTTGGCACTATTGGTTTCGACGGAATGTCAACAAATATGTACCATGTCTATAGACCTACAATGGTAAAAGAGATTAGAGGTCAATATTCAGTTGCACCAAAAATTGCTAAAGAAAACAATATTCAGTCATACAGATTAAGAGGATTTAATATTCCTCCTCAAGATGATTTCCTAGAAAGTAGAAAAATTGTATTAACAAATTCAGATTGTCACATAGTCTTAGCTGCGCCAAGAAAGTCAACAAAAGATTATTTTTATAAAAATACAGATTCTGACGAAGTTATTTTTATCCACAAAGGAACAGGAAAATTAAGAACTATGCTTGGCAATCTTGATTTCAAGTATGGTGATTATCTTGTAATACCGCGAGGTATGATTTATAAAATAGATTTCGATACAGAGGACAATAGATTATTTATTGTCGAATCACATCGACCTGTTTACACTCCAAAACAATACAGAAATTGGTTTGGGCAATTGTTAGAACATTCACCATTTTGTGAACGCGATATTCGCCGACCAGAACAACTAGAAACACATGATGAAAAAGGAGAATTTTTAATAAAAATCAAAAAGAAAGACGAGATTTTTGATATGATCTACGCGTCACATCCTTTTGATGTGGTAGGCTATGATGGATTTAATTATCCCTATGCCTTTTCGATTCACGATTTCGAACCAATAACTGGTAGAATTCATCTTCCTCCACCTATTCATCAAACATTTGAAACAGATGCATTTGTGATTTGTTCTTTTGTGCCAAGATTATACGATTATCATCCACAATCAATTCCTGCTCCTTATAATCATAGCAACATTGATGCCGATGAAGTTTTATATTATGTCGATGGTGATTTTATGAGTCGCAACGATATCGAAGCAGGACATATTTCTTTACATCCAGCAGGTATTCCACACGGTCCACATCCTGGTGCTGCTGAGAGAAGTATTGGCAAAAAAGAAACATTAGAGTTAGCGGTTATGGTAGATACTTTCAAACCTTTGATGGTGACCGAAGAAGCTATCAAAATTGCAGATGACAAGTACTATCAATCTTGGTTAGAGTAAAAAATTAAACACAACTTTGGGAAATATTCCCGCTTAAAATATTTAAATATGGCAAAAGAAGTAAAATCTGTAGAGTACGGATTAGAAAAAATATTTGAAGGAGCTCAAGACTTCCTTCCGCTTTTAGGAACTGATTATGTAGAATTTTATGTGGGCAATGCTAAACAATCTGCACACTATTATAAAACCGCTTTCGGGTTTCAATCACATGCATACAAAGGATTGGAAACAGGTTCTAAAGATTCTGTTTCATATGTTTTGAAACAAGATAAAATAAAATTGGTTTTAACGACTCCATTAAACAGCAAATCCTCTATCAATGAACATATAGTAAAACATGGCGATGGTGTAAAAGTAATTGCTCTTGTGGGTTGAAGATGCAAGATCAGCTTGGGAAGAAACAACAAAACGTGGCGCCAAATCGTTTATGGAACCAACAGTTGAAAAAGATGAACATGGAGAAGTAGTTCGTTCGGGAATTTATACTTATGGTGAAACTGTTCATATGTTCGTAGAAAGAAAAAATTATACTGGAGCATTTTTGCCAGGTTTCGTTGAATGGAAATCAGATTATAATCCTGAACCACTTGGTCTAAAATACATTGATCACATGGTAGGAAATGTTGGCTGGGGCGAAATGAACAAATGGGTAAAATGGTACGAAGATGTTATGGGATTTGAAAACTTCCTTTCGTTTGATGATACACAAATCCACACAGAATATTCAGCATTGATGTCTAAAGTAATGTCAAACGGAAATGGAAGAATAAAATTCCCAATTAATGAACCAGCAGAAGGTAAGAAAAAATCACAGATAGAAGAATATCTAGACTTTTATGAAGGTTCAGGCTGCCAACACATTGCTGTTGCTACTGATGATATTATAAAAACAGTTGCTGGATTAAAAGCTCGAGGTGTAGAATTTCTTCCACCACCACCACAAGCATATTATGATGAAATTCCTAATCGTCTAGGTGTGCATCGAGATATGATGAAAGAAGATATTAGTGAGTTACAGAAGCTATCAATTCTTGTAGATGCTGATGAAGAAGGTTATTTGCTTCAAATATTTACAAAACCGGTAGAAGATAGACCAACTTTATTTTTTGAAATCATTCAAAGAATGGGTGCAAAAGGATTTGGGGCAGGAAATTTTAAAGCACTTTTTGAAAGTATTGAACGAGAACAGGCTCTGAGAGGAACATTGTAGCCCATTATAAATATTACAACCAAAACTGATTATTGCTAAATAATATTTAATTTTATAGTTCAAAAAAGCAATGTTGTTATTAATTTTGTGTTAAATTCGGTTTTTTGTTTGGAATTTAATAATAAAACAGCTTAAATTTGCACTATCAAAAACGAAGGAGTGGTTTCCTTTAATTTTTGGATAAATTTTTCATAATTTATAGTTTTTTGGTTGGTTAATAGCATAAAAACTCGGTCAGAATTTGACCGAGTTTTTTTGTTTTCCTATTTTTGGAACAATAATTGTAAATATGTTAAAAAAAGTCAATTTGCTATGAGGAAATTTTTTATACTAACTATCCTTTTTTTAACTTTTGGATTTACAACAACACAAAATCCTGAAGCATATGATGTGGGAGAATGGTTTAAGTTTAGAATTCACTATGGATTTATCAATGCTGGTTATGCAACACTTGAAATAAAAGAAGCTACTAAAAATAATAAAAAAGTTTATCATGCTATAGGCAAAGGATATACAACAGGAATGTCGAGGTTTTTTTTCAAAGTAGATGATACATATGAGAGTTATTTTGATAAGCAAACCAATAAACCATACCAATTTGTTAGAAAAATAGATGAAGGTGGATATACAAAAAATCAAGAAGGTTTTTTTAATCAAGACGCTAACAAGGTCTTAGTAAAAGATTACAAAAACAAGAAGGAAAAAACGTTCTCTGTTACTGAAAATGTACAAGATATTTTGTCAACCTTTTACTTTCTTAGAAACCACCCAAATATCGATAAACTTAAACCTGGCGAATCAATTACAGTCGATATGTTTTTTGATGATGAAATTTATAAGTTTAAGTTAAAATTTTTAGGAAAAGAAGATTTAAACACTAAATTTGGGACAGTTCCTTCAATGATATTTAGACCATTGGTTCAATCTGGCCGAGTTTTTAAAGAAGAGGAAAGTTTAACTGTTTGGATTTCAAATGACGAAAATAAAATCCCCTTGCGCATTAAAGCAAGTTTGGCTGTAGGTTCGCTCAAAGCAGATTTAGACGGTTTTAAAGGGTTAAAAAACCCTTTTATGATTAAAGTAAAAAAATAATGAACAACCTAGCTAACACTAACCCAATATTAGAAGCATTAGAACAAAAATTTGATGCAATAAACCAAAAAACCGAAACACATCTTGAAGGATTACTTTGGTCAAAACCAATCACTTATTGGGATTATATACAAACCGATGCACTATTAAATCTGCAAACTCAAAGAACAGTTCTGCCTGACGAAATGGTCTTTATCATGTATCATCAAGTCAATGAACTATTGTTTAAAATGACTCTTTGGGAAATTGAACAACTTTGTCACTCAGAAAAACCATCAACTTTATTTTTCACAGAAAAATTGAGAAGAATTAGTAGATATTTTGACATGCTTACAACTTCTTTTGACATAATGGGCGATGGAATGGAAGTGGAACAATACATGAAATTCAGAAATACTTTAACTCCTGCAAGTGGGTTTCAAAGTGCTCAATACAGACTAATTGAATTTGCATCAACAGATTTAATCAACCTGATTGACTACAGATTTAGAGCAACTATAGATAGAAATACTCCATACAGTCATGCGTTTGAACATCTCTATTGGCAAGCTGCTGGAAAAGATCATTTGACTGGTGAAAAATCATATTTAATTCAAGCTTTTGAAAAAAAATATCGCCAAGAATTTCTTCGATTTATGGAAGAATACAACAATATCAATATTTGGCAAAAATTCAAACAATTACCAGAGTCAGACCAAAAAAACCCTGAACTAATCAAAGCAATGCGTCATTATGACTACACGGTAAACATTACTTGGGTAATGGGACATTTTAATGCTGCAAAAAAGTATATAGAAAGTGGTCAAGGAAATGGTGAAGCTACTGGAGGAAGTGATTGGAAGAAGTATATGTTACCAAAATATCAACGAAGAATTTTCTTCCCTGAGCTTTGGTCTGAAGAAGAACTAAAAAACTGGGGAGAAAACGTATAATGATGATTTATAAGGTTTTAAAAAAAATCCCTTTTTTATTTATCTTTTTTTCTTTATTTATCTCTTGTAATAAATCAGAAGAAGAAAAGACTTTTCATGCAAAAAAATACCCAAGATTAATAGAATTTGGTTTCAACCTTAATGATTTCAATATCGTAAACGATACTGTAAAAAAAGGTGACACATTTGGAACAATAATAGAAAAACAAAACCTAAATGGAAAACAAGTGTTTGATATTGTTGCTCAAATCAAAGACACTTTTGATGTTAGAACCATTCGAATAGGCAAACCATATACCTTATTAAGAAGCAAAGACAGAACCAATAAACTACAATACCTTATCTATCAACCTGATAGACTGAATTATTATATTGTTCATTTTCAAGACTCAGTTCAAGCGCATAAAAAAGTTCGACCTGTTAGTTATAAAACAAAAACTATTGCAGGAAAGCTAAATGGTTCGCTATCTGAAACTCTTGTTGACCTAAAAGTCGATCCATCTTTAGCACCAAAAATTGCAAAAATATATGCTTGGTCTATAGATTTTTTCAAGTTAAAAAAAGGAGATGAGTTTGCATTAACTTTCACCGAGCGTTTTATCAACGACACCATTTATGATGGGGTTGATAGTCTAAAAGCTTCTTTTTTTGAATACAAAGGCAAGAGAGTTTATGCATTCCCTTTTGCACCCGATCCAAACTCAGAAAAAGTTGATTATTATGACGAGAATGCAAAAGCATTGAAAAACTTCTTCTTGAAAGCACCTTTGAAATTCGTAAACATCACATCACGATATACAAAAAGCCGCTTTCATCCTGTTCAGAAAATTTGGAAAGCTCACAATGGTACAGATTATGCAGCGCCAACAGGAACTCCTATCATGACAACAGCATCTGGTGTCGTTGAACAAGCAGGATATACTACTGGAAACGGAAATTTTGTTAAAGTAAAACATGACAAAACATACTCTACACAATACCTTCACATGTCTAAAATTCTTGTAAAAAGAGGACAACGTGTAACACAAGGTCAAGTAATTGGAAAAGTAGGAAGTACTGGTTTAGCCACTGGTCCACACGTTTGTTACCGTTTTTGGAAAAACGGTAAACAAGTAGATGCCTTAAAATTAAAATTACCCAATTCTTCGCCTATTGAAGAGCGTTACAAAGCAAGTTATTTAAAGAAAATGCAACCTCTTAAAAGAGTTTTAGATAGCGTTGCAAATAGTTCAATAAAAAAATAATTGCCAACTACAACGTTAGCGTAATTTTTGTGCTTTTACCATCAAAAGTTTATTTCTAAATTTGCTTTAAATTTTTATAAAATGGCTTTGTCTTCAATAAATCCAACAGCTACAAAAGCTTGGGAAAAACTTCAAAATCACTATTCAGAAATAAAAAACGTTTCCATGCAGGAAATGTTTATTAACGATACTTCTAGAGCCAAAAAATTCCACATTCAATGGAATGACTTTTTAGTAGATTATTCCAAAAACAGAATTACTTCTGAAACTATGGAATTATTACAACAATTGGCTAAAGAAACCAACCTAAAACAAGCCATTTCAAGCTATTTTGATGGCGATATAATCAATCAAACCGAAAACAGAGCTGTTCTACACACCGCATTGCGTTCTCCAGAAACCGTAACTGTTTTAGTGGATGGAAAAAATGTTATTCCTGAAGTTTTTGAAGTAAAAAATAAAATTAAAAAATTCTCTGAAGAAGTAATTTCAGGCGAAAGAAAAGGTTTTACTGGAAAACCATTTACTGATGTGGTTAACATAGGAATTGGTGGTTCAGATCTTGGTCCAGCCATGGTTGTTGAAGCATTACAATTTTACAAAAATCATTTGAATGTTCATTTTGTATCCAATGTTGATGGTGATCATGTGAATGAAATTATTAAAAAAATAAATCCTGAAACAACTTTATTTGTAATTGTTTCAAAAACTTTCACAACACAAGAAACGCTTTCCAATGCGGAAACTATTCGTGCTTGGTTTTTACAATCAGCTTCGCAGAATGATGTTGCCAAGCATTTTGTGGCCGTTTCTACCAATATTCAAAAAGTAACAGAATTTGGCATCAACTCGACTAATATTTTCCCAATGTGGGATTGGGTTGGTGGAAGATTTTCGCTTTGGAGTGCAGTTGGATTATCAATTGCGTTAGCAGTTGGCTATGATAATTTTGACGAATTATTGAAAGGTGCCAACGAAATGGACAATCATATTAAAACGGCTGAATTTGAAGAAAACATTCCTGTAATTTTAGGGTTACTTACCATTTGGTACAACAACTTTTTTGGTGCCGAAAGCGAAGCATTAATTCCATACACGCAATATTTACAAAAATTAGCTCCATATCTTCAACAAGGAATTATGGAAAGTAATGGAAAAAGTGTTGGACGCGATGGAAAACCTGTCAATTATCAAACTGGAACAATTATTTGGGGCGAACCAGGAACCAACTCACAGCATGCATTTTTCCAATTAATTCATCAAGGAACAAAATTAATTCCAACTGATTTTATAGGGTTTGTAAAACCTTTGTATGAAAATCAAGACCATCATGATAAATTGATGTCAAACTTTTTTGCACAAACCGAAGCGTTACTAAACGGTAAGACAGAAGCTCAAGTAAAAGCCGAATTTGAAAAACAAAACATTACAGGTGAAAAAGCAGATTTTCTCTTGCCTTTCAAAGTTTTTACTGGTAATAAACCAACAAATACTATCTTGATTGAAAAACTAACTCCAAAAACTTTGGGTTCATTGATTGCGCTTTATGAACATAAAATCTTTGTTCAAGGTGTTATCTGGAATATTTTTAGCTATGATCAATGGGGAGTTGAGTTGGGCAAACAATTGGCAAATTCTATCCTTGAAGAAATTGAAACAAAAGCTGTGAAAAAGCACGATGCTTCCACTGAGTTTTTAATTCGATATTTTTTAAAAAACAAATAATTTCAAAAACCTCAACATGATTGAGGTTTTTTTAGCCTTATTGATTATATTTGTTTTTCCTAAAAAACAAATACATGTATAATTTTATTCAAAAATTTCACTCTGGTTGGGCTTATTTAGTACTAGCTTTATTGTTCATTGCAGCAGCTAATTCTTTAATGGGTTATCTTTCAAAAAAGGAATTCACAACTAAAGACCGAAAAATCGCTTTGTTTGGATTAATTAGCGTTCATGTTCAATTATTAATTGGTTTTGTTTTATATTTTATTTCACCTTTAGGTTCAAGTTCATTCGGACTAATGAAAGACGCTGCTTTAAGATTAACTTCATTAGAACATCCTTTAATAAATATATTAGCAATTGTTCTGATAACCATTGGCTGGTCAAAACACAAAAAAGCAGAAACTAGTGAATTAAAATTCAAACATTTAAGTTTTCTTTATTCTATTGGTCTTCTATTAATTTTAAGTAGAATTCCTTGGAATTTATGGTTTAATAACTAATATAATTAAAGTCCTCAAAAAGGACTTTTTTTATCGAGGTATGGTTTTTGTAAAACAAAATATTTAAAAATATACACATGGAATTGTATTCATATATAATCGTAGTCTGTTTGTTTTTTACAACTTCTTTTATTGAAAAAAAACCTCAACAAAAAGAGAAATCTAAGCAAAAGGAGAAAACAACCCAAGCTGCCCAAAAAGAAGTTCAAAATAAAGAAAAAGCAACTACAATAGCCGTAAAAGAAACCAAAGAAAAAGTTGAAGCAACCTTAAAAGTAGACACTTTGAAAGTAAACTTAAAAGATGTTGTTACGCAAATTGATACTTTGGAAAATTATTCATTCAAATTTTACAAAAAAAATGCACACGCTTCCTATTATCACCAGAAATTTCATGGCAGGAGAACAGCTAGCGGTAAAAAATTTGACAATAATGGCTATACAGCAGCACACAAAAAACTCCCTTTTGGAACAAAAGTAAAAGTTACTAATGAAGCCAATGGAAAATCTGTAATAGTTGAAGTAACAGATCGCGGTCCTTTTTCAAAAGTTCGAGAAATCGATTTGACCAAAAAAGCTTTTATGGAAATTGCTTCAAACAAAAACTCTGGTGTTGTTATTGTAAAACTTGAAGTAATGGAGCCAAAAAAATAGATTAATTACCAATCTTTATAAGGTTTTTTTATTAAATGTGAATTATAAAAGCGTTCATCAGAAGTAACTTCATCGCCAAGCCATGCAGGTTTTTCAAAAGATTCATGTTCGCTATTGAGTTCAATTTCGGCAATAATAAGTCCTTCGTTTTCACCAGAAAAAACATCAACTTCAATCACATGATTGCCAGATTGAATTTCATATCGAATTTTATCAATAATCCCTTTTTCACATAGATTGAGTAACGTTTCTGCTTCTTCCAGCGGAATTTCTTTTTCCCATTCTACTCTTGTTGTTCCCGAAGCATTACTCTTCCCTTTTACAGTGATAAAACCTTGTGTACCTTTTATCCTTACTCTAACTGTTCTTTCTGGGTTAGAATTCAAATATGCTTGAACAATCCTTTTTTTTCTGAATGCTTGATTTATAAATTCATTGGAAACAACCAAAAATTTTCGTTCTATTTCTATCATTATTTATTCAATATTTAAAGCCAATTTACAAATTTATAATCAGTATTTGTTATTTTTACGCTTAACTTAATATGGTTGGAGGGATGAAATTAAAAAACAGAAAAGCTCATTGGAACTCCATTGGAAACTTATTTCTATTTTATAACAAATCAAATACTATTGACAACGATGAACTTAGCTTTCTGATTGATATCGTTGCGTTTTATCGACCGGTTGACCCAAAAAATGAATCGGTTATTTCCATCAACTCTCTCATAGAATTTCTTAAAAACAATCCTGAAGACAACACATTCTTAAAAAAATATATTTTTTCGAAGCTGACTGACAAAAAATTTAGCAGAATGCTTTCCGACTCTGGAATTCTGCAAGATTCAGATTTTATGTATGAAGTAAAAAAGAGATTGTTTGCAAAAATATTACCCTTTCAACCTGAAAAAGACACACTAGAATATTTATTAAATCAAGTTTTTTTTAAATCTGATGATCCTATTTGGATAAACAAAATTCCGCTGGAGGAATTACAAAACCTGTTTCAAACACTTGATTTTAAAGACATATATACTTCTGTAAAAGAGAAAAGCCCTTTGAATGAACTTATAAAAGCTATGGGGTTACTTTCACAAAGGATGAGTGGAAGAGCAATGGAAAGTGATGTTATAAAAATGGTTCCAGAGTATGAGGAAAAAGAAAGTCCATTTGTAGCCTTTGAAAAAGAAATGCTTTTGGTTACAAAAAGAATATTAGACAATAAACCTCATTTTATAGAAATTCATGACGAAAGCTATAAGCAAATGATGGTTTTACATAAACAATGTGAGGAATATGTTGATACTGCATTTGCTAATAGTTCTAAATATGGAATTTCTTTGAAGGTGAATCAAAGTCTTTTGAGAATTAGACAACAATTGCATAGAATAAAAATACTTATCACAACACTTATTGTTCAAAATGAAAGTGATAAAATAAGAAATTCTATTCAACTTACTCTAAGGTTAATAAAATACAATTGCCAAAAAAACAATGTTCGTCAACTCATCAATGAAAGCACACAACTCATATCGTATGAAATAACACAACATACCGCAAAAACTGGCGAAAATTACATTACTGAAAGTTCTTCTGAGTACTTTTCGATGCTTAGGGCTGCAATTGGTGGAGGTTTTATTGTTGGTTTTCTATGTATCATAAAATTATTATTATCCAAATTAGAAACCAGTGGGTTTGGACATGCTTTTTATTATAGTTTGAATTATTCATTAGGTTTTATAGCTATTTATATATTTGGTTTTACACTAGCTACAAAACAACCTGCAATGACTGCAGCAACTATTACTAAAGCTCTTGAAACTGGTATGAAAAAGCAATCACAAAACGAAAACAAACATAGTTCCTTTGCCCAACTTTTTGCCAGATTATTTAGATCACAATTTATTGCTTTTGTAGGGAATGTGTTTATGGCGTTTCCAGTGTCTTTATTAGGTGTATGGCTAATTGATTATTTTTTTGATACAAATATTGCATTTGAAAAATCTGCAAAATTAATAAATGACCTATCTCCTATTAATTCTGCTGCAATATTCCATGCAGGAATTGCAGGTGTTTTCCTTTTCTTATCTGGAATTATTTCGGGAAATGTCTCCAACAAGAACAAACACAATAATGTTTACTATAGAATAAAAGAACATCCAATACTAAAGCAAAATTTTGGAATAGAACGAACAAATAGAATTGCTAAGTGGTTTGAAAACAATTGGGCTGGTGTCGTGTCTAACGGCTGGTTTGGTGTTTTTTTGGGCAGTACAGCCTCTATCGGCATTTTTTTAGGACTAAACCTTGATATTCGTCATATTACTTTTGCTAGTGGAAATTTTGCCTTAGGCTTATATGGTTCAAAATTCATTATTGATATACCTACTTTGATTTGGTCTATAATTGGTATTGGGGTTATCGGTTTTATGAATTTTATAGTTAGTTTTTCACTTTCGCTAGGCCTAGCTTTTCGTTCAAGAAATATT
Source organism: Flavobacteriaceae bacterium (assembly GCA_046329205.1). Classification (GTDB taxonomy): domain Bacteria; phylum Bacteroidota; class Bacteroidia; order Flavobacteriales; family Flavobacteriaceae; genus Flavobacterium. The sequence goes on along the minus strand of JAXLVF010000004.1, from coordinate 101,536 downwards.
CCAATTTCTGAAATAAAATTATTAAATAAGGCTATTTGGGCACATTTCAAATCTAACCCTATATCGTTTTTTGTACCAGTGAAAAGCAAATAAAATGGAACACAATGAAAGCCATAGAAAAATTATTCATATAGACATGGATGCTTTCTATGCCTCTGTGGAACAAATGGATAATCCTGAGCTAAAAGGAAAACCAATAGCTGTTGGTGGAAGCGAAATTAGAGGTGTGGTTTCGGCAGCAAGCTATGAAGCCAGAAAATTTGGCGTTCGAAGTGCTATGAGTGGTATTCAAGCCAAAAAAAATTGCCCTGATTTAATTTTTGTTCGACCTCGATTTGAACGTTATAAAGAAATTTCAAAAAAAATTAGAAAGATATTCTTTGAATATACAGATTTGGTTGAACCCTTGTCTTTGGATGAGGCTTATCTTGATGTAACACACAACAAAAAAAATAATCCTAGCGCAACAATGATTGCTCAAGAAATTAGAAAAAGAATATTTGAAGAAGTTGGGTTAACTGCATCTGCTGGAATTTCAGTTAATAAGTTTGTTGCAAAAGTAGCGAGCGATTACAATAAACCAAATGGTCAAAAAACTGTAAATCCAGATGAAGTTGAAGGTTTTTTGGAAAAACTAGATATAAAAAAGTTTTATGGAATTGGCAAAGTCACCGCGGAAAAAATGTATCATTTAGGGATTTTTACTGGCTATGATTTAAAACAAAAAACTGTTGAATTTTTAGAAAAACATTTCAGTAATAGCGGACAATATTTTTATCAAATTTGTAGAGGCATACACAATAGTCAAGTAAAACCTAATAGGACTATTAAGTCTATTGGTGCCGAAAGAACTTTTAATGAAAACCTATCTTCAGAAATATTTTTAGAAGAAAAAATAATAAGTATTGCTAAAGAACTTGAAAAAAGGTTATTGAGTTATAAAGTTTCTGGTAAAACCGTTACCCTCAAATTAAAATATTCTGATTTTACCCTCCAAACGCGCAGCAAAACACTTCCCTATAACATTGCAGACAAAAACCTAATAATTGATCTTGCTAAAGAGTTATTATACCAGGAAAAGCTTCGTGATTCTGTACGATTGCTAGGATTGTCGTTACACAACCTTAATACTGAAAATTCAAAAAAGGAAATACCAAAAAAAAGTATTTCCGTTCAACTAAAGTTTGACTTTAGAGATTAAAAAAACCGGCTTTCGCCGGTTAAGTTTTTTAGTCTCTACTAGACAATTTTGATAACAATCGTAGAAATTCAATATAGAGCCATACTAATGTAATCATTAATCCCATTGCTCCATACCATTCCATATATTTTGGGAACCGTTCTTGAACGCCTTTTTCTATTTGATCAAAGTCAAGGAATAAATTCAAAGCAGCAATGACAATTACAAAAGCGCTAATACCAATACTTATCCAAGAATTTCCATAGTGTACTGGTTGAAAGCTTGTAAACATTGATAGTAACCAAGTTATCAAATAGTATGTAGCAATTGCAAGCGTTGCGGCTACAACTACCGAGCGAAATTTTTCAGTAACTTTAACTACTTCATATTTATATAATCCGAAACAAACCAAAAAAGTAACAAAAGTGCAACTAACCGCTTGTATTACAATCCCTGGATACATTGCTTCAAAAATAGCCGATATTCCACCTATAAAAAGACCTTCGAACAATGCATACCCAGGAGCAAGGTAGGATGAATATTGAGGCTTAAAAACCGATATAAGAACTATTACAAAAGCTACTATTGCACCACCAATAGTAAAAACCATTGGATTATAGCCTGCATAAGTCATCCACCAAGTAACAGATGCAGTAGCAATTAATAATAAAAGCATTATAAAACTCTTGTTGATAGTTCCTGAAACAGTCATAGTTTGACCATAATCAATAACATTTCCTTGATTTTGAATTACTTCAGCATCAACAGAGTTTGCTTCTGAAAAGGTTTTGTTTTTAAAAAAAGGATTTCTTGATTCCATAAGTTCAAATTTATTTATATCAAATATAATAATATTTTATTCAATTTCAGAAATTCTCAAAGTGTTGACCATTCCTTTATCAACCACTGGCATAGCTGCTAAGTTCACAAGCATATCCCCTTTTTTTACATATCCTTTCTCTTTAGCAATTTGGTTAATGTCTTCTACTGTATCATCAGTGCTTACAAACTTGTCATAATAAAATGCATTTACACCCCAAAGCAAGCTCAACTGTGTTAAAATTCTTTTGTTTGATGTGTAAACCAAAACATGTGACTGAGGACGCCAAGCAGAAATCTGGAAAGCTGTATAACCACTGTTTGTCAATGTTGAAATAGCTTTGGCTTTTATTTCATTTGCCATCAAAGCTGCATGGTAACATATAGATTTTGTAATAAATCGCTTTGTTCTAACATGCGGAGGATTTTGAGGCACTTGAATAAGCGGAGAGTCTTCAACAGCTTCAATAATTTGTGTCATTTTTTCAATTACTTGAACAGGATAATTACCTACAGAAGTTTCTCCAGAAAGCATTACTGCATCTGCTCCGTCCATAACAGAGTTTGCCACATCATTTACCTCAGCTCGAGTTGGTGTTAAACTAGTAATCATAGTTTCCATCATTTGTGTCGCAACAATAACTGGAATTCTAGCTGTTTTAGCTCTATGAATTAATTTTTTCTGTATTAATGGCACTTCATGTGCAGGAATTTCTACACCCAAATCTCCACGAGCAACCATCAATCCATCACAAAAAGCTACAATTTTATCGATATTTTCAACTGCTTCTGGTTTTTCAATTTTTGCAACAATTGGAATTTTGTGACTTGAATTTTTTGCAATCAAATCTTGAAGTTCTTCTAAATCTTTTGGTGTTCTAACAAATGAAAGCGCAATCCAATCTACATGGTTTTCTATTGCAAAAAGAGCATCTTTTATGTCTTTTTTGGTTAAAGCTGGTAGTGAAACTTTTGTGTTGGGTAGATTGACCCCTTTTTTCGATTTTAGCGGTCCGCCTTGAACAACAACAGCCTCAACTTCAGTTTTTTTATCTGTTTTTGTTACTTCGAAGATTAGTTTTCCGTCGTCCAACAAAATTCTTTCTCCTGGGTTTACATCATTAGGAAACTCTTTGTAGTTCATGTAAACTCTTTCTGCAGTTCCCAATATGTCTTCGGCAGTTGTAAAAGTTATAACATCACCTTTGTTTACAACAACGTCTTCTTTCATGACACCTACACGAAGTTTTGGACCTTGTAAATCAGCAAGAATAGCAGTGTTGTATCCAAATTCGTCATTCAACTCTCTTATAATATCTATTCTTTCTTTTACATCATTGTAATCAGCATGAGAGAAATTAATTCTAAACACATTCACACCAGCTAGTATCATATCGTTAATCACTTCTTTTGTACTGCATGCAGGACCGAGTGTTGCAACAATTTTTGTTTTTTTATTTGTTGGCATATTTTTCTAAAAAATTAGATTGTTTTTTGATTTTATAGTATAAAAATCCACTTCATAAGCAGTGGAGACTTTTTTTATAGATTGTACTTGAGTAGTTAAATTGGATATTGATATTACATGTTCAGGGATTGTAACTTTCAACATATAATCAGCTTTTTTATATTCAGGAACAAGGTAAACTCTACTTTGTATTGATTTCTTTTCTATTGAAAAAAGATCATATGTTGTAGATGTTATATTATCATGTATTTCTGCTTTGTTTTGAATTAAATCCCAATTGGCAAAATTTACTTCATCTTCATAGTTAAAAAGCGTAAACTCAGAACTTCCTCTGTTAGTTACAATTTTTAAATCATGGTTAGCTTTACAGAGTTGTATGTTTAATTCTCTGTTTAAAAAATAGGCTAAACGATAATCTTCTAGAGTTGTATGAATTGCAAAAAGATAGACATTGTCGTCTTCTAACTCTTCAATATTAAGCTTTTTAACGTTCATTAATCCTAATAAAACAAGTTGTAAATATAGCATATATCCGTTACATTCTATGCAACAAATAGTTATGTTAACGTAATTTTATAAACGAAAACGTTATAGTTTTTGAGAATTTAGGATTTTTTTGCATTCATTTTTTCTTTTAATGCAAAATAGGCTCTTTGTGAAGCTTTTTCTTCAGCTTTCTTTTTTGATGTTGCCCTTGCTTTTGAAATGATTTTTTTATCGATATATAGTTTAACTCCAAAATATTTTTGCCCATCATTACCATTATCATCAAAAATTTCAAAGTTGAATGATTTCTTTTCTTTTTGACACCATTCTATCAAAAGGCTCTTATAGCTAATTACTTTTCCTTCAAGCTTAGCAATATCTACATATGGAGTTATAACCTTTTTTTGAATAAATTTTTCACAAAAATCATATCCTTTATCCAAAAATATTGCACCTATCAAAGCTTCAAAAATATTGCCATGTATATTCTCACCAAAATGTTGTACTGGCACTTTACTTTCAACCAATTCTATCAAATTCAAATCTCTTCCAAGCTCATTGAGATGTTCTCTACTAACTATTTTTGAACGCATCTTAGTTAAATATCCTTCATCGCCTGTTGGTACTTCTTTGTATAAATGAGCAGCAATTACGGAACCCAACATAGCATCACCTAGAAATTCTAATCGTTCATAATTTATTGGATTTCCATGATTATCAACTCTGTTTGATGACCTATGTGTAAATGCCTTTTGGTAGAATAAAATATTTGTTGGCTTAAATCCTAAAATTTGTTCAATTTTTGCAAAAAAAATCCCGTCCTCATTTGAACGGGAATTTTTAAATATTTTTTTAATAAATCTCATTTACTACTAACCTTCATATTTTTTGAAAAGCACACAAGCATTGTGACCTCCAAAGCCAAAGGTATTACTCATGGCTACTTTTACATCTCTTTTTTGAGCTTTGTTCAATGTTAAATTCAAGCTAGGATCAATGTTTTCATCAACAACACTGTGATTTATTGTTGGTGGCACAATTCCATTTTGAATAGCCAATATTGATGCTATGGCTTCTATAGCTCCTGCTGCACCAAGTAAATGACCAGTCATTGACTTAGTAGAATTAATATTGATATTTTTAGCATGATTGCCAAAAACCGCACTGATTGCTTTAAGTTCTGCAACATCACCAAGAGGTGTTGAAGTTCCATGCGTATTAATATGATCAACATCTTCTGGTTTCATTCCAGCATCATTAAGGCAGTTTTCCATAACTGCAATAACGCCAATTCCTTCTGGATGAGGAGCAGTTAAGTGATAAGCATCACTAGATAAACCTCCGCCACCAACTTCACAATATATTTTTGCTCCACGAGCTTTTGCATGTTCTAGTTCTTCCAAAACCAATGCTCCAGCACCTTCGCCTAGTACAAATCCGTCGCGAGTTGCGTCGAAAGGTCTTGAAGCTGTTTCTGGACTTTCATTTCTAGTTGATAATGCTTGCATTGAATTAAATCCGCCCATTCCAGCTATGGTAACCGCTGCTTCACTTCCTCCAGAAATAATCACATCACACATTCCTAGACGGATGTAATTTAAAGCATCTATCAAAGCATTAGCAGAAGAAGCGCAAGCAGAAACTGTTGTGTAGTTTGGTCCTCTAAATCCATTTCTCATTGAGATATGGGCTGGCGCAATATCTGCAATCATTTTCGGTATAAAGAATGGATTAAATCTTGGAGTTCCATCGCCTTGTGCATAACTAATTACTTCTTCTTGAAAAGTTTCCAAACCTCCTATTCCAGCTCCCCAAATAACTCCTACTCGGTTTTTATTTACATTTTCTTCTGTAATTCCAGCATCTTTGATGGCTTGTTCGCTAGCTGCAATAGCATATTGAGCAAATTTATCCATTCTTCGGGATTCTTTGCGGTCAATATAATCTTCAACATTGAAGTTTTTTACTTCGCAAGCAAATTTCGTTTTATGTTTTTCAGTATCGTAATAAGTTATTGGTGCTGCACCACTTTTACCATTTACAAGTCCATCCCAATATTCTTGAATGTTGTTGCCAATGGGCGTTAATGCACCTAATCCTGTAACTACAACTCTCTTTAATGCCATAAATTGTTTTTTTAGTAATCGCTTTAAACAATTATACCCAAGCTGCCATCAAAAAAAAGATTAAGACTTGGGTATTTGAAATTATAGTAATAGATTGTATTCAATCTAAAATATCTTTTTTTGTAAAAATAATAAAAACCCGTGAAAAATAAACTTTCACGGGTTAATTTTCATTATTATTTTTTTGCTTCTTCGATGTAAGAAATAGCTTGACCTACAGTAGCAATGTTTTCTGCTTGATCATCAGGAATTTGAATATCAAATTCTTTTTCGAATTCCATAATTAGCTCAACAGTGTCTAATGAATCTGCTCCTAAATCGTTTGTAAAGCTTGCTTCTGTTACAACTTCGTTTTCGTCAACGCCTAATTTGTCTACGATAATCGCTTTAACTCTTGATGCAATGTCTGACATAATTTCTAATTTTTAATTTTAATTTGTTGGCAAAAATAAAAAACTTTATTTTATAACAACATTTTTGTTAGTAAATGTGACTACGAAAGTAAAAAATTAATTTTTAAATTCACTCATAATTTTGCTTCAAATTACAGTATTTATTCTTTTTTTTGTATCAAAATTTCAATAGAACAAATGAAAAAAATAGTTCTTTTTGCCTCTGGAAACGGTTCCAATGTAGAGAATATCATACAATTTTTTAAAAACAACACTACGGTTTCGATAGTCGGAATATTTTGTAACAATCCACATGCCAAAGTTCTAGAAAGAGCTGAAAATCATAAAATTAAAACAACAATTTTTAACAAAAACGAGCTAAATGGCAATCTTGTTTTGGATAAATTAAAACAATTACAACCCGATTTGATTGTGCTAGCTGGTTTTCTTTTAAAATTTCCTGAAAATATAATTAAAGAATTTCCAAAAAAAACAATCAATATTCATCCTGCTTTGTTACCAAAATATGGCGGTAAAGGAATGTATGGTATGCATGTCCATCAAGCTGTTTTGGATAACAAAGAAAAAGAAACTGGGATTACTATTCATTATGTAAACGAACATTATGATGAAGGTGAATTCATTTTCCAAAAATCTACAAATATTGAAAACTGTAAATCTCCCGAAGAAATAGCTGCAAAAGTCCACGAACTTGAACACCAATTTTTTCCAACGGTAATTGAAAAACTTTTAACCAATAGCTAATAATTTGAAATCATATCAAGTCCATATATACACTGATGGTGCTGCAAAAGGAAACCCCGGAAATGGTGGTTATGGTGTTGTTATGGAACTTGTTGGCACAAATTATAAAAAAGAGTTTTACGAAGGATTTCGATTGACTACCAACAACCGTATGGAATTGCTGGCTGTAATAGTAGGTTTAGAAAAACTAAAAAATCACAACATGACCGTTTTAGTAATTTCTGACAGCAAGTATGTAGTTGATGCTGTTGAAAAAAAGTGGGTTTTTGGTTGGGAAAAGAAAAATTTTACTGGTAAAAAAAATCCCGATTTATGGATACGTTTTCTAAAAGTTTACAGAAAACATCAGGTAGATTTTAAATGGATAAAAGGACACAATAATCATCCACAAAACGAGCGTTGTGATGAATTAGCCGTTTACGCTTCGGGTTTGCCTAATTTGTCTATTGATGAATTTTATGAGTCAATGGATAATGGACAATTGACGATTAATAATGACTAATTCCTGATATATTTTCATCAGAATTCTAATTATCAATTATCCATTGTTAATTATCAATTAATAATTACCTTTGCGCCTTTAATTTGAATCGCTAATAATGAATAAATTACTCATAGTAGGAACAGTAGCTTTTGACGCTATTGAAACACCTTTCGGGAAAACAGATAAAATATTGGGTGGAGCTGGAACTTTTATTGGATTATCTGCTTCACATTTTAATTTAAAATCAGCTATTGTTTCTGTAGTTGGTGATGATTTTCCACAAGAATACATCGATTTATTAACCGCAAGAAATATTGATATTTCAGGTTTAGAAGTTGTAAAAGGTGGTAAAACTTTCTTTTGGAGTGGTCGTTACCACAACGACATGAACTCACGCGACACATTGGCAACCGAGTTGAATGTTTTGGCGGATTTCAACCCAATTGTTCCAGAAAATTTCAAAAATGCTGATGTGGTAATGTTAGGTAACCTTCATCCATTAGTACAAATAGGCGTTTTGAACCAGTTGACTTCTACTCCTAAATTAGTTGTTCTAGACACCATGAATTTCTGGATGGATTGTGCATTGCCTGAATTGTTAGACGTAATCAAACGAGTAGACGTAATTACCATTAATGATGAAGAAGCTCGTCAACTATCTGGTGAATATTCATTAGTAAAAGCTGCCGCGAAAATCCATACGATGGGACCAAAATACGTAGTGATTAAAAAAGGAGAACACGGCGCATTATTGTTCCACAACGAACATATTTTCTTTGCTCCAGCATTACCTTTAGCAGATGTATTTGATCCAACAGGTGCTGGTGATACATTTGCTGGTGGATTTGCAGGATACATTGCTCAACAAGGTGACACATCTTTCGAAACTTTGAAAACAGCTATTATTCAAGGTTCAAACTTGGCTTCGTTTTGCGTAGAAAAATTTGGAACCGAGCGAATGGTAGAACTGAAAGAAGCCGAAGTGAAAAGCCGATTAAAACAATTCAAAGCTTTAACACAATTTGAAATAGATTTACAATAACTTTATGCCTCGAAATTTCGGGGCATTTTTGTTTTAATTTATACCCAACTTACAACAACACAACACTATTATGAGCGACGCAATTAAACACGAATGTGGCATTGCACTACTTCGATTAAAAAAACCATTAGAATTCTACAAAGAAAAATATGGTTCGGCTTTTTACGGCATACAAAAAATGTATCTTTTGATGGAAAAACAACACAATCGTGGACAAGATGGAGCAGGTTTTGCTTCAATCAAGTTCGATGTTGAGCCTGGAGAAAGATATATTAGTCGTATTCGTTCTAATAAATCACAACCAATACAAGATATTTTTGAACAAATCAATGAAAGAATTGACGAAGAACTATCCATACATCCTGAATACAAAGATAATGTAGCTCTTCAAAAAGAAAACATTCCATACATCGGGGAATTGTTTCTAGGTCATGTTCGTTATGGAACTTTTGGTAAAAATAGTATTGAAAGTGTTCATCCTTTCTTGCGTCAAAACAACTGGATGCATAGAAACCTTATCGTGGCAGGAAATTTTAATATGACCAATGTTAAACAACTTTTTGATAGTTTGGTAGAACTTGGTCAACATCCTAAAGAAATGGCTGATACTGTAACCGTTATGGAAAAAATTGGTCATTTTCTAGACGATGAAGTTACAGACTTGTATCAAGAATGTAAAAATAATGGTTTGTCAAAAAGAGAAGCTTCGCCAGTAATTGCTGAAAAACTTGATATAGCCAAAATCTTAAAAAGAGCTTCTCGTGGTTGGGATGGTGGTTATGCCATGGCAGGATTGCTTGGTCATGGAGATTCATTTGTGTTTCGTGATCCTGCGGGAATTCGTCCAGCATATTTTTATGAAGATGAAGAAATAGTAGTTGTTGCATCTGAAAGACCTGTTATACAAACTGTTTTCAATGTTCCTTTCGAAAAAATAGCAGAATTACTACCTGGAAATGCTTTGATTATCAAAAAAAACGGAACTGTTTCTCAAAACGAAATTATTCCACCTACTGATAAAAAAGCATGTTCATTTGAACGAATTTATTTCTCTAGAGGAAGTGATGCAGAAATTTATCAAGAGAGAAAAGAATTGGGCAGATTGATATTGCCATCTGTACTCAATGCCATTGAAAACGATACCGATAACACTGTTTTTTCATATATTCCAAACACAGCAGAAACTTCCTTTTTTGGAATGATTGAGGCAGCAAATGATTTTCTTAATCAAAGAAAAAACAAATACATTCTCGACAATCGAAAAACATTAACTAGAGAAAAACTTGAGGAAATTTTGTCTGTAAAAATACGAACAGAAAAAATTGCTATAAAAGATGCTAAACTTAGGACTTTCATTACCGATGATGCAAATAGAGATGATCTTGTTGCTCATGTTTATGATGTTACCTATGGTGTTATAAAACAATCGGACAATTTGGTAATTATAGATGATAGCATTGTTCGAGGAACAACTTTAAAGAAAAGCATCTTGAAAATGATGGATAGACTGAATCCAAAAAAAATTGTAGTGGTTTCGTCTGCTCCACAAATTCGTTTTCCAGATTGTTATGGAATTGATATGGCAAAATTGGAAAGTTTTATTGCTTTTCAAGCAGCAATTGAATTATTAAAAGAACGAAATCTTCAACACATTATAGACGACGTTTATAATAAATGTAAAGCTCAAGAAAAATTAAAAGACATTGATGTAATAAACTATGTCACCGAAATTTACAATCCTTTTTCAGATGAAGAAATTGCCGATAAAATAGGCGAAATGCTACACTCATCTGATATAAAAGCAGATGTGAAAATAATTTTTCAAAAAGTTGAGGATTTACATAAAGCTTGTCCAAAAAATCTTGGTGATTGGTACTTTACGGGAAATTATCCTACACCAGGCGGAAACCGTGTAGTGAACCAAGCTTTCATCAATTTTTATGAAGGAAAGGACGTTAGAGCATATTAATTTTAACATTTTTTGAACTTAAACGATTTTTGATGCAGTTCATCTAAAATATTTGAAAAGCATTTTTTTCTAACCGTATATTTGTTGCTACCATAGCATTAGTAGGTTAAGTTTATGGTAGATTTGGGGCAAAAAGGGTGAAGTTTTACTTCACCTTTTTTATTTTTTCAACTTTTCAACTTTTCAAAAAGACCTATTTTACTCACATAACAGGTTATTTCGCACATATTTTGAATTAATTTTAACATTTTATAGAATAATGTTATTAGATTTGTACTACCATAGTATTTAGTGTAGGTTAAGTTTATGGTAGATTTGGGGCAAACAGGTGGAAGTAATTCCGCCTGTTTATTTTTTATAAAAAAACCCGACTGCTAAACAACAATCGGGTGAAATTAATTTTATTAAGTTTTCCTACTATTTCTCTGTAACGAATAGTCTCAATACTTCTGTCCAATTTATCACGTTGAAAAAAGCTTCAATATAATCTGGACGACGATTTTGATAATTCAAGTAATACGCATGCTCCCAAACATCCATTCCTAGAATAGGAAAACCTCCACAACCTGTATTTGGCATTAATGGATTATCCTGATTAGGAGTTGAGCAAACTTCAAGTTTTCCTCCTTTGTGAACACATAACCAAGCCCAACCAGATCCAAAACGAGTTGCCCCAGCTTTTGCAAATTGAGCTTTGAATTCTTCAAATGAACCAAAATCTCTATCAATTGCTTCAGCTAATTCACCTGTTGGTTTTCCACCACCATTTGGCGACATTACTTTCCAAAAAAGATTATGGTTGTAGTGCCCGCCACCATTATTTCTAACAGGCATATTATTCATATCAAGATTGATAAGAATATTTTCTATTGTTTTTCCTTCTAAATCTGTTCCAGCAATAGCAGCGTTCAAATTTGTAACATAAGCATTATGATGCTTGGAATGATGAATTTCCATAGTTCTTGCATCGATATGTGGTTCCAATGCATCATAGGCATAAGGTAATTTTGGTAATTCAAATGACATAATATTTTTATTTACGTTATTAATTAATTGAATTCAAATTTAAACATTTAACTTCGTAAAAAGAAATTATCCTTGTTAATAAACCTATAAAAATGGAATTCCTTTTACAACCGGAAAATCTCAAAAACGAAATGATTCATCTTGTTCCTTTAAAAAAAAGTGATTTCGAAGAATTGTATGCCGTAGCAAATGACAAGTTATTATGGGAACAACACCCAAATAAATTGCGCTATCAGCGTGATGTATTCCAGAATTTTTTTGAAGGCGCTATACTTTCTGGTGGTGCTTTTATCATTAGAGATAATACTTCAAATGAAGTTGTTGGAAGCAGTAGATATTATGACTACAATCCAAAGGATAAGTCAATATTAATAGGCTATACTTTTATTGGGAGAAAATTTTGGGGAAAGGATTATAACAAATCCCTGAAGAAACTAATGTTAGATCACGCTTTTCAATATGTAGACAAAGTTTATTTTCACATCGGTGCTTTCAACATTCGCTCTCAAAAAGCTATTGAAAAAATTGGCGCAATTAAAATTGATGAATTTGAAGTAGAATATTATGGCGAAGACAGTAAATTGAATTTTGTTTATTTGATTGAGAAAGATGTTAGAGATTAATGATTTCATCAAAACTATATCTTGAATTTTTAGTTAAAAAATAAATGCAAAAAAACGCCTTTTCACTCTACAATGCTTCTGCTGGCTCAGGAAAAACCTATACTCTGGTTAAAGAATATCTGAAAATTATTCTGCTTTCCAAAAAAGATGATGCCTACAGAAATATTCTTGCCATTACGTTTACAAACAAAGCCGTGAACGAAATGAAAACTCGTGTGGTAGAAAGTCTTTATGCTTTTTCTGAAGAAAATCCTTCGGAGAAATTTTCATTTTTGATGCAAGATATTAGCGTGGAAACTGGACTTAGTCTCAATGAAATTCATCAAAAAGCGAAAAACATCATTAAGAATTTAATCCATAATTATGCCGCTTTTGACATTTCGACCATCGATAAATTTACACACAGAGTTATTCGAACTTTTGCACACGATTTAAATTTACCTATAACCTTTGAAGTTTCTCTTGATACCGAAGATTTATTGAAAGAAGCTGTAGACTCGCTCATTGACGAAGCAGGAAATGATGAAACTTTGACGAAATTATTAGTGAATTTTGTCATGGAAAAAACAGATGATGACAAATCTTGGGACGTGTCGAGAGAAATAATCAGCACTGGAAAACTATTGTTGAATGAAAATAATCGGGAAGAATTACTATCAGTCGATGCAAAAAAAATTGAAGACTTCATTTTGCTAAAAACTAAAATTCAGAATGAAAAAGAGTATTTGCAGGTTTCTAATATTGATTTAGCCAACAAAATGCTGGATGTCATCAATCAAAAAGGAATTGATATGAAATCATTCAAAGGAGCATATTTCCCAAAACACTTGCAAAGCATTGCTGAAAATCGTTTCAATCCAGAAAACAAAAAATACATTAATCCAGAAGATATTAGTATTAATGCTAATGCTAAAGACAGAGATATTATTGAGGAAAATATTCCCTATTTTTTGTCGCAATTGAATATTATTTATCAAAATTTTGAAAAAATAAATCTCTATTCCGCTTTTCTAAAAAACATAACGCCGTTGTCTCTTTTGAATACTTTGAATAAAAAACTCAAGGAAATTCAAGAAGAGCGAAACATACTTTCTATAGCTGAGTTCAACAAACTTATTTTTGAACAAATTCAAAATCAGCCTGCGCCATTCATATATGAGCGAATGGGCGAAAAATACCGACATTTTTTTATTGATGAGTTTCAAGACACATCAGAAATGCAATGGAAAAACCTTATTCCGCTGATAGACAATGCACTTGCAGGACAATCTGACGATGGAACAAAAGGTTCTCTCATGATTGTTGGCGATCCAAAACAATCTATTTACAGATGGCGTGGCGGAAAAGCAGAGCAATTTATTGATTTGAGTAACGACGAAAATCCTTTTTCGAACCCAGATAAAAAAATTGAAAACTTAGATACAAATTACAGAAGCTATTCAAGAGTTATCGAGTTCAACAACGATTTTTTCAAGTTCTTATCTAGATATTTTGAAAACAAGGAATACAAAAAACTTTTTGAAGAACAAAGCCATCAAAAAACAAACTCTAAGAAAGGTGGTTATGTCAACATTCACTTTTTACCCAAAATTGATAAGAAAGAATTCATTGATGAAGATGAAAAGCTTGAGGCAGAAACAATTTTTATTGAAACTACTTTTGAAAAAATAATAGAAGCTACCAACAAGGGTTTTCAATATAGAGATATCGTGGTTTTAGTAAGGAAAAATGGTGAAGGAAGTGCTATCGCAAATTTTTTAACAGAAAAAGGTGTCCCAATCGTATCATCAGAAAGTTTGCTTCTTTCGGCTTCGTCTGAAATACAATTTATCATTTCGTTTTTGCAGTATTTAAACAATCAAAAAAATCAAGAAGCCAAAGCACTTTTTCTGTACTATCTGGCAAAAAAACAAAACAAGCTCACTGTTCATGACTTTATAGATCAAGGCATAAAACAAAAAACTGAACCCGAACTTGAACATTATTTAGAAGAACCGGGCTATGTTGTTTCGTTCAAAAACATTAGAAAAAAATCTTTATTCGAAATAGTTGAATGGCTTATCGAAACATTTATAGCTCAAGAAAATCAAAATGCTTACACACAATATTTCTTGGATTTGGTTTTAGAAAACGAAACCCGAAAACAATCTGGTATCGACGAGTTTTTAAGTTATTGGGAAAACAATTCTAATAAACTCAGTATTTCTTCGCCTGAAGGTATGGATGCTGTGAGAATCATGACCATTCACAAATCAAAAGGATTAGAATTTCCGGTTGTGATTTTTCCGTTTGTAAAAAAGAATTTTTCTTATGCTCCAAAGGAAAATATGTGGATTACTGCCGAAGAAAGTTTCTTTGAACTACCAAAAATATTGGTTGGCAAATCGAGCAAAATAGAAAGCTATGGCGAAATTCCGGCACAAGAATATTTGAACAAAAAAGAAGAAGAATTATTAGACGAAATAAATGTATTGTATGTAGCATTGACAAGAGCTGAGGAGCAATTGTATATCATCTCGCAACACGAAACAAGAGCAAAATCTACCAATAAATACCCAAATGCTCAAAGCACCTTTCTGATAGAATTTTTAGAAGATGTGAATGAATACGATCCTGAAAAGTCTATCTATGAGTTTGGAAACAGCCAAAAGGTTTCTGAAGAAAACCATCAACAAAATAATTCAAAAAATATCCCAACTCTGGATAAAAAACTGTCTTTCAAAAATATTAAAATTGCTCAAAAAGAGGGATTGATGTGGAATACAAAACAGCAAAAAGCTATTGAATATGGCAATGTTATTCACGAAATCTTATCTTCAATCGATTCAAAAAACACCATTGAGCTCGCAATTGATAAAGCATTAGAAAATGGAATAATTCAAATTTCACAAAAAAGCGAAATTCAGAAGACCATCGAAAAAATAGTTTATCACGATGAACTTTCACCTTTTTTTGATGAAAATAATAGAATTTTGAACGAGCAAATCATTATTCAAAAAGAAGGAACCATTGTCAAACCAGATAGAATGGTGTTGAACCACAGCAAGGAAATCTATCTTCTAGACTATAAGACTGGAATACATCAAGCCAAATATGAAACTCAATTAAATAATTACAAAGAGGCAATTGAAAAAATGGATTTTAAAGTAGTTAAAAAAACATTGGTTTACATTGGTGAAACAATTGAAGTTGTAAATTTGTAAACAAACAAACGAAAAAATGTACGGAAAAATTCAACAACACTTACAAAACGAATTAAAAACCATCGAAGAAAATGGTTTGTATAAAAAAGAACGAATAATAACCTCTCCACAAGGTGCCGAAATAACTGTAAATGGGGAAACTGTTTTAAATTTTTGTGCCAATAATTATCTTGGTTTGTCATCACATCCAGAAGTAATTCAAGCGGCAAAAGATGCATTGGACACACACGGATTCGGAATGTCATCTGTTCGATTTATATGTGGAACGCAAGACATTCATAAAACTTTAGAGCAAAAAATTGCCAATTTCTATGGAACCGAAGACACTATTCTATATGCTGCAGCATTTGATGCAAACGGTGGTGTTTTTGAACCTTTACTTGGCGAAGAAGATTGCATTATTTCTGACAGTTTGAATCACGCTTCAATAATTGATGGTGTTCGTTTATGCAAAGCAGCTCGCTATCGTTATGAAAATTCCAATATGGAAGATTTAGAAAACCAACTGAAAAAGGCTGTTGAAGCAGGACATCGTTTCAAACTTATCGTTACTGATGGTGTTTTCTCTATGGACGGATTGGTTGCTCCGTTGGATAAAATTTGTGATTTAGCGGATAAATATGATGCATTGGTAATGGTCGATGAATGCCATGCAGCGGGTTTTATTGGTGCCACAGGAAAAGGAACACTGGAAGCAAAAAAAGTTATGGGAAGAGTTGACATCATTACAGGAACATTAGGTAAAGCTCTTGGTGGTGCAATGGGTGGATATACAACTGCCAAAAAAGAAATCATTGAAATTCTTCGTCAACGCTCAAGACCATACTTGTTTTCAAACTCATTGGCACCAGCTATTGTTGGCGCTTCTATAAAAGTTTTTGAATTACTAGAAAAAGATACAACTCTAAGAGATAAACTCGAGTGGAATACAAATTATTTCAAAGAAGGAATGAAAAAAGCTGGTTTTGATATTATCGATGGGGACTCGGCAATTGTACCTGTTATGCTATATGATGCTAAATTATCTCAAGTTATGGCAGACGAATTGCTCAAAAAAGGAATTTATGTAATCGGGTTCTTTTTTCCAGTCGTTCCAAAAGATAAAGCAAGGATTAGAGTTCAACTCTCTGCTGCTCATACAAAAGAACATTTAGACAAAGCAATAGAAGCATTTACAGCAGTTGGAAAAGCGTTGAAAGTAATCAATTAACCTATTTTTTTATATAATCTGCTGTAAATGATTACAAGATTACCACTTTTTAACATTTTGATTTTGATATTAGGCAATTAGATATTACTTTTGTCCCGTTATAATTATTATAATCTAATCAAATTAAGTATGAAACATCTTAACAAATTATTTGCTGCTGTGTTGATGTTGGCTGGTTTAAGCTCACAAGCACAAGATAGCAACAACCCATGGGCAATCTCGTTCGGGGTTAATGCAGTTGACACTAGATTTAGTGCTGCTTCAAAATTAGAAGATCAGTTTTCTGAATTTTTTAATGCTAAAGATCACTGGAACATTTTGCCTTCAGTATCATATTTGACAGTATCTAAATATGTAGGAAGCAATTTCTCTTTTGGAGTTACTGGATCTGTAAACAAAATTACTAAGTATGTACAACCAAGAATTGGTGAAGCAGACTACACTGTGGTAAATCCAGGTGATTTAAGTTATTATGCTGTTGATGGAGTTATCAACTATAGCATGATGAATTTAATCAAATCTAAAAAATTAGACCCATCTGCACACATTGGTGGAGGTTACACATGGTTTGGTGATGATGCACACGCTGGAACTTTAAATGGAGGTTTAGGTTTAGCTTATTGGTTTACTGAAAACATCGGTTTATCATATCGTGCTACATACAAACAATCATTTGAGGATGTAAGAGAAGATATGCCTTCACACGTTCAACACTTTGCTGGTCTTACTTTCAAATTTGGTGGTAAAGATACAGATGGTGATGGAATCTATGATAAAGACGATGCTTGTCCTGAAGTTGCTGGTTTAAAACAATTCAACGGTTGTCCTGATACTGATGGTGATGGTATTGCTGATAAAGATGATGCTTGTCCAGAAGTTGCTGGTCCAACTGAATTTAACGGTTGTCCTGATACAGATGGTGATGGTATTGCTGATAAAGATGATGCTTGTCCAGAAGTTGCTGGTTTAAAAGCTTTCAATGGTTGTCCTGATACAGATGGTGACGGTGTTGCTGATAAAGCTGACAAATGTCCAGATGTAAAAGGTCCAAAAGAAAATGCAGGTTGTCCTTGGCCAGATAGAGATGGTGATGGTGTACTTGACAAAGATGACAAATGTCCAGATGTAAAAGGTACTGCTGCTAACAACGGTTGTCCAGAAGTAACTGACGAAGTTATCAAAAGATTGAATGATTATGCTAAAACAATTTTGTTTGATACAGCAAAATCTACTTTCCAACAACAAACTTATCCAGTATTAGAGGCTATGACAGCTATCTTAAAAGAATATCCTTCTTCAAACTTCTCTATCGAAGGTCACACTGATAGCGATGGTAAAGATGCTGCTAACCAAAAATTATCTGAAGATAGAGCTGCTGCTGTTAAAAACTACTTAGTTGAGCACGGTATTTCTGCTTCAAGATTATCATCTGTAGGTTTTGGAGAAAGCAAACCAATTGCTACTAACAAAACTAAAGCTGGTAAAGCTCAAAACAGAAGAGTTGAAGTAAAATTAGTTAAATAATTTTCTCAAAATATTTCTAAAGAAAACGTCCCGAAAATTCGGGACGTTTTTTTATTTTTATACTATGCCAACAATCTCCTTTTTAAATATACTAGCAAGAGAAATCCTGAGTAAACACTCAGAAAACATTACAGATACAATTGTAATTCTTCCCAATAAAAGAGCAAAGGTTTTTCTTTTGGAAGCTTTCAAAAACAATATCTCACAAAATATTTTTGCACCAAGAATTGACAGTATAGAGGATTTTGTTCAAGATGTAGCAGGTATTAGAAGCATTGAGCCCATTGAAGTTCTTTTTGAATTTTATAAAGTATACAAACAACTAAATGCTGATGAAACCGAGCCTTTTGAAAATTTTGCCAATTGGGCTAAAACATTACTTTCTGATTTTAATGAAATTGATAGGTATCTTATTCCTCCAGATGAAATTCTAAAACATTTAGAGAACATTAAAGAAATTGAACATTGGTCACTTCAACCAGAAAAAACGGAATTAGTCATAAAATATTTAGAATTTTGGAAAAAATTGCCAGTATACTATCATGAATTATACAGCCATTTAAAATCAAAAGGAGTTGGCTATCAGGGATTAATCTACCGTGAAGCGGTTCATAATTTGAACCATTTTACAAATACTGTCAAAAATAAAAAATACATATTTGCGGGATTTAATGCGCTCAATCAAGCCGAAGAAAAAATAATTCAGCATTTACTAGCAACTGATAATGCCGAAATATATTGGGATATTGATCAAACCTTTATTAACGACATTCAGCATGACGCAGGACTTTTTCAAAGGAGAATAAAAAGCGAATGGAACTATTACAAAAACAATCACTATCAGTGGATTTTTGATGATTTCAAAAAAGAAAAAAACATTCAAATAATTGGCACATCAAAGTCTATTGGTCAAGCAATGATTTGTGGCGATCTAGTTCAGCAAATTGCTGTAAAAAACGAATTAAAAGACACAGCCGTTGTTCTTGCTGATGAAAATTTGTTGTTACCGGTTTTATACACTTTGCCAGAAAATGTTTCATCGCTCAACATCACTATGGGATTTGTGGGGAAAAATAATCCTGCGCAAATCCTCATCAATAAAATATTTAAATTACATCTTGGCGCAATTGGAAGAAAATCTGCTAATAGTTATGTTTTCTATTACAAAGAACTGTTGGACGTGCTCAACCATCCGTTTGTGGAACCCTATTGCAATGCAAAAAAACTCACAGATTTTATAAAACAGAACAATTACTCTTTTATTTCACTCAAAAAAGTAAAAGAAATATTTTCGACAGATGATGCTTTTTTCAGCGCCATAATTGATGAATGGAATGATGACACAAACGAAATTTTAGAGCGATTATTAAATATTTTACTTCAGATTAAATCATTTTTAGATTATACTAACGAAGACGAAAAAATTGCCAATGCATTTGTGTTTTCTCTGTATAAAACCATCATCAAAATTCAAAACAACTTAGCATTATTTGAAGAAAAAATTGAGCCAAAAACGCTTTATGCCATTTACAAACAAACAGCAGATTTGATAGAAATATCTTTCCAAGGTGAACCACTTGATGGGTTACAAATCATGGGAGTTTTGGAAAGTCGCGTTTTGGATTTCAAAAATATCATCATCACCTCAGTAAATGAAGGGAAATTACCAGCTGGTAAAAGTCAGAATACGTTTTTGCCTTATGATTTAAGAATGCATCACCAATTGCCAACTTTCAAAGAAAAAGATGCTATTTACACGTTTCATTTCTATCATTTGTTACAAAGAGCAGAAAATATTTATCTCATATACAACTCTGACACAGATGGGTTTGATGGTGGTGAAAAAAGCCGATTTTTAACCCAACTTGAAGTCGAAAATTATCATAAACCAACTGTTGAAATATTCAACCCAATTATTCCAGAAAAAGCCAATCAACCGTTGTCAATAGAAAAAACAGACGGTATAATCCAAAAACTAACAGAAATTGCTCAAAGCGAAAAAGGCTTCTCTCCTTCTTCACTCACAAGCTACATCAGAAATCCTATTCAATTCTATTTTCAAAAGATTTTAAAACTTTCTGAAACGGAAGAAGTTGAAGAAAATGTTGCGGTTAATACACTTGGAACAATAATTCACGGTGTTTTGGAAGAATTGTACAAACCATTAGTAGGCAAAATTTTAATCCCGAAAGACATTGAAGATTGTTTTGATAAAATTGACCAAAAAGTCATCGAACAATTCAAAAAAGAGTACAAAGAAGGTGAAATAAATCAAGGGAAAAATCTGCTTGCATTTGAAGTTGCCAAACGCAATGTCTTCAATTTCCTAAAAATGGAACTCGAAGGGTTAAATCAAGGTGATGAAGTTCAAATCATTGATTTGGAAAAAGAAATATTTGGCTCGTTAACCATTCCTGATACAGGTTTTACAATTAATTTGGGCGGAAAAGTAGATAGAATTGAATACAGAAATGGCAAAATCAGGATTATTGATTACAAAACTGGAAAAGTCGAACAAAAAGACTTAAAGTTGAGTTCATGGGAAGGTTTGACCAATGACATTAAAAACGAAAAAATAATCCAAATCTTGACGTATGCCTACATGTTCAAAAACGAAAACCCAACACACGAAATAGAAGCTGGAATTATTTCGTTCAAAAACATGAAATCAGGATTTATGCCTTTCAGTTTTGAAAAAAGCGATAATATCACTGATGAAATATTAATGAAATTCCAAGAACAGATGATTGTGCTTATCAAAGAAATTTTTAATCTAGAAATCCCTTTTGAAGAGAAAAAAAGCTAACATTTCTTCAAAAATTCTAGAAACACTTTCATCAATTCGGTCTCGTTTTCAATATGGCTCATGTGTCCATCGGGAAAAGTGGTAAGCGATACTTTTGTACCTTCAATCTGGTCGATGTTGTCATCATAAAGCAAAACGCCATCTTTTTTACCCAAAACCAAATGCATGGCAAATGGTGCAAAATGCAAAATCACTTCTCTGTCTTTACGGATTTTCATTCCTTCGAGCGCAGCAACAATGCCTTGCAATGGTGTTTTCAGTGCTTCGAGTTTTACTTTCTCAATTTCGCTATCTAGTCTTTCTCGATTGTCTTCGCTAAAAAGATTGGCAATACTCATCCTAACAAACGTAGCATAGTTTTCTTTGACAGCCGCAATGGCGCGATCTCTATTGGTTTTTCGCTCATCGCTATCGGCACGAGAAGTAGAATTTAACAAAAACAAACCTTTCATCATGTCTGGATACAACTCGGCGAAAGCTAACGCCACATAACCGCCCATGGAATGCCCAACGAGAACTGCTTTTCTAATTTTTAATTCGTGTAAAACATGATGCACCATATCGGCTTGATCTTCCATAGTATGCACATAGCCCAAACATTCTGTTTCGCCATGACCAAGCAAATCGATAGTAACGATACGGTGTTTTTTGGAAAGTTCGGGAACAAAAGCATTCCACATGGTTTGATTTTCTAGAAAACCATGCAATAGCACAACAGCTGTGCCTTTTCCTTGGTCAGTGAATGCGATTTTTGTGTTTTTGTAGATAAGGGTTTTCATGAATTCAAAAATAGGATTTTGACATGAATACACGAATTAATTTATTAAAAATTGTCGATACTGAAAATGTAATATTTTACGTTTCCTCGACTGCGCTCGGAATGACAGAATTGTGTTAAATTTTCTATCTTTGAGAAAAGGATTTATATATGAGTAAAATATTAATCACAGGAAATGGATTTGATTTATTTCATGGTTTACCCACAAAATATGGTCATTTTATGGCTGTGATGGAAACAATTGAAAATAACACTTTTAATTTTGAGAATGAAATTGAGTTTGATGAATTATTTGGTAAAGCTTTCAAAGAAAATTATACCGAAGATTATGAAAAAATTAAATCCAATTTTGATGTAAAAAAAATAAAATTTGATAATAAAAAAATAAAAGAAATCAAAAGTTTTTTTCCTCATAGTAAAACAAATATATCGAACGTAATACACCCAATATATTGGTACCATCATTTTAAAACTGTAAATAAAATTTACACATGGATTGATTTTGAAAATGAAATTAAAAATGTTTTAGATTCATTTGTAAACTTTTTTAATCTTTTTCAAAATACTTACATTGTTAACAATGATTATTCTTTCCGTAATACGGAAAACTTTATAAATTACAAAAAAATAGAGAGTTTTAATATTCTGCTGTTTCAAAATAGAAACAGAAATTTTAAAGTTGTCAGAGATTATATTGGAGAAAGAGATTATAAATTGAAACAAGACAAAATTTTGTTAGAATTAGAAACTTCTCTTGAAAGTTTTTTAACTTATTTCAATATTTATTTATCCGAAATTATTTTTCCGTTTTATGATGTTTCTTTAGATTTAATGAAAATACCCTTTTATGAAGTTGATTTTTTTAAGACATTTAATTATTTGCCAACAATCCAAAAGCTTTACAATAAGAATTATAATGTTTCTCATTTACATGGTGAAATAATCCATAATAACGAAACACAAAATATTGTAATAGGAATTGATAAAATACCTGAAGAAATTGCCGCTTTAAAAGCTTTCAATTTTCTGAAAAGCTATCAAAAAGTTAGTAAAGAAATAAAAGAATTCTTTATTGAAATTCCTAATGAGAAAAGCAATATTATTGAGCAAAATATTTTTTATGTTTTTGGACATTCGCTTGACAGTTCCGATAAGAATTATTTCATAGATTTATTTGCTTTTTTGAAAAATGATTATTCTGAAACTTCACGAATAATAATATTTTATTTAAACAAATTAGACAAGGAAAATAAAATTAAAAATCTCTTTTCATACATAGATGAGAATGAAATTATTAAATATAATGAAAGTGATAGATTGTGCTTTGTTGAAATTAACGAGTCAAATCTTGATAATTACTTCAAAATAAATTTATGGAAAAAAGATTATATTTTTTAAAATATATAAATCAAAACCATGTTCACCATCCAACAAATCCACGAAGCGCACAGTAAAGTAAAAAGCGGTGCCGATTTTCCAAAATATATGCAAGATATTATAGCACTTGGTGTAACTTCATTTGAAACGTTTGTGTTTGATAACCACACCAATTATTACGGAAAAGATAATTTTCAAACCTCATCCGAAGGTTTTGAACAAACGTTATCCATTGCAAACGAAAGCAACGTTGAACAATTCAAATCTGATTTAAAAGCACACCAACAAGGCAAAACCGATTACATGACTTTCCTGAACGATTGTGCAAAATCAGGCGTAGAAAAATGGATTGTTGTTATGGATAAAATGACGTGTAGTTATTATGACAAAGCTGGAAATGAAATGGTTGTGGAAGTAATTCCATCGGTATAATATAATTTTTTTGTCATTTCGCCTCGTCTTTTTTGACGAAAGAGAAATCACATTATCTGCAAACGTTATGTGTTTCCTCGACTGCGCTCGGAATGACAACTTTGTGTAAAGAAAGTTTAGAACAAAAAACGGCTCACATTTCTGCAAACCGTTATATCTGAACACTCAAAACTGAACACTGAACACTAACTATTCATTATCGCTTCAATCTCTTCTACTTCAATAGGAATATTGCGCATCAAGTTGAACGCTTCGCCTTTTTCTTGAATGACCATATCATCTTCTATTCGAATTCCGAAACCTTCTGCTGGAATATAAATTCCTGGTTCAACCGTGAACACCATATTGGCTTTCATTGGTTCGTGTAATAATCCGTAATCGTGTGTGTCTAATCCCATGTGATGCGATGTTCCGTGCATGAAATATTTTTTGTATGCTGGCCAATCTGGATTTTCGTTTTGCACATCGGCTTTGTCAATCAATCCTAAACCTAACAACTCCGAAGTCATTATTTTACCAACTTCTACATGATATTGTTTCCACAACGTTCCTGGAACAAGCATTTTCGTGGCTTCATTTTTTACTCTCAAAACAGCATTGTAAACTTGCTTTTGTCTATCCGTAAATCGTCCCGAAACAGGTATCATTCTGGTCATATCGCTAGAATAATTGGCATATTCAGCACCAACATCGAGTAAAACCAAATCGCCTTCTTTACATTGTTGGTTGTTTTCGATATAATGCAACACATTGGCATTATTCCCCGAAGCGATAATTGGCGTATAAGCAAAACCTTTGGAACGATTTCTTAGAAATTCATGCGCAAATTCGGCCTCGATTTCATATTCCATTACGCCAGGTTTTACGAAATTCAGCACTCTACGGAAACCTTTTTCGGTAATGTCACATGCTTTTTGAATTAAATCTATTTCTTCACTTTCTTTTATCGAACGAAGACGTTGCAAAATAGGATTTGATTTTTCTACTTTATGCGCTGGATAATTTTCTTTCCACCATTTTACAAAACGTGCTTCACGAGTTTCGGTTTCAATAACAGCTCTGTAATGTTCATTGGTATTGATGTAAATGGTTTCGGCATACGCCATAATTTCTTTTAAAGTCTTATGAAAATCTTGCAGCCAAATAACAGTTTTAACTCCAGAAACTTCAAATGCTCTTTCTTTTGTCAATTTTTCGCCTTCCCAAATCGCGATGTGTTCATTGGTTTCTTTCAGAAAAAGAATTTCTTTCAAATGCTCATATGGCGCGTCAGGAAAAAGTAACAATATACTTTCTTCTTGATCTACACCACTTAGATAAAAAATATCTCTGTGTTGGGCAAATGGCAATGTACTATCAGCAGAAACTGGATAAATGTCATTCGAATTGAAAACAGCAACGCTGTTTGGTTTCATTTGTGCCGTGAATTTGGCTCTGTTTTTTACAAACAAATCACGGTCTATTTGATGGTATTTCATTGTACTAGTAATTAGTGATTAGTAAATAGTCATTAGTCAAAAATCTATTTTGACATTACAAAACTAAACAAACCTAAATTCTAAAATGTAAGCCAAATGGCGTTATTTTACATTTTTGCGAATGCGACTCATGTTGCGCGTAGAAATTCCCAAAAAAGAAGCGAGATAATGTAGTGGAACTTCTTGCAAAAGATTTGGTTCTGTTAGAAGTAATTTTTTATAGCGTTCTTCAGGGGTAAGTATCAATAAATCAATACGATAATCATCGATAAGCATAATTTGTTTTTCAATCAAATTGTGATAAAACTGCTTGAAAATTTCATTGTTATTCATCAATTTTTGAAAACTTTCCAAATCAATCACTTTAAGATTACATTCAGAAATGGCTTTAATACTTTTTCGAGAAGGAATTTTATTCAAAAAACTATTCAAAGAAGATGTAACTGAATTTCTAAGAGCCAAATAAGTCGTTTTTTCTTCTCCATCTACAAGAATAGCATGCTGTAAAATACCACTTTCTATGTAACAAAAAAGTGGACAGATTTCGTCTTCATGAACCAAATACTCATTTTTTTTTAGAACAATTGATTGAAAATTATCAACGATTTGTTTAACCAATTCTTGATTATCATATTGATTATGAACAATAAAAGAATTGATATAACTATTCAAATTTGTATTGATTTTAGATGCTTTCACATTTAAAGGATATTAAGCAAATGTATTGATTTTTAGTAGTTCACAGCTTGAGTACCTTAAACAAAATTAAACACATTTTAAATTCATTATAAATAAGCGCGAAAAGGTTGTAGTTATTGTTAAATAGCTTTATTTTTGTTCTGATTTTTTTAAAAACACAATTACAATCAAATAAAAATTATGGCAAAATCTGCACTTCTGAAGTCATCAATTGCAAAAAAATATTGGATGGCTCTTACGGGTTTATTTTTATGCTTGTTTTTGACTGGTCACTTGGCTGGGAATTTGCAGTTATTAGTTCCTAATAACGCATTAAATTTCAATAAATATGCTTTGTTCATGACCTCAAATCCAGCAGTAAAATTACTTTCTTATTTAACGTATTTATCTATTCTTTTCCACGCTGTTGATGGTTTTATGTTAACCATTCAGAATAAAAAAGCAAGACCTATTGGTTATGCAAAACAAAACTCAGCTGCAAACAGTAGTTTCTCATCGAGAAACATGGCTGTATTGGGAACTTTGATTCTAGTATTCATTGTTACTCACATGGTAAATTTTTGGGCAAGAATGCACTTTGACAAAAACATGCCATTACAAACCATAACCGTTGAAGTTATGGGTCAAAAACAAGACCTTTATGTAACGACCGCTGGAAGTTATATACCAACAAATCAAGTTGCTAAAACACCTGAAGAAGCAAAGAAAACAGGTGCGCCTTCATATATTGCTAACAAAACAGATTTTATAAATACACAAGCCAATGTAAAGGTTGGTGAAGGATACAAAGATTTATATAAAATCACTGTAGATTTCTTCAAACATCCAAAATTTGGTTTAATAGCAACGATACTTTATGTGTTATCTATGTTTGTGCTAGCTTTCCATTTACTACATGGATTTCA
The DNA here is from genome assembly GCA_046329205.1 of Flavobacteriaceae bacterium. Classification (GTDB taxonomy): domain Bacteria; phylum Bacteroidota; class Bacteroidia; order Flavobacteriales; family Flavobacteriaceae; genus Flavobacterium. Next base: position 74,744 of record JAXLVF010000004.1, on the reverse strand, counting down.
AAGTGCTTTCCAATCACTTGGTATAAACAATAAGTTTACCCCAACGATTAAAGCTTTTGGAAAATTTTTCGCAATTGTAGTTCCATTGTTGTTTGCAATAATTCCAGTTTACATTCACTTTATTTTAAAATAATCAACTCCGATATATTATGAAGTTAGATTCAAAAATACCAGAAGGTTACATTTCAGAGAAATGGACTAAATATAAAGATCATTTAAAACTTGTTGCACCAAATAACCGTCCAAAAATTGACATCATTGTTGTTGGAACAGGTCTTGCTGGAGCTTCGGCTGCTGCTTCTTTTGGTGAAATGGGTTACAATGTTAAAGCGTTTTGCTTTCAAGACTCTCCACGAAGAGCACACTCAATTGCTGCTCAAGGAGGTATAAATGCAGCAAAAAATTATCAAAACGATGGTGATAGTATCTATAGATTATTTTATGATACAATAAAAGGAGGAGATTATCGTGCCCGTGAAGCAAATGTTCATCGATTGGCAGAAGTTTCTGGGAATATTATCGATCAATGTGTGGCTCAAGGAGTTCCATTTGCAAGAGAATATGGTGGTTTGTTAGACAACCGTTCTTTTGGAGGAACTCAAGTACAAAGAACATTTTATGCTGCTGGACAAACAGGTCAGCAATTACTTCTTGGAGCTTATTCTGCCCTTTCAAGACAAATAGGACTAGGACGAGTTCAAATGTTTAATAGACATGAAATGCTTGACATTGTAAAAGTTGATGGAAAAGCTCGTGGAATAATTGCTCGTAACTTAATAACTGGTGAACTAGAAAGACATTCAGCTCATGCTGTAATTATAGCTTCTGGTGGATATGGAAATGTGTATTTTTTATCTACAAACGCTATGGGAAGCAACGTTACAGCTAGTTGGAAAATCCACAAACAAGGTGCTTTGTTTGCAAATCCTTGCTACGTTCAAATTCACCCAACATGTATTCCAGTTCATGGTACAAATCAATCTAAATTGACCTTGATGTCTGAATCATTAAGAAATTCTGGTCGTATTTGGGTTCCAAAGAAAAAAGAAGACGCTGAAGCCATTCGTGCTGGAAAATTAAAACCAACGCAAATAGCAGAAGAAGATAGAGATTATTACTTAGAAAGAAGATATCCTGCTTTTGGTAACTTAGTTCCAAGAGACGTAGCTTCTAGAGCTGCAAAAGAAAGATGTGATGCTGGTTATGGTATTGAGGCAAACGATACTAACGAAGGTGTTTACCTTGATTTCTCTACAGAAATTCAAAACAAAGGGAAACAAGCAGCTTATGCTCAAGGAAATCATAATCCTTCAAAAGAAGAAATTACAAGACTTGGTAAAGCTTGGTTGGAAGAAAAATATGGTAACTTGTTCACCATGTATCAAAAAATTACTGATGAAAACCCATATGAAACTCCAATGAAAATTTACCCAGCAGTTCACTACACAATGGGTGGAGTTTGGGTAGATTATGATTTACAATCTACTATTCCAGGTTGTTTTGTGGCTGGTGAAGCAAACTTCTCTGATCATGGAGCAAATAGGCTTGGAGCTTCTGCATTGATGCAAGGATTAGCAGACGGATATTTTGTTCTTCCATATACAGTTTCTAACTACTTGGCTGATGATATCCGAACAGGAAAAATTCCAACAAACTCAGCTGAGTTTGACGAGGCAGAAAAAAGAGTAAAAGATCAAATCAATAAATTCCTTAGCAATAATGGTTCAAAATCAGTAGATTATTTCCATAAAAAACTTGGAAACATTATGTGGAACAAAGTTGGAATGGGAAGAAATGAAAAAGGATTAACCGAAGCCATTTCAGAAATTGCAGCTCTTAGAGAAGAATTCCACAGAGATGTATTTGTTCCAGGAAGTGCTGATGAATTAAACCCAGAGCTAGAAAAAGCGCTTCGTGTTGCCGATTTCATGGAATTAGGCCAATTAATGGCTATGGATGGACTTCAAAGAAACGAATCTTGTGGTGGTCACTTCCGTGAAGAATATCAAGATTCAGAAGGAGAAACACTTCGTGATGATGAAAATTTCTCATTTGTAAGTGCTTGGGAATATAAAGGTGATGACATCAGTAAAGAAGAGCTTCATAAAGAGCATTTGAAATATGAGTTTATTAAAATTGCTGCTAGAAATTATAAATAATTAAGCAGGAACATTAAAAAAGAAAATTATGGCTTCTAAAAAAAATATAAATATTACCCTTAAAATATGGCGTCAAAAAAATGCCAAAACAAAAGGGAACATGGAAACATACAAATTAGATAATGTTTCTACTGATAGTTCTTTCCTAGAAATGTTAGACCAATTGAATGAACAATTGGTTAATGAAAGAAAAGAACCTGTTGCCTTTGATCACGATTGTCGCGAAGGAATTTGTGGTATGTGTTCATTGTTTATAAATGGTAGAGCTCATGGTCCAGATACTGGTGTTACAACATGTCAGTTACACATGAGAATGTTCAATGATGGTGACACAATTTACGTTGAGCCATGGAGAAGTAAAGCATTTCCTGTAATTAAAGATTTAGTTGTAGATAGAAGCTCATTTGAAAGAATTCAACAAGCTGGTGGATTTGTATCTGTAAATACATCTGGAAGAACAATGGATGCTAATGCTATTCCAATTCCTAAACAAGATGCTGACAAATCATTTGAAGCAGCAGCTTGTATTGGTTGTGGCGCTTGTGTTGCTACTTGTAAAAATGGTTCTGCAATGCTATTTGTTGGAGCAAAAGTTTCTCAATACGCATTATTACCACAAGGAAAAGTTGAAGCAACGCAACGTGTTTTAAATATGGTTCGCCAAATGGATGAGGAAGGATTTGGTAACTGTACCAATACTGGTGCTTGTGAAATAGAATGTCCAAAAGGGATTTCACTTGAAAACATTGCTCGTATGAATAGAGAATATCTAAAAGCGAGTTTGAAATAGTGGCAAACACATTGAAAAAAATCACAACAAATGTTGTGATTTTTTTTGTGTTATTTTAAAATAATTTGTAAGATGCTAACAATGTAAAGGAACCTGTATCAATGTTTGATAATTTTTTCCCTATGAAATAATTTAATGATAGAGAATACTTTTTATCATAATTAAATCCTAATCCTATTTTCATTGATGTTGAAAACGATTTTGGCTTTAATTCATCGTTAAAACTCAATGAATCACCTTGATTGGTTATGAAGCTTCTACTTTCTTTTACACTTGTTAAGAATGTTAAGTTATATGCTCCATCCAAAAATAATTTAGAATTTGCATTTATGTATAAATAATGCCTAACACCTACAGGAAAATCAATATAGGAATAAGTGCCATGAAAAAAAGCAGTTCCATAAGCTCCTAATGGATTTACATTGTCTTTAGATAATTCATATTTTGTTTGTTGATAATTTGGCGATACAAAAATTGCCCATTTATTTTTATTAAAGGGTAAAAGTGTTTCTAACTCAAAACCTATCAAAACATTAATTTTATTTTTTGACTCTAGATTTGCATCTTTTAACTGAATTCCACCACCAGATGAGGGTGGATTTATGTATAACCCAGACATCGTAAAATTACCTTTTGTAAAATTTAAACCTGCCAAAACATTAAAGTTAAATTTAGCTGTTGTTTCTTTATTGGTAAAAACTGTATAATTTGAATTAGTATATTTATTATAATTACTAAAAAAATTTATTAAAGCATTTTTTTTGTATTCAAGCTTTCGAATTTCGATTTGATTTTGAACGGTTTTTAAATTGTCATAAAGTTCAGCTCTAAATAAATTATCTTCTTTTATAGATAAATTATTTACTTCTTTTTTATATACAAGTTGCTTAATCTCAGAATTATTCAATTGATAAAAGAAAATATCATCATTATAATACAGTTTAGCATTGCCATCAACTAGAACTTTTAAAATTATAGTTTCTAATTTAGGATTGTAATTACCACTTATATTCTTATCAACATTTAAAACTGATTTAATATAATAATGAGATGTTTCATAGATTTGGAATGAGTTTAATTGATTAAAATTAAGAGTTTCTATCTGTGATTCTTCAGTCAGTTTGTATTCAATTTCAGATGGCGAACCAATCCAATCCTTATTTTTTATCAAACATTCTACTTTTTTATTTTGACTATCAATAAAATAACCTTTTTCAAATTTTACTTGTGCAAAAAGGTTGGTAGTAAATAAAAAAAGGACGAATGACATTGCTTTCATAAAAATTGATTTTAATTAAATTTCTCAAATATAAAAATATCTGTACAAAAGTAGAGAAAGAAAAAAAATTACTATTATATTTCTTATTCTTGACAACAACAAATATTATTTCTAATTAGAAATATAATTATTCTTTTAATTTTTAGAACGACTGATTCCGTACAAAAACTAAAATTAATGACCAATAACATTCGTTTAGACCTCGAATCTAACGGCGAAAATAAATGGTCAAACCAAAAAGATTTTTGGGTTTAGCAAATAACTTTTTATGAACCCGATGTTTTTGGAATTCAAGAAGCATTACCACATCAAGTAACCGATATTGCTATGGCTTTGCCCAAATACAGTTATGTTGGAATTGGTCGCGACTGAATTGGAAAGGGCGAACAGAATTGTTCGTCTTTTTTATGGGATTTATTTGATTTTTTAAAATGAATTTAACCAAATTTTTAGCTTTTTGGTTGAATAATTAATAAAACAAAACATTTTCTTAATCTTTTTAAAACTAATTTTCCATACTTTTGTTTGCCCTAATTAATTCTAAAATGACAAAGAAGCACTATACTAAATGAAAAAACTGTTTGTTTTTTTTATATTACTATTAAAAACACTAAACCTATTTTCTCAGGTTGGTATAAACACAACTTCACCGAATGCTCAACTAGAAATAGCTGCTTCAAATTCAATTTCACCTTCCAATCAAGATGGAATCTTAATACCAAGAATAAGTTCTTTTCCGATAATAAACCCAACAGCTGCTCAAAATGGAATGTTAGTTTTTTTAACAACAGTTTCAGGAACTAATCAACCTGGTTTTTACTATTGGGATAACTCTTCTACTAGTTGGCAAAGCATCACAAAATCAGTGAACTCATGGAATATAACTGGAAATTCTAATACAACAAGTGGCACAAACTTTATTGGAACAACAAACGCTCAAGATATTGATGTGAAAACTAATAATACTCTAAAATTCAAACTCACACAAAAAGGGCAATTTCAGTTTTTGAACACTGGAAATTCCATTTTTATTGGTCAACAAGCTGGCGAAAATGATGATTTAACAACCAATCAAAACATTTTTATAGGAAATCAAACTGGGCAGTTCAATACATCTGGGTTTTCTAATGTAGCTTTAGGTTACAATTCATTTCGTAATAATATAACTGGCAGTTCAAATGTTGCAATAGGACAAAACTCAATGCAGCTTAACTCTATTGGAGGAAATAATGTCGCAATAGGAACAAACGCCATGCAAAACAGCATTAGTTCGTCAGGAAACAGTGCTATTGGTTATAATGCTCTTAAAAAAAATATTTCAGGAGAAGGTAATACTGCTATAGGAATTTCATCTTTGGGTGAAAACTTAATAGGTGAAAAAAATACAGCTGTTGGAGCTGGTAGTTTACTTATGAATATTGATGGTTCACTCAATACAGCTGTTGGTAATGCTTCTTTACATGATAATACAAACGGAAACAACAATATTGCTGTGGGAAGTTCTTCAATGTACTACAACACAACAGGATCTAATAATACCGCAATAGGAAATGCTGCATTAATTAATAATATTTCAGGGAATAATAATACCGCAGCTGGAATTTATGCATTAAGAACAAATGAAACGGGTAATGGAAATACAGCTGTAGGAAGAGATTCTATGAGTAAAAACATAACTGGCAGCAACAATACAACGATTGGAATGAATAGTATGGTAACCAATTTAGATGGAAACTTCAATACAGCTGGAGGAACAGCATCTATGTTTTCTAATAGTTCTGGAAATAGCAACACCTCATTTGGTGCATCTTCATTATATCATAATTTGTCTGGTTCATTCAATACCTCCATTGGAAATGCATCATTATTGAATAACTCAACCGGTAATAATAATGTTGGTCTCGGTTATAATTCAATGAATGTTAACACATCTGGATCTTTAAATACTGGGGTTGGTTCAAATGCAAATACCTCTACCTATGATCTTTCCAACAGCACTTCTTTGGGAAATCAAGCGATTTCCAATGCTTCAAACAAGGTTCGTCTTGGCAATACACTTGTTACTGTCGTTGAAGGACAAGTTCCCTATTCTAACCCATCGGATGCAAGATTTAAATTTAATATTAAAGAAAATATTCCAGGTCTAGATTTTATACTAAAATTAAAACCTGTTTCCTATAATTTTGATACAGAAAAATTTGAAAAACATTTAACTCAAAACTTGCCCGATAGTCTTAAAATTAGTTTTGAAAAAAACGATTATTCAAAAAGTAAATCTATCCTGAGAACAGGTTTTTTGGCGCAAGATGTAGAAAAAATTACCAAAGAAATAAACTACGATTTTGATGGGTTACATATTCCAGATTCAAATAACCCAACCGATAATTATTCTATTGCATACAGCCAATTTGTGGTTCCATTGGTCAAAGCCACACAGGAGCAACAAATCATAATAGAAAAACAAGCAAAAGAAATTGAGAACTTGAAATCTGAAAACGAAAAACTCAAAAAAGAGCAAGAAAAACAGAAACAACTTTTAGTAAAAATCGTTCAAAGACTTCATGATTTAGAAAACAAATAAATTGTTCTGTATCTTTGAGTGGCAAACCAATCACTCATGAAAAAAGCAATTTCATTTATTTTCCTTCAACTATTTATTTCTGTAAGCGCACAAAATCTCCACAAAAACGTCAATCCATTCATTGGAACCGATGGTCACGGACATACGTATCCTGGCGCAACTGTTCCGTTTGGAATGGTGCAACTTTCTCCAGACACTCGAATTGATGGCAGTTGGGATGGATGTTCGGGTTATCATTATTCTGATAAAACGATTTACGGATTTTCACACACGCATTTAAACGGAACAGGTTGCAGTGATTATGGCGATATTATGCTGATGCCAACAATGGGCGAAACGTCATTTGACAACAAAATGTATTCTTCCACATTTTCGCATCAAAATGAAAAAGCTTCCGCAGGATTTTATAGTGTAAAATTAGACAAACACAATATTGACGTTCGTTTAACGACTTCTACTCGTGTAGGTTTTCATGAATATACTTTTAATCAAAATGGTCAAGCTAATATTATTTTAGACTTAAATCATCGGGATAAGTTATTAGAAGGAGCGATTAAAATAATTGATGGAAAAACCATTGAAGTACTAAGAAGAAGCGAAGCTTGGGCTAGAAATCAAGTTGTTTACGCTCGAATTGAGTTTAATGTTCCGATGAAAGTAAGCGCTTGGCGAGGAAAAAATAAACCACAGAATGTTTATACAGGAGATGAGGAACTTAAAATCAGTTTTTCAAAACAAGTCAAAAAAGGAGAAAAAATACTCGTAAAAGTAACCTTATCACCAACGGGATTTGAAGGTGCAGAAAATAATAGTTCCGAAATCAAACATTGGGATTTTGAAAAAGTTAAGGCAGCAGCCGAACAACATTGGGACAAAGAGTTATCAAAAATTCAAATTACAGAAACCAATAAAGACAAGTTAGCGATTTTCTACACGGCTTTATATCATACGATGGTTCAACCGAATATTGCTCAAGATATCGACGGAAAATATCGCGGTCGTGACAACAAAATTCACGTTGCCGAAGGATTTGATTACTATTCGGTTTTCTCGCTTTGGGATACTTTTCGAGCAGCACATCCGTTGTATACTTTGATTGACAAAAAACGAACTGCCGATTTTATCAATACTTTTCTGAAACAATACGAACAAGGCGGAAGATTGCCCGTTTGGGAACTCGCCTCCAATGAAACCGATTGCATGATTGGTTATCATTCGGTTTCGGTTATGGCAGATGCAATGGCAAAAGGAATTACTGGTTTTGATTATGAAAAAGCATTTGAAGCCGCAAAACATTCGGCAATGTTGGATCATTTAGGTTTGGATGCTTACAAAAGACAAGGATTTATTTCGATGGACGACGAACATGAAAGTGTTTCTAAAACCTTGGAATATGCTTACGACGATTGGTGTATTGCACAAATGGCGTTGCTTTTGAACAAAAAAGAAGATTACCACTATTTCATGAAACGTTCTCAAAACTGGAAAAACATCTTCGATTGGAATACGGGTTTTATGCGACCAAAGAAAAACGGCGGTTGGGATAAACCATTTGACCCAAGAGAAATCAATAACAATTTTACCGAAGGAAATTCGTGGCAATATTCCTTTTTTGTGCCACAAGATATTCCCGGAATGATTGAAGCGTATGGCGGAAAAGAGAAGTTTGAAGCCAAACTAGATGAAATGTTCAACAGCGAAAGCAAAACTACAGGTCGTGAACAAGTGGACGTTACAGGATTAATTGGTCAATATGCGCATGGAAACGAACCAAGTCATCATATGGCGTATTTGTACAATTACGTTGGAAAACCCGAAAAAACCGCCGAAAAAGTACATTACATTTTAAATAATTTTTACAAAAACACACCAGACGGATTAATAGGAAACGAAGACTGCGGACAAATGAGCGCTTGGTATGTGTTGAGTTCTATGGGAATTTATGCGGTTACGCCTGGAAGTGTCGAATGGACGAAAACAACACCTTATTTTGATAAAGCGACAATCAATTTCGAAAATAAAGAACAACTTACTATCACAAAAAAAGGATTTAAAGGCTATTTGAAAGAAGTACTAGCGAAATCTGAAAGCAATAATACTGCGGAAAATATAATTCTAGTTCCAGTGATTCAAGCAGAAAGCAAGTCATTCAAAGATAAATTGAAAGTAGAAATTTTATCAAACAATAAATCTGATGAACTCTACTATCACATATTTGATAAGGATACAAGTTTAATTTTAACACCTTATAAAAGGTATGAGAAATCAATAACTATTGAAAAAACTTCAATGATTGTAGCTTATGTTGAAAATGATGGGGTTAAAAGCAACATAGTTTCCGCAACTTTCTACAAAAAACCAAATAATTACTCCATCAACATAAAATCAAAATACAATCCGCAATATCATGCTGGCGGAAATGACGGTTTATTAGACGGAATTAATGGGACAACCAACTGGAGAAAAGGCGATTGGCAAGGTTATCAAAGTCAGGATTTTGAAGCAATCGTAGATTTACAGTCAGAGAAAAAAGTATCCAATTTTAGCGCAACTTTTCTTCAAGACCAACGTTCTTGGATAATGATGCCAACAAAAGTGGAATATTATAGTTCATCAGATAATATCAATTTTACATTAATTACAACTGTTGCCAATGATGTTGATCCGAAAAAAGATGAAAACACCATTAAAGATTTCAATTTCACTTCATCAAAACCTATAAACGCAAGATACATAAAAGTGAAAGCCTACAATTTTGGCAAATTACCCGAATGGCATTTAGGTTTTCCTTACAATGGTGATGCTTTTATTTTTATTGACGAAATCACTATTAATTAGTGAAAAGTGACTATTAAATAGTCATAACTAATCACTTTTTACTAATTACTATTCACTAAAAAAAATATGAAAACAGCACTAATCCAAACTTCTCTAATCTGGGAAAACCCAACCGAAAACCGAAGTCATTTGGCACAAAAAATCACTGGTTTTATGGAAGATGTTGATTTGATTGTCTTGCCCGAAATGTTTTCGACTGGTTTTACGATGAACCCAAAAGCCGTTGCCGAAACCATGAATGGAGAAACTGTTGCTTGGTTACAACATTTGGCGAAAGATAAAAACTGCGCCATTACAGGAAGTCTAGTCATTGAAGAAAAAGGAAAGTTTTACAACCGATTGGTTTTTGTTTTTCCAAATGGCGATATTCAACATTACGATAAACGCCATCTGTTCACTTTGGCAGGCGAAGACAAAGTATATTCCGCAGGAAAACAAAAATTAATTGTAGAATACAAAGGTTTCAGGATTTGTCCGTTGATTTGCTACGATTTGCGATTTCCAGTTTTTTCTCGAAATGTAGAAGATTATGATATGTTGCTTTATGTTGCCAATTGGCCAAAAATCAGAACCAATGCTTGGGATATTTTACTCAAAGCTCGCGCTGTAGAAAACATGAGTTATGCAATTGGCGTAAACCGAATTGGAACCGATAACAACCAACACGAATATATTGGACATTCGCAAGCAGTTGATTTTTTTGGAAATTATATACTCGAACCACAAGAAACCGATTCGGTATTCATCATCGATTTAGACAAAGAGAAATTACTAGAAACCAGAAAAAAGTTAGCTTTTCTTGACGATAAAGATGATTTCAAATTGTCAAACTGAGCTATCCCGAAATTTCGGGAGAAGTGCTAATTCGTAATTCGAAGATTAAATGGTTGTTCCACATCCCAATTGGCTCTTACATCAATTTCTTTCGGAAAATAAATGACTTCTTCGGGTTGTCTTTTTTCAAGGAAACTTCCTGTATCCCAAATTCCATTGGCATTTTCGTCATAAATAATTCTGAGCGTGTAAACCAATGGTTCAAGCGCGAGAAACTCTACAATTGGGTTCTTATCAGTAATAGCAGTAGCTTTCACTTTTCCGTCTTTGTCAGTTAGTTGAACAATTATTGGAAATTTTTTGGCATTTTCCAAAACCACTTTTAAATTTCCATATTCCGTCATGTTTTTTGTTGTGACAGTATATTTTAAAGTATCATTTACTGAATCAAAAAAATCGGTGAATGCACCTGAGAATGCTTGAATGGTATATTTTTCTGAAGGTTCTTTGTCAAAATCGATGAAAAAATTTCTGTTAAATTCATCATATTGTGTTTTAAAATTGACTTTTGTAGAGTCTTTTCTAAAAACATTGATTTTTGTTTCATCAATTTTTACCAATGGTGTTGAACTATTGAGTTGAAAACGTTCTCTAATTGGCAAAATTCCATTGATTTCAGGAGAGATAGAAAGCGAGTCTTTCTTTTGTTTTTTTAGCTTAACAACATAGTTTTGACGATACGAATCATTTTCTACTTCTACATTCAAAGAGTCAGCTTTAAATTCTCGATGCCATATTTGCAAAGAGTCTTTTTTGGGAAACTGTGTAACCATTGATGGAATAATTTCGCTTCCTTTTTTCAAAGTAATTTTAGATTTTTTGGGATTTCCCTCATAACCTAAAACGATTTTATTTCCTGATGCTTGTGAAGGTTTGAATGACTTAAAGGGAAGAATTTCTTTAAACAATTCTACTTCATACACAGTATCAGTAGGAACTGAGATATATTGTTTTTGGAAACCAATTTTGTCAGTTTTTGGATTAAACTTATTGTTTCCATTGTCTTTTAAAGCAATCAAAAGATATTTTCCTGCTTTCAAATTATCCAAAGTTACTATTTTCAAACTATCCAAAGTGTTTGTAATGTATCTTGGTGTTTCTTTATAAATGGTAGAATCGGTATATTTTTCATTGATTTCATACAACATTACCGAAACAAAATTATCAACCTTTTTCTCTAATGCATCCTTCACTTTCACATTCATTTTGAGTGAATCAATATATGTTCCTGTTGAAAAAACATACTTGAACTGCTGATACGGATTTCCTTCGTTATTATCTTCAATACTTTGTCCAAAATTTAAACTGTAAGTTGTATTAGGTTGCAAAGTATCTTTTATTTTTATTGTAATCGTTTTAGAAGCATTGGTTGGAAGAATTTCGGGCTGATTTTTGAATGGTGGAGAAACGATAAGTTGTTTATTGACGTTTTTGAGTTTTACATATTCATCAAAAACCAATTTTATTTCTTTGCCATTAAAATTAGTCGAAAAATTCTTTGGAAATGAAGCACTTAGCACTGGTGCAATGGTATCTTTATCACCACCAGTAATTGTTCCGCGTTTTGCACAACTTGTAACAATAACAGCCAGTAGAGCAACTATATATTTTATTCTTTTAGGAGACATAATCTAAATTTAGCCACAAAATAACGATTATATTCATTTGGAACGAAATGTTTTTTGTGAAATTTAACTATGTGACATAGCCATGCAAATAATACTGATTTTGGAACCAGGAATTTTTTTCAACGCTTTCGCGCAAATTTCTAAAGTTGAACCAGTTGTAATCACATCGTCAACTATTATGAAATGTTTGTTGTGATGTTTCTCACTGAAAACAACATCAAACACATTTTGGTTAATTTCCGTTCTTCCCAAAAGATTTTTCTTGGTTTGTGTTTTCGAATATAACTTTCTAACTAAGATTTTGTCCTCAAAAGGAGTATTGAGTTCTTTTGACAATGCTTTACCAAATTCATCAACCTGATTATAACCTCTTTCTCTCAACCTTTTTTTATGCAACGGAACAGGTATAATAAAGTCCGCAGATTTTATTATTTCGATGTCTTTTAATTCCTCGCCATACCAGTAACCTATCATTTCACCTATTTCTTCTTGACCTTTGTATTTGAGCTTATGCATCATTTCCTGAACAATTCCCATTTTGTGAAAATAAAATTTAGCCGCAGCAAATTCTAAATCCAACCTGCCATAAAATTTTTTTATCAATTCATTTTCTGGGTTCAGATGAAAATTTGTCAACGGAATTTCATTTCTACATTTGGTACAAATTACTTTTTCATTGTTTAATAAAAATGATTGGCAACCTGCACAAGATTTTGGAAAAAATAAATTTGTTAGGTGTTGAAGCATGGTAAATGATTTCACTTTCATAAAATTATCAAATTATTATTGTACTCAACATTTTGAAAGTTATTTTTATACCAATTTTTATATTTTTGCACCACTATGGCAAAACAAGACGATTTATTTAAAAATGTAGTTTCGCACGCAAAAGAATACGGATTTATTTTTCCGTCAAGCGAAATCTACGATGGTTTAAGCGCAGTGTATGATTACGCACAAAACGGTGTTGAACTTAAGAAAAACATCCGCGAATACTGGTGGAAAGCAATGGTGCAAATGCACGAAAATATTGTGGGTCTCGACGCGGCCATTTTGATGCATCCAACTACTTGGAAAGCTTCGGGTCACGTAGATGCGTTTAACGATCCATTAATTGACAATAAAGACAGCAAAAAAAGATATAGAGCCGACGTTTTAATTGAGGATTATGCCGAAAAATTAAACCTGAAAGCAAAAAAAGAAATCGAAAAAGCACGCGAACGTTTTGGTGATGCTTTTGACGAAGAACAATATAAAACTACCAATCCACGTGTGATGGAATATCTTTCTAAGGAAAGAGAAATTCTAGAACGCATGGGGAAATCATTAGGCAACGGCGATTTAGAAGATGTAAAAGCATTAATCGAAGAACTCGAAATTGCTGATCCAGAAACAGGTTCAAGAAATTGGACAGACGTGAAGCAATTCAACCTTATGTTTGGCACCAAACTAGGAGCATCAGCCGAAAACGCCATGGATTTATACTTGCGTCCAGAAACAGCACAAGGAATTTTTGTAAATTTCTTAAACGTTCAAAAAACTGGTCGTATGAAAGTGCCGTTTGGTATTGCTCAAACGGGTAAAGCCTTTAGAAATGAGATTGTGGCAAGACAATTTATTTTCCGTATGCGCGAATTTGAACAAATGGAAATGCAATTCTTCGTAAAACCTGGCGAAGAAATGAAATGGTACGAATACTGGAAAGAAACGCGTTTAAAATGGCATTTGTCATTAGGATTGGGCGAAAAAAATTACCGTTTTCACGACCACGAAAAATTAGCACATTATGCTAATGCTGCTGCTGATATCGAATTCAATTTCCCATTCGGATTCAAAGAATTAGAAGGAATCCATTCAAGAACCGATTTCGATTTAAAAGCTCACGAACAATATTCAGGTAAAAAATTACAGTATTTTGACAATGAAACCAATTCTAACTACGTTCCTTATGTAGTAGAAACTTCGGTTGGATTAGACAGAATGTTCTTGGCTGTTTTTTCAACAGCTTTAAAAGAAGAAACCTTAGAAGATGGTTCTGTGAGAACAGTTTTATCACTTCCAAGTGTTTTAGCACCAACAAAAGCAGCTGTTTTACCATTGGTTAAAAAAGACGGTTTGCCAGAATTGGCTCAAAGCATTATCGATGATTTAAAATGGGATTTTAATGTAGCTTATGATGAAAAGGATGCAGTTGGAAGACGTTATCGTCGTCAAGATGCGCTAGGAACACCTTTCTGTATCACGGTTGATCATCAAACGTTAGAAGATAAAACGGTAACCATTCGTCATAGAGATTCTATGAAACAAGATAGAGTTGCTATTGCGGAACTAAGAAATATCATCAATGAAGAAGTTTCTATGCGAAACTGGTTGATGAAAACAAAATAAAGTACAAAGTACGAATAGAAAAAGGCGAAAAGTTACACTTTTCGCCTTTTTTATTATAATTTTTATTTTTTAAAAACGATATCCAATGAATAAATCCCATCTAATACTAACATCGGGAGCAAAATCTGAATTTCCCAAAACTCTACCCACACCAATCAAAGGTTCAAAGACAAATCCAGAATTATTTATCCATTTTTTCCCAACAGAAAGCCCAATAGAAGCAGCTGAGTATTTTGGTCCTTCAATGTCATCATAAGTTATATCATGACCAGTGCTATATTTTGCAAAACCTTCAACAAAAAACCCTCTTGCTCCAAACTCCTTTGATTCTTGAAAATAAAATCGAGCGAACGGAGTAACTGAAAAATCCTCAAAATAACGATTCTCAGTATTAAAGTTTACTAAAAGTGATGACCCAAAAGTAAAGTCTTTTGATTGGATATATTCATACGTTCCTTCAAAAATTGGACCAGCTAAAAGCTTTACAGCACCTGCTTTTATCTCATGCTTTCTATCGAATATGGAATTATTACTTTGGGAAAAACCATAATTAACGCTTAAAATTATAAATGCAAATAGTAATTTTTTCATTTTTATTTTTTTCAATAGTTGAAACATAAATTGTGCCAATTATTACTGTGAAATTAGTTTGTTAAAAATTGAGGAATTTGAAAAAGAGAAAGAGTTTTAAAAAAACAATGAAAAAATCTTGAAGTATTACAAAATATGCTACTTTCGTTTAACGAAAATTTAAGTTTTTTGTCGAATATATTTTAACACTCAATATTTATTGGTAATATTCGCATGAAAATAGTTCCCCAAAAACTACAATAACTTATTAATCTTCTATGCTTTGTTTATTCTATAAGCTGAGCAAACAATGAATTACACATTTGTCGTTATTGATGATAATCCAGAAGATATTTTGAAAACCAAAGCATTAGCCGAAAGTTTTCAAAATCTTACTTATATTGGTTCAGCTCAAAACTATGATGACGGGATTGATTTAATTCTTGAATTTCAACCAAAGTTAATTTTCTTAGAAATTAATCCTTCAAAAACAGACAGCAACTTGTCATTTAGTTTCATTAGTGAATTATATCGTTATCTAAAAAACGTTCCCGAGATAATCATAACAACAAATACTAAAGAATATGCTTTTGAAGCATTAAAATATGAAGTGATTGATTATTTATTAAAACCTCTGAATGTAAGAGATTTTAGAAAAGCAGTTTTCAAATTATTCAGGGATATAGATGTAAATTATACTATTGTTCAACCACCTGTTGAACAAATTCAAACTATTGAAGCAATAAAACAATCTCAAAATATTACAGAATCTAATACAGAAAATATTGAAGAGAAAGTTTCTGAAAATACTCAAGAGTTAGAAAACGAAATCAATGATGAAGTTAGTGCTTTAGATACGAACATAATTGATGAAGATAAGACTGATTTTTCAACAGAGCCAGAAATTGAAATAGAAAACCCATCTGATGAATTGATAGAAAGTACAGATGCAATTCTAAACACTGAAGTTAAAGATGGTATTGATACAATTGAGATTAACGAGGTTGAAGAAGACAAAAATCAACCTTCTGAAGATTTAATTTATGCTAAGCAAAAACCATTAGTGATTTGTGTGAAATCGTATGGCGATTATCGATATATCGACTCAGAAGACATTCTTTATTTCGAAGCAGATAATAATTCAACAGATATTCATTTGAATAATGGAGAAATGATAACTGCATTTAAAACATTAAAACATTTTGAAAATGTTTTACCTCAAAACCAGTTTTTGAGAATTCATAATAGTTATATCATTAACATCAATCAGGTTTCTAGAATTCATACTGGAAATACCGTTTGCTACATAAAAAATTCTACCACCAAACTTCCATTTTCAAAATCCTATAAAGACAATGTGGATTTAATTATTCAAAAAATTGCTGGTGGAAATTATTTGGAGATATAGTTATCACTTCCTTTTTAATTTTTGAAAACAACTTACTTTATTTTATAAGTTCGAAAAACTCATTAGAGTCGTTTTAAGACACTTTTGTTTTTTAGAATCTGCGGCTACCTTTAACCCAAAAAGAGTCTTTAAACAGAGTCTAAATCGTCCCCAAGAGTCAGTTTTTGATTGAAAATCAGAAAAATGTAAAAATCACTTACTCAAATTTGAGTATCATTCACTATCAAATGAATACATTCTACCATAAACACTTGATTTCATAGTGGTTTGCAGAGACTGCCGTTGTAGTTTTACATCGTGAAAAAGTGTTAGCGCCTGATCAATGTTGACATGAAAAGCACAAAAAAAAGTAAAATAACTTAACAAAATAAATGTCTCAAATTATGAAAAAATTAATCTCAACATTCGGCTTATTAATGTTACTAATGGTTGTAACGTCATTTACAACTCCAAATGAAACTGGTGGTGTAGTTATCGGAAGACCTATGCTTGAAACTGGTGGTGTAGTTATCGGAAGACCTATGCTTGAAACAGGTGGTGTAGTTATTGGAAGACCTATGCTTGAAACAGGTGGTGTAGTTATTGGAAGACCTATGCTTGAAACTGGTGGTGTAGTTATTGGAAGACCAATGCTTGAAACTGGTGGTGTAGTTATTGGAAGACCATAATATTAAAAATATTTCTTTATACTAAGAAGACCTTTTTTGTTAAAAGGTCTTTTTTTTTGATTTTATTATTTATTTTAGCGTATTGAATTATGCGAATTTTTAATAAAATATCCTTTTTGCTTTTTGCAATAATTATTATCTCTTGTAAAAAAGAAACAGATAGTAATTTAGCCAATAGTGATGATGAATTCTCTCAAGTTTTTTCTAACAAAAAATTGAGTTTAGAATACAGAAAGGAAAATGCGTTAAAAAAGTTAGATTTATTAAAGAAAAAAGGGAATTCAAAAGAAAACAGAGACGAACTGGTAAAGGTTTCGGATTTTTTTTTAGAAAATAAACTTCGGAAAGAATATAATGAATCTCTAGACTTAATTCTTGAAAAATCAATACAAGCTAAAGACTCTTCTTTAATTGCCAGTGCATACAATAAAAAAGCAAATAGTTATATTGACTATAACAAACTTGACAGTTCATATTTATATTTTATCAAATCTGAAAAGATTCTGCTTAAATTAAAAGATAGTTTACAACTAGGTAAAAATTTTTTAGAGAAAGGATATGTACAGGTTACTGTAGGTGATTATTTTGGCTGTGAACAATCTTCAAGTCAGGCATTATTATATCTTAAAAACTTTAATTTACCTTTAAAGGAATATTTTGCTTACAATTATATTGGCATTAGTTCTAATGAGTTAAAAAACTCAGAAAGCGCCATTCATTATCATAAAAAAGCATACCAAGTTGCAAAAAAGTATCTCACTGATGAAGGATTTCATTTTCAGTCCGTTTCTTTAAACAATATTGGGGTTGTTTATCAAAACCTGTCTAATCACAAAGAAGCAATAAAAAACTTTAATTTGGCTCTAAATGAAAAGAATTTGTTGAGAGACAATCCTGATTTATATGTGAAACTTAATGATAATTTAGCCTATTCAAAACTCAAGCTTGGTGACTTTAGAGATTTGCCTGGCTTATTTATTAAATCATTAAAAATTTCCGATAGTTTGAAATTATCATCTGGATCAATAAACAAGGTTCATATTTCGGAATATTATCAAACGGTTAAAGACACTGCTAAATCAATTTATTATGCTGAAAAAGCTTTAAATCAAAGCAAATCTCAAAAATCATATGGTGAAATACTCAGCTCTCTAAAGCAACTATCGGTTGTCGATAAAAAAAATTCTTCAAAATATTACGCTGAGTACATTAAGCTTAATGATAGTTTACAAATCGAGGAAAGAAAATCGAAGGAAAAATTTGCCCGAATTGCTTTTGAAACAGATGAAATTATAAAAGAAAAAGACAAGCTTGAGGAACAAAACAGAACTCTACTTTATGTATCGCTTGTTGTTGGTATAATCCTAACACTTTTGTTCATTCTAAGAGCACAACGAGCAAGAACTCGTGAACTTATTTATAAACAAGCCCAACAAAAAGCAAATGAAGAAATCTTTAATCTAATGATTTCTCAACAAAACGTAATAGACGAAAGCAGAAAAGAAGAAAAACTTAGAATTGCAAGGGATTTACACGATGGTGTTTTAGGAAGGATGTTTGGTGTGCGACTAAATTTAGATAGTTTAAACAACAGAAATGATGAGGAATCTACTGAAAAAAGACATCAATATATCAATGAATTAAAAGATATTGAACAAGACATTCGCGAAATATCACACGACTTGAATAGAGAAAAACAAGCATTAATTAACAACTTTGTTTCTATTATCAATAAATTATTGGAGGAACAAAGTCATTTGTTTTCGACCAATTTAAAATATTATATTGATGATAAAATCATTTGGGATAAAATAAATAATACAAGTAAAATTAACCTCTATAGAATTCTCCAAGAAAGTTTACAAAATATTAATAAATATGCTGAAGCAAAACATATTTTTGTAGAACTAAAAAAAGAAAGTGATAATATTGTATTGAATATTGAAGATGATGGATTAGGGTTCGATGTAACCAAAAAAAGTAAAGGAATAGGCGTTCAAAATATGATTTCTAGAACTGATGAGTGTCATGGAATTATTGATATAACTTCCAAAAAAGGACACGGAACAAAAATTTCAATAAAAATACCAATAGAAATAAATACTACAAATATTACTTAATTATGAATAAACCAATCAACGTTTTGATTGTAGATGATCATCCTTTTATCATCGAAGCTTATAAAAATGCGATTAACAAATACAGTCAGCAAGGTTATGAATTCACGATAAGCCAAGCTGGTGATTGCAAAAAAGGATATGAGCTAATCACCGATGAAACAAAAAGTTTCCAAATGGCCATGTTTGACATCAGCATGCCAGAATATGCTGAAAAAGGAATTCACTCTGGCGAAGATTTGGCTAAATTAATGCGAGAAAAAAAACCAGATTGCAAAGTCATTCTCCTTACGATGCATTCTGAGAAAGATAAAATCAACAATATCATAAAAAACATCAATCCAGACGGATTGATTATCAAAAACGACATCACTTTTGATGAATTAATTTTTGCTATTGATAAAATCATCAAAAATGAGAACTATTACAGCCAAACAGTGATAAAACTAGTTGGACAAGCAAAATATCATGATTTAGACTTGGATACTCTTGATACACAAATTATTTACAATATTTCGAAAGGATTGAAAAGTACCGAAATGAGTAACCTTCCTTTGTCTATCAACTCTATAGAAAGTCGTAAAACAAGAATAAAACAAGTCCTAGAAATCCCTAACGCTACAGATTTAGAACTCGTTAAAGTTGCAAAAGATAAAGGAGTGATTTAAACGGTTTATGAGCCCAAAGCATCCCATCCGCGAGCTTTAATCGGGATTTTTGTATTGGCTCTTGTAATCAAGTTAATTCCTTCACTAGCATCGGTAACGTGCCCTATAACCGTGAAGTTTGGATTTGCTTTTATTTTGTCAAAATCTTCTAAAGGAATTGTAAACAGTAATTCATAATCCTCGCCACCATTTAAAGCAATTGTTGTAGAGTCTATATTGAATTCTTCACAAACATCTATAAACTGTGGATCAACAGGGATTTTTTCCTCAAAAAGATTGCAACCTACATTGCTTTGTTTACAAATATGTATCAACTCTGAAGAAAGTCCATCAGAAATATCAATCATCGAAGTTGGTTTTACCTCAAGTTTCTCTAATAATTCTTTGATATCTGTTCTTGCTTCGGGTTTTAGTTGTCTTTCAATCAAATAGGTGTAAGCATCTAGATCGGGTTGATTATTTGGATTAACCTGAAAAACTTGTTTTTCTCTTTCCAAAACTTGCAATCCCATGTAGGCTGAACCCAAATCGCCAGAAACAACGATTAAATCATTTTCTTTTGCGCCATTTCTGTAAACAATTTCATCCAAATTTGCTTCGCCAAGAACAGTAATAGAGATAATCAATCCTTTTTGAGATGAAGTAGTATCACCGCCAATTACGTCTATATTATATGTTTTTGCAGCCAATGCAATTCCGTTAAAAAGTTCTTCTAATGCCTCGAGTGGAAAACGATTAGAAACGGCAATAGAAACGGTTATTTGGGTTGGTTTTGCATTCATTGCAGCAATATCAGATAGATTGACAACAACTGCTTTGTAACCCAAATGCTTCAATGGCATATAACTCAAATCAAAATGAACTCCTTCAACCAATAAATCGGTAGAAACGACTACTTTTTTATCCTTAAAGTCCAAAACAGCACCATCATCACCAATTCCTTTAAGCGTTGATAAATGTTTTATATCAAAACTTTTGGTTAAATGATCTATAAGACCAAATTCGCCAAGTTGTGAAACTGGTGTTCGTTGAGGATTTTTATCTTCGAGCATAGCAAAATTATTTTGGCAAATTTACAAAGTTGGATTGGTAATTGCTAAATAAAAAACCCAACAACTTTCGTCATTGGGTTTTCTGTATTATTGAAAAATTAAAATGTTAATCACCATTAACACCAAACTTTCTGAATGCTTGAATAGTTTGATAAATACCATAGGAAACAAAAATCTTACCAAAAATTAAAAATAATATTGGTAAAAAGTAATTTTCAGATTGTTTCAAAGGTGGGTTTAAAAAAGACAATGGATTAGTGAACTTCAAATAATTTGAAGCAAAATCTTCAATTTTTGGAAGACAATCTAAACTTTCAACTCTTGCTGAATATGCAATAATATAGAAAAGGTAAAATATAAAACTCCATTGAAAAATAAAAGAAATTCCTTTTGTCCAATCTAAGCCAAAATTATTAGAACTTTCATTGAAGTATAAAATTAAAGAGTCTTTCCAACTTAATTTATTTTTGTCAATTTCTTTTTTATAAGCATTTAGTTCATATGCTTTAAATCTCAAATAATCGATTTGATTTTGAGAATTTGCTAATTCTCTTTTAATTGCTCTTAAAGTTTTTACGTCCCAATCTTCAATTACATTATTAGTGTTTTTATTTAAATCATCAAAATATGCAGTTTCTTTGAAGGTTATTTGATGTAATTTAAACTTATTAACTATGACATTTTGGAAAGAGAATTTATCCATGAACTTTGTATGCAAGATTTCTAATTTATTAAAAAATGAACCATCAAATAAAACATACTTTTCAAATTTACATGCGACAAATTTTAATCTGGACATTTTTGAATTTACACATTCTTCAAACCAAGTTGTTCTTAAAAAATCACAATTATCAAATTCTAAATAATCAATAACATTAGTTTTACTAAAATTCACTTTATTAAATTCATTTCTTTCAAATTTTGACTCATTCCAATGATTACCAGTATTTTTAAAATTATCTTTATTAAATGAAAAAGTTGAGTTTTTAAAATTAGTGTATGCATTAAAAATATTATCACTAAATCTAATATTACTTAAAAATGAAGAATGAAATACACATGAACTAGTGTATTTAAATTCGTTATCTCCAACAATATTTTGATTGAAGTTAAAAATTCCATTAGAGTTATTGATATTGTTAAATTCAAAATATTTTTTAAAAAGCACATTAAAAAATCTAAAAGATGTTGATAATATTTTTTCTTTGTTTTCTTCAGAATTATCCTTTTCTTTAGTATTACTAAACCAAAATGATTTAATCTCAGATTTTTTTTCAAAATCTGTGTAGTTTCCATTGACTTTTAATGATCTTATACTTTTAGTATTTATAAACTTTAAAGTATCTATTTTACAATTACTAAAAGAAACATCACAATTAAATGTACAATTATTAAATTCTAGAACCAAATCATCTTGGTTAATGTTGTTAATTGATAAAGCTTTACAATTAAATGTACAATCATTAAAACTAACCCATGCTGAGTTAAATTTAAATATCTTTAAATCTGCATTTTCAATATTAAAGTCAAAACCATTGAAGATTCCTTCTTTAGAAATAGCATCATCAAAATCTTTGAGATTATTAATTTTCATATTTAATAATGTTTTACCAAATCTAACAAAAAAACCCAACAACTATCGTCATTGGGTTCATCTGTATTCTTTCCTCTTTATTCTATTTTCTAAAAACTAATCATTCAACTTCAAAACAGCCATAAACGCCGATTGAGGAATTTCTACATTACCTACTTGACGCATACGTTTTTTACCAGCTTTTTGTTTTTCTAGAAGTTTTCGTTTACGAGAAATATCACCTCCATAACACTTGGCAGTAACGTCTTTTCTTAATGCTTTGATGGTTTCACGAGCAATGATTTTAGCACCAATTGCCGCCTGAATAGGAATATCAAATTGTTGTCTTGGGATAAGCTCACGAAGTTTTTCACACATTTTTTTACCAATGTTATAGGCATTATCTTCATGAATTAGTGCTGACAAAGCATCAACCGAATTTCCGTTTAATAACACATCCAATCGAACCAATCTTGATGTTCTCATACCTATTGGATGATAATCGAATGATGCATAACCTTTAGAAACAGTTTTCAATCTATCATAAAAATCAAAAACAATTTCTGCTAGTGGCATATCAAAGTTCAATTCTACTCTCTCGGTAGTCAAATAAGTTTGATTAGTAATTTGACCTCGTTTTTCTATACACAAACTCATTACGTTACCCACAAAATCGGCTTTGGTAATGATAGTTGCTTTAATAAATGGTTCTTCTACTCTATCAAGTTTTGATGGTTCTGGCAAATCTGATGGATTATTTACCACAAAAGCCATTTCTGGATCTTTTTTGGTGTAAGCAAGGTAAGAAACGTTTGGTACAGTAGTAATAACGGTCATATCAAACTCGCGTTCCAATCTTTCTTGGATAATTTCCATGTGAAGCATTCCAAGGAAACCACAACGAAACCCAAAGCCAAGCGCAGCCGAACTCTCCGCTGTAAATACTAGTGATGCATCATTCAATTGCAGTTTTTCCATTGAAGCGCGCAAATCCTCATAATCTTCAGTATCAACAGGATAAATTCCCGCAAAAACCATTGGCTTTACATCTTCAAAACCATGGATCATATTAGTAGTTGGCGTTTTTGCATCAGTTATAGTATCACCAACTTTTACCTCTTTTGCCTCTTTTATTCCCGAAATCAAATAACCTACATCACCTGTTGAAATAACATCTTTTGGTACTTGATTGAGTTTTAATGTTCCTATTTCATCAGCAAAATACTCATTATCAGTAGCCATAAATTTGATTTTTTGGCCTTTTCTGATCTCACCATTTTTTACCCTGAAAATAACCTCAATACCTCTAAATGGGTTGTAAACACTGTCAAAAATTAATGCTTGTAATGGCTCTTCTTTACTTCCTTTTGGTGCAGGAACTCTTTCTATAATGGCTTCAAGAATTTTGTCGACACCAAAACCTGTTTTTCCAGAAGCATGAATAATTTCTTCTAATTTACAACCTAATAAGTCAACAATATCATCGCTTACTTCTTCGGGGTTTGCCGAAGGTAAATCTACTTTATTGAGAACAGGAATAATTTCTAGGTCATTTTCTAAAGCTAAATACAAATTGGAAATCGTTTGTGCTTGAATACTTTGTGCTGCATCTACAATCAACAATGCGCCTTCGCAAGCTGCAATTGAACGCGAAACTTCATAAGAGAAATCCACGTGACCTGGTGTGTCGATAAGATTTAGAATATATTTTTCTCCTTTATATTCATATTCCATCTGGATTGCGTGACTTTTTATGGTAATTCCTCGTTCACGTTCCAAATCCATATTGTCCAAAAGCTGTGCTTGTGCTTCACGGGCAGTAACGGTTTTGGTAAAATCCAAAAGACGGTCAGCAAGTGTACTTTTTCCGTGGTCAATATGTGCAATGATGCAAAAATTTCTAATATTCTTCATTATCCAAATTCAATATCAAGTTCAAATTTCAATAG
Organism: Flavobacteriaceae bacterium; assembly: GCA_046329205.1. Taxonomy (GTDB): domain Bacteria; phylum Bacteroidota; class Bacteroidia; order Flavobacteriales; family Flavobacteriaceae; genus Flavobacterium. Next base: position 50,242 of record JAXLVF010000004.1, on the reverse strand, counting down.
CAATTCAAATGCAATTAATCTGCAAATATACTCTAAATTCATCAGCTTCAAAGCACAAAAAAAGTCTTTATTCGCTTCTGCATTATCTATTCTTTTAAAAGTCGTATTTTTGCGAAAATTTTTTCAGCAAATGCCAAAAATTGGTAACATAGAACTACCTGATTTTCCGTTGTTGCTAGCACCAATGGAAGATGTGAGCGATCCACCATTTCGTAGATTGTGTAAACTTCATGGTGCAGATTTAATGTATTCGGAGTTTATTTCAAGCGAAGGTTTGATTCGTGATGCCATGAAAAGCCGTCAAAAATTGGATATTTTTGATTACGAACGTCCAGTTGGTATTCAAATTTTTGGCGGTGATGAGGAAGCTATGGAAATGTCAGCGAAAATTGTAGATACTGTTCAGCCTGATTTAGTAGATATTAATTTTGGTTGTCCTGTAAAAAAAGTAGTTTGCAAAGGTGCTGGAGCAGGCGTTTTGAAAGATGTAGATTTAATGGTTCGCTTAACCAAAGCTGTAATTAAAGGAACCAATCTTCCGGTAACGGTAAAAACGCGTTTGGGTTGGGACGAAAATTCAATAAATATTGATGAAGTAGCCGAAAGACTTCAAGACATTGGTGTCCAAGCTTTGACAATACACGCTAGAACAAGAGCGCAAATGTATAAAGGGCATTCTGATTGGTCACACATTGCAAGAGTAAAAAACAATCCGAGAATTACAATGCCCATTTTTGGAAATGGTGATATTGATAGTCCAGAAAAAGCATTGGAATATAAAAACAAATTTGGCATAGATGGGATAATGATTGGCCGCGCTGCTATTGGTTATCCTTGGATTTTTGATGAAATCAAACATTATTTCAAAACCGGAGAACATTTGCCTCTTCCAACAATTAAAGACAGAATTGAAGCGGCTAAAAACCACTTGATATGGTCAATGGAATGGAAAGGTGAAAGAGTGGGAATTGTAGAAATGCGTCGTCACTATACAAATTACTTCAAAGGTATTCACAGCTTCAAAGAATATAAAAATAAACTAGTAACTACTGACAATCACAATGATTTAATGAACATTTTTGAAGAAATTAATGATGTTTATGCTGATTATAAACTTCACTAGTTAACTATATTTTTGGTTACTCTACTACTTGCTATAAAACTTGCTATAAAACCTAAAGTAGTAATCGTTAACAACACTATAAAAACATTTTTAACACTAAATACTACGGGATAAGCTAAATTTTGAGTAATCATTATTAGCTCAAATTTTTGTTGAAGCAGTACGATTATTATCCCTAAAAAGAGCCCTATAATTCCTCCTATTACACTCATCATAACACCTTGTAGTAGAAAAACTTTTCTAATATCTTTTATATCTGCACCAAGGCTGAGCATAGTTTTTAAATTGGATTTTTTATCTAAAATCATCATTATTAATGCTCCAATCAGGTTAAATAATGCAATAATTATTACCAAAGTAAATATTAAATAAACGGCTACGTTCTCCGTATTTAACATTTTATAAAGCGTGTCATTTAACTCTGCTCTAGTTTTAATTTTTGCTGTTTTACCAAAAATGACTTTTAACTTTTGAGCTATTAGGTTTTCATCTGAATTAGGTTTCAGCTTTATTTCTATTGCAGACAATTCATTTTTTTTATATTCTAAGAGCTGTTGTGCCAATTTAAAATCACAAAAAACATACTTACTATCAAGTTCTTCACTAATTGCATAAATTCCAACTGGGAAAAGAACAGCTTTGTTAAAGGCTTCTGCTTCACTCTCTACAAGTCCTTTTCCTTTTCTAGGAACGTAAACTTCAAAAGGGTTATTAAAATCAAATAAACCCAACGATAATTTTTCTGAAACTCCATATCCAATAACAACTTCAGCCGTATCTTTAGTTAGCCATTTTCCATTAAAAAGTTTTTTTGAAACGACATTTGTTTTGGTAAAATTCCTGTCTACACCTTTGATGTATGCCACCTGTTCTTTACCATCAAAGAAAAACAAAACCCTTTCTTCTATAATTTTACTATAATCCAATATACCATCTACCTTATCAATTTGATTTATTTGATTTTGGTTTATTAGAACGGTTTTCCCAATTGAAGGGATTATTTTTAAATCTGGGTCAAAATCATTAGAAAAGGAAAGGCTAAACTCACGCAATCCGCTAAAAACGGAAAGAACAACAAACAAAGCTAGAGTTCCTGCTATTATTCCAACAGAAGCAATTTTGCTTATAATGTTAATAGCATTATTCGTGCTTTTACTAAAAAAGTATCTTTTGGCTATGTAATAAGAAAAATTCAATTACTATGATTTCTTACGCTTAATAAGTAATTCAGGATTTTCAATTGGGTTTTCAACACCCGAAAGTGCATTGTCAATTTTTTCAATATAGTCTAGAGAGTCATCAATATAAAAAACTAAATTGGGAACTTTTCTAAGTTGTAGTTTAACTCTCTGAGCTAAATCGTGCTTTATAAGTGGCGTATTTGATTTAATTGCTTCAAGTAGTTCTTTTGCTTTTTCTTGTGGAAAAATACTCAAATAAACCTTTGCGATAGACAAATCAGTAGTAACGCTCACTTTGGACACAGAAATTATTAAATTACTTATACCGTTTTTTCTAATTTCGCCTTGGAGAATATCTACTAGGTCTTTCTGCAAAACATTTCCAATTTTTCTTTGTCTGTTAGTTTCCATAATGCAAAAGTATAATTTTTAAAACAATTACTGTTAGCTATGCTTCTATTTAGTAAAAATTTGAACTAATTTTGCTTAGTATTTTAATCAAATAATATGAAAAAAATAGAGCATATTGGAATAGCCGTGAAAAGCTTAAATGATTCTAACATAATTTTTGAAAAACTTTTCGGAAAAGCGCCTTATAAGCAAGAAGTAGTGGAAAGTGAAGGTGTAAAGACTTCATTTTTCATGAATGGTCCAAATAAAATTGAATTATTGGAAGCAACAAATGCTGATAGTCCAATAGCAAAATTTATTGAAAAAAAAGGTGAAGGAATTCATCATATTGCATTTGATGTAGAAGATATTTACAAGGAAATCAGCAGATTGAAAGATGAAGGTTTTATAGTTTTGAATGAAATTCCTAAAAAAGGAGCAGATAACAAACTTGTAGCTTTTCTTCATCCAAAAAGTACAAACGGCGTCTTGATTGAATTATGTCAAGAAATAGCTTAAAAAAAGTTGCAACGAAAAAAAATTAGTAGTAATATTGCAACCTCTAAACTGGTCCTATAGCTCAGTTGGTTAGAGCACCTGACTCATAATCAGGTGGTCCCTGGTTCGAGCCCAGGTGGGACCACAAAACAAAAGACCTCTTTTTAGAGGTCTTTTTTATTTTATAATAAATTAAATTTTTTTTCGTTCTTAAATAAAAAGGAAGTATTTTTATCTGATAATGTTGAAATTAGGATATTATTGCGTAGTTTTGCGCCGTTAATTTTAGATTAAATTCTTTCTTTGAAAGCATAATTTATTTTGAAGATTAGATTTTTTTTATACTTTTACGCCCAATGAGAGCTATCATGAGTAGATTTTTTATGTTTTTATTGATGTGTTTGTTAGTAACAAGCACCACTTTTGCAGCACCGCCACCGCCGCCGCCATCTACGCCGCCGCCGCCGCCGGGTTTGCCTATTGATGAGTGGATTCTACCATTTATGCTACTATCTATTCTATTCGGATATGTTAAATTTTTTAAAAAGATAAAAAAAGCTTCAAATTAATTTGAAGCTTTTTTATTTAGTCGAATATAATTTACTCACATATTTACCTATCACATCAAATTCAAGGTTTACTTTAGTACCAACTTTTATTGTTTTGAAATTTGTATTGTCAAAGGTATATGGAATTATTGCAACACTAAACTGATTATCTTTTGAGTCAACTACAGTTAAACTAACTCCATTTACAGTAATTGAGCCTTTTTCTATTGTAATGTTTTGATTAATGCTATCATATTCAAAAGTAAAATACTTGCTGCCATTAGCATCAATTATGGATTTACAAATACCTGTTTGGTCAACATGTCCTTGAACAATGTGTCCATCCAACCTATCTCCAAGTTTCATTGCCCTTTCAAGGTTTACTAAGTCGCCTTTATTCCAACTCCCAATGGTGGTTTTATCAATGGTTTCTTTTATTGCGGTGACCTTATAAATATTATTGTTTATATCAACAACTGTTAGACAAATTCCATTATGAGCAACACTTTGGTCGATTTTTAATTCATCACTAATAGCTGAAGACACAAAAAAATGCAGATTTTCATTCTCTTGGACAATATCTTCTATTCTTCCTATTGTTTCTATTATTCCTGTAAACATAAATGGTTTTATTTTACTAAATTTGCACTTCAAAATTAGCACAAAAAACAGTACCGATGAAAAAAGCTGAAAATATAATTGTAGGTATTTCTATAGGTGATTTAAATGGAATAGGTAGTGAAATTGTTCTAAAAACATTTGAAGACAGCAGAATGCTAGAGCTTTGTACACCTGTCATATTTGCAAACGCAAAAATAATTTCCTTTATAAAGAAAAACCTTGAATTGACAGCTCAGTTACATGGAATAGATAAAATTGAACAATTGGTGCTTGGAAAAATTAATGTTCTAAATGTTTGGAAAGAAGGAGTTGATATAAATTTTGGTAAAAATGATGATAATGTAGGTAAGTATGCTGTTAAATCACTGGTAGCCGCTACTAAAGCCTTGAAGGAAAACCAAATAGACGTACTTGTTACTGCTCCAATTAGCAAATATAACATACAATCTGAGGAATTTAGTTTTCCAGGACATACGGATTATCTTAATCAAGAATTGGAAGGTGAAGCTTTGATGTTTATGATTCAAGATAATCTAAGAATTGGTCTTTTGACAGATCATTTACCAATAAATGATATTTCAAAGCATTTAACTACAGATTTAATAAACAGAAAGGTTGAAATAATCAATGAAAGTTTGGTGAAAGATTTCAAAATCAGAAAGCCTAAAATTGCAATTCTAGGTCTAAATCCGCATGCAGGAGATAACGGAGTTATAGGCAAAGAAGATGAAGAAATCATTAAACCTGCGGTCAAAAAATTGTTTGATAATGGCATAATGATATTTGGTCCATTTTCTGCCGATGGTTTTTTCGGAAATGGATTATATGAAAAATATGATGCTGTAATAGCGATATATCATGACCAAGGTTTAATTCCATTCAAAACCCTATCATTTGGACAAGGAGTAAACTACACTGCTGGATTAAACAAGATAAGAACTTCGCCTGACCACGGCACAGCATTTGAAATAGCTGGAAAAGGATTGGCAGATTATAATTCTTTTAAAGAAGCTGTATACCTTGCAATTGATATTTATAATTCAAGAATTGAGCATCAAGAAATGTGCAAAAACCCTTTAAAAATCAAGCAAAAACAATTATAAACAAAAAAATGTTGATAAGATTCTTGTAATTGCAATAATTTTATATCTTTGCACTCCTGAATCTTTTGAGGTAAATTGATGTTTTTATGAAGAATACAGGAGATTTTTTAATCCCTTTTATAGGTTTAAAAATAGGAAAGCATCATTTTGACTATCAGATATCTAAGGTGTTCTTTGATGAATTTGGTTTTGATGAATTTGAAAGTTGTCTTATAGATGTACATGTTGTTTTAGAAAAAAAAACTTCACATTTAGAAATCAGCTTTAAGCATGATGGTTTAATCAATGTACCGTGTGATTTGACTGGTGAAAATTTTGATTTGCATATTAAGGGCAAACTAAAATTAATAGTAAATTTTGGTGATGAGTTTAATAATGATAATGAAGAGTTGTTGATTTTACCACACGGAGAACATCAGATTGATATAAGTCAATATGTTTATGAAATGATTGCTCTTTCAATTCCTCAGAAAAGAATTCATCCAGGAGTAAAAGATGGAACATTAAAATCTGAAGCTCTTGATAAATTAAATGAATTGCAGAGCAATATAAATAAAGAAAAAAAAGAAGAAGAAATTGACCCAAGATGGGATAAATTAAAAAAACTGTTAAACGGATAAAAAGTATAGAAAATGGCACATCCTAAGAGAAAAACCTCGAAAACCAGAAGAGACAAAAGAAGAACTCATTATAAAGCTACTGTTGCTCAAATCGCAACATGTCCTGTAACTGGAGAAGCACATTTATACCACAGAGCTTACTGGCATGAAGGTAAAATGTACTACAGAGGACAAGTAGTAATTGATAAATCTGTTGCAGAAGCATAACAGATTAATATAAAATATAACAAACTCTCACTTTGTGGGAGTTTTTTATTTTAGAAAATTCTTCAATTACTTATTTTTTAAAACATTTTTTTGTAATTTCCACAACTTTTCTTAGCAAGTTTTTAGAAGAGTAAAAACCACAATTATGAACAATATTACAGCCGCAATTACAGCAGTTGGAGCTTATGTTCCTGAGTTTGTTTTGTCAAACCAAGTTCTTGAAACTATGGTTGATACTAATGATGAATGGATAACTACAAGAACAGGAATCAAAGAAAGAAGACTCCTAAAAGAGAAAGGTAAAGGAACTTCATATCTAGCAATAAAAGCAGCACAAAATCTTATAGAAAAATCCAAGATAAATCCTGCCGAAATAGATTTGGTAATAATGGCAACCGCAACACCAGACATGCCTGTTGCATCAACAGGAGTATATGTAGCAACACAAATTGGTGCTGTTAATGCTTTTGCTTTCGACTTACAAGCAGCATGTTCAAGTTTTCTTTATGGAATGTCAACCGCAGCATCATACATTCAATCAGGCAGATACAAGAAAGTTCTTTTAATTGGAGCTGATAAAATGTCCTCAATTATTGATTACACTGACCGTGCCACGTGTATTATTTTTGGAGATGGTGGTGGTGCAGTACTTTTTGAACCAAATTATGAAGGTCTTGGTCTTCAGGATGAATATTTGAGAAGTGATGGTATAGGAAGAGAATATTTGAAGATTGACGCAGGAGGATCTATTTTACCGCCTAGTATTGAAACTGTTGAAAACAAACAACATTTTGTTTTTCAAGATGGTAAAACCGTTTTCAAATATGCTGTATCTGGTATGGCTGATGTGAGTGAAAAAATAATGGAAAGAAATAACTTAACAAAGGACGATATAAATTGGTTATTAGCGCATCAAGCAAATAAAAGAATTATTGATGCAACAGCTCACAGAATGGGTTTAGATGAAGAAAAAGTATTGGTAAACATACATAGATATGGAAATACTACTTCCGCTACTTTACCTTTGTTATTACATGATTTTGAAGACAAATTAAAAAAAGGAGATAATTTAATTTTTGCCGCTTTTGGTGGTGGATTTACTTGGGGTTCTATTTATTTGAAATGGGCTTACAACAAACAATAAACTAAAAACTAACTCATTATGGATTTAAAAGAAATTCAAAACTTAATCAAATTCGTTTCAAACTCAGGAGTTGCTGAAGTGAAATTGGAAACAGGTGATATTAAAATCACAATTAAAACTACTGTTGAAGGTAATACTCCGGAAATTACTTATGTACAGCAAGCGCCAGTTGCTCAACCAGTTACTGTTGCTGCACCAGCTACACCGGTTGCTTCAGCACCAGCTACTACAAGCTCTCAATCAACAGAAGACAATTCGAAATATGTAACAATTAAATCACCTATGATTGGAACATTCTATAGAAAACCATCTCCAGATAAACCTGTTTTTGCTGAAGTTGGAAGTTCAATCCAAAAAGGAGATACTTTATGTATCATTGAAGCTATGAAACTTTTCAATGAAATAGAATCTGAAGTTTCAGGTAAAATTGTTAAGATTTTGGTTGACGATATGTCGCCTGTAGAATTCGATCAGCCATTATTTTTAGTTGATCCGTCTTAATAAAGTTAGAAATTAGAAGTTGGAAGTTAGGGAGTTTTCTTGCTTCACAAATTGTCTAATTGGCACATTGTCTAATTATCTAATTGAAAAATTATGTTTAAAAAAATTCTTATAGCCAATAGAGGCGAAATAGCTCTTCGTGTCATTAGAACATGTCGTGAAATGGGCATTAAAACAGTTGCTGTTTATTCTACCGCAGATGCTGAAAGTTTACATGTAAAATTTGCTGATGAAGCTGTTTGTATAGGTCCAGCGCCAAGTAAAGAGTCATATTTAAAAATGTCTCATATAATTGCTGCTGCTGAAATTACAAATTCTGACGCAATACATCCTGGTTATGGCTTCCTTTCAGAAAATGCAAAATTCTCAAAAATTTGTCAAGAACACGGTATTAAATTCATTGGAGCATCTCCAGAAATGATTGAAAAAATGGGAGACAAAGCCACTGCTAAGGCCACTATGAAAGCCGCAGGAGTTCCTTGTGTTCCGGGTTCGGATGGAATTTTAGAAGATTTAAAACAAGCGAAAAAAGTTGCTAAAGAAATTGGTTATCCAGTAATGATGAAAGCTACTGCTGGCGGTGGAGGAAAAGGGATGCGTGCCATTTGGAAAGAAGAAGAACTAGAAAAAGCATGGGAAAGTGCACGACAAGAAGCAGCAGCTGCCTTTGGTAACGATGGTATGTACATGGAGAAGCTTATAGAAGAACCAAGACATATTGAAATTCAAGTTGTCGGAGATTCTTATGGAAAAGCTTGTCACCTATCTGAAAGAGATTGTTCTGTTCAGCGTCGTCATCAAAAATTGACGGAAGAAACTCCATCACCTTTTATGACAGAAGAATTGAGAAACAAAATGGGTGAAGCAGCAGTCAAAGCAGCAGAATATATTCAATATGAAGGAGCTGGAACTGTTGAGTTTTTGGTTGATAAGCATAGAAATTTCTATTTTATGGAAATGAATACTCGTATTCAGGTAGAACACCCTATTACTGAGCAGGTTATTGATTATGATTTAATTCGTGAACAAATATTGGTTGCTGCTGGCGTACCAATTTCTGGAAAGAATTATTTACCGCAATTGCACTCGATAGAATGCCGCATAAACGCAGAAGATCCATACAATGATTTTCGTCCTTCACCAGGAAAAATTACTGTATTACATGCACCTGGAGGACATGGTGTTCGTCTAGATACTCACGTTTACGCAGGTTACACTATTCCGCCAAATTATGACTCCATGATTGCAAAATTGATTACTACTGCTCAAACTAGAGAAGAAGCAATCAGCAAGATGAAGCGTGCTTTGGATGAGTTTTATATTGAAGGGATTAAAACAACTATTCCTTTTCACAGACAATTGATGGATCATCCTGATTATGTTGCTGGAAATTACACCACTAAGTTCATGGAAACCTTTAAAATGGATGACCCTGAATAAGAGTTAATATAAAAAACCCAACTTTTTCAAGTTGGGTTTTTTATTTCTATAAGGTTTCTTTCAACCATTTATAAAATTCATTTTGCCAAACTAGGGCATTTTGTGGTTTTAACACCCAGTGATTTTCCTCTGGGAAAAACATAAATCTACTTTTTATACCTCGCAGTTGTGCCGCTTGAAATGCTTCTTGGCCTTGTCCTATTGGCACACGATAATCTTTTCCTCCTTGAATAATTAATATCGGAGTATTCCATTTATCAACCATATTGATAGGATTGAATTTTGAAAAAGTTTTTTGTGCCACAGCATTGTCTTTTTCCCAATATGCTCCACCATGATCCCAATTATTGAAAAAAACTTCCTCGGTAGTTCCATACATACTTTCAAGATTGAAAACACCACAGTGCGAAATAAAGGTTTTAAAACGATTATTGTGAATTCCGGCAAGGTAGAATACTGAATAGCCGCCATAACTAGCTCCAACAGCTCCTAAACGCGATTTATCCACATAACTTTCTTTGGCCACATCATCAATTGCAGAAAGGTAATCATCCATCACTTGTCCACCCCAATCTTTAGAAATTTGCTCATTCCATTCACGACCATGTCCATACATTCCGCGACGATTTGGCGCAACGATTACATAACCTTGCGATGCCATCAAAGAGAAATTCCAACGGAAAGAATAACTCTGTGTCAATGGTGATTGTGGTCCGCCTTGACAGTATAATAGTGCTGGATATTTTTTTGTTTTGTCAAAATTTGGAGGTAGAATTATCCAAACCAACATTTTTTTACCATCGGTTGTGGTTACATATCTTCTTTCAAACTTTGGAAGGCTTAATTTTGAGTAAGTCTCATCATTGGTTTTAGTGATTTGTAACCAAGTTTTTTTCTTTAAATTATAAGAATAAATTTCAGAAGCATGATTCATATCAGTTCTAGTAACAATAATATTATCACCCGAAAAACCTACTAAATCATTAATGTCAAAATCGCCATTAGTAACCTGTTTAACCATTACGGCAATTTTTGTTGAACCTGGAAAATTAACTTCAAACAATTGTTTTGTTCCATCAACAGGTGCTGTAAAATAAACTTTCTTTCCATCATTACTCCAAAGAATATTGTCAACAGTTCCATCCCAATTAGCCGTTAAGTTGATATCCATTCCTTTGAAACGAACAATAATATCATTTTTATCGGCTTCATAGCCGTCTCGTTTCATTTGAAGCCAAGTTAAATTCCCTGTTGGGGAAAAAACTGGATTTGTATCATAACCTAAATTACTTTCGGTTAGATTTTTTGTTTCTTTTGTTTCTATATTATACTCGTATAAATCTGTATTTGTAGAGATAGCATAGTCTGTACCTGATTTTTTTTTGCAAACATAAATCACGCTTTTACTGTCTGGAGACCAAATGAAATCTTCGTCGCCACCGAATGGTTTTTGAGGACAATCAAATGGCTCATCTTTCATAATATCCATAGGTTTTGCCTTTCCAGGTTTGTTAATAGCCAATAAAACGTGATTGTGTTTTCCTTCGTTCCATGTATCCCAATGGCGATAATCTAAGCCGTTATATACTTGTACGTTGGATTTGTCCAATTGAGGATAGAAATCCTTTCCTAATACGTTTTCTACTTTTATCTCATCGGAAGAAAGGATGTATTTTCCGTCTGGAGAAATATTTTTATCTTTTACCAAATCTTTAGTTTCCGCAACCTCAACAGGCATTCCACCTTCAACTGGAATGGTGTAAAACTTAGTATTGGATTTATTTTCCTCTATGGATGGTGTAGAAACTTTATAAACTATCTGTTTTCCATCTTTGGATATTCCAATGGGAGTAACTCTACCGAGTTTCCATAGTGTTTCGGGAGTTAATGATTCTTGGGCTAATGCTGTTACTGCCATAAAAATTGCTAAAGTGAAAAATATTTTTTTCATTGCTATATTGGGTTAATTTGAAGCAATAAATATATCAAAAAACTTTTGATGAATTGATAAGAAAAAAGAAGGCATAAAAAAAGCAGAGATAAAACTCTGCTTTTTTATACTTAAGAAATAAGTGTTATTCTTTAGTTAATTTTAAAAATACTAATTCTCCAGCATCACTATAATTAAATTCTAGTTCAGTTGCTGTGAGTTTTGTAATGATGTAATTCATATGCATAACTTCACCATCAACAGTATATGTTAGTGTTAATGTATGGTTAACACGGTCATAACTTCCCGTTACAGACTCGTCTTGACAGCTTCCATCAACAGAGGAAAAATCATGAGTTGCAAAAGTCATGTCGTCATTGAAAATTATATTGTCATTATTGCATGTTGCATCATTAACATATTGAGCAAAATCAATACCTGACTGACTGTTCATATGTCCTTCTTCTGTAATAATCCATTTACCAGCTAAATAGTTTTCTTGGATATAGTTCACAGATTCTTCTTTATCATCACAAGAATTAAATACTATAGCAAGTGATGCAAAAAAGATTATGCTTTTAATTTTTCTCATTTTCTATTCAATTAATTACCAGTAATCTTCACATTATCAATCTCCCAAGTAGAACCTGCAGAAGTACTAGAAGTATATTTAAAAGCTATGTAAACATGGCTGTTTCCAGCTCCTGCAAAAGCAGAAATATCAAGGTTACCAGAATTAGCGTAAACATAATTTCCAGTAGAAAGTCCTCCTGGTGGAATAGTCAAAGTAGTCCAAGTTACTCCAGCTGCATATGGATCACCACTTCCTGAGTAATTGTTTGAAATTAATATTTGAATTGGATCACCTGTAAATTTATATGCGTTATCAAATGAAACGAAAGCATTTGTTAAAGTTGTTAGATTTTGAGCAGGTGAAATTAACCAATCTTCATTAGCATTGTTGGTCGAATTTGCAAAACCAGACATTTTAGCCATTCCGCCTGGGTTACCAAATGTTGAACTATAAGTCCATACTTGAGCACCAGTAACGCTATAAGTTTTCCAATCAGAATTGAATGATGTAGCAGTACTGAAAGTTTCATTTAATAGCGGTATAAAACGAGTATCAATATCATTTGATAATTTGATATCTCCAATAGATCTTACCATAAATTGATAATCACAACTAGAACCGCTACAATATTTAGTTAGAACACCTCTCACTTTACCAGAACCTTTTGCAACAGATCTAGCTGCAAAGTTTGCATAAGCACTAGTTCTAAAGATAATAGAATTTCCTAAAAGGTCAATTAAAGTACGGTTTGTTGCTCCTCCTAAATCATTGTTTACATCATAATAAGTAGAGTTGATATCTCCTGTTGAAAATTCTACATTATTTAATTCAATTAGTCTGTTAAGATAAGCATCATTTTTAATTTGTTCAATGTTAACAGGAGTTGCAGGAAGAAGTTGGTCTTCATTAACTATTGTACAAGAAGGTTGAACAGCTAATCTAAAATCAGCTTCTGGCATTCTACCTACTGAAGCTGTTCCAGAAGAACCCACATATAGCGATCCAATTCTCATCCCTATAGGACCAGATGTTGGGCTATCTGTGTATAATCCATCCATTTTAATTAATACTTTTCTTCCTGGTTCATAATTTATGAAAGTATTTGTAGCATCAACTGCAACGCTAAAAGCTCTAGAACCATCTAAAGTTTGCATTGAAATTGATTTGAAGAAATTTCCACCTATATCACTAGAAGTAACATAAGCTTCAATAACGTCAGAAACTCCAGGTTCAATATTTTCGTGAAGAGCTACAATTGAAGTAGCCGTTATTTGTGATACTTCTCTGTTTTTTACTAGAGTAGTTCCTGTACAACCTGATAACTCTGGTGTACTGTAGTCATCATCCTTAACACAACTTGACAATATTCCTGTTGTAAGAGCTACGAAAAGAGCAGATTTTAAAATTGTTGTTTTCATATTATCTTTTTTTTGTTTTTTAGAAATTAATGTAAAGGTTTACGAAGTAAGTTCTTCCATAACCATAAAAATATTTTGGAGCAAAAGCAGGTGTTCCACTAGACACATCCTGATTTAACTCTCTATAGTTAGAATTTCTTGCTTGCTCAAAACCTCCAGTTTTGTATGTAACATCAAAAACATTGTTTATACTAGCAAAGAAACCTAATGTTTGACTTCCTATTTTCCAAGATTTTCCTCCAGTTAAATTAACTAAAGTAAAGTTATCAAATTTTTCTTGTTTCAACAAAGCATCACCTCTTTCTTGAGTAGCTTCAGAAAATGAGCTTCCATTTACGCTAGCAGGATCAATGTAGAATCTATCGGTTCTAGTGATTGGTGCAATAGAAACATAATTATTGGCTAAATAATTCACATTAGCTCCAATCCACCAAAATTTTGGGTCTCTATATTCTAAACCAAATGAAGCTGCAGCCTGTGGCATACCAGCTTGTTTATAGTTTTTAATATGTGCAACTCCATAATCCAAAAATGGAGCTATATTGGTTTCAGATGCTAAACGATCAATACTTACACTCAAGTTAGGGTTGTTAGCATAAATATATTCACCATAAGTTGCTGCTGCAGTAGCTTTAAGTGTAGAAGTTATTGGGTATTCGAGACCAAACTCTACTCCCATATTTCTTTTTTCTAAACCTGTAACCGTTTGGGCTACAAATGAATTTGCTTCGTTCAATTCCGTAGTTGCATCATCTATACCAGCACCATCACCGTAGAAAAATGCAGTTTCTGTTTGGTCTTGAATACGAGTAAAGAAAGCGGTCAATCTTGTTTTTAACTTAGGTGAATTAATAATAAAACTCAAGTCTGCACTAGTAACCGTTTCATTTGATACACCATTAGTAACGTTATTATTAACACGAGCATTATTGTAAGTATTTCTAAGCGAAGGAGCTTTAGACATGTAAACACCATTAAAAGTTATAAAATGTTTTCCTGTTATCTTATATGTCAATCCTCCTTTGAAACCAAAATTGTCGAATGTTTTTTTACCGCTATAACCTAAAGAGTTTGTAGCATAATATCCATTTTTGTACAAACCTTCTCTTTCATATTCTGATCTAGAGAATGATTGGCCTAAATAGAAATCAACTTTTTTATATGTAAATTTAAATTGAGTAAATATGTCATATTTAGTAGCATATAAATTGTAGTTGTAGCCAAAAGTATCACCTACTTCAACCTGTTTATTAGGATTGTTCAAATCCGTTTGTTGTTGATTTCCTGAACCAAAAAGAGTAATATCTGTAAAATAATTTCCACCTAGAAGATCTAACAGGTTTTTAAAGTTGTGAGATTTTAATTTAGTGAAATAACCTCCAGCATTCATTACAATATTATCAGCAATTTGAGAACTCAATATTGCATTTGCATTCCACTGTCTATCATCAGTTCTATCTTCATATAAAATATATTTAGCACCTTCACCTGCGTTATTTGCTAATTCATTTGCTCTATACATTTTTTCCCAATCTATTTGAGGATTAGTTAAAAAAGCAGCGTTTGAAGCTCCAATTAAATCTGGTGTTGGAATACCACCAAGACCACCAGGTAAATAAGCAGATGGATTTGTCAACTGAACAGTTGCTGGATCATTTTCATATAAAGAAGTGAAGTAGCTAGGTAAGTTTCTATAGTAAGTAGGATCAGGATTATTAACCCCTTGATAATCTATACGACTATTACCTACTTTACCAAACTGATAAGATAAATTTAGATTTAAGTTGGTTTTAGAAGATATCTTCCAATAATCACTCAAAATAAATATTGGTTCCTCTATTTCCTTAATTCTTGAATTTCTCTTTTCTCCATTTTGCCAACCCCAATATGAATTGTATGTTTCACTTGTTAAATCAGTTACTTCTTTTGTGTTTGGAGAATTTTTCCCTCTTCTATTCACAGCATATATTGAAGTAAAATTCAATGTGTTATTAGAAGACAGTCTTTTTTCAACACTTGCAAAAAATGAATTTGCATTGTATGTAGTTCCATCAAAATAAGCTGCATCATCAACTGAAAATCTTCTTGATGCAGAAATTACATAAGCCCAACCATCATTTCTCATACCAGAAGCAACTGTACCCATTAATCTACCATTGTAATTTGTATTGGTTCCAGCAAAAGAAACTCTGTTTCCTCTTCTGTAAATTGATGCTCTCGTGTTGATTTCTTGAGTACCAAGTATTCCTCCAAAAGTATAATCTGAAGGCGCAGAACCCATCGTAAACTCTTGGTTTCTTGTAGCATCATTCAATCCACCCCAGTTACTCCATTGTGGTCTTCCGTCATATATTTTATTCATAACCACTCCATTAATCATTGTAGTGGAATATTCATTATCTAAACCTCTAACTCTAAAACGAGCTTGTCCCCAGTTGAAAGCCGCAGCCTGTTGAAATGCATCTCTAGATGCTTGCAATAATCCTGAAGTACTTTCAGAACCACTATTGTCATCACCTAAATCATTATCGGTAATAGAAACTAAACTTAATTGTTGTTCAGTTGTGATATCTTCTTCTAAAACAACCACTCCGATATCAAGTGTTTGGTTTTGAGATACTTCCAATGAAAACAATTGGTCTTTGTATCCTGCTGTTTTAACCAAAAGAATTTGATTACCCGCAGGAACATTTTTAATTACAAACTCTCCAGCTACATTAGTCACAGATGTTAAATTCAAATTTTGAACAGCTGCAACAACATTTTGTAAGGGCTTTTGAGTTTTAGAATCAACTACTTTTGCTTTAATACTACCTGCGTTTTGGGCTAAAACCAAAACAGATTGTAAAACAAGCAAAGCACTAAAAACGAGTTTTTTCATAAATAAAATTAAATTAATTTATCTTTTTTGAAATGTTAATAAAAACATAACAGCCCGCAAATGTACATCTTTTAATATAATTATTTACTTTTGGCGCGAAGTTTGTAACAATCTTGATGTAAAATTAATATGCGTTTTATGAAAATTAAAAATTTAATAGCGGTTTTCTTTGCTTTTTTCGCAATTTATACTGCAAATTCCCAAGCAAAAAAGTATTCTATTCATACTGTTGCTTTTTATAATTTCGAGAATCTATTCGACACCATCAATGGTCCAAATATGGATGAAGAATGGCTTCCAAATGGAGTTCAAAACTGGACATCTAAAAAATATCATCAAAAGCTACACAATCTTTCAAAAGTATTGTCTGAAATAGGAACATCCGAAAACCCAAATAATTCTCCAACTCTGATTGGTGGTGCTGAAATTGAAAACAGAGGTGTTTTGGAAGACTTAATAAAAGAACCTTTGTTAATCAATAGAGATTATGGGATAATACACTTCGATTCTCCAGACAAAAGAGGAATAGATGTAGCGCTTCTTTACCAAAAAAAGCATTTTAAACCAACAAGTTATTCAAACATTCCATTATTAATTTATAAAAATCAAGAGGCAAAAGTTTCAAAAAAAGATAAAGAAAAAGAAGAAACCACAGATGATGTTGCCCAAACAAACCAAGAAAATGATCGTGTTTACACTCGTGATCAATTATTAGTAACAGGTTATCTTGATGGTGAAGAAATACATATTATTGTCAATCACTGGCCATCTCGTTCTGGTGGAGAAAAGAAGAGTTCGCCTTTCAGAGAAGCAGCTGGAAAATTGAACCGTAAAATCATGGACTCGCTATTTGCAATAAATCCAAATGCAAAAATCATAACAATGGGCGATCTCAATGATGGTAGTTACAACAAAAGTGTAAAAGAAGGGATTAAAGCTAAAAGAAAAAAAGAAGAAGTAAAACAATTTGACATTTACAATCCTTTTGAAGAAATGTTCTATAAAGGAAATTCAACTCTTTTTTACAGAGATGCTGGTGATATTTTCGACCAAATAATGGTTAGTGAACCATTTATAAGAAAAGAAGAATATACATCATATCACTATTGGAAAGCAGGGATTTTTAATAAACCCTATTTAATCCAAACAACTGGTCAGTACAAAGGTTATCCTCTCCGTCATAGCATGACTGAAATTGGGTATAGTGATCACTTCCCTGTTTATATTTATCTTATTAAAGAAATGAAATAACAAAAATAAAGGTCAGCAGTTGCTGACCTTTATTTTTTGTAATTTTACTCAAATATATATTCAAAAATATGTCAGTAAAAAAACCTTTCAATTTAAATAAATGGATAGATGAAAATCGGCATTTATTAAAACCTCCAGTAGGTAATAAAAACCTATATGTAAATTCTGGTGATTATATTGTGATGATTGTAGGCGGACCAAATGCTCGCAAAGATTATCATTATAATGAAACAGAAGAATTATTTTACCAACTGGAAGGAGAAATAACCGTTTACATTCAAGATAATGGAGAAAAAAAAGCAATGAAATTAACTGCTGGTGATATGTTTTTACTTCCAGCAAAAATACCACATTCACCTAGTAGAAATGAAGGTTCAATAGGTTTGGTTGTAGAACGAAAAAGAGATGGAAAAGATATTCCTGATGGTTTGCTTTGGTATTGCGAAAATTGTAATCATAAATTATATGAGGTTTATTTTGAACTTCATGATATTGAGAAAGATTTTCTAGCGCATTTTAATCATTTCTACAATTCGGAAGAATTAAGGACTTGTGAAAAGTGCGGAACGGTTATGGAAAGCGATGAACGATTTGTTACCAAATAAGAATATATTACCTTTGCATTAAATTTTTAATTATTATACAATGTCAACAATAACAACATCTTCGGTTGCACAACAATTTGGAATGACTGAAGCTTTAGAAATATTAGGCGTTAAGCAAGTTAACCAAGGAACTTCAACTGGGAATAATTGGTTTTCAAATGGAGATAAAATTGATAGTTTTTCACCTGTTGATGGGCAATTGATTGCTTCTGTTACAACAACAACTGCTGAAGATTATGAAAAAGTAATGCAAACAGCCAGTGAAGCTTTTAAAACTTTCCGTTTAATGCCTGCGCCAAAGCGTGGTGAAATTGTACGTCAGTTTGGGGAAAAATTACGTAAATATAAAGAACCACTTGGTAAGTTAGTTTCCTATGAAATGGGTAAATCATATCAAGAAGGTTTGGGTGAGGTTCAGGAAATGATTGATATATGCGATTTTGCTGTTGGTCTTTCTCGTCAATTACATGGATTGACGATGCATTCTGAACGTCCAGGGCATAGAATGTATGAGCAATATCATCCACTGGGAATTGTGGGAATTATTTCGGCATTTAACTTTCCAGTTGCAGTTTGGTCTTGGAACACAGCATTAGCATGGATTTGTGGTGATGTTTGTGTTTGGAAACCTTCAGAAAAAACTCCTTTATGTGGAATTGCTTGTCAAAATATCATTGCTGAGGTTTTGAAAGAAAACAATCTACCAGAAGGAATTTCATGTTTAATCAACGGAGATTATAAAGTTGGTGAAATGATGACACATGACAAACGTGTTCCATTAGTTTCAGCAACTGGCTCTACTAGAATGGGTAAAATTGTTGCTCAAGCTTGTGCAGCTCGTTTAGGAAACTCATTATTAGAATTAGGAGGAAACAACGCCATTATTGTAACTCCAGATGCAGATATAAAAATGACTGTTATCGGTGCTGTTTTTGGTGCTGTAGGAACAGCAGGTCAACGTTGTACATCAACAAGAAGATTGATTATTCACGAAAGCATTTATGATAAAGTGAAAGACGCCATTGTGAGTGCTTATGGGCAATTAAGGATAGGTAATCCATTAGACCAAAACAATCATGTTGGACCACTTATTGATACTCATGCTGTAGAAATGTACAATAGAGCTTTAGAAAAAGTTGTTGCAGAAGGTGGAAAAATATTGGTTGAAGGTGGCGTTCTTTCTGGAGAAGGTTATGAAAGTGGTTGCTATGTAAAACCAGCTATTGCTGAGGCGCAAAATCATTTTGAAATCGTTCAACACGAAACATTTGCTCCAGTTTTATACTTATTGAAATATTCTGGTGATGTTCATGATGCAATTGCTATTCAAAATGGTGTAGCGCAAGGATTATCATCAGCTATTATGACTAATAATTTGCGTGAAGCTGAAGCATTTTTATCTCACGCTGGTTCAGATTGTGGAATTGCTAACGTGAATATTGGAACTTCAGGTGCTGAAATTGGTGGTGCTTTTGGTGGTGAAAAAGAAACTGGCGGTGGACGTGAAAGTGGTTCTGATGCTTGGAAAGTGTATATGAGAAGACAAACAAATACAATTAACTACACGACCAATTTACCATTGGCACAAGGAATTAAGTTTGATTTGTAGTTTCAGAAAATAGAATAAAGAGTAAAGAATATAGACAAAAAAATCCCGAAATGTATTTCGGGATTTTTATTTTAAGTTTAATGATTATTTCGTTTTCTTGACGTATTGTGTTAAAATATAAATGTTTTGATTTTCAACTCTACCTTCAATCAAATTCGCATCATCCCAAACCAATTTAATATTATGAACCGCTGCGCCACGTTTTGCAGTAAATGTTGCACCTTTAACATCCAAATCCTTAATTAAGACTACAGAGTCTCCATCTTTCAAAATATTTCCATTGGAGTCTTTGTGAATAATTTTTCCTTCGTCATCATCGGCTTCACCTGTTGCTTTTGCCCATTCTAAAGCATCTTCATCAAGGTACATCATTTCTAATAAATCATGATTTTTTAATCTAGCTAGCATTCGCCAAGAAACAATTTGTACCGGAAGATTTTCATTCCACATACTATCGCTTAAACCACGCCAATCATTTGGCTCCATGGTTTCTGGGTTTTCGATTTGATCTTTTAGTTTTTTTGTAATTAAAACACAATTTTCGGGAATTGCCTCTGTTTTTGGCTCAACTAAATAGACTACTAAATTCTCATCGGTTCCAGAAATTTCACAAACTGATCCACTTCTATCTCTAAGTCTTTTTTCGGTAACTATACTCATTTTTATAAATTAAAAGATGCTCCAATTACAAACATAAATTGATTGTTGTAATGTTCAAAACCATTTACATCTGTGTCGTAACGCGCAAGAGGAACCGAAGCTTCAGTATAAACTCCAAACCCATCAGTAAAGAAATATCTTGCTCCAAGATGACCTCCAAAATTTCTTAACCCAAGGTGTAACCCAGGATAGATATCAATGTTATCATCAAGTTTAAATACATTTCCAATATTGGCATTGAAACGAACTTTTAAATCAGCTCTATCTTCAAATCTAGGTTTTACATCTGCAATTTTATCTGCATTAAGCATATATCCAGCAACAATACCAAAAGACATGTTTTCACCAATTCCAAAATCGGTTGATATTCCTATACCAGTTCCGCCATCTTGAAGCGTCAAACCTACTTGTCCTTTAATATCTCCTTTGCCTTTGTAGGCTTGTGCATTAACAAAACCGCTAATCAATAAAAGTGAAAGTGTTATGATTTTTTTCATGATTTTAAATTTTTACAAAAGTAGTTCAAATATGTTAATTTCTGCCCTTTTCATTAGGATAAAGTGTTTGCAGCGGTTCACTTTGCCAAAATTCTTTTGTTGTTACATTCATTATGGTCAATTTCCCTTTGAAAGCTGCTCCCGTATCAATATTCCAAATATTGGCTTTGTTTACTGGTGTTGTCATATCAATTCTTGTAACAGGTGTATGACCAATATAGATTTCATCATAGTGAGTAAATCTTTTCGGATAAAGTAAACTG
Organism: Flavobacteriaceae bacterium; assembly: GCA_046329205.1. GTDB lineage: Bacteria > Bacteroidota > Bacteroidia > Flavobacteriales > Flavobacteriaceae > Flavobacterium. Next base: position 29,178 of record JAXLVF010000004.1, on the reverse strand, counting down.
TCCTTACTGATAGATGTATCCAATGCTAGTGCGGTTTCCCAAAGAGTTCTGTCCCAACAAAATAACTTAGGAAAATATTCGAATTCAATGCCATTCATGTTTGTAAAACCAGCATGAATAAACAACCTGTTTTGCTCATCCAAATAATAATCTTCAAGATTATCCAAAAAGTCTATGTGTTTCAGCTTTTGTTTATATGAATAATTCTCGTATGCTAACACAGTAGCTTCACCACCGTGTTTATACCACATTTTTACATCAAAGTTTTTGTCGTTCTCTGTTAACCAATCGAGCAACAACTCATCATGATTCCCTTTTATAAAAATGCATTTTTGATTATTTGAAAGTTCTATCAAGAAATCTATAACTTGAGGCGATTGGCTCCATCCGTCTACATAATCTCCTAAAAAAATCAGTGTGTCATTTTTTGAAACATTTGCTCTTTCAAAAATTTGATGCAATGCTCTCAATCCTCCGTGAATATCTCCAATAACTAATATTCTACCCATAAACTTATTTTTAACAAAAATAGAAATATGATTTTATTTACCGCCATATTTTACTTTTCTAAAAACGCGCATAACCTCCTTAAAATTATTGTAAATATTTTTATTTGAATTTGATTTCAATAACAACTTTGATTCAATAAGTTTCTGTTTAGCTTCTTCAAAACCATTCAAATAACAAATCATCAAAGTATAAGGAATATTTTCGAGGTCTTTCTGCTCTATATCAACTAGTTGTGTTCCTTTTTGAAGCTTATTTAGTAAAGATAAATTTGAATTATATATGTGATGAAGCATCTTCCTGTTGTACTGAGGCGGTTCAAAAAGCATTTCGGTCTCAATTTTATAATAACCGTTGTCAAAAAAAGTGAGTTTTTGTTGTTCTAAAGGGTAATAACTTGTTTTATCATTCAATCCAAGAGGAACATATTCTGTAATGGTGAACGAATCCTCATCATATGAAATTGTGACATCGTCTTGAGCGGAATAGAAAAGTTTAACTTGTTCGTTGACCAATTCAATATCTACCCGTGAAAGAAAATTTTTATCTCTAATTTTTTTTGGAATTCCTGCCCAACAAATCACAAAAAGCTCTTTGAAAACTTTATACTGCGAAAGCATATCGCCATGCCTTTCAACCATAAAGTTCATGACGCCATCCAATGTGTGAGCAATACTATTTCTAGAGTTATTTTCTATACTAATAATAGTTTCAACATTTGATTTTGAATAAGGAATTTTTCCTTCAGTTGGAACAGAATTACTTCCAACTCTAACAAAACTAGTTCCTGCTGGAATTGTATAAATTCCTTTTTTAAAATAAGAAGTTTTAGATTTTGGTTTAATTGTGACTAGTCCAACTACTTTGTCTTTTGGAAGATTTGGAAATGGAACATTTTCATATTGAATTTTCGGAGGATTTTCTAGAAAAGCATTTACAAGGTTTTGAATTCGGCTATCGTCAAAAAAATCATCACCTACTATTTCATTGCTTTCGTCTTCAACCCCTACAACAATATAAGAGTTATTAGAAGGATTAGAATTTGACAAAGCACATATATGCTTCAAAAATTTGGCTTTTCCCTCTTTTGAATGCAAATTGAGTTGCCGTTTCTTATCATAAAAACTGCTCTCATCATTGTGAGCCAATAAATTTTTGATAAGAAGACGTTTGTTAATCATGATAAATACGATTTACGAAGTACAAAATACGAAGTTTTCCTCGTATTTCGTACTTCGTACTTCTACCTTTTAAGGCACTTTATTCCCCATACTTTCAGTCCATATAGCAAACCAATCTGTTTTTTCCATTGGCAAAGTAACTGCTTTCATAAGCTGTTGAATTCTAGCAATATTTACAGTTCCTGCCACGGGAACAACATTTGCAGGATGTTGTAAAACCCACGACAATAAAATGGTATCAGAACCTACTCCATATTTCTCTACTAGTTGAACTAACAACCTTTTTAATCTTCTTGTTTGCTCAATGTCTTCTCTAAAAACAGTTCCAAGAGGATTCCAAGAAAGTGGTCTAATCTTATGGATTTGCATGTAATCTAGACTTCCATCAAGCATAGCTTCATGGTGTGTGGCTGAAAATTGAATTTGATTACAACAAACTTCAGTTTGTGAACGTATTAAATCTGTTTGTGAAGAAGTAAAATTTGACACTCCAAAATCAATGATTTTACCCTCTTTCTTCAGTTTAGAAACTGCTTCGGCTATTTCCTCAGCAACCATTAATGGACTTGGTCTGTGAAGGAGCAAAACATCCAAATAATCTGTTCTGAGGTTTTTCAATGAATTTTCAACAGACCAAATGATATAATCTCTTGAATAATCATAATGCTTGATAGAATTATTTCTTCCTTTTGTGTGTTGAATTCCACATTTGGAGATCAGTTGGATTTTTTCTCTAGGAATACCACTTTCTACAAATGCTTTTCCAAAATCACTTTCTGTAGTGTAGTCACCATAAATATCAGCATGATCAAAAGTAGTTATTTTATTTTCTGAACAAATCGAAATCAAGTGAGCCATGTCTTTGGTTGATAAGTTTTTATCCCAAATTCCCCAATTCATGGTTCCTGCTATAATAGGTGAAATTTTTGTTTTCATCATGTGAAAATTCGTTATTGATTAAAATTTAAAAAAATTATTATTTTGCCACAAATAAAAAATCACTTGTATAAGGTCTTAAAATTATGAAAAGAAAATCATAAAACATCCTTAATATTAATGATTTTATTTAACATTTAACGCATTATTAACAACATCAATAGGATTAAATTTTCACTTTTGAAATGTTAAAATTATAAACAACAAATAAAGTTACTACAAATACTGATATGGAAGAAAATGTTGCTGCTCTAGACATTAGAGCTATAAACGAAAAAATAGAAAGAGAGAGTGCTTTTATTGATTTATTGACCATGGAAATGAATAAAGTAATCGTTGGTCAAAAACACATGGTGGAACGATTGCTTATAGGACTTTTGGGTCAAGGACATATTTTGCTTGAAGGTGTTCCGGGATTAGCAAAAACACTTGCCATTAATACACTTTCACAAGCTGTTCATGGTAGTTTTAGTCGCATTCAGTTTACACCCGATTTGTTGCCTGCAGATGTCATTGGAACGATGATTTACAATATCAAAGCCAATGAATTTTCAATAAAAAAAGGACCAATCTTTGCTAATTTTGTTCTTGCAGATGAGATTAATCGTGCTCCAGCCAAAGTACAATCGGCTTTGTTAGAAGCAATGCAAGAAAAACAAGTAACCATTGGTGATACTACATTTAAATTGGACAAACCATTTCTAGTTCTTGCTACACAAAACCCAGTAGAACAAGAAGGAACTTATCCATTACCCGAAGCACAAGTGGATCGTTTTATGCTTAAAACGGTTATCGATTATCCTAAAATTGATGAAGAACGATTAGTAATTCGTCAAAATTTGAAAGGTGGATTTGAAAAAGTAAATCAAGTAGTTTCATTAGAACAAATTCTTCGTGCTCAAGAAGCAGTTCGTGAAGTATATATGGACGAAAAAATTGAAAAGTATATTCTCGATATTATTTTTGCAACTCGTTATCCAGAAAAATATAAACTTGAAAGTTTAAAACCTCTTATCAGTTTTGGAGCATCACCACGCGGAAGCATCAACTTGGCAAATGCTGCTAAATGTTACGCCTTTATCAAGCGTAGAGGCTATGTAATTCCAGAAGATGTTCGCGCTGTAGTTCATGATGTTCTTCGTCATAGAATAGGAATTACTTATGAAGCTGAAGCTGAAAACATTACTTCTGTAGAAATCATCAACAAAATCGTAAACGAAATTGAAGTGCCTTAATTAAGTCAAAAGTGAAAAGTGAAAAGTGAAAAGTCAACAAAACAATTGACTATAAAACTTTCGACTTTCGACTTTCGACTTTCGACTGAAAGATGGAAACCAAGGATTTACTTAAAAAAGTTCGTAAAATAGAAATCAAAACCCGAAGATTGAGCGATCATATCTTTTCGGGAGAATATCACACGTCGTTTAAAGGTCGCGGAATGACCTTTTCTGAGGTGCGTCAATATCAGTTTGGCGATGACGTTCGTGCTATTGATTGGAACGTTACCGCTCGTTACAACGAACCATATATAAAAGTTTTTGAGGAAGAAAGAGAGTTATCTATGATGTTAATGGTTGACGTTTCGGGTTCAGAAAGTTTTGGAACAAAAAATCAATTGAAAAGCGAAATTGTAACCGAAATTGCAGCCACAATGGCTTTTTCGGCAACTCAAAACAACGATAAAATTGGATTAATTCTATTTTCGGATGAAATCGAATTATACATTCCTCCCAAAAAAGGAAAATCGCATGTATTGAGAATTATTCGTGAGTTAATTGAATTCCAACCAAAAAGCAAAAAAACAGATTTGTCACAAGCTTTGAAATTTCTATCGGCCACGCAAAAGAAAAAAGCAATTGTTTTTGTGATTTCAGATTTTATGGTGGATGATGACTACGAAAAAACGTTGAAGATTGCAGGAAAAAAACATGATTTAACAGGCATCAGAGTATATGATATTCGAGAAGAAAAAATGCCAAACATTGGTGTTGTAGAAATGGAAGATGCCGAAACCGGAAAAATCATCACAATTGATACAACATCAAAGAAAGTTCGTCAAGACTATGAAAAAAACTATCACGAAAAAGTAAATTTTTTCAAAGATATTTTCTCAAAATGTGGTTCGGGAACAGTAAATACAAGAGTTGACGAAAGTTATGTAACTAAATTATTAGTATATTTTAAATCGAGAAGTTAAAGATGAAGTTCAAAATATTGATTTTTTTATTATTGATTTCTAATGCGATTTTTTCTCAAAAAATCGCAACTTCTATCGATTCTACTAAGAAAAAAATCGGTGCCGAGTTCAAATTGACATTAAAAACTGATGTCGATACTTTTTCGAAAGTAAAATTTCCCAACGGAAAGTTTTTTGGCAACCTAGAAGTATTAGAAAGTTATAAAATAGATACCATTCGAAACGGAAATCGTTACGAATTGATCAAAAAATATGGATTAACTCAATTTGACAGCGGAAAATATTTAGTGCCAAAACTACCTGTAATTATCAACGGTAAAAAAGTATTTAGCGACAGCATAAAAATTGAAATCAGCGATGTAAAAGTCGATACATTAAAACAAAAAATGTATGACATCAAAAGCATTATTCCTGTTGAAAATGATTGGGGAAACTGGTGGATTTACCTGTTGATTGTTCTAGCTCTTTTGGCAATTGGTTATTTCGGTTACATTTACTACAAAAAACAACCAAAAAAAGAAAAACCAATAGTAGAAGAATATAAATCTCCTATCGAAAAAGCCACTTCATTACTGCAACAATTGGAGAAAAAAGAACTTTGGCAGCGTGGTGAAGTGAAAAGCTACTATTCTGAACTTACAGATATTGCCCGAAATTATATCGAAGAAGAAATCAATATTCCAGCCATGGAAAGCACAACTTCTGAATTGATTGAAGGTTTGCGAAATGCAGCTAAACAAAAGAAATTAAAGCTTTCTGCTGAAACCGTTGAAAATCTTGAAAAAGTTTTAAAACAAGCCGATTTGGTAAAATTTGCCAAAGTAAAACCGCTAGATTTTGAAATTGAAGAAGACAAAAAACGTATTTCGAGCTCTATTATAACCATTCACAAATCTATTCCAGAAATTGTTGAGGAAAAAGACGAACTCGACCTTTGGAACGAACAACAAAAAGAACTGGCAAGAATTGCAAAGCTTAAAAAAGAAAAAAGAAAAAAAGTCATCATTTCATTGGGCTTTTTCTTTGGAATATTGTTGCTAACAGTAGCTGGACTAATTTATTTCAAAGGTTTTGACTATGTAAAAGATAATTTTATTGGTCATCCAACGAAAGAATTATTGGAAAGTGAATGGGTAAACAGCGAATATGGAAATCCAAGAGTAAAAATTGAAACTCCCAAAGTTTTAAAACGTATGGATATTTCAAAAAATGTTTCAAAACAAGCAATGGCTTCTATAAAAGAAATGCAAATGTTTGGATATGGAAGCATGCTTGATAATTTTTATGTTGCTGTTTCGACCACAAAATTCAAAGAACAAACAACCATAGATTTGGATAAATCTATAGATGGTTCATTGAAAGCTATGGAGCAACGCGGTGCGCAAAACATCATCGTAAAAACAGAAGATTTTGATACTCAAAAAGGAATTTCTGGTAAGAAAGCCTTTGGAACATTGACAGCAATAGATCCAGTGTTGAAAAAAAGCCAAAAAATGTATTACGAATCTCTAGTATTTGCACAAGATGGTGGTTTACAACAAATTGTTATCATGTTCAAAGAAGAAGACAAATATGGTAGCGAAATTGCCGAAAGAATACTCAATTCAGTTGAACTAGAAACACCAGCACAATGATGAAAGATGTAAGTTTTTTGAACCCTGAGTTTTTCTGGTTGTTACTATTACTTCCATTAGTTGTGGTGTGGCATTTTTGGAAATTAAAAGACCAAACAGCAACTGTAAAAATAAGTTCTACCATTGGTTTTAAATCTACTTGGAAAACTAAGTTAAAACCATTTCTTTTTGTTCTTCGTCTTCTTGCGTTGAGCTCTTTGATAGTAGCAATGGCAAGACCACGAAAAGTAGACATTAGCAGTCAAACCAAATCGACAAAAGGGATTGATATTGTTATGGCAATTGACGTTTCGGGAAGTATGCTTGCAAAAGACCTGAAACCCAACCGAATGGAAGCACTAAAAAAAGTGGCTGCCAATTTCGTAGAAGGTAGACCAAATGATAGAATTGGGATTGTAGTTTATGCGGCAGAAGCTTACACAAAAACTCCAGTAACAAGTGATAAAGCTCTAGTATTAGAAGCTATAAATGGCATAAAATATGATAACGTGCTTCAGGATGGAACAGGAATAGGAATGGGTTTGACAACGGCAATTAACCGATTGAAAGACAGTAAAGCCAAGAGCAAAGTCATCATTCTTCTTACCGATGGTGTGAACAATGCAGGTTTTATTGAACCAGAAACTGCTTCACAAATTGCCAAAGAATATGGCATAAAAGTTTACACTATAGGCATTGGTACAAACGGAATGGCTATGTTCCCATATGCTTATGCGCCAAATGGCGGTTTCTTATTTCAAATGATGAAAGTAGAAATCGATCAAGAATTGATGAAAACCATTGCTAGAAACACAGGTGGAAAATACTTTAGAGCATCAAGCAATAGCAAACTTCAAGAAATATATAACGAAATAAACAAGCTAGAAACATCAGAAATCAAAGAATTAAAATTTTATGATTATGACGAAAGATACAGACCATTTGTATGGATTGCTGGAATTTTAATTTTAATCGAATTCGGATTGCGAAATACCATTTTTAGAAGTTTTATATAAATAATTACGAATGAAAAATTACGAATTACAAAAAATTCTAATTCAACAAGTAATTCATAATTTGAAATTCATAATTTGAAATTCATAATTCATAATTGATTATGTACGAGTTAGAAGAAAAAGGATATTTTTATTTGTTGTTGGTAATTCCAGCTTTGGTTTTGCTTTTTCTATATGTAATTTATTGGAAAAGAAAAAAACAAAGAGAATTTGCTGACTCAGAGCTTTTTAAAAAACTTAGTCCAGAAAAATCTTTTTTCAAGCCTGTTTTAAAATTTATCCTTGTTCTCTTTGGACTTATTTTCCTAATAATTGGTTTAGTTAATCCAAAAATTGGGACAAAAATGGAAACTGTGAAGAGAGAAGGCATAGACATCATTTTTGCAATCGATGTTTCTAAAAGTATGTTGGCAGAAGACGTTGCACCAAGCAGACTTGAGAAAAGCAAACAATTAGTTTCTCAGCTTATCAATCATTTTGCCAATGATAGAATTGGAATTATTGCCTACTCAGGAAGTGCTTTTCCTGTATTACCCATTACTTCTGATTATGCTGTGGCCAAAATGTTTTTGCAAACCATGAATCCTGGGATGATTTCTGCACAAGGAACATCTATAGATCAAGCAATAAATCTTGCCACAACTTTTGTAAACAAAAAAGATAAAACAAATAAATTATTAGTTATTATCTCTGATGGTGAAGATCATTCTGACAGTGCTGTTGATGCAGCTGAAGAAGCCAAAAAATTAGGCATAAAAATCATTACAGTTGGTGTTGGTACAGAAAATGGTGGAACAATTCCTTTAAAGCGAAATGGTGTAGTAGAGAGTTTTCAACGTGACAATAATAATGAAGTAGTTATCACAAAAAGAAACAGCGAAGTGCTCAAAACAATTGCTAAAGCTACAAATGGTGGCTACGTTGATGGCAATTCGACAAAAGATGTTGTGAACTACATCAAAAACGCATTGAATAACATACAAAAAACAGAGTTTGAAAGTACTCAAATGGCTGATTTCAAATCACAATTTCAGTGGTTTTTAGGGTTTGGGTTTTTCTTGTTATTGTTGGATTTATTTCTCTTTGAAAAAAGAACAAAATGGGTTAGAAAAATGAATCTCTTTAATGAAAAAGAATAAATGAAGAAGCTTTTATACATATTGATACTAATCTCTTTTTGTGCAAATGCTCAACAAAAAGAAAAGGACAAGTTTTTGCCCAAAGGAAATGAAGCCTTTGAAGAAAAAAACTATGTTGATGCTGAGGCAGATTACAGAATTTCGCAGTCAAAATTTCCAAAAAAAGCAATTTCTGGATATAACCTTGGAACGAGCATTTATAAACAAAAACAAACAACAGAAGCTAAATATCAATTTGCCAATGCGTTAAAAAAATCAAAAAGCAAAGCAGAAAAACACAAAATTTTTCATAATCTTGGTAACTGTTTGATGAATGAAAAAGATTATGAAGGTGCTGTAGATGCTTACAAAAATGCGCTAAGAAATAATCCAAACGATGAACAAACGCGTTATAATTTTGCTTTGGCAAAACAATATTTAAAAAACAATTCTCCTAAAAGCAAGGATGATAAAAACAAAAATAAAGACCAAAAGCAAAAAGAAGATCAGAAGAAAAACAAAGATCAGAATAAAGATCAAAACGATAAAAACAAAGACAAAAACAAAGACCAAGGCGATAAAGAAAAGGATAAACAAAACCAGGATGGAAATCAGAAAAAGGAGCAAAACAACAGCAATAAAGATGGTGGTAAACCTCAACCAAATCCTGGCGGAATATCAAAACAACGACTGCAAAACCTATTGGATGCTGTAAACAATGAGGAAAAGAAAGTACAAGATAAAGTAAAAAAACAAAAAGCATTAACACAACCAAAACAAACCGAAAAAGACTGGTAATCAATAAATGAAAATGAACTGAAATGAAAAGAATAGTTGTATTATTATTTTTAATCATCGGAAATCTTGCTTTAGCTCAAGTTCAATTTGAAGCCAAAGTGAGCAAAAATTCTTTAGGGCTAAATGAAAGACTTCGTATTGATTTCAACATGAATGCTGATGGAGATAATTTTACTCCTCCAAATTTTGAGTCATGTGGTTTTCGAGTTGTTGGCGGACCAAGTCAATCTGTTAGTCAATCATGGATAAATGGTAGAGGTACTTTCAATAAGTCTTATACCTATATTTTGATGCCAACTCAAAAAGGTTCATTGACTATTAGACAAGCATCTATAGAAATCAACGGGCAGATTTATAAAACATCTCCAATAAAAATTAATGTTACCAACGCAGTTCAATTACCAAAAGATCCAAATGAAGCACCAGCAATTTCTGCAAATGACAATCTATATTTAGTTGCAGATATTTCTAATAGTAATCCATTTGTAAATGAACCGATAACAGTGGTTTACAAACTTTATTTTAGCTACAATATAGGCATAACCAATTGGCAAGAACTAAGCAAGCCAAAGTACAATGATTTTTGGAGCCAAAATATTGATATTAAACAACTTGTTGCTCAAGACGGAATGTTCAAAGGAGAACGTTATCGTTATGTTGTGCTGAGAAAAACAGTCTTATATCCTCAAAAATCTGGTAAATTAGAAATTGAACCTTTGTCACTAGACATCGATTGTCAAGTTCCTACAAACAGAAGAAATTTTTGGGGACAAGTTCTAATGACTGAAGACAGCAAAAGAGTTTCAGCAGGAAGCAAAGTAATCAATGTAAAACCTCTACCAGAAGCTGGAAAACCAGAGGACTTTGGCGGAGCAGTTGGTAAGTTTGACTTTCAAGTTACTCCTTCAAAAACCGTGTTGAAAAATGGCGAAAGTCTTGATTTGAATGTAAAAGTTGTTGGTACAGGGAATTTGAAATTATTCAATTTACCAAAACCGGTTATGCCTTCGGCACTAGAAATGTATGATCCAGAGCATAATGAAAATGTCTCTACACCACTTTCTGGAATGACTGGAAGCATTTCTGATAAATATACTATCATTCCGCAATCGAAAGGTAATTTCCAAATCAAACCAATGTCATTCACCTACTTTGATTTGGGTTCAAGATCTTATAAAACTATAACATCCAAAGAAATTTTAATCAATGTTCTTGATGGTCCAGGAATTGCCTCTACAAGCAATGACGATAGAACTAATGATGTTGTAAAAAATAAAGTTGAAGTTGCTAAATCATTTGCTTTTATCAAACAAAAAACTACGCTAAAACCAATTGAAAAAGATGATTTTCTTGGTTCGGGATTATTTTATTCTTTAGTGTTTTTGCCATTCCTTGCTATTCCGTTTGTGGTTTTAGCTAGAAAGAAAAAAGAAGCTTTAGACAAAGATGTTGTGGGTAATAAAATCAAAAAATCCAATGCTTTGGCTAAAAAATATTTATCTGAAGCCCAAAAACACCTCAACAACAAAGAACCTTTTTATGTTGCATTGGAAAAATCATTACACAATTTCCTAAAAGCAAAATTGAATATAGAAACATCAGACATGAGTAAGGATAAGATTAGTGAAATCCTAAATGAAAAAAATGCTGACTCAGCAACCGTTTCAGAGTTCATTTCATTAGTTGAGAACTGCGAATTTGCAAGATATGCGCCATCAACAAGCGTTTCTATTCAACAAGATTATGACAAAGCTATTCGTTTAATTTCTGATTTAGAAAAACAGATTTCATAGCCATGAAAAAGATAATATTCATATTTTCTCTGCTTTTTTCACCATTTTTTTGGGCTCAATCGGCTTTTGAAAATGCAAACAAATTGTATCAAGAGGAAAAATATCAGGAAGCAGCACAAACCTATGAAAGCATTTTAAATTCGGGAAAGCAATCTGCCGAAATATATTTTAACCTTGGAAATTGTTACTACAAGCTTCACAAAATTGCGCCGTCAATATACAATTTTGAAAAAGCACTCCAGTTGAGTCCAAATGATGAAGAAATAAAAACCAACCTCGATTTTGCCCGAAAAATGGCTCTCGATGATATAAAAATTATTCCAAAAGTTGGTTTTCATAAACTCATTTCAGATTTTACTTCAAAATATTACTATGATACTTGGGCATGGATAGCTGTTGGTCTTGCTTTTGGATTTCTATTGTTTTTTCTTGGCTACTACTTTTCTTCAACAACCTTCAAAAAAAGACTTTTTTTTACAGGAATGTTTGTATTGATTGTGGGAATTTTGGTAAGTACATTTTCTGGGATTTATGAAAAAAACAGAGCCGAAAGTGAAAGACCTGCAATAGTTTTTGTTGAGTCTGTTCCGTTGAAAGGCGAACCAAAAGTAAATGCTCCTGAAACTACAACCATTCACGAAGGCACGAAAGTATATGTTCTCGAGAGCACTTCTAATTGGAAAAAAGTCGAACTCACTGATGAAACAACCGGTTGGATTGAAAGTTCGACGATTAAGGAATTGAAGTAGTTTTAAGAAGTATTATAAAGTTTCAACTAGAATATCCACCTTTTTTATTTCTCAAGAATCTGCTTTTTTTATTAAAAGATTAGTAAAAATTAAATCAAAATCAGCTTCCGAAACAGAGGTTAGACTCAGATTATATCTTGTTCCAATAAAAGTTTTATTTTTAAGACAAATTGAAATTTCATTTTTGTTTTTGGCTTCAAGTTTTTTTATATAAAACGTACTCAAATAAGAGTATTTATTTGGAAACTCACTCTTTATAACAAAAGGACCATTGTATAAATTGTTTGGAAATGAATATCTTAAAAACAAAAAACATTCTTTTTTAGTGAAATGAAATTTACAATAATCAAATTCACTTCCAAAATTTACTGCAATATTAACTGCTGTCATTGATGATATTTTCAAGTCATTAGTCTTTAAGTCATCATCCGATAATAATGAATCTATCAGTTGTCTATCTTTTTTTAGTTTAGAATATTGTGATACTCCAATATAAACTAAAATAACTGAAAGAATTATTCCTATAAAAGCAAATAATGTTTCCATAATATCATTTCATATTCAAAGTTATACTTACTAAGGAGTTTTTCTTTAAACGCTATACTTTTATGAAGATTCAAGAGTAATATAAAAAATAATAGTTCAAAAAAATTCATGTCCGCCACCAGAAAGTAAAACACAAATAATTATCAGAAGAAATCCGATTATAGATAATTTTAACGTCCAACTTAATTTAGCCAAAATCTCCTTTTTAGTTTACACCAAAGATAAATAATTGATTACTATCTTTGCCAACTTAATTGAGATTTCGATTTAATTCAAAAATCTTAAATCGTTAATCTACAACATTAAATCAAATGTCAAGAGACGAACAACTTAAAAATCGCTGGGAAAAAGTCGTTGAAATCCTTTCCAATCAGTTTGCTGATGGCGAAGTGTTGGATTTAGACGCTATTATATATTTGATTGGAGTTCAAGAATTAGGCAAATTCAAACAAGCTTTCAAAAAAGACGAAAAAGTAAATTTGATGCACATTGCCATTTGCAGATTACTTGAACCTTATGGCTACTACGAATTTGATTTTTTTGATAAAGACGGTTGGCCACATTACAAAGTAAAAGAACAGCTTCCGCCACTTAAAGCTGGTGAACAAACCATTCTGATGAAAGATGCGATTGTGAATTATTTTTTAGAGAAAGAAGTGATTGAATAGTTCTCAGTATCAGTCGCAGTTTTCAGTTTAGAATATTCAAAAAACTCGCAACTCGTAACTCGCAACTCGTAACTTTTAACTAAATTTGCACCTTCAAAGATCGAACGATGATAGACAAGATTAAACAACATATCGAAGAAGCAAAAGCATTCAATGATAAAAACAAAGAGGCTTTAGAGCAATTTCGTATAAAGTATTTAGGAAGTAAAGGATTATTGAAAGAACTTTTTAATGAGTTCAAAAACATTCCTAACGACCAGAAAAAAGACTTCGGACAAGTAATTAATACACTCAAAGCAGTTGCCGAAGAAAAAGTAAAAGCCATTCAAGAAGAGCTAGAAAGCAAAGAAGAAGTAAAAGGTTTCTATGGCGATTTAACGCGTCCATCTGAACCTATCTCTATTGGTTCGCGTCATCCTATTTCTATTGTAAAAAATCAAATTATCGATATCTTTTCCACCATCGGATTTAATGTTTCTGAAGGTCCAGAAATCGAAGACGATTGGCACAACTTTACTGCATTAAACTTACCAGAATACCATCCGGCAAGAGATATGCAAGATACTTTTTTCATTCAAACTAATCCTGATGTTTTGTTGCGTACGCACACTTCATCAGTACAAGTGCGTTACATGGAAAACAACAAACCGCCAATTAGAACTATTTCTCCAGGAAGAGTTTTCCGTAATGAAGCGGTTTCGTCTCGTTCACATTGCATTTTCCACCAAGTTGAAGGTTTGTATATTGACAAAGACGTTTCGTTTGCCGATTTGAAACAAACACTTTTATATTTCACTAAAGAAATGTTCGGAAAATCTAAAATTCGTTTGCGTCCAAGTTATTTTCCGTTTACAGAACCAAGTGCAGAAGTTGATATTTATTGGGGTTTAAAAACTGAAACCGATTATCGTATCACAAAAGGAACAGGTTGGTTGGAAATTATGGGTTGCGGAATGGTTGATCCAAATGTTCTCAAAAACTGTGGTATCAATCCAGATGAATATACTGGTTTTGCCTTTGGAATGGGAATCGAACGTATTGCCATGTTGTTATACCAAATTGGCGACATCAGAATGTTTTATGAAAACGATGTTCGCTTCTTAGAACAGTTTAAATCATCTATTTAGTCGAGTGTCTTAAAGTCGAATGAATTTTCAAAATCTATAAAATTTACTTTATAACTTTAAAACTTTGGACTTTAAGACTTGTATATGAAAGCAGATATTACCATCCCAAAAGTTGAAAACGTTTTCCTTGCTGCCATTCAAGAATGGAACGATGATTTTATGGAAAAGGTTTGGTATGTTTATTTAGTCAACGATTCTGACTATGATTTAGACAGCGTAATGGTCGTTTCTAAAGCTTTTGGAACCATTGATGGTGAGATGAAAAAAACGTCGCTCTTACGCCATGCTTTTGTGAAAGTTCCAACGGTTTCTGCGGTAAAAGTGGAAATGGTTGAAAAAAGTGTTTTGGCTTTAAACAACGAATTTATGGTGACTTATTTCATTGGAAATACACTTTACGATAAAAAATTCACTTTCAGAAAAAATACCATCAACGAAAGAGCAACCGAAGAAGTTCCTCATCTGTGGGTTAATGGTGTTGTGGTGAGATAGTTATTTTATCTTTTCTTTCAAAATTTTTATTTCTTCATCACTATACTCTAATTCTTTGCATGCTTTTTCGAGTTCATTTTTATTAACTTTTTCTAATGCAGAAAAATAGACATATAAATTACTAAATCCCATATTTTGAATAAACTCAGAGCTTTGCTCTTTTAAAAAAGGTTTCACAACTTTTAAAACTTCTCTTAAACCTCTTTTTTCATCAAATTCAATGACATATTTTGGCACAAATGGGGGAATTAGTGTTGATGGCATTTGAGCAATATATGGTAAATATTCAGTCATTATTTCCCAAGAACTTTCATCTTTTATTTTTGCCATAATCTCCGAAAGAGTAGTAACTGTACATGTTGAAATTTTTGATTGAAACAATTTATGTACTTTATCTAAGGTAGGTTTACCTATTTCAGTTAAAATTTTTGCTGCATCATCTTCCAATCCATTAGAATGATTCATATGAATATATAAGATTATAATACAAGCATCTATTAGAGTTATTTGGTTAGCTTTTTTTAACTCATTTAGTTTTTTTAACTTGTGTTTATATTGATTATCTTCGTAAAAGAAACGAACCAATTCTAGGTTGGATTGATTAAACTCCAAATCACAAAATGATGGAACTATTTGATAAAAAATGCTTTTATCATTATAAAATTTCCTTTTCTCTATATCTTGTTTTAAATCAAATAATTCTGAAAGCTTTTCTAATACCTCTGGCTGTCTAGGTCTCATTTCTTCGAGAGCATTTAATTTATTTTCAGCTTCATCAAACATTTTCAGTTTAATATAGTTATCTGCCAAATTAAACAAAGTTATTTCACCATATTCTTTGTCGTTCAAAAGTTTATTAAACTGTTCATTTGAGTTTTCGAAATCTTCTTTTATTTGATAAATTTTGCCTGAGAGGAATATTTCTTCCTTGTTATCATTTGAGATAGAAATTAAATAGTTAATATCATTCAAAGCCACATTTAGGTTTTCGCTTTTATAATCATCTTCATTGTATTTTAAACCATTGTCTTCAGATAAAAAAACTGTATTTCCGTCAATATTTTTTTGTCTAACCCCAGATTGGTACATTTCTAAAAGAAGTATATATTTTCTCTTTATTAATTCTGGTTTGCTTCCAAACTTTTCAATCGCTTCTTCTAATAATTCAATTCCTTTTATTATTTCTCCATTCCTAAAAAGGCACACGGCATATGTTTCATAAACTTCAGGGCATGAATATTTTTCAAATAAACTTTTGGAAATTTCCAACCCTTTAGAGCTGTTATTTGATTGAACATAAGCAATTGCTTCATTTAATTCATCGTTTATAATTTGATTACAATTCTCAACATCATTTTTAATATTATGATAGTCAAAATGTTTTCTCGAATAAGTTTGAGAAAAACAAATTGAGGTGAAAAACAATATAACTAATTTCATTTTTTATTTCTTTTTACCGAAAATATCTGACCATGTAATATCACTACCTTTTTCTTTTTGTTTCCACATAATATATCCTAAAACAAATACTCCTCCGACACTAAAAACAAAAAGACGAATATAAAATTCTTGAGAAACTAACTGTTCACTCATTGTTTTATCTTTATTAAAGAAAAGGTTAAAAACGCTCATAAATAATCCCCAAAAGAGACCAACTTTTACCTGATATTTCCATCTTTCAATCATAATTAATCTAATTTTTCAGTAAGTCTTTTAAAAGTACTTCTTGCATCTTTTCCTTCGTATAAAATTTGGTAAACCGCATCAATAATAGGTGTTTTGGCGCCATATTCTTGGTTTAATTTGTACGCACTTTTTACGGCATAATAACCTTCGGCAACCATAGACATTTCCATCATGGCTGATTTTACAGTATAACCTTTTCCTATCATGTTACCAAACATTCTATTTCTTGAAAAAACAGAATATCCTGTCACTAATAAATCGCCCAAGTAAGCCGAGTTATTGATGTTACGTTTCATTTTGTGCACCTTGCGAATGAATTTTTTCATCTCACGAATGGCGTTACTCATAATCACCGATTGAAAATTGTCACCATAACCTAAACCATGAGCAATTCCCGCAGCAATAGCGTAAATGTTTTTGAGCATTGCTGCATATTCTGTTCCGATGATGTCGTCGGAGATTTTGGTTTTGATATAATTCCCTTCAAGAGCTTTTGCCATGACTTTTGCTTTTTCTTTGTCTCCGCTCGCTATGGTAAGGTAAGAAAGTCTTTCGAGAGCAACTTCTTCTGCATGGCATGGACCTGTAATTACACCAATATTTTTATACGGAATTTCATATTGTTTGTGAAAATGTTCGCCAACAATCAAAAAAGTTTCGGGCACTATTCCTTTAATGGCAGAAAAAATTACTTTTTCTTTTAAATCAACAGTAAGGTTTTTTAATTCACTATTTAAAAAAGCTGAAGGAATAGCAAAGATGATATAATCAGCATATAAAACCGCTTGGTTAATATCACTAGTGAGTATTAACTTGTTGGTATCAAACTCAACTGAACTTAAATAATTTGGGTTATGTTTATAAGATTTAATATGGTCAATAGCCGATTGATTTCGCATGTACCAGCAAACCTCATCAAGATTGACGCAAAGCATTTTTACAATAGCCGTAGCCCAGCTTCCGCCTCCGATTACTGCAAATTTCAAATTATTTTTCATTGTTTAGTTTGATTTGTTCTTCTTGTTCAAAAATACAGATTTTATTCAATGATGAACTTAAGATTAATGGAAATAATAAGTAGAAATTTTTTTGGCACACAAATTGAACTACAACATATAACAAAACTTTATGGCTTATGAAAACTATAAAATTACTATTCGCTATCATTACAACATCTGTAATGTTTTCATCATGTACCATCAACGAAGATGGGTTTGTAGATAATGGTATTTCCTTGCCAGAGCTTATGGAAGGTTATGATTTGTGGTATGTAGATTACCCAAGTACAACCGGTAATGGAGATGTTCCTTTTTTAACAAGAGCATTTACTGTTTCATTTTTAAACGGAAATCTTTATGCAAATAATAATTTAGTTGGAATAGGCACTACAGGAAATGGATTTGGTATAAAAGTGGGTTATTATGATTATACACCAAACACTATAAGATTTTACCATGATATCTATGGGTATTATGAATTGGAAGTATATCAGATTTCTTCAAATGAAATAAAACTTTATGATAGATATTCGAATACTGCTTACTATTTGATTGGTTATCAAAGAAGTAATTTTGATTATGACAGGTTGTTTTATGATAATATCCACTATTTTTTACAAGAATATAAAGCTTGGGAAAAGGTTTATACTAGCCAAGAAGGAGTTCCAAATTTATTTGATAATGAGAATTTTTTGAAGTTTATGGCTGGAGGTAGTGATGACACTTTTAAATCTTCACAAGATATTCCAGGTACAAATTTAAACTCTATTTATTGGGATTATACTGGTTATTATACCGTCTATAATATTTCTGGAAATAACTATCAGAAAGTTTTACAACTCAATTATGGCTCGAATGATGTAGAAAATTTCAATCTTACTATAATAAATGATGGAAGAATACGTTTATATCATACAGCATCGGGAACAACATATGAGTTTCAGGGTAGAGGATTTATTCAATATCTTAGACAAAATGCTGTGAGAACAAAGACAAAAAATAAGGTTTTAGGTTAGGTTAATATTGTTGGGGTTAGTTAAAAAGCGGTCAAGTTTTGACCGCTTTTTTTAATAACTCATTTCTACTATTTCTCTAACTTTTTCTAAAGTAATATTTTGCTTTTCGCCCATTGCTTTCCAACCTCTTTCTTCAAAACGGTTTACAATAAAATCAGCTGTATTTTCAATGTTTTCTGTGTTTTCAGAGATTTTGGTTTTCATGCCCATAATGTGAAAGAAGTTAATGGTTTTGTCTATTGCATCATGAGCCACATCTTCTACATTTCCTGATAAATTCCAAACTCTATGCCCGTATTGTGCTAGCTTTTCTTTTTTGGTTTCAAACATTACTTTGTACAAATTTGGGCCAATAATTGCCAAAGTTCTTGCATGGTCAATATTGTACAAAGCAGTGAGTTCATGACCAATCATGTGTGTTGCCCAATCGCTTGGTACACCTTTTTGTATCAAACCATTCAGTGCCATAGTTGCACACCAAACAAAATTAGAAGCTAACTTATAATCATTAGGATTTTCGACCACACTTGGACCTATTTCGATTAAGGTTTTTAAAATACTTTCTGCAAACCTATCTTGCAAAATAGCATCATGAGGATAAGTAAGATACTGTTCCATCACGTGAGTAAACGCATCTACAACGCCGTTTTGCAACTGTCGTTTTGGTAATGAAGTAATGACTGTTGGGTCAACAATTGAGAATTTTGGAAACAAAGCACTTCCGCCAAGCGTTAGTTTTTCTTGAGTTGATGCAATGGTTACCACTGCACCCGAATTCATTTCAGAGCCAGTTGCAGGTAATGTTAAAACCGTTCCAAAAGGAACAACTTTTGCACCTTCTTTAAATAATATTCTTTTTCTTAAAATATCGGCTTCATCTCCATCAAAATGTACCGCTGCAGAAATAAATTTTACACCATCAATAACACTTCCGCCACCAACAGCAAGTATAAAATCGATATTTTGTTCACGAATAATCTGAACTGCTTTCATCAATGTTTCAAAATGAGGATTAGGTTCGATGCCAGCAAATTCTACGATTTGATAATTTTTTAAAGCGTTAGTAACTTGATTGTGAACGCCATTTTTAAAGATACTTCCACCACCATAAGCCAATAATATTTTAGCATTTGAAGGTATAAGTTCAGAGAGCTTTTGAATTTGGTCTTTACCAAAAATATAGTTTACTGGATTGTATAATTCGAAATTGTTCATTGTAAAAATATTTAGAATGCAAAATTACGAAATGATTGAACGAACAAGTGGTAAAGGAATGTTAAGTTTATTTTCTATAAAACCCACTTCTATCAATGTATTCCCAAACCTTTTGTGGTAACATTGGCGCAACATTCTTTTTGTTTTTAATGCTTTCGCGAATGAACGTTGAAGAAAGTTCTATCACTGGTGCGCCAACTCGGTGAATTTTTGGGTGATTGACAAATTGCTCATCTATTTCACCCGAATTGAGTCTTGGATACACATAAATGTCGTGATTTTCCAGAATATATTCATAGTTTTTCCATTTGTGAAGCGAATTCAGATTGTCTTCTCCCATGATTAAGGAAAACGAATTTTTTGGATATTTTTCTAATAAATGAGCTAAGGTGTTTACTGTAAAATTAGGTTGAGATAATTTGAATTCAATATCGGAAGCTTTGATTTTTGGAAAATCTTCTGTTGCCAATTGAACCATGTGCAAACGTTGGTAATCATCGAGCAAAGTGTTCTTTTGTTTGTGCGGATTATGAGGTGTTACAACCATCCAAATTTGATCTAAATCTGAATGTTCTGCCATGTGATTAGCAATAATCATGTGCCCAACGTGGATTGGGTTAAACGTCCCAAAATATAATCCTATTTTCATTTTAGTCCTTAGTTTTTAGTCCTTAGTTTTTTAGTTTTTGAACTTAGAAGTTATTTTAGATTTTTTGTAAAAGCATTAATCATTTTACTTTCTTCTTCTATTAGGAATAATAAGTCATTATAAAGATTTTCGTCTTGAATAAACCCTAATTCTTTTGCGATTATAAGTTGTGTTTCAATTTCATTCAATGAACCTCGAGATATATTTAAAAAGTGATTGAATGATTTATCAGTTTGACGTCCAAAACCTTCTGCAATATTTGATGGAATTGAAATACTTGCTCTTTTTAGTTGGCTTGTTAATGCATAAATTTCGTCTTTAGGAAAACTATGTGTTAGCTTGTAGACTTTTAAAACTATCTGAATTCCTTTTTGCCAAATAAGCAACTCTTTATAAGATTTAACTCCACTCATAATTATTTAAGATTTCTTAAAACTATGGACTAACAACTATGGACTAACTACCAGAAACAAACTTCTTAACCAACTCATACGCTTCAGCCTTTGCCACATCCAAATCATAATTTTTAATGATTTTGTCAAATTGTGGTGCAGTGGCAAGTTCTACATGAGCTTTTGCAATGCGCATATTTATTTTATCATCGCTTTCGGTAGAGCGTTCTTTTAATCTGCGTTTAAGTTCGTCTACGCTGGGTGGTTTTACAAAAACAGCTAAAGTTTCCTCTGGGAATTTCTTTTTAATGCGCAATCCGCCAGCAACATCTATGTCAAATATTACGTTTTTTCCCATTGCCCAAATGCGTTCTACTTCACTTTTTAATGTTCCATAAAAATTATCGCGATATACTTCTTCCCATTCTACAAAATCCTCTGCTTTGATGTGTTTTTTAAAATCTTCTATCGAAATAAAATAGTAATCTTTTCCGTTTATTTCTTGTCCGCGCAGAGCACGAGTAGTGCAAGAAACCGAAAATTCTAAATTGAGTTCGGGTTGCGCTAATAAATGCCTTACTATAGTGGTTTTTCCTGAACCTGATGGCGCTGAGAATACTAATAATTTTCCTTTGTTCATGCTTAAGTTTTTTAGTCCTTAGTTATTAGTCCTTAATTTTTTGTGATAGAACTTAGTACTAAGGACTAAGAACTAACTATTACTTACTTACAAAACATTCAAAACTTGTTCCTTAATTTTTTCCAGTTCGTCTTTCATCATCACCACTAATTTTTGCATTTCTGAATGGTTTGATTTTGAACCCATCGTATTGATTTCTCTTCCCATTTCCTGAGTAATGAAACCTAGTTTTCTACCATTAGCTTCTGTTCCTGCAAGTGTTTCAATAAAATAGTTCAAATGATTTTCCAGGCGCACTTTTTCCTCAGTAATATCGTATTTTTCTAGATAAAAAATCAATTCTTGCTCAAACCGATTTTCGTCAACGTTCATTTGAAGTTCGTCAAGAGCTGTTCTCAATCTTGTTTTCACCGTTTCAACTCGTTCAGTATCATATTCGACAGCATTGTTCATCAAAGTCATGATGTTGGCAATGCGGTGTAAAAATTCTTTTTCAAGAGCAACACCTTCACTTTTTCTAAAACTGTTTATGTTTTCAATGGCTTCATCAATCACTGTTTGAATTTGTTTCCATTCATTTTCATCAATTTCATCACGTTCGGTTTTTAATGCATCTGGCATACGAACAGCCATTTTCATCAGTTCAGTTTCATCTGCATTAGGAATTACAGCTTTCATTTGATTGATGTAACCTTTCACAATGGGAACATTAATTTTAGACGAAGTTTCTTCGCCCGTAATCTCTATAAAAAGAGAGAAATCAATTTTACCTCGTTCTAATTTTTGAGAAAGTAAATTACGTAAACCTAATTCCATTTCTCTGTAAACAGAAGGCATTCTTGTATTTAAATCTAAACCTTTTGAGTTTAGCGATTTTATTTCTACGGTAATTTTTTTGGTTGGTAATTGTAATGATGCCTTACCAAAACCAGTCATTGATTGTATCATTCGATTTTTTTAATTGACTTCAAATATACTTAAAAGTTTTTAGTCCTAAGTTTTTAGTCCTAAGTCCATCGATAAACAATTGTTTTATTTAGGTCTAAAAATCTCTGGACTAAGAACTAAGTACTCTTTTTCTGTGTTACAAGATAAACTCCAGTAAAAATTAATATAGCTGAAATTATTTTTACCAAACTCAAATCGTCTTTACCTAAACTCACCGCAAAAATGGTTGCAAAAAGTGGTTGTAAATAAATAAAAACGGCAACTATAGTGGGTTTCAACTCACGCATGGAAACTAAATTCAACAAATAAGTTAAAAACGTTGAAAAGACTACTACAAATCCTATTTTCCAGATGATATCTGTGGGTAAATTTTGAAAATCAATAGCTTGAAATTCGTTCCACCCAAAAGGTAAAACCATCAAAAAACCAAATGTATATATCCATTTTACAAATGCAAAAGCGTTGTATTTATCCATTAATTTTTTAACAATGATGAGATAAAATCCATAAGAAACAGCATTTATAAAAACCAATATATTTCCTAAAGTTGCGTTTGGAGCATTTTGCATAGATTTTCCGTAAAGAATTAGAAAAACAGTTCCAATTAATCCTAAAACTAAACCAAATACTTTTCTTTTTTGCATTCGTTCTTTAATAAGTATTGCCGAAAGAACGAGCACAATCATTGGCGTTGTAACCATCAAAACCGCACCCATAATTGGCGAAGTATAACTTAATCCTTTAAAAAAAGTAAGCATATTTAAAGCAACTCCAAAAAATGCTGCGGCAATTATTCGAGGAAAATCGGCTTTTGCTATTTTTTCATTTGTAAATAAAAATGAAACTAACCAAAATAATACCATCGATCCACCAACACGCATAGTGATAAACCCAAATGGTTGAACATATTTTGGCATTACATCTTTTGCAATGGTAAATGTTACGCCATAAATTATGGAAACTAATGTTGCAGCAACAAGTGCCCAATTTCTTTTACTCATTGTTCAAAAAATCTATTGCTTGTTGGACTACTTTTGGGCTATTACCCACAAATATTTTTTGGTCAACGATTATTACTGGTCGAGCTAAAAAAGTATAATGTTCAAGAATATATCGCTTAAAGTCATTTTCGGTTAATTTTTCTCCCGAAACTTCGGGATTTAACCCCATTTCTTTATACAATTTTGCTCTTTTGCTGAATAAAACTTCATAACTACCAGTCAAAGCATGCATTTCTTCAAGTTGTTTTACAGTAATCTCTTGTTCTTTAATGTCTTGAAAAATAAAACCGTCTGTTTTCGGTAATGATTTGATGATTTTCAAACAAGTATCACAGGTTTTAAGGTAGTAGATTTTTCGCATAAAACTTACATTTGAAATGCAAAAATACTGTTATATCTACTTGTAATTGATTATTTTTATCAAAAAAATTATGGAACAAACATTTAAAATTTGGGAAACCAGTAGAAAAATTTATTTAAAGCTTATAGAAAGCTATTCTATTGAGCAATTAAACAAAATACCTGAAGGATTTAGTAATAATTTAATTTGGAATTTAGGACATATTATCGTTTCTCAACAAGGTTTGGTATATCGACTTTCAGGTTTAGCAGTGAATGTTTCTGAAGAAATGACCAATAAGTATAAAAACGGTTCAAAACCCACATGCGATGCTACTCAAGAAGAAGTTGATGAGTTAAAAACATTGCTTTTTTCTTTGCTTGAACAGACAAAAAAAGATTATGCTTCAGGAAAATTCACAACCTATAACGAATATACAACAGGAACAGGTTTTCATCTAGCTTCAACCAAAGAAGCAATTGAGTTTAACAATTATCATGAAGGTATTCATCTTGGTTTAATGATGAATATTAGAAAATTTATTTAATGTCACTATTTTTGTAAAAAATATTAAAAATGAAATTCAATACAAAAGTTATACATGGCAATCAACACCATGAAAAAGTAACTGGAGCAGTAATGCCTCCAGTCTTTCAAACATCAACTTATGCACAAGTTTCGCCAGGAAAACCTGTTGGTGATTATGAGTATTCTCGTGCTGCAAACCCTACACGTCAAGCACTTGAAGATGCATTGGCATCGATAGAAAATGGTGCTCGTGGTTTGGCATTTGCTTCTGGTTTAGCAGCTACAGATTGTTTATTACGACTATTTAAAGCTGGCGACGAAATTATTGCAATGGACGATTTATATGGCGGAACATATCGATTGTTTACAAGATTATATAAAGATAGTGGCATCAAATTTCATTTTGTTGATATGAATGATTTTGATAAATTTCAATCACTTATCAATGAAAACACAAAATTGGTTTGGGTTGAAACACCAACAAATCCGTTGATGAAACTCGCCGATATTGCTGAAATTGCTAAAATCACTAAAAAGCACAATTTGCTTTTTGCGGTTGATAATACATTTGCCACACCTTATTTGCAAAAACCTTTGGATTTAGGTGCTGATATCGTAATGCATTCAGCTACAAAATATCTTGGCGGACATTCGGATGTTATTGCCGGAGCTTTGGTTATCAAAGATAAAGCGTTAGGCGATGAATTACATTTCAAACAATTTGCAACTGGCGGAACACTTGGTCCAATGGATAGTTTCTTGGTTTTACGTGGTATCAAAACTTTACATTTACGCGTACAAAGACATTGTGAAAACGGAGAAAAAGTAGCCAACTTTTTAGCCAATCATCCTGATGTTGATAAAGTATTTTATCCAGGTTTGCCCGATCATCCGTTTCATGATATTGCAAAAAAACAAATGAATGGTTTTGGCGGAATGGTTTCGTTTACTTTTAAATCAGGTAAAAAGGATGATGCCATTTCGTTTTTAGAAAAATTAAAGGTTTTCACACTTGCTGAGTCGCTTGGTGGTGTAGAAAGTTTGGCAAATCATCCAGCGTTGATGACACATGCTTCGATACCAGAAGACAAACGATTAGAAGTGGGAATTACTGATGATTTGGTTCGTTTAAGCGTTGGTGTAGAAGATATTGATGATTTATTAGCAGATTTAGAACAAGCGTTTAGATAAATAAAAAAAGTCCTTTCAAAAAAATGAAAGGACTTTTTTATATCAAATAGGTTTTAATTAAAAACCATATGTAACTCCTAAACCAATAACCTGACGCGTTTGGAAACCTCTAAAGGCATTGTCGTCATAAATCGTTTGGAACGCAAAATTTGTAGTTAAATATTTGTTGATTTTCATTACAACGTTCAATGTGTAATCGATATCAACATTTTGTGGATCTTCTAGATAATTTGAATACAAGTTCAAAATATTTTCGAAAGAAACATTTTCCATAACATTAAACTTGTAATAAGCATTTACAGCTGCTCCAAATTCAAATCTTGAAGAATCTCCTTGCTCAACACCAAAAGATGGTCCAAACTCTGTGAAATGAGGATGAACAACAACTAATTTTGAAGTTGCAGGAGCTATATTTACTTTTAGGTTATCACTTTTTTTCCACAACATACCTGGTCCGAATTGGAAATATGCCGGCGAAAAGAAATGCGATGTTTTTATACCAGAATCTTTATCAAAACCAGAGTCAAATTGAGTTTGGAAATTGAAAAATAATGAATAATACCAATAACCACCAGCTTTTCTACCAGCTAATGAATTGAAAACTAATCTATCGTCAGATTTTTGAACATCTTGACCTTTGATTTTAGTTAAACCATAACCAGCAATAATTTTGTTATCCCAATTCCAGTTTTCACTTTTGTAATTAAAATCATAGTTTAAGCCGATATTTCCTGAAATATTGGATTGTCCACCTGCGAGCCAGTTATTGAATGTTGCTTGATTTGCAAGAAATGTAAAAGTTCCTTTTTTTACCCAACCATTTGGTTTCTCTTCTTTTAATTTTGCTGCAGCTTCTTCATTTTTTTTAAGCAATTCTTTTTCATTTACCTGAGCAAAAGCTCCGTTGATAGCAAAGGCTAGAATTACTGAAAATAAAATTTTTTTCATTTTGATTTGATTTAAAATTTGCGGGTGCAAAGGTACAAATACATTTAGCAAATCCAAATCTATTCAAAAATATAAATTGCTGATAAATAATTATTTAGATTTTTTAAAAAGAGGAACAGCCGAACAAGCTTCTCCATACATGACACTTCTAGCTACTTTTTGAAGTTCTTGTATTGCCATGATATAAGCGCTTTCTGGTACAGGTTTTTTTGAACAACCTTTTAAAATTACTGGTTTATCTTGATAATTTGAGTAGTCAATATTTGATAAAATGTCTTGATAAACTGCTGTTTCTAAATCTTTTAAACTTCCGGAAACAACTTTTTTAGCAAACGGAGAAACATAAATCGTTACTAGGATACTTGCCCAAGCAGGCAGTATTGCATCTGTTGAACAATATATAGCAACTAAATGATCCTGATATTGAGACCAATCATGATTTTTCAATGCTTCTCGAAAATCTTTTTCTTTTAATAAAATTCCTTCAAACAACCATTGAGCAATATCAATTTGAGTTCTTGTTTCGGCTGGATAATAATCTTCCAAATCGAAAACTTCGAGCGATGAATTGGCTACTTTATTGATGATTTCGTCCATAAATTTAGTGTTCAGTATTCAGTTTTTAGTGTTCAGTAATAAAACTGCCTTCTCTTTACTGCCAACTGATGACTATTTTTAAAGCATTCCTAGTTCTAATTTTGCTTCTTCACTCATCAAATCTTTGCTCCATGGCGGATCAAAAGTAATTTCTACTTCACAAGATTTTACATGTTCTATTTTTGAGATTTTTTCTTCTACTTCGCGAGGTAATGTTTCTGCAACAGGACAATTTGGCGAAGTTAAAGTCATCAATACTTTCACTTCATTGTCTTCGTTTATCATTACATCGTAGATTAATCCAAGCTCGTAGATGTCAACAGGGATTTCGGGGTCATAAATACCTTTTAAAACCTTTACTACGTTTTCTCCTAAATTAATATCATCTTTGAATTCTTCCATGTTAATTTTATTATTTTTTTGCTTCAAATGCTAAAGCATACATTTTAATTTTTTTAATCATAGAGACCAATCCATTAGCTCGAGTTGGTGATAAATGCTCTTTTAAACCAATTTCGTTCACAAAATCTGTATCTGCATTGAGAATTTCTTTTGGTGAATGGTTAGAAAATGCTCTGATTAGTATAGCAATAATTCCTTTGGTTAAAATAGCATCACTATCGGCAGTGAAAATTATTTTGTCATTAATTTTCTCAGCATGAAGCCACACTTTTGATTGGCAACCATTTATGATGTTTTCCTCTGTTTTATATAGTTCATCGATTATTGGTAATGTTTTCCCTAATTCGATGATATATTCGTAACGTTGCATCCAATCGTCAAACATCGAAAATTCATCAACAATCTCGTCTTGTATTTCTTTAATCGTCATTTTTTGGTTTAGATAATGAAACTATTTTATTGACAAAATCTTCAATTTCCTTAGGAGGAAAACCATGGTCAAACTGAGTAGTTTCGTAGTTTTTATCTTCAAATCTAATTTTTAAATCCGCAATAGCTGCGCCGTCATAAAATCTTTTTTGCGTTGGATCTTTTAACGTTGGAATTTGTTCCAAATTAATTTTTTGAAAATATTTTACCAATTCATTCCAATCGTTGTCAGAAATATCAAATTGTTCCATCGGTTGGTTTCCATTTCTATCTCTCGAAATGGACATTTTCTTATTTGAAATTATTACCCTTTGATAGAAACCTCTTGTGTTTGCAGTGTATTGAACAACTGTGTTTTCCATACTGTTCTGAGTTTCATTTGAGCAATTATTTGCCATGAAAAGCGTCAAAAAAATCATTGCAATTACTTTCATATTTTTAGTTTTTAGGATAACATAAATTTAGCTTTTTTTACCGCTTCGACAAGTACATCTACCTCTTCTTTTGTATTGTAAAAAGCAAAGCTAGCTCTTATTGTTCCGGGTATTTTATAAAAATCCATTATTGGCTGAGCACAATGATGCCCTGTTCTTACAGCTATACCAAGATTATCAATAATCGAACCAATGTCATACGGATGAATATCATCTATATTAAACGAAATTACAGAAGCTTTTTCTTTTGCAGTTCCAAAAATTTTCAATTCTTCTATCTCGAGTAATTTTTCAGTAGCATATTGCAACAATTCATGTTCGTAAACAGCAATGTTATCAAAACCTATTTCATTCAAATAATCAACTGCTGTTCCAAGCACAATTCCGCCAGCAATATTTGGTGTTCCTGCTTCAAACTTATGTGGTAAACCGGCATAAGTTGTTTTTTCAAAAGTGACTGTTTCAATCATTTCTCCACCACCTTGATATGGTGGCAATTTATTCAGCCAATTCTCTTTTCCATACAAAACCCCAACACCTGTTGGTCCACACATCTTGTGTCCAGAAAAAACATAAAAATCACAATCTAAAGCTTGAACATCTGGTTTTAAATGTGGAACCGCTTGAGCGCCATCAACAAGAAAAGCAGCACCAACTTTGTGTGCCATTTCAATCATTTGCTTGATTGGGTTTACTGTTCCCAAAGCATTGGATATATGATTTACAGCAACAATTTTTGTCCTTTCGCAAAGCAATATTTCATATTCAGAAAGAATTAATTCTCCTGACTCATTCATTGGAATTACTTTCAGTTTTGAGCCTGTTCGTTCGCAAAGCATCTGCCATGGCACAATATTACTATGATGTTCCATAGCCGAAACCAAAACCTCATCATTTTCTTTTAATAAGGATGCAAAACCATTAGCAACAATATTAATTCCGTGAGTAGTTCCTGATGTAAAAATGACTTCATGCAAAAATTTTGCATTAATATGATTTTGAATTTTCCCACGAGAAACTTCA
>JAXLVF010000037.1:0-2048 GCA_046329205.1 Flavobacteriaceae bacterium | reverse complement strand
GTCATACCAATCATATCGTGTAAAACTAAAACCTGACCATCAACGCCGCTTCCAGCACCAATACCAATAACAGGAATGGATATGCTTTCAGCAACTTTTTGAGCCAAAGCAGCCGGAATTTTTTCTAGAACTAAAGCAAAACAACCTTCGCGTTCAAGCATTTTTGCATCTTCTAAAAGTTTCTCAGCTTCTGCTTCTTCTTTAGCACGAACTGTGTATGTTCCAAATTTATAAATAGATTGTGGTGTTAATCCCAAATGTCCCATTACTGGAATCCCAGCGTTCAGGATACGGCGAATGCTGTCTTTTATTTCGCTTCCACCTTCCAGTTTTACTGCATGTCCACCACTTTCTTTCATTATTCTAATTGCTGAACGCAATGCTTCCTTTGGATCACTTTGATAACTTCCAAATGGTAAATCAACAACAATCAAAGCTCTTTCCGCAGCACGAACAACCGATGATGCATGATAAATCATTTGATCCAGCGTAATTGGCAACGTCGTTTCGTGTCCAGCCATGACATTACTCGCCGAATCACCAACCAAAATCACATCAACACCAGCACTATCAACGATTTTTGCCATGGTATAATCATAAGCTGTTAGCATGGAGATTTTCTCTCCATTGGCTTTCATATCGATTAGCGATTTTGTGGTTACTCTTTTATAATCTTTTTTTGCGGTTGACATATTTGTTAAAATTTGGAATTGTAAAAGTATAAAATCTATTTGTCTTACAACAAACATCGGAGACTTTATGCTACTTTTGCAAATATCAATTCAGAAATTGTATTTAAAATGTCAAAAATATTAATCATAGAAGACGAAGCAGCTATCAGAAGAGTGTTAACAAAAATACTTTCTGAAGAAAGCGATACATATATAGTTGAAGAAGCCGAAGATGGAATTCAAGGTTTTGAAAAAATAAAAAACGAAGATTATGATTTAGTGCTTTGTGATATCAAAATGCCAAAAATGGATGGTGAAGAATTACTCGAAGCGGTAAAAAAAATAAAACCCGAAATTCCTATGGTTATGATTTCTGGTCATGGAGATTTAGAAACTGCTGTAAACACCATGCGTCTCGGTGCGTTTGATTATATTTCAAAACCACCAGATTTGAATAGATTACTCAACACGGTTCGAAATGCTCTTGACAAAAAACAATTGGTTGTTGAGAATAAAATTCTAAAAAAGAAAGTTTCAAAAAACTATGAAATTGTCGGTCAAAGTGAGCCAATCAATCAAATCAAGGAAATGATTGAAAAAGTAGCCAAAACTGATGCTCGAGTTTTGATTACTGGTCCAAATGGTACTGGAAAAGAATTAGTTGCTCATCAATTGCATGAACAAAGTGAACGCTCAAATGCGCCGTTAATTGAAGTGAATTGTGCTGCAATCCCTAGTGAATTAATTGAAAGTGAGTTATTTGGACATGTAAAAGGTGCGTTTACTTCTGCGGTAAAAGATAGAGCTGGAAAGTTTGAAGCTGCTGATGGTGGAACTATTTTCTTGGATGAAATAGGCGATATGAGTTTACCTGCTCAAGCCAAAGTTTTACGTGCTTTGCAGGAAAATTTAATTCAACGTGTTGGTGCTGAAAAAGATATTAAGGTAAATGTTCGTGTTGTTGCTGCAACCAATAAAGATTTAAAGAAAGAAATTGCAGAAGGTCGTTTTCGTGAAGATTTATACCATAGATTGGCAGTAATTCTCATAAAAGTTCCAGCTTTAAATGATAGAAGAGATGATATTCCTTTATTGATTGAACATTTTTCTTCAAAAATAGCCGAAGAACAAGGAAATGCCCAAAAATCATTTTCAAAAGAAGCTATTAAATTATTGCAAGAATATGACTGGACTGGAAATATACGCGAACTGCGAAATGTGGTTGAACGATTAATAATTCTTGGCGGTAATGAAATTTCTGAAACCGATGTAAAATTGTTTGCATCTAAATAATTGTTACAGGCAGTAAGCCATAAGCAATACGCTTTTGTTTTGCTTACGGCTTAAAGCTTACGGCTTAAAGCTTAAAAAATGAAC
>JAXLVF010000036.1:0-2760 GCA_046329205.1 Flavobacteriaceae bacterium | reverse complement strand
CAGAATGCCTTAGACCAAATGAAGCAAATAGAAAAACAGCTTCTAAACAAAGGCTTTAATAATGAAACTTTACAAAAAGTTTTAAACCTGAAATACGAATTATTAAAACTCGAAAAAGCTGTTCAGCAACAAGGCCAAGATAAGAAGCGACAATCTGAAACGAATAAAAAAGATTTTAATAATCAATCGAATGCTTTACCCGAAAAATTAAAACAATATTTGAATAGTATTGAAATATTAAATAGACAAGCATTACCTTTGCGCTCCAATTTTAACCAGAAGGTTCAAGAATATTTTAAAAATAATGATTAGTTTCAATTACGAATGTGATTTTAATATTGTTAATGAAGATGAATTTTTCATCTGGATTGAAAATGTAATAAATTCTGAAAACAAATCATTAGGAGAAATAAGCTACATTTTTTGTTATGACGAATATTTGCTTGAAATAAACAAACAATATTTAAATCATGATTATTATACTGATATCATTAGTTTTGATTATACAGAGAATGAAGTTGTGTCCGGGGATATTTTTATTTCCATAGATAGAGTAAGGGAAAATGCATTAGACTACGGTGTTTCGTTTGATAATGAGTTAAAAAGGGTTGTTATTCATGGTATCCTTCATTTTTGTGGTTATAAAGACAAATCACAAGACGAAGAAAGAATGATGCGCTTAAAAGAAGAAGAAAAAATTAATTTGTTCCACGTGAAACAATAATCTGTTGTTGTGGATTTGTTCCACGTGAAACATTGTTTGTAGAAGTATGTTTGTAGATAAATATGATGTAATTGTTGTTGGTGCTGGTCATGCTGGCTGTGAGGCTGCGGCATCTGCTGCTAACTTAGGCTGCAAGACTCTGTTAGTAACTATGAGTTTGCAAAATATTGCTCAAATGTCTTGTAATCCAGCAATGGGAGGAATTGCAAAAGGTCAAATTGTTCGAGAGATTGATGCTCTTGGAGGATATTCAGGAATAGTTTCTGATAAAACAGCCGTTCAGTTTAAGATGCTAAATCAGTCCAAAGGTCCAGCAATGTGGTCGCCAAGATGTCAAAGTGATAGAATGCGTTTTTCTGAAGAATGGCGATTGATGTTAGAAAATACGCCAAATCTTGATTTTTATCAAGAAATGGTAAAAGGCCTTCTTGTAAATAATCATAAAGTTGAAGGTATTGTAACCTCTTTGGGAATTGAAATAAAATCTAAAACTGTTGTTTTAACCAATGGGACATTTCTTAATGGCTTAATCCATATTGGTGATAAACAATTCGGTGGCGGTAGAGCAGGAGAAAGTGCTGCTTATGGAATTACAGAAGATTTAGTAAAATTAGGTTTCGAAGCAGGAAGAATGAAAACAGGAACCCCACCAAGAGTTGATGGTCGATCTTTGGATTATTCAAAAATGAGAGAAGAACCAGGAGATGTAAATCCAGCCAAGTTTTCTTATTCTGATGAAACGAAACCTTTAACTCACCAAAAACTATGTCACATGACTTATACTTCGCAAGAAGTTCATGATATTTTAAGAGAAGGTTTTGATAGAAGTCCAATGTTTAATGGTCGAATTAAAAGTATTGGGCCAAGATACTGTCCATCAATAGAGGATAAAATTAATCGTTTTGCAGACAAAGAAAGGCATCAGCTTTTTGTTGAACCCGAAGGTTGGAATACTGTTGAAGTTTATGTAAATGGGTTTTCAACCTCATTACCAGAAGATATTCAATATAAAGCTTTACGTTCTGTAGCTGGGTTTGAAAACGTTAAGTTTTTCCGTCCAGGTTATGCAATAGAATATGATTATTTTCCTCCAACGCAATTAAAACATACGTTAGAAACAAAATTGGTTGACGGACTGTATTTTGCTGGGCAAATAAATGGTACAACAGGCTATGAAGAAGCAGCTTCGCAAGGATTAATGGCTGGAATTAACGCTGCATTAAAAGTAAAGGAGCAAGAACCATTAATTTTACGCCGTGATGAAGCTTATATTGGTGTTTTAATTGATGATTTAATCACAAAAGGAACAGAAGAACCATATAGGATGTTTACTTCCAGAGCTGAATACAGAACATTGCTTCGTCAAGACAATGCAGATTTTCGTTTAACTCCCAAGTCTTACGAAATTGGATTAGCATCAGAAAAAAGAATGCGAAGAATGGAATATAAATTTACTGAAAGCGATAAAATGGTTGATTTTTTCAAAGAAACCAGCCTAACGCCAGATGAAGCAAATCCTATCTTGATTGAAAACGAAAGTTCTCCGATGACACAATCGGATAAAATGTTTAAAGTTTTTTCCCGTCCACAGATTGAATTGAGCGATATTGTTAAATTTGATAAAGTAAAAAACTATATTTCTGAAAACAATTTGGACGATGAAATTGTAGAACAAGCAGAAATTCAGGTAAAATATTCAGGCTATATAGAAAAAGAGAGAAATAATGCTGAAAAACTAACAAGACTAGAAGACATCAAAATACCGGATAATTTTGATTATAATAAAATAAAATCAATGTCTATAGAAGCTAAACAAAAATTATCAAAAATTCGACCAGTAACCATTTCACAAGCTTCAAGAATTAGCGGAGTTTCACCAGCAGATATATCAGTATTATTAATACATATGGGAAGATAATTTATGGACGTTCCACGTGAAACTAAATTGGCAAACCCTTATAAATAAAAGAATTTCATGAGTTTTAAGAATAATATTTTTTTTAATAAAGTAAAAGATTTTTCTGTTTCAAAAGAAA
>JAXLVF010000035.1:0-3045 GCA_046329205.1 Flavobacteriaceae bacterium | reverse complement strand
GTTTGTTCGTCAACAATCAGGATTTTATTGTCCATAATCACATACTCAATATCTTTTTCGAATAGCGTATATGCTTTCAATAGCTGAGTTAGAGTATGAATTCTTTCGCTTTTTACACTAAAATCTTGGAATAACCTTTCTTTTGCTTCGGCTTCTTTGTCTTTTTCTAGATTTTGATTTTCTATGTTGGCAATTTCTGTTCCAATATCAGGAAGAACAAAGAAATCCTCAGAAGTATCATTTGATAGAAACTTTATACCATTATCTGTAAGTTCTACTTGATTATTTTTTTCTTCAATAACAAAATATAATGCTTCGTCCACTAAAGGCATTTTTCTGTTATTGTCTTGCATATACTCATTTTCTGTTTTTTGAAGAATTTGTTTCACACCTTCTTCAGATAGGAATTTGATTAATGCTTTGTTTTTTGGTAACGAACGGTAAGCTCTTAATAATTGGAAACCACCATCTTTTGTATTTCCTTCTTTGATTAATTTTTTTGCTTCTGCCAAAAATCCGTTAGCTAATTGACGTTGAAGGTTGAATAAGTTTTCAACTTTTGGTTTTAGTTCGTTAAACTCATGTCTATCACCATCAGGAACTGGTCCTGAAATGATTAAAGGTGTTCTTGCATCATCGATAAGCACCGAGTCAACCTCATCTACAATAGCAAAATTATGTTTTCTTTGCACTAATTCTTCAGGTGTATGTGCCATGTTATCACGCAAGTAGTCGAAACCAAATTCGTTATTGGTACCATAAGTGATATCAGCTTCATAAGCTTTTCTTCTGGCTTCAGTATTTGGCGAATGGTTGTCAATACAATCTACTGTCAATCCGTGAAATTCAAAAAGTGGTGCTTTCCAAGTGCTATCACGTCTTGCCAAATAATCGTTTACAGTTACTAGATGCACACCATTTCCAGTCAAAGCATTCAAGTAGAGTGGAAGCGTAGCAACCAATGTTTTTCCTTCACCGGTTTGCATTTCAGAAATTTTTCCTTGATGCAACACAATTCCACCAATCAACTGAACGTCGTAGTGAATCATGTCCCAAGTAATTTCTTTTCCAGCAGCATTCCATGAGTTTGCCCAAATTGCTTTGTCTCCATCAAGAGTAATATATGACTTAGTAGCAGATAATTCTCTGTCTTTTGGAGTTGCAGTAACCTCAATAGATGTATTTTCTTTAAATCTTCGAGCAGTTTCTTTTACAACTGCAAATGCTTCAGGAAGAATTTCATTGAGTGTTTTTTCTGAAATTTCATAAGCTTCTTTTTCAAGTGCATCAATTTCGTTGTAAATATCTTCTCTTTTGTCGATGTCTGAAGTTGCTTCAGCTTCAGCTTTCAACTGACTTATTTTTTGGTCTTTTTCTGCTCTTGCTGATTTTATTTTATTTTTGAATTCTTCGGTTTTATGGCGAAGTTCATCATTACTCAGTGCAGAAAGCGCACTTTCAAACGATTTTATTTTGGTAACTAGTGGTTGTATTGCCTTTACATCTTTTTGTGATTTATCTCCCACAAAAACTTTCAGAATACTGTTTATGAAACTCATAATTGTTTTTTATTTATAGGTGTGCAAATTTAAACAAAAAAAAAGCCCTAAACGGACTTTTTTGGTTGTGTGTTTTTTATTTTTTAATATTCATCCTCGTTCCAAAGATAGTCTTCGTCCGTTGGATAATCTGGCCAAATTTCTTCCATTGATTCATAGATTTCTCCTTCATCTTCAATGGATTGAAGATTTTCAACTACTTCAAGCGGTGCTCCAGTTCTAATAGCATAGTCGATAAGCTCGTCTTTAGTAGCAGGCCACGGCGCATCACTTAAATAGGATGCTAATTCTAATGTCCAATACATCTTCTATCGATTTTAGTTTATGCAAAAATAAATTTTTAACTGAAAAAGTCAAGTAAAAATTGATTTATTTTACAATAATAATTAAGAACGTTTTTTTGGTCGATAAAAGTGAGAATTATATCCAATTTATTTTCTTGGAATCCATTGTACTTCATCGGCGTTCAAATCGAAGGACAACTTTCGTGCCAATACAAAAAGGTAGTCAGAAAGTCGGTTTAAATACTTTATTACAAGCTCATCTGTTGGTTCTATGTCATTCAAATGTACTGCTAAACGCTCAGCGCGTCTGCAAACACATCGTGCTATATGACAATATGACACAGTTGTGTGTCCGCCAGGAAGTATAAAATGCGTCATTGGCGGTAATTTATCTTCCATTGTATCGATTTCTTTTTCTAGAAATTCAATATCAGTTTCTAAAATCCCTAGGTTTTGAAGGCGTTTCTCTCCATTTTTTAAGACTTCTTTTTCTGGTGGTGTTGCCAATATTGCACCTACAGTAAAAAGTCTATCCTGAATTTCTATCAAAACATTTTTATAAAGAACATTTATGTCTTGATCACGTATTAATCCTATATGTGAGTTCAGTTCATCGACTGTTCCATAACTTTCTATGCGAATATGATGTTTTGGGACTCGTGTTCCACCGAAAAGCGAAGTTGTTCCTGTATCGCCTGTTTTAGTATATACTTTCATTTTTGAGTGATTGGTGAAAAGTAATAAGTAATTAGTTTTTCAAAGGTAGCAAAAAATAAAATGGATTTTCTAATAGCCCTGATTGGAGGAAATGCCGCGCATGACGGAAAGCAGGAATAGGGTTTGCCGATAAATCCCAAACGGTTGGCTTCACACTTCGACTGTGCTCAGTGTGACAATTATAAATGTTTTGGATTTGGGTTATCGCTTTCGATTAATCCATCTCGAAGACGAATAATTCTGTGTGCATAAGCGGCAATGTCTTCTTCATGAGTAACAAGGATAACTGTATTTCCAGCAGCATGAATGTCTCCAAAAAGTTTCATGATTTCAATAGAAGTCTTACTGTCAAGATTTCCTGTTGGTTCATCAGCAAGAATGATGGAAGGTTTGTTTACCAAAGCTCTTGCAACGGCTACACGCTGGCGTTGTCCTCCAGAAAGCTGATTAGGTTGGTGATCCATTCTGTCAGAAAGACCAACTTG
>JAXLVF010000034.1:0-4631 GCA_046329205.1 Flavobacteriaceae bacterium | reverse complement strand
CTAAAGATGCCACCAAAGAGGTGATTGAAGCATATATTGCTGAACATCCTCAAGCTGACATGCGTTTGTTTAACCAACCGGTAAACATGGGCAAGGGTGCTGCACTACACAAAGGCATTGAATTGGCTACCGGAGAATATTTAATCATTCAGGATGCCGATTTGGAATACGATCCAGAAGAGTACAATTTATTGCTCAAGCCTGTATTGACAGGTTTTGCTGATGTGGTTTACGGCTCGCGTTTTTTAGGAGGTAATCCACATCGTATTCTTTTCTTTTGGCATTCTATCGGAAACAAGTTTCTCACCTTTGTCAGCAATATGTTTACCAACCTCAACCTTACCGATATGGAAACATGCTACAAGTTGTTTAACACAAAAATGGTTCAATCGCTTCGGTTGAAAGAAAGGCGTTTTGGATTTGAACCTGAGGTAACTGCAAAAATATCACGCATTCCAAATGTTAGAATCTATGAAGTGGGTATATCCTATTATGGCAGAACCTATGCCGAAGGAAAAAAAATCGGATGGAAAGATGGCTTTCGGGCACTGTGGTGTATAGCACGATATACATAGTAAAATAAAATTTGAACAATTGGTATTAATGAAAAACAAGTGTATCATAAGTAAGTTTTCAATTCTTTTGATTTTTCTTGTTTTTTGCGGGTATGCTTTTATAAATAAAAAGTGGCAAAAAGAAGAAGTTTTAAAATATGATAGTTTGATATACTATACTTATCTACCTGCAACCTTTATTTATCATGATTTGTCTTTAGACTTCCTATCGGAATTACCTTCAACAATTACTAATAATATTTGGTATGAAAAATTAAGTGATAATAAAAAATACTTAAAAATGACTTCGGGAGTCGCAATACTTTGTTCACCCTTTTTTTTAGTTGCAAAAAACATACACACATCTGATGGACAAAATAAATCTGGTTTTGGTAGTAAATTTCAACTTTCAATTGTAGTTGCAGCATTGTTTTACTTATTAATAGGGCTAATCTATTTACGGAAAACATTATTACTATTCTTTGATGATATAGTTACTTCATTGGTGCTTGTAATAGTTTCTTTAGGTACTAATCTCTTTTATTACACTGTTTTTGAGAGTGGTATGTCTCATGTTTATTCTTTTTCTTTAGTTTCTGTTTTTTTGTATTATTCCATAAGATGGAATCATGATGATTTTAATATTAAATCATTAATTATATTAAGTATAATTGGTGGGTTGATAACATTAATTCGTCCATTAAACGGGATAATCTGTTTGTTTCCGATTTTTTATAACAAAGCTGGATTTAACTTGCTACAAAAAATGAAAGTAATTCTTTCTAAACCTTCAAGAGTATTTCTTGCATTCTTTTGCTTTTTACTTCCATTTTTACCTCAATTAGTGTATTGGAAGATACATTGTGATACATATTTGTTCTACAGCTATGGGCAAGAGCAATTTTTTCTTGATAAACCTCATGTCTTTGAAGGTTTATTCGGTTTTCGGAAAGGGTTCTTTATATATACTCCTGTTATGATACTTCTAATACCTGGTTTATTTATTTCCTATAAAAGAATGAAAAATATATTCTGGGCTTTTTCAATAGTAACTGCTATTTTTTTGTATTTAACATTTTCGTGGTGGTGTTGGTGGTATGGTGGGTCGTTTAGTGCAAGAACATTGGTTGATTTTTATGCCTTATTCGCACTTGTAATGGGCTGCTTTTTTTCTTTCATTATTAGAAAAAAATTTTACGCTATTGTATGTATCTTATTTTTACTTTCTTCAATTGGCTTGAACATTACACAGTCATTTCAATTAGATAAAGGTTTTTTACATTACGATGCCATGACTTTTGAAGCATATAAAGAAATATTTTTAAACCTAAATGAATATAAAATCAATGAAAATTCTTTAATACATCCTAACTATGAACAGTCAAAGAGATATGGCGAATAACAAATTATCAATTATAAAACAACTAAATATCACTCTAATATTTTCTTGCTTGATTTTAGTGAGTTGTAAAGATTCAAAAAAACAATTTACGTATTTGGACACAGCTGATTCTGAAATAGCCTTTCATTCAGAAAAGAAAGTGAATAATATAATTAGATTTGACAATGCACATTCAGGGAACTATGTTTACAAACTTAATAAGGAAAGTCCCTTTTCCGGAACATTCTATTTAGGTCTTTCAGATGTTTTTCCTGGCAGTCCTAAAAAAGCATTGTTGTCTGCCTGGATTTTAACCGAGCAAATTAATTCAGCCTTAAAGTTCACACTTGAAATTAGAGATAAAGATTTCAATTTAAAAGAATGGCTTGGAAGTAATGCCAATGACAAAATGCATGTTGTGGATGAATGGACATATGTTGAGTTTGAATTTGATCTGTTAACTAACAACAGAAACAACTCTGAGAATTTTCTTCGTGCATATATTTACAGTGATACAAATTTGAACGTGTATGCAGACGATATTGAGGTAAGATTTTATTAATAACCTCTTTATTTGTTTTGTTTATAGATAATTAAGTTATCATCATCGACAACCTTCTTCCAGTCGATTGATGTATTGTACTCACTAATTTTGTTTTCAAATTCTTCATGGCTTAATGGATAAGTGTTTTCTGATTTCAACAATACAATATATTCAGCATTGTTTGTAACAGGAAATTGATAAATATAATCTCTAAATGCTAAATGAGGGACTAAACAATTCGAAGCAGAAACGGCTGCATTTTTTGGAATTACCTTTAGCCTTTCATTTATCTCAGCAACATTATATTCTGTTTGATAATGTTTTTTGTCATAAAATCGAACTTGTTCAGGTTGGTACCATTTTGAAATACGATGATCCATTGAAGATGCTGTTGCCACAATAGTAATCAAACAAGGAAGCAGTAAGTAATAAATTTTATGCCGTTTATTAATTTCATATAGAAAAGTGTAAAGTGCGAGAGTTAAAATAGGGACTAATTCTATAGAGTATTGATAATTTAATCCCCATTTGCCAATATCATCATTAAATAGTTTCTGAGCATAAATAGGTAACAACATTAACAAGTATTGTGGTTTATATAAAATGGCATATCCTCCTGAAAGTAGCACAAAAAAATGCAACTCTGATTTGATAAAATTTGCTTCATTCCAACCTGTGGTATTTTCAAATAATAAACTAAAGGCATATTGAGGTCTTAAAATTAGAGTTTGAATTGCTTCGGAGAAATTATTGCCTATTGCCTTATAATTAAAATGCAAATATTCACGACCTTCATTAGCAATTGAAGGAATAATTACCTTAACTACAAACAAAAAATAGACTAAGGCGAATAAACCAAATAGGACAGATATTTTTCTGACTCTTGTTGATTTGTAATTTAGAAGATAAATGGTCATTACTATTGAAACTGCCCATAAGGCCATATTTTCTTTGCTGATACAAATTAGTAAAAAATAAATGGCTGCTGTTTTCCATTTTTCTTTTTCAAAGGAATAAAAGAGCCAGGGTACTAGCATAGATCCAATAACATTATCGTGATAGTCAAAACCTAAGGCTGAAAAGATACCCCACACTGAATAAAAATGAATCATTGCAATTAAAGAAAGGCTGGAGTCAGAGGTTTTATGTAAAAAATATTTATAAATACCAACACCACCAAATAGTATTGCTGTTATCTGAAATAGCAACATGGTATAAGAACCAAAAATCCAATATAATGGTGACACTAAAATGGGCAATAAAGTAAAATGATCTGCTAAAACATTTTTAAACTGAGGTTGTAATATCATGCAATCATTCCATCTGAAATGCGCATAATCGTAAATAGCATTATTGTTAATGCCTAAATCCCATGCAAAAGTTCTGAAATTATAATGATTCACCAATGATATGGAGGAATAGATAATCAGATAAACTATAACAACAATTATTGGCCTGCTCCCTAACTTCATTTTTTATAATAATTCTTTAATCGTAATTCTCCGTTCTTTACTTTAATACTGATAGCATTTAGTCATATCATTGTTTATTCTAAGTTTAGTTTCTTCAAATTTAAAGATCCCAAATCTAAGGTAAGTATTTTACTATTTTTATTGTCAGAACTGTCTGGCAAAACATCACCTCTTACCATAGTAAACATGGTTGCAGAGGCTATCCAGTGGTAAAATGGAAAACTACCTAAAAGCTCGAATGTTCCATCTTGTTTAGTTACAGTATGATAAGAGTTAGCCCAATCTTTACTCCATGCCATAACCACACCACCTTCTATAGGTTCACCGGAGGAGCCAACTAATTTACCCTTCAGACAACATACATTTGCATTTGAATAGTTGTAGTAATTCTCTAACTTTAAACATTGTGAAGCATCCATAAAAGGTTTTGCTATTTTAAAAAATTCAGTTATTGGTTTAGGTGTTCCAATTACTTCTTTGTTTGTGGATGTACGCGTTGTGCCTTTTCGATTGATAATACCCATAAAATTAGAATGAAAGTCAAACCAATCTACATCTTTATATTGCCACCACGTATAACCAATACCACCACAATTGCAGGTTTGTTTAAAGGTAGCCTCTGCAAATGCTTTCTGCACACTATAAGGTACAGAATCATTATCAGCTGGCACAGATGTTTC
>JAXLVF010000033.1:0-5819 GCA_046329205.1 Flavobacteriaceae bacterium | reverse complement strand
GTTGCTATTCTTATTCATAAACTAACAGGTAAAACTTTTGACAAACGTTACAAGAATTCAAACCTTATTACTCAAGAAGAAGTTGTAAAAGAATTGGATTGGGTTTTACAACATTTTTTTATTCTTCATAAGATAGATAAAAAATCAAAAATAACGCCTTATCAATTTTGGGATTTAGCAGTTGAAATGAAGTCAACACATGGTATTAAAACAGCCACAATTGATAGTTGGAAAGACTTGAAACATGGTAAAGATGCAAATGGTGAAAATTTTAGTAGAGATGATAAATATCTTGAAGATGTTTTAAGTTATAGAAATATGATGGCAGAAGAAAATTCAATGCATTTTCATACGATAATACACCCAAGAAACGGAATAGAAAAAGACAAGAATGGGAATAGAGTTGCCCCAAAGCCAGATGACCTTAAAGGTGGCTCAGAATGGTGGAATAATGGAAAAGTTATGATAACAATACATCGTACTCAAGGGCATAAAAACGAGTTTACTTTTATAGTTACAAAAGCAAAACCTCAAAGTGTAGCAAAGCAAGGTGAATGTAAAATGTATCTCGACATTAGAAAAAGAACAATGTATTGGGAATATCAAGGAGAAAAAATATACGCTAAAAAAGACTATGTATTACCAAACGGATTGTCTTTAAATGAAGATGATGATGATAATGTTCCGTTTTAAAAATTAATTTATGAAAACAAATATAGTTTATCAAGAAACTTGTTTAGAAACATTAAAAAAAATGCCTAATGAATTTTTAGACTGTGTAATAACTTCTCCTCCATATTGGCAACTTAGAGATTATGGTCATAAAGACCAATGGGGATTAGAGCCTACATTTAATGACTATTTAGAAAATCTTTGGTCAATGATGGATGAAATTTATAGAGTTTTAAAGCCATCGGGTACTGTTTGGATAAATTTAGGAGATACATATAACACGATTTCAGGTGGTGTAAGAGGTTTAGAAAGAGCAAAAAAAGAAAATAGAAAGCAGTCTATTTCTAAAAAAAACATAATTGGACAAGGTTTTCAGCAACAAAAAAGCAAGGAAATCAAAAACAAATGTCTTTTACTTATTCCTCATAGATTTGCTATTGGGTGTATTGATAGAGGGTGGATAGTTAGGAATGATGTTATTTGGGCAAAAAGGAATGGTATGCCAGAAAGCGTTATAGATAGATTTTCAAAAAAACACGAATATTTCTTTTTTATGACAAAAAGTGAAAAATATTTTTTTGACTTGGATGCTATAAAAGATAAAACTATAACTTTTGATAATCAAATTAGAGATAGAGATACCACTAAATTAAACAATACTCCAGGGCGTTCAAAAATGGGTGGATTAAAAGAAAACAACTATTCAACTAAAAATCCAGGTTCAGTTTCAGACTTTTGGGATATACCAACTAAGCCAAGTTCAAATGAGCATTATGCAAGTTACAATGATGCTTTATTAAGAAAGCCAATATTGGCAGGATGTCCTGAAAACGGATTGGTTTACGACCCGTTTATGGGGACAGGGAGTACTGCTGAAGTTGCTATAAGAGCAAACAGAAATTTTATAGGAAGTGAAATCAATTCTGATTATATAGAAATTTGTAATAAAAGGCTAAAACCATTTTTAGAATCTTATAAACTTGAATTTTAATCTCAAAACTTAAACTATGAACGATTTAAAAGATGCAAGACAAAAACAGAAAGAAGAAGAAATTAAACAAGTTTCTTTGATGTCTAAATACTTTGAGCAACAAAGAGAACGTTTTGATTACGCTGATACTGCTCAATGGTTATTAGATGATAAATGCGATACTGATTTGATTTACATTCAAGAGAAAGTGTCAGAATGGTCAAAAGTTGCAAAAACTGATACTCAAAAGAAAGTTTTAAATGAAATGTTTTTAGGAGTTTTGAGAGTTAGTAGTTATATTGACACTATGAGGACTTTGGCAAAACATTCTGTTTCAAAATATGTTACCGCTGAAAAAGAAGTACAACGATTAAATTCAGAGAAAAGATTAATGAAACTTGATAAAGACAAAGAGATTTCAAGACTAAAAAAAGAATTAGAAAATGCCAAAAAAGAAATCGAGTTCATTGAAAGAAACAATAGTTGAACCACATCAATTTAGTTTAGTTTTGAGTAGTGGTATAAAAGTTTATCCTATTT
Source organism: Flavobacteriaceae bacterium (assembly GCA_046329205.1). Lineage (GTDB taxonomy): Bacteria > Bacteroidota > Bacteroidia > Flavobacteriales > Flavobacteriaceae > Flavobacterium. Next base: position 3,637 of record JAXLVF010000033.1, on the reverse strand, counting down.
CAAGAAACTTTAAATGGTATGTCCAAATAGATAACAATGGAAAAATTAAAACATACGATAAACAAGTTACTCAAAGCGAATTAAACGATGCAATAGCAAAAACAATAATACATTTGTATAATCAATTAATAAAAAAATAATATGAAACATTACATCGGATTAGATTTAGGGAACAATGGTGGAGTTGTTGTCTTGAGGGATAACGGAGAAGTGGTTGAGGTATTTAAAAACCCTGAAACTGTAAAAGACTGGATTGAAAAGTTGTCGAAATACAAAGACAAACATTGTTTTTGTTTGACAGAAAAGGTACACTCGATGCCTATAAATGGAGGAAAGGCAAACTTCACTTTTGGGAGAACAGTTGGGATAACTCTAACGCTTCTTGAGGTTTGTGAAATTCCATTTCAAGAGATTACTCCCCAATCTTGGATGAAAGGGTATATGATGAAAAAGGAAAAAACCGAGAGTATGACCGAGTGGAAAAACCGACTCAAAAACAAAGCGCAACAATTATTTCCAAAAGAAAAAATAACGTTGTGGTCAGCAGATGCTTTTTTGATAGCTGAATTTTGCCGTAGAAACTACAAATAACACCTACTAAAACCATTAAACAAACAGCAAGTAACCTATCAATTAATTTTGGCAGGTTATTTTTTTTACAATTAAATTTGGAAATACGAATTATTGTGTTTACATTTGAATTGTCAAAACAAAAAACTTAACATTTATATTATGAAAAAAATCATTTTTATCGTTGCAATATTGCTTGTTTCTTGTGAAATAAAACAACAATGATTTTATATGAAGAATAAAAACTTAAAAAAATGTATAATTTGTAAAAAAGAATACAAAGCATTTAAAAGTACAGATAAATTTTGTTCTTATTTGTGTTTAAAATTATCTAATATAAAACAGAAATCAATTCCAAAAGTAAGCGTAAAAAGAAAAAGCATGAACGAACAATATTCTGTTTTAAGAAAAGAGTTTTTATCAAAGCCTGAAAATATTATTTGCTTCATAGATGGGTGTAATGAAAAATCTACAACTATTGAACACAGAGCAGGAAGATGGGGAAGTAATTTTTTAGACACAAGTACTTGGGCTGGATGTTGCTTAAAACACAATTTAGAATTAGAAAACAATCCTGAACTTTCAAAGAAATATCAATTAAGTAAAATAACTGGAAATAAAAAAATATAACGGTTGATGATAAAAGCTGGTATCCTATGCGGTTGCGTAAATTCGGTTACTAGATTGTATCATTTGTTAGTAGCTGGACGAGTAATTTAAACTAAATATTATGAAAAATAAATTAACTATTACAGGCATTTTTAACGATGTATTTACGAATTATGAAGATAAAGAAAGTAGTATTTCAATGATTGTTGACACAGAAGAAAACTGCACTTGTTATAAGCAAAACGGCAGATGTATAATTCATTTTCCTCCTGACCATTATGTTTTGACAGATGTTGATGAAGAAACTAAAACGTAGTCTTGCTACTAACGTTTTCGGGCTTGGCGAAGTTGCCGAACCAAAAAGTTAAATTGAAAAACAAAAGTTGATATTATGACAGAAAGTTTATTTGAAAACGAAAACGGCAATTTTGCCAAACCGATGTTAGGCGTAGTGCTTTCGTTATTCGATGGAATGTCGTGCGGTAGGATTGCTTTAGAACGAGCAGGAATTAAGGTAAACAATTACTTTGCTTCGGAGATTGATAAACACGCTATCAAAGTAACACAACACAATTACCCTGACACCATACAACTTGGAAGTGTTACAGAAATTAAAGGCACGGATTTACCACAAATTGATTTATTGATGGGTGGAAGTCCTTGTCAATCATTTTCAAATGCAGGTAATGGAACTGGTTTTGACGGCAAAAGTGGTTTATTTTACGAATATGTACGATTACTAAAAGAATGTAATCCTAAATACTTTTTACTTGAAAATGTAAAAATGAAAAAGGAATGGCAAAATATTATTTCAAAAGAATTATGTTATGAGCCAATAAAAATAAACTCAAATTTAGTATCAGCCCAAAATAGGGAAAGATTGTATTGGACTAATATACCAATTTTAAAATTGGAAGATAAGGGTATTTTTATTGAAGATATTTTAGATACTGATTTTGATGACAAATATTGGTTGAAAGAAAAAAATACTGAATTACTTTTGAATAAAGTTAATATTAACAATGCACCTAATATTGCTTGTATTGATGTTTACAATAAGAAAGTGAAATTAGATAGAAAATGCCCAACACTTACTTTACCACATCATAATTCAATTAGGCTTTTGCAAAACGGAAGAATTAGAAAACTGACTCCAAACGAATGTGAAAAATTGCAAAATGTTCCTTTGAATTATACTAATTGTGATATAAGTGATATTCATAGATACACAATGTTAGGGAATGGATGGACTGTTGATGTCATCGCTCACATTTTCGGAGGGCTGTCTTAGCATTACGCCTAACGGAAGGCGTCTTTGCGATGGCCACCAAAGAATAAACTAATTATTAACCGAGAATTGTCAGGCGACTATTGCAAAACCTCTGTTAGCCGCTGGCCTTTCTCACAACACTAATAAAAAATGAAAACAGCAGTAACAATTATCAAATTCGTCCGAACAGGAATGGATAACTACAAAGATGTCAAAGAAACAAAAGTATTTGACGACAACGCAACTTTGCTTGAAATAAAGCAGTGGATACACTCTAAAATAGAAGATAAAAGCAAAATAGAAGCGTCTGAAATAAGTTTAGCAACAGCAGACTTTTCGGATGTCGTTTCTTAGGCTTGCGGCTAACGTTTTGCGGCTTGGTGTCTGTTATTTTGCCTTGCAGACATTTCAAGCCTTAGATAAACTTAATAGGCAAAACAATAGCACCAAACCGCTGTTAGTGGCTGGTGCGGTAAATTAAACGAAAATGATAGACCACATTATACATTATTATAACAACGGATTTTATTACACGTGGACAATGCAACTTCCGTTTCGATTAAATCAAGGCGACCAAATTCATAATGAATTATTAGATAATAAAGGAAAGTTGAAATACGAAAAAGAAGAAACTGACGAGTGGATAAAGTTTAGTTGTGATAATGAATTATTTGAAGTTGAATATATACAAATAGACCACAATGCTGATGTGGTTGCGTGGCTTATGTTACCGAAGTCGTAGCACTTGCCACTAACGTTTTGCGGCTAACCGTAGTTGCGTATTATTAACACTAAATTAAATTAAATTGAAATGACAAGTTTAGAACTACTAAAAGAAATTGAAGCGTGGTTATGTTTTAACACCGAGCCATCAAAAGAAGAAACAGCTAAATTGAGGAAATCTATTAATGAGCACGTATCCGAGCAATTACGGTTAGGTGTTGTTATAAAATCGGTTTGCGAACAATGTAAGTTTGAACCCGAATGCAGATTTAAAGCAGAAAACGTAGAACAGAACTGTAAGTTTTTTATAGACAAGCAAACTGTTTTATAACGGATTGCGGCTTGCCGAAGTGCCGCACAGCAGAAACTTCGGATTTGAGCAGGAACTTTCTTGCGGCATTTTGGCAAACCGCTGTTATGCGTATGTGCCGACTTGTTTAGCAGGAATTTCATTTGAAACACGAA
>JAXLVF010000032.1:0-8130 GCA_046329205.1 Flavobacteriaceae bacterium | reverse complement strand
AACGGTCTTAGATGGAATATTGAAAATGATTGAAAAAAATTAAAAATTACGAATTAAAAATTAGAAATATGAAGAAAGTTTTTGTTTTAGGAATTAGCATTTTGTTTTTGTGGAGTTGTAATAATACCACCGAAAAATCAACGGAAAAGCAGGCAACAGAAAACCACGAAGAACATCAACACGATGAAAGTTCTGAAGCTATTGAACTCAACAATGGGGAGAAATGGTTGGTGAATGAAGAAATGAAGCCATTTGTGATGAAAGGCGAAGAATTGGTAAATTCTTATATCCAGAATAATCAGACAGATTATAAAACATTAGCTCAACAATTAAAAGAACAAAACAACAAGCTCATAAAAAGCTGCACAATGGACGGAAAAAGCCACGATGAACTGCACAAATGGCTGCATCCGCACCTTGAAATTGTGAAAGCATTAGAAGATGAAGCAGATGCTTCAAAAGCAAATGAAATTGTTTTGCAACTACAACATTCATATCAGCAATATCATCATTATTTTAATTGAAAATTGTAATTTTGTATCCATGAAGCGTACCATTGCCATATTCTTTTTATTCACCTTTCTTTCTGCAAACACCATGTTTGGAGAGGTGATAAAATTGCCGGCATTGATACAACATTATTTGGAGCATGAGGACTTGCAAGGCGATATTTCTTTCATTAATTTTTTAAAAGAACACTATACCAATCCAAGCTCTCATCCCGATATTCCGCATCACCATCACGATAATCTTCCTTTAAAAACACTCACAGCTCATTCAACATCGCTTGTAGTACCTATTCCAACTTTTAATGTAGTTAGTACAGCTTTTATTGAAAGTATTCAATCTGCAATTCCTCTTTATCAGGAAGGGAATTTTATCAATAACTACCTCAGCCAAATCTGGCAACCACCCCGCTTGGGTTAATCATTTTTTATTGAAGGAGGCTAATATGCCTTTCTATTGTTGCGCCTGAATTTCGGGCAAGTTTCAAAATTTAATTTAATGATTAATTCAAAAAATATGCTTAATAAAATCATTGAGTTTTCCGTAAGGAATAAACTCATCATAGGGCTGTTTACGGCTGCCCTTGTCATTTTTGGTGTGTATGAAACCACCAAACTGCCTATTGATGCCGTTCCCGATATTACCAATAATCAGGTGCAAGTAATCACCGTGGCTCCTGCTTTGGGAGCTACCGACATTGAGCGATTGGTTACATTCCCTATTGAACAAGCGAGCAGTAATATTGCCGGTATTCACGAAATCAGGAGTTTTTCTCGGTTTGGCTTGTCCTTAGTTACTATTGTTTTTGACGATAATATAGATGTGTATTGGGCGAGGCAACAGGTAAGCGAAAGATTGCAATCTGTAAAAGATGAAATTCCGGAAGGTGTTGGCAATCCTGAATTAGGACCTATTTCCACCGGATTGGGTGAAATTTATCAATATATGGTTCGGACAAAATCGGGTTTTGAAAATAAATATGATGTGACTGAACTACGCACGATTCAGGATTGGATTGTAAGAAGACAATTATTGGGGGTAAAAGGCGTGGCAGAAGTCAGCAGTTTTGGTGGCAAGCTAAAGCAATATGAAATTGCGGTGAATGCTCAAAAGTTACAATCCTTTAATCTCACTATCAATGATATTTTTCAGGCTTTGGAAAACAACAATCAAAATACAGGAGGAGCTTATATTGAAAAAGGTCCGACTGTTTTATTTATCCGAAGCGAGGGGTTGATTGGAAACAAAGAGGATATTGAAAATATTGCCGTAAAATCTACTTCAGATGGGATTCCTGTTTTGCTGAAAGATGTAGCTACATTGAATATCGGCTATGCTACTCGTTTTGGAGCAATGACCTATAACGATGAAGGCGAAGTAGCCGGAGCCATAGTAATGATGTTGAAAGGAGCGAATAGCAATGATGTCATCAAAAATGTGAAAGAAAGAATTGCACTCATCGAAAAAACATTGCCCGAAGGTGTCGTGATAGAACCTTTTTTAGACAGAACTAAAATGGTCAACAATGCCATTCGGACTATTGAAACCAATTTGGCAGAAGGTGCTTTGATAGTCATTTTTGTGCTGGTGTTGTTCTTGGGTAATTTAAGAGCCGGATTGTTGGTAGCATCTGTTATTCCTCTTTCTATGCTCTTTGCCATCATTATGATGAATGTTTTTGGCGTGAGCGGCAATTTGATGAGCTTGGGAGCTTTGGATTTCGGTTTGATTGTAGATGGTGCAGTGATTATTGTCGAAGCCGTTTTGCATCAGTTGCATCACGGTAAAAAATATGAAATCTTGCCCAAAATCAGTCAATCGGAAATGAACAAAGAAGTTCAAAGTTCAGCATCTAAAATGGTGAATAGTGCTGTATTCGGTCAGATAATTATTTTGATTGTTTACTTGCCTATTTTCAGTTTACAAGGTATCGAGGGCAAGATGTTTAAACCGATGGCACAGACCGTTTCTTTTGCTTTGATTGGCGCCTTTATTCTTTCGCTTACCTATATCCCAATGATGAGTGCCTTGGTATTGAGTAAAAAACTGAAACACAAACCCAATCTGTCGGACAAAGTGATGGATAAAATTGCCAACGCACATCAAAGGTTGTTGAGAAAGGTAATTCATTTTCCCAAAACAGTCATTGCTTCGGTTGCTGTACTTTTTGTAATTGCAGTATTTATCCTTTCAAGATTGGGCGGTGAATTTATTCCCTCATTGGAAGAAGGTGATTTTGCAGTGGACACAAGAGTTTTAACCGGTAGTAATTTAAACACCACCATTGAATACACTCAAAAAGCTGCTCATATTTTGAAATCACAATATCCGGAAGTGGAAAAAGTAGTAACAAAAATCGGAAGCGGAGAAGTGCCCACCGACCCTATGCCGATGGAAGCCAGCGATATGATGGTCATTTTGAAAAACAAAAAAGAATGGACTTCCGCTAAATCATTTCCCGAATTGGCAGAGAAAATGGGAAAATCTTTGGAAGCTGTACCCGGCATCAGCACAGGCTTTCAGTATCCGGTGCAAATGCGTTTTAATGAATTGATGACCGGAGCACGACAAGATGTGGTCTGTAAGATTTTTGGTGAGGACTTAGACAGTCTCGCACATTATGCCACACAATTAGGCACTATCATCAAAACCGTAAAAGGTGCAGAGGATTTGTACATAGAACCTGTAACCGGAATGTCGCAGGTGGTAGTCAAGTACAACCGAGCCGAAATGGCACAGTTTGGACTGAATATTAAAGAGGTCAATAAAGTGGTGAACACTGCTTTTGCAGGACAAAGTACAGGAAAAGTGTATGAAGGAGAAAAGCGATTTGATTTAGTGGTTCGGTTGGACGAAAAACAAAGAGAAAACCTGAATGACATTCGCAATCTGCTTGTACCAACGCCCAAAGGCACTCAAATACCTTTGTATCAAGTAGCGGAGGTGGACATCATCACCGGTCCGGCTCAGATACAGAGAGAAGACGCCAAACGAAGAATCGTCATCGGTTTTAATATACGGGGTAGAGATGTACAAAGCATCGTGAATGAATTGAGTAAAAAAGCAGAGCAGCAACTACAATTTTCACCTGGGTATTACATCACTTACGGAGGAGCTTTTGAAAATTTAAATCAAGCAAAAGACCGCTTAATGATTGCCGTACCGGTATCCTTGGCTTTGATTTTCATATTGTTGTTTTTTGCGTTCCATTCCATTAAAGAAAGTTTATTGATTTATACTGCTATTCCGCTTTCTGCCATTGGTGGTATTTTTCTGCTGGCACTGCGAGGAATGCCTTTCAGCATCAGTGCCGGCATTGGATTTATTGCTTTGTTTGGCGTTGCAGTTTTAAATGGAATTGTGTTGATAGCAGAATTTAATCGCCTTAAAAAATCAGGAGAACAAGATTTAGAAAAAGTAGTTCTAAACGGCACAAAAACCAGATTACGACCGGTATTGATGACCGCCTTTGTGGCATCATTAGGTTTTTTACCAATGGCATTGAGTAAAGGTGCTGGAGCCGAAGTGCAAAAACCTTTGGCAACGGTGGTGATTGGCGGATTGTTGATTGCTACTTTCCTAACACTGTTTGTTTTGCCTACCCTATTTATTCAGTTTGAAAAAATCAATTTTAAGAAAATTAAAATGTCTAAAAAATCAATTGCAACGCTCATTGTTTTGTTGTTCCAAATTCCGCTTTTTGCACAAAATATTTCATTAGAACAGGCTTTGGAAATGGCAGATAAAAACAATCTTTCCATCAAAAGCAATGAGCTGTTAGAAAGCTATCAGTCAAAGAAAAAAGCATCTTATCTCAACATTCCGCAAACCAATCTCACAACAGAATTAGGTCAAATTAACACGGCTACATTTGATAATAAATTTGGGCTTACACAAAATATCAATTTTCCTACGGTTTACAGCAATCAAAAAAAAGTATTGGAACAGGAATGGCAAAAAGCAATTACTCAGACAAAGCTTTCCAAAATAGAAACAAGAAAATTGGTTACACAGGTTTTTTATCAGATTTTATTGCTAAATGAACAGAAGACTATTCTTAGCAGAACCGATACGCTCTATGCGGAATTTTTAGAAAAAAGCAAATTGCGGTTTGAAAAAGGGGCTGGAAATATCTTGGAAAAAACGACTGCCGAAATTCAATTTGAGAATATTTCCAATCAATTAAAATGGTTAGAAAATGAAATTGATTTGGCAAAAATTCAATTGCAATGGCTACTCAATTCAGATATTAGAAATGAACCGACAGCCGATAATTTTATCATTGATGTAGGATTACTGTCTAATGATATTTCAACAGAAAATCATCCTTTGATTGAGCTATCCCAACAGGAAATTGAGCAATCCAAATTGCAGGTACAATTAGAGAAGTCCAAACTTCTGCCTGATTTGTCATTATCTTATTACAACCAAAGTTTTAGAGATATTGACCCTCACCGTTACAATGTTGTTGCCATTGGCATTGGCATTCCCATTTTTGCAAGCGGACAAAAAGCCAACATAAAAGCCGAACAACAAAAAATTGCATTTTACGAAAACGAGCAACAGGTCAAAAAGGCACAGTTAGAAACGGAATATCGGTCGGCTTTGAATGCCTATCAAACCCAAAAATCCATTGTTGAGAATTTTCAAAACAAGCAACTGCCACAAGCGGAACAGATTTTCAAAACGGCAAAAGAGCAATTTGCCAATGGAGAAATCAACTATTTGGATTGGGTGCTTTTGAATAATCAGGCGACACAAATTCAAACCAACTATTATCAGGCTGTAGCCCAGTTAAATCAAACAGCCATCACTATTCTTTATCTCATTTCAAAATAAAATAACAATGAAAAATATAATTATCATTCTATTGAGTTTAGTTGTTTTTGGGTGTAAAAACAGCCAACAAGAACAAGAAAAACAGCCCAATTCAGTCAATGAAAATCTCATTTCATTGACCAAAGAGCAACTTCAAAATTTTCAATTAAGTACCACGGAGTTGCAAGAAAAAAATATCCATCACACTCTGAAACTGAATGGCACCATAGATGTGCCACCACAAAATTTAGTTTCTGTCAGCAGTGCTTTAGGAGGCAGGGTACAATCCACCAAACTATTGCCCGGGATGCATTTTAGAAAAGGCGAAATATTGGTCACATTAGAAGACAATCAGTATATCCAGTTGCAACAGGATTATCTGACCACGAAAGCACAATTGCAAAATGCAAGAGAAGAATACAACCGTCAAAAGGAGCTTAATCAAAGCAAAGCCAGCAGCGATAAGGTTTTCCAACAAGCACAGGCAGATTATCGGATTTTGGAAGCTTCACTGGCTGCGTTGGAACAAAAACTACAACTCATTCATATCAATTCCAATCAGATAAGCGTCAATAATATCAAGCGAACATCTAATATTTACGCCCCTTTTGATGGATATGTAACCAAAGTAATGGTCAATATTGGTAAGTATGTGAGTCCCACAGATGTGTTATTTGAATTGGTAGATCCAAGAGATATTCATTTGAATTTGAAAGTTTTTGAAAAAGATTGGGATAAAATTCAAATCGGAATGCCGGTGGTCAGTTACACCAATAACCAACCCGATAAAAAGTATTCCGGAAAAATTATTCTTATTGGTAAAAACATATCAGAAGACAGAGCTGTTGAGGTGCACGCCCATTTTGACAACTATGATGCTCGTTTAATTCCGGGAATGTATATGAATGCGGAAATCGAAATTCCTAAAACACAAAATTTAGCACTGCCCGATGAGTGTATCGTTTCTTTTGAAGGGAAGCATTTCGTTTTTAAACAAAAAGATACTGCCAACTTTGAAATGATAGCGGTAGAAGTGGGAAGCAGCGGAGACGGTTTTACAGAAATCCTCAATGCCGATAATTTGAAAAACAGCAAAATCGTTCAACAAGGAGCCTATACCCTATTGATGGCGATGAAAAATAAGGGAGAAGAATAAGCAATAAATATTCAAGTATTTCATCTTAAAAATTCAAAATAATGAAAAAGTCAATTTTAAAAAAAGCTACGATTATGGTAATCGTTCTTTTGGTAGCTATCCAATTCTTTAAAACCAAAGAAAACAAAAGCATTCAGGTATCTGAAAACGCTATTACACAGCATTATGATGTGCCTGAAAATATTCAAAACATTTTAAAAACAAGTTGTTACGATTGTCATTCCAATAACACCAATTATCCTTGGTACAATAAAATTCAACCTATTAATTGGTGGTTGGCAGACCATATAAACGAAGGAAAAGAAGAGTTGAATTTTGATGAGTTCAACGCTTATTCCACCAAAAAGAAATTGCATAAATTAGATGAGGTAATTGAAACCATCAAAGACAACGAAATGCCATTGAAATCTTATACGATCATTCATAGCAATGCAAAGCTTTCTGATAGTGATAAACAAGAAATTGAGGCTTGGGTAAAAAAGATTAAAAGCGAAATTCAATAGCGTTCGATATTAATTCTAAGTCATGAAGTATAATTTCCCCAACCATTTGAAAGGACTTAATAATGATGAAGTACTTACTTCCCAAAAGCTATATGGCTATAACTCAATAAAAGCAAATCATAAAAATTCATGGTACATTCTGCTATTTGACATTCTAAAAGAACCCATGTTGTTATTGCTGATAGCCGTAACTATTATCTATGTGATTGTTGGCAATTATTCCGAAGCACTGTTTATGCTTGGGGCTATCATAGCTGTTTCTGGAATATCCTTTTATCAGGATAATCGCAGTAAAAAAGCATTAGAAGCATTAGAGAAACTGAATGAACCGCTTAGTATGGTTATTAGAAATTCAAAAGTGATACAAATCCCTACAAACGAAATTGCAGTAGGCGATTTGTGCATAATTGAAGAAGGAAAAATGATCAATGCCGACGGGAAAATTTTACACAGCAACGATTTTTCGGTAAATGAGGCATCACTTACGGGAGAAAGTTTTTCGGTTTTTAAAAATCCTGAAACAGACGACAATAAGGTTTACAGCGGCACTTTGGTGGTGTCCGGATTGGCAGTGTTTGAAGTGGAAAATATAGGAGCAAAAACTAAACTTGGAAAGATTGGTCAGTCCATTCAAAACATCAAAGAAGAAGTTTCGCCATTGCAATTACAAATTACAAAGTTTGTAAAGTGGATGGCATTCATTGGAATTGCTGTTTTCTTGACGGTGTGGGCATATAGTTTTTGGCAATCAAGAGATATCGTTCAAAGTTTGTTGGCGGGATTAACGCTGGCAATGTCCATTTTACCCGAAGAAATTCCGGTTGCCTTTACCACTTTTATGGCTTTGGGTTCCTGGAAATTAATGAAACAAGGTGTTATCATCAAACGAAGCAGTATTGTAGAAACTTTAGGAAGTACCACTGTAATCTGCACCGACAAAACCGGTACGATTACCGAAAATTCAATGAAGCTGAAAGCCTTGTTTGACTTTAAATCCAATCAGGTTTTTGATGATAAAAGTTTTGATAAATCGGAACTTTCTCAACTCATTCAATTTGCTATGTGGAGCAGTGAACCCGTTCCTTTTGACCCAATGGAAAAAACTTTGCATAAGGTGTATGAAGCAACTCAAACTTCTGACCTGAG
>JAXLVF010000031.1:0-11212 GCA_046329205.1 Flavobacteriaceae bacterium | reverse complement strand
ATGGAAGACAAGAAAGATATTGAATTTCTTGGTGTTATTTCAGGAGTTACCGAATGGGGAATCTATGTAGAAATCATCGAAAATAAATGCGAAGGAATGGTTCGCATCCGTGAAATAAAAGAAGATTATTATGTTTTTGATGAAAAACAATATGCGTATGTTGGCGAAATGTACAAAGGAATGTTGCAGCTTGGTGACGAAGTTTATGTGAAAGTCAAGAATGCCGATTTAGTAAAAAAACAATTGGATTACACTTATTTAAGGAAAAAAGAGTAATTAGTTTTATTAAAAAATTATGAAAAAAATAGTTTTTAGTTTATTGTTATTAAGCTCTATGGCTTTTGGACAAGTAAATAAAAATGTTGGTGATTTTACTAAAATTACTTCATTTGATCAAATAGATGTGTACCTGGTTCCAAGCAATGAAAACAAGATTACCATTGATGGAAAAGATGCGGATGAAGTGGAATTAGTAAACAAAAATGGCGAATTAAAAATAAGAATGCCACTAACAAAAATACTTGATGGCGATGATATTTCTGTTACTGTTTACTTTAATTCGCTTACTGCCGTAGAAGCCAATGAAGGTTCTAGAATTGCCTGTGATGATGTTATAAAATCTAACAGTTTTGAAATTATTGCTAAAGAAGGTTCACAAGTAAAATTACAATTAAATGTCAACAGATTAACTGCAAGAACTGCAAATGGTTCTACAGTTTCATTAGAAGGAAAAGCAAATTCACAAGGAGTAATTGTAAATTCTGGAGGAATTTATGAAGCTAAAAACCTCAAAACTTCCCAAACCACTATTACCGGAAATGCTGGCGGTGAAGCTGATATTTTTGCCACCGATTATGTAAACGCAAAAATTCGTGCAGGAGGAACTATTACCATTTATGGTAAACCTAAAGAAATCGATCAAAAAGTTATAGCTGGAGGTTCAATTGAAGAAGCAAAATAGAATTTATTTTAAATATTAAATATTAAATTCTAAATTGCAGTGTCAAAAAGCAAACTATGATTTTACTGAAAGATATTGTTTCTGCCATTCCGCTTGGATTTTTTTTAAGTTTCATGATTGGTCCAGTTTTTTTTGTTCTTCTGGAAACCAGTGTTGTAAAAGGTTTTAGAGCAGCAATATCTTTTGATTTAGGTGTAGTTTTAGCAGATATTGTTTTTATTCTCATTGCTTATTTTTCAAGTTACAGATTAATTCAAAGTATAAAAGATGATCCAGCATTATTTATTTTTGGTGGATTAGTAATGCTCACTTATGGTATAATTTCTTTCATAAAAAACCGAAAAGAATCAAGAAAAACTATTGATGAAGAAGATCCTACAGAGCTTGCAAAAAATAATTATTTATCACTTTTTATAAAAGGTTTTTTTCTCAATTTTATCAATATTGGAGTGCTTGGATTTTGGCTAGCAATATTAATTACAATTGGTCCACAATTAGAGCTCAAAGCTTCAAGAATGATTACTTTTTTTGCAACACTAATTCTTTCTTATTTTGTTACAGATATTTTCAAAATATTATTAGCCAAACAGTTAAGAAATAAATTAAACCCAAAAAATATTCTTTTGGTTAAAAAATTTATTAGCCTTATTCTAATAATTTCAGGTATATTTTTACTCTCGCAAGGCTTATTTCCAAAAGAGCAAAAAATTGTTGGCAAAGCTTTAGAACAACTAGAGGAAAATAAATAAGATTTCAGAAAAATAGACACATTTCTATATCTCTTCTAGCTCAATCTCCTTAAGTTTCGTTAGGGATTTGAATTATATTTCTAAAAAATTATAAATAAAAAAAACCCCTAATTTCTTAGAAGGTTTTTGATAAATCCCCCGAAACTTCAGGACGGATTCGAACTTATCTTTAATTATTTTTTTTTAAAATTAAAAACAAAAAAAGAGACACATTTCTGTATCTCTTCTTGAGGCATCGTCCGGATTCGAACCGGAGTATACGGTTTTGCAGACCGGTGCCTAGCCGCTCGGCCACGATGCCGTTTTTATTGGATAGCAAATATAGAAAACAATTGATAATTAACAATTGATAATTAACAATTTTTCAAAATTCGTAATTCGTAATTTTAAAATAGTAATTATTCTTTAATTTCTATACTCTTCCATTTCAATTGTAACTGCTTCTACATCACCACCAATAGGAGGATTTATTTTTGAAACAGATAAAACAATTCTTGATACTGAAGGAAGTTCTTTGAATATTCTAACAATTATTCTGTGAGCAACATGTTCCAATAATTTAGAACGAATTGCCATTTCCTCTACAACAATTTTATTCAAATGAACATAATCTACAGTATCTTTTAAATCATCTGATAATGCAGATTTTCTTAAATCGGTTTTTACCTCAAGGTCAACTCTGTAATCTGAACCTATTCTTCCTTCTTCTTCTAAACATCCGTGAAAAGAAAAAGTTCTAATATTTTGTAATTTAATTGTTCCCATTTTTTGATTTACTTGTCATTTTTCAAATTTTCAAATTTTCAAATTGACTAATTAAACATATCTTTGTCAAAATTATAAATTTCTTATGTCAACCGAAGAAAAATCGCTGAATTTCTTAGAGCAAATCATAGAGGAAGATTTAAAAAATGGTTTATCAAAAGATAAATTACGTTTTCGCTTTCCTCCAGAACCTAATGGTTACCTCCATGTTGGTCATGCTAGTGCAATTTGTTTAAATTTTGGATTAGGAATTGATTATCAGTCACCAGTTAATTTAAGATTTGATGATACAAATCCTGCTAAAGAAGAACAAGAGTATGTAGATGCTATTAAAAAAGATATTGAATGGCTTGGTTTTCAATGGGCTAATGAATGCTATGCATCTGATTATTTTCAGCAATTATATGACTGGGCTGTAGAATTTATAAAAAAAGGGAAAGCATATGTTGATAGCCAATCTTCGGAAGAAATGGCAAAACAAAAAGGAACACCAACCCAAGTTGGAACCGATTCGCCATACAGAAATCGTTCTGTTGAGGAAAATTTAGACCTTTTTGAACGTATGAAAAATGGCGAATTTGAAGAAGGAACGCATATTCTTCGTGCCAAAATTGACATGAAACATACCAATATGTTGATGCGTGATCCAATTATGTATCGTATTTTGAAAAAGCACCATCATCGAACAGGAAATGATTGGTGTATTTATCCAATGTATGATTGGGCACATGGCGAAAGTGATTATTTGGAACAAATTTCACATTCGTTTTGTACGCTTGAATTTTTGCCTCACAGAGAATTGTATGATTGGTTTTTAGATCAAATTTATGATGATAAAAAAGTTCGTCCAAAGCAAAGAGAATTTGCTCGAAGAAATCTTTCTCATACCGTTGTTTCTAAACGAAAATTATTGCAATTAGTTGAAGAAAAGTATGTTAATGGTTGGGATGATCCAAGAATGAGTACCATTTCAGGTATGCGTCGTCGTGGTTATCCGCCAATGGCAATTCGCAATTTTGCTAAAACAATTGGTATTGCAAAGCGTACAAACTTGATTGATGTTTCACTTTTGGAGTTTTGCGTTCGCGAAGAATTGAACAAAACAGCACCAAGAGTTATGGCAGTTTTAAATCCGGTGAAATTGGTAATTACTAATTATCCTGAGGGAAAAGAAGAATGGCTTGATGCTGAAAATAATCCTGAAGAAGAAGTAATGACATACAGAAAAGTACCATTTTCTAAGGAATTATACATCGAAAGAGAAGACTTTCAAGAAGAAGCCAATAAGAAATTCTTCCGATTAACATTAGGAACAGAAGTACGATTGAAAAATGCGTATATCATTAAAGGTGAAAGTGTTATAAAAGATGAAAACGGAAATATTACTGAAATTCATTGTACTTATGATACTGATTCTCGTAGCGGAAGCGGAACAGAAGCTTCTCAACGAAAAGTAAAAGGAACTATTCATTGGGTTTCAATTCCACATGCAATTGAAGCTGAAGTTCGTGTTTATGATAGATTATTTACCAATGAAAATCCAGATGGAAATAAAGAAATCGACTTCAAAGAGTTCATCAATCCAAATTCATTAGAAATAATTACTGGATATGTTGAACCTAGTTTACAATTGGCAAAAGATTTAGATCAATTTCAATTTCAACGTTTAGGATATTTTTGTGTTGACAAAGATTCTTCGGCTCAAAAATTAGTTTTTAACAAAACGGTAGGTCTAAGAGATACTTGGGCAAAAATTGAAAGCAAAGAATAATTTATTATAAATTATACTTATATAAAACTCGCAATTATGCGAGTTTTTTTATTATTTATAAAATCTATTATTTTTATAAAATCTATTATTTTTAGCAATTAAAATTGACTTTAATAAATTGATTATGCTGAATCAATAAAAAAGACTAAATAGATTTTATGGTTTATACTAAAAAAGTTTCTTAAATGGCTTTAAAATGGTTTTTGCCTTTTTTTGGAATATGTTAACTACTTTTTTTACCTTTTTTTAGTAACTTTATAGAAAAGTACAAAAATGTAATTATGAAAAATGATAAAACCATTTTGGCTCTATTAGCAGGTGCAGCAATTGGAGTTGGTTTAGGAATTTTATTTGCTCCAGACAAAGGTGAAAAAACCAGAGAAAAAATTAAAGGTAATCTCGATGATCTGACAGATGATTTAAAATCAAAATTAGATTCAGCAAAACAAAAAGCAGAAAATCAGTTTGCTGATTCTTCGGTAAACTTAAAAGAAAAACTAGATGGAGTTATTGCCTCAACAAGTGAAAAGGCTGACGACGTTATTACTTTTCTTGAAGAAAAATTAGCTGAATTAAAAAAGCAAAATGCTAAATTGAGAAAATAATGCCTTTTGAGAAAATAAAAGAAAACGCTGAAGAAGTTCAGGAAAATGCAAAAGCTTTCATAGAAAGCAACGTTGCTTATTATCGATTATTAGGTTTCAAAATAGCAATCAAGTCTACAACTATGTTATTAAAAATATTTTTAATAGCTATTTGTATTGTGATGGTTTTGTTGTTTTTTTCTATTGCAGGAGCACTAGCAATTGGCAATGCTTTGAATAGTAACTCTACTGGTTTTCTGATAGTTGGTGGTATATATTTGGTATTTGCTATCATTATATTTTTGATAAAAAACAGAATTGTTGAGAAGCCTATTATTGATATTTTTTCTGATATATTTTTTGATGATTGATTATGGAAAAGAAAAAATTCTATTCGTTTGACGAAATAAATCGTGAACTCGAAATTCTCAAAATAGAGAAAGAACTAAGCTATAGGAGATTAGTAAAAAGTATTGATAATACAAAAGAATCAATTTTTCCAACTGACAATGGTGAACATAAATTTTTTGGAATTTCTGCTAAAAATATTAGTTCGATTATTGAAACCACTCAAAAAATATCTTCGGGACCAATAGGTACAATAGCAAAACTAGCTATTCCATTTGCAATAAATTGGTGGATAAATAGAAAAAAGAAAAGCGGCAATTAGCCGCTTTTTTTATGCTTCAGGATTTGAAGTATCTGAAGGATTATAATCTTGCGATGTTTTATTATTCACATCTTTTTGTTTCTTAGGCAATTTTTTCAACGTTTCGCCAATTTGATTACTTGCCGCAAAACTTGCTACCATGTTGTTCAACATTTCAGTCGAAGCTTGTGGCGAGTTTGGAAGTAGAATTAAATTACTATTAGTGTCTGCGCCAATGGCTTGAAGCGTATCATAATGTTGCGTAACAACGATTAATGCGCTGGCTTCCTGTGAGTTAATTCCAACTTTGTTTAAAACTTCAACACTTTCCACTAACCCACGAGCAATTTCTCTACGTTGATCTGCAATACCTTGACCTTGAAGTTTTTTACTTTCGGCTTCAGCTTTTGCTTTTGCTACAATTCGAATTCTTTGAGCTTCACTTTCAAATTGTGCAGCTGTTTTTTCTCTTTCTGCTGCATTAATTCTATTCATGGCATTTTTTACCTGAATATCTGGATCAATATCTGTAACTAAAGTATTGATTATATCATATCCATAAGCCAACATAGCTTCATTCAACTCACGTTTTACAGCAATTGCAATATCATCTTTGCGAACAAAAACATCGTCCAAAATCAGTTTTGGAACTTCAGCACGAACAACGTCAAAAACATACGCAGTTATCTGATCGTGAGGATATTCTAGTTTGTAAAAAGCTTCATAAGCATGTTCTTGAATTACTTTGAACTGTACAGAAACTTTCATTTTTACGAACACATTGTCTTTAGTTTGTGTTTCAATAATCACATCAAGTTGTTGAATTCTCAAGTTTACACGTCCTGCAATTCTGTCAATAATAGGAACTTTTAATTGCAATCCAGAGTTGCGAATACTATTGAATTTACCAAATCTTTCTATTACAGCAAGCGTTTGTTGTTTTACAGTAAAAAAAGATGAAAACAAAATAACTAGTCCAAAGACTAAAATAAAGATTAAAAAAGGCATTTTTGAATAATTTTATTGGTTGTGAGTTTATTGTACGAAAATAACTGTATGTTTGTTACAAAATAATTCTTAATCAAACAATGAAAAACATTTTTTCAGCATTTTTGCTAATGCTTTCGGCCACTGCTTTTGCCCAATATGGTTATCGTGATGGTAATAGAATAGGGATTTCTGCAGGTATTTCACAAACCACTTTATTTACTAACAATTTCGATGCTAAACCAGAAATGGGTTTTGCAGGCGGATTATCAGTTCGTGGAAATTATTACAATAACTGGAGTATGATTTATGGAATGCAGTTTTTTTCTAATAACTTTTCACTAATGTCGACTTTTGATCAAAAAATTAAATACAATATTCAAGGAGTTCAGGTTCGATTATTGTTGAGTTATAATGTTGTTGAAGATCATGTATCTCTAGATTTTGGTCCAGTTTTACAAGTAAATGGAAAACTAAAACTTGCCGGTTCAGATGAAAATAAAATCTTGAAAGGAACTTTGTTAACCGCAGACAAAATAGTTGATGTATCAACTGTTAGCGGAAACTTTTATTTAGGATGTTCAGCCGGAACTAAAACTGTTCGTGCAGTTATTTTTTATGAATATGGATTTACAAATTTTTTAAACAAATTAAATAAAGACGACAATTTAATTTTATTGAATAATAATGATAAATTCAAAGGAAATCTAGGAACGATAAACGGACAAGTTGTAATAAATTTATAAAAAAAGCCCTGAATTTCAGGGCTTTTTTTATAAAGTAGCAATAGCTTTTTCTATTCTTCTAATTGTTTCTTCTTTTCCAAGAATTTCCATCAATTGAAATAAATCTACACCTTTCAATGATCCCACAAGACACAATCGTGATATAGGCATTATTTTATTTTCTAATAAAAAAGGTTTTATTTTTTCTTCCAATGTTGAAGCATTGAAATCAGTTATTTTTTCTAATTCAATAATTAATTTTTTCATCAACTCTGGAGTTTCTTCTTTCCAGTTTTTCAATGCTTTTTCGTCATAAGTTCTTGGTGCTTCAAAGAAATAATCACTCAATTCCCAAAAATCGGATACGAAATTAGCCCTTTCTTTAATCAACGAAGTTATTTTTGTCACATCGAGCGCAGTCGAGATGCTTTTCTCTGATAAAGTAAAAGCAAAACTTTTTGCCAAACTTTCATCACTTTGCTTCTGCAAATACTGATGATTGAACCATTTATTTTTCTCTGGATCAAATTTTGCTCCAGCTTTATGAACCCTGTTTAAATCAAATTTTTCACAAAGTTCTTCTAACGAAAATATTTCTTGATCCGTTCCATCATTCCATCCTAGAAGAGCTAAAAAATTCACCACAGCTTCTGGGAAAAACCCTTTTTCTCTATAACCAGAAGAAATCGTTCCATCTTCGTTTTTCCAATCAAGAGGAAACACTGGAAATCCCATTTTATCTCCATCACGTTTAGAGAGTTTTCCGTTGCCTATTGGTTTTAAAATCAATGGTAAATGTGCAAATTCTGGTGCTTCCCAACCGAATGCTTTGTATAATAAATAATGCAAAGGTAAGCTTGGCAACCATTCTTCACCACGAATAACATGACTGGTTTCCATCAAATGATCATCAACAATATTCGCTAAGTGATACGTTGGCATTCCATCTGACTTGAATAAAACTTTATCGTCTAAAAGATTAGTCTCAAATTTAATATCACCACGAATGATGTCTTTTAATTCTAAAGTTTCATTCACTGGAGTTTTAAAACGAACTACATAAGCTTCACCCGAAAGAATTCTTCTTTCTGTTTCTTCTTTGGAAAGAACCAATGATGTATCTAGTTTTTCACGGTTGTGCCAATTGTAGATAAATGTTTTGCCTTGTTCTTCGTGTTGTTTTCTGTGAAAATCTAATGCCTCAGCTGTATCAAAAGCATAGTAAGCCCAACCTTTTTCTATCAATTCATCAGCATATTGTTTGTACAAATGTTTGCGCTCACTTTGACGATATGGACCAAATTTTTCATTTTTCCCTACCGTTTCACTCGGTGAAATTCCTAACCATTCTAGTGCTTCAAAAATATATTCTTCGGCACCTGGAACAAATCTATTTTGGTCAGTATCTTCAATTCTTAAATAGAAAACACCGTTATTTTTTTTAGCAAATAAATAATTAAATAATGCAGTACGCACACCACCAATATGCAATGGTCCAGTTGGACTTGGTGCAAAACGAACTCTTACAGGTTTTGACATTTTATAAAAATTTTTGGCAAAGATAAACAGAAGTTGGATGTCAGAAGTCAGAAGTCAGAAGTTTTTAAGATAGCTTTTTGATTTTGTCTCGTCTTTTTGAACGAGATGAAATTGACTTTTTTTTAACGTTTTGATATTCGGGAAAAATTGTACTTTTATCGGTTATAAACAAAAGATTAACAATTTTGGATAAATCGAATATTATTTACGAAAAATTAGAAGCTTTTATAAAAAAGTTTTACACCAATGAATTGATACGTGGAACAATTTTCTTCGTAGGATTGGGTTTGTTATATTTTTTGTTCACACTTTTTTTGGAATATTTCCTTTGGCTTAAACCAACTGCTCGAACAATTCTTTTTTGGTCTTTTGTCTCTGTTGAAATTTTTCTTCTTTTAAGATTTATACTTTTTCCAGTTTTTAAGCTTTTTAAACTTCAAAAAGGTATTGATTACAGCCAAGCTTCAAGAATTATTGGAAATCATTTTAGTGAAGTAGGCGATAAGCTCACTAATTTTTTGCAACTTTCTCAAGATAATAACAAGTCTGAATTGCTTTTGGCTTCCATTGAACAAAAGGCAAATACACTTCAGCCAATTCCGTTTACCAATGCAATTAATTTTGGTAAAAACAAAAAATATTTGCCTCTTGCCATTATCCCTATATTGTTTTTTGCTTATTTCTACATTTCTGGTAATAGTAATTTTATTACCCAAAGTTTGAATAGAGTTGTTAATTATAAGCAGCAATTTTTACCTCCATCACCATTTGAATTTCAGTTAGTTAATTCTAGTTTGCAAACCGAACAAAACAAAGATTTCCTTGTAAAAGTGAAAACAGTTGGAAAAGTTGTGCCAGAAAATGCTATGATTTTCATTGGTGACGAAAGTTATTTCATGGAAAAAAATGAAAGTGAAGAATTTCAATTTGTGATACCAAAACCAAACGAAAACATTGAATTTCATTTTGAAGCTAATGAAATTTCATCTCATGAATACGAATTAAAAGTTGTTACCGTTCCATCAATAGCAAATTTTGAAATGGTAATCAATTTTCCAAGTTATTTGAATAAAAA
Organism: Flavobacteriaceae bacterium; assembly: GCA_046329205.1. Lineage (GTDB taxonomy): Bacteria > Bacteroidota > Bacteroidia > Flavobacteriales > Flavobacteriaceae > Flavobacterium. Next base: position 1,407 of record JAXLVF010000031.1, on the reverse strand, counting down.
GTCTGAAATTGTTAAAGGTACAGGTAATGCCATCATTCCAGAAGGAACAAAAGTTACTTGGCGAATGAATACGCTAGCAACTCAAAAAGTGGATTGGCTAGATGCTAATGGAAAATATTCTTTTGCTAAGAATGAAAACACTTTTTTATTTTCTAAAAGCATTTTGCAAAATATTGATTATCAAATTTTGACTTCAAACAATAAAGTTCAAAATTATGAGAAGCTCAATTATCAAATTTCTGTAATTAAAGACCAATTCCCTTCCATTACTGTAAATAATGCCCCAGACAGTCTAAAAGTAGGCAAAAATTACGTTCTAGGCCAAGTTTCAGATGATTATGGTTTGTCGAAGCTACAAATTGTTTATTATCCTAAAGATAAACCAAATGTTGCCAAACGTGGAACAATTGCTGTAAAAAGAGATGTTTTTGATCAATTTGTGTTTGCTTTCCCGAGCAATCTTCCTGTTGAAGAAGGTGTAAATTATGAATATTATTTTGAAATTTTTGATAATGATGCTATTCATAATTTCAAGAGCACAAAATCTTCTGTTTTCAGTAGTAGAATTGAAACCGAGTCTGAGAAACAAGATGAAATGCTACAACAACAAAACGACAATATTAATTCTCTATCGAAATCATTGAAGGCTCAAGACAAGCAATTATCCGAAATGGATAAACTTCAAAAAATGGGTAAGGAAAAGGATGAATTGGAATACAAAGAACAACAAAAAATCAATGACTTTCTTCAACGTCAAAAACAACAAGACGAATTGATGAAAGAGTTCTCTGAGAAGATGAAAGATAATCTTGAAAAATTCAATCCAGATAAAAAAGATGCTGAAAAGGAAATGCTTCAAGAACGATTAGAAAAGTCTCAAAAAGAATTAGAAAAAAATCAAAAACTTCTAGATGAACTCAAGAAGCTAAATGATAAGATAAGCAAAGAAGAGTTTTTTGAAAAAATGGATAAGTACAAGCAGAATTCTAAAAATCAAAAGAAGTCTTTGGAACAACTATTGGAGCTTACCAAAAAATATTATGTAGAGAAAAAAGCTGAACAAATTGCAGACAAACTCGATAAACTTTCTGAAAAACAAGATAAACTTTCTGAAAATCAAAAAGATAACACTTCAGAAAAGCAAGAAGAAATAAATAAAGAGTTTGATAAAATACAAGAAGAACTTAATAATCTTGAAAAAGATAATAAAGAGCTCAAATCTCCTATGGATTTACCCAAAACTGATGAAAAGGAGAAAAGTATTGATGAAGATTTAAAAGGAGCAAAGGATCAACTACAAAAACAAAATCAAGACAAAGCTAAACCTAAACAAAAAAGTGCTTCAAAAAAAATGAAGCAAATGAGTGAACAAATGATGGAGATGATGGCTTCTGGTGAGATGGAACA
>JAXLVF010000030.1:0-12627 GCA_046329205.1 Flavobacteriaceae bacterium | reverse complement strand
CAGACCATAAATACAATGTAATCAATATAGAAACCGCTTCTATCCAAGAAAAATTAAAACAATTTTCTCTGGATAAGTATGGTGAAAATTTGGTAGCAAATTATTCTAACTTCAATCTTTTTCTGAACAAGCAAATTATAGCTTCCAAGAAACTCGAATTGAACAATGTAAAAAAAGATTTTGTCGATTTTTTAATGACTCAACCACAAGTAAAAAGAGTCTATACAGAAGAAGAAATACTATCGAATTCTGGAGCAGATTATTTTTTGAATTTTATTTTCAATGGATATGATGTTACTCAAAATGGAGATTTAGTTATTCTAGATAAACCAGGCTACATAGAATATGGACCAACAGGTTCATCACACGGTACAGCTTACATGTATGACACCAATGTGCCGTTGTTATTTTTTGGATGGAAGATTAAGCATGGTGAATGCCATGAAAAAAAATTGATAACTCAAATTGCACCGACTTTAGCACAAAAACTAAGTTTAACAATGCCAAATGCCACAGAAGGCGAAGTGCTTCAAGAGATTTTGAAATAATTTTTTTCAATTTCTTAAAAATTTATTGGCTAAACTCCAATCTAAAACCATCATTGTAATTTGAATTAATTATCAAATGATTGTTTTCAAATAGAACACATCCCATATCCTGATTTTCATCAACATCCAATTTTGTTCCACATCCCATAGGGTTTGGGTCACTGACTAATTGATAATTGTATATTCCTGTTGGTAATCCGTCATAATAATTTGTAGAATTATTATTGTTTACAACTGAAATGACTTGCGTAGTCGGGTTTATACTCCACACAATACTATTCAAAGAAATATTTTGATTTTGACCCAAAAGACCACCACTAACATTGATTAGTTTCCATTCTCCTGAGAAACTAGGATTATTTGTATCATCGTTAGAACAACTATAAAAACTCAAAATGAAGAGTGAAATTGTAATAAAAACTATTTTTTTCATAACTTTTTTTACTATTGATGCTTTTTTTAGCAAATGGTTGCGCTCAAAAAATATTTTCAAGATAAAACAATATAAAGATACTAAATTAGTATACATTTCTTTTTCGTTTAATTGTAATTAATTACTTTTGTGACACTTTAAATGCAAAAAATATCATTATGAACATACACGAATATCAAGGTAAAGAAATTTTGGCAAGCTATGGTGTTAGAGTACAACGCGGAATAGTGGCTAATAGTCCAGTTGAAGCAGTGGCTGCAGCAAAGCAATTAACAGCAGAAACAGGTACAGGATGGCATGTTGTTAAAGCACAAATTCACGCTGGAGGAAGAGGAAAAGGTGGAGGAGTTAAGCTTGCAAAAAATCTTCAGCAAGTAGAAGAATTGTCAGAGCAAATCATTGGAATGATGCTTAAAACCCCACAAACACCACCTGAAGGGAAAAAAGTTCATAAGGTTTTGATTGCAGAAGATGTTTATTATCCTGGTGAAAGCGAAACACAAGAGTTTTATATGTCAGTTTTGCTTAATAGAGCTCGTGGAAGAAACATGATAATGTATTCAACCGAAGGTGGAATGGATATAGAAGAAGTAGCTGAGCACACACCTCATTTAATCTTTACGGAAGAGATTGATCCAACTGTAGGTTTACAAGGATTTCAGGCTAGGAGAATTGCATTCAATCTTGGCTTATCAGGAAATGCATTTAAAGAAATGGTTAAATTCGTTGAGTCTCTATACAACGCTTACATTGGTTGTGATGCATCTATGTTTGAGATTAATCCAGTATTAAAAACATCAGACAATAAAATTATGGCTGTTGATGCTAAAGTAAATGTTGATGACAATGCTTTATACCGCCAACCAAAAATTGCTGACATGAGAGATATTCGTGAAGAAAATCCAATCGAAGTAGAAGCAAAAGAAGTAGGATTAAATTATGTTGACCTTGACGGAACTGTTGGGTGTATGGTTAACGGTGCTGGATTAGCAATGGCAACAATGGATTTGATTAAATATGCAGGTTTTGAACCAGCAAACTTCCTAGATGTTGGAGGAACAGCAGATGCAAAAAGAGTAGAAACAGCTTTCCGTATCATCTTGAAAGATCCAAATGTAAAAGCAATTTTGATAAATATTTTTGGAGGAATCGTTCGTTGTGACCGTGTAGCTCAAGGTGTAATAGACGCTTACAAAAACATGGGTGATGATATTAAAGTGCCTATCATTGTTAGACTTCAAGGTACAAATGCAGAGTTGGCAAAGGAAATGATAGACCAATCTGGTATGCCAATATTATCAGCAGTACAATTTCAAGAAGCTGCTGACCAAGTTAAAGCTGCTTTGTCTTAAAATAATAATGTTTTATTAAATTATTCAATTGCCCAAAAAAGTTTTGGGCAATTTTATTTAGAACTTATTGATTAAAAAATTAATATTGTAAATACTATATTTGGTAATTTTAAAAGTAATCCTTTAAAAATGATAAATGTAACTAAGACTTTTTTTCCACCTTTAGATGAATATATTGTCCAACTAGAACGGATATGGAAAAATCAATGGTTGACAAATAGAGGAGAACTTGTGCTTGAATTAGAAAAAAAAATTAAAGACTTTTTAGGAGTAAATTCAATATTAATTACAAATAACGGAACAATTCCTCTTCAGATTGCAGTTAAGCTTTTAGGAAATCAAGGTGAAATTATAACCACTCCATTTAGTTATGTTGCTACAACAGCTTCAATTCTTTGGGAAAATTCTACACCTGTTTTTGTTGATATACATCCTGAATTTTTGACAATAGACGAAACAAAAATTGAAGCTGAAATAACAGATAAAACAACAGCTATTTTAGCAACTCACGTTTTTGGAAATCCTTGTAATATAGAATACATTGAACAGTTAGCGCTTAAATATGGTCTAAAAGTAATTTATGATGCAGCACACTGCTTTGGAGTGACTTATCTTAACAAATCGATTTTTGAATTTGGAGATATCAGTACTTGTAGTTTTCATGCAACTAAATTATTTCATACCGGAGAAGGCGGTGCGATATTTTGTAATGATAACGATTTAATGCATAAAATTTACTACAGCCATAATTTTGGACATAATGGTCCTTTAGATTTCCACGGTTTAGGAATAAATGGAAAAATATCTGAATTACAGGCTGCGATGGGGTTAGCAACACTTCCTTACATTGATTACATTATAGAGGAAAGAAAAAATGTTGTACAATACTACACTTCAAATCTGGATTTTACTAGATTAAAAAAAATGACCTTACGGCAAAATACAACATGGAATTACAGTTATTATCCAATTATTTTTGAAAGTGAAACCCAATTGTTAAAGGTTCAAAAAGTTCTAAATGAGAACAATATTTTCCCAAGAAGATATTTTTATCCGTCATTGAACAAAGTTAATTATGTTGAATATAGTGAGATGCCAATTTCTGAGCGTATATCACAAACTATTTTGTGTTTACCTTTATCTCATGAATTAGAGTGTAATATTTTAGAAAAGATAGTTAGTTTAATAAATTCTAATATATGATTGTCATTGGTGCTAAAGGTTTTGCAAAAGAAGTTTTGGAAGTTTTACATCAACTTAACCAAACACAAAATGTTGCTTTCTATGACGATGTAAATGAAACAGAAGAAAAATTATATGATAAGTTTCCAATTTTAAAAAATGAAAGTCAAGTAAAAGCCTTTTTTGAATCCAATGGGAACGAGTTTACGATAGGAATAGGTAATCCACAACTAAGATATCAGTTGTATAAAAAGTTTACTGCTTTGGGAGGTAACATTGTTACTACGATAAGCCCATTTGCTAATTTAAGTAGTTATGATGTTACCATTGGATTGGGAACAAATATTTTGATGAATGCAGTTTTTTCAAATAGTGTAACCTTAGGAAAAGGGTGTTTAGTCTACTATAATGCTATTATAACCCACGATTGTCAAATAGAAGATTTTGTTGAAATTTCTCCAGGAGCAACCTTGCTTGGTAGATGTAAAGTTGGTTCATTTTCAAGAATTGGTGCCAATGCAACCATCTTGCCCGATGTAAAAATTGGAAGGAACGTAACAGTAGGAGCAGGTGCTGTTGTTACTAAAGATATTCCAGACAACTCACTTGCTTATGGTGTTCCTGCAGTAGTAATCAAAAGTGTTGAACCTTTTAATGAAAATGAATGATTAAATTGTCTTTTGTAATACCTGTTTTTCGTAATGAAGGTTCAATTTTTCCAACTTATGAAAAAATTATCAGACTCACACAAAAACTAGAACTTGGATATGAGTTCATTTTTGTCAATGATGGATCAGATGATAACTCCATCACTGAGTTGCATGCCTTACATAATCAGGATGATAAGGTAAAAGTGCTTTCATTTTCGAGAAATTTTGGGCAAGTTGCTGCAATTATTGCAGGAATGAAAGAAGTAACCGGAGATGCAGCTATTAGTTTGTCTGCAGATTTGCAAGAACCTATCGAGCTTATCGAAAATATGATTACTAAATGGAAATCAGGCAACGAAATTGTTATTTGTCATCGTATTGATAGAGAGGATAGTTTTATTGCAAATAATGCATCAGCAATTTTTTACAAGCTCATAAAAATTTCTAATCCAAAAATGCCAAAAGGCGGTTTTGATTTTTTACTTATTGATAAAAAAGCATTAGTTAGTTTTAATCAAATTGATGAACGAAATAGATTTTTTCAAGGGGATATTTTGTGGCTTGGTTTCAATACTGCATTTATCCCTTACAATCGACTAAAAAGAACTATTGGCAAATCTCAATGGACATTGTCAAAAAAGCTGAAATACTTCATCGACGGATTATTGAATACCTCTTATATTCCAATTCGTCTTATGTCTTTAATTGGAATAGTCATTTCTCTTCTAGGGTTTATTTATGCATTTGTGATTGCTTACAATCGTTTTGTTAACAATACTCCATTCAACGGTTGGGCACCTATAATGATAACAATTTTAATTATTGGTGGTTTAATCATCTTAATGTTAGGCATAATTGGAGAATATGTTTGGAGAACTTATGATGAAACAAGAAAAAGGCCTATTTATATTATCAAAGATAAACTTATAAAAAATGAAGAAAGTAATTGATTTAATTGCTAATAATCCAGTTTTAATCACCGCAATAACTTTTGTTGTTTTTTATTTCATTCCCATAAAACCAAAACCTTTTGGCGATGGTGATTTTCATATGGGAACTATTCAATTAATCGATTATATTTCAAATAATTTTGAGGGAGATATAACTATAAATAAAGGAATTTTGACATTGATATGTTACCTAATTCCCTATGCTATTGTGTATCCATTTCATGATGACTCCTATTATTTATTAAGTAGTACAGCATTTAGTTTAATTTTTGTCTGCTTGTCAGTACATTACATATTCAAAGCTGTTGATATTTTAAAAATAAAGAGTCAACAAAAAGTTATCATAATTCTTTTGTTAACCCTATTCCCAATTCATATTTATTATGCAATGGGTGTAATTGGAGAAGTTTTTGCCTTTTTTGCTTCTAGTTTATGGTTATATTTTTGGGTAAAAATTTCATATTCCAAAACTAATATAGGGATAACCGATTACATATTTTTAGGTCTATCTTTGGTTTTGTTGTATGGAACAAAACCTATTTTTATACCTTTTATTGGTGTTTTTTCTTTATACCTGCTTTTCTTTAAAAGTAATTGGAAAAATAAATTAGCATTTTACTTAGTAGTTGCATTAATACCTACACTGATAGTTATTGAGTCAAAATCAAATAAACAAGGTCAGGAATTTAAGCAGTATGTATTTAGATCTCAAATTTTATGGTCGCGCTACGAGTTGCGTGATGAACCGTTTAATTGGATACCTCAACACGGAAAAGACGAATATTCATCTTCAGATTATTTAAATAATAGAAAAAAAAGAATTGAATTAGATTCTATTTGCACAGTAAAGGGGTACGACAGAAATAAATATTTCATTAAGTGGGTTGTAAATGATATAGTAGAAAACCCTTTATTAACCTTGAGGCAATATTCATTAAAGTTTTTTCAATCCCAAAGCTTTATTATTTCACCTTTAATAAAATCTAAGAAAAGTCCATTAGTAAAATATTCTATTCACATTTACATAAATTTGATTAACTACATATTAGTTTTTGTTGGTCTTTTTGTCATGTATAAGTTGCAAAAAGTTAAAAATTACAAACTATTTTTACCATTTTTGTTTTTCTGGGGTTCGGGTCTTTGTTATGTTTTTCTTATGCATTCTGAACAGAGATACATGTTTCCTTTCAGACCAGTACTGATTTTCTTATTTGCATATTGGTTACATTTGAAAAATGAAAAAAGATATATTTTTAAAAAAGAAAATAAAGTGGGTGATTAATGAATATTCTTGATGTAATAGCAATGCATTTTTTTAGTAAAACTCCTCAAATTCTAATTTAAAATACATAAATTCTAATTTACTCTCGACAGGTTGAAATGAAATAGTAATTTTGTTAGGAACATTTAGCTAATGTTGCTAATGAAAAATAAATACACATCAATTTGGATTTGCTTTTTTCTGTTACCGCTAAGCATGTTTTCACAAACATCAAAAGAGGATAGCTTATTGTTGTTGTTGCCAAAAACAAGCAATTCTATTGATAAAGTGGTATTGCTCAACAATATCTCCGATTCATACAAAACAATTGATGCCAATAAAATGTTGTTTTATGCTAATCAAGCCTATGTATTAGCAAAAAAAATTGAATACATAAACGCAGAAGGCTATGCATTGATTAATAAAGGAAATGCAAATATTATTCTAGGTAATTATGCTGAGTCTTTAAAGTTTTTCAGTCAAGCGCAACATCTTTTTGAGAATGTTCAAAAGAATGATGCCGAAAGCCAAAAAGGTTTGGCAAAAGCTCTCGGAAGTATTGGTATCGTGTTTTCTGAGCAAAGTAATTATGGCAAGGCGTTGCAATATTATCTGAAATCGGTTTCGATTTATCAAAAACTAAAAGACGAAGTACTTTGTGCAAAATTGTACAACAATATTGGTATTGTCTATCATTCGCAAGGACTGGACTTCAAGAGTTTAAGTTATTTTATAAAAGCTCAAAAAATTCAAGAAAAACTTAACGACCCAAATATTGGAATTACTTACACCAATATTGCTAATTGTTATTTGAAGCAAAAAAACTTCAAAGAAGCTGTTGATAATTACACAAAAGCAAAAAAAGCTTTAGACAAAAACCCTAACCCAAGGGCTTTGGGCGAATGGTTTAATAACATGGGTTTATATTTCAAAGCGACAAATAATAAAACTGAAACTGTAAAAAGCTGGCAATCTGCTATTGAAACTTTTAAATCTATCGGTGACAAGTTTGGACTTACTGATACGACAATTTATTTAGCCGAATATTATTTAGAACAAAATGATTTGGAAAAAGCCAAACTATATGCTAATCAATCTCTTCAATTTGCCAGGTCAACTCAGGTTTTGGAACAAATTGTGCTTTCAGAGAAACTATTGAGTGAAATCTACAAAAAACAAAATAATACTTCATTGGCATTAGAGCATTTCCAGAATTACTCTTCGGCAAAAGATAGCTTATTGAATGTGCAATCCATCAGGAAGAGTGTAGAGGACGAGTTGACATTTGAATTTGAAAAAAGAGAAGTTCTTCAACAAAAAGAAATTGAAAAAAGAGATTTATTGCTCAAAGAAGAAGCCAAAAGAAATTCATTGCAATTAATCTTTGCAGCGTTATTTGGATTATTGCTTTTTGGTTTCGCCTTTTTAATTTACAACAGAATGCAACTCAAAAAAACACTCACTCTACAAAAAGAATTAGCTGAGTATGAGCAAAAAGCATTGCATTTGCAAATGAACCCACATTTTGTCTTCAACTGTTTGGGTTCGATATCGAGTTTTATAGTGCAAAACGGAACTGATTCAGCTATAAAATATTTGTCAAAATTCTCCAAACTCATGCGATTAACTCTGGAGTATTCCAAAGAAACATTGATTCCTATTGATAAAGAAATAGAAGGATTACAAAACTATTTGGAACTAGAGCAATTACGTTTCAATAACAAGTTTTCATTCACTATTTCTAAATCAAGCGAGATAGAAGATGATGTGGCATTGCCGCCATTGCTCTTGCAACCATTTATAGAAAACGCAATCATTCATGGTGTAATCCCTAAAAAAGAAAACGGAAAAATAGAGGTGGCATTTACTATTGAGAAAGAAAGTTTAGTTTGTACAATAGAAGACAATGGAGTAGGTTTTGAACAATCAAAATTTGCAAAAGAAAAATCTGTTGTTGCGCATAAATCCATGGCGTTGGATATCATCAAGAAAAGATTGGAACTCATGGAAACATCAACTTCTTGCAAAGCCAATGTAGAAATAAAGGAATTAAAAAATGATAAAAATGATGCAGTAGGCACAAAAGTTACGCTGCAAATACCATTACAATATCAAGAACACTAATTGTTTTAAAAATATATAAATGATTACTGCTATACTCATAGACGATGATGATAATCTAAGAAACGGAATGAAAGCGTTACTTGAAAAAATTGCTCCCGAAATTCAAATTATTGGCGATGCCGATAGTGTAGAAACTGGTGTGCCTTTGATGAAAAAGACGCAACCTCAGGTAGTTTTTCTTGATATTCATCTTGGCGATGGATCTGGTTTCGACCTATTGGAAGAAGTTAGTAAATCAACAAAGATAAACTCACAAATAGTTTTTATTACTGCTCATGAGCAATATGCAATAAAAGCTTTTCGATTTAGTGCATTAGATTTTTTGTTGAAACCTGTTGACCCAGACGAATTGGGAAAAGTTATCGAAAAGGTTAAAACAGTTGTACATAAAAATGATAGTGTAGGTCACATTGATTTATTGTTGGAAAACATTCGTAAAAAAGTAGATAATTTCAAGCGAATTGCGTTGTCTAATGCAGATGGCGTGCATCTTTTTGAAATTAGTGATATCATTCGTTGTGAGAGTTTAGATAATTACACCAAGTTTTTTATTAAAAACAGCAAACCAATTTTGATTTCAAAAACCTTAAAAGAATATGAAGAATTATTGGCCGAACATGGTTTTGAACGCATTCATCAAAGCCATTTGATTAATTTAAATTATTTGAAATCCTATATCAAAAAAGATGGTGGTTATGTAATCATGGCAGATGAAACCCATTTACCTATTTCTCACCGAAAAAAAGAACGATTACAAGAAATATTGAGAGCAATATAAAATTTAGTATCATGGAAAAGTCAAAACAAATCAAAGCAACAATAACAAAAAATCTATTCTTCTTTTTGTTATTCCTTACAGGAATTACCAACGCACAAATTGTAAATATTCCTGATGCGAATTTTAAAGCAGCATTGATTGCCTATGGTGTTGATGCAAATAATGATGGGCAAATTCAAGTGAGTGAAGCACAAGCGATGAATACATTACAGTTTACAAACCCAACATTTACAGATGCAACAGGTTTAGAAAGTTTTATCAATCTGCAACAGTTTAATATTAATAATTCTTTATTGACATCATTAGATCTTTCTCCTTTAACTCAATTACAGAGTATTACTTGTAACGGCAATAGTCAATTAACGAATATTAATTTGAATGGATTAACCAATTTGACAAGTTTAACTTTTCAAACTAATACAATTATAAATTCCATTGATCTGAGTAATCTTACCTCTTTATATATTTTAAATTGTGTTGAAAATAGCCAATTATCATCTGTCGATTTGACTGGAACTAACAACATCTCTCAACTAACATGTTCATACAATAATTTGATAAGCATGGATGTTTCAAACTCAAGTAACTTAATTACGCTAAATTGTTCTTATAACCAATTGACAAGTATAGACATTACAAATTGTCCAGTTCTTGATAATATTATAGTTGAACATAATAATTTATCAAGCCTTGATTTATCGGGTTTAAATTCTATTAACTTTCTCCACATCAATAACAATTTAATTTCAACGATTATCATTCCTGAAAATATTACTATAAGTGATTTTTTTGCTAGTAATAATCAATTTGAGAGTATTGATTTCTCTACTACATATTTACCTGGGATTATAGATTTGTCAAACAATCCATTAAAATCTATGAACTTAAAAAATGGCTACAATGAAGTTGCTGTTGCTGTCATTTTAACAGTTACAAATCTGCCAATTTTTATTTGCCAAGATGATAATCAAATAGTATCTTTTAATAGCGCTTTTGCAAATAATGGTTGGACAAGTATAATTCTAAACTCCTACTGCACTTTCACACCAGGTGGCAATTATAACACCATAACAGGAAATATAAAATTTGATGCAGATAATAATGGCTGCGATGATACTGATTTATCTCATTCAAACATTAGAGTAAATGTCAACGATGGTACAAATACTGGTGCAAGTTTTACGAATAATACGGGTAATTATACTTTTTATACTCAAGCAGGTAATTTTACTTTAACACCATCAATTGAAAACCCAAGTTGGTTTACGTTTTCGCCTTTAAGTGCTACTATTCCATTTGCTAATAATGACAACAATATTGCTACACAAGATTTTTGTTTCACAGCTAATGGTGTTCACAATGATTTAGAAGTCATTATTGTACCAATTACTCCAGCACGACCGGGATTTGATGCGGTCTATAAATTAAGCTTGAGAAATAAAGGAAACCAAACTCTAAATTCTTGGACAGGTTTATTATTTAATTATGATGCAACAAAAATGAGTTTTGTATCATCAAGTACATTAGCCGACACAACGATTTCTGGTCAATTAGGATTCGGTTATTTTATCAATCCGTTTGAAACAATTTCTACCGAAATTACTTTTCACATCAATTCACCTACAGATAATCCGCCAGTAAACATTGGAGATATACTCAATTTCACAAGTTCAATTACCATTGCAAATGATGAATTACCAGCAGACAATGTTTTCAACTACAATCAAACCGTTATAGGAAGTTATGACCCAAACAATATTATTTGTATCGAAGGTGAAGTGGTACCACCAACCGAGATTGGGAACTATTTGCACTATGTTGTCAATTTTGAAAATACAGGAACAGCACCAGCCGAAAATGTAGTTGTAAAAGTTGTGGTGAACACTACAGATTTTGATATGGATAGTCTGCAACTGATGAATACTTCACATCCAGTAGATGCAAGAATAAACGGAAATGTCGTTGAGTTTATTTTCCAAAGCATCAATCTCGATAGCGGTGGACATGGCAACGTTTTACTAAAAATAAAATCAAAAAACAATCTACAACAAGGCGATGTGGTAGAGAAGAAAGCTGATATCTATTTTGATTACAATTTCCCAATAGCAACCAACGATTATGAAACTACATTCCAGTTGCTTTCTAATCCAGATGTAGCAACTGACAATAGCGTTTCGATTTATCCAAACCCAGCAAGAAACAATGTCAATATTACCTCTAAGAACACTATCAAAACTATTGAGTTGTATGATGTTCAAGGTAGAGTATTGCAGTCGCAAGTTATCGATAGTCAATCGAGTACTATGGATATTTCGAGTAAATCGAAAGGGGTTTATTTCCTAAAAGTTGTAACAGAAAAAGGTATTAAAGTTGAGAAGTTAGTTAAAAACTAATTTATATAATTGTGTGGTTAAAAAAGTGCTTTTTATAAGCACTTTTTTTGTTTGTATATTAATCTTGCAAACTTTAATGCTTTTTTAACTAAAACGATTAATTATTTCTTTTTTATTTCGTTACTAATTCCCTAATTTTGTTAAATTATTAATTTATTAGATAATCTTTAAATATATCATGTCTAAAACAGCAATATTAGAAATTGATGGCAATAAGTATGAATTTCCAGTAATAGTAGGAAGTGAAAATGAAGCAGCTATCGATATCGAGAAGTTACGCGCATTAACTGGCGCCATAACATTGGATCCAGGATATAAAAACTCGGGTTCTTGCGAAAGTAAAATCACCTTTCTTGATGGAGAAGAAGGAATTCTTCGTTATCGAGGTTATGCCATCGAAGATTTAGCTTCAAAAGCCGATTTTCTTGAAGTGTCGTATTTAGTTATTTTTGGTGAGTTGCCTACCAAAGAGCAGTTAACTCAATTCGAAAACGACATCAGAAAGTACACTTTGGTAAATGAGGAAATGAAAAACATCATTGATGGTTTTCCAAAAACTGCTCATCCAATGGGAGTTTTATCTTCATTAACATCAGCATTAACAGCTTTCAACCCAAAAGTTGTGAATGTTGAAAATGAAAAAGAAATGTATGAAGCAGTGTGCAAAACTATGGGTAAATTCCTTGTAATTGCCACTTGGACATACAGAAAAATGATGGGTTATCCATTAAATTATTACGATAATACGAAAGGTTATGTAGAAAATTTCATGCGCTTGATGTTTGAATTGCCTACAGGACCATATACAGTTAATCCAGTTGTAATTGATGCACTAGACAAATTGTTTATTCTTCATGCTGACCATGAGCAAAACTGCTCTACATCAACAGTAAGAATTGTAGGTTCTTCTCATGCTGGTTTATTTGCTTCAATCTCTGCAGGAGTATCGGCTCTTT
>JAXLVF010000003.1:0-4393 GCA_046329205.1 Flavobacteriaceae bacterium | reverse complement strand
AGTTCAATTCTATTTTTCATACTTTTGATTTATTTAATGATTGCTGGATGTAAAAAAAACAACCCTGAACCTTATACTCCTAGTAATAATTCAATAATATCTACAAACTCTGATTCGATTATTACAAAAAACATAAACATCAAAGATTCATTAGTAAAATGGATTGATTCGGATCCCATTTCATTTAAAATATATGATAAAGCTTCCTTTTTAAGTTATTTTCCAGATTCATTAAATAAAGTGAATGATATAAATTGGCAGTTAAATATTTTAAATGAATTTAAAAAGCATATGTCGCAGTTAATTCAAAGTTATAGCAAGTATGACAATTACATAAATGATTCTAGTAGCAGTTCATCTGTAATAAGAACAGCTTATGAATTTCTGGAAACAAAATGGACATATACTCCAAATTATCTAGTACCTAAGTATTGCCTTAAGCAAGATACAATTAATAACTGTTGGAAACTTCCAAGTGATTTTATTAATCAGAAAAATCCGAAAATTTATTCTGGAATGCCATACTGTTGGGGTGGCAAGATGGTTTTTGATTCATTTAGACTATATGTTGAAAAAAGCTTGTTTGCTCCTGGAGATGCTTGTGGTAAAACCTGTTGCCGACTAAAAAATTGTGCCTGCCTACATAATACTGCAGGAATAGATTGCTCTGGATTTATTATTAAGAGCTTTAAATTGTCCGAAGATTTACGCGCAGATGCAGTATATGGAACAAATGACCTATATAAAACGTATCCGTCCAACGAAGTACCTATGTGAATTATTTTGCCCAATTCTGGGGTAAGAGCTCTTCGATCCTGTTAATTGGATGATCATTTATTCTATTGAACACATCAATGAGCCATTCGTAAGGATTGATATTATGTAATATACAAGTAGCAAATAAGGAATAGACCATTGCAGCCCTTTGAGCGGATTCATGAGAGCCTGCAAATAAATAATTTTTACGACCCAGGGCTATAGGCCGAATTTTATTTTCAATGAGATTATTATCAATTTCTACTTCTCCATGGTCGATATAATTGCTCAGCTGCCTCCATCTTTTTAATGTATATCCTATGGCTTCACCCAAGGAGGATGCCGGAAGGATATTTTGAATGGAGAGATTGTCCAGGTAGCTTTTTATTTTCTGAAGAATAACTTTACTCTGATCCTGTCTGATTTTTCTTCTCTGTTCATAATTCAAATTCTGATCTCTGCAATGCTTTTCAACATTGTATAGCTCTTGAATAAGTGATAATGTTTTTTCGGCTTCCGGCTTATATGATTCTAATGCCTTGTCGAATTTTCTCCTGGCATGTGCCCAACAGCTGAACATTTGCATTCCAGGGATCTGTTGCAATTTTTCATAAGGGCCATACCCATCTACTTGATTCTTTCCAACAAATCCATTCAAGTGGTTATTCATACTCTCACTGCTTCTGGATTTTTGGTACGTGAATAATACCAACTTGTTTACGGGTGCATAACTGGCCCAGATATAACCCAGGTGTGCTGATCCTTCTTTGTCTTCGCTTAGCACTTTATAGGTCGTTTCATCCGTTTGAATATATTCTTGTTCCAGTACGGCGGCTTTTAATTTATTATAAACCGGAATGAGTAAATCCAGATATTGATGCATAGACTCACCCAGACTTGATTTACTTATCGCTACGTTATGATCTCTTTTGAACTGCTGGATCATCCGATACAGAGGCATGTGATCCATGTACTTGCTTACTATCGTATGTGCCATAAATTGCGGTCCAAATTGCGATTTGGGCACTGGCTTTGAGGGCATAGGGGCTATTTTGATCTTTTTTGTCTGATCATCTACATACTTTGGCCTTTCGATGCGATTTACATGAAATACACCAGGAGTGTATTCGAGTTCTTCTGTAACAAGTAGCCCTATGCGTCGGTCTGTATCTTTCTTATCTTCTGGTTCAATAACTTCGATTTGACGAAGTAGATGTGACGGCAATTCTTTGCGCCCCCCTTTGCGATGCACGGGCTTCGTTCTTTCGTAGCTGATTTGCTCAGTGAGGTTCTCTAATTTATTTTCTTCGGGAACCACCTCGGAAAAGAGTGTTCCAGGAGGAAAGGGCTTTTCTTCTGAAATAAACCGTTCTGATTTCTTTCCAAATATTAAGCGTTTGAGTTGTGCTATTTCCGCACGCAGATATGCATTCTCTTTTTTGTACTCAACTATTTCTTGTTGGAGTGATAATACTATTTCTTCTACGTTGTTCACTCCCTCAAGGTAGGAATATTTCTTGATTCTGCAAAATTATTTTCTACAATTTTATATCGTTTTCTATACCGAATACTTCGCAATTTTATCCCTTGCAGCACACATGTTAGCTGAGTCCAATTGATCGTAAATTTAGTGCTATCACCTGACGTCTTAATGACTTCATAGGTGCCCTGCTCCAATTTCTTGCTCAACAATACCAGGCCGCCGGTATCATATACTAGCAATCGAATCTGGTTGCGGCGTTTATTAAAAAACACATAGACACTTCCATCTACTGGATTGCTCTCCATGACACTCCTAATTATACCCAATAAACCATTATAGCCTTTGCGAAAATCAGTTATCCCGCTATATACAAAGTATTGATGACCGCTGGTAAAAGGTATCATCCTATACCATTCTTCTTATGCTAAGGCTTAATATCTGAGGACTATGCCTCCCAAGGCGAATATGAACTTCTTCCTTATATTCAATCTCTACTATATGATTCTCCTGTGCTTGACCTATATGTATCGGAACAAAACCTGTATCACCGGCCTCCTCGGTGTATTTCCTATTCCAGTAATAATAACGGTGTAAAGGAAGCCCTTTTGCTAACATAAATTGCTTTATGCTCAGACCACTACATGCTAACTCATCACTTAATAGATCAAACTCTTGCTTTGTCATAATTTTCCTATTTCTCGCAAAGCTATGACCTGTTCTATTCCAGGATTATAGGCAGTTTACTGGACGGATACTATAAAACTGAAAGATTTGACCTAATAGGTAATAATATAAAAGATTTAAAAAAGGGAGATATATTATTAAAGAAGGGAGATCACGTTGGCTTATGCATTGAAGTCGATCATAAATTAAAATACTGTAAAGTAATTCATTCCGGTAAATCTTGTTTCTTTGGAAAAAATGGATATAAGCTTAAAGGTCTTGATCAAGGTGTAAGATTAGATAGTTCAAACTTTGAACAATTGCAGTTAAAAATTAATGAGGGATATATAATAAAAAGATTTGCTGTTTACAAACATACGTATCGTACTTTATTGGATCTTATAAAATACACCATTGATGGAGTCAACTAGTTCAACAAGCTATCCTAACATAGTGATCATACTCTTACTGATTACCATTATTATTTTGAGGTTTTGGCCAAAAAATGCTGAAATCGAAGAAGTAATTCAAACCCTGAATGGTGCGAAATTAACTTTGGATTCTTCAAAAAATGATATTAATAAATCAATTAAAATTTTAAATGAAGCTAACATACAAATAGCCGAATTTAAATCGAAAAATCTAAATATAGACTCATTGGTCTCTAGTCTTGAAAAAGAAAGAAAATTATTTAACAAAGAATTCAATTCAAAAAGAAATATAATAGAAAAAGAAATAAGTGACTTGAAAAAATTATTACCTAACGGCTTAACAAATGTTGATTCAATTAAATAATTAATCTATATGCAAAAGTTTACTCTTTCAGTGATTATATTTTATTATATATTGCCAATTGCGAATTCACAAAGCCAAGATAGCCTTGTTACTATTTGTCCAGATTTAAAGTCAAAGTATATTAGTAAGAATAAAGTAATTAAATTAAACTGTGACGCATTTTTAATCAGTACCGAAAGTTATAACTATTGTCTTAGGTCGTCTAAATTATTGGAACTTGCAGATTCATTGAAAACATTGTATGAATTGCAAATAAGTATGTTAAATGAAAATAATGACAGTTTGATAAGTGTTACTAAAAAACTTGTTGAAATCAACAATAATTTTGCAAACAATTTAAGTTATAAAATTGAATCGTCAATTGCATCAATGGAATCTGCAAGCGAAAAGATAAATTCTGCTGAAGCTAAGATAAGTACAGCTGTTGAAAGTCTTAAGAAAATTAAAAACGAAAAATGGTGGTATTTAATTGGAGGAATGCTAGTTGGTGCTTTGGTGGTTGGTGTTGCAAATTGAGTTAATTATAAACTAATTTCAATATATTCAAGGGTATAAATTATTTATTTGCTTACAAAATAAAATAACTATGAAATTATTAAATAAATGTTCAAATGAAATATTATGTGGTCAATCGAATGTGAAATTTGAAAATGAAAGTCTAGAACCATTTACTTTGGAATTAGATTCAATTGTCGC
>JAXLVF010000029.1:0-13485 GCA_046329205.1 Flavobacteriaceae bacterium | reverse complement strand
TGAACATTCTACCTCGCATCAACTTTTGTGGTGTATTGACAGTTTTGTGCTCCGAAATCCGCCACTGCGCCAAGCGCCAAAACGTTAGCGGTCAGCTTATAAAAACACGACCGCAGACGGGGACGCTGAAAACCGACAAGAGTAAGCAACAATATAAATTTCAAACAATGAAAAAAGTAATTTTACTCATCTTCGTTTCACTGACAGCAGTTACTTTAAATGCACAATCCTGTGACGAAATAATGGAGTATGTAAAAAAGGAAGGTGGGTATGGGACAACCTACACAAGTTATAATAGTGACGCTATTTCTAAAGTAACCTTCTATCAATTGACAGTTGACTATAAAACACTGTATTTTGCAATAGTTTGTTTCAAGAAAGAGTATTCATATAGTTGCTCCGAATATATCTATCAAGTTGGCTCAAATACCAAATTAAATTATTCTATGAACTATTTGAATAGTGCAGGAAAAGCATTTTGGGAATATATACAGCCATACAATGAAAATTTGGGTTGTGCACCAAATTTCAAGTAACCAAATGACACTAATTCACATGAACATTAACAAATCATAAAACAGCATTATGAAAAAGATCATTTTCGCCATCATTTTGTTGCTTCCATTACTCGGTAAAGCACAAGCTCACTTAGGTTCAACCTTAGCAGACATCAAAGCAATGCATCCCGACAAGGTTTTCAAAATCGACTATACAAAACAAGGGCAGAAGTATGCTTCAGCAGAAATGTATTACGGGACTTTTGTCTATTATTTTGACAGCGAAACAGGGTTATCGAATTACTGCATTCAAATACCCGACAATATGACTGCATTAAACGCACAAGTTGAAGTTTATAATAAGAAATATGTAATTGTTTCTGATACTTCTTGGAAAGCATATTTAGAAGGTGGTGGCATGATGAAAATAAATCTAATTTATGACGAAGATTACAAACTTTATGTATTTCATTACACTAACTAATCTGACCGGAAATGAAAGCCGAACCGCTAACAGCACCTACCCAAAAGGCGGGGTTTCGTGTTCCAAAGACAGTTTTGTGGTTAATCAAACATTAGTTTTTCAAATGATGTTTTGTGGTAAAAGTCCCGCCCTTCGGGTAGCTGCAAACCGTTATAGCCAATGGTAGGACGACACTCCGAACATTGAACAGATGAGCAAAACTTAAACAGAGAGCAAACCATTTTTACAACGAGTAAGCTAACACTCATTTCCGACCCTTCTGTATTTTTTATTTTTTCCACCGCACTTTTTTTAATTCAATTTTATTGCCACCACACAAGTGGCACATTTGGTATTGTCCCGACACACAAGCCAACGCTTCACAAAACCAAAAGAGCCACTTTTTTGCCTACACTCTGAATGTGTAAACAATAAATCAAAACTTTCTTTGAATTTTATTTGCCCAAGCAAAAATTAGTTTTTACTTTTGTGAGTGAATACTAACTAACATAAAAAACAAATTAGACAAGTATGCAAGAATTTACAGATAGGCAAATTGAGATAATGGAAGCGGCTACCAACCGTATTTCAAAATATGGTATTCAGAATTTGACAATTAAAACTTTAGCTGAAGACATTGGCTTATCAGAACCTGCATTGTACCGACATTTTAAAAGTAAAAATGAAATATTATTGAGTTTATTAGAATATTTCAAAACGGAAATGAAAAGCCGTATTCAGTCTATTTCTTTTAAACCAACGGATACAAGTGCTGACGAATTAAGAGCGATTTTTAATTCTCAGCTACAAACTTTTACGAACAAACCAGCAATTGTGAGTGTCATCTTTGCAGAAAGTATTTTCCATTTTGATGAAAGTTTGAGTAATAAAGTAGCTGAAATTATGGATATGATGCAGGAATATGTGAAAGCAAACATAACAAAAGGTCAAGAAAAAGGACAATACAATAAATTGATAGGAGCTTCTACCTTGACCACCATAGTTATTGGCGGAATGAGAATGACCGTACTAAAATGGAAATTATCAGGACATAAATCTAATTTGGTTAAGGACGGAAAAACGGTCTTAGATGGAATTTTGAAAATGATTGAAAAAAATTAAAATTTGAAATATGAAGAAAGTATTTGTCTTAGGAATGAGTGTTATGCTTTTGTGGAGTTGTAACAATACCACTGAAAAAGCAACGAAAAAGCAGGAAACAGAAACCCATGCAGAACATCAACACGATGAAAGTTCAGAAGCTATTGAACTCAACAAGGGAGAAAAATGGATGGTGAACGAAGAAATGAAACCATTTGTGCTGAAAGGTGAAGAATTGGTAAATTCATATATCCAGAATAATCAGACTGATTATAAAGCATTAGCTCAACAATTAAAAGAACAAAACGACCAGCTTATAAAAAGTTGTACGATGGACGGCAAGAGCCACGATGAATTGCACAAATGGCTACACCCACAACTTGAAATTGTGAAAGCATTAGAAGAAGAAAAAGATGCTGCAAAAGCAAATGAAATTGTTTTGCAACTGCAACAGTCATATCAACAATATCACCAGTACTTTAATTAAATTTTTTAGAAATGAACTCTAAACAAAAATTTTCCCTATTTCACAGACTATTGCATTGGATAATGGCAATTGCAATGCCCATTTTATTCATTACAGGTTTTTTGAGAATGTATTGGATGAATAAAAACAATATTGTTGCTGTTATTGAAAGCAAAACATCGGCAATTCCAAAAGAACAAATGACAGACATTGCAAAGGCAATTAGAGAACCTATGTGGCAATGGCACGAAGTTTTTGCTCACGTAATGATTTTTGCATTTTTAGCACGGATTATTTATATGCTTGTAAAAGGTATTCGTTTTCCAAATCCCTTTAAAAGCAATCAACCGCTTAAAGAACGCTTACAGGGCTTCATTTATGTTTATTTCTATCTTTTTGTTTTTATTTCAGCCGTTACAGGTATTTGTATTGAAAAAGATTTGTTCTCTACTTACCACGAGCAAATTGAAGCCGTTCATAAATGGGGTATTTATTGGTTCCCAATTTTCATTTTACTGCATTTAGTAGGAATTGTTGTTGCAGAACTTTCAAGCAAAAAAGGAATTACTTCCAAAATGATTGGAGGAGATTAAATAGCTGAAAAAATTATACAAATGCCCCAATACAATATCCCCAAACAGCTTTCCGGTCTTACGGAAGCGGAACTAAAAATTTCTCGTGAGAAATTTGGTTTCAACCAAACAGAAAATACCAGCAAAAATGCTTGGTACACGCTGTTGTTTGATATTTTGAAAGAGCCAATGTTGCTCATATTGATGGCTGTAACTGCTATCTATGTGATTGTTGGCAACTATTCCGAAGCGTTGTTTATGTTAGGGGCAATCATTGCCGTTTCAGGAATTTCTTTTTATCAGGATAATCGCAGTAAAAAAGCGTTAGAAGCATTAGAAAAACTGAATGAACCGCTCAGCACGGTGATTAGAAATTCTAAAGTGATACAAATCCCTACGCACGAAATTGCGGTGGGTGATTTGTGTATTATAGAAGAAGGAAAAATGATAAATGCCGATGGTAAAATTGTACACAGCAACGATTTTTCGGTGAATGAAGCATCTCTTACTGGAGAAAGTTTTTCGGTGTTTAAAAATTCTGAAACAGATGATAATAAGGTTTATAGCGGAACTTTGGTTATTTCCGGCCTGGCTGTTTTTGAAGTAGAAAATATTGGTGCAAAAACTAAACTTGGAAAAATTGGTCAATCCATTCAAAGCATTAAAGAAGAACTTTCTCCATTGCAATTGCAAATTACAAAGTTTGTAAAGTGGATGGCAGTTATTGGAATTGCTGTTTTTTTGATGGTGTGGGCATATAGTTTTTGGCAATCAAAAGATATTGTTCAAAGTTTATTGGCGGGATTAACGCTGGCAATGTCCATTTTACCCGAAGAAATTCCGGTTGCCTTTACCACTTTTATGGCTTTGGGTTCCTGGAAATTAATGAAACAAGGTGTTATCATCAAACGAAGCAGTATTGTAGAAACTTTAGGAAGTACCACTGTAATCTGCACCGACAAAACGGGTACGATTACCGAAAATTCAATGAAACTGAAAGCTCTTGTTTGATTTTAAATCCAATCAGGTTTTTGATGATACAAGTTTTGATAAATCTGAACTATCGGAGCTCATTCAATTTGCCATGTGGAGCAGCGAACCCTTTCCTTTTGATCCAATGGAAAAAACCTTGCATAAGGTATATGAAGAAACTCAAACTTCTGACCAAAAAAGATTTTCAAATGGTGCACGAATATCCGTTGGAAGGCAAACCACCGTTGATGACCCATATTTTTGAAAACAATTTGGGAGAAAGAATCATTGCTGCCAAAGGTGCACCGGAAGCTATTCTTGCGGTTTCTAAACTTTCTGAAGATGAAAAAGAAAACTTGCGTCAACAAATTCAGGAATTTGGAAAACAAGGTTATCGGGTATTGGGCGTTGCCAAATGTGATTTTAAAGGAAATAATTTTCCTGAAAAACAACAGGAATTCAACTTCGATTTTCTTGGGTTTACAGTGTTTTATGATCCGCCAAAACAAAACATTCAACAGGTTTTCAGAAAAATATATGATGCCGGAATAAAAGTAAAAGTAATTACCGGAGACAATGCCGATACCTCAAATGCCATCGCCCAACAAGCCGGCATCAAAAACAATAGTCCTGCTGTAAATGGTTCTGAAATAACGCAACATTCAGAAGCTGAACTGATGGCACTTTTAAATGAAACCACCTTGTTTACCCGTATGTTTCCGGAGGCTAAACTGTCTGTGGTGAATACCTTAAAACAATCAGGAGAAGTCGTGGCCATGTTGGGTGATGGTGTCAATGACGCACCAGCACTCAAAGCGGCTCATATTGGTGTGGCAATGGGCAACAAAGGAACAGAAATAGCAAAAGCAGCAGCAGCCTTGGTTATCACCAACGATGATTTGGACAAACTCATTATAGGAATAGAAGCAGGCAGAAGAATTTATACCAATATCAAAAAAGCCATTCAGTATATTATTTCCATTCATATTCCTATTATATTGACGGTTTCTCTGCCCTTGTTTTTAGGCTGGATTTATCCCAATATTTTCACCCCGGTACATGTGATATTTTTAGAATTAATCATGGGCCCAACCTGCTCTATCGTTTACGAAAATGAACCCATAGAAAAGAATGCCATGCAGCAAAAGCCACGAAAAATGACAGAAACCTTTTTGAATTGGCGGGAATTAAGCATCAGCATTATTCAGGGATTGATGATAACTGTTGGTGTATTATTCGCTTATCAATTGGCTGTTCAAAATGGAAGCAATGAAGAAACGACAAGAGCGATGGTTTTCACTACACTCTTTTTTGCCAATGTGTTTTTAAGTCTCACCAACCGTTCTTTTACTTATAGTCTTTTTGAAAGTTTTAAAAATAAAAACATCCTGTTTCCATTAATAACTTTGGCAACTCTAATTTTGCTATTCGCCATTTTATACATACCAGTATTTTCAAACTTCTTCCATGTAAGTAGTTTGAATTTAAAAGATTTGGGAATTACAGTACTGATTGCACTGGTGTCTGTATTGTGGTTTGAGTTGTATAAATTGAGGAAGAGAAGGAGTCAATCAAACTTTTAAAAAAAATAGTTTGCACAATCAAAATAATAATTTTACTTTTGTGAGTGAATACTAACTAACTTAATTATAATAGTATGGCAACATTTGAGAAAGAGATAATATTCAATCTGGAAAATTCAATTGAATACACAGATGGAGGTGTTATCAGCAAACAGATAACTAAAAGCAAAGGTGGAAATTTAACCTTGTTTTCTTTTGACAAAGAACAAGGTTTATCTGAGCATAAAACACCTTTTGATGCGATTGTGCAGATTTTAGATGGCGAAGCAGAAATAACGATTGGAGGTAATTTACATAATTTGAAAAAAGGTGATTGTATCATTATGCCTGCAAACATTCCACACGCATTGAAAGCAGTTGAACGCTTTAAAATGTTGCTGACAATGATAAAACAAGAATAAATTAAATACTATTACTATGAACGGTAAAAATAACATCGCAATAGGATTTCTAACAATGGGCTTTTTTATGCTCTATGGATTCCTCTTAATTTATCTCCGTGATTTTGCACCGAACGCAAAAGAATGGGCAGAGTCATACAGCATAGGAAAACATTTTGAGACAAGACTTGCTCATGTACACGGCAACTTATTTGCATTTTTAAATATTTTGATTGGCTACTTATTAATTCAATTTAGAAATAAACTGAAACACGTAAAAGCGATTTCAGGATTAGCTCTTGCTGGATTGCTTATGCCAATAGGAATATTATTGGAAGTGTATTTAGGATTACCTCCAATTTTTGTATTGATAGGTGCGATGTCAATGACTGCATCTGTAATTTGGTTGGGTATTTCATTTTTAAAAACTGATAAAATAGTTAACTTATGAAAAAGTATATCCCATTTCTATCTTCTCTTATTTTAGCAGGCTTCGGTTTACTAACGCTATTCCTTAGTTCTTCCGTAATTTTTGATTGGTTTGGAATACGAGCCAAAGAAGGCAACTATGTTTTGTTTATTGTTTGGGCAAATTTTATCAGTAGTTTGCTTTATCTTATTTCAGCTTATGGTTTTCTAAAAATAAAAAGTTGGACTTTTAAAGCCTTATCGGTAGCAACCGTCATTTTGGTAGTCGCATTGATAGGCTTGTTTATTCATATTTATTCTGGTGGTATCTACGAAACAAAAACTGTTTTCGCAATGCTATTCAGAATTAGTGTTACCATAGCTTTTGTGGCTATTGCCTATTTTTCAATCAATAAAAAGAAATAAAAAAATTTACTCAATTATGTTAGTGAATACTCGCAAACTTATACTTAGCTTGATAGTTTTATCAGGTTGGAATGTAGCCCAAGCTCAAGAGGCTTGGACATTAAAACAGTGTATTGATACAGCACAAGTCCATAATAAGACTTTGCAAATCAATCGTAACAATATATCCATCAGTGAACAACGAAAAAAAGAAGCACAAGCTAACCTCATTCCAAAAGTTACTGCCAATGCCGATTACAAGTATTTTATGGAATTACCTACACAGCTAATGCCGATGAACGCACTCAATCCACAAGCACCCGAAGGACAATTCAGGGATTTGCAATTTGGTGTTCCGCACAACA
Organism: Flavobacteriaceae bacterium; assembly: GCA_046329205.1. Lineage (GTDB taxonomy): Bacteria > Bacteroidota > Bacteroidia > Flavobacteriales > Flavobacteriaceae > Flavobacterium. The sequence goes on along the minus strand of JAXLVF010000029.1, from coordinate 6,273 downwards.
TCAACGCCAATGTGCAGTTGGCAATGCCTTTGTATAATCCACAAATTTATGGAGCAATACAAAGTACACAAATAGCTAAAGAACTTACAGAATTGCAATTTCAAAAGTCGGAAGAACAGGTTTTGTTTGACATTACTACGCTGTATTACAATGCTCAAATCATCGTACATCAATTGGCTTTTTTAGACAGTAATATTGCGAATACCGAAAAGCTACTCAAGAATATGCAACTCTTGAAAGACCAACTTTTGGCAAAAGGTAGCGATGTGAGCAAAGTAAAACTACAAGCCGAGCAACTCAACACTCAAAGGCAAAATGTAAACAACAAACTTATTCAGGTTTTGAATGCCCTAAAATTGAATATGGGAATTTCATTGGAGCAGAATATTACTGTTGTTTCTGAAATCCAGCAAGAAGTTTCTTTAGAAAGTAATACAAAAAATGTATTGGAGCTGAAAATTATTCAAAAGCAAAATCAACTGCTTCATAGTGATTTAAAAACATTGAACCAATCAAGATTTTTGCCTTCGCTCAACTTAGTTGCTTCCTACGGAACAACTGGTTTTGGTTATGACAAAAAGCCTAACGATTTTCTGAAATTCTATCCGATTGGTTTTGCAGGAATACAACTAAGCTACCCTCTTTTTAATGGAACGGTTACACAGCGAAAAATCAATCAAAAGAAATTGGAGATTACCAACAATGAGTTGCAATCAAAATTGATTACGGAAAAGAATGATATGGAAGTTGAAAATGCTATCCGACAAAAAACAATTGCACAATCCACCATCACGAATACCGAAAGTCAAATTGCTTTAGCCAAAACGATTTATGATCAAACTGTTTTACAACAAAAACAGGGAACAGCGAGCCTTACCGATGTTTTGTTAGCTGATAACGCACTTCGTGAAGCACAACAAAATTACCTGAATGCAGTCATTGATTTTCTGAAAGCAGATTTAGAACTTAAAAAGCTAACGGGGTCAATTACTTCAATTAAAAATTAAAAATTACGAATTTAAAATAGATAAAATGAAAAAGATAATTTGGATAATAGCTGGAGTTGCTGTAGTTGGTATGATGATGTTCAAACTTTTAAGCAACAAAAAAACCACCGAAAACAGAATATATCAATACGATAAAGAAAAGCCAATTTCGGTAAGTGTTGATACAATCCGATTACAAAATATTGTTGATGCAGGCAACTATACAGGCACTTTTGAGCCGAATAAGGAAACAAAAATAAGTGCAGACATTCAAGGAAAAATCAATGCGGTTTTGGTAGATATAGGCAGTTATGTAAGCAAAGGGCAAACACTTATTCAGTTGGATAATTCACTATTGAAACTACAATTGCAAACGGTTGAAGTGCAAATTGAGGGATTGGAAGATGATGTAAAACGATACACCATTTTAACGGAAGCCGATGCCGTTCAAGGTGTACAGTTGGAAAAAGCAAGATTAGGGTTGAAATCGGCAAAAATTCAGAGAGCAACTTTGTTAGAGCAAATCAGCAAAACTTCTATTAAAGCACCTTTTAACGGTATTGTAACTGCCAAACTTAATGAAGAAGGCGGTTTTGCAGCACCGGGAGTTCCGTTGTTGCAAATAACAGACATAAGCACTTTACGCTTTACAGTCAATGTTCCCGAAAATGATTTGGTAAAATTCCAAAACAACCAAACTTACAAAATCAATGCAGATGTTTATCCCGACATTTCACTTTCGGGCAAAGTATCAATGATAGGAAGCAAAGCCAATATGGGCAACAGTTTTCCAATTCAATTTCAAGTTGCAAACACCAAAAATCTAAGTATTAAATCAGGAATGTTTGGGAAAGTAAGTCTTTCTGAAACCATACAAGAACAAGGTATTCTTATTCCCACATCTGCCATTATTGAAGAAAATGAAATAGTAAAAGTGTATCTCATAAAAAACGGAAAAGCCGTATTGCAAGCTATTACAACTTCTAAAACTATTGGGAACAAAACGCTTGTTTCAAGTGGTTTAAATGAAAATGACATCATCGTTACGAACGGATTTATTAATCTTTTTGATAATGCAAATATCACTACTAAATAAAATCAGCGAGCTATGAATATCACAGAAATATCTATAAAACGCCCATCGCTGATTATTGTGCTTTTCAGCGTGTTTGCCTTGTTGGGAATTATCGGCTACAAGAATTTGAGCTATGAATTGATGCCCGATTTTAATCAGCCTGTTGTAGTAATAAGAACAGTTTATCCAGGAGCAGAACCCAATGAAGTGGAAACTTCCGTTTCCCGAAAAATTGAAGATGCACTTTCTAATTTGGAGGGTGTAGATTATTTAGTAACAAAATCTTTACCCAATGCATCTATCATCATCGCCAATCTAAAATATGGTACGGATTTGGACAAAACAATGCAGGATGCACAACGCTACATAGACAATATACGAAAGGATTTACCGAAAGACATTTTAAGTCCGGTGATGAGTAAAGTGTCTCCTAATGATTTACCGATTATGTCGGTGAGTGCCACCAGCAATTTAAAACCGACAGACTTTTATCAAAAAATGAAAGATGATTATCTGCCACAAATCCAGCAACTAAAAGGAGTTGCAGAAATAACCATTTTAGGAGGTGAAGAGCGAGAAATTCAAATTAAAGTAGATAAGGAAAAATTAAAATTATATAAACTTTCATTGTATCAGGTGGTGGAGGCGGTGAATCGTTCGGGGATAGATTTACCTGCTGGAAAACTACAAACAGAAACTGAAAATAATTCAGTGAGATTGGTAGGCAAATTCAATACTATCAATGACATTCAGAATGTTCAGGTCGCAATGCCTTTTCCAAACAGTCCTGTGTATGTTAAAGATGTTGCTGAGGTTGTAGATGGCATTAAAGAAATTACCTCGTACAGTAGATACAATAGTAAGAATGGCATAGGTTTAATGATAAAGAAACAAGGTGATGCCAATGCCGTTGATGTTTCCAAACTAATCAGAGAAAAATTTCAAACTATAGAAAAACAAAATGCCAATGCAGCTATAAAATTTGTGGTTACGGATGACAGTACCGATAACACCATTGCAGCCGTTAATTCGGTGGTATTTGACTTGATTTTAGCCGTAATTTTAGTGTCGTTGGTAATGTTGCTGTTCCTGCGAAGTTTCAGAAACGCACTGATAGTGTTGGTTGCCATTCCTACTTCCTTAATTACCGCTTTTGCCGTGATGTGGCTGTTGGGCTATACGCTTAACCTGATGACATTGCTTGCAATGTCTTTAATCATCGGTATTTTGGTGGACGATGCTACCGTAGTTTTAGAAAATATCCAACGCCATTTGGATATGGGCAAAGAAAAAAGAACAGCAGCAATGGATGGGCGAATGGAAATTGGTTTTTCTGCACTGTCTATTACCTTGGTTGATGTGGTTGTGTTTCTGCCGATTTTATTTTTACAAGTTTTTGTTGCCGATATGCTCAAACAGTTTTCGGTAGTAGTTATCACTTCTACGCTTACAAGTTTATTGGTAGGTTTTACTTTAACACCTTGGCTAGCTTCACGCATCGGGAAAAAAGAAGATTTGCAACCGACTAATTTCTTCAATCGTTTTTTACTTTGGTTTGAACATCAGTTAGACAAATTTATTAGTTGGTATGGCAAAACGCTAAATTGGGTTTTAAATCATAAACTAATATTTACTGCATTTGTACTGCTTCTTTTTGTGGGAACAGCAGTAATGATGAAGCAGGGAATTATTGGGAAAGAACTCATCTCAACAGGCGACCAAGGGAAATTCCGTTTGGCGTTGGAATTTGACAAAAGCACTTCTATTCAGCAAAATAATTTGGTTTCCGAAAAAATAGAAAACTATATTTTGAAGCAACCCGAAGTTTCAACTGTTTTCAGTAATGTGGGTGGACCAAGTACAGGCATTGGAAGTTTGGGAGTAGGTTCTGCAAATAAATCGGAATTTACTGTTCAATTACGAATTAAAAATGACGAATTACGAAACGCTGGAATTAAAAAGATTCCGACAGAACAGTTTATGCGGAAGTTAAGAGATGATTTACAAAAAGAGTATTCAGGTATTAACTTTTCAATGATAGCGTTGGGTTTAATTCCTCGTTCTGCACCAATAGAAATTACCTTGAGCGGAAGCGACCTAAACCAAGTAATGCAGACAGGCAATGATTTAAAATCAGTCATTGAAAAAATTCCCGGAGCAGATAATGTTCGCTTATCGGTTGAGGCTGGAAGCACGGAGTTTAAAGTCATTCCCGACAAAGATAAAATGCAACGCTTAGGATTAAACACCGCTTATGTAGGAATGAATTTGCGTACCGCTTTTTCAGGAAATGATGACGCTTCGTTAACCGAAAAAGGAACGGAATATCCTGTACGAATTTGGCTGGATAAATTCAGTAGGAAAAATGAAGATGATGTAAAACAATTGAACATTGTTAATCCAATGGGTGTACCTATTGAAATAGCACAGTTTGCAACTATTGAAAGAGATAATTCGCCTTCGCTTTTAGAACGAAAAGATCGACAACCTGCTGTTACATTAACTTCTGATGCACTTGGCAGACCTTCGGGAACTGTGGCTGACGATGTCGTGGCATATCTCAAGAACAATCCTTTGCCTGATGGAATTTCAATGACTTGGGGAAGCGATATTAAACGGCAAAACGACAGTTTCGGGGCTTTGGGTTCGGTATTGCTGATTTCGTTCTTACTGATTTATTTGATTATGGTAGCCTTGTACGACAGTTACATTTATCCTTTTGTTGCCTTATTTGCCATACCTGTTGCCGCTATCGGAGCATTTTTAGCCTTGAATTTATCGTTAAGCAATTTGAGCTTATTTGCTTTGCTCGGCTTGATTATGTTAATGGGATTGGTAACAAAAAATTCTATCTTGATTGTGGACTTTACCAACCAATTGAAAGCGGAGGGAAAACATTACAAAGAGGCATTGATTACCGCAGGAAAAGAACGTATGCGACCAATCTTAATGACCACCTTATCAATGGCAATAGGAATGTTGCCAATAGCATTAGCCAGCGGAACAGCAGCTGAATGGAAAAACGGATTGGCGTGGGTAATTATCGGTGGTTTAATTTCTTCATTGGCTTTGACGGTGTATTTAGTGCCGATGGTATATTATGTAGTGGATAAATCGAAAGAAAAATTTAGTAATAAAAAATCAATTTAAAATGAAACAAATACATATCCTGTTTTCAGCATTTTCATTCTTATTTCTTTCTTCCTTTTCAAGTATAAAAGAAGAATACAGCTTAACTATTGAAGTAGAAAACTTACGAAACTCAAAAGGTGTTTTACAAGTAGCATTATATAACAAAGAAGGCTCAATTCCCGATGAAATTTTCAAAAAATATTACCGATTAGAGAAAGCAAAAATAGTAAACGGCAAATCAGAAATTACTTTTGAAAACCTGCCAAAAGGAAAATATGCTGTAAACATTTTACACGATGAAAATAACAACAGCAAGATTGACAAAGGTTTAATTTTACCCAAAGAAGGAATTGGCTTTTCAAACTATTCATCTATAGGATTAACCAATCGTCCAAATTTTAAAAAAGCAAGTTTTGATTTGTTTCAAGACAAAGAAATTAAAGTGAAAGTGATTTATATGTGAGCCAAGCACGGATGAAAGCACATTTGCAAGCTGCACAAGTCCAAGCTCAGACCAAAGCTTGCAAAAGAGCTTTCACCTTTCCCACGCTGACAAAATTGAATAAAAAAAATTTCCTTCCCTTCTGAAAATAAAAAATACGCAACCACACAAGCCGACACGACAAAGGCGGAAAAGAGTAGTATTGACAATGGTTTGCAGGGGCATCGGACAAGAACCACTGGCTATAACATCGGTTTTGCAAGAGAACGGGTGAAGTGCTTCGTATCAACAATTTTGCTAAATTTGAACTTTGGTGCTTCGATTGAGTGTTAGTGCAAGTAATCCGTTCCCTCGCAAAGCCGAAAACCGTTAGAGCGCAATTTTAAGCCACTGCAAAACAATGAAAACTGTAGTGAATTTCAGAGGAGCAAAACGATAGTAAAAACTAAAAGATTTTTACGTTGAGTATTGGCGACGAATCGCGGGAAAAGTTTACTTTTCAAAGCGTGAGACGCTTACAATACTCAGCAAAGTTACAAGAAAAAAAATTGTGAAACAATTGTTTGAGTGTAACTTATCGTTTTGATAAAATGAGTTTTCACGACAAAAATGACTGCGGAAATACAAGTATTTACGAC
>JAXLVF010000028.1:0-14491 GCA_046329205.1 Flavobacteriaceae bacterium | reverse complement strand
ATTGGTTCAAAAAGAGTTTTACTCCATTTCTCAGTAAATTGTCCTATTAGAGAGTTTCTACTTTGCAAAGTTTGACCTTCTGCATCCGAACCTTTTGGAACATAAGCAAAGTATCCACCTTGCAGGTTATAAAATAATTGTTCAGGAGAAGCAAAGTTTTTTAATGCTTCCGTAAAGAATTGAATTTCAGTATCGTTATTCCAAAGTGTCATAATATTTTCTTTTTACAAAGTTAGTCATTTTATCTGGTTCATTTCTCAGTCTTGGGTCTTTCTTGCCATAACCGCTAACGGTTTCGGGCTTGGCGAAGGTGGCGATTTTTACGACAAATGTTGATGCGGAGAACCAATGTTTGATTAACCACAAATGTATCTGCGGAGCACTGAACCGCCACTTTTGCCAAACCCGTGTTATGCCTTCGTTGTTCTCTCATCCGTCTGTCAGTGCGTTAGTGAAGGCACACTCTTTGGCAAGTTTTGGTCAAGCGTTGGGATTGTGTGACTTGCCAATGTGTGTGACTTTGAAGCGTTGGCTTTTGTCGTTTTAAATATGTTGTTGTTTTCAATTAGGTCTGTAATAACTGCTTCAATTACTGGAACAGAAACAGCATTCCCCATTTGTTTGTAAACTGCGTTGTCGTTGTCCAAAAGTTTGTATGTGTCAGGAAATCCTTGAAGTCTAGCACATTCTCTTGGTGTCATTTTTCTTGCTCTACCATTTTGAACTATTCCCAGTCTGTTTGTGTCCGAAGCTGTTAATGTGATGGAAATACTTTCAGGGTCAAGAAACTTAAATACTTCAAATGACATATTTCCTGCTACTGGATTATACTTGTCTTCATAAGCACTCAAGTAGCCTTTGTTTACTAATGAACTCAAAATGGTGTCGAGGTCATTTTTTTTGTAAAATGTTTTTATCTGCTCAATTGTCAATGACTTTCCGTCTTGATGAGTACCGAAAGTTTTCTTTCTTCGGTTACCGATTAGAAGATTTAAAAACTCAATTTCTGCTTTTGTACACTTTCCTTTTATTCCTAATTCCCAAGAGTGAATTGCTTGTCCGCCTCTGTAATCAATAAGTCTATAGCCGTGAAGTTTGGATAAATCTTCACCAACTACATTTTTTAACTTATTTACAAATTCTTTTGTACACTCGTATTTGTCTGGAAATTCTTTTTCAAGAATATCTTTTACTACCCTTATCGTTTTCGGTTCTGAAAAAAGTGAGGTCTGTCCGTTTTGTTCTTTAAATTTATGTGAGTCGGAAGCACCAACGTCAGAATGAAGTTTCATTTTTATTGGTTCTTCCAACGTTCCAAGAATGTAAATTCTCACTCTGTTTTGAGGAACTCCAAAATTGCTACTGTTCAATAAAAGATAATTTACACTGTAACCAAGATTTTTTAAACTATGGATAATTGTTTCAAAAGTTCGTCCTTCATCATGTGTTGTTAGTCCCCTAACATTTTCTAACAAAAAGCCTTTAGGTTTGTATTTAGCAAGTAGTCTTTCTACTTCAAAAAAGAGTGTTCCTCTCGTTTCTCCAAATCCTCTGCGTTTTCCAGCATACGAAAATGATTGACAAGGAAACCCTGCTAACATAAAATCAAAAGGTGGTAATTCCTCAACTTTTGTAACATCTGAAAACGGGTTGTGTCCAAAGTTCAATTCATAAGATGCACAAGCATTTTTATCAATTTCTGATGAAAAAACACATTCTGTTTTTAAATTAAACTTTTTACAAGCTTGTTCAAAACCTAAACGAATGCCACCAGTTCCTGCGAATAAATCAATGAATTTTATCATAGCACACTTTTTATCCAGTTAGACAATACTTTAAATTCTGCAAGAGTGTAGGCTACTGTGCAATCGCTGTGATTACAAATTGTAGAAATTGCAGATGAACGTTGGAAATTTCCAGCACCGTCAAGAACATAAGCAATGTGATAACCGTTTTTGTGAACTAGTGCCTGACGGTCGGCTGCTTGTCCTGCTTTTCTTTCTATGGTGCTATTTGTGGTAACTTGGAAGCTAACTTCTATTCCAACTTTTTTCTTTCCTTTTTCTACCACCAAATCGAAAGGCATTCCGCCTTTCTTATCATAACCGTCTATGGTTATATAACCGTTACGAATGATTTTGTATTTGTCGCCAAGCTCTTTGGTAAGAAAACTTACTATTTCTGTTTGTGCTAATTGACCTAAACTGTTTGCTGTTGCTCCGCTTGTTTGTTTACTAACAATTATATATCTCTGCTTTACGAATTTTGTTAACACATCTTCATCGCCAAGCATAGTACCAATTTCACAAGCAGTTAAGCCAGCGTGTTCAGCATAATCAGAAGTAGAAGCAAACAATAAAAGTGCAATCATATCGCATGTTAAATCGTCTAATTCTTTTTCTACAATTAATCCCGAACCGTCAATGAACAGCTTTTTACTGTTTAGTCCATTAACAGGTAAAGCTTTAAACTCGTATCTAAATTGCTTTTCTTTCCAAATGAAATCGAAATAGTATTTTCCATTTGCACCTTTTCCTTTTGGAAAAATGTCTTTGAAAGAACGACCTAAACGTTGAATTGGTTCACCTCCATAATCTGACAAAACAGCTAAATGTTTTAGAAAAAGATTAGCTGGATATTTAGCAACCTTTATTAAATCAAAAAGCTGAAATGGGTCATTTTTACTTAAAACGATAAGATGCAAAAAGTCATCTTGCGTTTTGAGAAGCAAAGGAAGAACATTAGCTAAAGCATTTTTTGTTTTTAATTCTTCAGGCCACCACATTGCAGCCTTTGTTTTAAGTTCCGTTATATTTCTGTTGTATTTAGCCATTATGAGTTTTTAGATATTTAATTTTGCTTTCAGCGACCTTCAAAATGTTCAAATCCATTTCTTCGTTCAAGATTTTATAAACGATTTGGTCGCTAAGAAATTCATCAATCAATTCTTTTTCATCTACTTTAAAAAAGTCAGCAAGTTGTTTTATTAGTTGTCGTGTTGGCTGTCTTTCATTGCGTTCAATTTTTGCAAGTAGAGAAGTGTCAAGAGATAAACTTGTAGCAACTTCACGTAATGTCAAGCCATTTATTTCTCTCAATGTCCTGAGATGTTCTCCGAAAGTTGTATATTTTTTCACGACTGTCATTTGGTCAATTTGTGTCCAAAAATAGGCAATATTTTCTTTTGGTCAAAAGTAGTCCACAAGTTTTTATTCACATTGACGTGGGTGGGAAATTTTAGCTCTTTTGGTTGCGAAGCGGTCGCCTGCGTGTTGGGCAACCAAATGTGCTAAAATGTACGGTCGCTGTTTAGTTTTTTGTCGAAGTCTGTCGGTTAGCACGGTCGTCCTACAATGAGGCATAACGTTCCGCGGCTTTGCGAAGGCTGGGCATTAGAGGTACTTAGTTTCAAATTAGCACAAAGTTTAATAGAATTCCAAATGCTCAATTTAGCACTTCAGCCCAGCTTTTGCAAAACCGCTGTTAGCTGCTGTACATTTACTTTTACAATTTTCTGCATTATTTTTTGATGTCTAAAAATTTCCATTTGTCCAAACCAAAATGAATGTTTTGGGTCATAGATGTGTGTAGGTTCGCTTTTTGCACCATTAAGCTCTATTATAGAAAAATTTAAACCTTTTTCTAATTCTTCAAAAGTATTGTATCGTATATCTAATCTTCCATAGTAAAATCCTGGAATCGTCTTCAAAATCGTGTTAAAGGATTGCTCTAATTTATCTGATATAAATGCGTTTCCGTCCAAAAACTCAGTTCCTCTATTATGATTGCCAAATGGTACTATACATCGTTTTACATTTAAGGGAAGTATTTCTTTGAGATTAATTTTATTCTTAAGTTTTGAAATCTGCATTTTATAACGATAGTTTTTCTTTAAAAGTTGTTCTATTGTTTCAAAACCATTTCCCTCAACTGTTAAAAAATTCTTGAGCGTTAGTCCAGTTATTTTACCATTATTTTCGTTTGGTATTCTGCAATAAAACAATCCTATTTCATTGGGTAGATCTATCAATTCTTGAATTAGAAAGTTTGTTTTTTTTATTTTACAGTAGTTTTCAATTTCCAAAATAGAAATCACTTTTACAACATCTATTCCTCTAAGCCCAATGTCTGGTTTTAAAATAAGTGGAAATACTAGTTGATTTTCATCAATTATATTTTTAAAATCATATTTTTTGTTTTGCTCAATCAAAATCGTTTTTGGGAACAGATTTTTTGGCAACAAGCTATAAATATCCTTTTTACTGTCTCCATAAAACCCCCCATTTTTTATTCCGGGGTTTGAATATTTATAAAATGAAAATGAACGAAATTTCATCATATACCATATCCACAAAAAAAAGGTTGGTAAATAAATAATATTTACTGACCAGTATTCCCAATTTGTGAATTTATGCCACCAAATTTTCATATCAAAATTTCTGTAATGATTGACTTTTCTTGGCTAATCAAATCAAAATGAGTGAGTGTGAAACGGTCTTCAGTTATTTCACATTGTGTAATATTTTTTGTTAACATAGAATTATTTCTGTTCATAACCAACCCATTTTGGTTGTCATTTTTTTGTGTATTTGTATGAAAAGAAATTAAGTCTTCTGAACAAATATCATCATTTCTTTGATTTAAAAATTCTGAAAACCAACGTTCTCTTTTTGAAATAATATCTTCGTTATAGAGTGTTGTAGAAGACCAAATGTAAGGCTTGTTAGTCTCTAATTGTATTAATGATTTTTCCATTTCATTCCAACGAATTTGAAACAACTGATCATCAACAAAAGCAATTATCGTGAAAGGTTCAATATTAGATAAGTTAATCAAATTCCAACCCTTATGAAAATTATTGGAATTAATTATATCTAAAAGTATCAATCCTCTACTTTTCCTGTAACGAGGATTTGGTGTGTGTTTTTGTTCTGCACCATTTAGTAACACAAACACATTACCTTTGTGATTTATTACAAACCAAGTTCCATTATGTAATGGGTCTAAAGGGCAATAAACAATTGAATGTTCTAAGGTAATTTTTGTTGGTGGTAATGCAAGTGGACGATTTATATTTTCGTCTCGGTTAGAAGTAATAATTACTTTGCTATTACCTTTATAAAAACTTACTGTGCACATTGTTTTTTGTATTCTATTGTTGATTTAGCAACACCCAAATTTTCAGCAATTTCAGTTTTTCCAAAATTCAATAATGCAATTTTAATAATAGCTTGATGATGAATACAATGTTCAATATTATACATTAACTCTCTATAATAGTTCGTTTCAATAAGATTTTCTGTGCTATTATATAATGTTTTTAGCATTAACCCTTTATTATATTTATCTATTCTTGAAATTATATTAGCTGTACATTCTATAGCAAAATCTATGTTTTGCTGGATTAAAATATTTCTTTCTCTTTTATCATAATCAATTATATTATTTTCATAGCCAACCAAGAGCTGTTGAAATAACTCAATAATATGCCTAGTATGTTCACCAATAGTACTGTTGGATAGTAAACTAATTTTTTGCGTATATTCATCGAATGATAAAGAATTGATTGATTCTACCAATTGCATCAATACATTTTTTGCTTCTTTAAGTATTAATTGTTCTTTCATTTGACTTTTAATTTATCTGCAAATATTTTGTGAAGTTTATCCATTTTTGGTTTAATAACTGCCTTGCAATAAGGCTGTTCTTTGTTAAGTTCATAATATTCCTGATGATAGTTTTCAGCTTTGTAGAAATTTTTAAATTGACACACTTCCGTTACGATAGGATTTTCAAAAGCGTTATTACTATTAAGTGTACCTATAGTTTTTTCAGCGATTTTTCTTTGTTCTTCATTTTGAAAATATATTCCCGAACGATATTGTGTACCCACATCTGCACCTTGTCTATTCAAAGTTGTAGGGTCATGAAGGGTAAAAAACACTTCTAGTAAATTTTCTAAAGATAAGATTGATTTGTCATATGTAATTTTAACGGCTTCTGCATATCCTGAATTTCCAGAGCAAACTTGTTTGTAGTTTGGGTTTTCTATATTGCCATTCGCATAACCCGATTCTACTTTTGAAACCCCTTTGAGTTCTTCAAAAATAGCTTCAATGCACCAAAAACACCCTCCAGCAAGAGTTATGGTTTCAGTTGTATTTTTTGTATTAGTTACTTTTTGAGGTTCGAAAGATAGCGAGCCTGAATTTACACAATAGCGTTTACCAGTTTCAGTTGGACCATCGTCAAAAATATGTCCCAAATGTCCGCCACATTTGGCACAGGTAATTTCTGTACGTTTCATCCCGTGTGTATTGTCTTCGGTTTGAATAATTTTACCGCCTGCTATCTCTTTATCAAAACTTGGCCAACCACAATGTGATTCAAATTTCATATCATCAGAAAATAATGCTTCCCCACATCCAGCACATTTGTAAGTGCCTTTGTCTTTAGTAAATGTGAATTCGCCACTAAATGGTTTTTCTGTTCCTTTTTCACGAAGAATATAATATTGCTCTGGAGAGAGTTTTGCTTTCCATTCCTGTTCTGTTAAATTCATTGGCATATCATTTGATTTTAGCGTTTTACTATTTTCTGTTTTCTTATCGCTTTGTGCACAGCTTGTAAAACAAATCATTATCAAAAAGCTTAAATTAATTATTTTGTAGCTCATTTTTTTATAAATTTTTGTATTAATGAAATAAGTTTGTTCTTGTGCATTATTAAGAAAATAGTACAAGCCAATAATACGATTATTGCCAAAGTAAATAAAGCACCACGATCATTTGATACATTTATACCCAAAACCAAAATATGTGAAAAAACAGCTCCTAAAATAATACCTAAACTAGTTACCATTCCAATTATTTTAGTTTTTGGAATTAGAATAAGAATGGCTGTAATGAGTTCTACAATACCTAAACCTATTCTTCCCCAAGGTTCTACGCCAAGAGCGGAAAAAATATGCACAGAATCTGGGTGTGCTGTAAATTTGAAATACAATGTTTGCAATAAGATAATAGCTACTATTAGCCTTAGAATCAAAGAAATAATGTTTTTTGTTTTCATGATTTTTTATTTAATTAAGGTTGACCAATTTTTATCTGCCTTTGCTTTCAAATTCTTTTCGTCTTTGTTCCAACTTTTTAAGGTGTTGTTGAAATAGGCATTGTAAAAAAGGTACAATTTTCCATCAACGATTTTAAATGTTTCGGGGTCTATTTCTACTTTTTTACCATAATCGCCCATTGCAAAAGCACACCAACCGCCATATTGGGGTTCGTATTTTGAAGGATTCGCTTTAAATTTTTGTTGGTTTGCTTCTGAAGAAAAATAATAAACAGCCCCTCTGTAGTTGAAAGATGTTTGTTTATTGCCCTTTACAGCTTTATTGCTAAAATAGGCTACAGGGTCGTAACCTTGTATGGCTTTTCCATCTTCTAAATTTAGATGTTTGCTGCTTTGTGCAAAGATTTGGAAAGAAATACCAAGTAAAAATACTAAAATTAATTGTCTCATATTATTTGATTTAATTATTATAGGACAAAAGTAGGGTAAGCCCAAAAAGCTAGATGTAAACTATTTTACATTTTCAGCAAATTTTTTTATTTTTTTTATGTCTTGGATAATTATTTCTTTTTGAGAATACTGCAAAATGCCATCTTTCTCTAATTCTTTAAAGAGTGAAATGATGGTTTGTCTTGTGGTGCAAATAAGCTGTGCAAAGTCTTTTTGAGTTAAATAATTAGGTAAAACAAAAGCGGAATTTTTGGGATATTCTTTTTCAATAATGATATTTAGCAATAATAAAAGACGAGTTTTAGTATCTTTAAATAATATGTTTTTGTAGCTGTTTTGAATTTTCTTAAAATTAAAACCAATAAATTTGATGTAATTAAGAGCGAAATCGGGTTTTTTCTGCATTACTTCCTCCAAATTTTCTCTAAAAAATGTACAAATAATCGCTTCGTCTGACACCACTTTAAAGAAATCATTATTGTCAGTGTTTTTCTCTAAGTTTAAATCACCAAACAAATCACCTTTTTGAAGAATATCTATGAGCAGCTCTTCACCATCATCGTTGATTTTAATTAGTTTGATAGAGCCATGTTTCAAGAAATATATTCTTTCTTTTTCACTATAAGGCAAATCTATAATTTCATTTTTATTAGATTTTTTGAACCGTTTTAAAATACACAAAGCATCAATTTCGGAAAAACTCAAATTTCTGAAAAGTTTGTGTTCGTGTAAATACCAATATTTTAAGTTTGATGTCATATTTTAGGACGAGGCGTTCGTTTGTATAGCAGCTAACGTTCCGCGGCTTTGCGAAGGCTGGGCATTAGAGGTACTTAGTTTCAAATTAGCACAAAGTTTAATAGAATTCCAAATGCTCAATTTAGCACTTCAGCCCAGCTTTTGCAAAACCGCTGTTAGCTGCTGTACATTTACTTTTACAATTTTCTGCATTATTTTTTGATGTCTAAAAATTTCCATTTGTCCAAACCAAAATGAATGTTTTGGGTCATAGATGTGTGTAGGTTCGCTTTTTGCACCATTAAGCTCTATTATAGAAAAATTTAAACCTTTTTCTAATTCTTCAAAAGTATTGTATCGTATATCTAATCTTCCATAGTAAAATCCTGGAATCGTCTTCAAAATCGTGTTAAAGGATTGCTCTAATTTATCTGATATAAATGCGTTTCCGTCCAAAAACTCAGTTCCTCTATTATGATTGCCAAATGGTACTATACATCGTTTTACATTTAAGGGAAGTATTTCTTTGAGATTAATTTTATTCTTAAGTTTTGAAATCTGCATTTTATAACGATAGTTTTTCTTTAAAAGTTGTTCTATTGTTTCAAAACCATTTCCCTCAACTGTTAAAAAATTCTTGAGCGTTAGTCCAGTTATTTTACCATTATTTTCGTTTGGTATTCTGCAATAAAACAATCCTATTTCATTGGGTAGATCTATCAATTCTTGAATTAGAAAGTTTGTTTTTTTTATTTTACAGTAGTTTTCAATTTCCAAAATAGAAATCACTTTTACAACATCTATTCCTCTAAGCCCAATGTCTGGTTTTAAAATAAGTGGAAATACTAGTTGATTTTCATCAATTATATTTTTAAAATCATATTTTTTGTTTTGCTCAATCAAAATCGTTTTTGGGAACAGATTTTTTGGCAACAAGCTATAAATATCCTTTTTACTGTCTCCATAAAACCCCCCATTTTTTATTCCGGGGTTTGAATATTTATAAAATGAAAATGAACGAAATTTCATCATATACCATATCCACAAAAAAAAGGTTGGTAAATAAATAATATTTACTGACCAGTATTCCCAATTTGTGAATTTATGCCACCAAATTTTCATATCAAAATTTCTGTAATGATTGACTTTTCTTGGCTAATCAAATCAAAATGAGTGAGTGTGAAACGGTCTTCAGTTATTTCACATTGTGTAATATTTTTTGTTAACATAGAATTATTTCTGTTCATAACCAACCCATTTTGGTTGTCATTTTTTTGTGTATTTGTATGAAAAGAAATTAAGTCTTCTGAACAAATATCATCATTTCTTTGATTTAAAAATTCTGAAAACCAACGTTCTCTTTTTGAAATAATATCTTCGTTATAGAGTGTTGTAGAAGACCAAATGTAAGGCTTGTTAGTCTCTAATTGTATTAATGATTTTTCCATTTCATTCCAACGAATTTGAAACAACTGATCATCAACAAAAGCAATTATCGTGAAAGGTTCAATATTAGATAAGTTAATCAAATTCCAACCCTTATGAAAATTATTGGAATTAATTATATCTAAAAGTATCAATCCTCTACTTTTCCTGTAACGAGGATTTGGTGTGTGTTTTTGTTCTGCACCATTTAGTAACACAAACACATTACCTTTGTGATTTATTACAAACCAAGTTCCATTATGTAATGGGTCTAAAGGGCAATAAACAATTGAATGTTCTAAGGTAATTTTTGTTGGTGGTAATGCAAGTGGACGATTTATATTTTCGTCTCGGTTAGAAGTAATAATTACTTTGCTATTACCTTTATAAAAACTTACTGTGCACATTGTTTTTTGTATTCTATTGTTGATTTAGCAACACCCAAATTTTCAGCAATTTCAGTTTTTCCAAAATTCAATAATGCAATTTTAATAATAGCTTGATGATGAATACAATGTTCAATATTATACATTAACTCTCTATAATAGTTCGTTTCAATAAGATTTTCTGTGCTATTATATAATGTTTTTAGCATTAACCCTTTATTATATTTATCTATTCTTGAAATTATATTAGCTGTACATTCTATAGCAAAATCTATGTTTTGCTGGATTAAAATATTTCTTTCTCTTTTATCATAATCAATTATATTATTTTCATAGCCAACCAAGAGCTGTTGAAATAACTCAATAATATGCCTAGTATGTTCACCAATAGTACTGTTGGATAGTAAACTAATTTTTTGCGTATATTCATCGAATGATAAAGAATTGATTGATTCTACCAATTGCATCAATACATTTTTTGCTTCTTTAAGTATTAATTGTTCTTTCATTTGACTTTTAATTTATCTGCAAATATTTTGTGAAGTTTATCCATTTTTGGTTTAATAACTGCCTTGCAATAAGGCTGTTCTTTGTTAAGTTCATAATATTCCTGATGATAGTTTTCAGCTTTGTAGAAATTTTTAAATTGACACACTTCCGTTACGATAGGATTTTCAAAAGCGTTATTACTATTAAGTGTACCTATAGTTTTTTCAGCGATTTTTCTTTGTTCTTCATTTTGAAAATATATTCCCGAACGATATTGTGTACCCACATCTGCACCTTGTCTATTCAAAGTTGTAGGGTCATGAAGGGTAAAAAACACTTCTAGTAAATTTTCTAAAGATAAGATTGATTTGTCATATGTAATTTTAACGGCTTCTGCATATCCTGAATTTCCAGAGCAAACTTGTTTGTAGTTTGGGTTTTCTATATTGCCATTCGCATAACCCGATTCTACTTTTGAAACCCCTTTGAGTTCTTCAAAAATAGCTTCAATGCACCAAAAACACCCTCCAGCAAGAGTTATGGTTTCAGTTGTATTTTTTGTATTAGTTACTTTTTGAGGTTCGAAAGATAGCGAGCCTGAATTTACACAATAGCGTTTACCAGTTTCAGTTGGACCATCGTCAAAAATATGTCCCAAATGTCCGCCACATTTGGCACAGGTAATTTCTGTACGTTTCATCCCGTGTGTATTGTCTTCGGTTTGAATAATTTTACCGCCTGCTATCTCTTTATCAAAACTTGGCCAACCACAATGTGATTCAAATTTCATATCATCAGAAAATAATGCTTCCCCACATCCAGCACATTTGTAAGTGCCTTTGTCTTTAGTAAATGTGAATTCGCCACTAAATGGTTTTTCTGTTCCTTTTTCACGAAGAATATAATATTGCTCTGGAGAGAGTTTTGCTTTCCATTCCTGTTCTGTTAAATTCATTGGCATATCATTTGATTTTAGCGTTTTACTATTTTCTGTTTTCTTATCGCTTTGTGCACAGCTTGTAAAACAAATCATTATCAAAAAGCTTAAATTAATTATTTTGTAGCTCATTTTTTTATAAATTTTTGTATTAATGAAATAAGTTTGTTCTTGTGCATTATTAAGAAAATAGTACAAGCCAATAATACGATTATTGCCAAAGTAAATAAAGCACCACGATCATTTGATACATTTATACCCAAAACCAAAATATGTGAAAAAACAGCTCCTAAAATAATACCTAAACTAGTTACCATTCCAATTATTTTAGTTTTTGGAATTAGAATAAGAATGGCTGTAATGAGTTCTACAATACCTAAACCTATTCTTCCCCAAGGTTCTACGCCAAGAGCGGAAAAAATATGCACAGAATCTGGGTGTGCTGTAAATTTGAAATACAATGTTTGCAATAAGATAATAGCTACTATTAGCCTTAGAATCAAAGAAATAATGTTTTTTGTTTTCATGATTTTTTATTTAATTAAGGTTGACCAATTTTTATCTGCCTTTGCTTTCAAATTCTTTTCGTCTTTGTTCCAACTTTTTAAGGTGTTGTTGAAATAGGCATTGTAAAAAAGGTACAATTTTCCATCAACGATTTTAAATGTTTCGGGGTCTATTTCTACTTTTTTACCATAATCGCCCATTGCAAAAGCACACCAACCGCCATATTGGGGTTCGTATTTTGAAGGATTCGCTTTAAATTTTTGTTGGTTTGCTTCTGAAGAAAAATAATAAACAGCCCCTCTGTAGTTGAAAGATGTTTGTTTATTGCCCTTTACAGCTTTATTGCTAAAATAGGCTACAGGGTCGTAACCTTGTATGGCTTTTCCATCTTCTAAATTTAGATGTTTGCTGCTTTGTGCAAAGATTTGGAAAGAAATACCAAGTAAAAATACTAAAATTAATTGTCTCATATTATTTGATTTAATTATTATAGGACAAAAGTAGGGTAAGCCCAAAAAGCTAGATGTAAACTATTTTACATTTTCAGCAAATTTTTTTATTTTTTTTATGTCTTGGATAATTATTTCTTTTTGAGAATACTGCAAAATGCCATCTTTCTCTAATTCTTTAAAGAGTGAAATGATGGTTTGTCTTGTGGTGCAAATAAGCTGTGCAAAGTCTTTTTGAGTTAAATAATTAGGTAAAACAAAAGCGGAATTTTTGGGATATTCTTTTTCAATAATGATATTTAGCAATAATAAAAGACGAGTTTTAGTATCTTTAAATAATATGTTTTTGTAGCTGTTTTGAATTTTCTTAAAATTAAAACCAATAAATTTGATGTAATTAAGAGCGAAATCGGGTTTTTTCTGCATTACTTCCTCCAAATTTTCTCTAAAAAATGTACAAATAATCGCTTCGTCTGACACCACTTTAAAGAAATCATTATTGTCAGTGTTTTTCTCTAAGTTTAAATCACCAAACAAATCACCTTTTTGAAGAATATCTATGAGCAGCTCTTCACCATCATCGTTGATTTTAATTAGTTTGATAGAGCCATGTTTCAAGAAATATATTCTTTCTTTTTCACTATAAGGCAAATCTATAATTTCATTTTTATTAGATTTTTTGAACCGTTTTAAAATACACAAAGCATCAATTTCGGAAAAACTCAAATTTCTGAAAAGTTTGTGTTCGTGTAAATACCAATATTTTAAGTTTGATGTCATATTTTAGGACGAGGCGTTCGTTTGTATAGCAGCTAACGGTCGCGGCTATGAGCAGTGGCGGGCTTCGTAGCTGCGTTTGTATCCCACGTTACAGACCTACGCTGCGAGACGAGACGTTGAATACGCTACAAACCCCGCCATTGCTTATGAGCCGTTGTTAGCAAACGTTTATTTTTTAAAAGTTATACAGTAGAATCTATCTTTCCACATTAACTCCGTTTTTAAATCAATCACTCCGTTTGGAATTGCAGATTCTATATCCTTTAAATCAAAAGATACGCCTTGAAAATGCTTTTTAGACAAATTGCTTTTTTTGTATTGTTTTTCAATGAAATCAGCTGTCTCATCAGCAATAAGAATCTTAGAATCCTTTTTGGCTACACGAATCATTTCTTGGATTGCTAGAGCTTTGTCGTTGAAAAAGTTTATACCTCCAACATGAAATACAATGTCAAATTCATTGTCTTTAAATGGCAAATCCTCAGCGCAGCAATTAATCAATGATAGATTTAATTTATTCTTATATTTTTTCTTACACTTTTTAAGCATTCCCAAGGAAATATCTGCACCCACAATATCAAGTGTCTCTTTGTTTATATGGTTTGGGATAAATTGCAAATCCTTACCAGTCCCAATAGATACATATAAAATCGAACAGTTATCACGCCACTCTAATTTTGAAATAATCTCGTTTCTCATTTCGTTGATAGCGTTTCCATATTTCAATCTACCAACAACAGTTTCAGCAATATCATATCCCCTTGACATCCAATCATACATTTTCATGTACTTTTGATTATCTCCGGTTACAAAATTATCGTTAAGAATCACGGGAATTCCATCAATTAAATTATTAGAATGATATTCCGTACGAAGTTTTTCCTTTAATTTACTATCCATGTTCAAAATCTAAACTATTATCATATTCACAAAGATAAATCAATCAATATCAAATGGAATGTATCTGTGAGCGTTTTTTTAAAATGTTTGCTAACGGTTTGCAGCTACCCGAAGGGCGGGACTTTTACCACAAAACTTGATTTGAAAAACTAATGTTTGATTAACCACAAAACTGTCTTTGGAATACGAAACCCCGCCTTTTGGGTAGGTGCTGTTAGCGGTTCGTTCTTTTCGGTCGTTAGCAGTCATGATATTCTTGTCCAAAGGTTAATTCTTTACTCGTCAAATTTCTTATTTGGTCAGCATATTTGTCAAAGAAGTTACATGATTCTGAAAATATAGCATATTTTTTATTTTCT
>JAXLVF010000027.1:0-15065 GCA_046329205.1 Flavobacteriaceae bacterium | reverse complement strand
CATAGTAAAGGATGCTGAAAATAATGTTTCCAATGAAGCAAATGTTACGATAAATGCTCTACCAATTGTTTCAGTAGACTTAACAACAGTACCTTACCCAAAACTTTCTGATTATAACTTTTTCGTTGGGAACATAAAAGATCAAATTCCATCATTGAATGTTCTTCCTTATGAACCTGCAAGTGCACTATTCTCAGATTATGCTCATAAAAAAAGATTTGTTTGGATGCCAGAAGGAACACATGCAACTTACAATGGAGATGGCAATATATTTGAATTCCCGGTTGGAGCTGCATTGGTAAAAACATTTTATTATGAAAATGTAATTCCAGGCAATGTGACAAAAAACATTGAAACAAGATTACTTATCAGAAAGAGTGATGGTTGGAAAGCTTATACTTATGTATGGAATGAGAGCCAAACAGATGCACTATTAGAAACAACAAACAATGGTTTAATAGTGCCTGTTTCATGGACAGAAAATAGTATTACTAAAAATGTAAATTTCAAAATTCCAGCCCAAACAGAATGTATTACATGCCATAAAATAAATCCTAATCACACAGGAGAAATTACAATTCCGATTGGTCCAAAACCTCAAAACATAAATACTGTTTTCAACTATACATCAGGCTCAATGAACCAGATACAAAAATGGAAAAGTGTTGGTTATCTAGGAAATGATACTCCCGAGACTTCGCAAATTTACTCAACTGTAGATTGGCGAGACACAAGCAAATCTCTAGAGTTGAGAGCAAGATCATACATCGATATGAATTGTGCACATTGTCACAGAGAAGGTGGGCATTGTGATTATGTTCCTCAAAGATTTGATTTTAGTAATACAAACCTTTTAACTTTTGGCGTTTGTTTGACACCTCTTTTTAGTGTTCAAGACCATCCTTTTATAATCAATGCTGGTGATGCAGAGCATTCAATAATGGTTTATAGAATGAATACAAATGAAGAAAGTCAAATGATGCCTATAATTGGCCGAACAACAATCCACACCGAAGGTGTTCAATTGATTAAAGATTGGATTAATTCACTTTCTGGTAATTGTCATTAAAAAACAAACTAACTAATAACAAAAATTTTATCAATGAAAAAAATTACTTTTTTAATCTTAATTTTGAGTTGTCAATTTTCAATTGCTCAAAGTTCTTGTGCTACAGCAATTCCTGTTGCTGCAGGAATTACAACTGTTCCAACCTTGAGTGGTTCAGTTTCAACAACAACTTGCACAACTTCCAATGCTACTTTGACAAATTGGTATTCTTATACACCAACTCAAAACTTTACCGTTACAATAACATCAGACTTAGCAATCAATATTTGTAAAGATACTTATGTTAGTATTTACAGCGGAACTTGTTCCAGTTTTACTTGTGTCGCATTTGATGATGATGCTGGGACTATAGCTTGTAATGATGGTTCAAATACCAATTCGTATCTCTCTGTTGTGAGTTTTACTGCACTTGCTGGTAACACCTATTATATCGCTTGGGACAATAGATGGAACGGTTCGGGTTTTGATTTTCAATTGACTGAACAACCAATTGTTGCTCCTCCAATAAGTTTCACAACTAGCCCAATAACTTCTTCATCAACAATATGTTGCGTAAGCGATATGAATGGGGATTTTCTTGATGATATAGTAACAGTGCAATCAAACCAAATGACTGTACTCACTCAAAAAACAACTGGAGGTTTTGATAGCAATGTTTATTCGCTACCTGGATTAACTGCAACTCCTAGCTGGAGTATAGCTTCTGGTGATTTTGACAAAAATGGTTTCAATGATTTAGTATTTGGAAGTGGAAGCCGTGTTGCAGTTATTAAAGCAAATGCTACTGGAACTGGTTATACTGAGATAGCTTACCCACAAAATATTTTCACACAAAGAACTAACTTTGTTGACATAAATAATGATGGAAATCTAGATTTATTTGCCTGCCATGATGTAGCGCAAAGTCATGCATATAGAAATGATGGTGCTGGTAATTTAATTTTCGATATTTCATTTTTTCCAACTTTAGCTGTTGGAGGAAACTATCAATCTCAATGGTCTGATATTGATAATGATGGTGATTTTGACATGTATTTATCTAAATGTCGAGGTGGAGCGCCAGTAGGTGATGCGCAAAGAATAAATCTACTCTACCTGAACAATGGTAATGGAACTTTTACTGAAAATGGTGCAGCAGCTGGAGTAAATGATGGTTCACAATCGTGGGCTTCAGCTATTGAAGATTATGATAATGATGGTGATATGGATATATTGCTTTCAAATATATCTGACACAAATAAGTTCTACAGAAACAATGGTGATGGAACTTTCACCGATGTTTATTCAACAACTGGCATTGATTCGCAAGTTGGATCATGGGAAATACAAGCTGCAGATTTTAATAATGATGGTTGGATAGATTTCCTTTGGCAAAACAGCAAAGAATTATGGATAAATGACGGTGATGGAACGTTCTCAGGATATGACGTTCCTTTCAATGAAGGAGGAATTGGAGATTTGAACAATGATGGATTTTTAGATGTTCAAACTGGTGGTAATGTTTATTATAGTGTTCCAAATGATAACCATTGGATAACTATAAACCTTCACGGAATTCAAAGTAACTACAATGGTATTGGCGCAAGAATTGAGCTTTATGGAGCTTGGGGAAAACAGATACGCGAAATAAAAAGTGGTAACGGTTTTAGCCATCAAAGTACATTAAATGCTCATTTCGGGATTGGTTCTGAAACAGAGATTACTCAGTTAATCATTAAATGGCCTTCTGGAATTGTTGATACAATTTCTAATCCTGCTTCTGATAGCAAAATTACTGTAGTGGAAGGTTCTACATTAAGTAACGAACAATTCAATAGTAATGAAATTAGTTTGTATCCAAATCCAGCCGAAAACGAAATCAACATTCACTCATTAAATCAATCCATTTCATTCAAAGAATTTAAAATTTTTGATTTATCTGGTAAAATGATTTTTGAAACTACAAATGTGAATAAAGCAATTAATATATCTAAATTGGCTACAGGTCAATATATATTTTTAGCAACAGATGCAAACTCTAAAAATTACTCTCAAAAATTCTTGAAAAAATAATTTTTGATAAAATATTCATTTTAATAAGCACCTCAAATGAGGTGCTTATTCGTTTTATCGACAATAATTGCTAAAAGACGATTGAATTTTATTTTGTTTTGGGTAACTATTAAATTTATAAAATATTTGAATTTTTATGAAGTCTGCCCTATTCTTTCTACTGTTATCCATCAACTTGTCCTTAGCTCAAAATCAATTTTCAACAAAGATAGGTTTAGTTGCTTTTGAAGCTTCTATACCTGGTTTCGAAGAGGTAAAAGCGAAATCTAACGATGCCATTTGTAAATTGAATATTGAAAATGGAATAATTGAAAGTACAGTATTTATTAAAACACTCCATTTCAAGTTAGAACTGATGGAAGAGCATTTCAATGACAATTATTTGGAGAGCAAACGTTACCCAAAATCTATCTTCAAAGGAAAAATTTTGGATTTTAATGAAGGGAAAATTACTGAAACTGAAAAAGAATTTATTGTAAAAGGAACACTAGAATTGCATGGTAAAACTCAAAACATTAGTGTGGTAGCTTTTATAAAAAAGCAAGGAAAGAAAATTTTCTTTAGAACTAAATTTTTTATTAATGTTGATGATTATGATGTTAAGATACCAAATTTAGTAAGCAATAAAGTATCAAACAAAGTAGAGGTAATTGCTGAATATACTTTAAACTAATTCTTTTTGCATAATAAAATCATCCATTACAAACCCATTTCCAATATCAATAATGACTTCTTTGGTAATAGAAAAACCATGTCTTTTATAGAAACCTATAGCTGTGTTCATTTTGTTAACGTTTAAAAAAATAGCTTGTTGGAGTTCTTTTGTTGCTTCCTTTTCAATGAAAGATAATAAACTACTACCTACATTTTTACCTTGAATATCAGGCAAAACATATAATTTGTGTAGCTTAGTTTTCTCCAGTTCTGCATTTAGTTCAAATGAAGCAAAACCTATATAATTTCCCTTTTCCTTTGCTAAAATAAAATGATGGTTTTTCTCTGTCACCTGTTTCTCAAGAGCATTCATGCTGTAAATCATATCAAGCATATACTCTATTTGTTCCTTCGAAATAATGTTTTTATAACATGTTGGCCAGGTTAGATAAGCTATTTTTTTTACTACCTCTAAATTTTCAAACGAACACTTTTCAATTTCTATCATTTTTTTACAAATGCGCTTTCATATTTATTAATCCAATCTTCAGTCGTCATTTTAGATGCAAGTTCGCCGATCAATTCGAATGGAATGTCATCAATTTTTTTAAATCTGATACAACTTTTTCCCATATCCAGTTTGGATTTAGCATGTTTTGGAAACTCAGAAACAAACCATTCTAACAATGTTGGTTCAGCATAAATTCCCATGTGATATAATGCTATAAAGTTTTTTTGTGAAGCTAAGCTTATAAAAGGTAATGGTTGTTTTGTATCGCAATGATAACCTTTCGGATAGATTGAATGAGGAACAACATATCCAATCATTCCATACCCTATGGTTTCTTCAAATCCCTTAGGAAGATTTTTAGAAATCACTTTTCTAAGCTTTTCAATAGCTTCTTTTCTATCATTTGGAAGTTCGTTTATGTACTCTTCAACAGTGGTAACTTTTGATGGCATAATTTGATAATTTATTCAAATTTATGAATAATTTTAATAGCTTTACCTTTTTATTATGAGGCCATGAAACACAAACTTCGAGAAGATAAAACTTGCCTAAACTGTAACTATGTGGTTGAGAACCGTTATTGTCCAAATTGCGGACAAGAAAACAGCGATACTCGTAAAACATTTTATGAATTATTTGTTCATTTTTTTGAAGATTTAACGCATTATGAAAACTCATTTTGGAAAACAATTAGAAATCTAATTTTAAAACCAGCTTCTCTAACAAAAGAGTATCTTTCTGGTAAACGAATGTCTTATCTTGCCCCAATAAGATTATATATTTTTATAAGTTTTGTTACTTTTTTTATAATTTCCTTAATGCCTAATGACGAAGAAGAAAACTACAATCACAAGAGTAAGAGTGAAAATTTCAAAAACAAATCAGAAATAAAAAAAGATACGATTTATCCTGAGCAGTTAAAAATAATTGACTTAGAAAAGAATGGAGTAATTTCAAAAACAGTCTCCGACTCAATCCAAAAAGCTATTAAAGAGTCCAAAGAAAAAGCAGAGGTAGATGATGGAAAAGATTACATGAATTTTGGTTACTCATCAGTTGAAGAACTAGACTCAGTTCAAAAAGCTTGTAAACCAAATGAGAAAATGAGTTCTTTAAAATATTGGCTCCACAAAAAAATTCTTTTGGCCAAAAAAGGAAAAACCGCAGATGAAGCTAAAGAAAAATTCCTAGAAACCTTTTCACACAATCTTCCAAAAGCATTGTTTATTTATATGCCTTTGTTTGCTTTTGTTCTCTGGCTTTTTCAAAATAAGAAAAAATGGTATTATTTTGATCATGGGATATTCACACTTCATTATTTTTCTTTCTTACTATTAGCATCACTCATATTTGAGCTTTTCAATGCTGTGTTTGATAATTTTGATAATGGTTTTACGAACACAATACAATATATTGTTAATTCAGTGATAATAATATATATGCTCTATTATTTTTTCCCTGCGCACCATAGGTTTTATAACGAAAAAAGAATTGTTACAATAATCAAAGGAGTGGTAATGTTCTTTATCAATATTTTTATATTAACTTTAATACTAATTGGTATCGCCTTTTATTCATTCATTAATATTCACTAGTAACATGAGGAAAGTTATATATCTAGTAAGTCTTTTTGTTCTAGCTAGTTGTGGAACAACAAAAAAAAACATAAGCTCAAAAGACGAAACATTCTATTCTAATTTAATCTCTGAAAATAGCTTAAAAAATAATTTAACAGTTATTGCCTCAGATGAAATGCAAGGAAGAGATACTGGAAGTTCTGGTCAAAAAAAAGCAGGTGAATTTATTGTTGAATTCTATAAAAACAACAATATTTCTATGCCTTCAAAGGCTGAAAGTTATTTTCAAAAAGTTCCAGCTTCATTTTTGAACGCAAAGTATAATGAAAACTTACCTGACTCCGAAAATATTTGGGCTTTTATAGAAGGAACCGACAAAAAAGAGGAAATAGTGGTCTTATCGGCACACTATGATCATGTAGGGATAAAAAACGGAGAAGTATATAATGGTGCAGATGATGATGGCTCAGGAACAGTTGCGCTCATGGAAATTGCCAAGGCATTGCAAAAAGCAAAAACTGAAGGAAATGGACCAAGACGTTCTGTTCTTATTCTTCATGTAACTGGCGAAGAGCATGGTCTTCATGGGTCAAGATATTATTCCGAAAACCCACTTTATCCATTAGCAAATACAGTTGCTGATGTTAACATAGACATGATAGGAAGAAGAGATGAATTTCATAATGATAATAACTACGTTTATGTTATTGGTTCTGATTATTTGTCGAGCGATTTATACAACATCTGTGAAGATGTAAACAAGAAAAGCCTAAACCTATTTTTGGATTATAAATACAATGATAGAAAAGATCCAAATCGTTTCTATTATCGTTCAGATCATTACAATTTTGCCAAAAACGGCATTCCATCGGTATTTCTATTCAATGGAACTCATGCAGATTATCATAAACCAACAGATGATGTAGAAAAAATCGAGTTTGATGCTTTAGCAAAAAGGACAAAATATGCCTTTGGTATTGTTTGGGAAATTGCTAATAGAGAAAACAAACTCATCGTTGACAAGAAAGAATAAAAAAGTCCCGAAAATTTCGGGACTTTTTTTTGGGTGAATGATGGGTCTCGAACCCACGACCTTCGGAACCACAATCCGACGCTCTAACCAACTGAGCTACAATCACCATTTGTTAAGCGAGTGCAAATATAGTGTAAAAGTTATTTCTCTCAAAAAATAATTTCACATTTTTTACTTCAAATCTCCTAAACTATTGACAGCTACATATCTTTCGACTGTAAATCCTTCTGCATATTCAACACCTACCAATCTTCCCAAATCCTGCGAACGATAATGTATGCTTTCCAAAAAGTTTTTTGTAGCAATTGGAGTTACTGGTTCGTTATTGTTTTCTGAGTAAAACTGGGAAGAATATGCCATGATAGCAGCAGTCTTCTTCTCTATAAAATCTGAAATATCTACTACAAAATCGGGTTCAATATTTTTCCATTGTATATAATGATAAACAACTTTTGGTCGCCAAGCTTCTTGCGATATTCCTTCGAAATTTGTTTCAATTTTTCTCAAACCCGATAAAAAGCATGCATCTGACACAAGTTTGCTTCCTTTTCCATGGTCAATATGCCTATCATCTATAGCGTTACAAAGAACAATTTCTGGTTTGTATTTTCTAATTCTTTTTATAATCTCCAACTGATTTTGTTCATCATTTTGAAAAAAACCATCACGCATATTAAGATTTTCTCTAATAGAAACACCTAAAACACTTGCAGCTTTTTTTGCTTCTTCATCTCTAATAGGAACACTTCCTCTGGTTCCTAATTCACCACGAGTTAAGTCTATGATGCCAATTTTTTTCCCTAAAAAAACCTCTTTGGCAATTGTGCCACTACAACCCAATTCTACATCATCAGGATGAGCACCAAAAGCAAGTATATCTAACTTCATATCTAAAATAATATTTTTTTTATTGTCATAGCTTTGTTTGCTGTCTCTATGTATTCTGCCTGTGGATTGCTTTCTTTTGTAATTCCACAACCAACAAAAATTTCCACTTTATTATCTTTGAACTTGCCGCAACGAAGATTAACAAACAAATCTGTTTTTTGAGTTTTAAAAGTATCCAATTCTATATTCAATTCACCCAAAAAACCAGAATAATATTCTCTATTATATTCTTCATTTTCGTCAATAAATGCCTTAGCAATGCTTTTGGGCAAACCACATACCGCAGACGTTGGATGCAAGGAGAGAATAATGTTTTTCAAAGATTTTTTTGTTTTCAAGTGTGCTGAAATATCGGTTTTAATGTGATAAAGACTTCCTGCCTTTTCTGTATAAGGACTTGAAATAGTTGTATCTTTTACAAAATCTTCAATTTGATCAATAATAAATTCCGTTACCAATTGTTGCTCTTTTACTTCTTTGCTGGACCAAGTAACACTTTTAATATTTGAAGCAATTTGAGTACCAGCTAGTGCAACTGTTGACATTTTTGAACCTTCAGTTTTTAAAAGTTGTTCAGGTGAAGCGCCAAACCATGAACCAATTTTTGGGTGATGAAAAAAATATTTGAACGCACTTGGATACATTTGAAGCATTTTGTTAAAGACAATTTCAATATCAAACTCATTAATTTCGACTTCTTCCTTTCTTGAAACAACAACTTTAAAAAATTTTTCATCATCCAACTCATTAATGGCTTTTTCGACTAGTTCTTCAAAAAAATCTTTACCATAATTGAAATCTGGTTTCAAAAAGGAATTCTCTATATAATGTTTTCTAGAATTGTTTTTTTCAACATATATATCTGAATATTCCAAGGGAATATAAGGAAAATCATTAGCATTAAATGGGACAAAGACAAAACCTTTTTCTTCAAAAGTATCAAGAAAATAAAGATGGTCGTTTCTTTGAAAAAGTCCAATTGTCTTTTCAGAATTTGGCTTAGAAAAAAGGACAAAAGGCAAGTTTTGCTCAAGATGAGTTTTTATTTTTATAAAAATATCTGTCATTTATCTTCTTGGCAAAATCATGTTAGTTAATTTACACAATGAAATCAACGAACCATTTTCATCCGTTATTCTTATTTCCCAAAGATGAATACTTCTTCCTTGATGAACAATCCTTGCCGTACCAAAAATGGTTCCTTCTCTTTTACTCTTTAGATGATTAGCAGAAAGTTCAATTCCCCTAACCTCTTGTTTTTCGGGGTTTACAAACATAATTGATGCGGCACTTCCAACACTTTCTGCAAGTGCAGCAGATGCTCCACCATGCAACAAACCCATTGGTTGATGCACACGGCTGTTTACAGGCATTTTTGCTGTTAAAAAATCTTCTCCTGCATCAATATATTCAATTTCTAATGTATCCATTAGCGTATTTCTGCACCAATTATTGCAGTGTTCTAAAACTTTTTCTTTATCGAATTGCATAAACTATTTTGATGTAAATTTACCACAACTTATCGAATTGATAAAATGATATACTAAAAACCCTTTAAAAACGTTTTAATAAAAACTGTACTAATTTTTATTTATACATTTACAAAAATTAAAAAAATGCGCTATTTAATTGTTCTACTTATTTCAATATCTGTTCTATCACTAACTTCATGTAGAAAAGATTTTGATTTCGAACCTAGTAACGGTCAGTTAAAGTTCTCCAAAGACACTGTTTATCTCGATACTGTTTTTACTAATATTGGTTCAAGTACATACACACTGAAAGTGTACAACAAGAGCAACAAGGATATTAAAATCCCAACTATTCGATTAGGTAAAGGATTAGAATCAAAATATAGAATCACTGTAGATGGAATGACAGGTGAAAATAACCGAATTTTCCATGATGTAGAATTATTGGCCAAAGATAGTATGTATGTTTTTATTGAGGTAACTGCCGATGTTGCTGATGCCAATCCAACCGATTTTCTTTATACCGATCAAATCCTTTTTGATGACGGAAACAACCAACAAAAAGTTGAGTTGGTAACACTTATACAAGACGCTTATTTTCTCTATCCAAAACGATTTGATAATGGCACAACTGAAACACTAACTATAGGCGAAGATACAATATATGGTTTTTTTCTGGATGAAAATGATCCTGTAAATGGAAATGAATACATCTGGGGAAATGACAAACCTTATGTGATTTATGGCTATGCGGCAGTTCCTGATGGCAAGACACTAAATGTAATGCCAGGAGCAAGAATTCATTTCCACGATAGTAGCGGTTTAATCATTGGTAATGGTGGAAGTTTAAAAGTTAATGGAGAAATATCTAATACTGCTGCTCTAGAAAATGAAGTTATTTTTGAAGGTGATAGACTTGAACCAGGATTTTCTGATGTGCCAGGACAATGGGGAACAATTTGGTTAACTGATGGAAGCACTTCGAACGAGATTAGAAATCTAACAATTAAAAACGCCACCATTGGTTTATTGATTGATCATAATGATGGAAATTTTATGACCATAAAAAACACCAAGATTTACAATAGTTCAAATATTGGTCTTTACGCAAAAACAGCAAACATTAAAGGTGAAAATATAGTCATCAACTATGGTGGTTTATATGCATTGGCTTGTACTCTTGGTGGAAGTTATGAGTTCAAACATTGTACTTTCAATAATAATTGGCCGAGTTCAAAACAAGTAGCTGTGGTTGTTAATAATTATTACAGAGACGAAAACAACAATCAAGAAGCCTTTAATTTGTTTCAAGCAGATTTTATCAACTGCATTATTTTTGGTTCAAATACCTATGAGCTATCGTTAGATAAAAGTAGCGATACTTCTAAACAATGGAATACCAATTTTAGTAAATGTCAGATTAAGTTTGGGTCAATTAATAAAGATATATATAATTTCATATCAGATGATACCAATATTAAAAAAAATGGAAAAACTGATTTTTTTGATATTGAAAACAATAAACTAGTCATTGGCGAAGAATCTGATGCTATCAACTTTGGTGACTATACAGGTGTCAATACTGATGTTACTGGTGCAACTAGAGTGAACAGTGGTGGTAAAGTCGATCTTGGTGCTTATCAACATATCGCTTTTCCAAGCAATTAAATTTTAATCAATTTAGGTTCATTAATATCAAGTTTTGAATTTCTTTCAAAAAGATTAATCTTGGGAAAATAAAATACTAATAAAAAGAATTCCTTGTTAAAATAACTTAATAAGCAATATAATATTGACTTTTACACACATGAGCTCAAAATCAGGTTAAAAATCATTAAAAAAGAAGCAACAGTAAAGACCGAAAATTTTCGGTCTTTTTCTTTTTAATAAGTTTTGAAACCAGAATAAATTAGAATAAATTTGCGCTTACAACAACAACTAATTTTTTTAAAATGATTCATTTTTTCGGAGACGAAACTAGTCTTGTATTTGCAGTTCAATCTCACAAAGAGCTTTCATCAGAAACTATCTCAAAATTAAATTGGCTTTTTGGCAACGTAAATAAAATAGAAAAATCCGTTTTGACGGATTTTTTTGTTGGTCCAAGAGCATCAATGATAACGCCTTGGAGTACAAATGCTGTTGAAATCACACAAAACATGGGTATTGATGGTATCTTGAGAATTGAAGAGTATAAAAAATGCTCAGAAAATTTTGTTGATTTTGACCCAATGTTATTCCAAAAATACAATTATCTAAACCAAGAAATATTTACATTAAACATAAAACCAGAACCAATACTTGAGATTGATGATATCGCTGAATACAATCGTCAAGAAGGACTAGCACTGAGCTCAGAAGAAATCAACTATCTGGAAGAATTATCAAAAAAATTAAATAGAAAATTAACAGACTCTGAGGTTTTTGGTTTTTCTCAGGTGAATTCAGAACATTGTCGTCATAAAATTTTTAATGGAAAGTTCGTTATTGATGGAGTTGAAAAAGAAGCCTCATTATTTGAATTGATTAAAAAAACATCAAAAGAAAATCCAAACGAAATTGTTTCGGCATACAAAGACAATGTAGCTTTCATCAACGGACCAAGAGTTACCCAGTTTGCACCGAAATCTGGTGAAAAAGCAGATTATTACGAAGAAACAAAATTTGACTCTGTAATTTCATTAAAAGCTGAAACACATAATTTCCCAACAACTGTTGAACCATTCAATGGAGCAGCAACTGGTTCTGGTGGAGAAATAAGAGACAGATTAGCTGGTGGACAAGGTTCATTACCACTTGCTGGAACAGCCGTTTACATGACTTCCTACTCCAGATTATCCGAAAATCGACCTTGGGAAAATGAAGTTAAAGAGAGAAAATGGCTTTATCAAACTCCTATGGATATTTTGATAAAAGCTTCAAATGGTGCTTCAGATTTTGGGAATAAATTTGGACAACCACTAATCACTGGTTCTGTTTTGACATTTGAACATGAAGAATCCAACAGAAAACTAGGTTTCGATAAAGTCATAATGCTTGCAGGCGGAGTCGGTTATGGAAAAAAAGAACAATCCAAAAAACTTACACCAAAAAAAGGCGATAAAATTGTGGTTTTAGGAGGTGAAAATTACAGAATCGGAATGGGTGGAGCAGCTGTTTCATCTGCTGATACTGGGGAATTTGGAAGTGGTATTGAATTAAATGCAATTCAACGTTCTAACCCAGAAATGCAAAAAAGAGTGGCCAATGCCATTAGAGCATTGGTAGAAAGTACAGATAATCCTATTATTTCAATTCACGACCATGGTGCTGGTGGACATTTAAATTGTTTATCAGAACTCGTCGAA
The DNA here is from genome assembly GCA_046329205.1 of Flavobacteriaceae bacterium. Taxonomy (GTDB): domain Bacteria; phylum Bacteroidota; class Bacteroidia; order Flavobacteriales; family Flavobacteriaceae; genus Flavobacterium. Next base: position 2,462 of record JAXLVF010000027.1, on the reverse strand, counting down.
GCAACAGGCGGTTTAATTGATTTAGACAAATTACCAGTTGGCGATCCAACATTGTCTGCTAAGGAAATAATTGGAAATGAGTCTCAAGAAAGAATTGGATTGATAATTAGCGAAAATGATTTAGAAAGATTAAAGAGAATTGCTGATAGAGAACGAGCTCCAATGTATGTTGTGGGCGAAGTTACTGAAAACAATAAATTTACCTTCGAAAGTAAAACCACTGGTGAAAAACCAATGGATTTACTATTGGATGACATGTTTGGCAGCTCTCCAAAAGTTGTCATGAATGACAATTCAAAAGCATCTAATTTTAATGAAATTTTATACTCAGAAGAATTCATACACAGTTACCTCGAAAAAGTCCTTAGACTAGAAGCTGTTGCCTGCAAAGATTGGTTAACGAATAAAGTTGACAGATGTGTTGGTGGAAAAGTTGCCAAACAACAATGCGTTGGACCTATTCAATTACCTCTCAATAATGTAGGTGTTATGGCGCTTGATTTCAAAGGTAAAGAGGGTATCGCAACATCAATTGGTCATTCCCCTTTAACTTCATTAATCAATCCTAGATTTGGTTCTAGAAATGCAATTGGTGAGGCACTTTCAAATATAGTTTTTGCTCCATTAAAAAATGGACTAAAAAGTGTTTCCCTATCGGCAAACTGGATGTGGGCTTGTAAAAATGACGGTGAAGATGCCAAATTATACGAAGCAGTTGAAGAAGCATCTATTTTTTCTATTGAATTAGGCATTAATATACCTACTGGGAAAGACTCTCTTTCCATGAAACAAAAATATCCCAATGAAGATGTGATTGCTCCGGGAACTGTTATTATTTCAGCCGCAGGGAATTGTTCTGATGTAACAAAAGTTGTTGAGCCTGTTTTTCAGAGAGATAAAGGTTCTATATATCACATTAATCTATCTCAAGATGACTTTAAATTGGGCGGAAGCTCATTTGGACAAGTTTTGAACAAAATTGGGAATGAAGCACCTACAATAAAATCAGCAGAATTTTTCTCAAGAGCATTCAATTCAGTTCAAGAATTAATAAAAAAAGGTCAAGTTGCATCTGGTCATGATATTGGTAGCGGTGGACTGATAACCACACTTTTAGAAATGTGTTTTGCAGATAATAATTTAGGAGCAGAAATTGATTTTTCAGATTTCAATGAAAAGGATTTGATAAAAATTTTATTTGCCGAAAATATTGGTTTAGTCCTTCAAGCAAATAATGATGAAACATTTGAAAGTTACTTAAATTCAAATAAAATTGGTTTTCACAAAATTGGCGCAGTAACAAATTCAAATAATCTAAAAGTTAATGAATTAGATTTTAACATATCCAAATTAAGAGACATTTGGTTTGAAACTTCATATTTACTTGATAAAAATCAGTCAAAAAACAACAAGGCTGAGGAGCGATATAAAAACTACAAAAATCAACCTTTAATTTATAAATTTCCTGAAAAATTTTCGGGCAAACTTCCCGTTATCAACCATATCAACAGACCAAAAGCTGCAATTATTAGGGAAAAAGGAAGTAACTCTGAAAGAGAAATGGCAAATGCCCTTTTTCTTGCGGGTTTTGATGTGAAAGACATTCACATGACAGATTTAATTTCTGGTAAAGAAAATTTAGAAGACGTTCAATTTATAGCTGCTGTTGGAGGATTTTCTAATTCTGATGTTTTAGGTTCTGCCAAAGGATGGGCTGGATCATTCAAATACAATCAAAAAGCAAATCAGGCATTAAAAAACTTTTTCAATCGTGAGGATACTCTATCTATTGGAATTTGTAATGGTTGCCAGTTATTCATGGAATTGGAATTAATTAATCCTGAACATGAGATACATGGAAAAATGCACCATAATGATAGTCAAAAACATGAAAGTATATTTACTTCAGTAAAAATTGAAGAAAATAATTCAATCATGCTAAAATCCCTTGCTGGATTAATTTTAGGAGTTTGGGTTTCTCATGGGGAAGGAAAATTTAAACTTCCATATAGAGAAGAAAAATATAATATTGTTGGAAAGTACGCAAACGATAAATATCCATCCAATCCAAACGGATCAGATTACAACACAGCAATGATGTGTGACAAATCAGGCAGACATCTTGTTATGATGCCTCATATCGAAAGGTCTATTTTTCCATGGAACTGGGCTTACTATCCAAAAGATTTAAACGAAAACGAAATCTCTCCATGGATTGAAGGTTTCATAAATGCTAAAAACTGGTTATTAAAATTTTAATTAATCATGCCATTATCCTTAGCCTGCGACCACAGAACAGTTGATGGGGCAACAGGTGCACAATTTTTGCAAACACTGAGAATCTTCTTAGAAAACCCTGTTACAATGTTAGGATAAAATATTATTCAAATAAATAAAAAAAGCACCTCAAAGGGTGCTTTTTTGTTATAAGTTATCTGTAATATATTTTTTTATTAAAAAAA
>JAXLVF010000026.1:0-15196 GCA_046329205.1 Flavobacteriaceae bacterium | reverse complement strand
ATTTTAGAATGAGTTGCGAATGATGAGTTTAGAGTTGTTCTGAACTTTACTTTTTGAATTTTCTAAAATTAATTCGGCAAGAATTCTTCCCATTGCATAAAAATCTGTTGAAATTGTTGCTATTCCATTCCCTACAATTTTCTTTAAAACAGTGTCGTTATAGGAAATAATGCCAAAATTTTCACCTAGAATAAACGATTGATTTTTTCCTTGCTCAATTACATTAACCAAATGCCTATCAGATGGAATGATGAATAATGTTCCATGTTGAATAGTAAGTTTATTGAAATCGGGTATTATTTCATTTTGATAACCAAATTCGTTGCAAAATTTCAAAAACCCATCAACCATTCCTGTAGGTTCTTTGTGTCCTGGAAAAATCAAAACTAATTTCTGGTATTTATGAAATGAATGATTTCCTTGCTTCAAACCGTTATACATATCTTCAACAAAATTTTGATGAACTGATGGAAAATCTGCCAACTTATCGTTCGTTTGATCAAGAATATAGACGTCGTTTTTTGGAAGTGATTTTATGGTATCGACAATTCCTTTCAAGTTTGACGGCATAATGACATATTTTGAATAGTTCCCATTACTTTCGTTGACGAGTTTTTTGAACATTTCGGTATTAAAGTGATGAAAGAAAATATCTATTTGAGCATTGTTATTCATGTGTTCAAGAAATGAGTTGTACAAATCTTCCTTGAAAGAATTGAACTCATCAAACAATAAAAAAATTCTTTTTTCAAAGCTAAATTCAACACTTTTAATGTAATACCCTTTGCCCAAAATTGCATTTACTATTCCTCTTTTCTTCAATTCGTCATAAGCCAACATCACCGTATCTCGAGAAACTTTAAACTCTAAGCATACTTTGTTTATTGACGGAAGTTTATCACCTTTTTTTAGCACTTTTTCGGTAATTTTTTCCTCTACAGAATTTATAATTTGTCGGTATTTTGGTATTCCAATGTTTTCCTCTACTGAGATAATTTTTTCCATAAAAATAAAACTGGTGGCAATTTACACAAAAACTGGTAGGTACTGGTGTGATATAAAGTTAAAAAAAATTAGTTTTGATATAAAATCTTCAAAAAAACATTTCAATAATTATTTTGTTAATAAAATATGCATACAATAAATATCAATTTGTTCAATGAGGTGAATGATGACCAAAAGATTTTTGAGTACCATTTGACCAATAAAAATGGAATTCAAGTCTCTTTTATTGAATATGGAGCAACAATAACATCGATAAAAATTCCGGTTTCAAATGATAAAAAAGTCGATGTTGTTTTAGGATTTGATAATATTGACGATTACATAAATTCTTTTGGTTTGCCAAATGCGCCCTATTTTGGGGCAATAATTGGTCAATATTCAGGTAGGATAAAAAATGCATCATTTATACTGAATAATGAAAAGATTGATTTAAATGCTAATTCAGGAGAGAATCACATTCATGGTGGAATTCATAGTTTTAGTCAAAAATATTGGCATTTAGAAAAATTTGATGAAGTAGAAAATGCCATCACATTGACTTTAACAACCGATGAAAACCAAGAAAATTACCCAGGAAGTTTAAAGGTTAGTGTAAAATACCAATTAACAGAAGATGACAAGTTAATAGTTGATTACAAGGCAATTTCAACTAATGACACTATAATTAATCTTACTCAGCACAGTTATTTTAACCTTGACGGACACGAAAAAGATGTGCTTAATCAAGATTTAAAAATTTACGCTGAAAAATATTTGGAAACAGATCAACAAAACATCCCAACAGGAAAATTCATTGATGTAAAAAACACAAATTTTGATTTTACTGATTACAAAAAATGTCCGGAAAAAGTAGATAATACATTTGTTTTGAACGAAGGAAATGACGTGGCAGTTTCTCTAATAAGTAAACAAAATAAATTGCAAATGAACGTTTACACTAATCAGCCTGCGGTTCATGTATATGTTGGAGGTAATTGTTTTAATCAAATAAAAGGTAAAGAAAATGCTAATTATCACACCAAAAGTGGTATTTGTTTTGAAACTCAAAATTTCCCCGATGCGCCAAATCACGCTAATTTTCCGAGCGCCATTCTAAAAAAAGGTGAATCATATAATCAAAAAACAATCTTTGAATTCAAAAAAATATAATCATGAAAAAGTTAATCACCCTATGTCTTTCAATTTTGTTGTTCTCATGTTCAAGTGATAACAATCAAGAACCACAACCCACACCTACAAATGAAATAAGAGCGGTCGATGTTTCTTTTCTTCCTTTAATAGAAAGTGAAGGAACGATTTACAAAAAAAATAATACTGCACAAGATGCATTGTTAACCTTGAAAAATGCAGGTTGTAATTACATAAGAGTTCGTTTATGGCATTCCCCAACAGATGGACATTCAGGTCTTACTGAAGTGAAAAATTTGGTTCAAAGAATCCGTCAGCAAGGCATGAAAGTTTGGTTAACAGTTCATTATTCTGATACTTGGGCTGATCCAGGAAATCAAACCAAACCAGTTGCTTGGCAAAGTTTTTCATTTGCTGAACTAAAATCAGCAGTTGCAAGTTATACAACTACGATTATGAATGAAATAAATCCTGATATTATTCAAATTGGAAATGAAACCAATGATGGAATGCTCTGGCCAGAAGGAAAACTTTCTACAAATGAAACCAAGTATATTCAACTTGTTCAAACAGCAGTTACAGCAGTTAGAAATGCTTCGAGCTCAACAAAAATTATGCTTCACTTTGCTGGAACAACAAATGCTGAATGGTTTTTTGAAAAAGTTTCCGCAATAGATTACGACTATATCGGACTATCTTATTATCCTGTTTGGCATGGGAAAAGTTTAACTACTTTAAATGATAAAATGGTTTCATTGAGTACGGCATACAATAAGAAAGTTCTCATTGCAGAAACGGCTTATCCTTTCACTCTCAATTGGAACGATTGGACAAATAATATCGTAGGTTTAGACAATCAACTAATTACAGAATACACAGCAACAGCAGAAGGGCAAAAAGCATTTATAACCGCAATTAAAAACTTAAAAAATCAAAACACAAATTATCTTGGATTTTGTTATTGGGGAGCAGAATGGGTAGCTTTTCGCGGAACAGAATCTACTAACGGTTCTTCTTGGGAAAATCAAGCGTTATGGGATTTTAATTTCAATGCGCTACCTGTAATGGATGCTTTTAGTGAAAATTGATTATGGAGAAATTAAAATTATCATGCTTTTTTCTCTTGTTGTTGGCGCTGAGTTTCACTTCTTGCAATTCCTCTAAAAGTGTTTTTGTAAAAGGTGCTGATGTGGGTTGGCTACCTCAAATGGAAGCTACAGGTTACAAATTTTATGACCAAGATGGCAAAGAAACCGACTGTTTACAATTACTAAAAGACAGAGGAATGAATACAGTTCGCCTTCGCGTTTGGGTAAATCCAAGCGATGATAAAGCAAGCGGACATTGTAGTAAAGAGGAAACTGTCGTCATGGCGTTGCGTGCCCAAAAAATGGGAATGCGAGTGATGATAGATTTTCATTATTCCGATTCTTGGGCTGATCCTGCCAAACAAAATAAACCAGCAGCATGGAAAAATTATACTTTTCCAGAATTATTAAACGCCGTTTATGACCATACTTTTGATGTTGTTTCGTCTCTAAAAAAAGCAGGCGTAACACCAGAATGGGTTCAAGTAGGTAACGAAATTCCAGGTGGAATGCTTTGGCCAGATGGAAGCACCGAAAATTGGAATCAGCTTGGACAACTTTTAAATAAAGGTTACGATGCTGTTAAATCAGTTGATAAAAACATCAAAGTAATCGTTCATGTCGACGAAGGAAACAATAACGCCAAATTTAGAACATTCTTCGACAATGCTACTGCTCAAAAAGTCAGATACGATATCATTGGGCTTTCCTATTATCCTTATTGGATTAAAAAAGATTATTCCGAAACCATTTCCGATTTAGAATTCAACCTAAACGATATGGTAAAACGCTACAATAAAGATGTAATGATTGTAGAAGTTGGAGGCGAAGACGACAAAGTGCAAAATACCTACGAACTATTAAAAGCTACGATTGAAGCCATAAAAAAAGTACCCAATAATAGGGGTTTAGGCGTGTTGTATTGGGAACCACAAGGCGCAAAATCATGGAGTGGTTACAGTTTAAGCGCATGGCAAGCTGATGGCAAGCCTTCACCAGCATTAGATGCATTTAAAGAATAATTATGATGAAAAAAATATACTATTTTGCTCTAATTCTAATGAGTTTAAGTACAACTTTTGCTCAGAAAAAAATCAGTTTAGACAACGATTGGAGATTTCATTTCGGAAATGCAGCCGATGTTTCCAAAGATTTTGATTATGGAAAAACAGCCTTGCTTCATAAGTCAAATGTGTTTGCAACTACCATTGTAAACCCAAAATTTGTAGATACCACTTGGACAAAAATCAACGTTCCTCACGATTGGGTTGTTGAACTTCCTTTTGTAAAATCAGAACAAGTAGAAATGGATAGTCACGGTTACAAACCTGTTGGCGGAGCTTATCCAGAAACGAGTATTGGTTGGTATCGCAAACATTTTTTAGTCGATAAAAAAGACGATGGAAAGCGTTTCGAACTTCAATTTGATGGCATTTATAGAAATGCCGAAATTTGGTTCAACGGATTTTATGTCGGAACTAATTTTAGTGGATATGTTGGTAATTCCTATGATGTTTCCGATTATGTGAATTTTGAAAGCGATAATGTCATTGTAATTCGAGTTGATGCCACACAATATGAAGGATGGTTTTATGAAGGTGCTGGAATTTATCGTCACGTTTGGTTGAATGTAACCGATAAAGTTTTCATCCCTAGTGATGGTGTTTTTGTACATTCAAAAATAAAAGGTAAAAACGCTACTGTAACTATAGAAACCGAAGTTGAAAATAAAAATTTACGACCTTCTAACGCAGTTGTTTACTCCATCATTACCGATAGAAATGGCAAACAACTCGGCAAAACTTCAGAACAAAAAGTAGCACTTTCGGTAAACGAAAAAACAACCATCAAGCAAAACCTGAACTTGAATAACGTTACTTTATGGTCATTAGAAAATCCGTATTTGTACAAAGTTATTTCAGTGGTAAAGCAAAACAATCAAATTGTACACCAAACCAAAACTCGCTTCGGAATTAAAACGGTAACATTTGATGCTAAAAAAGGATTTTTATTAAACGGTAAACATCTTAAAATCCAAGGAACAAACAACCATCAAGATCATGCAGGAGTTGGAAGTGCATTGCCTGATTTTATGCAATATTATCGTGTAAAATTATTGAAAGAAATGGGTTCCAATGCGTATAGAGCAAGTCACAATGCGCCAACACCTGAGCTTCTGGAAGCTTGCGATAGTTTGGGAATGTTGGTTCTTGACGAGCAACGTTTACTCAACAGCAGTCCAGAATACATTGACCAATTCAAGCGATTAATCAAACGCGATAGAAATCACGCTTCTGTGTTTTTATGGTCTATTGGAAATGAAGAACAAAACATTCAAGGAAACGAGTATGGAAAACGAATTGCACAAACACTTTTGGCCATTCAGTCAGCATTAGATCCAACTCGAACTTCGACTTATGCGGCTGATATGGCTAACGAATTCAAAGGCGTAAACGAAGTTATTCCAATTCGTGGATTTAATTATCGCGAATATGCCGTTGCCGATTATCATCGCGATCATCCCAACCAACCTTTGCTCGGAACCGAAATGGGAAGCACAGTAACTACACGAGGAATTTATGAAAAAGATGAAATTCGTGCTTATGTTCCCGACCAAGACATTACGCATCCTTGGTGGGCAAGCAAAGCTGAAACTTGGTGGAAATTGGCAGCAGAAAATGACTATTGGCTTGGAGGTTTTGTGTGGACAGGATTTGATTATCGAGGAGAACCAACGCCTTACAAATGGCCCAATATTAGTTCTCATTTTGGAATTTTAGATGTTTGTGGTTTCCCAAAAAATATTTATTACTATTATAAAAGTTGGTGGACCAATGAAGATATTTTGCACATTTCACCACATTGGAATTGGCCAGAGAAAGTAGGAAAACCAATTGACGTTTGGGTAAACACTAATGCTGACGATGTAGAATTATTCCTTAACGGTAGAAGTTTGGGTAAAAAAACGATGCCAAGAAACAGCCATTTGCAATGGGAAGTAAACTACGAACCAGGAACTTTAGAAGCAATTGCTTATAAAAACGGAAAGAAGTTAACTTCAAAAGTTGAGACGACAAACCATCCAGTTAAAGTGAATGCAGTAGCAGATAGAACTACAGTTTTAGCCAACGGGAAAGATGGAACTGTTATCAATATTTCAATAGTGGATGACAAAGGTCGTGAAGTGCCAAATGCTAACAATATGGTTCATTTTAAATTAACTGGCGATGCCAAAATTATTGGCGTTGGCAATGGCGATCCAAGTTCGCACGAAGCTGATAAATGTACTGATGGTGCTTGGCAAAGAAGTGCTTTCAACGGAAAATGTCAGGTAATTATTCAAGCTGGAAATACAGTTGGCGATGTAAAATTGGAGGTAAAATCAAACGGATTACTTTCAACTGTTGTGGAAATTAATCAAAAATAATTTGAAAAAATCCCAAATTTTCGGGACAGTATAAAATGAAAAAAAAATTAATACATAATACAACGGAACATTTTGAAAAATCCTTTCAAAATAAACCTGAACATATTTTTCTTTCACCAGGAAGGATTAACATCATTGGCGAACACGTTGATTATAATGATGGATTTGTGTTGCCAGCAGCCATTAATAAATATGTTTGTATTGCGATTTCACCTAATAAAAATTCCAATTGTAAAATCATAGCCAAAGATTTGAATGAGGTTTTTGAATTTAATTTGAAGGATATTTTAGTTCCAAATCAAACCATGTGGATTAATTATATTCTTGGTGTTTTGCAACAACTGAAAGAGCATAAGCAATTCGATAACGGATTTAATGCAGTTTTTAGTAGTTCAGTTCCTATTGGTTCGGGACTTTCATCTTCGGCAGCAGTGGAATGTGGCTTTGCTTATGCGTTCAATAAAATGTTTGCTTTAGGTTTAACCAAAGAAGAAATCGCTCGCATCGGACAAAAATCAGAACATACTTTTGTAGGTGTAAATTGCGGTATTATGGACCAATTTGCATCGGTTTTTGGCAAGAAAAATAAAGTTATTAAACTGGATTGCAACACCTTAGCATACGAATATCATAAAGCTAATTTCAAAAAATATTCACTACTTTTATTGGATAGCAATGTAAAACATACGCACTTAACATCCGGTTATAACGATAGAAGAAACGAGGTAGAACAAGGTTTAGCCATCATAAAAAGTCATTTTCCAGAAGTAAAAACTTTTAGAAATTGTACAGAAGAAATGGTAAATACTCTTAAAAATGAATTAGGAGAAATCGTTTACAAAAGATGTCATTTTGTAGTAAAAGAAATTCAACGTGTTCAAGATGCAGTCTATGCTTTAGAAAATTCAGATTTTAATAGATTAGGAAGCTTAATGACAGAAACACATCATGGTTTGTCTAAAGAATATGAAGTGAGTTGTGATGAATTAGATTTTTTAGTTGATGCTGTTGCCAATGAAACTTCGGTTTTAGGAGCAAGAATGATGGGTGGAGGTTTTGGAGGTTGTTCCATAAATCTAGTAGAAAAAGGCTCAGAAAAGGAACTAATCGAAAAAATTTCAGCACAATATCGTACCAAATTTGGAATAGATTTAAAATCATATAAAGTCAAAATTTCAAAAGGAACATCAGAATATAAAAATTAAAATCATATCGCTTTCTAGACTTTGCGAGAAATTAAAATTATGCAACAATTCGACCACAACGAACATCCACATAGAAGATACAATCCTTTGCTAGACGAATGGATTTTGGTTTCGCCACATCGAGCCAAACGTCCATGGCAAGGTCAGAACGAGAAAATTGCAGAAGACAATCGTCCAGAACACGATGAAAATTGCTATTTGTGCTCAGGAAATGTTCGTTCAAATGGAGTTAAAAACGACAATTACACCGATTGTTATGTGTTTGAAAATGATTTTTCTGCTTTGTTGCGAGATGAGGTTGATTTTGAAAATAATTCCAACAATTTATTTCAGTTAAAACCAGAACGTGGCATCAATAAAGTCATTTGTTTTTCACCAAAACACAATCTCACTTTACCTGAAATGGAAGTTTCAGATATTGAAAAAGTGGTTAAAGTTTGGAAAGAGCAATACATCGAATTGGGAAGTCAAGATTTTATCAATTACGTTCAAATTTTTGAAAATAAAGGAAGCGTAATGGGTTGTAGCAATCCACATCCACATGGTCAAATTTGGGCGCAATCTTCTTTGCCAACTCAAATAGAAAAAACTCAAAAAAATCTACGTTCTTACTACGATAAAAATCAATCCAGTTTGTTGAAAGATTATGTTGAGCAAGAATTGAAGTTGCAAGAACGTGTTGTTATTGAGAATGAGCATTTTGTAGTTTTGGTTCCTTTTTGGGCAACTTGGCCTTATGAAACCATAATTATCAGCAAAAGACATTTCGGAAATATCATTGCAATGACTAATGACGAAACGAAAGCATTTTCAGAAATTTTAAAAGGAATTACCGTCAAATATGATAACTTATTTGAAACATCTTTTCCTTATTCAGCAGGAATTCATCAATCGCCAACCGATAGAGTTTCGCATCCAGAATGGCATTTTCACATGCATTTTTATCCACCATTATTGCGAAGCGCGACTGTAAAAAAATTTATGGTCGGTTATGAAATGCTTGCTGAAGCACAACGCGATATTTCACCTGAGCAAAGTGCTAAAATTTTAAGAGAATTACCCAACCAACATTATAAAACTAAAACCAACTAATATGCAAACCTTAGCAACCAAAGACTATATTGTTTTCTTCCTCTATTTTATCATAATTGTAGGTTACGGATTTTGGATTTACAACCGAAAAAAGAAAGCGCAAACTAGTAGTAACGATTATTTTCTTGCCGAAGGTTCGTTGACTTGGTGGGCAATTGGAGCGTCTTTAATAGCAAGTAACATTAGTGCTGAGCAGTTTATTGGAATGAGTGGAAGTGGTTTCAAGATGGGATTAGCTATTGCTACTTACGAATGGATGGCAGCAATTACTTTGGTAATAGTAGCCGTTTTTTTCATGCCAGTATATCTCAAAAACAAAATATTTACGATGCCACAATATTTAAAGCAGCGGTATAATGGTAATGTTGCAATGATTATGGCCGTTTTTTGGTTGTTATTATATGTATTGGTAAATTTAACTTCTATTTTATATTTAGGTGCTTTAGCGATTAGTAGTATTTCAGGTTTGAATATTACTTTGTGTATGATTTTTTTGGCGGTTTTTGCAGTTATGATTACACTTGGCGGAATGAAAGTTATTGGTTATACCGATGTTATTCAGGTGTTTTTCTTGATTTTAGGCGGATTGATTACAACGTATTTAGCATTAAATCTAGTAGCTACCGAATTTGGTTCTGATGGAGTAATTAGCGGATTTACTATTATGCGAGACAAAGCAGATGATCATTTTCATATGATTTTTGATAAAACCAATCCAAATTATATGGATTTACCAGGACTTTCTGTTTTAATAGGTGGAATGTTAATTATCAATTTGAATTATTGGGGTTGTAACCAATACATTACTCAAAGAGCTTTAGGTGCCGATTTGAAAACCGCTCGTGGTGGAATTTTATTTGCCGCTTTCTTGAAGTTATTAATGCCAATTATAGTTGTTTTACCAGGAATTGCTGCTTATGTTTTATATCAAAATGGACATTTTCAAACCGAAATGCTTCAAGACGGAAGTGTAAATCCAGACCGAGCTTATCCTATTTTATTGAATTTATTACCAGTAGGATTAAAAGGACTTTCGTTTGCAGCATTGACCGCTGCGATTGTAGCTTCTCTGGCAGGAAAAGCGAACAGTATAGCAACGATTTTTACATTAGACGTTTATAAAGAAAAAATTAATGTTGAGGCAAGCGAGAAAAAATTAGTAAACATTGGAAAACTAACGATAATCACGGCAATGATTATTGCAGTTGTTGTTGCACCATTTTTAGGAATAGACAAAAAAGGAGGTTTTCAATACATTCAAGAATATACTGGTTTTGTAAGTCCAGGAGTTTTTGCGATGTTTATTTTGGGTTTCTTTTGGAAAAAAACTACTTCCAATGCTGCGTTATTTGCAACGATTGGCGGATTTATTCTTTCTATCATTTTTAAATTCATGCCAGCTTTCGTTGATTTATCATTCTTAAATCCGATTGGATTTGCTGTGCCAAATGCCGATGGAGTTTACGAAATTCCATTTATTGACAGAATGGGATTTGTGTTTTTAATTTGTGTTATCGGAATGTATTTCATCAGTACCTATGAAACCAAAAAAGGCGTGCAAACCAATGGATTAGAGGTAGATAAAACGATGTTCAAAATGTCACCAAGTTTCATCGTAGGAATGCTTGTTATTGTTGCCGTTACAGCAGCATTGTACACTATTTTTTGGTAAAAGCGGAAATAAAGAATAGTTTGTGATTTGATTTTTTTACTTTTACGGTATTAAAATTAATGATGAAAAAACTATTCTTGTTTTTGGTTCTATTTTCAAACACCATCTTTTCGCAAACTAAAGAAGATGTTGAAAGAGATTTTGATGCACCAGATTCGCTCTACAGAGAAGATCAGTTTTATTTCAATATTTCCTATAGTTCATTGCAAAATCAACCTAGTGGATTTCGACAAAATAAATTTTCACCAAGTTTATCATTAGGTTTTGTTCGAGATATGCCCTTAAACAAAAATAGAACATTCGCTTTTGCAACTGGAATTGGGTACACGATAAGTGCTTACAATCACAATCTTGTTATTGACCCTAACAATGGAAATTTAGATTATTCATTAATAGGCAACGATGTAGTTTACTCAAAAGATAAATTATCTATCCACTCAATTGATTTACCGATTGAGATTAGATGGCGAAATTCTACACCTGATAGCCATAAATTCTGGAGAATTTATGGAGGTTTCAAGTTGAGTTATAAAGTTTTTGATAGGTATAAATTTGTTGCAGATACTGGTACAATTAAACTATCTAACATTGAGGATATCAATAAATTTTTATTTGGAACATATTTGTCTGTTGGGTGGAATACAGTAAACTTCTACGCCTATTATGGATTAAATCCGCTTTTTAAATCTTCAGCAAAAATTGATGGAAAAACAGTTGACCTCAATGCACTTCACTTTGGGTTGATGTTTTATATTTTATAACCAAAAATTGAATAGAAGAATTTGAGGAATACTTCCGCAGATAAACCCATACAATAGCTCTTTTGGAGTATGGGCTTTCATTTCTAACCTTGATGATGCGACAAATCCATTCATAACCAGGAAAAAAATAATTGTATTGATAATATTAACTTGGTTGTGATAACTCAACCCAATTAAAAACATTGTTAAAGCACTCATCCCAATCATGTGAATACTGGCTTTCACTTTCACAAAAAGTAGCAAAAAGGCAATGGAGGTACTTATTAAACCGCCCAAGAAAAAATGGTGTAATCCCGGAAAAAGATCTGCGGTGATGCTTCTTGTAACTAATGTTGAAAACAATGCCATTTGCAATATTAGAGGAATTCTTCTTTGAGATATATCTGAAAGCATGATTCCATCAACTTTTCCAAAAGTTCTCAGCAGATAGAAAAATGCTATAGGTAACAAAAATGTAACTATAAAAATTTGAGAAAACAGTATAATATATTGAGTAGATGAGAAATAAGTGTCAGTTATTAGAACATAGAAAAATGTTCCCAAAATCGGTATAAAAATAGGATGGAAGACATAAGAAAAAAAAGGTAAAAACTTTTTCAATTTCTTCTTTTTGAAATTAGATTTTTTTTCGCATTCTGGCAACAGGAATTTCCATTTGCTCTCTATATTTTGCAACTGTTCTTCTGGCAATTGGATATCCTTTTTCTTTCAAAATCTCGGCAAGTTGGTCATCTGGAAGCGGTTTGCTTTTGTCTTCATCTTCGATAACATTCTTGAGAATTTTTTTGATTTCAAGTGTAGAGACATCTTCACCTTGATCATTTTTCATTGCCTCAGAGAAAAACTCTTTGATGAGTTTTGTACCATAAGGTGTGTCTACATATTTGCTGTTTGCCACACGCGACACAGTAGAAATATCTAAACCAATCATATCTGCAATATCTTTTAGAATCATTGGTTTTAGTTTCGTTTCTTCGCCGTCAAGGAAATATTCTTGTTGAAAATGCATGATGGCATTCATGGTTACAAAAAGTGTTTCTTGGCGTTGTCGCACTGCATCTATAAACCATTTTGCAGAATCTAATTTTTGCTTGATAAACTGTACAGCATCTTTTTGAGAATTAGATTTTTCTCTCGAGTCTTTGTACGTTTTTAGCATTTCCTGATAATCTTTTGAAACATGCAATGTTGGCGCATTTCTGCCATTCAAAGAAAGTTCGAGCTCGCCATCAATTATTCTAATGGTAAAATCGGGAACAATTTGCTCCACAACTCTACTACTTGTATCAAAAGAACCGCCTGGTTTTGGGTTCAGTTTTTCTACTTCCTCAATGGCTTTCTTTAAGCGTTCTTGCGAAACTTCATATTTCTGAAGCAGTTTTTCGTAATGCTTTTTTGTAAATGCTTCAAAGTTATCTTCGATTATTTTAGTTGCGAGTTCAATAGATTCGGTTGGAGTTTTATGCTTCAGTTGAAGTAATAAACATTCTTGTAAATCTCTTGCGCCTACACCTGCAGGCTCAAGTTCATGAACAATGTGTAGTATTTTTTCAACTTTTTTTTCATCAGTATAAATACCTTGTGTAAATGCCAAATCATCTACAATGTCTTGAATACTTCTTCTAAGATAACCGTCATCATCGATACTACCAATTAAAAATTCAGCGATATCATGCTCTTCATCAGAAAGAATAAAAGTGTTCAACTGATTGATTAAATCTTGATGAAAACTTGTTTGCGCAGCAAATGGCGTTTCGCGGTCATCATCGTCATCACTATAATTGTTGGCTTGAAGTTTGTAGTCTGGCGTTTCGTCGTCGCTCAAATATTCGTCTATGTTAATTTCGTCTGCATCAATGCTTTCATTATCATCAAATTCATCATAGTCGTCATTGTTGTCAAACTCATCTTTCTCATACAACTCTTCTTCCTCTTTACCACTTTCCAAGGCAGGATTTTCCACCAATTCCTCTTTTAGTCGTTGTTCAAATGCTTGTGTAGGCAATTGTATCAACTTCATCAATTGAATTTGTTGAGGTGATAATTTTTGAGATAATTTGAATTGTAAACTGTGTTTTAACATCGTTGTTGTATGTTATGCGTTATGAGTTGTAAGTTATAGTTAACGTAAAACATCTAACTTACAACTTACAGCATTTCTAAAATTCTGCGTTTTGTGGTGTTCTTGGGAAAGGAATTACATCGCGAATGTTTGTCATTCCAGTTACAAACAACACCAATCTTTCAAATCCTAATCCAAAACCTGAATGAACTGCCGATCCAAATCTTCTTGTATCCAAATACCACCAAAGTTCTTCTTCGTCAATTCCAAGCACTTTCATTTTTTCAACCAATACATCATAACGTTCTTCACGTTGTGAACCACCAACGATTTCTCCAATTCCAGGGAACAAAATATCCATAGCGCGAACCGTTTTTCCATCTTCATTCAATCGCATGTAAAACGCTTTAATATTGGCTGGATAATCAAACAAAATCACAGGGCATTTAAAATGTTTTTCAACCAAATAACGTTCGTGCTCACTTTGCAAATCTGCACCCCATTCGTTGATGATATATTGGAATTTTTTCTTTTTGTTTGGTGTCGATTCTCTCAAAATATCAATAGCTTCAGTGTAGGAAACACGTTTAAAATTGTTCTCTAAAACAAAGTTTAGTTTCTCCAATAACGTCATTTCGCTGCGTTCCGCTTGTGGTTTTGATTTTTCTTCTTCCAATAAACGACTTTCTAAAAATTTCAAATCGTCTGGACATTTCTCCATGGTATATTTAATGACAAATTGGATAAAGTCTTCAGCCAAATCCATATTGTCTTCTAAATCATTGAAAGCTACTTCGGGTTCAATCATCCAAAACTCGGCCAAGTGACGAGATGTATTGGAATTTTCAGCTCTAAATGTTGGTCCGAAAGTGTATATTTGACCTAATGCCATGGCAAAAGTTTCGCCTTCTAATTGACCAGAAACAGTCAAGTTGGTATGTTTTCCGAAGAAATCTTTTTTGTAATCGATGTTGCCTTCTTCAGTTCTTGGCAGATTATCTAATGGCAAAGACGTTACTTGAAACATTTCGCCAGCACCTTCAGCATCAGCACCAGTAATGATTGGCGTATTTACATAGACAAATCCTTTTTCCTGAAAATAAGTGTGAACGGCATGCGCCAAAACTGAACGAACTCTCATAATCGCTCCAAAAGCATTAGTGCGAACACGTAAATGTGCATTTTCACGAAGGAATTCTAGCGAATGTTTCTTTGGTTGCATTGGGAATTTCTCAGCATCAGAATCGCCAAGAATTTCCAATTCAGAAACTTGGATTTCATATTTCTGACCTGCACCTTGACTTTCTACTAGTTTACCAATAACTGAGATTGCAGCGCCAGTTGTAATTCTTTTTAAAGTTTCTTCAGGAGTATTTTCAAAATCAACTACACACTGAATATTATTGATGGTTGAACCATCGTTCAACGCTATAAATTGATTGTTTCTAAAAGTTCTAACCCAACCTTTTGCATTCACTTCTGTGTTCACTTGTGAGCCGCTTAAAAGCGCTTTAACTTTTGTGTGTTTCATTATAAATCCTATTATTTGTGCAAATATAAATTAATTATTTTTCTTTTCTACAGCATCCATTTCCTCGTCTGTAGGTTCGATGATATCAATAGTAGGTTCTGGTAATTCTTGTTGATTGGCCAATGTTTTATTCAACGAAAGCACCAATGATGGCAACAAAACTAGATTGGACAACATGCCAAATGAAAGTGTTAATGCCACCAATCCGCCAAGCGCAACTGTTCC
>JAXLVF010000025.1:0-15790 GCA_046329205.1 Flavobacteriaceae bacterium | reverse complement strand
TCTACAGATATGGAGTTATCTTCATTTATTATTACACTAATTGTATCACAGTGTCCAGCTAACGCTTCATCGATTGAATTATCTACTACTTCATAAACTAAATGATGTAATCCTCGAACACCCGTATCACCGATATACATTGATGGACGCATGCGCACATGTTCCATTCCTTCTAACGCCTGAATACTGTCGGCAGAATAGTTGTTCTTTTTAACCTCTTCGCTCATATTTTTTATATAAAATTCTTTTTTTGTACAACACGCAAATATATAAAAACAGTGAGGATTATGTTATGAAAATTGTCCTATTATCTATGAAGTTATTAACATTTTTAGTGATTTATAAACTTTTAATTGGGATAGTATTCGATATAATAAAAAATAATAATTTGGAACATTTATCCTAACCAATCTTTAAATTCATTTACTCGTTCACGAGCCACAATTACTTCGTCTTCATTGTATGTAGTTGGTATGATTTTTAATCGGGAATTACTGTGTAATTGAATTTCTTTAATTCCTTTCATTCCCACGATGAATTTTCGTGAAACTCTAAAAAACATTTCAGGATTTAGTTCGGTTTCTAGTTGTTCTAGAGTATTGTCTATCAAATAATTTCTATTATCAAATGTATGTAAATATGTTCCTTTGTTTTCTGAGAAAAAACACTCGATTTCATCTACAGAAATCATCTTTATTTGTTGCCCCATTTTAATGGTAAAACGCTTTTTGAAAGTTCTATCAATAGGGTTAATGAGCATCTTTTTAATCAACTCAAAGTCTAATGATACATTTGAAATGCTTTGACTTCTTGCCTTGAACTTTTCTACAGCAATTTGCAAATCGTCCTCATCAATAGGTTTTAAAAGATAATCTATACTATTGAGTTTGAATGCCCGCAGTGCATATTCGTCATAAGCAGTTGTAAATATTACTGCACTATTAATTGTAACCGCTTCAAAAATTTCGAAGGACAATCCATCTGAAAGCTGTATATCTAAAAAAATTAAATCTGGATGCTCGTTTTCTTGAAACCAAAGGATCGATTCTTCTACGGAGTGAAGCATGGTCATTACATGCAGACCAATCTTCTCGAGTTTCCTTTGCAACAGTCTTGCTGCTGGCTTTTCGTCTTCAATAATGATAATTTTCATAAAACTATTTTATTCCCATTTTGAGTTTTCTTTGTCCATGATTTCCTTAATTTTTCTTTCTTCCCAATCATTTCCTAAAATCATGCTTGGTAGAAAAACAGATAACCCATGGGCAACAAGACCTATTCCCCAAAAGAATGGCGTTGATAAGGTTTTCCATTGAAAATAACTTTCACCTTCATTAACGCTTTGAGCATTTAACGCAAAGATTAGTATGTTTAAAACAATATAAATGCTTAAATGAGAATAAAATCCTTTGATTTTTTTTACGCGTTTTACAGCTTCTTGATATTTGATTTCGTCTTTTGATTCCATGATTTATTCGTATTTATTTTGTTTTGATTTTTCTTCTTCGATGAATTGTTTGATTTTTCGTTCTTCCCAGTTTTTATTTAAAAAAGGAATCGCATCAAAAACGATAATACCGTTTATTAATACTCCAACGCCCCAACTTAGCATTGGCCATAAAAACCAAAGGTATTGTGGAGTATATTTTAGATTTATGAAAATGAGCACTGCGTTCACTAAAACATAGGTAATTAAGTGACCATAAAAACCTTTGATATCGCTTACTTTTTTTTGTGCTTTTTTGTAGTTTTCGTATTCTTGATTTTCCATGATTAATTCCATTTTGTGTTGTTGTTTTTATCTTTATTCAAAATCTCTTGAATTTTTCTTTCTTCCCAGTTTTTTCCAACACCAAAAGTTTCCAAAGCATGAAATGTCAATCCTAATCCCCAACCCAACATTGGGAACCAAAACCATTGAAAATTTGATGTGGAAAGGTTCACAAAAATTAATATTGGGATTACCACACAATATGAAATAAGATTACCATAAAATCCTTTTAGTTTTTCTACTCGTTCTTTTGCTCTGATATAGCTTGTATTTTCGTTATATATTGCTTGTGATTCCATTGTTACAATTTGTTTTGTTAATATTGGTATTTTTACTTTAAAAAATTCATTGGTTTGTTCTACAAGAACTTTGCGTTCGGATATTAAAGCATATCTATTGACAATATTTTGCAATCCGACACCTTGCCTGTCGCTCAGGACTTCTTTTTTTTGGAGGTTGTTTTCTACTACTAAATAATTTTTTTCGATATAAATCTTTATTGAAAGTGGCTTGTTTTCACTCACAATGTTGTGCTTGATTGTGTTTTCTAGCAATAATTGTAATGATAAAGGAACTACTTTTGCCTCTTGAATTTCTACATTTGACACAACATCATAGGATATGCTATTTTCAAACCTCATTTTCAATAAATTCATATATGTTTTTGCAAATGATAATTCTTCTTCTAGCGAAACGAGTTCCTTGTCTTTTTGTTCCAAAACATATCTGTAAATTTTTGATAATGAAGCCGTAAATTTTTGAGCATTATCTGGATTTTCCTCAATCAAAGAACTTAAAACGTTTAAACTGTTAAAAAGAAAATGTGGATCTATTTGATTTTTTAAACTTTCAAATCGAGCATTGGCAGTTCCTGCTATTACTTTTTGTTCTTTTAATCTTGTTTCTTGATAGGTTTTGTAAAGATAGATTACATGAATTATCAATGAAATGATGATTGTTGTGATAATTGTTTGAAAATAGCTTCCAAAAGTTTGAGTTTTTAAGAAGTCTCCAAATGAAATTTTATTTATCAAAACTTCATCAACAAGGCGAAGAATAAAAATCATCAAAACTGTTAATGGTATTGAAGATGAAAAACCAATAATTAATCTTTTTAAACTGAAACGTTCCTCTGCAAATTTTTTATCAAGAAAAATAAATAAAGTAGCATTTGATAGATAAATAACAAAGGTATAAACCATCGTGTAAACAAAATTGACTGCTAATCTATCTGTTTTTGGAAATTCACCGCCGTTGAGTACATTGAGTATCAGAAAGATTACCCAAAGAACAAATCCAACAATGAAAGCTTTTTTTATTTCTCTTGAATAGTTCATTTACGACCAAATTAATTATTTACATTCTAAAAGCTTTTGTTGCGCTCTATCCATTCCCCATGAAGGTGAAAATGGTGTTTCTGGCTTATCCGCAGCAAAAAGTTCTATTGAACGTGCCACTTCTTTACAAAGAGCCTTTGTGTCTGCTCCTGTCCAGCGTGCTCCACCAATTTCAAATTCTGCTCTACAAAAAACTACTCTTGGATTATTTGGCGCTAGCGCAATGGCTTTATTGTATTGTTCTCTTGCTAGTCCAGAATATTTCATACCATTGGTCATTGGATCCTGAACGATGATAGCTGTATATATCATAGCTTGCATTACCATTAGTTCTGGGTTTGAAGGACTAATCATTGTTGCGTCGTCTTGAGCTTTTTGTGCTTTTTCTATCAATGCAGCTGCATTTGCTTTATTTGCAGGATTGAATGCTTCTGTTGTGTTGATAAGCGCAACATAATAGCTTGGCAACCAATTTGTCTTTTCTACTGAAGCTATTCTTTCCATTAGTGCTGAAGCTTCATTTGCTTTTCCTTCTTTCCAAAGCCCAAGAGCTTTTCCCATTCCTTGTTCATACTGAGATTGTGCAGTTAATAAACTACAGATAAAAAATGCGATTGTCGTAATAATTCTTGTCATGATTTCTATTTTTTGATGATTAAAACTCTTTTTAAATTTCTTATTCAAAAGTACGTTGGATGATATTGTAAAAAAATTTAATGATACTGAACTGTAATTTTTTAATGATGAATTGTAAAATTTACAAGTTTTTCAACTGATTATCTGTTTTATCGGTACTTATTGTCCAAAAGAACCCAACAAAAAAGAACTGATCTGCCGTTGGTGTTATAGCTCTTCTGTCATAAAATCCACTTCCGTTTGGTGTGTTTGAATATTCATAACCAAAAACATTTTTTGTACTCAAAACATTATTTACCGAAAAGTATAATATTTTTTGTTGTGAAATAAGATAAGCCCAACTTAAACTTAGGTTATTGTATGCTTTTGTTTTTCCGTTCATGAACTGAACTTCATTTGGATTATTATATGGTCTTCCAGTTGTAAAAGCGTTGGTAATACTCAATTGAGATTTCAATTTATCAATCCAATATTTACCTACTAATGTCAAACTGTGCTTAGCAATAAAGCTAGGCGTAACTTCTGTTGGGAAATTTTTGTAATCTCTTTGACTATCTATGTATGAATAGGAAACCCAATATTCTAGATACTTAAAAGTCTTTCCATCTCTCCAGAAAACGTCCAATCCATCTGCATAACCTTTTCCGTTATTGTTATAAATACTATTATATTGAGGCGAATCTGTATCATATTTTACCAAATTTGAATAATCTTTATAGTATAATTCCGTTCTAAAAGTCTGTCTGTCTTTACTATATTGATAGTTCAGGATATAGTGTTGCGCTTTTTCACTTTCTAGCGAATGTTCATATTTTAAATATTCTTGTCGAGGTGCTTGTGAAAAATCGCCAAATGCAAATGAAAATTGTCCGCTTTTTGTCACCTTGTAAGCCAATGATACTCTTGGTGATAAAGCGGTTTCGTTTAGTAAATCGTTGTTTGAAAATCGGATACCAGTTTTAGCTGCAAACTTTTTCGAGAAAAAGATATCTGCTTCAACATATGATGCAAAAATATTTGAATCATAACCACTCTTATAGTCAAGGTTTGATTGATTATCATAAAAGTTTTCATCAAATTTTGTAATAAAATAATCTGCTCCAAAAGTTAGCTTTACCCTATCTGAAAACGATTTTTTGAACTTTAACTTCAGCTGTGAAGCATTTTCTTTATTTTCTGCTTCGTCGAGATTGAGTCCAATATTATTGTTGTTGTAACCATAACTTAAACCAGTGAAAAGTTGCCATTGATTTGCTAAATTTAATTTCAATGATGAGTTCAAATAAAAGTTATTATTCTTTAGATTCACTCTCAGTTTATCAGGATAATTTATACTTTCTTGATTTATATCAAATCTTGAAGCATCAAAAGCTGCATACAATTTAAATATTCCGTTTGATAAATTATTTCTATAAACCGTTTCGCCAGAAAGTGATTGATAAGGTTTATTCCAATCAACATTTTGTGGAACAATCTTTTGATAGGGTTCAAGATTGAGATAAGCAGCATTGAAACTCAATGAATTGTTTTTCCATTTTTGCGTATTTGCTAAACCAAGTCCAACAGTCATCAATGAAATATCTGTTTTTTCTTTTTCTTCTTCATCTCTTGTATTCAATAACAAAACGCTTGAAAGTGCTTCGCCATATTCTGCTGAATAACCACCAGTTGAGAATGACATTCCGCTGAATAAAAAAGGTGAAAATCTACCACGAGTAGGCAAATTGTTTGTCGTTGCTCCATAAGGCTGTGCTACTCTAATTCCATCTACAAATGTTTGAGTTTCATCTGCTTCACCACCACGAACAAAAAGTCTTCCATCTTCACCTACAGTTTGTGTTCCAGGAAGTGTTTGTAAAGCAGCAACTATATTAGCATTTGAACCTGCTGTAGTTACTATATCAAGAGGTTTTAGAACAGAAACTCTTGCTTTTTCGCCCGCATCAAATGTTCCTGCTGTAACCACAACGGCATCTAGCGTATTTACACTTTCTTTCATCTTGAATGTTTTGTCTTTGCATTCTTCAACTACTATTGGTGACTTTGAAGTTTCATAGGTCAATACGCTAATCACTAATATTTGATTTCCTTTCAAGTCTGTGGTGAAGGTAAAACTTCCATTTTCATCTGTTGTGCTTCCATCATAGGAACCATCAATGTAAACATTTGCAGCAGGAATTGGATTATTTTTATTATCTACTACTTTTCCTGAAACCGTATTTTGAGCAAAAACAGAAACTTGCAGTAATAAAAATGTAATTGTTAAGTAAATTGTTTTCATGATTTGATTAATTATGACACAAAGTTGCATCAACATCCAAAACTAAAAAATATATAATTACTCAACTGTAAATTTTAATGGATGAATTGTAAAAAAAATGTTTGTAACTTTGATTAAAACAGAAATCATGAAAAATATCCTTTTGCTAATACTTCCTTTTTGGTTTTCAATAGCTTCTGCACAACAAGAAAATAAATATGATGAAAAGCTTGCCAACGAACTTGGTGCAGATGAATACGGAATGAAAACTTATGTTTTTTGTATTCTAAAAACAGGAAGTAACACTACTGCAACTCCCGAAGAACAGTCAAAATTATTCAAAGGACACATGGAGAACATCATAAAGTTGTCCAAAGAAGGCAAATTATCTTTGGCTGGACCGTTTATGAAAAATGATAAAAATTATCGAGGAATATTTATTTTTAACGTATCAACAATAGAAGAAGCAAAAAAACTAGTGGAAAGTGATCCAGCTGTTCAAGCCAAAATTTTTGAAGCAGAATTGACTTTATGGTATTGTAGTGCTGCGCTACAAGAAGTTGGAAAAATCCATGAAAAAATTTCAAAGACAAAATTCTGATTTTGAAGTACTTTTAATTATTCAAAAATATTATCAACAATTCAATTTTGACTATTTCAATTGATAATATAAATTTTACCTTTGTCAGCTCAAAAAATATATACCTATGATTTATAAATTCAGAGTAATTCTAGATGCTGAAGAAGATGTTTTCAGAGATATTGCTATTGACGAAGAAGACACTTTGGAAGATTTACATAATACAATTGTCAATGCATTTGGATTTGATGGTTCAGAAGTTGCATCGTTTTACACTTGTGATGATCAATGGAATCAAGAAGATGAAATTTCTCTATTTGATACTGGTGATGTTCCTGGTCAACAAAAAATTATGAGTGATTATTGCCTTAACCAACTGTTGAGCAAAGAACAAACGAAGATTATCTATGTGTATGATTTTATAAACATGTGGACTTTCTTTGTTGAGTTAGCAGCAATAGAAGAAGCAGAAAGTGGAGCAACATATCCTGACTTGCTTTTTTCTCACGGAATTTTACCGGCAACAGCACCCGAAAAAGATTTTGAAACCGAAGATGAAGATTTTTATTCAGAGTTCAATGATGATTTAGATGACGATGACATGGATATGTTTGGCGATGACAGTTTTGAAGACTATGGCTTTGAAGAAAACTGGAACTAACTTTTTATATTTTTATTTACCAAAATGATTAATCTTTTTAACGCACACATCGAAAGTTTATCCATTCACAGAGTTGGGAACAAAAGCAGAAATGAAGAATTTTTTCTTTCAGAAAATACCGTTTCTATTACCGATGAAATTACACCTTTATTGAAAGAATTTTTCTTTAAACCATTCAGAGAAAAAGAAGAAAACTATTTTCAGTTTGCTCATGAAGTTGACCTAGAGTACAATGAAATGTTCAACTTTGCAGCAGAAGTATTTTCTAACCCAACGGAAATTCACCAAGTTTCTAAGAAAATAACAAAACACCTTTACGAACAATCCAATCATCCTCATATAAAAAGTGGTGAAGTTTATGTTTGTTACCTAAATCACATTAGTATCAACAACGAACCTGTAGATGCGATTGGGATTTTTAAAAGCGAAATAAAAACCGACTTCCTTCAGTTTGAAGAAAAAGAAGCCAACCTAGAAATGATACTTCAACACGGGATTAATTTGAACAAATTAGACAAAGGTTGTTTGATTTTCAATACCAAAAAAGAAGAAGGTTACAAAATCCTAACTGTTGACAACAACCGTTACGACGCACGATACTGGTTGGAGCATTTCTTGGCAGTAGATGCTTTTCAAGATGAAAATTTCTTCACAAAAAAATATTTAAAATTCTGTCAAGATTTTGCAAAAGATGTTGTTCTACCTGCTGAAGACAAGAAGCAAGAAGTTCTTTTTATGAACCGAGCAGTCAATCATTTTGCCAAAAATAACGAATTTGAAGAAACAAAGTTTTTGAACGAAGTGATGGATAATCCTGATTTGATTCCTGAGTTTAAAAACTACAAAGTTGATAAAGGAGAAAAATACAGCATAGAAGATGTTACTACTTTCCCGATAGCCAATAGTGCTGTGAGCGATGCTCGAAGAAAAATAAAAAACGTCATCAATCTTGATACCAATATTCAAATAAAATTGGACTTTATAAATCCTGAAAGTGCCGAGAAGTTTGTTGAAAAAGGTTGGGACGAAGAAAAACAAATGTATTATTACCTAGTTTATTTCAATAAAGAACAAAAGAGTTAAAAACAAAATACCCTCAAATAATCTTTGAGGGTTTTTTATTTCAAATTGTATAACTTTTTGAAGTTATCATGTAATAATTGCTTCAAAGAAACGTTTACATTTGCTGAAACTTGCTTTGATGAAGATAAAAATACCTTATGTTTTTTTATTCTTGCTTTTGTGTACTCATTTTTCTGTGGGGCAAACTGGCAACAAAAATCCCGATTCAATTAAAGTTTACAAAAACATTGAAGCATATTCTAAACGTAGCGGTTTTGGGAAATTTGTACACAAACTTTTATTCAAATCAACCAGAAAGAAGCAACCTGCTTCACAAAACATTAGAAAAAAATATCTAATAAAAAAATCATTTGACAAACACGAAGGAAAAATTATCAGAAAGATAAAAATTGAAACGCTAGATCCATTTGGCTATTCTGTCGATAATCCTGATGATAAGCCAAACGGATTTGAAAAATTTGGCAATAGCCTTCATGTAAAATCAAAAAATTGGACGATTAGAAATATTCTATTAATCAGAGAAAACCAACCTCTAGACTCATTGTTGGCAAAAGAGTCTGAACGTCTTGTTAGAAAGCAAAGATTCACTAGAAGTGTCGTTATAAAACCTATAGATATTAATAGTAAAGATTCTGTAGATATTTCGGTAAGAGTATTGGATTCATGGAGTTTAATCCCTACGGGTTCAATATCGAGTAGCAGAGGAACAATGGAACTTACCGAAAGAAATTTTATGGGTTTAGGACATGAAATTGAATATGATTACACCAATAGGTTTGCGGATAAAAAAAATGCAAGAACTGTAAGTTATAGCATAAACAATTTTAGAAACACATTTATAAACACAACTTTACTTTATCAAACAACGCTGAATGATGCTGTCATAAGAAGTGCAAAAATGGAACGTCGTTTTTATTCGCCTTTTACTCGATTTGCTGGAGGAATTTTATTTGAAAACAAAAAGTTTTATGACTCTATACCTGATGTTTCTGGCAATTTTGAAACATTTCAGTTCAAAAATGAAACGAGAGATTTTTGGTTTGGACATTCACAAAAAATATTTAAAGGAAGAAATGAAGATTACAGAACAACAAACCTTATTACTTCTATTGGGTATAAAAAAATTGAATATCTAAATTCTCCAACGGCAATTTTTGACAGCAGTAATTATTTTTCAAATGAAGAACTCTATTTAGCAAGTATAGGTCTGAATACTAGAAAGTTTGCCGAAGATAAATATTTATTCAACTATGGAATTATAGAAGATGTTCCTTATGGACAAGTGTATTCTATAACTGGTGGATTCCAAAATAAAAATTTCAACAAAAGAGCATATTTTGGAGCAAGATTTGCCTATGGTGATTATTTCTCTTTTGGATATATTAGTAGTAATTTTGAATGGGGTAGTTTTTTTAATAATGGTTGTACTGAAGAAACAACTTTTAAAGTTGAAGCCAATTATTTCACTAACTTGTTGCCTCTTGGAAGTTGGAAAATTAGACAGTTTATAAAACCAACCATTGTTTTTGGCAATCACCGTGCGCCAATTATTAAAGATAGAGTTACGCTTGAAGATCAAGATGGTATTTCCGGATTTGGAAATCCATTGATAAATGGAACAAAAAAATTCACTTTAGCATTACAAACTCAAACATATGTTCCCGGAAATTGGCATGGTTTCCGTTTCAGTCCTTTTTATAATATGACTTTTGGATTTTTGGGAGATGAAACAAATAAAATTTTAAATGATAAAATGTATTCGAAATTCAGTATTGGTGTTTTGATAAATAATGATTATTTGGTCTTCAATAGCTTTCAAATTTCTATTTCCTATTATCCTACAATTCCTTTTGAAGGAACAAATCTATTCAAAAGCAACACACTGAAAAACAATGATTTGTCACTTCCTGATTATGAAATAGGTCAACCAAACATTGTAAATTTTAAATAAAAAGTAAGTCTATCCTTTCATAAACATGTAAAACCAAGTAGTTCATCGATAAAATTTTCATAGATAAACATTTGATAGTAAGTTTATTACAACCAAATTAACCTTAAACTATTAATGATGCTCTATTACATTTATCCTAAATTAGTTTCAAAAAACTATAGGTGTTCATGGTTTGGACATCAATACGTTTTAACACAAAAAGTCAATGCTCACTTTCAAGAATTTGAATGTAAATATTGCAAATCACAAGTTACAAATGACTCTTGTGGAAAGAAAATTGTACTCACTGAAGAGTTGAAAGAAATTAATAAAACATTGCATTATTTACATATTCGAAACGAATTCGTAAATCATTTTTACAATCGCCAAAAAAATCGAGTAACAAATTAATGCCTCGTTCGTCCTATTTGAAAACGATTTCAAATTGGAAACAATACTTAGCATTAAAAACTTGGATAAAAAATATGGCAAAATTCATGCTGTAAAAAATTTATCATTCGACATACAAAAAGGAAACGTGTATGGAATTCTTGGTCCAAATGGAAGTGGTAAATCCACAACTCTGGGAATAGTTCTAAATGTTGTGAATAAAACTTCTGGAAATTTCTCATGGTTTGGAGGAAAAATTGAAACGCACGATGCCTTAAAGAAAGTTGGTGCAATTATCGAAAGACCAAACTTTTATCCCTACATGACAGCCAAGGAAAACTTGGAACTTGTATGCAAAATAAAAAATATAAATTACAAAAAAGTTGATGAAAAACTAGAGATTGTTGGTCTTTCTGACAGGAAAAACAGTAAGTTCAAAACGTTTTCACTAGGAATGAAACAACGTTTAGCAATTGCTTCAGCGTTACTTAATGATCCTGAAATTTTAATTCTAGATGAACCAACAAACGGGCTAGATCCACAAGGTATTCATCAAATTAGAGATATCATAAAACAAATTGCCAACCAAGGAACTACTATCCTACTCGCATCACATTTGCTTGACGAAGTAGAAAAAGTATGTAGTCATGTACTTGTTCTTCGCTTTGGAGAAATGCTCTACAACGGTACAGTTGAAGGAATGACAAATAAATCTGGTTATTTTGAAATGGTTTGCTCTGACAATGTTCTACTCAAAAAACTAATAACTGAGAGTTTTGAAGTTGAAAAAATAGATGAACAAGAAGGCAAAATAATAGCGCACTTTAATAAACAAATTTCTGGTGAAGAAATTAACAAATTACTAGCCGAAAAAGGGATTTTTCTTAGTCATTTAGTGAATAAAAAAGTAAGTCTTGAGGAACAATTTTTGAAACTAACCAATAAATAAAATTATATGAAAAGATTACTTTCTATCGAATTTCAAAAAATATGGAAAAATAGAGCAAGTCGAATTTTAACAATTGGTTACTTTGTCATATTATCATTCATTGCAATGATTGCTTCAATCAAATTTGATATTGGGAATTTTAAAATCCATTTTGCCGAAATGGGAATTTTCAACTTTCCGTTTATTTGGCATTTCAACACATGGATTGCATCGGTTCTAAAATTCTTTTTAGCCATTGTAATTGTATCAATGATTGCCAATGAATACAGCTATGGAACATTGAAACAAAACTTGATTGATGGAATGAGTAAAAAAGAATTTATACTTTCAAAATTCTTAACGATTCTAGCTTTATCATTTTTTTCAACCGTTTTTATTTTTGTATTATCACTTGTTTTAGGTTATTCATTTTCGTCATACAATGAACTTGGTATTGTTTTTTCTGATTTAGATTATTTGCTTGCCTATTTTGTAAATTTGGTTGGATTTTTTAGTCTTTGTCTTTTCTTGGCGGTATTGATTAAACGATCTGCTTTTGCATTAGGATTTTTGTTTATATGGTTTTTGGTCGAAAAAATTTCCTATTCATATTTCAAATTTGAAGTTTTTAATAGAAGCTCAAAAGTTGATGATGTCTATTCATTTTTTCCTTTGGAATCAATTGGAAATTTAATTGTTGAGCCTTTTACTCGTTTTAGTGTTATTCGTTCTCTGCAAACAACTATTGGTGACAATACAATTAAAGATTATTCAATACATTTTTCATCTTTAGTAATAGTGTGTGCTTGGGTTAGTATATTCATTTATGCATCTTATAAAATAATACAAAGAAGAGATTTATAGTTTCATTTGTCAATCAAATCTTAAAGAAAACATAAAAGACTAATCTCTTTTATTGTTTTCTTTTTTTATTATTATTTTTAACAAATGAAAAAGTTTGTTTTTATTTTACTAAACATACTGATTATCAGCGCGAAATCTTTTGGTCAGTTTAGTAAAACACATTACATTCCACCTTTATCTAGCTCAACAGTTTTTGCTGGTGAGCAATACCTATATATTTCTACACCAAAAACAACTCCAGTTAACATAAAAATTATCGAAATTGGTGGTTCTACAATACTTGGAACTGTTACACGAGATAATCCATATATATACAATGTAGGTTATGGAAACGACACACAACTTCATGTCGACTCATCTCTTGTAAATGGAATTTTGAATAATAAAGGTTACATCGTTGAAGCAGAAGACCAAGTTTATGTATCAGCAAGAGTAATAGACCAATCAGGAAACCAAGCGGGTGAATTGGTTTCCAAAGGTTTGGCAGCGCTTGGAACTCATTTTAGAAGCGGCGCATTGTTGAACACAAATGTTCAATCCTACCAAGATTTTCATTACACTTTCATTTCGGTCCTAGCGACAGAAAATAATACAACTGTCAATTTTAGTGGTTTTCCAGCAGCAGCAACTTTTGTTAATGGAGGAACCGGAACTGTGCCTAGTGTAGTATTAAATAGTGGCGAAAGTTATGTTATAGCGGTTCAAGGTCCAAATAATGCCAATCGTGATGCATTGGTCGGTTCATTAATTACCTCAGATAAACCAATCGCGCTAAATTGTGGTTCTTATGGTGGTAGTAACGCTGCAGGAAATCTTGATTTGGGTTTTGATCAAATTGTTCCAAAAGAAAAAACTGGTCAAGAATATATTTTTATAAAAAGTACAGGTATAGACGATGTGGAGCGAGCTATTATTGTTGCTGATGAAGACAACACCGAAATTTTTCTTAATGGCTCTACAACTCCAACTTTTACTATAGATGCAGGACAATATGCCTCATTAACAGGAAACTATTTTTCACAAGATGGAAACTTATATGTGAATACTTCCAAAAAAGTCTTTGCCTATCAATGCGTAGGTGATAATAGCTCGATAGATCAAAGAAATCAAGAAATGTTTTTTGTTCCACCGCTAAGTTGCCAAACACCAAGAGTTATAAATAATATTCCACAAATTGAATTTATAGGAACAAGAGAATTTACAGGACGAGTAACTCTAGTTACCAAAACAGGTTCAACATTAACATTTACTATTGATGGCGTAGATTATGATATTAATACGCTGCCAGCATCTATTAATGTGGTTGGACCTACAAATGTAAATGGAAACCCAAATTATGTTAGTTATGTATTCACTGGAATGAAAGGAAATGTTTCTGTTTTTTCTACCAATGAAGTTTATTTAGCAGCTTATGGAACTAGTTTTGCCGCTACTTTTGGAGGTTATTATTCAGGTTTTACATCAAAACCTGAAATATCTTTAAGCCAAATTGATGTAAATCTTGATAATTGTCTCCCAAATACGACTTTGAGTGTTAATAGTCTGAGTCCTTTTGATACTTTTCAATGGTATTACAATGACATGGCTATTCCATTTGCTACAAATAACTTTTATAACCCTATATTTCCCGGTAATTACTATGTTTCTGCTACAATAAGTGCTTGTGGAAGCGATTATATTTCAGATAATATTCCAGTAAGTATCTGCCCAGAAGACAATGATAATGATGGATGTGTAGATGATGTTGATTTGGATTTAGATAACGATGGAATTACAAATTGTGCTGAGTCTTTTGGCGATTTAACTATTAATAGTTCAAATATTTTGGCTGGAAATATAGTTGTTGACAGTTACAACAACTCATTTATTGGAACAGTTACTACAACAGGAATTGCTTCAACAAATCCCGTAATTGGTAATGCAAACGGAAATATTGTTTTGGAAACTCCTCAAGGCAAAAATAATTCTGCAACATACTCACAATCATACAATCAACCAGTAAGTATAGCAATAAATTATACTGATAATGCTGATATTTCGGCTTTATTATCATCAAATACTGAAATACGGATTAAATGTCCTTCTAGCCAAACAATAACAATTCTAAACCCTTCGAATCAATTGCTTGTAGATACTAATTTCGATGGGATTTTTGAAAACAATGTGACTCGATTTTCAAATTTTGAAATTCGTTTTAGACTAAATGGTAATTTACCTTTACAAGCAGGAACAGGGGATTTTGCCATCAAAGGGAAATTATTGTCTTCTATTTCTGTTACTGCTATTAATTTGGTTGATGATGATATTAGTAAAACTAGTTTGAAAATCATTGCTACTTGTGTTCCAAAAGATAGTGATAACGATGGAATTCCTGATCAATTAGATTATGACTCAGACAATGACTCTATTCCAGATTTTTACGAATCACAAGGAAGTTCTTTTAATCCATTGACGAATGTTGACACTAACAATGATGGTATTGATGATGTCTTTGGAACTGCTTTTACACCAGCAGATAATGATAGTGATGGTGTGCAAAATTATCTCGATTTGGATTCAGATAATGATGGGATTTTTGACATCATTGAAGCAGGAAGTCCAAGCAATCAAACCAATACAAACGGTGTTGTAATTACTGGTAATTTTGGTTCAAATGGTTTAGCCAACAATCTTGAAACTTCACCTAACAGTGGCATAATAAATTTTACCGTTACCGATACTGATAATGACGGAATTTTCAATTATTTAGAACTCGACAGTGATGATGATGATTGTTTTGATGTTACAGAAGCTAGCTTTTCTGATAGTAATAACGATGGGATTTTAGGTAATGATATTCCAATTAATATTTTGAGTAATGGTACAGTTTTGAATGCAAGTGGATATAGTGTTCCAAATGGAAACTATATTATTCCTGCACCAATATCAATTACAACACAACCTGTAAATATAACAACCTGTGAACTTCAATCTACACAATTCACTGTAACAAGTCCTGAAGCAGATAGTTTTCAATGGCAACTTTCTACAGATGCCGGTGTAAATTGGATAAATTTGACAAACACAGGAATTTACACTGGAGTAAATACTTCTACATTAACTATTTCCAATGTTACTGCCGCAATGGCTGGTTATACCTATCGAGTGTTTTTGAATAGAACTGGTAACTCTTGTGGATTGTATTCTAATGCAGCCACATTAACCACTTACGCTTTGCCATCTTTGGTTACACCTATTTCATTAAAGCAATGCGATGATGATACCGATGGAATTTCTGTATTTAATTTGACACAAAAAAATGATTTTATTTCAGCAAATTATCAAAATGAAACTTTCACATATTACACTAC
>JAXLVF010000024.1:0-16598 GCA_046329205.1 Flavobacteriaceae bacterium | reverse complement strand
CCAAACTTTGAAATTACTGATTGTAAACCAATTAGCTTATCTTCATTAGGTTCATCGTGAATTCTATACACAAAAGTTTTCTTTTGTTTACCAATAAATTCAGCTACTTTTCTATTAGCCAAAAGCATGAATTCTTCAATTAAATGATTGGCATCTTTTGATATTTTGAAATAAACTCCAGTAGGTTCATCAGCTTCATTTAAATTGAATTTTACTTCAACTTTATCAAACGAAATTGCTCCAGCAGCCATCCTTTTTCTTCTAAGAATTTTTGCTAATTCATCTAGTTTTAGAGTTGCTTGAGTTACTGCATCAGAAGCTTTAAATTCATTTCCAGTCAATGAAATTTCGGCTGGAATTGTATTGGATTTTGTTTCAATAATATGTTGTGCTTCTTCATAAGAAAATCTCTGGTCTGAGTATATTACTGTTCTACCAAACCAACTATCAACAACTTCTGCCTTTTGATTTAATTGAAAAATAGCCGAAAAAGTATATTTTTCTTCTTGTGGACGAAGCGAACAAGCAAAATTTGACAAAACTTCGGGTAACATTGGCACAACTCTATCCACAAGGTAAACCGAAGTCGCTCGTTTATATGCTTCATCATCGAGTATAGTTCCTTCTTTTACATAATGAGAAACATCGGCAATATGAACACCAATTTCATAATTTCCATTTTCTAAAACTTGAAAAGACAAAGCATCATCAAAATCTTTTGCATCTTTTGGATCAATAGTAAATGTCAAAACATTACGCATATCACGACGTTTGGCTATTTCTTCTTGAGTAATCGATGTGTCTATTTTATTTGCAAAAGCATCTACCTCTACAGGAAAATCATAAGGCAAACCATATTCAGCAAGTATAGCGTGAATTTCGGTATCGTGTTCACCAGGTTTTCCTAATACTTTTATAACAGAGCCAAAAGGAGAATCGGCTTTTTTTGGCCAATCTTCGAGTTTTACGAGAACTACATCACCATGTTGCGCATCATTAAGTTTATTTTTTGGTACAAAAATATCTGTGTACATTTTTGCATTAGCAGTAGTTACAAATCCAAAGTTTTTTTGAATATCAATAACACCTACAAATTCTGTTTTCGCTCTTTCAATGATTTCAATAACTTCGGCTTCTGGTTTACGAGAACTTCGTTTATTATAGATGTAAACTTTTACTTTATCACTATCCAATGCATGATTGAGGTTCATAAAAGGTATAAAAACATCGTGTTCTAGCTCATCGCAAACAAAATATCCGGTTTTTCTAGAAGTCATATCGACAATACCTTCGTACACTTCTTGACCAGAAGCTTTGACTAAATACTTTCCAGGTTCAGTTTCTATAATTACTTTTTGAGCAGCAAGAATTTTTAAATCTTTAATAATTTCATTTCTACTCTTGGTATCATCTACTTCGAGTATTGCAGCTATTTGTTTGTAATTGAAAGGTTTATTTGGGCTTTTTGAAAGGATTTTAAATATTTTTTCGGAAAAGGTTTTATTTTTCTTTCCAAATCTTTTTGGTTTCTTACTCATAATTCATTTCTAATAAAGTTTAAAATTAATGAATAGTAATTAGTAAATAGTAATTAGTGAAAAGTTTTAATTAAAAAATAACATTTACTATTTTTATAAAAAGTAATCCAATGAAAGATTTCATTACCATAGCAGTCTTCAATTTTCCTCAAGAAATTGCAGTTTTAAAATCTATTCTAGAAAACGAAGGTATTGTTCATTACTTTGAAAATGAAACTATCGTTTCAGTCGATCCATTTGCAAGCTTAGCCTATGGCGGAATAAAACTAAAAATTCATCCAAACGATAGAGAAGTAGTTCAACAAATTCTTGACAACTTAAATACAAATTTGAAAGTTGTTTAAAAAAAAGAGTTTTTAACAACAATTAAAAACAACAAAAGAAAATTGAAATTTAAAATTAATTTTTGATGTTTATTATGGTGTGTTGATAATGATGAAAACTTTTTTAAGTTTTATTTTTTTGAAAAGTTATATAAACTTATACAGAGAAATTAACAGTGTTACGAAATTGTAAAGTATTAAAAATGAATTAAAATTAAGTTTTTATTAACAGTTGTTAACACATTCTTTTTAATAGAAATTTTTGATAAGTTTCATTGTTAATTTCTGTTGAAAATAGAGTTTTTTATGTGAATAATTTTTAAAGAAAAAATCAAAACTAAATTTGATTTTCTCATTACAATTTTTGCTTATAAAATTTTGAATTGGATTTATAAAAACTTCTAATTTTCTATTCAAAATTATTAACAATCTATGTTAATTTATAATTATCAGAATATCAGCTAATTGTAAAAATTGATTAACAATGTTAAATTTATATTATTTAAATAATTGATAATCAGTTATTTAATTTTGTTTAATATTATTTTAATTAACTCACATTATTAAGTAATTTTGTAGAAACAACATAATCTTTCAAAAATGATAATTTCAATAGGAAACGACCACGCA
Organism: Flavobacteriaceae bacterium; assembly: GCA_046329205.1. Taxonomy (GTDB): domain Bacteria; phylum Bacteroidota; class Bacteroidia; order Flavobacteriales; family Flavobacteriaceae; genus Flavobacterium. Next base: position 14,107 of record JAXLVF010000024.1, on the reverse strand, counting down.
GGTCCAAATTACAAAAAAGCAATTGTGGATTATTTACAATCCAAAGGTCACGAAATAATCAATCATGGAACTGATACTTTTGATAGTGTTGATTATCCAGATTTTGGTCATCCAGTTGCTTATGATGTTGAGAGTAAAAAAGCTCATTTTGGTATAGTAATTTGTGGTAGCGGAAACGGAATCAATATGACAGTTAATAAACATCAAGATATTCGTGCGGCACTTTGCTGGACAAAAGAAATTGCACAATTAGCTCGCGAACATAATGATGCAAATATTATTAGTATTCCAGCACGATTTACTGCTATTGAACAAGCTGTAGAAATGGTAGATACGTTTCTAAATACTGCTTTTCAAGGTGGAAGACATGAAAGAAGAGTTCACAAAATTGCTTGCAGATAATGTCTCATAGTCATTCTCATGTTCATATTAAAAAACACGAGGTAAAAGCAAGTAACCTTGTTTTTTCTATAATTCTAAATTTAGTAATAACAATTGCTCAAATTGTTGGCGGAATTATTTCAGGAAGTTTAGCATTAATTTCTGATGCTTTGCATAATTTTTCTGATGTGTTATCGCTAGTTTTTAGTTTAGTTGCTCACAAACTATCTCGCAGAAAAGCGTCAATAGATCAAACATTTGGTTATAAACGTGCCGAATTAATAGCTGCTTTTGTTAATGCTGCCACATTAGTTATTGTTGCTTTTATATTGATTTATGGCGCGATAGAACGTTTCTTCAATCCACATCCTATTCAATCTGGTTTAGTCATTTGGTTAGCACTTCTTGGAATTGTTGTTAACGGACTTTCAGTCATTTTTTTAAAAAAAGATGCTGACCATAATCTGAATATGAAATCGGCTTATCTACATTTATTAACAGATATGATGGCATCTGTTGCGGTGCTTGTTGGCGGATTATTAATGAAATTTTATGGATGGTTTTGGGTAGATAGTTTAATGACAATTTTAATTGCCATTTATTTAATTATTGTTGGAATTGATTTACTTAAAAAATCTACAAAAATGCTAATGCTTTTCACACCAGAGCACATTGATATAAAAGAAATTGTTCGTGAAGTTCACAAAATAAAAGGCATCGGAAAATTGCATCACATTCATGTTTGGCATCTTAATGAAGAAGAATTACATCTTGAAGCACATCTCGATTGTGCAGAAGATATAAAAATGAGTGAATTTAATGATTTGCTTCATGAAGTAGAAATGGTTTTATTCAACAAATTTGGTATCAACCACATCAATATTCAACCAGAATTTAAAAAAGAAGATCCAAAAGATTTTATCGTTCAAGATTAATTTATGACCAACATACAATTCATTCAAAACCAAACAAATATTGTTTCAAAAAGCATTGAAGCCACAATAAAATTACTTCAAGAAGATTGTACCATTCCTTTTATTTCTCGATATAGAAAAGACCAAACCGGTAATCTTGATGAGGTTCAAATTGAACAAATCTCAAAACTCAACAAGCAGTTTGACGAATTAGTAAAACGAAAAGAAAGCGTACTTTCATCAATAGAAGAACAAGGATTTCTAACATCTGAATTAAAGCAAAAAATAGAAAATAGCTTCGATTTACAAGAGATTGAAGATTTGTATTTGCCTTATAAAAAGAAAAAGAAAACCCGTGCAGATGTCGCTCGTGAAAAAGGATTAGAACCTTTGGCAAAAATGATTATGAGCCAAAATGTAGATGATGTAGAGTTTCTTGCTTCAAAATATATTAATGACAAAGTAGCTAATGAAGACGAAGCAATACAAGGCGCAAGAGATATTATTGCAGAATGGATAAACGAAAACACTTTCATTAGAAAAAATCTGCGACGACTATTTCAACGAAAAGCTATTATTTCAACTAAAGTAGCAAAAGGTAAAGATGAAGACGAAAATGCTAAAAAGTTTTCGCAATATTTTGATTGGGCTGAACCCATTTCAAAAGCGCCATCACACAGATTATTAGCCATGTTGCGTGCTGAAGCAGAAGGTTTTGTCAAACTTAATATTGAAATAGAAAAAGAAGAAGCCATCGATTTTATCGAAGAAAATATCATCAAAAAAAACAATGACACAACAGAACATCTAGAACTTGCAATAAAAGATAGTTATAAACGATTGCTTGAACCAGCAATTTCTAACGAAACACTTCAAGAAGCAAAGCAAAAAGCCGATATAAAAGCTATTGATGTTTTTTCTGAAAATTTGCGTCAATTATTGCTTGCGCCACCATTGGGCGAAAAAAGAATTCTGGCAATCGATCCTGGTTTTAGAACAGGTTGCAAAGTAGTTTGTATAGACGAAAAAGGTGATTTGTTGTACAACGAAACTATTTTTCCTCATGCGCCACAGAATGATACTGCAATGGCAATGAAGAAAATTAAATCGATGGTTAACGCTTATAATATTGAAGCCATTTCTATTGGTAACGGAACAGCAAGTCGCGAAACCGAATTTTTTATCAAGAAAATAGCTTTTGATAAATCGGTTCAAGTATTTGTAGTTTCAGAAGCTGGTGCATCGGTTTATTCTGCAAGTAAAATTGCACGTGATGAATTTCCTAATTATGATGTAACCGTTCGTGGTGCGGTTTCTATTGGTAGAAGGTTGAGTGATCCATTAGCAGAATTGGTGAAAATCGATCCAAAATCTATTGGTGTTGGACAATACCAGCATGATGTGGACCAAACCAAACTGAAAGAAGAATTAGATAATACGGTAATTCGATGCGTAAATTCTGTTGGGATAAATATCAATACAGCTAGTAAATCGTTGTTGAGTTATGTGAGTGGAATAGGAGAGAAGATGGCAGAAAATATTGTTGCTTTTCGTAGTGAAAACGGCGCTTTTGAAGATAGAAAACAACTTAAAAAAGTGCCACGTTTGGGCGAAAAAGCATTTCAACAAGCGGCAGCATTTATTAGAATTAAAGACGGAAAAAACCCGTTAGACAATTCTGCTGTGCATCCAGAAGCTTATGGAATTGTGGAAAAAATGGCAAAAGATTTAAAAATTTCTCTAACCGAACTTATTGGTAACAAAGAAAAAATCAGCCAAATCAAACCAGAAAATTATACCAATGAAACTGTTGGAATTCTGGGAATAAAAGATATTTTAAAAGAACTTGAAAAACCTGGACTTGACCCACGAAAAGCAGCAAAAGTTTTTGAATTTGACCCAAATGTTAGAACCATCAACGACTTGAGAACAGGCATGATTTTACCAGGAATTGTGAACAATATTACTGCTTTTGGTTGTTTTGTAGATATAGGAATAAAAGAAAGCGGTTTAGTTCACATTTCCCAACTCAAAGCAGGTTTTGTAAGTGATGTAAACGAAGTGGTCAAAATACACCAACACGTTCAAGTAAAAGTAGTTGAGGTTGACGAAGCTAGAAAAAGAATTCAGCTGACGATGATACTTTAATAAAAAAATTCCAAATTCCAATCATGTTGTTGGAATTTGGGATTTATAACTTTTTTAAAAAGTTTTTACTTTAGTTTCAGTATCCAAGAACTCATTTTGTCTAACACTATCGGTGAAATAGATTGTTCTATTTCGGCATATTCACTAACTGCGCCTGTTTTTGCCTCTTGAAAAGGATGGTTCATGTTAGGACATTCAACAATTTCAAACGATTTGTTTTTTGCTTTTTCTAAGGATGCTTTTATTCCAGCTAGGTTTTCTTTTGCACTTACCTGAGAGTCTAAACTTCCGTTCAAAGCCAAAACAGGAACTTTTACTTTGCTCCAATACTCATCAGGATTGAACTTTAGGAAATAAACAAACCAAGGATTTGCCATTTTTTTTGCCTCGTTTTCAATCATATTTTCAAAATCTTTTTCGGCTGGTTGTTCTTCTTTAGGAAGCTTTTTAAACTCTTCCATCAAAAAAGCTTTTAGCTCTGCTTTTAAATCATTTGTTTTAGACTTTTTAATCAAATCATAAATTTTTGTATTCATGACCTCATTTCTTTTTATTTCTTCATCAGTTGCTCCTTGTAGTTTTGCTATAGATTTTGATTGTAGTTGAAGTAATTGATCAATTGGAATTCCAGGACCAGCCATAGAAATCACAAATTTTACCTTGTCATTTTGCGAAGCAACCATTGGCGCAATCATTCCGCCTTCGCTGTGTCCTGCAAGACCAATGTTTTTATATCCTCTAGCAGCCAAAAAATTGACAGCAGTGCTAATATCGGTTGAAAAATTCTGAGATGTTGGAATAACATTTCCTGCTTCTGAACCACCAATTCCTCTATCATCTAGACGCAAAACACCAATTCCTTTTTTAGCAAAATCATCGGCTATAACCCAAAATATTTTATGCCCAAAAACCTCTTCATCTCTATTTTGTAGACCAGAACCAGTTATCATAACTACAACCGGAAAATCCTTTTTATTTCTAGGTGTTGTTAATGTTCCAGCCAAAAGATTTGAGTCAATTGGATTTTTAAAAGTTACATCTTCAATGTTGTAGTCAAAAGGAGGTTTTGGCGTTTGAGGACGATTCAGTTTAGTTTGACCTTCTTTTGCTCTTGATAGAACAAGAGGTAAACTCATGTCGCCTTGGCTAAAAGCACCTTCAATTTTATCATTTTTTAAAGTTCCTTTGTACTGTATTTTCATATTGGATGCATCCAAAACAAGCAAATTGTTTTCAAATGTTGTTTTGCCAACAGGAATATCCTTTGCTCCTTGTGATGGACTATCCATGGTGGCAGAAAAGCCTGTTTCGCTAGATTTTATATTAAATATTATAGGAAGTTTTGTTCCTTGAATATCGAGTTCTCCAGCCCAAGAACCTATAATTTCCTGTCCAAATACAGGAGAAAAAAGCAAAAGCAAACCGAAAAGTAAAAATGAGTTTTTCATAAAAAATAGTTTAGATTAGTGGTAATATGATTCTAGAAAGTATTTCTGCAAAAAGAATAATCACACCAAAAACAACATAATGCAATGGTTTTTTGGCATTTGTAGCTGTTTTAAATCCATTAAAAAGAAGTGTTATAGAATAAACCAATAGTGCAATTAAAAAGCAAGTTATTAGTATAATCATCACTAAGTCAAAAGGCTTAAAACTCAATTTTCCAACAGCTTCAGGATTTTTCTTTATTTCATCATCGATAGATTGCAAAAAAGGAAAAATCATCAACAAAGACATGAGATAAAAAGGAACTCTAAAAAGAAGACCAGCATTTAAAATATCTATAAATCTTGTACGTTTATTGATTATTTTACCAAAAACAAAAAGCAAAACAGTAACCAATACTACATGTAATGAGTTTTCTTTTAAGGCAATAAGAAACGTTGTTTCTGGGTTTAAATGAACTTCTATCAATCCATCATAAGTAGCACCACAAAAAAAGGTTATGTAACTTCCAATGATTGCTGCCAGTATTCCAAAAATAAATATTGATTTTTCAGAAAATTTATCAAATGGGTTTAAAAATGTTTGCCAGTTCATACTATTTTACTTTTTTGAGTTCGTTAATTTTTTCAATCAAATCATCCATTTTATTTCGCATAGTTGGATATGAATTTCCAGCTTGTTTTGCCATTTCTTTGATGCTTCCACTAGAAAGGAAAAACTCCAAAATAAAATCTTGTTCTTCACGACTCAATTTTAGGTAAAGAGGTAAGTCATAATTTCCATTTACTTCGGTTTCGCAGTTGTCACATTTCATCTGACTAACTCGAAGAGCATTTTCACAACTTGGACAAATTATAGGTAGTTTCATTTAATAAAATTAAAATTAATTTTAATAAAATTAAAAAAATAAATTAAAAAGTTTAAAAAAATTATCTTTTTTTAAATAAGTCTAAGATTATTGTGTGTTCGATTGACTTTAAAAATAGGCAATAAAAAAATCCCAAAGTCATAAAACCTTATGACTTTGGGATTCTAAATTTTGTATTATGCTAAATTATTTTTTTTCTTCTTCTTTCGAATTAGAAGGCGATTTATCTTCACCTTTTGCAGCATCTTTAAATTCTTTTACGCCAGTTCCTAGTCCTTTCATTAATTCAGGAATTTTTTTCCCACCAAACAATAACAAAACAACTACTAGTATAACCAACCATTCGGTTGCGCCTAATCTTCCCATGATATATTCTTTTATAGCTTTCGCTAGATTTTTTTACTAATTAACTTGGGCAAAGTTATAAAGAAAAAGTTTTTATTAATAAATAACATGAAATAATTAACAATAATCTTCGTTTATACTATTCCTGATTAGCGTTTTTAAAACGTTATATTTGTAATGACAAAAGTCAATTTATGTCTGAAAAAAAACTTAAACGAAAGAAAATAAAGAAAAAGCTTTTCACAAAAAACCGATTGGTTATTTTGAATGAAGACACTTTTGAAGAAATTTTTTCTTTAAGACTTACACTTATGAATGTTTTTGTGGTGGCAACTTTGGGTGCAATTATCATAATATTTGTGACTACTTTCATCATTGCTTTCACTCCTCTTCGCGAATATATTCCAGGTTATGCATCTACTGAACTAAAAAGAAACGCAACAGAACTAGCCTTGAAATCCGACTCTTTACAAAAGGCTTTAAGGAAAAATGAAATCTATATCCAATCTGTAAAAAAAATTCTAACGGGAGATTTGGAGTATGCCAAATTCAATAAAGACTCCATACTTTCATCAACCGATAATGTTATTTCTATTGATTCAGAAAAACTCAATGCAACCGATGAAGAATTAAAATTACGCGAAAGTGTAAAACAAGAAGACAAATACAATCTTTTTGAAAAAGCAAAACCCAAGGTAAAAATCGTTTTGTTTTCACCGCTCAAAGGAACCATTACAGAACAATACAATCCAAGAAAAAAACACTACGCTGTTGATGTTGCAGTTCCAAAAAATACTGCAATCAAGTCAGTTCTTGGTGGAACAGTAATCTTTGCCGATTGGACTCCATCTACAGGAAACGTCGCAATCATTAGACACAACAACGGCTTTATTTCTGTGTATAAACATGCTGCATCACTCAATGTTGAACAAGGTGATGTGGTAAAAACAGGACAAGCCATTGCACTTGCAGGTTCAACAGGACATGAGTCAACAGGTATTCACTTGCATTTTGAACTTTGGAAAGATGGTTATCCTATCGATCCTACAATTTTTATTCAATTCGAATAACATGGAGGCAATTTTAATTTACATAATAGAGAATTTGTTTTTTTTGCCTTTTTTAACAGGAGTAATTTTTGTCATTACTGCATTAATCTCACTTCGTTTTCCACCAAAAAAAATAAACGATTTGTATGGTTATCGAACAGGAAACTCCAAGAAAAACCTAGAAGTTTGGAATTTCTCCCAGAAGTATTCTTCCATTAAAATGTTACAAGGTGGATTTTTTTTAGTGGTATTTTCATTTTTAGGAATGGTTTTTCATCCTGATGAAAAAGTTCAGTTAATCGTTGGAATTGGCTTGTCGATTCTGGTTTGTGTTTTCTTATTTTACACAACTGAAAAAGCCATCAAAAAGAATTTCCCAAATCTTTAGAATTATGTCAATTAAATCATTCGCAGCTAAAATATTTGCCAAAACTATTCATAAAAAAACCCGAGCTTGGGCAAATAATCCTGTGGAAACCCAGCAAAAAGTTTTCCAGGAATTAATTCATCAAGCAAAAGATACTGTTTTTGGAAAAGATCATAATTTTTCCGAAATCAAAACCTTTGAAGACTTTGCCAAGCAAGTTCCTATTCGAGATTATGAAGAACTTCGACCTTATGTTGACCGAGTGGTTAAAGGTGAAGAAAACATCCTCTGGAAAGGAAAACCAATCTATTTTGCCAAAACTTCGGGAACAACATCGGGAGCAAAATACATTCCGCTGACTAAAGAATCGATGCCTTTTCACATTCAAGCAGCGCGAAATGCTATTTTAAGTTACATTCACGAAACGGGTAAAGCCGATTTTGTTGACGGCAAAATGATTTTCCTACAAGGAAGTCCAATTTTAGAAGATAAAAACGGAATTAAACTTGGGCGACTTTCTGGAATTGTAGCACATTTTGTTCCAAAATACCTTCAAAAAAACCGAATGCCAAGCTGGGAAACCAATTGTATTGAAGATTGGGAAACCAAAGTCGATGCTATTGTTGAAGAAACATTCAGCGAAAACATGAGCGTCATTTCTGGAATTCCGTCTTGGGTGCAAATGTATTTTGAAAAATTAGAACAAAAAGGAGGAAAACCCGTTGGCGAAATTTTCAAAAACTTCAATTTGTTTATTTACGGCGGCGTAAATTATGAACCTTATCGAGCCAAATTTGAAAAACTTATCGGGCGAAAAGTCGACTCTATAGAACTTTTTCCAGCTTCCGAAGGATTTTTTGCTTACCAAGATTCGCAAAAAGAAAAAGGAATGTTACTGCTTTTAAATTCGGGAATTTTCTATGAATTTGTAAAATCAGAAGAGTTTTTTACCGAAAATCCAAGACGTTACACCATTGGCGAAGTTGAGTTAGGAGTAAACTATGTTTTGTTGCTTTCTACCAACGCTGGGCTTTGGGCATACAATATCGGCGATACCGTTCAGTTCACCAGTTTGAAACCATATCGCGTTATCGTTTCTGGCAGAATCAAGCATTACATTTCGGCATTTGGAGAACACGTTATAGGCAAAGAAGTCGAAACCGCGCTCAAAGAAGCCATGGAAAATACAACCATCAGCGTCAACGAATTTACCGTTGCGCCACAAATCAATCCAAATCAAGGATTGCCATATCACGAATGGTTTATTGAATTTGATCCCGAAGATTCGGGAGAACCTGAAAATATGGAAGAATTTGCCTTGAAAATCGACAATGCCATGCGAAAACAAAACGTTTATTACGACGATTTGATTGTTGGAAACGTACTGCGAACACTCGTGATTACAAAAGTGCCAAAAAACGGTTTTCAAGAATACATGAAATCCATAGGGAAACTCGGTGGACAAAATAAATTACCAAGATTGTCGAATGATCGAAAAATTGCTCAGTTTTTTGAGATAAAAGAATAAAGATGTGCGATAAAAGACTGATTTGGATTTTTTTGATTGTTTCGGAATTTGCTTTTTCACAAATAAAGGGAATTGTTGTTGATGAAAAAAACAAACCGATTCCTTATGTAAATATTTGGGTAGAAAATGAAAACATAGGTACAACTTCGCAAGAAGATGGAACATTTACAATCAGTACTAGCGAAGAAAAAAACCTTGTTTTTTCTGCATTGGGATATGAAAACAAAATAGTTTCTTTAAGCAAAGGATATAAAATTATTTTAAAACAAAAAGAAATACTACTAAAAGAAGTTGTCGTCACACAACAGAAAAAAACTAAAGAAATCGAGATTGGAGATTCCGAAAAAATACATCACAAGCAATTATCGGGAGACAAACCTTGGATTTATGCGAAACTTTTCCCTTTTAAAAATGAATATAACGATACACCTTTTGTAAAGAAAATAATTTTCTATTCAGATAGCGAAAAGAATAATGCTAAGATTAAAATCAGAATATTTGATTACAAAGACTCTATACCTACCGACGATTTACTACAAGAAGATTTGATAATTTCAGTAAAAAGAGGAATGCGAAAGAATGTAATTGATGTTGAAAAATATAATATCCAATTCCCTGAAAAAGGGATAGTAATCGGTTTGGAATGGATGATTATAGATGAAAACAAGTTTGACTTTGAGTACAAAGATTACAAAGCAAATACAAAAGGAATAATGACAAGTTATGCACCGTCTTTTGTTTTAAATTATTTTGATGAAGAAAACTCCTTTCAGTATTCTGGAGGTAAATGGTACAGGAGAAAGAAAATAAATTTAGGAAACAATAAGCCTTGGGACAATAAGGTAATGACACCAGCTATAAATCTAATATTATCAAACTAAAGCACAAAAACCCTATATTTGCAGGTTAGAAAAAATACATTAATGAAAGAAATTAAGAACATTTCGCGCTCTCGAGCGCAAGAGTCTTCGGCAGCTATCGAACGACTGTACATTACCATGAGACATTTATTCAACAGAGGTTTTTATAAACCAATGGGTGTTTCGGGTGAAACATTAAGAGAAGCTTTATTACTTCTCAGACCAGAAATTTATGGAAGTATTGCAGAAGAAAAAGTTGAACTTAACGGTTTACTTTATGTAATAGAAAGACTTCCAGTAGGCATTGAAGAATGTCGTTACATTAATTTAACTTCGGACGAAGGTTATTCAAAATCACATTTTCTAGCGATTGTTCCGCCAAAAAGAAAGCGCAATTGTTACCGTATTGATGAAGAGCAAATGAATGTTGAAATCACTCGTGGTCGTTCAGATATTTATGATATTTTAACGCATTTGACCTTTATTTTTATTGAATCGCATAAAATTAAAAATAGAGTTTTACTCGATGATATTGAGGTAGAAGTTACACGTGATTGGCAAAAACTAGAACAAGCAGTTTTACAGAACAAAAAACTATCACAAAAAGATAAAGAAATTGCAATTTCACATGCTTCAAATGTTTTAGGCAGAAGTTTTTCGGAAGTATTGGATATTTATGACAGTTTTGCAACAGCTGAAAAACCAGACAGGTTTTTGCACGTAATTTATTGGTTAGGAAAACTAGCTATAGAAGAAGTTGTTGATAACAACAAACGAACAATCACTTTTAGCCCTATACTTAGAGAAAGACTTGGACATCACATACATGGAGAAATCTGGGCAAATAATATTAAAAAAGTTTTAAAAGACAATAATCTTTTAGAACGTCCAATACATATTATTAGCGCCAATATGCACAGTGTGATGAATTCTATTTTTGCGCCAAGTGTTTTAGCTACAAAATACAAAGGAAAAGCAGAGTATCAGATTTATGAAGACTTGAGCGCATCGGCAAATAAAGAACTAAGAAAAAAAGTAGAAGAATTTGCTCTACAAAACGGCATGATTTCTATGCCAGATGAGTCTGGAACGAATATCGACGTTCAAATTTTTGATACAGCAAAATTTGATTGGAAAAAAACAGCATTTCCTAAAGCTAAAGTAGATAAAAAAGCACCAGTAATTATTGTGATGGATTATGCTTTTGGTGAGCAAGCTTTTGAAACCATTGACGAATTATTAAAACCTTATAAAGAGGGAAAAAATAGAACTTTTTTAGATGTAGAATCGGTTTCTATCATGGGAAAAGCTGGAATTCTAGAAGGTGGAAAAGGTGATATCATGATACCTTCTGCTCACATCAATGAAGGAACTGCCGACAACTATCCTTTTGAAAATGAATTGACAAAAGAAATGTTTGAAGGAAACGGAATACCAGTTTATGCTGGTCCAATGATTACCGTACTAGGAACATCTCTTCAGAATAAGGATTTATTGAAATTTTTCCACGAATCAACTTGGGAAGTTATAGGTCTAGAAATGGAAGGTGCTTATTATCAAAAAGCAATTCAGTCAGCATCCAAAATTAGAAAAAGCATTCCACAAGATGTAAAAGTTCGATATGCCTATTACGCTTCCGATAATCCACTAGAAACAGGAAGCACACTTGCTTCTGGAGGACTTGGAACTACTGGTGTAAAACCGACTTACCTTATTACAATAAAAATTTTAGAACAAATATTTAATATCAAATAAAATGAATAATTCGCCTCAAAATAATGATAGTCAAGAAATTGATTTATCACAGATTTCAAGAAAAATAGGTGGTTTTTTTGATGGAATAATTTTCAACATTTTTAGAATAATATTCTTTTTAAAAAGAAATATTGTTTTGGTTGGAATATTATTAGTTCTTGGAGCTGGATTGGGATATTTTCTAGATAAAACCAATAAAAACTATGAAAACCAAATAGTGGTTATTCCAAATTTTGACTCAGTAGATTATTTGTATTCTAAAATTGAATTAATCAATTCCAAAGTCAAAGAAGGAGATACAATTTTTCTAAAAAATGTTGTTGGAATTAAGAACCCTAAGAAACTAGGTTTGATAGAAATTAAGCCTATCACAGATGTATATAAGTTTATCAAAGACAAAGACAATAATTTTGAAATGATTAAGCTAATGGCAGAAGATGGTGATATCAAGAAAATTATTGAGGAAAATGTAACCAGTAAAAACTATCCTTATCATTTGATAACCTTTTCCACCTCAGAAGAAACATCATTAGACAAAACGATTAACCCAATTTTGAATTATCTTAATCAGTCTGATTATTATGCAAAAATTCAAAAAGAATACGTCAATAATGTAAAGGTTAAAATGATTGAAAACGATTCAATTATTACTCAAATAAATGGTTTTTTAAATAGTTTTTCAAGAACAGTTAATGGTTCTCAAAAAAGCGATAAATTGGTTTATTACAATGAAAATTCGCAGCTAAATGATGTTATCAAAACAAAAGATCAATTAGTTTATGAACAAGGTTCTCACAGACTTGAATTGGTTAATTTGGATAAAATCATAAAAGATAATAGCGTTACTATAAATAGTAAAAACACTACAGGTATAAATGGGAAAATGAAATTTATAATTCCATTATTTTTTATTCTAATACTTATTTTATTAAAAGTTTTTAGAAAAATGTATCAAAAACAACTTTCAAAAGTAAATAGTTAAAAATGAAGGGAATTATATTAGCTGGTGGTTCAGGAACTAGGTTACATCCACTAACATTGGCGGTAAGTAAGCAATTGATGCCTATTTATGATAAACCAATGATTTATTATCCTTTATCAACCCTAATGTGGGCTGGAATAAATGAAATACTAATCATTTCTACTCCACATGATTTGCCATTATTTAGACAACTCCTAGGCGATGGTTCCAGTTTAGGTTGTCGATTTGAATATGCCGTTCAAGAAAATCCAAACGGATTAGCAGAAGCTTTTATCATTGGCAAAGACTTCATTGGTGAGGACAAAGCGGCTTTAATTCTTGGTGATAATATTTTTTATGGAACAGGTTTGGCCGAACTGCTTCAAGCCAATAATAACCCTGAAGGCGGTATAATTTATGCTTACCATGTTCATGACCCAGAACGATATGGTGTTGTTGATTTTGATAAAGACGGGAATGTACTTTCTATTGAAGAAAAACCTCAAAACCCTAAATCGAATTATGCTGTTCCAGGTATTTACTTTTATGACAATACTGTCGTAGAAATTGCCGCAAATATACAACCAAGTCATCGTGGAGAATTAGAAATAACTGATGTAAACAAAGAGTATCTGAAACGAGGAAAACTTAAAGTTTCCATACTCGATAGAGGAACAGCTTGGTTGGATACGGGAACATTCCAATCGCTGATGCAAGCTAGTCAGTTTGTTCAAGTAATTGAAGAACGACAAGGATTGAAAATTGGCGCAATTGAAGAAGCCGCTTTCAAAATGGGTTTTATAGATGCTGAACAATTAAAAAAATTAGCACAACCGTTATTAAAAAGTGGTTATGGAAATCACTTATTAAGTTTGATATAAATTTTTCAACTATTTGATTTCAGATTTAGCTTTGTTCCGTTTGATTTTAAAACGGTTCAAGGATTAAAATTGAAATTGATTTTTTTGAAATAGACTTTTGACATTGAATATGATTTTTACAGAAACGAAATTAAAGGGTTGTTTTATTATTGAACCAAAAATTATTCTAGATGAAAGAGGTTATTTCATGGAAAGTTTCAATGAAAAAACATTTCAAAATGGAGTAGGACAAGCGGTTCATTTTGTTCAAGACAATCAATCTTTTTCTACCAAAGGCGTTTTGCGCGGATTACATTATCAAACAGGTGAACATGCGCAAGCTAAGTTAGTTCGAGTATTGCAAGGCGAAGTTTTGGATGTAGCCGTTGATATTCGCCCTGATTCGCCAACATTTGGTCAATATGAATCAGTACTTTTATCAGGTGAAAATCAAAAACAATTTTTTGTTCCAAGAGGTTTTGCTCACGGATTTTTGGTCTTGAGCGAAACAGCCACATTTTTTTATAAATGTGATAATTTTTATAACAAAGAAAGTGAAGGAGGAATTATCTACAATGATGAAACGATAAATATCAATTGGCAATTTTCGTTGGAAGATTTAATC
>JAXLVF010000023.1:0-16790 GCA_046329205.1 Flavobacteriaceae bacterium | reverse complement strand
CCAAACTTGTACAGAAGGTAATTACGAAGGGATTTAGCATGCTTTTTGAAAAAATGAGTGTAGGTTTGTTCTTCACAAATTCCCTTTTTTTCGGCATTTATCATATAAAATTAATATTTTTGAGTAAATTTATAAAAAAAAGTAGGGTAACAGCAAACATTGATTGTTTACTTACCAAAGAATATTTTTGAAATATGAAAAAATTTCTATCTGTCATTGTTTCTATTTTGTCGATTTTCGCTACATCATGTCAATCCGAAGAAAATGAGGTTCGACAAAGTGAAGATAGTTTTACTAAAAATTCGACTGTTGCCACTCTTGTAAAAAGAGTTGCACAAGCTCCAACCAAAATAGACGATGTTGTTGATGGAAGTGATGATTTTTCAGTAAAACTTCCAGTAACTATTACGCTCAATAATCAAGAAATAAAAATCACTTCTACTGATGATTACGGTTATGTTCAATTTGTGAAGAATAAATCTAATTTAGATAATGATGTGGTTAGTTTTCATTTTCCTATTGTTGTGACAAAACCAAATTTTGAAGAGCAAACAATCAATAATCAAAGTCAGTATAATGATTTTTTGGCAAGTTGTAATTCTACTGAAAACCATGAAGAAATAAAGTGTCTAAGATTTAATTACCCAATTAGTGTAAAAAAATATAATACAAACAATCAGGTAATTAATACATTGTCAATTACATCTGATGATATGTTATATAGTTATTTGGATCAATTGTCAAACACTGATGTTGTAGGTTTTGGTTTTCCATTATCTGTAACTAAACCTGATAATTCCAATGAAACTGTAACTACAAAATCTCAATTAGAAAGTTTAATAAATTCTTCTAATAATCAGTGCACTAGCTATTATATTGGAAATTTTGAGTATTATTTCAAAAAAATTCTAACATCCAATAATTGGTATATTTCATATTTCTATCATGATAATCAAAATGAAACCAATTATTACACAAATTATTCTTGTACATTTAATAATGATTATACTATTTCAGCAGTATATAATAGTAGTCCATATGCAGGGAATTGGTCATTTCATGACGAAGGAAACCATCAAGAACTTGATATACAATTTTCATCACCAAACCTTAATGAGATTGATGAAGATTGGCATATAGACAGTTTTAGCCAAAAGGAAATTAAACTATCAAAATCTGAAAGCGGTGAAGATAGTTTCCTAACATTTTCAAAGTTGTAAAAACAAATCAATAATTATAAACTTTTTAAACCAGTAACTATGAAAAGAATATTTTTTATTCCAGCTATGCTATTCATTTTTATGTTGAATGTAGCATCAATGTGTAGTTCAGATGATGATTCATCTCCAAGCTCTAATCCATCTACGGTTATCAATACTGTAACCCAAGGTACGTGGAGAATAACCTATTTTTTTGACACAGACTCTGATGAGACTTCAAATTACTCTGGTTATAATTTCACTTTCAATTCCAATGGTTCAGTTGTTGCAGTTGGCAATGGTTTGAGTGTTACTGGAACTTGGTCTGTGGTTAATGATGACACTAATGATGATAATCCTAGTAGTGATTTAGATTTTAATTTATTATTCTCTTCTCCTGAAATTTTTGCTGAATTGTCAGATGATTGGGATGTTCTTGAGAGAACAGATACTAAAATAAGATTAATAGATGTTAGTGGTGGAAACGGTGGAACTGATTATTTAACCTTTGAAAAAAATTAATCTTTTTTAAACCACAACATCTTTCCAAACCGACTTAGTGTCGGTTTTTTTATTTTTAAAAACATTCATGTAGTTACTTTTTTGCAACTTGAGAAGATTGGATTATCTTTGCCTTTCATTAGATAAAAAAGGATTTTATGTTTGATAATTTAAGCGATAAACTCGACAAAGCATTACATATATTAAAAGGTCATGGTAAAATTACTGAAGTAAACGTTGCCGAAACTTTAAAAGAAGTGCGTCGTGCTTTACTTGATGCCGATGTTAATTTCAAAATTGCTAAAGATTTTACAACAAAAGTTAAAGAAAAAGCAATAGGTGAAAATGTATTAACAACGCTTCAGCCTGGACAATTAATGGTCAAAATAGTTAAAGACGAGTTGACCGAATTAATGGGTGGAGATGCTACAGGAATTAATCTTTCAGGAAATCCTACTGTTATTTTAATGTCTGGTTTGCAAGGTTCTGGTAAAACTACTTTTTCTGGAAAACTTGCTAATTATCTAAAAACTAAAAAGAACAAAAAACCATTATTGGTAGCTTGCGATATTTATCGTCCTGCCGCGATAAATCAGTTACATGTAGTAGGTGAGCAAATAGGTGTTGAGGTATACTCTGAACCAGAAAATAAAAACCCTGTTCAAATTGCTCAAAATGCCATCAATCATGCAAAATCAAATGGTTATAATGTAGTGATTGTCGATACAGCTGGTCGATTGGCCGTTGATGAGCAAATGATGAATGAAATTGCAAATGTTCATGCAGCAATCAAACCACAAGAAACACTATTTGTAGTGGATTCTATGACAGGTCAAGATGCTGTCAATACTGCAAAAGCCTTCAATGATAGATTGAATTTTGATGGTGTTATATTAACAAAATTAGATGGTGATACACGTGGTGGAGCAGCAATTTCAATCAAATCTGTAGTTGATAAGCCTATTAAGTTCATTGGTACTGGAGAAAAAATGGATGCCATTGACGTGTTCTATCCATCGCGTATGGCAGATAGAATTCTAGGAATGGGAGATGTTGTTTCCTTGGTAGAACGTGCGCAGGAGCAATATGATGAAGAAGAGGCGAGAAAAATTCAGAAGAAAATTGCCAAAAATGAGTTTGGTTTTGATGATTTCTTAAATCAAATTCAGCAAGTTAAAAAAATGGGTAGCATGAAGGACTTAATGGGAATGATACCTGGTGCAGGAAAAGCATTAAAAGATGTGGATATCCAAGATGATGCTTTTAAACACATAGAAGCAATAATTTATTCAATGACACCAAAGGAGAGAAGTAAGCCTTCAATAATTGATGTTAAGAGGAAAGCTAGAATAGCAAAAGGTTCTGGACGAAAAATTGAAGAAGTAAATCAGTTGATGAAACAGTTTGACCAAATGAGCAAAATGATGAAAATGATGCAAGGTGGAGGAGGAAAAAACTTGATGCGAATGATGGGAGGAATGAAAGGAATGAAATAATACAAAGACGTGCACATGCACGTCTTATTTTTTATAAGACAACAACACAACAACACGACACAACAATGACAATTTTAGACGGAAAAAAAGTATCTGAAGATATCAAAAATGAAATCGCAGCCGAAGTTCAAAAAATGAAGTCCAATGGCGAAAAAGTACCTCATTTGGCTGCAATAATCGTTGGGAACGATGGCGCAAGTTTAACCTATGTTGGGAGCAAAGTCAAAGCTTGCGAAAGAGTAGGTTTTGAATCAACATTGATTAAAATGCCAAGCACAACTTCAGAAACAGAATTACTCAAGAAAATAAAGGAACTAAATGAAAATGACGATATAGATGGATTTATTGTTCAACTTCCTTTACCGAAACAAATAGACACACAACATGTTTTAATGTGTATTGATCCAAGCAAAGATGTAGATGGTTTTCATCCTGAAAATTTTGGTAAAATGGCCTTGGATATGTCAAGTTTTATTCCTGCAACACCATTTGGTATTTTAGAATTATTAGAACGTTATAATGTGCCTACTGATGGAAAACACACTGTTGTTATAGGAAGAAGTCATATTGTAGGAAGACCAATGAGCATTTTAATGGGAAGAAAAGGGTTTCCTGGAAATTCAACAGTAACACTTACTCATAGTCATACCAAAAATATCAATCAAATAACTTCCCAAGCTGATATTATCATTACAGCGCTTGGTGTACCCAATTATTTAAAAGCTGAAATGATTAAAGATGATGCGGTTATTATTGATGTTGGAATTACTCGAGTTGTAGATGAAAACTCCGAAAAAGGATACAGAATAACTGGTGATGTAGATTTTGAAAATGTAGTAAAAAAAGCATCCTACATAACGCCAGTTCCAGGTGGTGTTGGCCCAATGACAATTGCGATGTTGTTAAAAAATACTTTGTTAGCAAGAGAGCAAAAAAGATTGAAAGTTTAGAAATAAAAAAGTCCCGAAATTTTCGGGACTTTTTTTATAATTTAGCTAGCCAAAGCGAAGCATTGAGATGAAGTATTGAGTGTGATGCTAGTTCTGTCCAACCAGGATAAAGCGTATCGCCAGTTGCTCCTGTTCCATCATCAGCTGGTGAACTATCACCAATTACAATTACTCTTCCTGTTCCATAAGTAGAAGTTGCACACATTACATTCGAATTGCCTTGTGTTGATGTACTTCTCCAAATTAGACCCTGAACAGTTGAATTAGCTGTAGGATTTAAGGTAATCGATGCTCCAGCAGAAAACTTTAATTGAGTTACAATACCGTTAGCACCATTTAAAATAGTATTTGTTGTTGAACTCAATCTATTTGAAGTTGTTTCAGAAAAAGTATTAGAGTTAATACTAAACCCAAATGGGTTGCTTTTCACGGAATTGTTTGTCATTAAATCATTCCATATTTGTACAGAGTCAAAACCATCATTATTCCTGTCTGAACCCGTGTGGTCAGAAATCATGAATAAACCACCACCATTCTTAACAAAATTCATAATAGCTGTTTTTTCCGCAGTTGTAAATTTTATATTAGGTTCATCAATTACGAACACATCATAATTTTTTAAATCTTGAGCACCAGTTCCTCCATAGGTTATACTTGCTGAAGATGGTAATGTTTCTACAGTGTGACCTAGTTTTACTAATGCAATTCCCCAAGCGGATAAAGCACCTTTCCAATAGTTTTCAGGAGTTGATGCTGTTATTGTGTTTTGCAAAGGTGTTGGAAATCTTTGTGGAGATGTGTCAGCATCCATAACCCAATCAGCGTTACCTGCTGTTTCAGCTTTTTTAGCATCAAAAAGGAATTTTTTTGGAGTTACTATTGCGTTTACTGCGGCACTTTTATTGGCAGTTGAATTATCATAAGTATTTTCGGTTTCGCAAGAAGCAAAAAGACCTATGCCTAAAAGAAAGGCTAAAGAAATTTTAAATTTTTTCATATTTGGTTTGGTTAAAAACGTCTACAACTAAACAAATTAAAATTAAAAATCCCTAAGCGAATAGGGATTTTTTTTAACTATTTTTTTGTAGAACATGTATTAATGCCCAAAATAGGATAGAGTGGGCAAAAACTCACCAAACTCGTGAGGATAAATGCTATTCCGAAAACTAAAGCTACATAACCTAAGGTTCCTGTGATTGTTCCACTATAGAACAAATAAATCAAAATGATTGCTAAAATTACTCTAATAATTCTATCTGCATTCCCCATGTTTTTTTTCATAATTCATTAGTTTTGAGTTGTTAGAGTAAATTTACGAAAATACCATTTATCATAAGTAACCAAAGTTACTTTTGTTTTTTACCATTTTTATATTGAACTTTTTCTACAACTTCTGTTTTCTTAACCGGTTTTTTTGCTTTAAATTTTGGTTTAGGAGTAACTGTTTTAGTAGCGTTTGTTTTTTGTTGAGGTTTCGCTTTTATGGTATTGTTTTGTTTTACAGCTTCTTGATTTTTTTTAATAACATCCATTGCATTCGTTGGATTTTCTTTTGTTCCACGCAAATGAATAACTAACCCGTTCAGGAAATTACGCAAGATTTGGTCGCCACATTCTACATATTTTGGATGATCAGCATTACGGAAAAAATTCCCAACTTCACCTTTCGAAATTCGAAAATCAACAAGCTGAAGAATGTCAACAATTTGGTCATCTCTCAATTGGAGTGCAACTCGTAGTTTTTTAAAAATATCGTTGTTGTTCATAAGTATATTTTCTAGAATAGCCAAAGGTAGGCATTTTTAAAACCTTCGCGCCAAAGTTTCTCATTATGTTGACCACCTTTCACAATTATTTTTTTATTCAATTTTTTGCATTCGCATCTTTTGCTATTTACCCATTTGATGACATTTTCCATATCTGGAATTACATCGGCATCGCCTTCATTATCACCACAAAGGAAGTATATTTTGGTGTCGAAATCTTTTGTGTTTTCCATCAATTTTTTCAATTCTTCTCTACCAAACCAAAACGAAGGCGAGAAGCAACCTACTTTCCCAAACACATCTGGATATTTTAGTGCTGCATAGAAAGATACTAATCCACCAAGCGAACTTCCAAAAATGGCGGTATCTTTTGTGGCTGTCTTGGTTCGGTATTTTCTATCAATTTCTGGTTTAAGCGTGTTTACAATAAAGTCTAAATATGCATCAGCTTTTCCTCCGCCATATTTCGGATGTGTAAATGGAGTTAACTCTTCAATTCGCTTTTCTCCTCCATGTTCAATGCCTACGATAATTACTTTTGCGTTGATGCTGTCCAATGTTTCATCTACATTCCATTCACCAACATAAGAGGTTTTTGCATCAAATAAATTTTGTGCGTCGTGCATGTAAATGACAGGATATTTTTTGGTAGAACTGTCGTAGTCTTTTGGCAAATAAATCCAAATTTTCTTTTTACTATTGAGTTGCGGAGCATTGATTTCAAAACTACTTACTTGTTTGCTTGCCGTACTTTCTTGAGAAAAAAGTGTGTTGTAATTCAATATAAAAAACAGTGCAAAGAGATATTTCACAGGTTAAATTTTTTTAATTTTAACAAAAAATTTTATTTTAGCTAAAAATACAAATTCGATGAGTAACTACGAAGAAAAAATTTCCTTATTATCAGATATGATTGCTTTTGCTATTGTTGATGGCGAATTGCATGAAAGAGAGTATATGTTTTTGTCGTTGATTGCCGTTGAATTAGGTATTGATAAGCAAAAGTTGAACAAACTTTTCCATGAAGAGAATAGAAGCGAAGTGATT
This sequence comes from Flavobacteriaceae bacterium, assembly GCA_046329205.1. GTDB lineage: Bacteria > Bacteroidota > Bacteroidia > Flavobacteriales > Flavobacteriaceae > Flavobacterium. Next base: position 9,831 of record JAXLVF010000023.1, on the reverse strand, counting down.
AAAAGTGAATTCGAAAGAATTCAGCAGTTTTATAGACTTGCTTTGTTGATGCATTGTGATGGTGTTCTTCATGAACGCGAACAAATAAAAATTCATGAAATAGGTATCAACATGGGGCTAAATCCTCATGCTATAAAACGCGTACTGAAAGCTATGGAAAAATCACCAACAAAAATGGTTTCTCCAGAATTTTTACTCGAAGTTTTTCAAGAGCAACATAACTGATAATTAGTCAGTTAAAAGATTGTTAAAAACAGTCAAAATTTCATATAAAATATATTTTTCAGCATTGATTAAGTCATTTTGACTTAAATTTTTCATTGGTATATAATTTGTCTTTTGGTTAGACGTAAACATAAAATGTCTAATTTAAAAACATATTATTATGAACTTAATAAAAAGAAACACAGTGCCATTTCCATCAATTATTGATGAATTTTTAAAACCAGATTTTTTTGGAGGAATTCAAAATTTTGGAGCAAATGTTCCAGCAGTGAACATTAGAGAAAGCGAAACAGAATTTGCCGTTGAATTAGCTGCGCCAGGAAAAAGAAAAGAAGATTTCATCATTGATTTAGATGATAATGTGTTGACTATTTCATCTGAAACAAAAACAGAAAATGAGCAAAAAGACGACAAAGGAAAATACACTAGAAGAGAGTTTAGCTATTCTTCTTTCAAACGTTCTTTTTCACTTCCTGAAACAGTAAATGAAGATGAAATAAAAGCTTCTTATGAAAACGGAGTTTTACATGTCACTATGCCTAAAAAAGAAGAGGCGTTGCCAAAGCCTAAAAGAATGATTGAAATTGGTTAATTGTTTTGGTTTTTAGTTTGAGAAAAGCATCCTTTTTGGGATGCTTTTTTATTTATATCCAATTTCTTCACTCAAAGCGATGCCACTTTTCATAAAGTTTCCGCTACCACGAGCAACTTCACGATTTTTTTCGTCATATAGAACAGCATCAGCGATGAAAAGATTTTTAGAAGCAAATTTTAGTTCGCCAACGGCTTTTATTTTTCCAACTTTTACTGGGCGAAGGATTTGAATGTTGAATGAAGTAGTATAAACAAAACTATCTGTAACTACCGAGTTTACTGCAAAATATGCCGCATCATCGAGCATTTTAAAATATATCGAACCGTGTAATGAATTGCCAGCATGAAAGTAATTTTCATGAACATCCATAGTGATTGTTGCACTTTTATCACTAACAGCAATAGTCACACTATCATATAACTCTTGATTTATCTTACCCGATAAATACATGTTTTCAAGTTTGGTAAAATGAGTTTCGTTTGCCATCGATTTATTTATGATTTACACCAGACAGGTTTTCAAAACCTGTCAGGTGTAGTTTATGCAAAGTTATGTGGTTTTTAGTTTTTTATTACGCACGGATTATACTCTAGGTTTTAGCCGAACAGACGAAGTAAATCCGCACAATCGGGGTTTTATTTTGGCATTGGTTTTTTAATTTTAACTTTCTTTGAGGCAGGAATAACCCAAAAATTATAACCATCAGGGATATAAGTTTCACATTTTTCGAGTTTACAGATTTCTATGGCTCGAATAAAGTCTTCATATTTTGATTTCTTTGAAAATTGTAAATGTAAAACTTGGTTATAATTACTAGCATCTTTTATTTTTTTTATTTGAGATTGAAAAGCAATGAAAATATCATCGTCATTCTTTTTATTGCCATCGAGATTAAAAGAAGTTATTGACTTTGATTTTAGATATTCTTCCAAATTGCATCCCAATCTTTTTTCAAGATTTTTGTCTCTGTATCCAATTTCTATTCCATAAGTTTTGAAAGCATCTTTTTTTAGAAACCATAGTATACTTGCACATGTGAAAATGATAATTAATAACCAAAAATAATTGAACTGACTTATTTTCATTACAGACTTCTTTGGTAGTTGAAACTAAAATCTTCTAATATTAATATTCTTTTTTGAAGACAAACTCTACTGGTTTTTCCTGAGACTTTATTCCCTCATATTGAAACAATATTTCATTTGTTGGGTTTCGTTTGCCATCGATTTATTTATGATTTACACCTGACAGGTTTTCAAAACCTGTCAGATGTGGTTTATGCAAAGTTATGTGGTTTTTAGTTTTTTATTACTCGACAATAAATCAAAACTAATATGTTTTTTTTATAGCTCAAAGTCAGGAGACTTTGCGCAGCTTGGGCACTGAACCCGCTTTTTTGCCAAACGCCTGTTATGCGGTCGGCTTTCTTGTCTTTCGTTGCTCATATTCACTCAAAAGCCTGTTTAGTATTTCTATTTTTTCATTGTCAACTGGTTCAGTTTGGCAAAGTTGGTCAACCATCACATTGATGTCGTAAAATTGATTATCTGTCGTGATTTTTCCTTTCTCAATAACCTTGTCAATACGTTGGAAATAGGATTTAAAAATGTCAATGTCATAATTGGTTTTGTCTTGCAGATACTTGTTGAATTTTAATTCACCTGTTTCTACTTGCATTTCTGTCAAGTCACGGAACCATTGTTTCAGTCTTGTAAGTCGCCCTTTTTGATAGTGTTCCTCGGTTTGTATTTTAAGTCCATTGTAATGTTCAGTAGAGTCAAAGTCAGCGGTCTTGATTTGCATTACATTATTCTCAAGGTAATAGTCAAGTGTCGCCAAAACTAAGTCTCGATACTTTGTAAGTTCCGCCTGCTTTTCGTCTTTATTGAGTTTATTGTCTGTCATTTGTTGTCTCTTCCTTTAAGCTGCCGCATAACGGTCTTGCGGATATGGCGAGTAGCGATGAAAGCGGAGCTTTCTATAGCTACAAGAAGCCATTAGACGCTATTAGTTATATCCGCTGTTAGCGGGATGTTTAAGTATAACCGCTAACGTTTCGCAGCTTTGCGTTCGGGCGGGTTTCGTAGCACAAAGCTTCAATTTAGTACTAAACTTGAATATAAGCACAAAGCTCCAAGTTTGCACGTCAGCCCGCCTGACGCAAAACCCGTATTATAGGGCGTTTTTCTTTCAATTGTCATTGTTCCTGTTCGCATTTTGCCCAAAAGTCTGTCCAACTAATTTCAGGTTGGTGTTTAACAAAATAGTCTTTTATTTCTTCTTTCATTATACTTTGGGCTTCACCCAAATATTTTTCAAATTCAATTGGTGGTCTTGATTGTTTGTTTTCGTCCTTTTCAAATATTTCTCTGTCAAAACCATAACTATTTCCTTTGTCAAGCGTGTCGTTGACTGCTTGTAATATTCTCCTTGGATTTTGGTGGTGTCCGCACTCGGAACTCATCATAGAAGGTGCAGTGCAATTCCCAATAAATTTAGGGTATAATGTCTTTTGTCTAAATATAAAATAGGATTGTCGGAAGTATGTGTAAAAAGTTTGGTCAACCAAAACTGTCCAATAAAGAGCAACTGCAAATAAACCTTGTCTGTCCTGTGGTATAATGTCTAAATACTTGTATTGAGGTGTCAAAAAAAAGTATTGGATATTAAACTCGTTTTTGTCGTAGTGTTTATTTCCGTCAATAGGTATTTGTCCTACGAAATTTAGTAGGTCACGTTGGAAATATTGTTTGTAATATGTTTTAAAGTCCATCAATATGTTGTCGTCTTTCAAAATGCCCTATAACGTTTCGCGGCTTTGCGACTATTGCGATGCCAACGAACTGCGTACTTTCCGCTAAGATAAAAGTTTTTACGTGAAGAAAGAAGAACAACTCAAGAAAAAACCAGCAATAGCGCAAAACCTGCTGTTAGTGGTTTGGTTTTAGACTAGGAAACCAAAATTGCCCAAAAGTCAGCCTACTTTCAACTTTCGGCTACAAACAAGTTCTTGTTGAATTCCCCAAAAGCCTGAAAGTTTACAAACACAAACTGATTAATTTCATTCGATTACCGGTAAGATTAGTTTCAGTAAAAACGGAAAGTCAGACTTTTAATTCTCGGTTAAATTTTCAAAGTTGAAAGAAAGAAAATCGTCCGTTTTAGCTTCTGGCCAAAACTAACCACTAACGTTTTGCCGCTTGCCGCAGTGGGGGATTTCGGAGCACTTCACTGTCAACCAAGTACAAATGTTGATAGAAGCACTGCACTTGATTTAACCACGTCAGCCCCCATTGTGGCAAACGGCTGTTAGCAGTTGTGTTTTTCATTTCGATAGTTTCAATATTCTATACGCACCTTGTCCAACTATTGCAAAAACGATTGTCCCAACGATTAGGTCGGGATATTTTGAATTTGTCAAATAGACAAGTCCGCCTGCTACGATTACGCCAAGATTTACAATTACGTCATTTGATGTAAAAATCATACTTGCTTGCATATGTGCTTCTTTGCTTTTGCTTTTTTGCAGTAAATACAAACAAAGTCCGTTGCCGATTAACGCTAAAATTGAAATAACAATCATTGTCTGAAATGTCGGCAATTCTTCAAGTCCAATAAATCGTCTAATTACTTCTACAAAGCCGAAAAGTGCAAGCAATAATTGAAAATAACCTGCCGATTTTGCAATGTTCTTTTTTCGTATTGCTGTTCCGCCAACTGCAAAAAGTGCAAGTCCGTAAACAATGCTGTCGGCAAGCATATCCAAACTGTCGGCAACAAGTCCCATAGAGTTTGAAATAAAACCTGTCGTAATTTCAAGTGCGAAAAAGAAAAAGTTGATTGCTAAAACTTGCCACAAAAGTTTTCGTTCGGTTGCGGAATTGTCTGTTATCGTTTCGTTGTCTGCCGAAGTGCTGTCAATTAGTGAAGTGTCAAATTTTAAGTCGTCAAGTCGCTGGAAAATTTGTTTGTGGTCGTCAGTGTGCAAAACGGTTAATAGTCTGTTTGGAATGTCAAAGTCTAACGACTTAATGTTTATCAAATCGTCCAACTTCATTCGTATCATTTGCTCTTCGGACGGACAGTCCATTTTCACTATTTTAAATGTCGTTTTTTGCATAGTTGTCTTGTCTGCGGTGTCGGTCTAAACATAACTGCTAACTCGTATATAACCGCTACTTTATAGCGCCTATACACCCAAAAGTGGTTGTATAGGCGAAGTTATATATTCGTTTTTGCTAATCTCAAAAATAATAAAATTTTTACTACGTCTTGTCTTGCAGCGCTTTAATTTCATCACGTAGTTTTGCGGCTTGGATAAAGTCGAGTTCTTTTGCGGCTTTTTCCATGGCTTTGCGCTTTTCGCGGATGCGTTTTTCTATTTCGGGTTTGCTCAAGTATTCGTTTTCGGGTTCGGCAGCAATTTGTGTCTGTCCCGAAGCTTCGGGATCATAATGAAAACTAGTAATTGGGCTTTTTGCCAATGGGTTTTCAATAGTTTTGTTCAGTGCTTTGGGTTGGATATTGTTTGCCAAATTATACGCCATTTGTTTCTCGCGTCGGTAATTGGTTTCGTCAATGGTTTTTTGCATGCTGTTGGTTATTTTATCAGCATACATGATGGCTTTTCCGTTGATGTTTCGCGCTGCTCGACCAACTGTTTGTGTCAACGAACGATGACTACGCAAAAATCCTTCTTTGTCGGCATCAAGTATTGCTACTAGCGAAACTTCGGGTAAATCTAATCCTTCACGCAACAAGTTTACGCCAATCAACACATCAAACAAACCTTTGCGCAAATCTTGCATGATTTCTACACGTTCTAGCGTATCAACATCGCTATGTATATATCGACAACGAATGGAAACTTTGGTTAAATATTTGGTCAATTCTTCTGCCATTCTTTTGGTTAAGGTTGTAACCAATGTGCGTTCATCCGCTTCGCATCGCACTTGAATTTCTTCAATCAAATCGTCAATTTGGTTTAAACTTGGTCGCACTTCAATAATTGGGTCAAGCAAACCTGTTGGGCGAATAATTTGCTCTACATAAACGCCTTCACTTTTTTGTAATTCATAATCAGCAGGCGTTGCAGAAACATACAACACTTGGTTTTGCATGCTTTCAAATTCTTCAAACTTCAGCGGTCGATTATCCATTGCTGCTGGAAGTCGAAAACCGTATTCTACCAAATTTTCTTTTCTACTTCTATCGCCACCATACATGGCATGAACTTGTGAAATGGTCACGTGACTTTCATCAACCACCATCAAATAATCATCTGGAAAATAATCTAACAAACAGAAAGGTCTTGTGCCAGGCAAACGTCTATCAAGATAACGTGAATAATTCTCAATGCCAGAACAATAGCCCAATTCTTTTATCATTTCGAGGTCAAAATTGGTGCGTTCTTCCAGTCGTTTTGCTTCGAGATGTTTGCCAATGCTTTTGAAATAATCGACTTGTTTGACCAAATCTTGTTGGATATCCCAAATGGCTGCTTGTAAAATATCAGGCGAAGTGACAAACATATTGGCAGGATAAATATTCAGTTTTTCGTAGCGTTCAATTACTTTAGAAGTTTTTGCATCAAAAGCTTCAATTTCTTCAATTTCATCGCCAAAAAAATGAATGCGAAATGGTTCGTCAGCATAACTCGGAAAAACTTCTACAGTATCGCCTTTAATTCTAAAATTTCCTGGTAAAAAATCGGCTTCGGTACGTGAATATAAACTTTGCACCAATCGGTGTAATAATTTGGTACGCGAAATGGTTTGTCCGTTTTCTAAGGAAATCACATTTTTTTGAAATTCTACAGGATTTCCAATACCATACAAACACGAAACTGAAGAAACCACCAACACATCTCTACGACCAGAAAGCAGTGCTGAGGTTGTGCTTAAACGTAGTTTTTCGAGTTCGGCGTTTATGGATAAATCTTTTTCGATGTATGTTCCAGTTACAGGAATAAATGCTTCGGGTTGATAATAGTCGTAATAGGAAACAAAATATTGCACCGAGTTATTGGGGAAAAATTGTTTAAACTCTGAATATAATTGCGCTGCCAAGGTTTTATTGTGTGCCAAAACCAATGTTGGCTTTTGAATTTCCTGAACCACATTTGCCACAGTAAAGGTTTTTCCAGAACCTGTAACACCAAGCAAGGTTTGGTATTTTTCGCCATTGATAATTCCATTTGAAAGTTTTTCAATGGCTTGTGGCTGATCGCCAGTGGGTTTATAGTCTGAGATTACTTGGAAATTCATTTTTATTTACGAATTACGAGATACGAATTAAGAGTATTTGGTTTTATTTTGGATTTTTGTTCTTAATTTTTTCTCGAGTTTTTTGTGATACAACAAAAATAGCAGTTAGTTCTGTTGCTTCATTTATTAATGGTTTGAAATATTTTTCTAGCAGTTTGCACAAAGTTAGTTCATATTCTTTTTTTCTGGTAGGTTTAAAAAAGAAAAAAATGCTTCGAAGAAGCATTTTTTTCGGTAACTAAATATTGAAAAAATCCTATTTGAATTGCAACGCCAAGGTGATGATATGCGAACTCAAACCGTTGTTTCTAGTGTAATATCCATAGCGCATTTCCAAGCTGTGAATTCTTTTGATATGGAAAATTCCTTTATCGCTATCTGTCAAATGATAACCAAGACCAATCATATTACTACTGAATTTCGACAAATCATAATCGCTGGTGTAATATTCATCTGTTAGCTGATGCTGATTGATGGCATCAAAATATTTTGCGGCACTTTGCATGTAATAACGATAGGGCAACGACAACGATGAGAATGGCGTTAGCTTAATGCTCGGTTCTATGCTTACTGTGTGCGAATTTATATTCCAATTATCATAATAGTATCGATAGAATGTTCTGAGAATAATTCTGTCGTTCAAATAATAATTGGCTCGAACGCCAAGCGGAATTTTGAATCGGGTAGAAGGCAATTTTTCTGAACGAACAGACAAATCATCAAAATATACTCGGTTGAATTTTGTGGCCAATAATCCTTCTTGGTATCCAAAATCTGCCAGAAATGCCATTTGGAAATTCTTATTGATAACCTGCGAAAGTGTCAAGCCTAAATTGTAGGATGTTCGCGGTTTAGTATCCAAATGATTGGCATCGTTATCGGTTGGGTTATTCCTTATTTCGATAGGTAAAATTACTTTCCATGTGTCAAAAAACGCCATACCTTTCACAGAGAATTCTCGGTTTTTATCTTTGGAAGTTTTGGTGTAACCAATATTGGCTCCAATAGAAGTATAATCAAACTCCGCTGAGAAAGAAAGACCAGCATTCAGCGCATATCTTTTTTCAACATTCTCAAAGTTATAATTCACCGAAGGATAAACTCTAATGTCTTGATAAGAAGCTGAACTTACTGTGCTTGGGTCAATTTTATCAGACGAAGCCGATGTGTAGCTATCGATACCCACATTTACATCAAATGAATGAATATTATTTTTTGAATCTTTTTTAGATAATAATACTTCAAAATTGGTAGCGATATCTGTCAGTTTTTCTGTGCCAACTCCACCAGTAACAGCAGAGTTGTCGCCATTTTGGGTGTAATAACTAGAAACGAAATTAATTTCTTCTATTTTTAGTTTTTGTTTTTTGTATCCACTGTTGATGGTATCAGTTTGTGCTTTTGACTGTTGCGAAAACAGAAAAGCCAAAAATGCAGCTGTAATAATTCTTTTTTTCATTTTTCAGGGGAATTAATTGCAACCGCATCCACCACCAGTTTTGCCGCCATTGGCACCAGAACTTGCTTCTCTATACAATTGAAAAGTGTTTTCGAATTTTTCTGTCTTTTTTGCCGTGAGAGCCATTTCTGTATCATTAATTTTTGATTTTTGATACTCTTTGACCGACTCACATGATTGCAACGAGACAAACAGTGCGAAGATGAAAAGGATTTTCTTCATTGGTTTTTAGTTTAAATAATTGTAATATTTTTCGAAAAATAGGTTTTATCGTTGTCGTCAATAATGATACAACCTATGGTTTTCAATTGATTAATAAAATCTAGCCCAACATCAATTCCCATAACGGTTACTGGAGTTGCTAATGCATCGGCTATTTCAGCATTATCGGCAAGAATGGTCACACTTTTTATTCCAGAAATGGGATAGCCCGTTTTGGGGTCAATAGTGTGTGAATATTTTTTATTGTTGATGATAACAAATTTTTCATAGTTTCCAGATGTTGCCACGGCTTTATCGGTAATTTTGAAAGTTGAAAAAATGGATTTTCTTTGATTTGGGTCGGCAACACCTATGGTCCAAGCTTCGCCATTTTCTTGATTACCCCAAGCAGTCAAATCTCCAGAGGCATTCACAATACCACTTTGAATGTTTATTTCTTTCAATTTTCTTTTGGCCATTTCCGCTGCATAACCTTTTCCAATTCCTCCGAAACCTATTCGCATACCTTTCTTTTTTAAGTAAACAGTTTTGTAGGCTTCATCCAGAATAATATTTTCATAATTTATTAATTCCACCGATTTTTTGGCTGTTTCCGCATCGGGTAGCGAGGTCATGTTCAGATCGAAATTCCAAAATCTTTTGTCAATACTGCCGTAACTCAAATCAAAAGCACCTTGTGTTATTTTTGAAATAAATTGACTTCTTTTAATCAACAGAAAAACTTCATCAGTGACTTCAACAGGCTTTATGCCTGCGTTTTCATTAATTTTATATGTTACACTCGTGTCAGAAAAGGTGGTGAGTAACGCTTCAATTCTTTTGATTTCATCAATAGCAATTTCAAAAAGTTCATTGGCAATCTTTTCACTCTCTTCAATCAAAGTGAATTCAAATTGATTTCCCATCAATCGGGTTTGCTTTTTGAAGTGCATTTTGAATTTTTATTTAAGTTTTTCGATGAACTCTGCTACGGTTTCGCTTGGCAGTTTTTCCCATTTTTGTACAATCTTTCCGTTTTCATCCAGCAAGATAATCAAAGGGAAAAGACCATTGGGATTATATTT
>JAXLVF010000022.1:0-17601 GCA_046329205.1 Flavobacteriaceae bacterium | reverse complement strand
ATGTAATTAGCAGAGAGGATGGGATTCGAACCCACGATGCAGTTACCCACATACAAACTTTCCAGGCTTGCTCCTTCAACCACTCGGACACCTCTCTTTTTGTGTTTGCAAAGAAACTATTTTTTTTGGGTTAATGAAATAGTGTTTCAATTAATTCATCTCACCTCTTAATGAAGTTTCAAAAATTGTTTTAAAAACTGATGGCGCCACATTTTGTCCCAATAAATACATGAGTTTTGTAATGGCAGCTTCTGTGGTTATATCTTTCCCAGAAATTACTCCAATTTTTTTTAACTGAGCGCTTGTTTCATATTGTCCCATATTCACACTTCCGCCAGAACATTGGGTAACATTTACAATAAAAAGTCCTTTATCAATTCCTTCACTTAGCGCATTTATAAACCAATCTTCAGTAGGAGCATTTCCGGAACCATAGGTTTCCAAGATAACTCCTTTTAAATTTGGAATATTAATTACCGATTTTAAAATGGTTTCGTTTATACCGGGAAACATTTTTAGAATAACTACATCATCATTTAGTTTTTTGTGTACAACTAATTTTTTTGTAGTCTTCTTTTGGTTTAGTGCATTCTTATTGACATTCAAGTGAACTCCTGATTCTGCTAAAGGCGGATAATTTGGAGAAGTAAATGCATTGAAATGTTCTGCGCTGATTTTAGTAGTTCTATTTCCTCTATATAATTTGTACTCAAAATACAAGCAAACCTCTTGTATTACGGGTTTTCCTTTTTCGTGAAGTGAAGCAATTTGTATGGCTGTAATGAGGTTTTCTTTGGCATCTGTTCTTAAATCGCCTATTGGCAATTGAGAACCTGTAAACACTACTGGTTTTGCCAAATTTTCTAACAAAAAACTCATGGCAGATGCCGAATATGACATGGTATCTGAACCATGAAGTATCACAAAACCATCAAAGTTGTTGTAGTTTTCTTCTATCATGTTGGCTATTCCAATCCATTTTTCTGGGCTCATGTTTGATGAGTCAATTGGTTTTTCGAGTGAAATAGTTTCTATATTACAATCCAGTTGCTTTAACTCAGGAATTTTTTGAAGTAATTTATTGAAATTAAATGCTTTTAGCGCTCCAGTTTGAAAATCTTTTTGCATACCAATGGTTCCACCAGTATATATCAAAAGTATGTTGGGTTTAGATAGCGTTTTCATATTTCATTTTGTTTACCACTGGATTGGCATACATCAATAGGAAACTTTCAACCATTTGCGAGTTGCTTTCATCTATCCTCATTTCTAGTCTTCTTTCAAATAGTGATTTCTCGTTTTCAGTATAAAATTCTTTAAACTTATCTGATTTATTGAGTAAATCATATGCAATATAATTTGTAGGCCACAATTTGTAACTTTGAAGAATAGAGTCGTCAATAGTTTGCACAACGGCTTGAATTTGCTTATTTTGATTGTCAAACTCGTTAGCAATTGTATCGAGTTCGGTATCTAAAACATCGCCAACATGAATGTGAATTCTTTTTTTCTGTCCAATGATACCACTTAATAAGGTAATGAAGTCTTCGTTTTTATCTTTAATGTACTTTTCTGCATTGGCTTCAGCCATTAGTTGTGGCATTTTGAGCGCATCTGTAGGATCGTATTCATATGAAATTGAAACAGGAACAATCTTTAGCATCTTGAAATAATCTATCAAATTGTTCTCTTCAGAAGCCATAGCCAACATCTTCAAAACACCTGAATGTGTGGCATCATTTCCGTCTTTAGTTCTTCCTTCACGCTGAGCAATCCAAACCGAGCGATTTTCTCTCAGAATTAATTGTCTAATATATTCTGACATTAGTTTAGAACTTTCGAGCAATTCTCTTGGCGGTAAACCTCTTTGTACAATAAAGTTTCTGTTTAATCTTGAAAGTGTTTTCAAAAAATCTTTTTTAACCAAATTGTCTCCAATGGCTGATGCAGTCATCACTAAACCAAAATCATGCAAGCAAACGTTGAGCAAAGACGTGTCTAAAATTATATCTCTATGATTAGATATGAAAAGGTAAGCGGTATTTGGTTCTAATTTTTCAAATCCAGATGTAGAAAGTCCGTCAGAGCTTTTCTCTAAAACTTTTTTCACTGCTTGATAAGCAAAATTAATCTGAAAATCTCTGATAGAATGGGTTCGCAAGAGTTGTTCTTTCCAAACTGAGTCGTCAACATCGGGAAAGGCAAAACTCATCAACGCCTTCATCATTGGGTGATTAATAGATGAACAAATTGCTTTATTTACCTCAGCATCATAAAAAGGTCTTATTTTATCAAACTTTGACATCTGCGTTTAAAATTTTGAAAAACAAATGAACAAAAAAAAACTGATTGTAGGTCAATAATAGACAAAGAAAAGAGTGATTTTAAGATGAGTAAAGCCTTTTTTGAACTTTAACTATTTCCCAAAATCACTCTAATTATTGGTTGATGGCAATTATTGTTTGATTAATTTATGCGAAATCAATCCATTAGAAGTTTTAATCTTTAATAAATAAACACCTCGATTAAGTGTCGACAAATCTATGGTTTCCGAAGTTCTGTTGTCGGCAGCTTTTTGCCAAACTTTCTTTCCAATCACATCATACACCGTAATTTCATTTATTGGTTGATTAGAATTGATTTGAACAATACTTAGAAATGGATTTGGAAAAACTTTATAAGTCAAAGCATTTTGTGCTGGGTTAGATAAATTATAATCAACACCTTTTAGCGTAATGTTGTCAAATCGATTGTTGCCATTTTCTCCAGAAGTATTTCCTTCAAATGTTATTCTTATTCTAAAATTCCCGTTATTATTTACAGCTATAATCGAGCTAAAATCAACCTCAACAAGGCTAAACTCAGTCGATACATTGAAAACCGTTTGACTTAAACCTGTTTGAATAAAATTGACACCATCAATGCTGTAAGAAATATTGTTTGCCAATTGCCCATCGTTTGTTCTTTGAACAGCGTAGGCAAACTTAATATCTTTAAAACCAACTGTTGGTACATAAAACTCAAGCGATCTACCATCGGAAGGATTTCGCACACGTGCAGCTTTACCAGATGTTTGATTGTAATGCATATTGAGAATAGAACCGTTATTGTTTGCATCAATATCTCTGATACCAGAACCTGTATAAGTCATGGTTGGTGCGTTTGTAATCAAACTATAATCAGCTGGAATAGTAGTTACATCAGTTGGTGTATTGAGTGAGTTAAAATGCCAATAGTAAATCGCTTGTTCAGGGTTTGTTATTTCAGTAAAATATGCCGTAACGTTAGTAGCTTGTGAAATCTGGAGTTGAATATTTGGGTTTGTATCATCTGGCTGAATAACAGCTCCATCTACGACCCAATGACTGAACTGATAACCTTCTAAAGGTTCAGCCATAAGTAATGTTTCGATATTTCCATAAACTTGAGCTGTAAAAGGATAATTAGCAATCCACTCGGAATTCATCCTAATTTTTCCAGCGTTAACGGGTTCAACTGTAAATGTTGTGGCGAATGGTCCAGTTACTTCATAGCAATTTGCTAATCCAGTGCTTATCGTTTGTGAACATCTGCTCAGCAAGAAATTTCTAGCTGTTTGAACATTGGCTTGCCAAGTAGACATATTTCCTCCCCAACGCGCAATTTGTCTTGGCATTTCTGGAGCAATTATTGCTACAATACTATCAAAGACTTGTGTAACTCTTTCACATGAAAGATGTGTATTTAATAAATCTGCATAACGTGTTACATATTTTTGATAAGCAATAGGACTTTCTTGAATAAGTTTTCCAATAGTTTGTGCATGACCTTCTCCAACAGTTAAATTTTCAACTTGACAAGGATTGGCATTTTCAGAAGTATCAGGAATACCTGTATAATTTGTATAATGACCTAAAACTCCATCCATATCCCAAAGTGCATAACGCCATTTTAATGCTCCACCAGCTGGATTTGTACCACGCCACCAAGAAGTATTCCAGTTGAGCCAATCTCTATTTACCATATAAGAATTAAGCACAAAATAATCTATTAAACTATCGATATTTAGTTGACTAATCACATAGTTATAGTTAGCCTCGATAGACATATCATTATTTTGAACAAAACTTTTTAAATCATTCCAAGCATTAATAGCAGGTTGATTACCAAATTCAGGATTTGTAGAACCCCAGGTTTTAATATATTGAATGTATTGATCACTATCACGATAAATATAGTCTTGACCATAATAATAATCAGTGTATTGATTATCATCTACTTTTTCTCGAATGTCATAAATTCCCCAATACTGCCCATTTACAAAGAGTGAAATAAAAGTACTTCTTCTTTCATCTAAATCTAGATTAGACAATTCAGAGACTTTCTGTACAAACACATCTCTACAGTGAATTGAACCTTCTTGATGAGGATAATTATCACTTCCAGCTGCTTTAAGTATTAATCTTCTAAACTTTGTTCTGTCTGTAGTATTAAAAAATGAATGTTCTAATCGGCGTTTGTAACCATGGTCATCTCGGGCGACAAAATCTATCCCGCGTTGAGCATAGGCCCAAGAGTCGTTTCCATGTCTATCAAAATCACCAACAGTTTCATCAATAAAAGTTCCATCGTTTTCAAAATATTCAAAATTACCAGTAGGCTCAATAGTTGTTCCTGCAAGAAGTTGTAATAAATTAGCATCTCCAGAAATAGATACCATTGGCAATGAAGAATTCTCATTGATAAAATAGGTATTGGTTTCAATGAAACCAGGAATAATGCTTGGTACTGTGCTGAATGATCTTGCACGCAAAACAGTTGATTGTGAAATCGTTATTGGACCAGTATATAACGTTGAAGTTTCAGTAGGTGTTGCGCCATTCGTTGTGTAACGTATCTGCTCATTGGTTCCAGTTGTGGAAATAACTACTGAAATTGGCGCAGGATATTTTCCAGGTGCAACACTAAATGTAGGCTTGGTAGCATAATTTGAAAATCCATTCGCATTCGAATTTCCAGGTGTTGGCGTTGAAAACACACTCCACGTTGTTGCGCCGTCAGAAGTTCTTCCATAGGAATGGTTTGTTTGTGTAATGAACATAGATTGTGAATCTATAATAGTTCCTGATGGATCGGCGAGAACCACTTCATCATTATCAGTTTGAGTAAGATCAAAACTTGCGTGTAATACAGTTCCAGAAGAAATATTTCTGCTTGAACAAAATACAAGCACTCTACTATGAGGCGGAATTACTCCATTTTGAATTTGCCACTTTGTTGGGTTATTAATATTGTTGCTCAAATAATATCCAGCTAAGTTAAAATATGAATCTGGGCTAGCGTTGTATAATTCTATCCAATCTTCATTTCTATTGAAACCGTCGTTAAAATTTCTATTTGATGCTGAATATTCATTTATAAGTAATGGTCCGTTGCCAAATTCTATTGAGCCATAAGTAACAGCAACTTCTCTTCTGTTAACAAAATCATAGGTTGCATTGCAACCACTTCCACCCCAATTTCTACCAAAATTAAATGTATAAACTACTTGTCCAGTAGAAACACCATTACCAATCGTGCTATCTGTTATATTGTATGTATATGTTCCATCTGTGTTTCCCACACCACTTACTACTGCTGTTTGCCCATTTGGACCAGAAACAAAACTTCTTTGGTCAGACATCCAAGCATTTGTTCCAGTTACTGCAGTAAAATCATAGCTTATGTTTGTTGACAAAACTGTTTCACCTGCTGGAACATCTACTTGCAACGACGCTTGTTGGTATGTTGGTAAAAAACATGAATTAACGACATCGTTATTGGTTACAGTAACTACAGGATCAATTGTGATGGGAAAAACTCTATCTGTAGATTGCAACCACGAGCTATCTATTTGTATTAGAATTTTATATTGGTTTCCAGTTATATGTTTCAGGTTGTATTTTGCTTCATATGGATTTGGTCGAGTATTGCGTTGCAAAGTTTTGCTATCAGAAATTATTGGCTGATGAAAAACCAATGCTTCTTGACCTTTTGAGTTACTAATGACGATACTATTGTTTTCCTCACGAATGGTAAATCCTTGGGGTAAATCAATTGTTTCTTCAACTATTAATTTATCAAATTGTTCTGGTAGAAAATTCTCGTTGTTGATGAGATAACTGTACTTTAAAGCTCCGCTGAATAATGTGAATGCCTTGTCAACGTTTTCAATACAATTTTTAAATAAAATTTGATTATCACTTTGCAAAAGAGGTTTCTGCTCAACGGATGTTGACTTTTTTACAACTGAATTAGTATTGGACAAAAAAATTAAATCCGATATATTCCCCAGTTTTATATTTTGATTTTCAATTACAAAAGTTGTGTTATTGCCATCCATTTTAAAAAATGGATTTTGAACAGGATAAGATATTGTGTTGCCGTTGTTAGCTAGTCTGTAATCAATAGTTCGCCAAAAACCATTTTCATCTTTATAATGCAATGGTAATGAGGATTGTATTGTGGTCTTGGTTGTGTTTGTGTTTAAAAAAGTACGAGAGTATTTGGTTCTTTTTTGAACCAATTCATAATCTACTTCGTGTAATATTACATTGTGATTTGTTTTACCTAACTCTGGATGAGAAAGGAATTCTGCCGGAATTTGACTATATTTTTTTTGCGAATTATTATTTTGAGAATGGCATAAAAATGTAAGTAAAACTAGGCAACTGCAAAGGTAATTTTTAATCATTTTGGTACTTTTTTGGTTAGGTCATTAGCAGAAAAATTATATTTCCTCGCATCTAATATACCAATTATTTTGTTCATCTTGAATATTTTAGAAAAAAGAAATCATTTTCTAAGTCTCAAAAAACGTTTCAAAAAACATTTTGAGAAGATGAAAAACCTTTTACGAATTAAAATTTATATACCAAAAACCTCTTTAGAATTTTCTGTAGTAATTGCTGCAATTTCTTCAACAGCCAAACCGTAAATCTCTGCCAACTTTTGAGCAACAAGCATCGTGTAACTGCTTTCGTTTCGTTTTCCTCTGAATGGAACAGGTGCCAGATAAGGCGAGTCAGTTTCGAGAACAATATTTTCTATTTCAATCTCTTTCAAAAATTGGTCAATTTTCCCATTCTTGAAAGTTGAAACTCCACCAATTCCTAGCTTCATCCCCAAGTTTATTGCTCTTTTTGCTTGTTGAAAATCCCCTGTAAAACAATGAAATATTCCAAAAAGTTCTTCGGAACTTTCACTTTCTAATACTTCAAAAACCTCATCAAAAGCATCTCGGCAGTGGATATTAATGGCTAATTGGTGTTTTTTTGCCAACTGAATTTGAAACTTGAATGCCTCTTTTTGTATGTCGAGTGTGGTTTTGTCCCAATACAAGTCGATGCCAATTTCGCCAACAGCATAAAACTTTTTTTCCTGTAATAATTTTTCCACATGATTCAACTCCTGCAAATATGTTTCTGGCTTTACATAACATGGATGCAATCCCATCATCAAAAAAACATTTTTTGGAAACTCTTCCTGCAATTCAAGCATTTTTTGTGTATAACTACTGTCTATTGATGGAACAAACAAACGAGAAACTCCTTGATCAAGAGCTCTTTGTATCATTTGGTTTCTATCATTTTCAAATTCTTCGGAGTAAAGATGTGTATGTGTGTCGGTAAGTATCATGATAATTTTGAATGTTGCAAAGTTACAAACTTCATATTGTTTTTTGATTTACATTTGAAACACAAAATCAACTATGGAAAATTTGCATCAAATTCTGGAAAAAGAAGGTTATAAAAAAATAAAATTCAAGGTTTCAAAAACACAGCATTTATACATTAAAGCAAAAATAAACGGAGTTTTTGGAAATTTTATTCTTGATACTGGTGCAAGTAACAGTTGCATGGGATTTGAGAATGTAGATACTTTTAACCTTAGTTTGAGTAAATCAAAAACCAAAGCAGCTGGAGCTGGAGCTACGGGAATGTTTACACAACTTGCCAAAAATAATCAACTAAAAATTGGCAGATGGCAAAGCAAAAATTTTGATCTCATCGTTTTTGATATGTCGCATGTAAATGAAGCCTTGTCACAATACAAATCAAAACCAGTTCACGGAATTATTGGCGCCGATGTTTTGTTGATTGGTAAAGCAATTATTGATTATTATAACCATTATTTGTATTTGAAATAGAATGCTTTTTTAGAGAAGAATAAGCAATAATAGTACTTATCAACATTAAGAATCCGCCCAAAACAAATGGTGCTCCAGGAAAAATAAACGGAGCTTCTTTATGAGTAAAATAGTAAAACGAATTGGTCATTAATGGTGGACCAACAATGGCAGATGCACTCATAAGACTTGACAATGTTCCTTGAATTTCTCCTTGTTCATTGGCTGGAACTTTACCAGAAATTACTGCTTGCATGGCTGGTCCAGCAATTCCACCTAAACAATACAGAATTAAAAACACAAACATCATCCAGCTTTCGCTTGCAAATGCAAAAAGCAACATTCCAATAGTATAAAGCGATAAACCAATATAAATACTTTTTTCATCGCCAAGTCTCGGGCTTGTCCATCGGATTAAACCACCTTGAACAATTCCAACTAAAAGCCCAACAACACCAAGCGAAATGCCAACCATTTTTTCATCCCAATTGAATCGATACATCGTGAAAAAGCTCCAATTACTATGAACCGCATGCGAACCTACATATAGAAGAAAAATAGCAAAAATCAACCCAATCAACGAGGGATATTTTTTTAATCGAAGCAATGCTCCAATAGGATTGGCTCGTTTCCATTCAAAAGCTCTTCGGTTTTCCTTTGATAACGATTCGGGAAGAATAAAATAACCATATAAGAAGTTTAAAAAACATAAAATTGCTGCGGCATAAAAAGGAACTCGTGAGCCAAATTGTCCTAACAAACCACCAATAACTGGACCAATAATAAATCCTAACCCAAATGCTGCGCCAATCATCCCAAAGTTTTTCGCTCTATTTTCTGGCGTACTGATATCGGCAATATAAGCAGAAGCGGTTGTAATACTTGCTCCAGAAACTCCAGCAATGATTCGACCAATAAACAACCATGTTATCGTTGGAGCAAAAGCAAGAAGCAAATAATCTAAAGAAAAAGCAAAAAGCGAGAGTAAAATAATTGGCCTTCTTCCGAATTTATCACTTAAATTCCCAATTAATGGAGCAAAAACAAACTGAGTTATGGCAAAAGCAAAAGTAAGCCAACCGCCATATTTTGATGCTTCACTGATATCTCCGTGTATCAATTCGGCAATTAGTTTTGGAATTACAGGTATAATAATTCCCCAACCTGTAATATCTATCAACATAGTAATAAATATAAAACCGATGGCTGCTTGTTTTTTGGGATGAGACATAAGGTTACTTTATGTTATACAGGTTTATATCATTCTTTTTCATAATTCACTTGTAAAACATCTTCGTTTTTAAAAATATCATATAATGAAGTATAAGTAGCTAAATGTTCTGTTTTGTATTCGTCAGAATAAATATTAATGCAGTAACCATCCACAAAATTTCTTGCCCAAACTAGTTCTGTAACACTAATAAAATAGTTGTACCATTTTCTTTCTCCTAATTTATTAGGATTAAGTTTGTTGGTTTTTAGTGCGGTAAGGATTTTGGTTTGGAGCTTACTCATAATCTATTTCAATATTAGCAATTTTATCTAATTCTGCTGAAATGCTTTTTTTGATTTGTTCTATTTTGCGATATTTTTCTGCAATTTCTTTTTGTGCTTCTAAATCAAATTTGCCTTTTGTGTTGATTGGGATTGGGATTGATAAATTTTTCACAATGGATTGAGGTAAACTTTTTTGTTTCTCTCCTTTCACATTTTCTACAAAAATTGGTTCAACAATATACATTATGTAATCCAAGTCTATTTTATCAGACTTTGGTCTTAATCCACAATTATTTCTTCCAATATTAAATTTACCAGTAACTTTTTTTATTCTTCCTGAATTACCATAAGTAACCCAAGTTAGTAGAGTTTCGTCATATTTGTAATAATTTATATATCCAAAGATGCCTTCGTTTTCTAATTGTCCAGAATAAACAGGGTATTCTCCCTTATTTTGTTCTATATATGCCTTCGTGATATTGTCTTCACCTATTATTTCTAATATTTCATCAATTTTGTAATCCTTGTTACTATAATTATTTATTATCTCAACATTCAATTCTTCAATTTGTTTTTTATAAACTGATATTTTAGATTTTATTTCATTAACAGTATTAATTTGTTCCTCAATTATTTTTAATGAATTAATATCAATATTCCCTTCTGAATTTATTGGTAATTGAATTTCAATATTCTCTATCATTGAAGGATATACTTTTGTGAATTCATCTTCTCCATTTTCTCCTTTTCTACCTTTTGCAAGATTTCTAAATGTAGGTTGAAGCAATTCTTTTATAACTTTAAGATTTAATCCCTCAATTTTTGGAACAAGTAAACCTCTATCGCCATTTATAGAAAACTTTCCCTCGATTAGTTTTATATAACCTGCAAAACCATTGGTTGCCCAAGTTAAATATACACCGTCATAATCAAAAGTATTTATATGAGTCAACGGCTCAAAATTAGAAGCAGAATATACTGGAAATTCTCCTTTATTTGAATTTCCAAAATTTCTAGTATATTTAGACTTGCCCTTTTCAATTTTAAAGATTTCTGATAATATAAAAGATTTTGTATTTAAATCATTTTTTTTTTTATCAGCAACTTCTTTTAGCTCATCTTCAAATCCTTTAATTGTGTTAGCTACATCTTCAATTAGTAATGCAAAATCTAATACAGATATTTTTTCTTTTTTATCTAAAATACCAAGATTTATTTTCTCTTCATCAGACCACCATTTGTCAATAACCCAACCATTTGGAACATCTACGCTTTCAATAAACTTTTGAATATCAAAAGTTTTACATCTATTTTGATTGTTTACTTTTTCAAACCCTTTTTTATTTCCCTTAAAAATATTGAAATATTCAACAGCATCATCTAAATCATTTTGTTCAATATCAAAACGGTAAATATCTCTACTTTCTCCTATTTCACTCACCAAATACCCAAAAACAGGTTCAGACTGTTTTTCAGTTTTATTTTTCTTTTTAGTTATTGCAAGTATATATGTCTTCTTATTAGTTGTAAAAAATGTATTTAACGGTAAAGAAATAATCCCATCAATCAAACATTCGTCTAACATAAACTGACGAAGATTTTTATCATTTTGCCTGTTAAAAATTCCATCAGGCACCACAATAAAAGCTTTTCCACCAGGTTTTAAAGAACGGATAATCCATTCCATAAACAAACCTTCAACGCCCATTGCATTAATTTTGTAGAAATCCTTCAGTTCTTGAACTTTGCTAATTTCTTCTTTTAAGTTACTGCTTCCTGTTGTTACATACGGTGGATTTGTTAGGATTAAATCTATACTGTTTTCATAATTTACATCACGAAGTGTTCCTAAAATATTTTTAGTTTTTAATTCAAAAGTTTCATTAAAGACATCGGCAAATTGATTGGTAATTCCTGCATTTTTTCTGATTTGGTCAGACAAATAAATTAGCATATTGGCTTTGGCAAGAATAATGGTTTTTTGTTCCTCCTTGTCAAAACCTTTATCAATTCCAATAAGTTTAATTTTCGGCTTTAAAACTCCATTTTCAACAGGGAAAAAATCTTCAATTTCATTGTTTATTAAAAGCGGTTCCAGTAAGAATTTGCCTACTCCGCAAGCTGGATCACACATTGTAATATTTGGTTTAATATCACTTTGTGCCATTTTTGCAACTGCTCTTACCACTTTAAGAGGAGTGAAATATTGTCCCCAGTTTTTCTTACTGATACTTTCTTTAAGAAAAGTTTCAAATAATTTGCTTTTAAAATCTCTGTCAATGTTTTTTAATTCTCCACCACCTTCTTTTTCATCACCAAATTTTTTGAGAATTTTAATAAAAACTGTTCCGTATCCTTTTACAGCTTCCTCGTCTTTACTTACGAAAATAGTTCCATTTATTATGGTGGTGTTATCTTTATCGGAAGCTTTGAAAAGTTTTTTAATTTCTTTTCTAATTGTTCCTGCATAATAATTTAATGTTTCTTCGGCATTATCATTAGATTTATAGATTTTCATTAAATTATCATAACTTAAATGATTAGGTAATACATTTAAATCACTTAAATATTTGAAAATGAATAATTCAACAAAAGAATATAGACAATTTTCAGGAGTTGCACCAGCTGCCATCCACAAATCTTGCCAAATACTTTTTGCTAATTTTGTTGGGTCTTTTAAACGAGGTTCAATTAATTGAGAATTATTTTCACCAACACTTTCAACAATCTTTTCAATTAATTTTTCTAAATCTGGATTTTTAGGGTCAAAAGGTGTTTTAATTTCTCTGCCTTTTTCATCTAAAATTAATTCTCCATTTTTAGCATTTGCCCAAAGTGTATCAATAGTGTCTGTAATCACAACGAATTTAGCTTCTAAAATTTGAGCTACTTCTAAACCTTGTTTTAATGCAGATTCTTTTTGCTTTTTAGTTTTGAATTGTGAGGTAGATTTATTTTCTACAATTCCTAAAGTAGTTTTTACTTTAGATTTTACAACTTCTGGTATCGAAATAATGGCATCAGGTTTTCTTTTTTCAAAACCTTTATAATTTTTTCCGTGAATAATTCCTGCTTTTTTTAATTGCAAAAGCGAAGTGCTTCCAATATTTCGGAAGTCATATTTCCCAATCTTTTCGGGATTATTGATTAAATCTCTTTGGTTCAGTTCCTCGCTCATTTTGGAATGAAATTTGGTTTGTTACAAAAATAAAATTTAACCTGAGGTAAAAAAGCCTGTAATACTTTTTTTTTGAAAATTTTGCTAACAAAAATCCCAAATTCTTTTAGAATTTGGGATTTAAATATAAAGGCGCCTTATCCAAGGCGGAAAAAACACTACAATTCTAATGCTTTTTTAGGATTTCCATTCATAAGAATTTCAACTGGATTTTCTAATGCTTCTTTTACAGCAACTAGGAAACCTACAGACTCTCTTCCATCGATAATTCTGTGGTCATAAGAAAGTGCTACATACATTACTGGTGCAATAACAATTTGTCCGTTTCTCACGATTGGTCTATCTACTACGTTGTGCATTCCTAAAATTCCAGATTGTGGAGGATTGATAATTGGTGTAGACAACATACTTCCAAAAACACCACCATTAGAAATAGTGAATGTTCCACCAGTCATTTCGTCAACTGTAATTTGTCCGTCACGAGCACGCAAAGCCAAACGTTTGATTTCAGCTTCAACACCACGGAATGATAAAGTTTCTGCATTTCGCATTACAGGAACCATCAACCCTTTTGGTCCAGAAACTGCAACAGAAATATCACAGAAATCATAAGAAATTTTCTCTTGACCATCAATCATTGAGTTTACGTCTGGATACAATTGTAACGCACGAGTTACAGCTTTTGTAAAGAATGACATAAATCCTAAACCTAATCCATGTTTTTCTTTGAACGCGTCTTTGTATTCAGCTCTTAAATCGTAAATAGCTGTCATATCAACTTCGTTGAAAGTAGTTAGCATAGCGGTTTCGTTTTTGGCCGACACCAATCTTTCAGCTACTTTACGACGCAACATAGAAAGTTTTGTTCTTTCGGTTCCACGATTTCCGCCAGTAGGTGTTCCCATTGAAGGTACAGCATTTACAGCATCTTCTTTGGTAATTCTTCCACCTTTTCCAGTTCCAACGATATCTGTTGGTTGGATATTTTTTTCTTCTAATATTTTTCTAGCAGCTGGTGATGGAGCTTGGGTAGCATAAGTTTTCTCTACAACTGGAGCTGGTTTTGGAGCTTCAGGCTTTTTCTCTTCAACTTTTGGAGCTTCTGCGACTGGAGCTGCTTTTGGTGCGTCACCATTTGGTTTTGCTGCTGCTGTATCGATTAAACAAACTACTGCACCAACGGCTACAGCATCGCCTTCAGAAGCTTTAAGTGTTATGATACCGCTTGCTTCAGCAGGAAGTTCAAGAGTTGCTTTATCTGAATCTACTTCGGCAATGGCTTGGTCTTTTTCTACATAATCACCATCTTTTACTAACCATGTTGCGATTTCAACCTCTTTTATCGATTCGCCTGGTGAAGGCACTTTCATTTCTAAAATCATCCTTTTATAATTTTATTAAGTGTGTTATTATCTAAATAAATTTTTATCAAAAACCATTCTAATAGCATCAGCATGACGACGTCTATCTCTAGTGTGACTTCCAGCTGCTGGTGCTGCATACGCCTTTAAGGAAGCTAATCGCCATGGCACTAAATCGAAATTCATCAACATATAGCTGTAAGCTCCCATGTTTTTGGGCTCTTCTTGTGCCCAAACATAATCGTCTGCATTTGGATAACTAGCAATAATTTCTTTTAATTGTTCAACTGGCAATGGAAATAATTGCTCGATACGTACCAAAGCTACGTCTTTTCTGCCTAAGTTTTCTCTTTCGGCTAGAATATCATAATAGAATTTTCCGGTAACGAAAACTACTGTTTTTACTTTTTTCTTATCTACTGAATTGTCATCAATGGTTTCTTGGAATTGTCCGTTGTATAATTCTTCTTGTGTTGAAACGCACAATGGATGACGCAACAAACTTTTTGGTGAAAAATGGATTAATGGTTTACGGAATTTGGTTTTCATTTGTCTTCTCAACAAATGGAAGAAATTGGCTGGTGTTGTACAATCTGCTACGTACATGTTGTGACGTGCGCAAAGTTGTAAATAACGTTCCATTCTAGCCGAAGAGTGTTCTGCTCCTTGACCTTCGTATCCGTGAGGCAACAATAATACAATTCCGTTTTGGTTGTTCCATTTGTCTTCACCACACGAAATGTATTGGTCTATCATGATTTGTGCACCATTAGAGAAATCTCCAAATTGCGCTTCCCAAATTGTCAACGCATTTGGATTGGCTAGCGCATAACCATAATCAAAACCTAGAACACCATATTCAGAAAGGAAAGAGTTGAATACATTGAACTTTCCTTTTTTGTCTTTCAATGAATTGAGAAGTATTACCTCTTCTTCGCTGTCTTCTACTTTTACAACCGCATGACGGTGCGAAAATGTTCCTCTCTCTACGTCTTGTCCTGAGATTCTAACGTCAAAACCTTCTGTTAACAATGAACCATAAGCTAGCGTTTCAGCTGTTCCCCAATCGATTGCATTGTTATCGTACATAGTTTTTCTGTCGGTTACAATCTTTGTTATTTTGCTGATGAACTTTTTATCAGATGGTAATGTAGAAATTTCTTTAGCTATTTGATCTAGTTTCTTTTTATCGAATTTAGTGTCAAATTTTTGCAACATCACATCATCTGAAACTTGCTCAAACCCTTTCCATTCGTCTTGCAAGAAAGGTTTTATTATCGTCAAATCTTTTTTGCGTGATGCTTGAAGATTTTCATCTAGTTTTTCTTTGTATTCGTTTTCGATTTTTGTGAGATATGCTGCGTCAACGATACCAGCAGTGATTAATTTTTCTGCATAAATATCTCTTGGATTTTTGTGACGTGCAATTATTTTGTACAAAACTGGTTGCGTGAAACGAGGTTCGTCACCTTCGTTATGACCATATTTTCTGTATCCTAACAAATCAATAAACACATCGCGACCAAACTCCATTCTGAAATCTAGCGCAAATAACATAGCGTGTACAACAGCTTCAGTATCATCAGCATTTACGTGAAGTACTGGAGACAAAGTAACTTTTGCAACATCTGTACAATATGTAGATGAACGAGCATCTTGGTAATTTGTAGTAAATCCTACTTGGTTGTTGATTACAATATGGATTGTTCCTCCGGTTTTATAACCATCCAACTGTGACATTTGAATAATTTCATAAACTATTCCTTGCCCAGCAACAGCAGCATCGCCGTGAACGGCTATTGGCAAAACTTTTGAAAAATCTTCAGGGAAATATTTGTCTTGTTTTGCACGAGTAATACCTTCAATTACAGCTCCAACAGTTTCCAAATGCGATGGATTTGGTGCTAAATTGATGTTGATTTTTTTACCCGATTTTGTTTTTCTTTCAGAAGTTAAACCCAAATGGTATTTAACATCGCCGTCAAAATATTCTTTGTCATAATCTTTTCCGTCAAATTCAGAGAAAATATCTTGAGTAGCTTTTCCAAAAATATTTGCCAATGTATTTAAACGACCACGATGTGCCATTCCCATAACAAAATGTTCTACACCTTTTTCGGCAGCAGCTTCAATCACAGTATCTAAAGCCGGAATTAAACTTTCGCCACCTTCAAGCGAGAAACGTTTTTGACCAACGTATTTTGTATGAAGGAAATTTTCAAAAGAAACGGCTTCGTTTAGTTTTCCTAAAATGTGTTTCTTTTGCTCTGCATTGAAACTAGGTTGATTGTCATTAGCATTGATTCTATCTTGAACCCAGTTAACAAAAACCGGATTTTCCATGTGCATGTATTCAATACCAATATGTTGGCAATACATGTTTTGAAGATGAACTAGAATTTGGCGTAAAGTGGTAGGCTGTTTTCCGATAACTTTTGCAGCATCAAAAACAGTATCTAAATCAGCATCTGAAAGATCGAAATTAACCAAATCTAAATTTGGCGTATAAGTTCTTCTGTCTCGAACCGGATTGGTTTTGGTAAACAAATGTCCGCGAGTTCTATAACCATCGATTAATCGAAGAACGTTAAATTCTTTTTGTAATTTGCCCGAAACCAAGCTACAATCTTGATCGTTAGTTTCAGTTTTGGAGATTTGTGCCAATACTTGCTCTTCGGAAAAAGTTTCCAAACCAAAGTCAAACCCTTGGAAAAAAGCTCTCCAACTTGGTTCTACGCTATCGGGATTTTGAGTATATTGTTCGTATAAATCGGCAAAAAATTGTGTGTGTGCTGCGTTTAAAAAGGAAAACCTATCCATAATTTCTAGTTAATACACTGTTTGTTAAAAAATAGTTTTGCAAAAGTATACTATTTGTAATAATCTTTCAATGATTTTAGTATATTTATAACGTTAATTAAGTACATATAATGTTTCTTCTTAAAGAATTATGAAAATAAAAAAAATTGGGTTAGTTATCGTTTTATGTTTAGCCATTAATAATATGTCTTTTTCCCAAAGCACTAGCAAAGAAAAACCTTCTAGTGATTTTTGGAGTAATGTTCAGTTTGGTGGTGGAGTTGGTTTAGGGATTGGCAATGGCTATACTGATGTTACTATTGCACCAAGTGCTATATATAATTTTAACCAGCATTTTGCTTTAGGAACTGGATTACAATATAGTTTTCTTAAACAAAAAGGTTTGTACACTTCAAATCTTTATGGTGTTAGTTTAATAGGTTTATTCAATCCTATTGAGGAAATTCAATTATCTGTAGAGGTTGAGGAAATGAATGTAAATAATAAATATCAATATATAGGTTCAAACTACAAGGAGAGTTTTTGGAATACTGGATTATTCCTTGGCGCTGGTTACAGAATGGACAATATTACTGTAGGCGCAAGGTATAATGTGCTTT
>JAXLVF010000021.1:0-17768 GCA_046329205.1 Flavobacteriaceae bacterium | reverse complement strand
TATATCTAACTTTTTACTTTACTCAACTATATATTCTTTAACAGCGGTTTTGCTCAATCTGAAATAACCTAAAGCAAAATTGTCAAAGTTTGTTTGATTTACTACATTTCCTCTAATTGTTGAGGTTGGCGTTGAAAATGGACCAGCGCTATTGGTTCCTGTTTGTGCCAAAAGTATGTTCATGTAGTTGTAATAGTTTCTTGTAATACCATTCAAAGTAAATTTGATTGTGTCGCCAGTTTTGAAGTCTTCACTAAAATAAAGTCCAAACATTTCATTGTTCTCAAAGAAACGATCTTCAATTACACCATATTCAGGAATTACTTTGTATGGATCATCAATTCGAGCAAAATATTGATTAGTTTCATCAATCAAATCGTTGAAGAAAAATTTGATTTCGGTTTGATTACCAAGTGGTCCAGCGTCATTCTTTTGTTCAACTCGTGTAATTGTTGGAGTATCTAGTAGTTTGTCGGTAGCAGTATATGTTTCTCCTTTGTAAACTACAGTCAAAGTATATGTTTCTCCTAATGATGGTAAAAAATCATTACATAAATATGTTCCAGATAAATCTTCTTGAATGAAATTGAAAACATCTCCAGAACTATTGGTTATGAAAACTGTTGCATCTAACACAGGCGGAACTGTGGTTGAATAATAGTCTGTTGTTGTAGATAGTTTTATTCTTTGTTCATTGCCAGTAGTGTTTTCATACCAATTTATAGAAGCTTCAACAACCAATCTAGGTTTTGCAGTTTCTAGGTCAACATCGATTACTTTTTCGCAAGATGTTGTAATAACAACTAACAGGATTATGGATAATAATTTTGATATTTTCATAAATTAAAATTTTATGTTATAGGTTACACTTGGCACTATGCCAAAAATTGTGAGACGAACAGCCTCATTTCTGGCAGTTTCATCATTTTGTCTGAACATGATTGAAGCTGCATTTTGACGGTTATATAAATTATAAATTCCAAACACCCATTCTGCTTGCCATTTTCTGCTATTGTTTTTATTAGGTGTTAGCGTAGCAGAAATATCCAATCGGTGATAGGCAGGAAGATTGTTATCGTTTCTAGAGCTGTAACTTGGAACTGTTATTCCTTCATATTCATACTGTCCGTTAGGGTAAGTTACTGGTTGACCTGTTTGGAAAAATAAATTGGCTGCAAAACGCCATTTTTCGTTGTATTTATAATTGGCTACCACAACTAAATTATGCAATTTATCAAAACCTGTTTTATACCAATCGCCATTGTTGATACCAGTTTCAGCAGGTGTTCTTCCTTCAACTTTTTGTTCAGTTCGGGATAGTGTATAGGAAATCCACCCAGTTATTTTTCCAATGTTTTTTCTATACAAAACTTCTAGCCCATAAGCTCTAGCTTTTCCTCTTAGGATTACTTGCTCTATGGCTTCATTAGCAATTAAATTTGCACCATCGATATAATCAACTCGGTTTTTTACATCTTTGTAGAAAGTTTCTACTTCAAGAGAATATTTGTCGTCTTTAAAGTTTCTAAAATATCCAAAGGCATATTGGTCTAATAATTGAGGTCGCATAAAATAGTCGCTTGGCGCCCAAACATCGAGTGGAGTTGGAGATTGTGTGTTGGATATCAAATGCAAATATTGAGTCATTCTGTTGTAACTCGCTTTTAATGATTGATCATCATTAATAATATATGACATAGCAAATCTTGGCTCAAGATTATCAAATTTTGCAATCGTTTTATTTTTTCCATAGTACACTGTTCCTATTGGGTCAGCACTTTCATAGATTGAAAAATTTTCATTAAAGATGACAGGTTTATTATCTTGATAAACATTCATTGT
Organism: Flavobacteriaceae bacterium; assembly: GCA_046329205.1. GTDB lineage: Bacteria > Bacteroidota > Bacteroidia > Flavobacteriales > Flavobacteriaceae > Flavobacterium. The sequence continues at coordinate 15,926 of JAXLVF010000021.1, read as the reverse complement.
TTGTTCTCCAAGCCTCAGAAAATTGCTAAAACGAAGTCCGTAGGAAAGTGAAATTTTATCACTAACTTGGTGTTCAGCATCTACATAAAAAGCATTTTCTAGAGCATATTTCTTAGCAAGTTGTCTCGGATTTATACTCGATGAACTGTTGGTTGGTTCGACTTTGCCTGGATTGAAATCATAATAATTAGTGTGAACACCATAGGTAAGTTTGAGCTTATCAGTTAAATAGTGTTTAAAATCATATTTTATGTTGTAGTTTTTAATTCCACTATCCCAGTTTAATCCTATGAAATCAAGTGTTAAACCATAATAATAATCTGAATAAATCAAGGATAAGTTAGAGAATAATTTATCCGAAAAAAGATGATTCCATCTCAAATTAATTACTGCATTTCCGTAGGTATTTACAAAAGAATCGTTGAGACTGAATACATCTCTACCAAAATAGCCAGATAAATAGAGGTTGTTTTTTTCATTAATGCTATAACTCAGTTTTGTATTCAAATCATAAAAATAAGCCGAATTCTTATTGTCAGTTAGTTTTAAAAAAAGATGCGCATATGAACCTCTACCAGCAACAAGAAATGAACTTTTTTCTTTTACAATTGGTCCTTCGGCAAGAATTCTACTCGATATTAAACCGATTCCACCATTCATGTGAAAATCATTTTTATTTCCGTCCTTTTGGTAAATATCTAGTATTGACGAAAGTCTTCCACCGTATCTGGCAGGAATTCCTCCTTTGTAGAGTTTTAAATCTTTTATAGCATCTGGATTAAAAACAGAAAAAAGCCCAAAAAGGTGTGAAGAATTATAAATTGTTGCTTCGTCTAATTGAATTAGATTTTGGTCTGCACCGCCACCACGAACATTGAATCCTGATTGCCCTTCACCAGCATTTGTAACACCTGGTAATGTGAGAATTGATTTTATAATATCAACTTCACCAAGTATTACTGGCATTTCTTTGATTTCTTGAATGGTCAGTTTATTGACACTCATTTCGGGTTTTCTTATGTCTACTCTTTTTTTATTGGAACTAACTATAACTTCCTTTAAAACCTGATTATTTTCACTTATGAAAAAATTCTTTTTTAAATCAGTGCTTAAATTAACGGTTTCATTAATAGTAGCATAGCCAATATAACCAATTGATAACGTATAAGTTCCTTTTGGTAGCGTAATGGAATAAAATCCATATTCATTTGTTGTAGCTCCAGTTTTAGTCTCTTCTACAAATACTGAGACGCCAATGAGTGTTTCTTTATTTTTCGAATCGTAAACGATTCCGCTAATTGTGAACTTTTCTTGACAAAATAGCTTACTTACCGAAAATAGAATGAATAGAACAATAGTAATTTTTCTTAGCATAACATTTTTTTGGATTAACAAAATTCTTAATAAAATCAATAGCTTGTTCATAATCAATTGTTAAGTTTTGGTTAATGCAAAAGCCTTTATGTGTTTTTTTTAGATACTTTTACACTGTTAATTATGAAGATGAAAGTATATTTCAATTTATTTTTTATTATAGCTACAATCACTTGTCAAGCTCAGTTTGATACTAATAAAAAGGTACTGAACATAGCACCTGTGACTAATAATGCTGGTCAGGTTTCTTCTACATCTTCAAGTTCAATAAAATATCCAAGCATTTTTGACAAAAAAGATAAACTTCTTGAAAGTATTTCACTTTTGAAGAAAAAAGATGAAGAACAAAAAAGTGTTATGGAGAAAGAAAATTTTCAAAACCCATCAAAAGAGTATACTGATAAGATGAATAAAAAAGGTGATGGGCAAATTTTGGAAAAATATAAAAGTGATAGTTTTTTGGGACAATTCAAAACTGGCACAAAAATAGTTAGCATTGCTTGTAGAGACCATGAAGCACCCGATGGTGATGTGGTTAGAATTTGGCTTAATGATAAAGTTGTTGTTAATGCTATTTTATTGGATGTTGATTTCAAGGAAATATACTTAGATTTGGAAGAAGGCATTAACAAGATTGAAATAGAAGCACTTAATCAAGGTGAGTCTGGACCAAATACAGCGCAGTTTGTAATATATGACCAAAAAAAAGGCATGATCACCACCAACAAATGGAATTTAACAACTGGAGTTAAAGCCAAACTAGTTATCTTAAAGGAAAATAACACTCTGGAAAAGAAAGAAGAATAAAAAAGCCTCTTTAATCAAGAGGCTTTTTATATATATGTTAATAGATTACCCTAATTTAACATCAAGATTGGTTTTCAAAGCTTGCAAGAAATCTTCAGTAGAAAGATAGTCAGCGTCAGTCAAACCTTCAGGTTTTACTAACATTGCTAAGTCTTTTGTCATTTTTCCACTTTCAACAGTTTCAATACACACTTGTTCCAAAGCATTACAGAAGTTGATTAACTCTTGATTGTTGTCTAATTTTCCTCTGTGTTCCAATCCGCGAGTCCAAGCAAAAATGGAAGCAATTGGGTTAGTTGATGTTTTCTTACCTTGCTGATGTTGACGGTAATGACGCGTTACAGTTCCGTGAGCAGCTTCGGCTTCTACAGTTTTTCCATCTGGAGTAACCAAAACCGAAGTCATTAATCCTAACGAACCAAATCCTTGTGCTACTGTATCAGACTGTACATCACCATCATAGTTTTTACAAGCCCAAACAAATCCACCGTTCCATTTCATTGCAGATGCAACCATATCATCGATTAATCGATGTTCATAAGTCATGCCATGTTTGTCAAAATCAGCTTTGTAATGTTGTTGATACACTTCTTCAAAAATATCTTTGAAACGTCCGTCGTAGGCTTTCAAAATCGTGTTTTTAGTCGAAAGATACAAAGGCCATTTTTTAGTCAACGCCATTTGAAAAGATGAATGTGCAAATCCGTAGATGCTTTCGTCGGTGTTGTACATTGACATGGCTACACCATCACCTTTAAAATCGTAAACGTTCCAAGTTGTAGTTTCGCCAGCTTCGTTGGTAAATGACATCGTTAATGTTCCTTTTCCTTTGATGACTTTATCTGTTGCTTTGTATTGATCACCAAAAGCGTGACGACCAATAACAATAGGTTGTGTCCAACCTTGAACGTAGCGTGGCACATTTCGCATAATAATTGGCTCACGAAAAACTGTTCCACCAACAATGTTTCTGATGGTTCCGTTAGGTGATTTCCACATTTCTGATAAGTTGAATTCTTTTACGCGCTCTTCGTCTGGAGTAATGGTTGCGCATTTAATACCTACATTATATTTTTTTATGGCTTCGGCGCAGTCAATGGTGATTTGATCTTTGGTTGCTTCTCGACTTTCAATTCCTAAGTCGTAATATTTGATATCTAAATCTAAATAAGGAAGGATTAACTGTTCTTTAATGAAGCTCCAAATAATTCGTGTCATTTCATCGCCATCGATTTCTACAACCGGATTGGCTACTTTAATTTTTGCCATATTGTTTAAGTTTGTTGTTTACTATAAATTTTTGCGGAAACAAATATAAATAATATAAGAGGAATTTCTTTTATGTTTTGAGGCGAAAACGATTGAATTATCGATTTGATATTTTAAGAAACATAAATTATGAATTTGATAATTTTAGGCTGTTTTTTTTGCATAAAAAAAGCCTCGAATAATCGAAGCTTTTTTTATTGTTTGAAAGAATGTAATTATTTTCTTCTTTCTTTGATTTTTGCTTTTTTACCAGTAAGTTCTCTAAAGTAGAAGATACGTGCTCTACGAACTTTACCTCTTTGATTAACTTCAATTTTTTGTAAAGCTGGCATATTGATAGGGAAGATACGCTCAACACCTACAGCTCCAGACATTTTACGGATTGTAAAAGTTTCAGTTAAACCAGCACCTTTTCTTTGGATTACAACACCTTTGAAAAACTGTGTTCTAGTTTTTTCACCTTCTTTGATTTCATAATAAACAGTGATTGTATCACCAGCATTGAAATCAGGAAAATCTTTTTTTGCAACGAATTCGTCCTGAACGAATTTCAATAAATCTGCCATGATTTAAAGTTTTAAAAATTTGATAATCAGTTCAACATTCACGATTTTCGTCAGAGGTTGAGCCAAATGTGGGCGCAAATATAAAAATTAATTGATAATTGACAATGGATAATTGATAATTTTTTGAATGTATAAACTGTTCATTATCAATTGTTAATTACTTATTGTTCATTATCTAATAAATCAGGTCTTCGATTTTTGGTGTGTTCAAATGCTTTTTCTTCTCTCCATTTTTCAATATTAGCAAAATGACCACTCAATAAGACTTCAGGAACTTTCCAACCTTTGTATTCGGCTGGTCGAGTATATATTGGTGGTGAAAGTAAATTGTCTTGAAAACTATCTGTCAAAGCAGATGTTTCATCACTCAAAACTCCAGGAATTAACCTTATAATGGCGTCACAGAAAACAATTGAACCAATTTCGCCACCACTCAAAACATAATCTCCAATTGAAATTTCTTTTGTGATAAAATGGTCACGTACTCGTTGATCTACTCCTTTGTAATGTCCGCAAAGAATGATAATATTTTCTCGAAGAGAAACTGAATTTGCCATTTTTTGGTTCAATGTTTCTCCATCAGGTGTCATGTAGATTATTTCATCATAGTTGCGCTCTGATTTTAATTTTGAAATGCACAAATCTATTGGTTCAACCATCATTACCATTCCAGCTCCGCCGCCAAATTGATAGTCGTCTACAGTTTTGCGTTTATCTTTTGTATAATCTCTTAAATTGTGAAAATGTACTTCAACCAATCCTTTTTCGATGGCTCTTTTCATGATAGAACCCTCGAATGGACTTTTTAGTAACTCAGGTAAAACAGTAATGATATCTATTCGCATGTTGTAATTTTAAACTCCAAATTGTTTTAAATGGTGATCAGTATGTTTCCACATTAAAGCATCCCAATCTTCATAAGTCATTTTTCCCCAAAATGGATGATTCATAGTTTTTATAATTGATTTACCTTCACTTGCAAATCGACTAAAATTAGTAATTAGTTCTGCTTTTGTTTTTTCTAAATCTAAATCTTCGGTAATGATAAACTCCTTTGCAGTTGGAGAATTTTTACCCATTTCGCCACCATAGAATACTTTTTTCTTAAGCATTTTGCCCAAAAGTTTCATTAAAAAATTTACTTTCAAATCACCTTTTCCAAAAGCAATATCAATAGCAATAGCGCAATGTCTACACATTTGAGCAGCGTTCATTTTTCCCCAAAGCGCTTTACTTTCTGGTGTTAATTTGTTGATCCTAGCAATCATAGAATCGTTTGATGCTTTGTCATAGATGGAGTTCATAGTTTTAATCTTTTATTAAACAAATTTACAATTTAAAGTAGTAAATTTGCACTTCATTAAAAAATATAAAATGGAAAACGGAATATATGCTAAATTCAACACTTCCAAAGGTTCGATTTTAGTAAAATTAACTCACGATTTAACACCAGGAACAGTTGGAAACTTTGTTGGACTAGCAGAAGGACAATTAGAAAACACAGCAAAACCAATGGGGAAACCATACTATGATGGTTTAAAATTCCACAGAGTAATTCCTGACTTTATGATACAAGGTGGTTGTCCTCTTGGTACAGGAACTGGTGATGGTGGCTACAAATTTGACGATGAATTTCATCCAACTTTAAAGCATGATAAACCAGGTGTTTTATCAATGGCTAATGCTGGACCTGGAACAAATGGAACACAATTTTTTATTACTCATGTTCCTACACCTTGGCTAGATGGTAAACATTCTGTTTTTGGTCATGTGGTTGAAGGACAAGATGTTGTTGATGCTGTTTCACAAAATGATTTGATAGATTCTGTTGAGATAATTAGAGTAGGTGAGGAAGCGGAAAAATGGAACGCAATTGAGGCTTTCAGAACGTTTGAAGGTTCTAGATTGAAAAGAATTGAAGAAGCAAAAAAGCAAGCTGAAGAAGCCATGGAAAAGTTAGCTGCTGGTTTTGATAAAACTGAAAGCGGTTTGCGTTATAAAATTATTCAAAAAGGAAATGGTAAAAAAGCAGAAGCTGGAAAAACAGTTTCAGTTCATTATACAGGTCAGTTGGATAATGGAAAAACTTTCGACTCATCATATCCTAGAAAAAAGCCTATTGAATTTCCTCTCGGGAAAGGATATGTTATTGAAGGTTGGGATGAAGGAATTGCTTTATTGCAAGTAGGAGATAAAGCACGTTTTGTAATTCCATCGTATCTTGGTTATGGTTCGGCTGGTGCTGGAGGAGTTATTCCGCCAAATGCGACTTTGGTTTTTGATGTTGAACTAATGGACGTAAAATAAAATTTACTTTAAGTTTTTACAGAGTCCCAATCTCGTCAAATTTGACGAGATTGGGATTTTTTTATATATTTACAATTAAACCTTAATAAAATATGAAAAAAACAATAACATTTATAGCTGTTATGGTAGTTCTATATTCTTGTGGAACAAAACAAGCTGTACAAAAGCAGCCTGAACCAGTAGAGACAGAAACGACTAGCGCTGTCATTATTGAAAATGGTAAAAACTTATATGAAGGGAAGTGTGGGAAATGTCATGATTTGCCAAAGGTGAACGCTTTCTCTCATGAAAAATGGGATGGAATCTTGAAATGGATGCAGCCTAAAGCAAAAATTACAGATAAAGAAAGAGGTGAAATTTATTTTTATTTAACCAGACAATTGTAGTTGCTTTATGAGTAATCTTATTTCGTGGTCTGATTTTGAAAAAATAGAGATTCGAATTGGAACTATTATCGATGTTAAGGATTTTCCCGAAGCTAAAAAACATGCCTATCAATTGACAATCGATTTTGGAAAAGAAATTGGAATAAAAAAATCTTCAGCACAAATAACTAAAAAATACTCAAAAGATGTTTTACTGAATAAACAAATTGTAGCAGTTGTCAATTTCCCAAAGAAACAGATAGGAACATTTATGAGCGAATGCTTGGTTCTCGGTTCAGTCAATAATGATGAAGTGGTTTTACTAACTTCTGATTTTAAAGTTGATAATGGCTTAAAGATTGCCTAATTTTATATTCTTTCTAAAAAACAAAAGCCCAAAATTAATTTTGGGCTTTTGTTTTTTAAATATCATCGAAATCTATATCGGTAAAACTGCCTTTACCTTCTTCTTTTTCAGTTTGATATTCCTTTTTAAAATCTTTTTGATGTCTTTCGGAAATTACCTCTTCACCTTTGCTAGATAAAACATATTCTGTCATTTCGTCAAGAATTTCTCTGAAAGCTGCAAAATCTTCTTTATACAAATAGATTTTGTGTTTTTTGTAATGAAATGAACCATCTTCTTCAGTGAATTTTTTACTTTCTGTGATTGTGATGTAGTAATCATCAGCTTTTGTAGCTCTTACATCAAAGAAATATGTTCTTCTTCCAGCTCTTAAAACTTTAGAAAAAATTTCATCTTTTTCTAACATATCATTTTCTCTCATATTTTTTCAGCAATTATTAGTTTTTGTGTTTTTCAAAAATGATAATTTTTTTGATACAAAGCAACAATTAATTTAATTCTTTTTCAGAAAGTTGTTTTAAATATAATTCAGAATAATAACCATCTTCATTTATCAATTGATTATGAGAGCCTTCTTGAATTATTCTTCCTTCATCAAGTACAATTATTTTATCTGCATTCTTAGCCGAAGAAACTCTGTGACTCACTATAATAGTAGTTGTGTTTTTGCTTATTTCGTTCAAATTATTCAAGATTTGCTCTTCTGTTTCTGTATCCACAGCAGAAAGACAATCATCAAAAAGGAGAATATTTGGTCTTTTAATTATTGCTCGCGCAATAGAAACTCTTTGTTTTTGACCGCCAGAAAGAGTAATTCCTCTTTCACCCAATATGGTTTCATATTGATTTGTAAAAGCAATAATATTATCATGAACAACTGCATTTTTTGCTGCTGTAATTACTTCTTCATCAGTAGCGTTTTCTTTACCAAACTTGATGTTATTTTTTATAGTATCCGAAAAAAGGAATGCATCTTGTGGTACAATCCCAATGCTTTCTCTTAGGTTATATAGATTGAGTTGTTTTAAGTCTTTATTATCCACAAGAATGTCACCCGATGTCACATCATAAAGTCTAGAAATCAATGATAATATGGTTGATTTTCCAGAACCAGTTTTTCCAAGAATTGCTAAAGTTTCACCATTATTTAGTTTAAAAGAAACGTTTTTTAGTGCTTCAATATTTGTATCATCATAAACGAAACTCACGTTTTTGAATTCAATTGAGCCTTCAATTGGAGTTGGGTTGTTTTCGTGATTAACTATTTCTGGTTTAGTTTTTAAAAACTCATTGATTCTTTTTTGTGAGGCTTCGGCTTCTTGAACTAATGATGAAACCCAACCTATAGAAGCCACTGGCCATGTAAGCATATTTACATATAAAATGAACTCAGCTATTACACCAATGCTTTCCATTCCAGGTTCATGATTGATATACATCAGTCCTCCAAAATAAATTACAATCAAGTTGCTAACTCCAATAAGCGCAATCATTAAAGGTCCAAACAATGCTTGAACTTTTGCTAAATTCATGCTTTTTGTCTTACTTTCTTCAGCAAGGTTTTCTAGTTTCTCTTGATATTGATTTTCTAAACTATATGCTTTTACAACTCTAATTCCAGAAAAAATTTCCTGTGTGAAACTGAAAATCTTTGACAAATATTGTTGGAATGTTGTGCTTCTCTTATTGATTTCTTTACTAAGCCTAAAAATAATGTATGACAGGATAGGTAAAGGAAGTAAGGTGTATAAAGTTAATCTTGGAGATACGTTGTACATATAAATAATGACAACTACAAAACGTATTAATGTATTTATGGTGTACATAACAGCTGGACCTACATACATTCTTACTTTTGCGACATCTTCACTTATTCGATTCATTAAATCACCAGTTCTATTTTTTTTGTAAAAATTTTGGTCGAGAACTTCATAGTGTTTGAAAACTTCATTTTTCAAGTCGAACTCAACATGTCTTGACATAACAATTAGAGTTTGTCTCATTAAAAAAGTAAGAACTCCTGCAATTAATGTGGTGCCAATAATTAAAAGAATATTATTTATTAGTTCTTCCTTTATTAAAGTGTGATTAGCATTGTTTTCATGAAAAGACTCAATCGCCTTGAACGATTTACTTATTAGCTTTGGAGTAAATAATGAAAATATTTGTGCAACTATAGTAATGATGATACCTAGGAGGAAGCTGTATTTGTATTTAATAAAATATTTGTTCAGATATTGAAGCTCTTTCATTATTATTATAAAAAGTTAAAATAAAAATTAATTAAAACGTTAAAAAACAGATTAAAATGTAATTATTGTTTTGATAAAATAAAATGATTTTATTAACAATTTGCTAATTATTTTGAAAGTTAATGCATATTATTGAATAAAACATTAATTTTGCACCTAGTTTTTGTAAAAAACAAAAATACCAATTAATTTTTATACTATGACTACAGAAATCACAACTCTAACAGAGTTAAAAAAAATGGATCCTGTCTTTGGTCAACTATCATTTGATAATCACGAACAAATCGTTTTTTGTCACGACAAAGATACAGGTTTAAAGGCAATAATTGGTATACATAATACGGTTATGGGACCAGCGCTTGGAGGAACTAGAATGTGGAAATATGCTAACGAATGGGAAGCATTAAATGATGTGTTGCGTTTATCCCGTGGAATGACATATAAATCAGCAATCACAGGTTTGAATCTTGGAGGAGGAAAAGCAGTAATAATAGGCGATTCTAAACATGATAAAACGCCTGAAATGATTACCAAGTTTGGACAGTTTGTAAATTCATTGAGTGGAAAATATATTACTGCAGAAGATGTAGGAACAACTACCGCTGATATGGATAGAATTCACAAAGAAACCAAATTTGTAACTGGAATTTCTGAAGAACTAGGTGGTTCTGGAAACCCTTCGCCTGTTACAGCCTATGGTGTATATATGGGAATGAAAGCTGCTGCAAAATATAAATTCGGATCAGATAATTTAGAAGGGAAAAGAGTTTTGGTTCAAGGAAATGGACATGTAGGCGAAACACTTATTAGCTATATCCGTAAAGAAGGAGCAGAAGTTTTTGTTTCTGATATTCATCAGGAAAAGATGGATGCTATGGTTGAAAAATATGGGGCTAAAATTTTCACAGGCGATGACCTTTATGCAGCAGATGTTGATATCTATTCACCATGTGCGCTTGGAGCAACTATAAATGATGATACAGTTTACAAAATTCAAGCTAAAGTAATAGCTGGTGCTGCCAATAATCAATTAGCAGTTGAAAATGTACACGGTAAAATCCTTAGAGAAAGAGGTATTGTTTATGCTCCAGATTTCCTTATTAACGCTGGTGGTATCATCAATGTTTACGGCGAAATCGTAAAATATGAAAAAGGAGAAGCTATGCGTAGAACAGAAAATATCTACAATACAACTTTAGAAATATTTAGTTATGCTGAGCAAAACAATATGACAACACAACAAGCGGCTATGCAAATTGCGGAAAATCGTATTGAGCAAAGAAAAAAAGAAAACGCAAGCAAATAATAGCGTTGTTCTAAAATATTACTATTTTTGCAAAGCGAAAGATATTCTTTCGCTTTGTTAATTTTTATAAAGTTCTTACAGGTGTTAAACAGAAGACATATTCGAATTAAAGTGATGCAATCTATATATGCTTTGCATCAAAAAAATTCTAACGATATCGAGAAAGAAGAAAAATTCTTGATGCACAGTATCGATTCTATTTTCGATTTATATTTAACTATTCTTTCCGCATTAGTTGAAATTCAAAAAAAAGAAATTGAGTTTCTTGATGCTTCTAGCAAAAAACATTTAGCTACACCTCAAGAAAAAAATCCAAACAAAAAATTTATTCAAAACAGTGTTATTAAATCTATTGCAGATTCGCCTGCATTCAAACAAGCTTTGGATAAAAGAAGAATTAACAATTGGATTAATGATGACAGTTATATTTTATTACTGTTGGCAGATGTAAAGAAGAGCGATATTTATGAAAGGTATATGCTTGACAAAAAAACGTCTTTCGAAGATGATAAAAAATTTATACTAGATATCTTCGAAAAAGTGTTAGCTCCAAATGAAAAATTATATGAATATCTTGAAGATTATAAACTAACTTGGGTTGATGATATTCCCGTTGTAAATACTCAAATTCTTAAGGATTTAAAAAGCTTATCAAAAGATAGTTCATTCGAAGTTTCTAAACTTTACAAGGATATTGAAGACAAGGAATTTGTTAGTCTACTTTTCAGAAAAACAGTGCTTAACGAAGTTGAATTAGCTAAAGAATATATTGATAAAACACCAAATTGGGATGCTGATCGTATTGCAGAAATGGATACAATTATCTTGAAAATGGCAATTTGCGAATTATTAAAATTCCCATCAATTCCTGTAAAAGTTACCATAAACGAGTATTTAGAGTTAGCCAAAGAATATTCAACACCAAAAAGCAGTATTTTTATCAACGGAATTTTAGATAATCTTGTTAAAGAATTTACATTAGAAAATAAAATTAAAAAAACAGGACGAGGTTTATTATAACTATGAAAAAAGTAACATTATTTATGCTTTCAGCAACAATGCTGATTGCATCATGTAAAAAAGAAGATGCTTCATCAAAAATTGATAACTCAACACAAGGTGTTGCTCCTGCTGATCCTAATGCTGTAAATCCAGAAGCAAAAATTGCAGCTCCAGAGGTGAATACTAATCCAGCTCCAAAACCAGCTGATGGGAAATATCCTCAAATGTCGTTTTATGAAAAAGAATTCGATTTTGGAGGCATTAATCAAGGTGATAAAGTAGAGCATACTTTCACCTTCAAGAATACTGGCGAAGCAGATTTGATTATATCTGATGCTAGAGCTTCTTGTGGTTGTACTGTTCCAGAATATCCTAAAGATCCAATCAAACCAGGAGAAGAAGGCAAACTAAAAGTAACTTTCAATTCTGCGGGCAAAAGTGGACATACCATGAAGACGGTAACTGTAACTTGCAACACAGAAAAAGGAGTAGAAACAATTAATATTAAAACATTCATTAGAGAACCTAAAAAGCAATAAGAAAAAAATGGGACAATTAAATCAAATATTACCTTTTGTCTTAATGTTTGTGATAATCTATTTCTTTATGATTAGACCACAACAAAAAAAGATGAAACAAGAAAAAGAATTCGAAAACAACCTAAAAGTTGGTGATAAAATAATTACTAAAAGTGGTTTTCACGGTAAAATAGTGGAGCTTTCTGAAGGAACAGCTGTTATAGAAACAATGGCAGGAAAATTAAAGATTGAGCGTTCAGCTATTTCGCTAGAAATGACTGCTGCACTCAATAAAAAGGCTTAAAAAAATCCCAATCGAAAGATTGGGATTTTTTATTTTCTATAATTATCATTTAGACCAATGTTCTCCAAAATCATTGGTTTTATTTTTTCAAATCGCGTTTCCTTAGTTTTTTCTTGCTTGGCGGTTGCCATATATTCCCAAAATTCCTTTTGTTTATAGGGAGAAAAATTTTCAAAAGCAGTTTTCAAGCTGTTATCTTCATTTAGTTTTTTTTCAAAGTAAGGACATTTTAAAGCTTCTTTCTTTTCTGGTTTAATGGAAAGGCCAGCTTTTTCATTGGTAATAGCTTCATTAATATATTGCAAAATCAGTTTTTCATTAATCTCTTCTTTCGAGGTAAATCGCCATTGACGAAGACCTTTTGTCACACCTTCATTTGCATTGACCAATACTTTAGTGTTATCCTTCAGGAAAACTCCGTTCCAAAACCATATTGTGAAGAATTTTTTGAAACCACCAATTCCCAAAATATTTTTGTTATTGATAGTATATACCTCACCACCCCATTTTTTTGTTTCAATGAGTTCAGTCTTATGGATGATTTCTCTTAAAATCCCAAGTTCTTCTTCCCACAAATGATTGCTTTGCCAAGGGTTATCAGCCATTAGTAATTATTTTTTCTTCTTCTTAGCAAAATCTGTAGTTGCAGTTAACTCAGCAATTTTAACAATTACTTCAACTGCTTTTTGCATACTTTCTACAGGAACATATTCATATTTTCCATGAAAATTGTGACCACCAGCAAAAATATTAGGGCAAGGCAATCCCATGTATGACAAGCGACAACCATCAGTTCCACCACGAATAGGTTTAATAAGTGGTTTTATACCCAAAGACTTCATAGCTTTTTCGGCTAAATCAACAATAAACATTACAGGTTCAACCTTTTCCTTCATGTTGTAATATTGATCTTTTATCTCTGTGATTACAATATCTTCGCCAAATTGTTTTGCGTATTTTTTATTGAATTTTTTTGTAATGTTTTCAACTGTTTTCTTTCGGTCTTTAAACTTTTTCATATCGTGGTCACGAATGATAAGTTCCAATTTCGTCTCTTCGATACTACCTTGCAATTGAGTTACATGATAAAAACCTTCATAACCTTTTGTCTCTTGGGGAATTTCATTTTTTGGTAATTCATTAATAAAGTCATTTGCAAGAAGCATCGAGTTTATCATTTTACCTTTTGCATAACCAGGATGAACAGATTTACCTTTAAAGGTAATTTTTACGCCAGCAGCATTAAAATTTTCATATTCCAGTTCGCCTATTTGACTTCCGTCCATGGTGTATGCCCAATCTGCATCAAATTTTTTTACATCAAATAAATCTGCACCACGTCCTATTTCTTCATCTGGAGTAAAACATACTCTTATTTTTCCGTGTTTTATTTGAGGATTTTTTATGAGATATTCCATAGCAGTAACTATTTCTGTAATACCTGCTTTATCATCGGCACCAAGAAGTGTCAAACCATTTGTAGTAATAAGTGTTTGTCCTTTGTATTGGAGTAAATCTTTGAAGTAACTAGGTGAAAGCACGATATTTTGCTCTTTGTTAAGCACAATGTCTTTTCCATCATAATTCTTAACAACCTGAGGAGTAACATTAGCACCAGTAAAATCTGGCGTAGTATCAAAATGAGCTACAAAACCAATTGTTGGAACTTTTTTGTCAATATTAGAAGGTAAAGTTGCCATTACATAGGAATGTTTGTCAATTGTAACTTCTTGCATTCCAATAGCCTTTAGCTCTTCAACTAATTTATTTGCTAAATTCCACTGTTTTTCTGTACTTGGAGTAGTTGTTGAGTTTGGGTCAGATTCTGTATCTATAGTAACGTAACTTATGAAACGATTGATTATGTCTTGCATTGTAATTTTTTTTTGGCAAAGATAATTAAAATCGCTTTATGCTGCATTTAAAATGGGGTTGGTTTAACTTCTTTGGTATTGATTGCCGAAACTTTATTTTCTGAATTTACGGTAACCATCAACTCGCGTTTGAAGAGTTTTTTTTCATAATCAATAGCATAGCGAAAGGTATATTCATCCAAGATTTTATCGTGTTTTACTTCAAGAAGTTTTATTCCGAGAAATTTTCCGTTTCGTTGATTGATTTTTTTGCAAGTAGTAGATATTTTTTCGGCAGTTGCATTGGCAATCACTTTATCAGTTGCTTCATTTTTTGTGAAAGCTTTAAATTTTGAAGTGTTGCAAGTTTCTAATAATCTTTTGCCTAAATCATAAGCTCTATCGCTTTTAATTTTGTCAACTTCGGTAGGTTTTATAACAGAAACAGTTTCTTTTGTTGTTTCTTCAATGGTTTCTTTTGTTGTATCATCTTTTACATCACTTACTGCTTTTTTGCTTTTACAAGAGGCAAGAAATAAAATAAGTCCAAATAACATTAGCTTTTTCATATAAAAATTTTAAAAAGTAAAAATCATTAAAAAAAAACAAAAAGTAGTTTAGTTTAACATTTCGTAAAGATTTTATGATAAAATTAAATAAAAAATCATGAGTATATTTTTCAGATTAAACGATGTTTTTTATTAAATCAAGTTTGATTCCTTTTTAAATTCAGATATTTTCAAAATGCTTAATAGATATTTTTATTGATATTCAAGTGTTTGATTGTTAATTTTTTATGCTTAAAAAATATTGTTATTTTTTCCAGAATAACTAACGGTAAAAAAAAAACATTACTAACATACGGGTGTAAGTTTGCATCATTATGTTCTAAAAATATTAAAAAACCACATTTAAATAACTACTGTATGAAATAAAACCAAACTATTTTATGTAAGAAGAAAAATTTGAGATTATAAAAGAAACTCTTAATTTCTTCTGTTAAGTCTAATAAATAAAGTAAACTAATTTTTTATGTATGAAAAATACCTATTCTAATTTTCTTCTGATTTTCTTCAGTTGTTTTTCCTTTGCATCTTATGCACAAGGAGATTTGCTGTTAAATACAGATGAGCAAAAAATAATTTTGTCTTATGGTAAAACACTAAGTGATTTGGGAGATGAAATTTCCACTCAGGTTACTTGGAGCATAACCGATATAGACAGAAACGAAGTTATCGCTTCGGGTTCTGGAGATGCTTTGGCAAAGTATGTTTTTAAAAAACCTGGAATGTATCAGGTTGATATTAATGAAAACATAATTCACGATTCTAATTCTTGTAATCATAAACATTTTCCTGAAAAAATGCTTGTAGAAGTCAGTCCTTTAAAAATGGATTTCGACTTTAAATCGGTTAAACTATCAAGAAATATTATCGGTGGTCAGTCGGTAAACGGTACTATTCTTTCGGTAGATGTTCGTTTTTCTTCTTATGATAACAGCGATTCATTTTACACACAAGGTTTTAACACCGCAGGTGTAAGAACTTCTGTTGTTGGTAAATTGAAAAATGGACAAAAAAGACTTCAAAACGGTATAAACACTCTTGAATTCAATCTTGAAGGACAAGCTACAAAA
>JAXLVF010000020.1:0-19606 GCA_046329205.1 Flavobacteriaceae bacterium | reverse complement strand
CTCTTTTGGAGTAAAACTTACACCACCTAAATTATAGGATGAACGAACATGAATATTTTCGGCTGGTGCTTGCATGATTTCAATCGTTGCACGAATAGCATCATCCATATACATCATAGGCAAAGCTGTCTCTTCCGAAAGGAAACACTCATAAGTCCCATTTTCGAGAGCTTTGTGATAAATGTCAACTGCATAATCAGTTGTTCCGCCACCAGGTTCAGTTGACCAACTTATCAATCCAGGATAGCGAATACTGCGCACATCAACACCATAAATGTTATGATAGTATTCACACCATCTTTCACCAGATTGTTTTGAAATTCCGTAAACTGTTGATGGTTCCATGATGGTATATTGTGGTGTATTATATCTTGGCGTTGTTGGTCCAAAAACAGCTATGCTCGATGGCCAAAATATTTTTTTTATTTTTTTGGCTTTCGCCAAATTCAACACGTGAAATAGCGAATTCATATTCAAATCCCAAGCAAAAGCTGGATTTTTTTCGGCTGTAGCCGATAATAATGCAGCCATTAAGTACACATCAGTTATATGATATTGTTCTACTAAATGCTCTATTTGATTAAAATCGAGTGCATTCACCACTTCAAAAATCCCTTCATTTACTACATCATTATTCAGTTTTCTGATATCGGAAGCAATAACATTTTCAACTCCGTAAATATTTCTTAATTTTTTTGTTAGTTCGGTACCTATTTGTCCACAGGCACCAATGATTAGGATTTTAGTATTCATGGTTTGATTTGTTTGTTGTAAACAAAGGTAACATTTTAGAAAATCTTTATCGGTCAAAAATGTCAATTATTTATAAATCTTATAACACTTGTAAAAGTTCTTTTTGGCTTACATTTGTATTTTTGCAAAAAGAAAATACAACTTGATGAAACACAGGATATTTTTATTATTTCTTTTCACTTTGGGTTTGGTTTCCTGCCGAAAAGATGAGGCTATACAAAAACTTGAACAAGAAAAAGAAGCCAAAAAGCTGGAAGTGATATTTGAAAACATAAACCGCAACTGGAATTTCAACACACAACCCATCAATGCTACTTCACAACAATTAACTCAAAACTGGAGCGAATGGCGAAATTTTTTAAAAGAGCTTTCGCAAAAACCAAAAAGCAGTATTGGTGCTTTTCAACAGAAAGCAAAAACATTGTCTAAAAAAGCGCAGGAACTCAACAATAATATTCCTGTAACCTATAATAAACCTGAAATAAAAAGTCGCATTGCATCTGTTGCAACTAAAATAAATTCTATTAATCTTTATATTCATCTAAAGACTATTCCAGATGAAAAAATAATTCAACTTGTCCCAGAGATTAATGAAGAACTTCGTTCACTCCAGAATCAATTAGCTGAAATCGATCAAAAGAACAACATTAAAATGGAAGATGGAGAAGCAGATATGATAAAAATGCTTGACACTTCGAGAGCTATAAAAACCAACAATCCAGAGAAAGATAAAATCATAAAATAAAAGTGAGCACTTCAACTTTATTTACCGCCTATCAATATTCTAATAAAGTAAAAAAAATAGCAGAATGTTTAGAAAAGCACTCAACTAAATTACATTGCAAAGGATTGCTTGGTTCTTCTTTATCGTTTGTATTACAAGCTGTTTTTAAAAAATCTGAAAAGCCTTTTCTGTTGATTTGCAACGAAAAAGAAGAAGCAGCTTATTATTTGAATGATTTGGAACAAATGATTGGACAAAATGATGTGTTGTTTTATCCAAGTTCGTATCGTCGTCCATACCAAATTGAAGAAACTGATAATGCCAATGTTTTACTTCGTTCCGAAGTATTGAACCGAATCAATTCCAGAAAAAAACCAGCAATTATTGTTACTTATCCCGAAGCGCTTTTTGAAAAAGTTGTGACCAAAAAAGAATTGGACAAAAACACATTAAAAGTTGCTGTTGGCGATAACATTTCTATCGATTTTATCAACGAAGTGCTATTTGAATACGAATTCAAACGCGTAGATTTCATCACTGAACCTGGCGAATTTTCGGTTCGTGGCGGAATTGTCGATGTTTTTTCTTTTTCGAATGACAATCCGTATCGAATTGAGTTTTTTGGCAATGAAGTCGATAGCATCCGAACCTTTGATGTAGAAACGCAACTTTCGGTTGAAAAACAAAATAAGATTACCATTATCCCAAATCTGGAAAACAAGTTTATCAATGAAAACCGCGAAAGTTTCCTAGATTATATCAACGACAAAACTATTCTTTGGATAGAAAACACAGAAATGGTTTTGGCACAATTGGATAAACTATTCGAAAAAGCAACTGAAACTTTTGATAAACTTTCCAAAGACATTAAACATGCTTCGCCAGAACATTTATTTCTAAATCAGGAAGGATTTTTGCGTAAAGCATTGGATTTTTCTGTGGTAGAATTGAGTAATAAATCCTTTTTTAAAAACGAAAAAAACTTTGAGTTTCATATACAACCGCAACCGTCGTTCAACAAGCAATTTGATTTATTGCTGAACAATTTGAGCGACAATCATTTCAACGGAATTACCAATTATTTGTTTTGTTCCACTGAAAATCAGGCGAACCGTTTTCACGATATTTTTGAAAGTATTGATGAAGAAAATCACGAAGACATTCGCAAACAATATCATACCGTTGTACAACCGTTATATCAAGGTTTTATTGACGAAGAACATCAGGTTGCTTGTTATACTGATCATCAAATTTTTGAGCGTTATCATAAATTTTCCATCAAAAATGGCTATTCTAAAAAGCAAACGATAACGTTAAAAGAGTTGAATTCGCTTTCGGTTGGTGACTATGTTACACATATCGATCACGGAATTGGAAAGTTTGGCGGATTGCAAAAAATTCAGGTTGAAGGCAAAACGCAAGAAGCCATTAAATTGGTTTATGCCGATAACGACATTGTATATGTAAGCATTCATTCGCTACATAAAATTTCAAAATACAACGGCAAAGACGGAACGCCACCAAAGATTTATAAGTTGGGTTCTAATGCTTGGAAAGTCTTAAAACAAAAGACAAAAGCTCGTGTAAAACATATAGCTTTCAATTTAATTCAGTTGTATGCCAAGCGAAGATTAGAAAAAGGATTTCAATTTGCGCCCGATAGTTATTTGCAAAAAGAATTGGAAAGTTCCTTTATTTACGAAGATACGCCAGACCAAATCACAGCAACTGCAGACGTAAAAGCCGACATGGAAAAAGATCGTCCGATGGACAGATTGGTTTGTGGCGATGTTGGTTTCGGGAAAACGGAAGTCGCTATTCGTGCAGCATTCAAAGCCGTTGATAATAGTAAACAAGTAGCCGTTTTGGTGCCAACAACCATTTTGGCGTATCAACATTACCGAACATTTAGTGAACGATTAAAAGAAATGCCAGTAAAAATTGGTTACTTAAATCGTTTTAGAACTGCCAAACAAAAAGCACAAACGCTGGAAGATTTAGAATCTGGGAAACTAGATATTCTTATCGGAACGCATCAGTTGGTCAACAAAAATGTAAAATTCAAAGATTTAGGATTACTCATTGTTGACGAAGAGCAAAAATTTGGCGTAAACGTAAAAGACAAACTGAAAACGATTGCTGCCAATGTGGATACGTTAACCTTAACTGCAACGCCAATTCCGAGAACATTACAGTTTTCGCTGATGGCAGCTAGAGATTTATCGGTAATCACAACGCCACCACCAAATCGTTATCCGATAGAAACACAAGTCGTTGGATTTAACGAAGAAATTATTCGTGATGCTATTTCGTATGAAATTCAGCGAAACGGACAGGTTTTTTTCATCAATAACCGAATTGAAAATATCAAAGAAATTGCAGGTATGATTCAGCGATTGGTTCCTGATGCTCGCGTTGGAATTGGTCACGGTCAAATGGAAGGAAGCAAACTCGAAGAAATTATGTTGAGTTTTATGAATGGTGATTTTGATGTTTTAGTAGCAACAACAATTATTGAAAGTGGTTTGGATGTGCCAAATGCTAATACGATTTTCATCAACAATGCGAATAATTTTGGACTTTCCGATTTACATCAAATGCGTGGTCGCGTAGGTCGAAGCAATAAAAAAGCGTTTTGTTATTTCATTTGTCCTCCATATTCTGCTATGACGGATGATGCTCGAAAACGTATTCAAGCGTTGGAACAATATAACGAATTGGGAAGCGGATTTAACATTGCCATGAAAGATTTAGAAATTCGTGGTGCTGGTGATTTATTGGGTGGCGAACAAAGTGGTTTTATCAATGAAATTGGTTTTGAAACCTATCAAAAAATTATGAACGAAGCCATAGAAGAACTCAAAGAAAATGAGTTCAAAGAATTATATGAAACTGATTCTGATATTGAAACCAAAGAATACGTCAAAGATTTACAAATCGACACTGATTTTGAATTGCTTTTCCCTGATGAATATATCAACAACGTTACTGAACGATTAACTCTTTATAACGAACTTGGCAATTGCAAAACAGAAGAAGAATTGATTGCCTACGAAAACAAGCTGATTGACCGTTTTGGGCCTTTGCCAAAAGAAGCCAAAGCATTGCTGAACAGTATTCGAATCAAATGGATTGCAACCCACATTGGGATTGAAAAACTAGTTATGAAACAAGGTAAAATGATTGGTTATTTTATCGCTGACCAGCAATCTGATTTTTACAATTCAAAACAGTTTACAAAAGTGCTCCAATTTGTTCAACAACATGGAAACATTTGTAAAATGAAAGAGAAAGAAACTAAAAACGGTTTGCGTTTACTACTCACTTTTGAAAATGTGAAGTCAATCACAAAAGCCCTAGAGTTGATGCAAATAATTTAAAAAAACCACTCGATTGAGTGGTTTTTTGTTCTTTATAATTTCATTACTTTAAAGTTGATTTCCTTATCGCCACATTTTGCTTTAAAGAAATATGTTCCCGTAGCAAATTGTGAAATATTGATATTGTCTTCTAAAGTATTTACAGGTTGTGAAAATAGCTTTCTTCCTTCAATATTATAAACCGTAACTTCTGTAATATTAGTGTTTGCTTTGATTGTAACTATTCCTTTTGTTGGGTTAGGGAAATAACTAAAATCAATGTAATCGTTTATTTGATTTCCTAGTGAACCTACACAAGAAACAGTTGCGCTCCAGCCAGCATCGGTTACAGCTTGGTCAGAAACAAATTTAAATGTCAAAGAGCCATCAGAAGCTGTAGAAGTTATTTCGCCAGGAGAATTTGTTCCTGTAAATCCGTCTCCACCATTTAGTTCAGGGTAAGTTTCATCTGGTCCATTGTAAATGTACAGATAATCCCAGTTTTCCTCTAAACTGAATGAATCAAAAGTAACTTTTAGTGCTTGATTAGGTAAATTTGGAATAAATTTTCTAGTGAACGTTTCCATATCTGTATATTCATCTGTAACTCCACCTGTATCCGTAAATTCCAAGCCTGAACAATAATCTCCTGTGGTAGCAAATACTTTATCTCTAATTGTTGGAGCTACACCTAAACATACTGGGCGAACTCTCGCTCTGTAATAAGTGTTTGGCTGTAACCCTGAAACCGAAAAAGTAGGCGTATTAACTGTTGTCCAAGTTCCATTCACGCCAAATGGTGCTACTGTAACTTGCCATTGGGTAACCGTTGGAACTATATCTGTCCAAGTAACTGTTACTGATGAATCAGTGACGTTAGTTGTTTGAATATTAACTGCTGTATTAATACATGTATTGGTGCAATTTGTACTCAGACAAGTTTTACTATTTACAGTGCTAACAATTCTTGCTGCTGGTTGTGGTCCAAAACCATTAGCTAAACTAATTCCTGAACTAGTCAAATGACAATAACTCATTATTGTTCCTTTTACCGATGGTGAAGGAATGGTTGGTGGTGTAGTCATACATGAATATCCTTCTCCAGATTGACCAATTGCATATGGTCCGCAATTATCGATTGCTGTGTTATTACCATTCCAAACACAAGCATGCGTGTGAGGCGAACCTAGTGAATGACCAAATTCGTGTGTAATTACTTGAATTGTCCATGAATAACTCGGAACAGTTGAAAACGAAATTCCATCAATATCAGAATAAGAGTAATTAATTGAACCACAAATAGAATCAATGAAAGCAACTCCACCTAAACCTCCAGGATCAATTCCAACAAGCATTCCTACATCACCATTAAAAACAGGTCTATTTTCAGCAAATGCTTGTAAATAGTCACTAGAAGCTGTTCCAACTCCATCATATGGATCTTGAGTTGTCCAAATATAAATTGACTTCAAGGCAGTTGTAATTCCATCGTTATTGAACAATGTTTGTACATTATTGAAAACTGATGTCATCCAATTGGTTGTAGTAGTAGTATTGCTTCCGTTACTTTGATATAAATTATTGTCAATCTCAAAATAAAAAGTTACACATCTGTTGGTATTCACTTCTCTGTTTTGAGTTGAAATTTCAGCAGGTTTAACGTCATCTTTTACATGACAATCAAAATTGTTTAGTATTTTTAAATCTGTATCTGAGTAAACGATATAATCCAATTGATTATTTTGTTTTTCTAATTTTCCAACAACAATGTTACCTAATTCATCTGCAGAAAAAATACCATTAAATTCTCCGTTAAAGAAATTAAACGCTGAAACTGAATTTGGATTTCCTTTGATAATTCCTCTGTAATAAACTCCTTTTTGATAAGCAATATTTTGTTTTTTATCTGTATCAATTCTGAAGTCTTCAGCAAAAGGATCTACTTTATATAATTGAACTTTATAATTTTGATTTTTGAATGGAATTTCTAATTCAATAAAGTCATATTTATTAGTAACAATGTCATTAATTTTTTGAAGATTAATGGTCGCGTATGTGGCATTTGTTACTACCTTTTCTGCATCAGCGTCTTTGTTAGGATTAACATCTAATACATTAAAGGAAATAAAACGTTTTTGTTGAATTTGAAATTCATGCACTTTATCAGCAATTTTGTTTTGAGAAAAAGCAAATGAAAAACAAAAAGATAAAAATAACAGTAGGTGTTTTTTCATTGTTAAAAATTTAAACCCCAAAGTTATATAATTTCAAAGAAATTAGTGTTTTCTTGAAATATTTTTATGAATTGTTCATCAAAAATGAAAGAAAGCATTTTTTATGTGTTCAATATTGAAATCTTTTTCTTCTTTATTAACCGCAATAATATCAAACTGAACCTCAACATCTAAGTCGTTAGAAACCACATATTCATTGATAGCTTTGACCAATAGTTGAATTTTTTTTGGTTTAACAAAGTCTTGAGGCAACCCAAAATCAATACTTGATCGTGTTTTAACTTCAACAGCTACAAGTGTGTTATCTTTTTGAGCAATGATATCGATTTCAGCTTTTTGAAAAACCCAGTTTGTTTCAAGAATGTCATAGCCGTTTTTTTGTAGAAAATCTACGGCCAATTCTTCTCCAAGCTTTCCAAGTTCATTGTGTTCTGCCATTTTTTTAGATTTTTAGATTGCCAGACTTTTAGATTAGTTAGATTTTGTTTTATCTAAAATATCTAATTTCCAAATAGTCTAAAGTGTCTATTCAAAAACCACTTTACTTTCTCTTTCATTGATTTCAAGAGAAACTTGTTTGCCAAAAATCAATGCCCGATTGTCACGAATATGTCCTGCTGGGAAATTATAAAGGACAGGAATATCCAATCCCTTTATTGTTTCTTCTATAATTTCAAATGCATTTTTCCCCCAAGGAATTTCGTTGTCTTTCATTTCGGTCATTCCGCCAACAATAATTCCTTTCAAACTAGATAAACATCCATTGCGTTTCAAATTCAACATCATTCTATCGATGTGGTACAAATACTCATCTAAATCTTCCAAAAATAATATTTTGTCATTACAATCAATTGCCGACTCAGAACCCAAAAGACTGTATAAAATGGATAAGTTGCCACCAACTAATTCGCCTTTGGCATTTCCCAAATGATTCAAAGCATCACAATCGAGAACATATTCTAGCTTTTCGCCAAAAAGTGACTTACGTAAACTTTCTTTAGCATCGTCAGTTGCTCTTGGGATACTAATAGGCATCGTTCCGTGAATGGATTGAATCCCCATTCTATTCAAGTGACTATGAAGAACCGTTACATCACTAAACCCAACAATCCATTTTGGGTTTTGCTTAAATTTTGTGAAATCAAGCAAATCAATAATTCTGACCGTTCCATAACCACCTCGAACACACCAAATGGCTTTTATATTTGGATTATCCATCATTTCCTGAAAATCTTCTGCTCTTTGAGCATCGGTTCCTGCAAGCTGATAATAATCCAAACCTATCGTTTTACCCAACTTTACTTCCAATCCCCAAGATTTCAACAAATCGATAGATGGTTGCAAGTTATCCTCTATGTTTTTTCGTGCTGTAGAAACTATGGCTACTGTATCGCCTTTTTGCAAAAATGGTGGTGTTATCATCTTTTTTTGAGAATAAAGTTGAGAAAAGAAAATTGAAAATAGAATGCAGAAAATATATTTTTTCATTAGTTTTAACAGAAACTATAATCCTGTTTATTAAAATTTATTTCGTTGCTAAAATAACGTATTTTTGCAGAATATTTATATAATTTAAAATGTTAGAAAACCCGAAAAGATATACCATTACAGCCGCATTACCTTATACAAATGGTCCAATTCACATTGGTCATTTGGCTGGAGTTTATGTTCCAAGTGATATTTATGCAAGATATTTGCGCCTTCAAGGTAGAGATGTAGCATTCATTTGCGGAAGCGATGAACATGGTGTTGCAATTTCTATGAAAGCCAGAAAAGAAGGTATTACACCACAAGAAGTTATAGATAAATACAACGGAATTATAAAAAAATCATTTGAAGATTTTGGAATTTCGTTTGACAATTACTCAAG
Organism: Flavobacteriaceae bacterium; assembly: GCA_046329205.1. GTDB lineage: Bacteria > Bacteroidota > Bacteroidia > Flavobacteriales > Flavobacteriaceae > Flavobacterium. The sequence goes on along the minus strand of JAXLVF010000020.1, from coordinate 10,666 downwards.
AACTTCACTGGCTATTCATCATCAAACTGCTTCAGATTTTTTCAGAAAATTATATGATAACGGCAAGTTTATTGAGGAAACTACCGAACAATTATACGACGAAAAAGCAGCTCAATTTTTAGCAGACAGATTTGTGACTGGAACTTGCCCAAAATGCGGAAATCTTGAAGCCTATGGCGATCAATGTGAAAAATGCGGAAGCTCTTTGAACGCTACTGATTTGATTAATCCAAAATCAACTATTACTGGTACAACTCCTGTTTTAAAATCGACCAAACATTGGTTTTTACCACTTAATGAGTACAGCGATTTTCTTCAAAAATGGATTATTGAAGGTCATAAAAACGATTGGAAACCCAATGTTTATGGACAAGTAAAATCATGGATAGATGCAGGATTGGAACCAAGAGCTGTAACTCGTGATCTTGATTGGGGAATTGATGTTCCTGTTGATGGTGCCGAAGGAAAAAAATTATATGTGTGGTTTGATGCACCAATCGGTTACATTTCTTCAACCAAAGAATGGGCAGAACGAGAAGGTAAAAACTGGGAAGATTACTGGAAAAAAGACGATACCAAATTGGTTCACTTCATCGGGAAAGACAATATTGTTTTCCATTGTATTATTTTCCCGGCAATGCTGAAAGCTGAAGGAAGTTATATTCTACCCGAAAATGTTCCCGCAAATGAATTTCTTAATTTGGAAGGAAATAAATTGTCGACTTCCAAAAATTGGGCTGTTTGGTTGCACGAATATTTAGTAGATTTTCCAGAAAAACAAGATGTTTTGCGTTATGCATTGACAGCAAATGCACCAGAAACCAAAGACAACGATTTTACTTGGAAAGATTTTCAGGCGAGAAATAATAATGAATTGGCTGCCATATTTGGAAACTTCATCAATCGTGTGGTGGTTTTAACCAATAAATATTACAACGGAATTGTTCCTTCGCCAAATGAGTTCAACGAAGTTGACCAGCAAACATTAGCTGAACTAAAAGCGTATCCAGCAGTAATTTCTAGTTCGATTGAGCGTTACCGTTTTAGAGAAGCTTTGGGCGAATTGATGAATGTAGCTCGATTAGGAAACAAATATCTCGCCGATGAAGAACCGTGGAAAATGGTGAAAGAAAATCCAGAACGAGTACAGACACAAATGTATGTAGCACTTCAAATTGCTTCTGCTCTAGCTATTCTTTCTGAACCTTTTTTACCGTTTACGGCAAAAAAATTGTGTTCTATCTTGAACATAAAACCAAATCATTGGAATTTGGAATTTGAGAATTGGAATTTAGTGAAAGCTGGTCATCAAATTGGACAAGCCGAAATTTTATTTGCCCAAATAGAAGATGCCGAAATACAAAAACAAATAGACAAACTAGAAGCAACAAAATCTGCCAATGATAAAGAAATTGCTTCGTCTAAACTCGCAACGATTATGCCGCAAAAAGAAACCACAACTTTTGATGATTTCCAAAAAATAGATTTACGAATAGGAACTATTATTGAAGCCGAAAAAATGCCAAAAGCAGACAAACTTTTAGTTCTAAAAGTCGATACAGGAATTGATGTTCGCACGATTGTTTCAGGAATTGCAGAACATTTTTCACCAGAGGAAGTTATTGGAAAACGCGTAACAGTTCTGGTAAATCTTGCACCAAGAGCTTTGCGTGGTGTAGAAAGTCAAGGAATGCTTTTGCTAACAAACGATACCAATGGTAAACTGGTTTTTGTAAATCCAGATGCTGAAGGTGTTAATAATGGTGCAGTGATAAGTTAATACATTTTAATTATGAGAAAAATATTTTTGTTTTCAATTTTTTTTATTTCATTATTTTGTTCAAGTCAAACTCTGGTCAATACATTTAAATTTGGTGACTCTGATTTAAAAAAATTGTATAGGATATCTAATGAGGATGATGACAAAAATGTTTTTATAATTAAAAATAAAGAGAATACTGATTTTGTTCTATTTGATGAAAATTTCAATGAAACAAATAAAATTTCTTTACCTAATGAAAATAAGTCTTTTGATTTTATTGGTTATACTATAAGCAATTCGATTTATTACACATATTGGAAGAAAAGTGACGAAGAAATTGAAGTAAAAGAGATAGATTTTTCAAAAAATGTAGTCAACACTACTTATTTGCCATTTAGTTTAGGAAAAAAAGAAAGGGTGTTAAGTTTATTCAATTACAATAATAAATTGCATGCCTTTTCCATAGACAAAGAGACAAATAATTTTAATATTACTGTTTTTGACAACTATGTTATTAAAAAGAATAACATTGATTGCTCAGCTTTCCGTTTCTTAGACTCTGATAATAAAAAGTCTGATTTGTGGGACTTTATTACTGAAAGAAATGGAACTGTTTATAGAGATGGTTTCAAATTTTTCAAAGCTTCTTCAGAAAATATAAATCAAGTTTTTGCCACTCAAAAGAAGAAAATATTCCAATATGACAATAGATTAATTATAACACTTGATAACAATGTAGACTTTTGCCAGATTATATTCATTGATTTGAATGATTACAAAATCTCTTTAAAAATAATCGGTAAAGATAGAAACAAACCAAAAAATAACCCTGATAGCGAATTTAAAATAATTAGAGATACTAATTCATTTATAGTTAATGATAAAATTTTTATGTTGACCTTTGATGGAGAAGTTATAACTCTTATTGTTAAGGATTTAGACAACAATCTATTAAAACAAATGATTTTATCCAGTGAGAAAAATGACTTTGAAAAAATTGAATTAGTTGAAGAAAATGGTAGTTTTTCGAAAAGAAAATTGTTGGATAAGCCATCAGTATTTGCTAGAAGAGCAACATTTTTAAATCCATCTATTTCAGGATACCAAAAAGATAATCAATATTTTTTAACCCTTGGTGGTGTTTCATATCCTCAACCAAATTCACCTATGCTTGGAATGTTTGGTGCTATAGGTGCAATTATTGGAAATATTATTGAATATTCTTCTCAATCTTCCGTTAGTTCATATTCTGATAAAAAAATTATTTATTTAAAATGTAAATTGGATTTAAATTCAGAGTTGGTGAATGAAAATATTGGCGAGTCTACTATTGATAAAATCAGATCTTTTTTAGAGACAAATAACTCTAAAGAAGAGTTTTTGTCGCCATTTGAATTCAAAAATAATTTGTACTTAACTAGTATAAATAAGAAAGAAAATAAATTCAGTTTTTATAAGTTTTAATGATAAATAACCGTAAAACAATCGCCTTTGATGCTGATGATACGCTTTGGCACAACGAACCCTATTTTGATGAAGCACAGGAAAGATTTTGTGAATTGTTTAGTGGTTTTGCATCCAAGCAAGAATTATTGACACTGATTTTAAATCATCAGGTAAAAAACTTACCGCTGTATGGCTTTGGTATCAAAGCATTTACGCTATCCATGATTGAGTCTGCTTTGGACTTAACCAATCATCAACTGAATGGTCAAGTGGTTAATAAAATCATTCAAATAGGGAAAGATTTATTGCAAAAACCTGTAGAACTTTTGCCCAATGTAGAAGATGTTTTACAACAACTAAAAGGAAAATACAAACTGGTTGTCGCTACAAAAGGCGATCTGAAAGACCAACACCGAAAACTACATGACTCTGGCATTGGTCATTACTTTCACCACATAGAAGTAATGAGTGATAAAAAAGAACTAGATTATCAAAAAATGCTCGGTCGATTAGACTGCCAAGCTGAAGATTTCATCATGATTGGCAACTCACTAAAATCGGATGTGTTGCCTGTATTGAACATTGGCGGAACAGGAATTCATGTTCCTTATCACACCACATGGGAATATGAAAAAATAGATTTTGAAATTGTTCACACCAATTTCAAATCGATTAATAGTATAACTGAAATTCTAGATTTTTTGTAGCGTTAATTGATGTAAGTCCAGTTTGAACCATCACTAAAAACGGTAACTGTTCTCAAATTTCCTTCATACATGTAAATGCTCGCGCTACCTGTTGTTGAGTTTTTTGGGAACAATAATCCCGCAGCTGTAGTGAGTTGGGCAGTAATCGTATTGCGAATATTTCTAATGATGTACATTCTGCCTGGAAATAATGTAGGATTTGGCAATTGAAACTTATCATCGGTTGCGACAGGAGTAATTGAAATATAAATTCCATCGCTTATATTGACTGCTGCACCACTTGTTCCAGTTCCATTACCTGTAAGGTTAACTACTTTTACAGACATGTTTCCGTTCACATCGAGCATGCTCAATGGCGTAGTAGTGTTAATTCCCACTTGGGCATGACCAATCCATGACACAAAGAAAAGCGCCATTAAAGCCAATGACAATTTAATTTTTTTCATGGTTTTATAGTTTGATTTGACAGTTTTGTTTGACTAATTTAACTAATTTATACCACGCTTTTACTGATAAAAGTCAAACATCGTTATCGAAAACGTTTTCGTGTTGATAACTTTTGCTTTTTTGCGTTAATTTTTTTTGTTTTTCAAATAAAAAAACCGACAAAATTTAGAATTTGTCGGTTTTAATCATAAAAAGTTGATTGTGATTATTTACCCAAAAGCAGAATATCATTGGCAACTACTTCGGTGATATAGCGTTTGTTCCCTTCTTTGTCGTCATAGCTTCTGTGAGTAAGTTTGCCTTCTATAGCTATTTCTTTTCCTTTGGAAACATATTTTTCTATAATTTCGGCTACTTTTCCCCAAGCGGTTACTCTGTGCCATTCGGTTTGTTCAACTTTTTCACCTTTGTCGTTGATATAATAATCATTTGTAGCAAGCGTGATATTGGCTACTTTTTTTCCTTCACCAAAAGTTTTTACTTCTGGTTCGTTACCTACATTCCCGATTAATTGTACTTTGTTTTTCATTGCGTTCATGGCGTTTAAAAATTTAATGTTATTATTATTTTACATTTCTTGTCGTGAGGAATATTGTGTTTCTCATTTCCGACGATGCAAAGTTGTGGCAGTTGCAAAAAATTATTCGGTTGATAATCGTTTACTTTCGTTTGTAATTGTTTGTTGTCGTTTGTTGGTGTTTTTGTGTCTGATTTACAGTAATTTAATTATGGTTATGATTTGGATTAAAATTTTGGTATATTGCGGATATGAATGAGTTAGGCGCAAGCTTAAACCCTGTTTACATAGATTGTGATAATAATTTTTATCTTTGTGTGAATTAATAAATTTTATGAATCAAATTATTATTAAAAATGTTGGCCCAATCTCTGAAATTGACATTCAATTAAAGAAAGTCAACATCTTTATGGGACCGCAAAGTAGTGGAAAAAGTACTATTGCAAAGCTTATTAGCTTTTGTCAATGGGTTGAAAAGCGGTATATTCTTGATGGAAGTTTCGATTATGATTTTGAAGATCAATTCATTATTTTTCATCGCGTCAGCGATACTTATTTTTCAAGTAAATCTTATTTTGAATATAATAGTGATTACATTTCTATTAAACATATCGGAAAATCTTATAAACTTGAAATTTCTGAACATAAAAATCTAACTAATTTTAAAAAATCAAGAAACATTTACATCCCTTCAGAAAGGAATTTTGTTTCTGCCATACCAAACCTAAGACGTTATAATGAATCAAATGATAATATTATGAGTTTTCTTAACGATTGGTTTGAAGTAAAGAAAAAATATACGAGAAAGAAATCATTACCAATATTAAAATTTCCTGTATCTTATTTTTACTCAGAAGATAACGACCGTGACATTCTTAAGTTAATTAATGTAAAAAAAGAACTCCAATTAAAAGATTCTTCAAGTGGTTTACAGAGTTTAGTTCCACTATTCATGCTTATAGAATATCTAACGGGAGATTTTTTTAAAGAAAATAAATCCACTTCCGTAAATGAAAACGAAGAGATAGTTAAAGCATTCATCAAGAATCTAAGTTTTATTATTGATAATCAAAAAAGATTAGATGATTTAAAGGAAGCACTAAAGACCTCAAGTAATTTTGAATTAAATAAAAATGAAGCGGCTAAGGTTATTACATTAATATCCAATAAAAAAGATTACCATTTCATAAATTTTATTGTAGAAGAACCTGAACAAAATCTGTTTCCAGAAGCTCAAAAAGACTTAATTTATCATCTTTTCGAAAAAATTCAAAGCAGAAAACATCCACATACTTTAACAATAACTACTCATAGCCCATTCGTTTTATATGCAATAAACAACTGTTTAATGGGTCAAGTAGTAAAAGGGAAAATGCCTAAAGATGAGCGGAAAGAGATGCAGAGTTTAAAGGCTTGGATAAGTCCTAAATTAGTTTCCATATGGGAAGTTAATGATGGAAAGCTGAATAATGTTATTGATGAAAGAACCGGTACAGTTACAAAACATTATTTTAATCAAATAATGAATGAAGTAATGAATGAGTATTATGACATGTTAAACTATTTTCAGTATGATAGCAAAGTTACAAGTAAGCCTACCTAATCATACAATTACTTCTATTAACTCTCCAGAATATTTTATAGTTGATTATAAACAACTTAACGGAGGCATCGTAGTAATTTCATCAATTGACCCACAAGTTCCACATATTTACATCGAAAACTCGAACAATATTGGAATCTACTTTGATGGTTTTTTAGATAACGCATTAGAAATTACTCCAGGAACGTATTGCAAACAATGTGAATGTGTAACTTTCCCTCAAACATGCAATGAAGACGATTGGATTTTGTGCGTTGAAACTAAATATGTACATAATATTGAAAACGCTTTTAGGGAAAGTAATGATTACCCAAACTCTATGATAGACCAAATTATAGATACAGTTAATTATTTCAGAGCCAAAGAAATCATTGAATATAATCGTAGAGTGACAGCAATAGTATCTTTCCCCACTCTTATTGAAGATTTTAGCGCTTCATTTTTTACAGGCACTCCAACTATTGAAGATATCCTAATAAATCACAATATTAGAATTCGAGCAACAAATTCAGCCCAAATTATTAGTCAAAAAAGAATCCGAATATAAAGCCAGCAGGTAACATCCGTTTCTCACAATTGCTTGCTTTTTATTTCTAAGTGTACACAAAAAACGTTTATCTTAGTAAGAAAATAATCGGTTCCGAAGTTCGCAATCTGGCCAAGAGTGAGAGCGAAAGTAGTAATAATTCAGAACGAAAATCCTAAGTAGAACTTATGTGTGAAAAACTAAAACTTAATTCATCAACCGATTTTGACAATGTGGACAAGCCGATTATTTACACCGAAAAATTTGACGAGTATGGTTTGAAAATTTGGGATGGTGGAAGTTCATCTATTTTAATTGAGTTTTGCCCTTGGTGTGGAGAAAAATTACCGAATTCCAAAAGAGATGAATGGTTTGACAAAATGGAGAAACTTGGAATAAATCCTTGGGAAGATAAATCTGGCAAATAAAGTTATGTCATTAAAAGCAACAAAATATTTAGTCAATTTTATTGGAATAGTTTTGATGTCATTATTAGCAATTAAAGAAATTAATAATGTAACTAAATTAGTAGACTGTTGTCCTTTATACGACATGGAAGTAGCTCAAAAAGAAGCAATATTTCCAGTCTTTGAAGGTTACATAGTTTTGGTAATAATTGGAAATTTAATTGTCGGGAAATTGAGTGGACAAAAATGGAAAAAAGAGTTTGTAATTATAGTTTGTGCCCAAATAATAATCCTCGTTTTCTTAATATTTTTCCAAACAGAATATATAAAGTATTATTATAATTTAAAATAAAGCTAAAAATAACAAACGTTTCACGCAATTGCTGGTTTTTATTTCTAAGTGTTCACAAAAAACGTTTATCTTAGTAAGAAAATAATCAGTTCCGAAGTTCGCAATCTCGGAAAGCCAGGGAACGTTATGCAACATGCTAAACCTATGATTACTAAGAAAGAACCTTTACCGAAAAAATTCAGAAATCTTAGAAATATAATTGTAATATTTTGCCTGATTACATTTGCAATATCACTTCCACAAATAGCTTTAAAAGTAAACGATTATAATGGTCCTGCAGAAATGCATTCTTTTGAATTATTTCTAGTCGGTGGAATTGCATTTTTAGGTGGTGGAATTATAGAAACTGTAATTTGGCTTGCCAATCCTCTATCATTAATAGCAATCATTGTATTTTTTAAATCTGATGAGATTTGTAAAGTTTTCTCGATTTCTGCGCTAATCTTGTCGCTTATATATATTTATTGGAAAAAAATTTTAGCAGCTGAAAACGGAAGAATGGCTGATATAGAAGAATTATGTTTTGGATATTGGCTATGGATTACCAGCATATTGATACTCAATATTGGAATCTTTTATTATTTCTTGTTATATAAAAAACATAAAAAGCACGCTGCCTAACAGCCGTTTCTTACAATTGCTTGTTTTTTTATTTCTTGGTGTACTTTAAAATTTTTATCTTTACCATACATTTATTTTAAATCTATCTATCATGTATAGAATTTATATTCCTATTGTTTTCTTCGTTATCTTTTTGGGTTGGGCATTGTTTAGGCTGTTGATAAAAAAAGATTTGAAACGAAATTTAGGTGGGTTATACATCGGGTTGACATTTATTGGAGTTTGGATTGTGATTTATTATTTTTTGATGAATTAATAGAAACTTCTGTTTATTTTACTACTTAATTTCTTAGCCTTTTTACTCCTAAACCCAATCTCTTCTCTCAATCACCATAAAACCTCAACAACTTTTTTGCGCTTTGAGTGAAACTAACATTTTTTTACTAACTTCGTTGCAATCAGCAAACTAATACTCAATTTGTTTTTTGAATGAAAAACTGCTTAGAATGTGGCGATAAAATCTTGGGTCGCGAAGACAAAAAGTTTTGTAGCGATGGTTGTAGAAACAACTACAACAACCGCATGAATAAAGATGCGACCAACATGATGCGCAACATCAATAACAAACTCCGAAAGAATTATCGCATTCTTGGTGAAATCAATACCGAAGGAAAAACCAAAACCACAAAATCAAAATTGATAAGCAAAGGTTTTGACTTCGAGTATTTTACTAATATCCTCAACACAAAAACCGGCAACACCTACTACTTTGTCTATGATCAGGGTTATATGCTTTTGGACAATGATTTCTATATGCTGGTCAAAAAAGATTAACCCAAACTGCCATGAAAACAACCAACTACTCCATCATCAGCTTTCTTTTTATAACTATTGTCATCTGTTTGTCGTTCTATTTCATGATGCCTCAAAGCTATGACACTACAGAAGCTCCATTATCTGAATTTTCTACTCAACGTGCTTTTAGCAAAGTGAAAACCATGAGTGCAAAACCTCATTTTGTGGGTTCAAAAAATCATGAAGCTGTAGCACAATATTTAATTTCTGAGCTTAAAAATCTTGGTCTAAATCCAAGTGTTCAAGAAGGTTTTACGCTTTCGGATGGTGGAACTTTAGTAAAATCTAAAAATATTTTAGCCAAAATAAAAAGCACCTCTTCCGAAATTTCGGGATCGCTCGGTGTGACAAATAATTCAAAAGCATTGCTTTTACTTTCCCATTACGACAGTGCGCCACATTCCTATTCGCATGGCGCAAGCGATGATGCAAGTGGCGTTGCAACTATTCTTGAAAGTGTTAGAGCTTTTCTAAACAACAAAACAAAACACAAAAACGATATCATCATCCTTTTTACTGACGCCGAGGAAATTGGGCTAAATGGTGCTGCACTTTTTGTCACTCAACACAAACTTGCCAAAAATATTGGGTTGGTGCTCAATCTTGAAGCTCGCGGAAGTTCTGGTCCAGGCTATATGCTCATGGAAACCAATGAAGGCAATGCGAAAATGGTTGATGCTTTCAACAACGGAAGTGTGCGTTATCCAGTTTCAAATTCGTTGATGTATAGCATCTACAAAATGTTGCCCAATGATACTGATTTGACGGTTTTTAGAGAACAAGGACAAATTCAAGGATTTAACTTTGCTTTTATCGATAGTCATTTCAACTATCATACGCAGCAAGACAATGCTCAAAACATCAGCAAAAACACGTTAGAACATCAAGGAAGTTATGTTCTGCCTTTGTTGAACTATTTTGGCAATGCCGATATTTCAAATTTAAACAGCAGTAGCGATAAGGTTTATTTCAATATTCCATTCACGTTTGTCAGCTATCCATTTGATTGGATATTGCCGATGCTTATTATTGGTTTTGTGTTGTTTTTTGCTTTTGTAATGATTGGTCTTGGCAAACAAGTTCTTCGAATGGATGAAATTTTGAAAGGTTTTGTTCCGTTGCTCATATCGCTAATAGTCGTTGGTGGAATTACCTATGTTTTGTGGAAAGTTCTTCTTGGTTTTTATCCACAGTACAAAGACATTCTTCAAGGATTTACATACAATGGTCACGATTATATTTATGCTTTCGTGAGTTTGACATTATGCATTTGCTTTTTGATTTATAGTAACAAAGGCAAAAGAAATCCAGAAATGAGCCAAACTATTGCTCCACAACTGATTTGGTTAATAATTAATACTGCAATTGCTTTTCAATTGAAAGGTGGTGGATTTTTTATTATTCCAGTACTTTGTAGCCTGTTGATGGTAGGTTTTTTTGTGATTACTCAAAAACCTAATGCTGTTCTAAATCTTATTTTATC
>JAXLVF010000002.1:0-5476 GCA_046329205.1 Flavobacteriaceae bacterium | reverse complement strand
AATGACGCTCAAAATTTTGTGACATGGGGTTTAAAAATGTGCCTTAAATTATAAAACTCAAACAACTTGATTTAATGCATGAACCCAATTCAATTATTATCAAAATTGCCAAATATTATATTGAGTTAAAAGTGAATTTAATCAAATTTCCAAATAATATTTTGTCTGATTTGTATTATTAAAAAAACAATGATTTAACTTTTAGATTAAATAAATAATTACATTTACAGTACAATTATGTACTAAAATTCAATCCCAATATATAAATGTTTACAAAAATCATATTGAAATGAAGCTGAGGTTTGGATGGTTTGAAGGAAAAAGTTGTCAGTTAAAAAGCTAAATATAAACGTTTATAGAAGTTTAAATACTGGTGAATCGGTGTTTGATAAATGATTATACACGTTTAAAAATGGGTATTAAAATTGAGAATCAATATGTTATGATAAATTTAGAAAAAATGAGTGAAGGAGAGGGTATTGCGGATATACATAGTTAGTCACAAGCAAAAAATGAAATCTAACAATATGACGAAATGTGAACTACACAGTGAAAATGCTACACTTTGTGAAAGTCATATAATTCCGAAATTCGTCTATACATGGATGAAGGAAACAGGCACAGAAAGATTAAGGCAGGAATATAGATTAAACATGCCGCTTCAAGATGGAATTAAGAAGTATATGCTTTGTAATGATTGTGAGTTAGAATTTTCAAAGTATGAAAAGTGGTTTAATGAAAATGTTTTCTTACCATATCTGAAAGATAGTACAACTAAAGTAGCGAACCAATTTGAATTAAAGTATTTTATTGTTTCCGTTCTATGGAGAATAGTTAGATTATTTAAAGATGATGGTAATCAGTATAAATTCAAGAACAACTTGGATAAAGCTGAATTAGAGTGGAGGCAATTTTTATTAAAACAAAATTCATTGAACAATTTTCAGAATCATCATTTTATTTTAATAGCTAATGACTATTTTATGACTAAAAAAAGTGAAATTTATTTTTCAAGGGCTGTTGATATTGATATAGCTGAAAATGATAAGCTCTGCTTTGTATATGCTAAATTTTCAAGATTTATCTTAATTGGTGAAATTGTAGGTTTTCCTGATAACTCCTTCGAAAATACAAATATTAAAACTGAACTAGAATTTAGCAATGCTAACCAACAAATAAATTTATCTAACATATTGGATTTTTTAAATGATAGAGCTATAAACATAAAGGATTATAATGATTTATCTGAAAAGCAAAAATCTAAAAATGATGAATACTTTAGGAATAAAATGGATGATTTAAAATCAAAGGAATATTATAAAATTATTAAGAAATATAGTTGAAGCCTGTGACTAACATTGGCTATGCTGCCATCTGCCTTATCAGGCAGTCGTCACATGGCCTTGGACGGTGCACACAACTATACAATCAAAGAAATTTAGCTGAAAGATGCATATTTCTCGATAGATATATAATTTCTGAGAAAAAAGTGCTCAACTGAATTTCATAAATTTAAAGAAAAGAAAATGCATAAAATCAATAAAATGTCGAGCCGCTAGTTGAATTTACAATAAATTAACAGGTCTACATTCAAAAAAAATAACAAACCAATTTTACTTAAATTATTTAGGTTTCAATGTTAAATAAATTTACATTGCTATTAATAGGGTTAATTGTTTCTCTATTAATATCAGAAATATATGTTAAATTAATATTTTATGTCCAGTGGAATATTGGATCTTGGTCAATGCAATATTTTTCTAAATATTTAACAATTAGCTTGACTTTTGTTGATAATTGCCTTGTTTCTTTTAGCCCACTTATATTGGCCATAATTCAATTATATTTGAAGGATTATAGAATAAATATTCTATTGATTGATACATTATTTGCATTTGCTTTAAGTTGGTTTATGTTGTTGCTTGGTTTGACATTTGCCTTATTCTCTTGGGAAGGACCAATGGACTCGCTTTTACCTGATTACTATAAGGTTTCTCCTTCAAAATATTATTGGTCTGCTTTTTTATTACTTGGGACCATCGTTTTAATTCTGTATAAATTTTTATTCCGAAGTAAATAAATGTAATGATCAATATATAAATTATTAAAAAAAACTTGTGCATCATTGCACCACCACGCAAACGCTCCAAAACGTCAAAACTGCGGGCGATCAGCATCGTTCCCATCAATCTTGCACCCAAAAAATACCACCCATGACCTTCACCGCCCTCGACTTTGAAACCGCCACCCCAGCCAGACATAGCATTTGCCAAATAGGCATTTGCAGGGTAGAAAATGGAAACATTATCCATACTGAATCCATCCTGGTGAAACCACCCAATAATGATTATTCTCATTGGAATGTTGCCGTTCATAGAATAGGGCCGGATTTAACAGAAAACGCTCCTCTATTTCCGGAAATATGGGACAAAATCAAACCTTACATCCACAATCAACTCATCATAGCCCACAACATTGGTTTTGACCTGGACTGCCTTTTCCAGGCACTGGAACATTATGGCTTGGACTTGCAGGATATAGAACATGACTGCACCTATAAGATCTCTGGCCTAAATTTGATCGACTTAGCAGAAGCGCTGGAGGTAGAAATATTAAACCACCATGACGCCAAAAATGACGCCATCATGTGCGCCAATGCTTATATTAAATTGAAAAGTGGCATAGTGCCGGATCACAATAAAATAACCCCAAAAGAAGCCAAATCCATTTTTGCTGGCCATGAAAGTTTGTCAGGAAGTGTGCTTAAACCAGATTTGCACAATGCCGATGCCAACTCTCCCTTTTACAATAAGAAGGTTGTGTTTACGGGTATAATGGACCAAATAAGTCGTAAAAAAGCAGCCGAAATTGTAAAAAGTATGGGTGCTGATATAGATACAGACATAACAATCAGGACACACTTTGTGATTGTGGGTGCCGGTGCCGGACCCGTCAAGATCAAAAAAATTAAGGAATATAATGCAGCAGGCAGTGACATCAAAATGATCTATGAGCGTGAGTTTTTGGAAATGATAAAGGGCAGGATGTGAGTGCGGTTACATTGCAGCAGTTAGGGTAAGTTCAAAATATTGAAGGGTATACAACATTTTGAATTTAGGAATTATACTGAAAAGAGGAGAAAGGCTTGAATGGCTGGCTATAAAATAGTGGTCAGCTTAAAACGTCTTATAAATGTTTACATACGTTTAATGATAGATTTTTTAGTTGGCAAAAAAGCTATTTATTATACAAAATACATGGTGCAACCCTGGACAAAAAAACCAAATATTGTATTGAGAAAGCATCAAATAAGTTATAACACCCAAATATTATTTTGCACTATGCAAATTACAGAAATAAACTTAGTCTTGCTTGTATTTTTCAAATGAAATAATTACATTTACAGTACTAAAAAGTACTAAATTTCCAAACCCGCTACATGAATGTTTTCAGGAATTATATTGAGATCAGGCTGGCGCTAGTATTGTTGGATAAGAAAAAGGGGGATTTTAAAAGCTTTTTATAAATGTTTATTGACGTTTAATTACAAGGGCTTTATAATTAGGAGGGTATTTGTGTTTGATAAACGTTTAAAACAAGGTATTTGAATAAAAAATCGAAATATTATGCCAAATGATTAGAATATGAGCGAAGGAGGGGGTATTGCATATATACATTGTTATCGAAAATTAAAAGTAAAATTCGGTACTCCGGTTAGATTAATTAACTTTTAAATATTTTAAAATGAGAACAAAATTTATTTTAGTCATGGCGATCCTGATCTCTGTTCTTTTCTCGTGCAATAAGGAACTAGATGATGTAAGTGAATTGGTACAAACACCCACTCAGTTAAGAAGTGGAAGAACAGCCGGGCGAAGTCAGTCAGTGGTTGATATAAGTCAAACACGGGCAAATGGAAGATTTAGCAACCCTTATTATATTGGTACAATAAAAGCGGCTTACGTAAAATTGAAGTCACTAGGTCAAATCTCTGCAACGTACAACATTACACCTAATGCATTGTATGTAAGGTATTTACCAAAAGATGAAATCGACTTCTATCAACTTGAAACTACTACACCTACTGAATTATTTGAATACCCATTACAAGAAAATGATATTCAAAATAACGAAGAACATCATTATGATGATGGGACATTATCAGTTGGACAATTGCCTTTCCAATATACTGTTTGCACTATAGGGCAAGTTTTGACCAACTTTGAAGCGGATATTCTTGACACCTTATTTCTAAATCATTTAAATCCAATAATTTCTGATGAAGATTGGAAAAAAATAGAAACAGAAGCTTTAATATCCACTGGAGTAATTGACCCAAATAATCCAAATGATGTTCAGGCAAGTATTTTTTGTGATGATTGGTTTCCGTCAGGTAAAATTGAAATATGGGATGATGCTCTTGCTACAAATCTTCCATTAAAACAGGTAAAAATCAAAGTTAGTAAATGGTATCAATGGGCAACTGTTTATACCAATAATACTGGAAATTTTACAACTTATCCATTTATGGAATTTTGTGGAAAAGTAAAATACTCAATAATTTATGAAAACCCAATATGGGACATTAGAGACGGAGAATGGGGACAAGCAGATACACAAGGCCCAAAACAAAAAGCACCTTGGAACCATATTATAAAAGATGATAAAAAATCATTAGGATTTGGAACTGTTCACAGATCATTAGTTAGATATTTCTTTGAAGACGTAGCAGGTCTGAGAAGGCCAGTAGTCGGAGCACAAAAATTAAAGGTGAGCTATATGCATGAATCTGGCGATTCAAATGGATTCTTCTCCTCATCAGGCTTTGAAGGATTGTTTTATTCACATGTACACATTTTTGGATTTAATGGATCTACACTAAGACAAACACATAGTATATTTTCAACAACTTCACATGAATTAGCACATGTCGCTCATGCTTTTCAAATGGGTAATATCCAGTTTTGGCAGGTGTCCAATCTAATAGTTGAAAGTTGGGCAAGAGCATGTCAATGGAAAATTACCGAATTAGAATATGGAAGTAGTCCATCTCCTGTCCCAGGGCCAATTCAAAACTGGTTCTTTGATCAAGACCCATTATTTAACAACTATTCTCCGTTGTTTATTGATTTAGAAGATACTTTCAATCAAAACCCTACTAATACTCCAAATAGACCAAATGATGTAACAAGTGGTTATAATTTAAGTTTAATTCAATCAAATGTACTTGGTCATAGTTATGGATTGTCAAGTCTGAGAGATAGGCTTAAAAGTCAAAAACCATCAGGAGTAACAGATAATCAAATTGATACAAATCTACAGCATTATTTTGACAACTTTTAATTACTAAAATTATGTATAAGATACTATTATTCATCTTTCTGTTTCATATTGTATCATGCACTGATCAAGGAGAACCGATTATGTATTCAATTACAAATTCGTCTTTACATGATTTTAACTTAATCCTATTCTC
>JAXLVF010000019.1:0-20159 GCA_046329205.1 Flavobacteriaceae bacterium | reverse complement strand
TACGCATCAGTTGCCAATTGGCTCAAAGTATGTACACCACGATGAATATTGGCATTTATTTCTTCATAATATTTAGAAATAGCATCAATTACAACCTTGGGTTTTTGTGAAGTTGCTCCATTATCAAAATAAACCAATGGTTTCGACTTCACTTTTATAGAAAGTATCGGAAAATCTGCTCTTATTTTTTGAATATCAAACATTTTATTTAGAAAAATTCTAAATACAAAAGTAACTATTTAACCACGAATTCACCAATGATTTAATAAATCTTTTCTATAACTTTATAACATAAAAATTAGCCAAGAATAATTCATTTTTTACTATGAAAAAATTTCTCAAAATATTTGTTCTGCTTTTGATTGCTGTTGTAATCTATTTTCGAATTGAAATTTATCCACAACTGGATTTAATCTCGGGTTTCTCTGCTAAAAGCGTTGCCTCTGGACATTTTTTGGATAACCGAAGTTTGGAAACCATACAACAAGGTGATAATGATATTGATAAAGTAGATTGGGCAACCAATGAAATTAATGACACGGAACGATTTGTAACTTCAAAGGTGTACGGATTAAAAGAACGAAAAGCTATTTACAGAGAAGGTTTAGGCGCGACTTTAATTAATGATGATTTTGATGTAACAAAACCGTATTTGGTTCCAAAAAGAACTAAAATCAATACTAATTTGCCTTTTCCATATGGAAATTTGGAACCAAAAGATACTGTTTTTTCTAATGTTGATTATGATAAATTGCAAAAAGTAGTTGAAAATGCTTTTGACAAAAAAGGAGAAAAAAACAAGCGAACTCGTTCGGTAATTGTAATTTACAAAGACAAAATTATTGCCGAAAAATACGCTGATGGTTTTGACAAAAACTCCAAAATTTTGGGTTGGTCGATGACGAAAAGTTTAACAGGAACGTTTTTTGGCATTTTGCAAAAAGAAGGAAAAATCAATATTAACGATAAAGCTCCAATTACTGAATGGCAAAACGATGAACGCAAAAGCATTACTATCAATAATTTACTTCAAATGAATTCGGGTTTGGAATGGGAAGAAGATTATGGTAAAATTTCGGATGTGACAAAAATGTTGTTTATAGAAGAAGATATGACAAAATCGCAAATCAATAAACCATTAATTGGAAAACCGAATGAAACCTGGAATTATTCCTCGGGAACGACCAATTTGCTGAGCGGCATTTTGAGAAAACAATTCAAAACACATCAAGAGTATTTGGATTTTTGGTACAGCAGTTTGTTTGATAAAATTGGGATGCATTCGGCTTTGGTTGAAGTCGATATGAAAGGCAATTTTGTAGGTTCGTCTTATGGTTGGGCAACTACTCGTGATTGGGCAAAATTTGGTTTATTGTATTTACACAAAGGCAATTGGAACGGCGAACAAATTTTTGACGAAAGTTGGGCAAAATACGTTTCCACACCAACCAATACTTCCAATGGACAATATGGTGCTCAATTCTGGCTTAATGCTGGAAGAAAATTCCCCGATGCTCCAAAAGATATGTATTATGCCAGCGGTTACCAAGGCCAAATGGTGGCTATTTTCCCTAGTCATGATTTAGTCATTGTGCGCATGGGTTTAAAAGAAGATCCTGAATTTGATTTTAATGGATTGTTGAGTGGAATTGTTGGGAGTTTGAAAAAATAAAACTGATTAAAATCAGATTTTTTTCTTACAAATGTTTTTACTTTTACAAAATCATAAATAAATTATTTTCTAAATGCAAAAGACAACTAAGTTTATCTCGTTTATTTTACTTTTTACATCTGTATTTTTAACTTCTTGTAGTTCAGACGATGGCGAATCAAATGGAACTTCAACAGGTAACTACTGGCCAATGGCAGTCAATAATTCTTGGCTCTTTGACAATAATGGAACCAGTGAAGAAACTAAAATTCTAGGCACAAATTCGTTTGGAGGTAAAACATATTATAGATTGAATGACATTTATACTTATGGAGTATATGTGAAAAATTGGGTTATCAAAAAAGGAGCAACTTATTTTCAAAAAGTTGACGATGTAACAGTTATCGAACAAGGAGTAAGCATTAATTTTAAAACATATGAATTGCCTCTTTTTAGAGATGATTTAAATGTTGGTGAACAATGGTCTGGCACAGTCAAAACAAAAATATCATATACATATAACGGAGAAACTGTTACCCCAAGTTCAAAAATTGAATATATCGGAACTGTTCTCGAGAAAAATGCTACTGTAACTTTAAATGGTAATACTTATGACGACGTCATTAAAGTAAGAGTAATTACAAAAGTAACTATCGATACACAAATAACAACAACCACATCTGAATTTTGGTTTGCAAACGAAGTAGGACCAATTAGAGAATATACGAACGATTCTGGAACTATAGCTGAGCAGACACTTATTAGCTATACACTGTATTAAAAAAAAGAGCAACATTTTGTTGCTCTTTTATTATAAATCAAACCCTAAATTAACGCCTAATTTCATCGCTATAATTTTGGTTATACGTTGTTTTAATTCAGGTATTTTGATACTTTCGATGACTTCGTTGGTAAATGCATACATCAATAATGCTTTGGCTTCTCTCTTTGGAATTCCGCGTTGTTGCATGTAGAACATAGCGCTTTCGTCTAATTGTCCAATCGTGCATCCGTGTGAACATTTTACATCATCTGCAAAAATTTCTAATTGTGGCTTTGCGTTTATTGTAGCTTTATCACCTAATAAAATGTTGTTATTTTGCTGAAAAGCATCTGTTTTTTGAGCTTCTTTTTCTACATAAATTTTTCCGTTGAAAACTCCTGTTGAACTGTCGGCAAGAATGGTTTTGTAGTTTTGATGACTTTCGCAATTTGGCGTTGCATGATTTACCAAAGTGTAATGATCAACGTGTTGCTTATCGCCAATGATTGTAATTCCTTTTAAAGTCGAATCGATTCTTTCGCCAAAATGATAGAAATTCAGGTTGTTTCTGGTGATGTTTCCTCCAAAAGAAAACGTATGAACCGAAACTCTACTTTCTTGTTTTTGAGAAATATAAGTATTATCAATCAAGTTCGCCGATAGCAAATCGTTTTGGATTTTATAATAATCAACGATGGCACGTTTTTGCGCAAAAATCTCAGTAACCGAATTGGTCAATACTGGGTTTTCATTCAACGATTGGTGTCTTTCAATAATTTGAACATGCGCATTTTCACCAACGATTACCAAATTTCTAGGTTGAACCATCAAAGCATTTTCTTTTCCGGTAGAGAAATAAATGATTTCGATTGGTTTTTCAACCACTTTACTTTTTGGAATGTTGATGTATGCACCTTCATTTGCGAAAGCGGTATTCAATGTCGTTAAAGTCTCATCTTTACTAGCAATTTTATTGAAATATTCGTCAATAATCATCTTATATTTCGGCTTGTTCAATGCAGCCGACATCAAGCAAACATCCAAACCATCATGTGTAGTTGCCGACAAAAATGAACTGTATTTTCCGTCAATAAAAATGACTTTGTACGTATCTATTTCGTGCAAAAAGTACTTTTTTACCTCAGCAAATTCAATCGCATTTTCGTGTTTCGGAAATACTGTAAAATCGTTTTTTAAAACACTATTTAGTGAAGTATATTTCCATGCTTCCTCTTTTTTGGTTGGAAAACCTTTATTTTCAAAGTTTTTTATAGCCGAAGTACGCACATCATGCAACTCAGAAGTCACATCGATTTGCTCTTCAAATGCCATGAAAGACGATACTAATTTTTCTTTTAAATCCATTTTCTTAGTTATGAGTTGTGAGTTATGAGTTATGAGTTTTTGAAAACTGCTAACTGTTAACTGCCAACTAAATTTCTGCTTTTATCCAATCGTATCCTTTTTCTTCAAGTTCTAAAGCCAATTCTTTTCCGCCCGATTTTACGATTTTTCCATCCATCAAAACGTGAACAAAATCCGGAATGATATAATCTAATAAGCGTTGGTAATGCGTAATTACTAATACCGCGTTGTTTTCGTTTTTAAGCTTGTTAACGCCATTTGCAACGATACGAAGTGCGTCAATATCCAAACCTGAATCGGTTTCGTCCAGAATGGCGATTTTTGGCTCTAGCATTGCCATTTGGAAAATCTCGTTACGTTTCTTTTCTCCACCCGAAAAACCTTCGTTTAACGAACGTGACAAGAATTTTCTATCCATTTCTAATAATTCCGATTTCTCACGAATTAATTTGAGCATTTCGTTGGCTGGCATTTCTTCTTGACCATTAGCTTTTCTCTTTTCGTTAATCGCCGTTTTGATAAAATTCGTAACGGAAACTCCTGGAATTTCTACAGGATATTGAAACGACAAGAAAACACCTTTGTGTGCTCTTTCTTCTGGTGCTAATTCAGAAATATCTTCACCTTCTAGAAGAATTTCTCCTTCGGAAACTTCGTAATTTTCATTTCCTGCAATGATGGAGGAAAGGGTTGATTTTCCGGCACCATTTGGTCCCATAATCGCGTGAACTTCTCCTGCTTTTATTTCAAGATTAATTCCTTTTAATATGTCTTTGTCTTCAACTGAAGCGTGTAAGTTGCTAATTTTTAACATTTTATTCTTATATTTTAAACCATTAAGGTATTAAGATTCATTAAGTTTAACCTACTGAACCTTCTAACGAAATTTCTAATAATTTTTGTGCTTCTACGGCAAATTCCATTGGTAATTTATTCAAAACTTCTTTACTGAAACCATTCACAATCAAAGCAATAGCTTTTTCGGTTGGAATACCACGTTGATTACAGTAAAATACTTGATCTTCACCAATTTTTGAAGTGGTAGCTTCGTGTTCAATTTTTGCCGATGAATTTTTGCTTTCGATGTATGGAAAAGTATGTGCGCCACAGTTATTTCCCATCAACAAACTATCGCATTGGGAAAAGTTTCGGGCATTATCAGCATTGGCGCTAATTCGAACTAAACCACGATAGCTATTTTGTGATTTTCCTGCTGAAATTCCTTTGGAAATAATAGTCGATTTGGTGTTTTTTCCTAAATGAACCATTTTAGTTCCGGTATCGGCTTGTTGGAAATTATTAGTCACAGCAATCGAATAAAATTCACCAATTGAATTATCTCCTTTCAAAACTACTGAAGGATATTTCCAAGTTACTGCCGAACCTGTTTCTACTTGTGTCCACGAGATTTTTGCGTTTTTTTCACAAATTCCTCTTTTGGTTACAAAGTTAAAAACACCACCTTTTCCTTCTTTATTTCCTGGATACCAGTTTTGTACTGTTGAATATTTAATTTCGGCATTTTCCATCGCAATTAATTCTACAACCGCTGCGTGCAATTGGTTTTCATCACGACTTGGCGCGGTACAACCTTCAAGATATGAAACATAACTTCCTTCGTCGGCAATAAGAAGTGTTCTTTCAAATTGCCCTGTTCCTGCTTGATTTATACGGAAATACGTTGATAATTCCATTGGACATTTAACTCCTTTTGGAATATAACAGAAACTTCCATCGGAGAAAACCGCCGAGTTCAAAGCAGCATAAAAATTGTCTTTTTGAGGTACAACTGTTCCTAAGTATTTTTGAACTAACTCTGGATGTTCTTTGATAGCTTCAGAAATACTCATGAAAATAATTCCTTTTTCCGCCAAAGTTTTCTTGAATGTCGTTGCCACCGAAACCGAATCGACTACAATATCCATAGCGATATTGTTCATCTTTTTTTGCTCATCTAACGAAATTCCAAGCTTTTTATACATAGCTAAAAGCTCAGGATCAACATCGTCAAGAGTTTTGTTTGGATCGGCTTTTTTGGGTGCAGAATAATACGAAATCGCTTGAAAATCTGGTTTTTCATACTGAACATTTGCCCATTCTGGTTCAACCATTTCTTGCCAAGCACGAAAAGCTTCGATACGCCAATCGGTCATCCATTGCGGTTCTTCTTTTTTCTTTGAAATCGCACGAACAATGTCTTCATTTAACCCAACAGGAAACGTTTCCGATTCAAGTTCGGTATAAAATCCGTATTCGTATTCTTTGTTTTGCAACTCGACTTTTAAGTCTTCTTCGGTATATTTTGCCATATCAGCCTCTCCAAACCTCTCCAAATGAGAGGCTTTTGAATATCTAATTATTAATTTATTAATTCTTTTTTACACCTTTCATACTCTTCCCCTTTGGGGAAGTTGGATGGGGCTTTTTATAGAGAAAAAGATTCTCCACAACCACATGTTCTTGTGGCATTTGGGTTATTGAAAACAAATCCTTTACCATTCAATCCACCTGAATATTCTAAAATAGTTCCGGCTAGGTATAGAAATGATTTTTTTTCAACGGCTATTTTTACATTATTATCTTCAAAAACTTTGTCGTTTTCTCCTATTTCTTTGTCAAATTTTAATTCATATGACAAACCTGAGCAACCACCACTTTTCACACCAACACGAACATAGTCAGTAGCAGCATTGAAACCATCTTCTTCCATCATGGCGACTATTTTTTTACTTGCAGATTCTGAAACTTTAATCATGTCTTATTTTGATTTTGTCTAAATTAAAAGGCAAATTTAATATAAATATCTTTTTTTTCTACTAAATGTAACATTTTTATAACGAATAGGTGAATAGAAAAAATTGATTTTAAAGCTTATAAAATCAATCGATTTATTAAATTGCGCTAATGTAACTCAAACTAAATTTTATGAAAATATACGCAATAGAAGCAGGAAATTTTAAACTTGATGGTGGCGCAATGTTTGGTGTTGTTCCAAAAACCATTTGGAACAAAACAAATCCTGCAGACGAAAATAATCTTATTGATATTGCAGCACGTTGCATGCTTATTGAAGATGGGAACCGATTGATTTTGATTGATACTGGAATGGGCGATAAACAATCGGAGAAATTTTTCAGTTATTATTCGCTTTGGGGAAATGATAGTTTAGATAAATCTTTGGCGAAATATGGTTTTCACCGTGATGATATAACTGATGTTTTCATGACGCATTTGCATTTTGACCATTGTGGCGGAAGTGTAAATTGGAACGCTGACAAAACGGGTTATGAAGTTGCTTTCAAAAATGCTAAATTTTGGACCAATGACAACCATTGGGAATGGGCAACAAAACCAAATGCAAGAGAAAAAGCATCGTTTCTCTCAGAAAACATATTGCCAATGCAAGAAAGCGGTCAGTTGAATTTTATTAAAAGACCAAATGGCGATTTTGGTTTTTCAGAAGAAATGAATTTTGGAATTTACTATGTTGATGGTCATACCGAAAAAATGATGATTCCACATATTCAATATGAAGATAAAACAATTGTTTTTTGTGCTGATTTGATTCCAACTGCTGGACATTTGCCCTTGCCATACGTTATGGGTTATGATACTAGACCGCTTTTAACCATGCCAGAAAAATCAAAATTTTTAACCACAGCAGCTGAAAATAATTATTTTCTTTGGTTAGAACATGATGCACACAATCAAATTATTACTGTTGAAATGACCGAAAAAGGTGTTCGAATGAAAGATGTTTTTCGTTGCGAAGATGTCTTAATTTAGTGTTAATTGGGATTATTTTAAATAACTTTTACTCTTATTTTACTCCAAAAATTTTAAAATGAAAAGAATAGGTGCGATTTTGTTGTTATCGTTTACAACAACTTTGGCTTTTGCTCAATCTTCTACATCATATAAAACAAAAAAAGACTCTCTAACAGAAACACAACTTCAACGGTGGAGTCATTTAGATTTGGAAAAAGACACTATTCCAGGAATGAGTGTTGACAAAGCATACAATGAGCTCTTAAAAAATAAAAAAGGAAATAAAGTTATTGTAGCAGTTATAGACTCTGGTGTTGATATCAACCATCCCGATTTAAAATCGGCTATTTGGACCAATAAAAAAGAAATTCCAAACAACAAGAAAGATGATGACAAAAATGGATTTGTTGATGATGTTCACGGTTGGAATTTTCTTGGTGAATCTAATTTGGAGAATTACGAATTCGTAAGAATTCTAAAAAAAGGCGATGATGGATCAGAGAACTACAAGAAAGCCTTGGCAGATTATGAAAAAAAATACAATGAGATAATCTTGTACAAAGAACCTGTTGATATGCTTGTAAAAGCTGATAAAACTATTCGAGAATTTTTAAAAAAAGATAGTTATACTCTTCAGGAATTGAAAGATGTTGCATCCGTAAAATATGAACTTTTTCAAAGCAAAAGAATATTGCTTGCTTATGCAGAAGATACTGGTGAAAATTTTAGAACAGAATTAGAAGAATTCAAAAATTATGTCTACGACCAATTGAATTACAACCTCAACAAAGATTTTGATGGAAGAAAAATATTAGGTGATAATCCTGACGATTTTAGCACAAAAAAATATGGTAATAATGTAGTTTATTCAAAATCAAGAAAAGACTCTCATCATGGTACACATGTTGCTGGAATAATTGCTCAGCATAGAAACAATGGCATTGGTGGTGATGGTGTTGCGACAAATGTTGAAATTATGCCAATTCGAGCTGTGCCAAATGGCGACGAATATGATAAAGATATTGCTTTAGCAATTCGATATGCAGTAGATAATGGTGCGAAAGTTATCAATGGTAGTTTTGGTAAAGATTATTCACCACACAAAGATTGGGTCTTTGATGCTATAAAATATGCCGAAAGCAAAGATGTTTTGATTGTTCATGCAGCAGGAAACGACTCCAAAAACATTGATGTAGAACCAAATTTTCCTACTGACGAAGTTGATGGAAAAGAATTTGCAAACAATGTCCTTACTATTGGAGCGATTAACCAAAATTTTGGTGAAAAAATGGTTGCCGATTTTTCGAATTTTGGGGCAACAAATGTCGATATATTTTCTCCTGGAGTAAAAATATACGCCACAATTCCAGATGGCAAGTACAAATATGAACAAGGAACATCGATGGCAGCGCCAAATGCTGCTGGAGTTGCTGCGCTTATTCGTTCTTATTATCCAAACTTGAAAGCCACACAAGTAAAACAAATCATTATGCAATCTGGAACGCCAATAGACTTGGTTGTGAATGTTGGCGAAAATGGCGAAACAAAAAAGTTTTCAGAAGTTTGTGTTTCTGGCAAAATTGTAAATGCTTACAACGCTTTGAAAATGGCTGAGGAAATGTCAAAAGAGTTAAAAACTAATCCAAAACTGTAATTTTAAAATGAGGCATCTTTTATTATTTCTTATTCCGCTCTTTGGCTTTGCGCAAAACGATGGGTATTGGCAACAAAAAGCTGATTATAAAATGGAGGTTTTTATGGATGTAAAAACCTATCTATACAAAGGGAAACAAGAACTCGTTTATACCAATAATTCCAATGATACGCTGAAAAAAGTTTTTTATCATTTGTATAACAATGCTTTTCAACCGGGAAGTGAAATGGATAACCGTTTGCAAAATATAAAAGATCCAGATGGTCGAATGGTTGATAAAGTAAAAACAGCCGATGGTAAAGAGGTGAAAGAAAGCAGAATTGCTAAACTAAAACCAAATGAAATTGGGTTTTTACATATTTCAAACTTCAAACAAGACGGAATTCTATCAACAATAAAAGAAAAAGGAACTATCCTTGAAGTAATTTTGGCCAAACCTATTTTACCAAAATCGAGCACCACATTTACATTGGATTTTGACGGACAAGTTCCTGTTCAAATTCGTCGTTCAGGAAGAAATAACAAAGAAGGAGTAGAACTTTCGATGGCTCAATGGTATCCAAAAATTGCTGAATTCGACTTCGAAGGTTGGCATGCTGATCCATACATTGCAAGAGAATTTCATGGTGTTTGGGGAAATTTTGATGTAAAAATTACCATCGATAAAAATTACATCCTTGGCGGAAGCGGATATTTACAAAACGGAAACGAAATTGGTTACAACTATCAAGATGAAGGTATCAATGTATCTATTCCAAAAAAACAAAAAACACTAACTTGGCATTTTATTGCGCCAAATGTTCATGATTTTACTTGGGCAGCTGACAAAAATTACATTCATGATAAACTAGTTCGTCCTGATGGTGTTACGCTTCATTTTCTATACAAGAATAATCCTGCCATAATAGATGTTTGGAAACAAGCACAACCCAAAACGTCCCAAATTATGGATTTTTACAATCAAAACATTGGCAAATATCCATACAAGCAATATTCAGTTATTCAAGGTGGCGATGGTGGAATGGAATATGCTATGTGTACATTAGTTGTTGGTGAAGGAAAATTGGATGGATTTGTAGGTTTGATTGCTCATGAGTTTGGACATTCATGGTTTCAACACATTCTTGCTAGCAACGAAAGTAAACACGGTTGGATGGATGAAGGTTTTACCTCCTTTATTGAAGATTTAGTTCTAAATGACATGGCTGAAAAGAAAGCAATTAATCCATTTGTTGGTTCTTATAAAAGCTACAATAATTTGGCAAATTCTGGAAAAGAACAACCACTTTCTACACATGCTGACCGTTTTGATTTGAACTCTGTTTACAGTATTTGTTCTTACAGCAAAGGTGAATTATTTCTTTCGCAATTGATCTATTTGATTGGAAAAGAAAACACCATGAAAACATTGAAGCGTTATTTTGATGAATTCAAATTCAAACATCCAAATCCAAATGATATAAAACGAACTGCAGAACGAGTTTCTGGAGCAGAACTGGATTGGTATTTAACCGATTGGACGCAAACTACAAACACTATCGATTATAGCATCAAAGAAGTTTCTGACGCAAATTCATCAACTAATGTTACACTTGAAAGAATTGGTAGAATGCCAATGCCAATAGACTTGATGGTGGAATATAATGATGGAACAAAAGAAAGTTTCTACATTCCTTTGAGAATGATGTTTTTTGAAAAAGAAAATCCGACTCCCGAAATCAAAAGAACTGTATTAAAAGATTGGGCTTGGGCAGAACCGACATTTACATTTAGCATACCAAAATCAAAATCATCTATCAAGAAAATTTCTATTGATCCAGATGGATTTATGGCAGACATAAAACCTGAAAACAATTCTGTTGAAATAACGAAATAAAGCGCTCACAAAGAGTGCTTTTTTATTTTGGAATAGAATTTGTAGATTTACCAAAATAATTTTAAACCATGAAATATTTTAAAATACTGATAGTCTTATTTACTCTTGTTAGCGGATTTCAAAAAACATATTCACAACCTATTCGCTTCAAAGCTAGTAGCGTTAGTTTTACTGATAAAGATGATAAAGGTTCATGGAACGAATGGTCGGATTTTGTAAAAACAAATGTTCTTATTACTGTTGATGCAAAAAAGAATTTAATCGTTGTAAATTCGGCAGAAGTTCAATCATTCAAGATAAAATCTTATGGCGAAATTCAAGATAACGACGAGGTAAACATAGTTCCTTTTGAATGTGTTGATAATAAATTCTCTAAATGCACAATTTTTATCATCACCAAAAAGAAGGAAAATAACAGAATGCAATTTTACATCAATTACAACGAAGTAAAATTTGTTTATAATATTTACAATGATTAACAATGTCTTTTACTTACTCAAAAGATGAAAAACTAAAAAGCAAAAAACTTATCGAAACCCTTTTTTCTGAAGGGAAATCAGTAAGCAAGTATCCTTTGCGGTTGGTTTATCATCAAGTTGATTTTGACAATAATGTTGATTTAAAAATAAGTGTTTCTGTTTCCAAAAAACATTTTAAAAAAGCGGTAGATAGAAATTATTTTAAACGAGTACTTCGAGAATGTTATCGATTGAATAAAAACTTATTAAATAGTAATTTGGAAAAAAAATATTGTTTCATGTTTCTATACCAAACTAAAGAAAGATTGAGTTTTGAAGAAATCAATCAAAAGACAATACAACTTTTTGAAAAGTTTCAAGCTACTATTCACAAAGACAATAAAAATGATGAAAATTAGAACAAAAAAAAGATATATAATTCCAGCTGTTTTATTTGGTTTTCTGTTTATTGGTGTTAGTTTCAAAGACGATTTTTTTGAAATTGCCAAACAAATTGAAATTTTCACCAATGTCTACAAAACGGTAAATCAGAATTATGTAGACGAAACCAATCCTGCAGAGTTAATGGACAAATCAATAAAAGCGATGCTCGCCGATATTGATCCTTATACTAATTTTTTCAACGAACAAGACGTTATCAAATTCAAGATAAACAATACTGGTGAGTACACAGGAATTGGCGCTATGATAACCAGAAAAGATGATAAAATTATCATCAAAGAACCCTACAAAGGATATCCTGCAGACAAAGCTGGACTAAAAGCTGGTGATGAAATTATTCAAATAGGCGATGTTTTACTTTCAGATTTCAAAGACGATGCATCTCAACTGATGAAAGGAAGCAAAAACACCAAAATTGACATAAAATTTCTACGTCAAGGAAAACCAATGAATGCTCAAATCATTTTGGACGAAGTGGAACTAAAAGCTGTTCCATTTTATAGCAAAATAGATGAAAAAACAGGCTACATTGTTCTATCGCAATTCAACAAAAAAGCGTCATCAGAAACGAAAGAAGCTTTGGAAAAATTGAAAAGCGAAGGTGCTACTCAAATTGTTCTCGACCTAAGAGGAAATCCAGGAGGATTACTCAATGAAGCGGTGAATATTTGTAATTTATTTGTTCCAAAAGGTGAAATTATCGTTACCACAAAATCTAAAAATGAAAAATACAACAGCACATACAAAACAACTCGTGAACCCATCGATACAGAAATTCCTCTAGTAGTTATTGTAGATGGAAAAAGTGCTTCGGCTTCAGAGATTGTTTCGGGTGCTTTGCAAGATTTAGATAGAGCAGTTATTGTAGGCAGCAGAAGTTTCGGGAAAGGATTGGTTCAACGTCCTTTTGATTTGAGCTATGGAACACAAGTAAAAGTGACCATTTCAAGATATTATACACCTTCGGGAAGATGTATTCAGGCATTGAATTATTCAAAAAAAGACAAAAACGGAAAAGCAACTAGAACCGAGGAAAAAAACTATAACGCATTCAAAACCAAAAACGGGAGAACAGTTTATGATGGTGGAGGAATTTTGCCCGATGTAGAACTAGAAGAAACAAAGCAAAGTTCTATTTCTGAAGCGTTGATAAAAAATGACGCAATCTTCAATTATGTAACCAATTATTATTATAAAAATCCTAATTTGGGCGATAAAATACCTACCATTTCAGATGCTGATTTGGCAGACTTTAAAGCATTTATCAAAAAAGAAAAAATAGATTTTGATACTGAATCTGAAGTCGCGCTTAAAAACATGCTAGAAAAAGCCAAAAAAGAAAAAATAGATTCTGAAATTACATTAGAATATCAAGCCTTGTTGAACTCTTTGCAAAAAAGCGAAGAACGATTGATTGATAAAAATGCCAAAGAGATAAAAAATCTCCTTTTGGACGAAATCATCAAAAGATACCAATACAAAGAAGGTTTGTATCAATATTATACAAAAAACAACTCTGAAATTAAAAAAGCTGTAGCTTTGCTCAATAATCCTGTTGAGTATAACAAAATTTTGAAAAAATAATGCGAATCCTTCGATTTTTACCCATTTTGTTTTTATCCCTTTTTGCAAATGCACAAGAGGAAGTTGTTCATTCTGTTTATTTTGACTTTGATAAATCTAACTTAGATGAAAAACAAGGCGAAGAACTCATAAAGTTTGTCAAAGCTATCGACTCAACTAGAATTGAATCAATTCAAATTTTTGGTTATACAGATGATGTAGGCAAAGAAGCTTATAATTATAAACTTTCTACCAAAAGAGCTACTGTCATTCAGAATAAAATGATTGAAAGTGGCATAAAAAATAAAATCATTGTAACTATCGAAGGCAAAGGTAGAATTTTGATTGATGATGATATTGTAGAAAATCTGCCCGAAAAACGCTCAAAAAACCGTCGAGTTGACGTTGTGATGAATTTGAAACCTTTACCCAAAATAGAAATACCAGGTTTTTATAATTCAATTCAGAAAAAGCATATTGTAGGCGATCATATTTATCTTGATAATATTCTTTTTGATAGAGGAAGCAGCAAACTTACGCCAAAAGCAAAAGCAGAATTAGATAAAATTGCCAAACAACTTTTCAAATACAAAACCTTAGAATTTGAAATACAAGGACACGTTTGTTGTACACCACCTTACCAAAAAGAAGCTATTGATAGAGATACGAGAAAAAGAGCGCTTTCTACCAACAGAGCTGAAGCAGTTTATAAATATTTAATCTTCAAAAAGATTGCTAAAACTAGAATGACCTTCAAAGGCTATGGGAATACTGTTCCGTTGGGTAAAGGTGCAGAATATGATAGAAGAGTGGAATTAGTAATATCTAAAGTCTAAATTCTTTTCATTTGAATATGTGGGATATCATCTTCTAGGTAAACATCACTAGTCTGAATGAATTCATGACTTTCGTAAAAATTTTTCAAATAAAGTTGTGCTGAGATTGTTATTTTATGTTCTCTAAAATAATGTCTTATACTCTCAATAGCTTCTCGCATTAGTACATGGCCAATTTTTTTGTTTCTACCGTCGGCATGGACAACAACTCTTCCTATTGATGCTTCTTCAAAATAATCGTTAGGTTTAAATAATCTTGCATAAGCAATAATTTTTCCATTATGCGTGCCTAAAAGATGTAACGCTTTCTTGTCTTTATCATCAATATCTAGATAAACGCAATTTTGCTCAACGACAAAGACCTCACTTCTTAGTTTTAGTATTTGATATAGCTCATCTAAAGAAAGTGTCTCAAATCGCTTTGTTTTCCATTCTAGTAACATTTCTTTTTTATTTTAAAATTTTTATAGTCTTGATTATAGCTTCGGCTTCAAACATCAAATCTCTTTTTTCTTTTGATGGTGCATAACAAAATCCTTCGAGAACAATAATTCTATTGTTTCCTTTATCTTTGACAGCATAGTTGATAAATGGTCCAGACATATAATCGTTTTTCATTAACCAAGTTCCTTTGGTTTCAAAAGCTATGTTTCCGCCTACATCTGTTTTTCTAAAATAAGGTGAATAAGCTTCGTCTGTTATCATTCTAGTATTTGTTCCTCGAGTTTTTATATATAGCTTGCCTATAGAGTCTCTTGTTCTAACTATATCTGTTACTGCTTTTGAATTATGAATGTAGTTATACGGTATTTGGTAAATCAGTAAACTAACATTACCGCTGGTTATTTCTTTTTTGAGCCAAATGAGTTTTTTTCTAGATAAAACCGTTTCATATCCGAAAGGAATAGAAAGTTCAATGTTGAATTTATTTCGGATTTTCTTTGTGTCTACCAACGAATCTGAAAATACCTTCTGACATTCAGATATTTCAGCATCTCTCATTTTTTTTATTATTTGTTGGTAATGTTTTTCTAATAAAAACAATATTTCATCTGTAGATTTTCCGGTAATGTGAATGGTGTTTTGTGGTGTAGAAAATTCATTGACACGCATTTCATATCTATTGAAATTTCCTTTTTTGATGATTATCATGTTTCTACTTCCAGTAGAAAATCCTTCAAAAAGTTTTGCTGGATATTGTTTTAGGGTAAAAAGCGGTTCTTCTTGCGGTAATCCTAATACTGGTGAGGCAAATTTATTTCTAATGCTATCACCTACTTCTGAGTTCCACAGTTGATCATCTATGATTACTGAAATAGTGTTTACTGCCTTAGAGTCTTGTTGACTGAAAGTATCTGTCTTTTTTTTGCAGGAACTAAAAAATATTAAAGCAATCCAAAAAAAAAGGGTTTTATTCATGATGATGAAATAAAACCCAAAGTTATGGAAGATTTTACTATTTATCCGTTAATTTTTAATTTCATTCCTGGTTTTAAACTTTCGTTTTTAATACCATTCCATTTTTTGATATCAGAAATAGAAACTCCAGGGTATTTTTTTGCAATACTAAATAGCGAGTCACCTTTTTTCACAAGGTAATGTTTTACATTGTTTCTTTCATTTACGGCTAATTCCTCTTTTTTATTCGGTTTAGAATTAGACACAAGAATTAATTTTTTTGAAACAATCATTTTGTCACCTATCTTAACTGTATTGTCATCCAAATTGTTCCAATCCTTTAAATCAGAAATAGAAACGTTATATTTTTTTGCAATGTTTCCAAGATTATCACCATTTTTAACAACATACTCAACTGTTTTTGTTTCAGTAACAGGTGATGTTTGTTCTGCAACATCATTATTATTCTCTTCTTCATCTTGGTGTATCAAAGATAATTTTGAGCCTAATTTTATATTGCTGTCATCCAATTTATTCCACTCTTTTAAATCTTCAACTTTAACGTTGAATTTTTTTGCTATAGTTAAAAGGTTATCTCCTTTTTGGACAATGTAATAATCGCTCGAATTCTCATTAACATTGTTGTTTTGAACATCAGCTAACTCTTCAGATTGTTTTTCAACGATTGGTTTATTTTGTTTTATTTCTTTTCTAACCGTTGTAACAATTCTTTCATTCTTAACGATTTTCAAATTAGCACCTGCGTTGATATTATTACCTTTTAGCTTGTTCCATTTTTTAATTTCGGCAACTGTTACACCATTTTTATCGGCAACTTCACTTAAATTGTCACCTTTTCTAACTTTGTAGAATTTAGTAACGTCTTTATAGCTAATAACTTTTTCTTCTTTAAAGATTTTCTCGTTCTTATCTGCTGATGCTAACACTTGTTGCGATTTAACAGAAACCGAAGTTGTATCTTGTTTTGTCTGTTTCTTTTCTTTTACAGCAACAGATTCTGTTTCTTCAATTGCAATACTTTCTTTGGTATAAATTTTCAGATTTTTACCTAGTGGTGCTTTGTTACTTCGTAGATGATTCCATTTTTTCAACTGAGCCATGGTGATTCCATACCTATCAGAAATTTCACTTAGGCTATCACCTCTTCTAACCTTGTGATACTTAACTCTTGAAATAGTTGTAGCAGTAGAGTCGTTACTTGCTAACAATGTTTGAAGTTGATACGGTTTTTCTCTAAGGTTTTCTTCATATTTTACATAAGCATATACTTTTTCCTCGTTTGAGGTGAATAATGCAATTTTATCTATTGGAAGTCTCAAGTAATGCTCTTCTCCAGTAACAAAAGGGACAACTTCTCTTTTATATGAAGGATTAAGAAATTGTAGCTCAGCAACTGGCACATCAAGCAAATCGGAAATTTGCTTAAAGGTCATTGTGTTTTTTATAAGAATTGTATCTGTTGCAAAATGATTTGCCACAGCTCTTTCAGGTTTTATTCCGTGTTCTTTATGGTATTCAAAAATATACATGGTAGCAAGAAACGCTGGTAAATACCCTTGAGTTTCTTTTGGTAGATATTTTCTAATATTCCAATAGTTTTGTTTACCTCCAGAACGTCTGATTGCTTTTGCAACATTTCCTGGACCAGAATTATAAGAAGCTAAAACCAAATCCCAATCACCAAAAATTGCGTACATGTTTTTCATGTATTGCGTTGCAGCATTGCTAGATTTCAAAGGATCACTTCTTTCATCTACATAAGTGTTTATATCTAGACCATATTGTTTTCCTGTTTGATACATAAACTGCCACAAACCAGTTGCACCAACTCTTGAAACAGCTCTTGGATTTAATGCGGACTCAACAACAGATAAATATTTTATTTCGAGAGGAATATTTTGAGAAGCGAGAGATTCTTCAAACAAAGGAAAATAAAACTGAGAAACGCCCATTAATCTTTCAAAAGCACGCTTTCTGTTTTTTAGAAATGATTTAATAACATTCTCCAAACCAACGTTATACTCAATATTAAACGCTGACTTCTCGTCAAGTTTTCTTAACCTTTCTTTCAATAGTTCCGTTGGAAGTTCGTAATCTACCTTTTCATCAACATTAATGTTTTTGATGTCTAATGTCAATTCATTGTATATATCTAAACTAGCCAATTCTTTCATCCACATACTGTCTATGCAGGAAGCCATTTTGTCTTGAACAAAAGTAGCTTTAATGGAGTCTAGAACCTGTCTTTTTGTTAAAGGAACTTTTTGAACGGCTACTGGTTTTATTGTGTCTTGAGCCATAGAAACATGACCAAATAACAATAAAGCCAACGTAGAAATTTTAAAAAATTTATCCTTCATATTTGTGGTATTTTTTATTTTATCTAAATGTTCTAAAGTCTTAACGTATTTAGAACCAAATTATTATAATAATTAACTTTTAATTTAAAATCGCTGCAATTCCAGGAAGCACTCTTCCTTCTAGCATCTCGAGCATTGCTCCACCGCCAGTAGATACATAACTCATTTTTGGTTCTAGACCAAACTGTTTTACTGCTGCTACAGAATCTCCACCTCCAACTAGTGAAAATGCTCCATTAGCAGTCGATTCGGCGATATAATCACCAAGCGTTATGGTTCCTTTTGCAAAATTTTCCATTTCAAATACTCCTAACGGACCATTCCAAAGTATTGTTTTACTTTCAAGAATTACTGTTCTAAAATTTTCTAAAGATTTTGGACCTGCATCCAAGCCTTGCCAACCATCAGGAATATGACGAACGTCAACAACTTTTGTTTCAGCATCGTTTGAAAAAGAATTAGCTGCAACAACATCAACAGGAAGATGTATTTGCACATTTTTTTCTTTGGCTTTTGCTAAAATATCTAAAGCCAAGTCCAACTTATCGTTTTCACAAATTGAATCTCCCACGTTTCCGCCAAGTGCTTTAACAAAGGTAAATGTCATTCCTCCTCCTATAATCATGTGATCTACTTTATCCAAAATATTCTCTATCACTGTTATTTTCGAAGAAACTTTAGATCCACCAAGAACAGCTGTAACAGGTTTTACTGAATTATTTAAAACTCTGTTCAAGCTTTCTATCTCTTTTGCTAAAAGTAATCCAAAACATTTCTTTTCTGAAAAAAACTGAGCAATTATAGTTGTAGAAGCATGCGCTCTATGAGCAGTTCCAAAGGCATCATTTACATAAATATCACCAAAAGAAGCTAGTTCTTTGGAAAACTCAACATCGCCTGCTTCTTCTTCAGAGTAAAAACGTAAATTCTCAAGCAATAAAATCTCACCTGGTTTGAGATTATCAACTGCGTTTTTAGCGTGAACTCCTATACAATCATCCACAAAAACAACTGGATGTCCTAATACTTGTGCTGTTGTAGAAACTATATGTTTTAAGGAATATTTTTCTTCTTTCCCTTTTGGTCTACCTAAATGTGACATCAAAATTACGCTTCCACCATCAGCAATTATCTTGTCTATAGTAGGTTTAGCAGCTTCAATTCTATTGGTATCAGTTACATTAAACTTATCATCAAGAGGAACATTAAAATCTACTCTAATGATGGCTTTTTTATCTTTAAAATTGAAGTCGTTTATTGTTTTCATTTGGTTTATAAAAAGAATTCTGATTTTTGCAAAGATAATAAATTTTATTTTTTGTCGGTTATTTTAAGCCTTTTGTCGGTTATTTTTAAGAAATTATTAAGATATAATCTGCTTTTTATCAATTAATTAAGTTTTTATTGTTGAGTATTAATAGCACCTTAATTAAAAATCTGTAATTCAAAATAAGTATATTTGCTTATGCGATTTGAAGAAATATTAGGTCAGGAACACATCAAAAGTCATCTCAAAGAAAGTGTTCGTTTAGGAAGAATTCCTCATGCTCAATTGTTTGTTGGACCAGAAGGCTGTGGAAACCTAGCTATGGCAATTGCCTATGCCAATAGTATTTTGAATGGTGAAAATGATACTATTTCGAATAGTTTTATTTCTCATCCAGATTTACATTTCATTTTCCCAAATACAACAAATGATGACGTTAAAAAAAATCCTAAGAGTTCTGACTTTTTAGACAATTGGCGTGATTTTCTCTCGCAAAATATTTATGGAAGTCTAATGGACTGGTACAAAATACTGGGAATTGACAACAAACAAGGTGAAATAAGAGTTGATGATGCTTCAGAAATTATAAAAAAATTATCATTAAAATCTTTCAATGGAGGTTACAAAATAATGATTATTTGGATGGCTGAAAAAATGAATATTTCAGCATCGAACAAATTATTGAAATTATTAGAAGAACCTACTGATAAGACATTG
>JAXLVF010000018.1:0-22019 GCA_046329205.1 Flavobacteriaceae bacterium | reverse complement strand
TACAGGCTTTATGAAGAAAAAGATTTAAAATCACTGCCTAAGATTTTTATAACATTTGCTGTTGCCGTTACACTTGCAATTGGTGCAAATTCAACCAATTTGTTGGCTACAAAAGAATATGCCGACTTTAGTACAAGAGGAAAAAGCGAATTGACCATCAATCCTGATGGAAGCAAAAAAACTGAAAACTCTGCTTTGAGTAAATCATATATCACCGAGTATAGCTACGGTATTGGGGAAAGTTTTAACTTGATTGCACCTAGGCTTTTTGGTGGTTCAAATGCTGAAAATGTTGGCAATGACAGCAAGCTGTATGAATTTGTTATAAATCAAGGTGCATCGCCGAGTGAAGCTGAAGATTTCGTAAAAAATGTTCCTACCTATTGGGGAGATCAACCCATTGTGGCTGCTCCAGCATATATTGGAGCTATTGTTTTCTTCCTTGCGGTTCTAGCTCTTTTTCATGACAAACGTAAAGTAAAATATGCTTTTGCTTTTGGAGCAGTGTTTTCTCTATTGCTTTCTTGGGGGAAAAATTTTCCTGCTTTGACAGATTTTTTTATTGATTATGTTCCAATGTATGACAAGTTCAGAGCAGTTTCGTCTATTCAAGTAATTTTGGAATTATGCGTACCTGTTCTGGCAATTATGGGATTACAATCCTTCTTCAAAAATGAAGAAAACAGGTCTAAATCATTGCTCTACACTGGTATTACCTCACTGGGAATTGTAGTGATTTTATTTTTTTCTAAAGGTTTTTTCAACTACACTTCACCTAATGATCAATATTACATCGAAGCTTATGGCAAAGAAATGGGAACTCTTTTTGTTGATGCACTAAAAGCTGACAGAGCAAGTCTTTACATGGCTGATTTGTTGCGTTCTGGTTTCTTTATGCTTGTTGCTTTTGGTGTACTTTGGTTTGCTAATAAAGGAAAAATAGCTACTAAAAATGCCGTGTTAATCATAGGGATTTTTATGATTGGCGATTTATTTTTTGTGGATAAAAATTATGTAAATGCAAAAGATTTTGTGAGCGCAAGAGAAGTAAATGAACCTTTCCAAGCAAGCGAAGCCGATATGCAAATACTCCAAGATACTACTCATTATCGCGTTTTTGAAGTAGCTGGAAACATGAGCAGCGCACGTGCTTCTTATTTTCACAAATCGCTTGGTGGTTATCATGCTGCAAAACCGCGAAGAATTCAAGAACTTTTTGATTACCAAATTGCTAAAAATAACAAACAAGTTCTCGACATGATGAATGTGAAATACATTATCCAAAGCAATGAAAAAGGAGAACAATTCCCTACTATCAATCCTAATGCCAATGGTAATGCATGGTTTGTTTCTCAGATTCAAAGTGTAAATTCTGCTGATGAAGAAATGAAAGCTTTGGATAAATTAGATACTAAAGAAGTTGCTGTTAGACTTAAAGATAAAAATGAAAAAACCTATGAAATATCATTACCTTTTAGAAAAGACAGTTTAGCTACAATCAAACTCGATTTATACAAACCAAATCATTTAAAATATACTTCGAATAATACAAATCATGGTTTTGCCGTTTTCTCTGAAATCTATTATCCAAAAGGCTGGAAAGCTACAATCGACGGAAAAGAAACTCCAATTTACAGAGTGGATTATACGCTTCGTGGTCTTGAAATTCCAAAAGGAAAACATACTATCGAATTCAAGTTTGAACCAGAAGTTGTAAAAACTGGAAGTACAATTGCGTTGTTTAGTTCCTTGGCAATGTTGCTAGTAATTGTTGGTGGCGTTTATTTTGAGAGAAAAAAGAAGAAAGAGTAAAGAATAAAGAAAATAGACAAATATTTGTTTTTACATTTTTGAATATGAAATCAAAATCTAAAGTTTCAAAAAAATCAAAAGGATTTGATGCAACAATGAATGCCATTTATATTGAGCGTTTGGAGCGTTTTATGGCTTTGGTTGAACTTTCGTTTGCGCTTAAAAATGCTCCTAGAATTTCTAAAGAAAAATAATGCTTCCCGAAATTGTAAATATTTGGCAAAAATTAAAAGAAAATAATGTTCGCTACTTGACTATTGGTGGTTTAGCAGTTAATATTTATGGTTACACTCGAAATACTGGTGATGTTGACCTTTTAATTGAAGATACTATTGAAAACCGAAAAAATCTTCGCAAAGCTTTTGCTGAAATAGGAATTGGCGACTTTGTAGAAATAGAAACTATGCAATTTGTTTCAGGATTTACCGATTTTACAATTTCATATGATTTGCGTTTAGACATAATGACATCTATCAAAGGATTAGAAAATGAAAACTTTGATACATTACTTGAAAACGCAACTATAATATTATTAAAAGAAACTCCAGTTTATTTTCTTGATTATGATAGTTTGATAAAAGCAAAAAAAGCAACCAATCGACTTAAAGATCAACTTGATATTGAAGAGTTAGAAAAATTAAAAAATAGAAATGAGTAAAATAAAAGTTGTTGTTTTATCTTTAATATCAATTTTTATAATTGGTATTTCAGTATTTTATTTTTCAAATTTTGTTTTTCCTTGGGAGAAAAAAAATGCAATAGAAACAACTCTTGATTGGGCTGGAATTTCTCAATTACCCGTAAACAATGAAGATATCTCTATAGAAAAAAGAGGAAGTACATTTTCTCGACAATTTATTCTAAATTTTGAAACTTCAAACAAAAACATTGAAGATTGGATAGAAAGAGAAACAGTTTTTAAAAATATCAATCCCATTCAAAAAAATAATTCAAAAACTTACAATATCAAAGGTAAAAATGGTTCCTTTGGTGGTCAAATCATTATTGAAAACAGGAAAGTTTTAATAAACATGAGTTGGAGTTAAAAGCATGAAAGAACCAAAAAAACTTTTAATCATCACTTATTATTGGCCGCCAGCTGGTGGACCAGGTGTTCAGCGTTGGTTAAAGTTTGTCAAATATTTACCTGATTTTAATGTTAAACCGATTGTTTATATTCCTGAAAATCCAACCTACCCGATTATTGATAATGGTTTGCAAAGTGAAGTTTCAGAAAAAGCTATTATTCTGAAAAACAAAATCAAAGAACCTTATGGATTTGCTTCTTTCTTTGGGAAAAACAAAACCAAAAAAATTAGTTCAGGAATTATTCCCAATCAAAAAAAACAATCGTTTGTAGAAAAAACATTGCTTTGGGTTCGAGGTAATATTTTCATTCCCGATGCGCGTTTTCTTTGGGTAAAACCTTCGGTAAAATATTTGAAAAAATATATAATAGAAAACCAAATCGATACCATTGTAACTTCTGGTCCGCCACACAGTTTGCATTTGATTGGTTTACAATTAAAAAAAGAATTAAATGTAAAATGGTTTGCCGATTTTCGTGATCCGTGGACAACAATTGGCTATCATAAAGCGTTGAAATTATCATCTTCTGCTGAGAAAAAACACAAAGCATTAGAAAAAGAAGTGCTAACAACTGCTGATACTATAATCGTAACAAGTAAAACCACCAAAACCGAATTTCAAGCGATAACTTCTCAACCCATTGAAGTAATTACCAATGGTTAT
Organism: Flavobacteriaceae bacterium; assembly: GCA_046329205.1. GTDB lineage: Bacteria > Bacteroidota > Bacteroidia > Flavobacteriales > Flavobacteriaceae > Flavobacterium. The sequence continues at coordinate 18,455 of JAXLVF010000018.1, read as the reverse complement.
GACGTGGAAAAAGTAAGCAAACAACCTTTGGACGAAAAGTTTTCTTTGGCGCATATCGGTTCATTTCTTTCAGAGCGAAATCCAAGAATTTTGTGGAAAGCATTGAAAGAATTAACCAAAGAAAATCCCGATTTCAGAAGAGATTTTCAATTAAAATTAATCGGTGCTGTTAGTCAGGAAGTTTTGGATACTATTTCAGAATTTAGATTGAATGATTACGTTTTGAATTTGGGTTATGTTTCTCATCAAGAAGCGGTGGAACATCAGCGCAAATCGCAGGTTTTATTGTTGATAGAAATCAATTCTGAAGATACAAAGAGCATCATTCCTGGAAAATTATTTGAATACATGGTTTCCGAAAGACCTATTATTGCTCTTGGTCCAGAAGGTTCTGATTTTGCCGAAATTATCACTTCAACCAATACTGGAGTTTTCTTTTTGTATGACGAATTGGAACAGTTAAAAGAGTTACTTTTGAAGTATTACAATTTATATAAAGAAAACAATTTAAAAGTTCACGCTGTTGGTTTGCAACAATATTCAAGAAAAAATTTAACCGAGAAGTTGGCAAAACTGATAATACAAAAGTACTAAATAAAAAAAAGAGATTGCTTCGTCAACTCGCAATGACCAATGGGAATAGTTCAATCGCAATCAATAAAAAATACCATCATTACCTTTTTGGGTTTTGGGATTGGTGCGGTGAATGCTTTGTTTTTTTACACCAATTTTCTTGGTAAACTCCACTACGGAATTGTAGCCACAGTGCTTTCGGGAGCCAATATTTTGATGCCTTTGATGGCTTTTGGCGCACAAAACACCATGATGCGTTTTTTTTCTTCCTATAAAACCGAGAAAGAACGCGAAGAGTTTCTCACTTTCATGTTGTATTTGCCTTTGGTTTTTATTATTCCTATTAGTTTGGTTTTCTATTTTTTCTATGACGAAATTGCGCATAGCTGGATAAAAGAAAACCCAACACTTCAACCGTTCTTTTGGCTCATACCAGTTGTTGGACTTTTTATGGCATACTTTGAAGTTTTTTATGCTTGGGCAAAAGTACACATGCAGTCCGTGATTGGGAATTTTATCAGTGAAGTTCTTGTGCGTTCTGTAGTGATGGTTTTGCTCATTTGCGTGCATTTCAATTGGCTTGCCAAAGACACTTTTGTGTATTGCGTGGCACTCGCCTATTTTGCACAGCTAGTTGCAATGAAACTCTATGCGATTTCTATTAAAATGCCTGTGTGGCGTATTGCTATTCCTGCCAATGTAAAAGAAATTGTCTATTACTCATTGTTCATTATTGTTTCTGGTGGAATTGCTGTAATGCTCATTGATTTTGACAAAGTCATGATACCACAATACCTGAGTGTAGATCAAAACGCACTTTATGCTGTGGCAATTTTTATTTCTACTGTTATTGCGGTGCCAAGTCGAGCCATGACGCAAATTGTTGCACCAATTACTGCTAGATTTATGGTAGAAAACAAACACGATGAACTCAACGAATTGTATCAAAAAAGCGCCATCAATCTTCAAGCTATTGGTGGATTTATCATGATATTGATATTTGTAAACATCAAAGAAATGTATCACCTTATCCCAAAAGACTATAGCGGCGGAATTTGGGTGGTTTTTATGATAGGTTTATCAAAGTTTTATGATGTGCTTTTGGGCAACAACAACTCTATAATTGTGAATACAAAATACTATAGAACTGTTTTACTTTTTGGTATAGCTACTGTAGTGTTGATGATAGTACTCAATATGATTTTTATACCGCTGTATGGCATTGAAGGTGCTGCATTTGCAACGCTAATTACTGTAGCATGTTACAATACTGTAAAGTTGTTTTTTGTGGTAAAAAAAATGAATTTATTTCCTTTTACAAAAAAAACACTGCATTCCTTACTCATTATTGCGCTGTGCTTTATACTGTTTTACTTCTGGGATTTTCCTTTTCATAGTGTAGTAAATATACTTTTGAAATCTATACTACTAAGCGCATTATACCTTTACCTCAACTACCGATTTACCATTTCGCAAGAGATTAATGATTTTGTGGATGGGATGAGGAAGAAGTTATAGTAACCTTTTTTAGATTGCTAAAATCTTTATCTTTATAAATAAATTAATCTACTCGTTAGGTACAACATCATGAAAAAAGAAATCATAGAATACAACAGCAACTTAAGTTTGGAGGAGCAACAAATTTGCGATGCTCTTGCTAGCATAATAAACGAAACACTAACCGAAGCTACTTATAAAATATGGCATGCGCATCCTGTGTGGTTTATAAATGAAAACCCTATTGTGGGCTATAGCAAACAAAAAGCTGGTATTCGATTGATGTTTTGGAGTGGTAAAGATTTTGAAGAAAAAGACTTGAATATTCATGGCGCAAAGTTCAAAGATGCTTCTGTTTTTTTCAACAATATAGATGAAATCAATAGCAATGATTTAAAACGTTGGCTTCAAAAATCTCGTGACATTCAATGGGATTATAAAAACATTGTAAAACGAAAAGGAGTTTTGGAACGATTGAAGTAACATATTCTTTTGCTTTTTACGACAAGTTTTTATCATAAAAACTCTACTTTTAAACCGAATAATTGATAAAATGAAAACCCTTACCAAAAACCTTTTACTTTTCTTTATTGTAGCGCTGAGTTTCAAAAGCTACTCACAAAACAACAATGATTTTAAACCTAAAGTAGTTTATAAATCTTCTGAATTAATAATCACACAAATTTCCAAAAATACTTTTGTTCACACATCTTATAAACAAACACAAGATTTTGGAAATGTTCCTTGCAACGGTCTGATAGTGAAAGATAATGACGAAACAATTGTTTTTGATACGCCTACAAATGATAAAAGTTCTGAAAAACTAATTCAATGGTTGACCGTGAAGAACCATCTAAAAATCAATGCGATTATTCCAACTCATTTTCATGATGATTGTCTTGGAGGTTTGAATGCGTTTCATAAACACCACATTCCATCCTATGCTTTTTTAAAAACCATAGAGTTAGCACAACAAAACAATCTTCCTATACCTCAAAATGGTTTTGTAGATAGTACTATTTTAAAAGTTGGCTCAGAAAGTGTTATTATCAAATTCTTTGGTGAAGGACATACTAGAGATAATGTTGTGGGCTATTTTCCCAAGGAAAATGTTCTTTTTGGTGGATGTTTGATAAAAGAACTAAATGCCAGCAAAGGATATCTTGGCGATGCCAATACCAAGACTTGGTCAGACACAGTGGAAAAAGTAAAAGGTGAGTTTGCTAAAGTTATGATTGTTGTTCCAGGTCATGGAAAATATGGAAACTCCAAACTACTCGATTATACCATTAATCTATTCAAAAACTAACTGTAAAATCAAGGATAATAAAAAAAGCACCAACAAAATTGGTGCTTTCTTTTTTGTAATCTTATTTACAACAGTGTAGTTGGGCAAACATAATCAGTTTTTGGAACTGATGTATTTTTCAAATCAGCAAAACCTCCAATCACGTCAACAAAGTTATCATATCCTCTTTGTTTTAGCATTGATGCTGCTATCATACTTCTATATCCACCAGCACAATGCAGAATAAATGGTTTGTCTTTAGGGAATTCTGCCAGATGATTATTTAAAACATTCAATGGAATATTTACTGCGTCAACCAAATGCTCTGATTGGAACTCACTTACTTTTCTAACATCAATAGTCATTGGTCTTTCGTTATTGTAATGTTTTTCAAACTGTTCAGCATTAATTCTATTGACAATATTATAGTCTTTGCCTGCATTTTTCCATGCTTCGAATCCACCAATCAAATATCCTATTGAGTTGTCGTAACCCACACGAGAAAGTCTTATTATTGATTCTTCAACCTTGTCATTGTTTTCTGCAACAATCAATATTGGTTGCTTAATATCTAAAATCAATTCTCCAACCCACATTGCAAAACTTCCATTGATGCCTATATTAATACTGTTAGGTATAAACCCTTTTGCAAAATCTTCTGGGTTTCTTGTATCAAGTACCAATGCTCTAGTTTCATTGGCAACAAGCTCAAAAGTTTCAACATCGTAACCTTTTTTACCATTTTCTAAAATCGTATCCAAGCTATCATATCCTTGAATATTCATCAAAACGTTTTTTGGAAAATATTGTGGTGGCGTTGTCAAACCTGTTAAAATAGCTTTAACAAATTCATCTTCGCTCATTTCTTGAAGAGCATAATTTGTTTTCTTTTGGTTACCAAGTGTATCTGTAGTTTCTTTGCTCATATTTTTACCACAAGCACTTCCAGCACCATGATTTGGGTACACAATTAAATCATCAGATAAAGGCATAATTTTATCGCGAAGTGAATGATATAAATGACGAGCTAACTTATCTTGCGTTAAATCGGCAATGACATGTTGAGCCAAATCTGGTCTGCCCACATCACCAATAAACAATGTGTCTCCAGAAATTAGTCCGTGTTCTTTTCCCTCTTCATCACATACTAAATAGCAAGTGCTTTCCATTGTATGACCAGGAGTATGAATAGCTTTTATTTCTATTCCACCTACTTTAAATATTTCACCATCTGTGGCAACATGTTTTTCAAAACCCGTTGGCATTGTTGTTGGTCCATATACAATAGTAGCTCCTGTTTTTTTGGCTAAATCAACATGACCAGAAACAAAATCTGCATGAAAATGAGTTTCAAAAATATATTTCAATTTTACTCCATCTCTATCCAACCTATCAAGATAAGGTTGTGTTTCTCTCAACGGATCAACAATAGCTGCTTCGCCATTGGAAGTAATGTAATAAGCAGCTTCTGCGATACATCCTGTATAAATTTGTTCTAATTTCATAATTCTAGTTTTATCAAAGTTATTATTTGGTTGGTTTGTTTAAAATGACAATTATCAGTTTAATACAAAGTAAAAATAGATTTATGAAAATTAATTTTCAGTATCAAAAGTTACAAAGCTGAAAATCAGTTTATTTGAACAATAATTCTTTGAGGATAATATAAATACCCATAGCAAGTACAAACCAACCAAAGCCAGTTTTTAGTTTCTCACCAGAGAATTTTTTAGAAAGATAATTACCTATAAATATCCCAATAACTGAGCAAAAAGTAAATGTTAATAATAGATTCCAGTCCAGTAAATTTCCGTTACTAATATCACCTGTAAATCCTATCAAAGATTGAGCGGCAATGATAAAAAGTGATGTGCCAACTGCCATTTTCATTGGTGTTTTTGCAAAAAACAACAATGCTGGAATAATTAGAAAACCACCTCCTGCTCCTACAAATCCAGCTACTAGACCAATGATTATTCCTTGAAAAAAAATTCCTTTGTAGTTTAAACTTTCGTCATCGTTAGTTATTTTTTCTTTTAATGGTTTTATCATTCGAACTGATGCCATAATCATTACTATAGAAAAAACAATCATTATCAAAACTGGCTTGTGCAAAGTAAAAGTTGGAGTAGAAAAGATAACATCTGGAATTGAAGGAACAATAATTTTTCTAGTAATAAAAACCGAAAAAATAGTCGGTATTCCAAATAGAAAGACCTTTTTGAAATCTACCAATTTTTGTTTTGCTTTTTGAAAACCTCCAAACAATGCTGTTGTTCCTACCGCAAAAAGTGAATATGCAGTTGCCAAAGCTGGCTCAACATGCATAACATATACCAATATTGGAACAGAAAGTATTGAACCTCCACTTCCTATTAATCCTAAGGTAATCCCAACAAGTACCGCAAGTAAATTTCCAATAATAATATTAGTTTCCATGTTTTTCTCTTTTTTTGTCCAAAATAATACAAGTATTCAGTAAGAAGGCAACTTCATGAATATTCTCATCAACTATTTTTTGATTTTTTGAACAAAATAAACTGCCAAATTCAAATTTTACATCTTCTATTGGAGAATAATTGAGTAATAAAGATATTCTGTTTTGATCAAAAAATTTAATATTCTGTTTTTGAGTGAGGTTAAAAAAGATTTCATCTGAAGCTGTAATAGCAATTCTGCTACTCAAATCATATTTAAAAAGTCCTTTTTCTCTCATTCTAAAATAATCTATTGGAATGTTTTTAAAATCTCTAAATTCAAATCCATAACGGTTACTAAAACTAATTTTTTTGAACAATTCTTTCCTATATTCAATCATGAAAGCATATCTGTTTTCATAAACTTTCTTTTTCTCCTTATCAGTATCACTGGCAATCAAAGTTGAACTTTGAAAATAAGCAAATGGCGAAAAAAGTATGGAGAAATGATTTTTCAAACTATAATTTCCCCAAACTCTAACACTTGAAAGCAATGGATAATTTATTGTAACATTATCGCTTGTTGTATTGTCTTGAAAACGTAATTGATATTCAAATTCTCCTTTAATTTTTTTTGAAAAACTTTTGTCAACCAGAAACTTACTCCAAATTTCATGGTGATTGTTTTGCGCCAAAATTAGATTTACAAAGAGTAGAATTGGAATTAATTTTTTCAAAAGAATAATTTTAAAAATACAAATCTTGCATTTCTAAAATTGAAACTTTGCAACTTTTGTTACTTTAATGGAATTAATTCTATTGAAGCTCTGTGTAGTTTTATCCTACCAGTTTTTTCTAGAGCTTTCAGCAACCTAGAAACAACTACTCTAGAAGTATTCAAATCATAGGCAATTTCTTGATGCGTATTATGAATTTCTCTAGAGCTATTAATTTTGGATTTTTCAATTAGATAATTTAGCAGCCTATCTTCCATGTTTAAGAAAGCTAAACTATCTATTGCCGAGAGCATTTCTTTCAATCTGTTGTTATAACTATTGAAAACATAGTTTCGCCAGCTTTTATATTTACCTAGCCATTCTTCCATTTTTTCAACTGGTATCATTACCACTTGACCATTAGTCTCTGCAACAGCTCTAATCTCACTTTTAATATTTCCCATACAGCAAGCCATCGTCATGGCGCAAGTGTCGCCTCTTTCTATAAAATATAGCAACAACTCACCTTCATCAAAATCTTCCCTGAGGATTTTTATTGCTCCATTTATAAGTAGTGGCATTTTTCGAATATAATCGCCAAAATCTATCAAAACATCTCCTTCTTTGAAATCACGAAGCAATGAAACTTTTGCAATTTCTTCAATCAATTTTTCTTCAAATATAAAGCCGTATGTTTCTTTAAGTAGTTCTATCATTTAATGTAATTTACTGGTTTTATAAAATAAAAAGGCAAAACATAAGTTTTGCCTTAAAATTAATAAAAATTAAACATATTAGACATTTTCGCCTTTCATCATTTTATTCCAATATAAATATGGAAGCATATATTTCTTCAAAAACCATAATCTCCAATGTGGCTTATTGCTCTTAAACACAAGCATTTGTTTCAATTTTGGATCAGGAGTAAACTCATTTTTATAATTAAACTCAGCCAAAACCATTTCGCCATATCCAGTAACCAATGGGCATGAAGAGTATCCCATGTAGGATTTATTATCAGCTTGTTTTTTATTTATTAATTTTAAAAGATTATCTACAACAACGGGCACTTGTTTTCTTATCGCTGCTCCTGTTTTTGCAGTTGGCAAAGCAGCAACATCTCCTAATCCAAATACATTTTCATATTTATTACTTTGAAGACTATTGTGGTTTACGTCCATCCAACCTGCTTCATTTACTAATGGTGAATTTCTAACAAAATCAGGTGCTTGTTGTGGTGGAGCCAAGTGTAGAAAATCGAATGGAATTTCCATAATTTCGTTACCCGTATGTTTTTCTCTTAAAATATTGTTTTCGTTTACAACACATTTATTTTCACCAGTTCCCACTTCTTTAAAATAAACGATTTTGTTTTTACTGTCAATTTTAATTGGAGCATAAAATGTTTTCAAATGTATATTGTAGCGACCAATAACCTGCATCAATGTATCGGCTATAATTTTCACACCAAAAATAACCGAACCCGGTGTTGCAAAAACTACATTAGTCTTGTCCGATATTCCTCTTTTCTTAAAATAGTGTGCGGAAAGATATGCTGTTTTTTGTGGTGCGCCACCACATTTTATTGGAGTTGTAGGTTGTGTAAAAACAGCATTTCCACCATTGAACTTTTGGAGCAATTCCCATGTTTTTTTAGGGTCAACATAATTGCTACAAACCACATCACTTTCTAATCCTTCTCTCAAACCTTCTATTCCGTCAAGGTTGTTTACTAAACCAGGATTTACAACAAGATAATCATAAGTAATATCGCCTGATTTTTGTGTAGTAACAGTGTTCGTTTCTGGCTTCAATACTGTTGCAAAATCCTTTATCCAAGTTACTCCTTTTGGAATATAATCGGCTGTGGGGCGAATGGTTTTGTTATAATCAAATGCACCTGCTCCAACAAGAGTAAATGCTGGTTGATAATAATGCTTATCTGATGGTTCTACAACAGCAATTTTGAGCTGTTTGTTTTTTTTCATTAACTGTGCAGCAACCATTATTCCAGCTGTTCCTCCACCAATTATTAATACTTGATAATGTGACATAATTACTTTTTTTATTGAAGTAAAAGTATTTATAAGCCTTTTTTCCAAAAGTAACATTTGTTACAAAACTTGCTTTTTTAACAATAAAAAGGGTTTCAAATTTTATAATAAGCAATTATATCGTATAAAAATTAAACAAAACACATTTTTTATACTAAAATTCAAAGAATAAATCAATACATAAAAAGAGTAAACATTATCCAAAACTAAAACAGAAATTTTACAATATTTTTAATACAATAACGTTTTATATATAGTATTTTGCAACTAAATAATGAAAGCACTATGAGCTCTATAAAAATTCTTTGGGTAGATGATGAAATTGATTTGTTAAAACCTCACATCCTCTTTTTGGAAAAGAAAAATTACAAAGTCACAACTTGTAACAACGGTCGTGATGCTGTTGATTTGTTTTCAGAAGAGAACTTTGATATAGTATTTTTGGACGAAAATATGCCTGGAATGAGTGGTTTGGAAACTCTTGCAGAAATAAAAGAGAAAAAATCTTCAATTCCAGTAATTATGATTACCAAAAGTGAGGAAGAGTACATAATGGAAGAAGCCATTGGTTCAAAAATTGCCGATTATCTTATCAAACCTGTTAATCCAAATCAAATTTTACTTTCTCTGAAAAAAAACCTTGATCATTCTCGATTGGTGAGTGAAAAAACCACTTTGGATTATCAGAAAGAATTTAGAAAAATAGCCATGGATATGGCAATGGTCAATTCCTATGAAGATTGGGTTGAGCTGTATAAAAAATTGTTATTTTGGGAATTAGAATTAGAGAACATCAATGATTTAAACCTAATCGAAATTCTCGAAAGCCAAAAAATTGAAGCCAATGTTCAATTTGGAAAATTCATTGAGCGAAACTATGAAGATTGGTTTGCTACGCCAGTTCGCCAAGGCTCGAGTGAACAAAAAGCTGATAAACCTATACAATCTCACACATTGTTTAGAGAACTTGTTGTTCCTGAAATCGTTAAAAAAGATAAACCAATTCTTTTTGTTGTTATCGATAACCTGCGATACGACCAATGGAAAGCAATTGAAAGCGTTATAAACAATCATTACAAACTAGAAAAAGAAGTTCCATATTTTTCAATTTTGCCAACGGCTACACAATATGCAAGAAATGCAATTTTTTCAGGCTTATTACCAATTGATATGGAAAAACAATTTCCACAATATTGGAAAAATGATGTTGATGATGGTGGAAAAAACCTGTATGAAGCAGAGTTTTTAGCTGCTCATTTGAAAAGATTAGGTTTGAACATTAAGCATGATTATTTTAAAATCACCAATTTTTCTGGAGGAAAAAAACTTGCAGAAAATTTCAAAGCCCTGAAAGAACATGATTTGGTTACAGTGGTTTACAACTTTGTGGATATGCTTTCGCATGCCAAAACTGAAATGGATGTTGTAAAAGAACTCGCTTCAGATGACAAAGCTTACCGTTCTTTAACACTAAGTTGGTTTAAAAATTCCCCATTGTTAGAAATAATTCAGCAAGCTCAAAGACTTGGTTTTAAACTAATTATAACAACAGACCATGGAACTATAAATGTAAAAAATCCATCCAAAGTTATTGGCGACAAAAACACAAGTCTAAACCTTCGATATAAAACTGGAAGAAGTCTTACTTATGAAGAGAAAGATGTATATGCTGTAAAAGACCCAAAAAAAATTGGCTTGCCTACAATAAATATGAGTAGCTCATATATTTTTGCAAAAAATGATTTGTTTTTGGCGTATGTAAATAATTACAATCATTATGTAAGCTATTATAGAAACACATATCAACACGGTGGAATTTCGCTTGAAGAAATGATTATTCCGTTCCTAATGTTTAACCCAAAATAATATTATCTTACTCATGGAAATACTATTTTCTATTGATGAAATAAATAATGTTGCAAAAAAAACACTGTTGGAAACTAAGAACAGAGTAATACTTTTTCACGGAAACATGGGAGTTGGAAAGACAACTCTTATAAAAGAATTAACCCGTGAACTAGGAGTTACGGATGCAACAAGTAGTCCAACTTTTTCTTTAGTAAATGAATATAAATCGAGTAATGGAGAGATAATTTATCATTTTGATTTATACAGATTAAAATCTGAGAGTGAAGCTTTAGATATTGGTTTTGACGAATATGTTTATTCAGGAAATAGATGTTTTATAGAATGGCCAGAAAAAATTCCTAACCTTTTACCAGATCATTACACAGAAATTTATATTCAACTTGAACAAGATGGTAAAAGAAAACTGGAGTTGATTAATAAATAAAATTTATTTTGTAATTTGTGCCTTAAATATCGCATCAATGGCTACTACTCCATTTACAAAACAACAGCTATTACCTCAAGAAGAAAAATTAGAAATTCTTCGTCATAAAAGTGAATTATTCATTGGAATTCCAAAAGAAACATCCTATCAAGAAAGAAGAATTTGTCTAACTCCAGATGCAGTAAATTCACTTGTTTCACATGGTCATAAAGTATTGATTGAAGCTGGTGCAGGATTAAGTTCTAGCTATACCGATAAGGAATACAGTGATGCTGGAGCACAAATCACAAATGATACGAAAAAAGTTTTTAGTTGTCCAATAATTCTAAAAGTTGAACCATTGACAATGAGCGAGATTGATTATTTGAATATCAATTCTATAATTATATCCGCAATACAGCTCAAAACTAGAAAAAAAGAATACTTTGAAGCTTTGGCTCGAAAAAAAGTTACTGCTTTAGCTTTCGAATATATAAAAGATGAAGATGGTTCTTATCCAGCTGTAAAATCATTAAGTGAAATTGCAGGAACAGCTTCTGTTTTGATAGCATCCGAATTAATGATAAACAATGATTTTGGTAAAGGATTATTGTTTGGAAACATCACTGGAGTTCCACCAACAGAAGTAGTTATTATTGGAGCTGGAACAGTAGGTGAATTTGCTGTTAAAACAGCTTTAGGATTAGGTGCAAATGTCAAAGTTTTTGATAATTCTATTACGAAACTCAGAAGACTTCAAAATAATGTTCAGCAAAGAATTTTTACTTCCACTATACACCCAAAATCATTATTGAAAGCTCTAAGAAGATGCGATGTGGCTATTGGAGCTATGAGAGGTAAAGAAAGATGCCCAATAGTGGTTACTGAAACAATGGTTGAACACATGAAAAAAGGAGCCGTAATTGTTGACGTGAGTATTGATACTGGTGGATGTTTTGAAACATCTGAAATAACAACTCATGAGCATCCTACTTTCGTAAAAAATGATGTTATACATTATTGTGTTCCCAATATTCCATCTAGATATTCAAAAACGGCTTCACTATCAATCAGTAATATTTTAACGCCATATTTATTACAGATTGCAGAAGATGGCGGATTAGAAAGTGCTATCAGATGCAACAAAGGTCTAAAAAATGGTGTATATCTATACCATGGTATTTTGACGAATAAAGCCATAGGCGATTGGTTCAATCTTCCTGATAACGATATTAATCTAATCGTTTTTTAATAGTTAAATTTTAATTTAAAAATTTACACTTTTTACAAATTGCTGAATTAGTTATTACATTTGCAAAAATTATTACTATGAAATTTTATCAACGATTTGCCTATTACCTAGTAGGTTTTTCAATCGGAATGTTTATTGTTGTTGTTGTCTGGAGCGGAAAAGATACTCGGTGCAATTACTTCCCAAATGCTAGAGTGCTGAATGACATTAGAAACAAACCATTTCATTATGACATTGAAGCATCAAGAAGATTATCTGAAGATTGGGTTGATACAATTGACATAAAGAATACACTGAAATATGGAGATGTTGATTTTGATAAAAGCAACATTAAAACTGAAGGAGGAAAATTATATGTGATTTATGGAAAAACAACAAAAAAACAAGATATCACTTTAGAAATAATCAATTATCCAGAAAAAGCAGTTTTAAGAAACATTATTAAAGAAAGTAAGAAATAAAAAAAAGGTTGTCGAAATGACAACCTTTTTTTTATGAACTCAAGATGATTATTCACCTTTGTGTCTTTTTTCTATTTCCTCAATATCTTTTTTCTTGATTGTATCAACCAAAATAGGTGTTGCAATAAATAAAGATGAATAAGTACCAACAATAATACCTATCAACATTGCAAAAATAAATCCTCTGATTGATTCACCTCCAAAGATAAACATGATTAATAACACCATAATCATGGTTAATGAGGTATTAACAGTTCTTGATAGAGTTGTATTAATAGACGCATTAACAACATCTTTAAAAGAACCTTTTATGTTACCAGCCAAAAACTCACGAACTCTGTCGAATACAATTACGGTATCGTTCATTGAATAACCAATTACAGTCAAAATAGCTGCAATGAAATGTTGATCCATTTCCATGTGGAAAGGCATGTATTTGTATAATAATGAATACAATCCTAATACAAAAATTACATCGTGGAATACTGCGGCGATAGCACCAAGTGAGTATTGCCATTTTCTGAACGAAATAACCAAGTATAGACCTACAACAAGCATTGCTCCTAAAACAGCCCATAATGAGTTCGTTTTAATATCGGCAGAAATTGAAGCCCCAACTTTTGAAGCTTGAAGAACACCTAATTTTTTTCCATCAAATGTGTTGATGAATTTATCATAAGTAGTTCCTTCATTAAAGTACTTTTTCAAAGTATTGTATAACTTTTCATTAACTTCTTTATCAACAGAAGCGCTTTCGTCTTTAATTTTATACTTCGTAGTAATTTTCAATTGATCGTCTTCACCAAATACTTTTGCTTCAACTGTAGTACCAAAAGCTGCTGTTAATTCCTCAGAAACAGTTGTAGCTTCTACAGGTTTCTCAAATTTAACTTGGAAAGTTCTACCTCCAACAAAATCTACACCTTCATCTAGTCCATTGATATAAAATGAAATACAACTAATTACAACAACTGTACTCGAAATCAAATAACTCCATTTTTTTGCTCCGATAAAGTCATAATGGAAATTATGGAACCAATCTTTCGTCAAATTAGTAGTGAAAGTAAGGTTACGATTATTTGCTATATCTTTATCTATAAACATTCTAGCGATAAAAATAGAAGTAAACAAAGATGTGAAAATACCTATCAACAATGTAGTTGCGAAACCTTGAATTGGACCAGTTCCAAAAACAAATAATATAGCTCCTGTTAAAACGTGTGTAACGTTTGCATCAATGATTGAACGCATAGCACCTTTCCATCCATAGGAAGTTTTAACTGCTTCTTCAAGGGTTTTACCTTCTCTTAATTCCTCTTTTGCTCTCTCATATATAATGATGTTGGCATCGACCGCAGTACCAAGTGTTAAAACGATACCTGCAATACCTGGCAAAGTTAACACAGCACCTAAGCTAGCTAAAATTCCAAAAAGGAATAATAAGTTAACAATCAAAGCTGCATTAGCATACCAACCTGCTCTACCGTAATAGAACACCATCCAAAAACATACTAATAGTAGACCTACAATTGAAGAAGTAGTACCAGCATCAATTGCTTTTTGCCCTAAAGATGGACCAACAACTTCTGACTGAACAATTTCTGCAGCAGCAGGAAGTTTACCAGCACGCAATACGTTAGCTAAATCTTTCGTTTCTGCAACTGAGAAATTTCCTGAAATTTCTGAACGACCACCAGCAATTGGTCCCGAAGAAACTCCAGGAGCTGAATATACAATATCATCTAGCGCAATAGCAATAAAACTTTTTTGAGTAAACGCTTTTCCTGTAAGCTCTTCCCATACTTTTGCTCCTTGTCCGTTCATTTGCATTGTTACAGATGGTTTGCCCATTTGGTCAAAAGAATCTTTTGCATCTACAATTACACCACCACTCAATGGAGCAACATCATCTCTGTTTCCTTTTAATGCATACAAATCAACTGTTTCAGTTTCTTTTTTAGTTTTTGGATCAACAACAGAAGTTGGTTTTCCCCATACCAATTTTGCATTTACTTTATCTGCAGGAAGTAACGCTTTTATTTCTTGTCTTTTAAAATAAGAGTTTATGGCAGCAGTATCTTTTGCATTGAAAACAGCTAAAACTGGTCCACCACCTTGAGAAACCATTTTATCAAAAATAGGATTGTTACCTTTTTTGGTAGCTGCAGAGTCAGTAGATTTATCTGTTAAAAGCTTTGTTAGAGAGTCGCTAGCTTTAGTAGCTTCAACTTTCTCGTCAGTTTTAACAGTAGCTTTCAACGCTTCATTAGCTGAACTCAAGAAAGCCATGAAATCCTCAGCTTTGTAAGTTTCCCAGAACTCTAATTGAGCAGTACTTTGTAATAGTTTTTTGATACGGTCAACATCTTTAGCTCCTGGTAATTCTACCAATATTCTACCTGTTTGACCAAGTTTAGCAATGTTTGGTTGTGTAACGCCAAATTTATCGATACGTTTTCTTAGTACTCCAAAAGCACTTTCAACAGATTCATCTACTTTTTTTGCAAGAACTTTTTTAACTTGAGCATCAGTCATGTTAAAATCAATCTCACCTTGAAGGTTTTTATTTGCAAAAATTTCAGGAGAAGCTAATTTTACATTACCGTTTGATTCTTTATCAAAAGCAACAAAAAAAGCATCCAAATAAGTTTGGTTACCTACTCTGTTTCGTGTAGCTTCATCTAAAGCTTTATTGAAAACTGGATTTTTGGAATTGTTTGACAAACCTTTCAAAACATCTTTTACAGATATTTGAAGAATGACGTTGATACCACCTTCAAGGTCAAGACCTTTGTTGATTTGTTTTTCTTTTACTTCATTGTAAGTAAAATCAGTAAACCCAAGATTGAAAACACTAACTTTTCCAATAGAGTCTAGATATTTAATTTCTTTCTCAGGGTTTCCGCCTGCAAAAGCTTTTGCATCATTTTTTACTTTGTTAGCCACAAAAGTGAACGAAAGCTGGTAGATACTCACCAACGCAAATAAAATTGCAAAAAATTTAACTAGTCCTTTATTCTGCATTATTCAAAAATTAATTATTTTTTATAATTTTTAATCAAACTAAAAACAAAACCACTGATAAACAAACAGTTGCAAAAAACTAAAGTTTATTCAGATAATTCCATTTTTATCAAAACGTGCAAATATATAATTCTCGATAAGATTAACCAATTTATTTGTTAATTATATCAAAAAAAAGACTGCAATTTAATGCAGTCCTTTATATAATGTGTTGGAAATAATTATCCCAAAATTGATTTTAAATCACCATTCATAGCTCTAACAGCATCTGCACTTTTTGCAAATAATGCTTTTTCAGCGTCATTTAGATCTACATCAACAATTTTTTCTACTCCATTCTTTCCAATGATACATGGAACACCAATACAAATATCTGATTGACCATATTCACCTTCTAAATAAACTGAACAAGGTATCATTTTCTTTTGATCGTTCAAAATACTATCAACTAAATAAGACACTGATGCACCAGGAGCATACCAAGCCGATGTTCCTAAAAGACCTGTTAGAGTAGCACCACCAACCATTGTATCAGCAGCTACTTTGTCTAATTTTTCTTGAGATAAGAATTGTGAAACTGGAACACCATTATAAGAAGCTAATCTTGTTAACGGAATCATAGTTGTATCACCATGACCTCCAATTACCATACCTTGTACATCATTAGCTGGTTTTTCTAGAGCTAATGAAAGATAGCATTTGAAACGTGAGCTATCCAAAGCTCCACCCATTCCTATAACTCTATTTTTTGGTAATCCTAATGATTTGAATGCTAAATATGTCATTGTATCCATTGGATTAGATACAATAACAAAAATTGCATTTGGAGAATGTTGCAACAAACTTTCAGCAACAGATTTTACTATACCAGCGTTGATACCAATCAACTCTTCACGTGTCATACCTGGTTTTCTTGGAATTCCAGAAGTTATTACCACTACATCGCTTCCAGCGGTTTTTGAGTAATCGTTTGTGCTTCCTACAACCTTAGTATTGAAACCCAAAGTTGTTTGAGTTTGCATGATATCTAATGCTTTTCCTTCTGCAAAACCTTCTCTGATATCTACAAGAACAATTTCGCTTGCAATTCTTCTGTAAGCCATAGCATCGGCGCATGTTGCACCAACGTTTCCAGCTCCTACTATAGTAACTTTCATTTTAAATATAAATTAATGTGTGTTTCTTTATTAAGCATCGATTTTAGCGTAGACTGCATTTTTCTCGATAAACTCTCTACGTGGTGGAACTTCATCACCCATTAACATAGAGAAAATTCTATCGGCTTCAGCTAAACTATCGATAGTAACTTGTCTTAGAGTTCTACTATTCGGGTCCATAGTTGTTTCCCAAAGCTGCTCAGCGTTCATTTCACCAAGACCTTTGTATCGTTGAATACTTACACCTCCACCAAGTTGTTGTGAAATTCTGTCGCGCTGATCATCATCCCAAGCATATTCTTTTTTATTTCCTTTTTTCACCATATATAAAGGTGGAGAAGCAATGTAAACGTGACCAGCTTCAATCAAATCTTTCATAAAACGGAAGAAGAATGTCAAAATCAATGTAGAAATGTGACTTCCATCTACATCGGCATCGGTCATAATGATTACTTTGTGGTAACGCAATTTCTCAAGATTTAATGCTTTGCTATCTTCTTCTGTTCCAATGGTTACACCAAGTGCTGTAAAAATATTTCTGATTTCTTCGTTTTCAAAAACCTTGTGATGCATGGCTTTTTCAACATTCAATATTTTACCTCTTAATGGCAATATCGCTTGAAAGTTTCTATCACGACCTTGTTTGGCTGTTCCACCAGCCGAGTCTCCTTCGACAAGATAGATTTCACATCTTGCTGGATCTTGCTCAGAACAATCGGATAATTTACCAGGCAAACCTCCACCACCAAGAACCGTTTTTCGTTGAACCATTTCACGAGCTTTCTTAGCGGCATGACGAGCTTGTGCTGCAAGTATAACTTTTTGAACTATTGTTTTGGCGTCATTAGGATTTTCTTCAAGGTAGTTTTCCAACATTTCTGCAACTGCTTGAGAAACTGGCGAAACTACTTCTCTGTTTCCTAACTTGGTTTTTGTTTGTCCTTCAAATTGAGGTTCGGCAACTTTTACCGAAATAATCGCCGTTAAACCTTCACGGAAGTCATCGCCAGAAATTTCAAATTTTAATTTTTCTAGTAATCCAGATGCATCTGCATATTTTTTCAACGTACGAGTTAACCCCATGCGGAAACCTTGTAGATGCGTTCCTCCTTCATGAGTATTAATGTTGTTTACATAAGAGAAAATATTTTCTGAGTAACTCTCATTGTAAATCAAAGCTACTTCAACTGGAATTTCTCCTTTATCATTTTCCATTGAAATAACATGACCGATGATTGGAATTCTATTTCCATCAAGGAATTTAACGAATTCTTTTAAACCTTCTTTTGAGTGAAAAGTTTCTGCTCTGAATTCTCCTTTTTCATTAACATCTCTTTTATCCGTTAATGTAATTGTTATTCCTTTATTAAGAAATGACAACTCACGCATACGTGCAGCAAGTGTGTCATATGAGTATTCTAGAGTTTGAGTAAAGATAGTGCCATCTGGCTTGAATGTAACTGTAGTTCCTCTTTTATCTGTTGAACCTATTTGTTTAACTGGATAAAGAGCTTTACCTCTTTCATATTCCTGCTCATAAATCTTTCCTTCTCTAAAAACTGTTGCTCGCAAGTGATCAGAAAGCGCATTCACACACGATACACCTACTCCGTGCAAACCTCCAGAAACCTTGTAAGAATCCTTATCAAACTTTCCTCCAGCTCCAATTTTAGTCATTACAACCTCAAGAGCCGAAACACCTTCTTTTTTGTGGATATCTACTGGAATTCCTCGTCCATTATCC
>JAXLVF010000017.1:0-23422 GCA_046329205.1 Flavobacteriaceae bacterium | reverse complement strand
CTAAAAAAAATAAATCCCAATCTTCAAAATGCACTCGTTGAACTAGGTCTAACTGATGCTAATGAGATGCAACAAGAAACTTTTTCAACAATAAAAAGTGGTGCTGATGCTGTTATCCAAGCCGATAATGGTTCGGGAAAGACTACAACTTTGGTTTTGAATGTTGTACAAAAATTAGATAAACCTTTGGGAGAAAGCACAAGAGCGTTAATAATTGCTCTGAGTAAAGAAAAAGTTTTAGAAACATTGTCAATTTTTGAAAATATCAACAAATACAACAATTTAAGAGTTATTGCATGTCATGATAAAAGCGATATTGACGATGACAAGAATGTAATTTCTGCAGGAATGGATGTTATTATTGGAACTGCAACTCGAATAAATGAGATGTTTTCTTCTGCTGGATTTAATATCAACACGATTAAAATTTTTGCTGTTGACGATGCAGATGAAATTTTTAGATTGCGCCATGATGCTATTATTCAACGACTTTCTATGAGTGTTGAAAAAACCCAACGTTTGTTTTTTTGTTCACAAATTACCGAAAGAGTTGAAGTGCTTGCAGATAAAATTATGATAGAACCACTTTTTTTTGAAATGGATGAGTAAATAAGTGTTCAGTAATCAGTTATTAGTGTTCAGAATTTTCTTTAGTAATTAGAAATTTTGTCTCACAAGTTTATTCTGAGCATTGTCGATGTAAAGTCCAAGTGAAGTCATTCTAAAGTTAACTCAAAATTTTGTTTTGAGTTTTTTTATTTTCAATTTATTTAATATCGGTTAAATAAAAATTATAATTATAACGATATTAAAAAATAAATCGTACCTTTGTAGAAATGATTGTATTATGTGGAAGATAGATTTAACCTACAGAGAAGAATTTCAAACAACCTTTGAAAGATTATTTGATAAAAAGGAAATGCTAGTAAAAGCTAGACCATTACCAAGTGCTGCAATTGCAAAAATCAAAGAAGCATTAACTGTAGAATGGACATACAATAGTAATAGTATAGAAGGAAATACCTTAACGCTTCAAGAAACACAGATGGTTTTAAAAGATGGAATTACCGTAAAAGGAAAATCATTAAGAGAGCATTTTGAAGCAAAAAACCATGAGTTGGCAATTGATTATTTATATTCAATTGTGAATGATGATTATGTTTTGAGGAGTATTGATATGCTTTCACTTCACAATTATGTCTTACGTTCAATTGAAGAAGATTTTGCTGGTCGATTAAGAAATGGCGGTGTTAGGATTTCTGGTGCAAATTTTATTCCGCCAAACGCTAATAAAGTTTCAGATTTAATTGATGAATTGGTGACTTTTGTTAACGATAATCATTTGGGTTTGAATGATATTGAATTGGCCACTGTTTTTCATCACAAATTTGTTTGGATACATCCGTTTTTTGATGGTAATGGAAGAACGGTACGTCTAGCCATGAATTTGTTATTAATGCGAAAAGGTTTTCCGCCGGCAATTATATTAAATACCGATAGAAAAAAATATTATGAAGCTTTAAATCAAGCTAATAATGGTAACTATCAAAAATTAATGTTGTTGATGTGTCAAGCTATTGAAAGAACTTTAAACATTTATTTAAGCGTTTTACCCGATAATGAGCATGAATATGATACAATTTCTAACATTGTAAGTGAGCCAAGTGAAGTATATGGTTTTTCGCAAGAATATATTAGTTTATTAGCACGACAAGGTAAAATTGATGCTTATAAGGAAGGTAAGAACTGGTACACTTCAAAAAAAGCTATTCAAGATTATATTGATAACAGAAAACGAAAAAGACTACTCGGTTATGAGTAGTTTTTTTGGTTTTTGATTTTTAGAAAATAAGTACAAACTAAATTCTAATTCTGATGTATCTAAAACTATTAGATATAGAAATTCATTATTCCTAAAATGAATAAATTTGTCAATCGATTTTTGAGTATATTTCATTTTTTCTTCTACATAATGATTGGTTGTGACAAATACTTTAGTTGATGAAGTTGCTACAAGAAGTTTATCAAAATCAGTTTTAAAACCACCATAATCGATAATGCTTAATTCACTTTCTAGCACAAGAGGTATTTCAGTCATTATTTGATTATCATTTTCATCCATTTTATACCAAACTAGATCAAATAACCATTCTCCTTCATCATAACTATTGTTATTAATAATCTTATTATTATGTGCCGCAGTGCAGAATTTCATTGACTCTCCTTTTTCCGCAAATACAATTTTTATAGTTTCTGTTGCTGATTTTTTTAAGTTTTCAGAATTTTCGTTTAAAGTTCCTACAATTTCTTTAATTATTTTTTCCATGTTTTTATTATTTATATCTCTAATATTGTTTTTAAATCATTAATGAAATTATCATTAGAAAAACTTAAAGCTGTGTAAAATAATGCTTTTGGTTCAATAAATTTAATTTCCTCGCTAATTTCTACAAACTCTTGCATTTCTTTTGTGAATTTAGAAAAAGATACAATATGATAATTTTTTCTTTCAAAAATATTGCTGTATTCTTTTGTTTCGAACCCTACATAAAGAATAATTGAAAGTGAAATGTTTTCATTAAAAATCTCAATAGAATGTTTTTTTGGAACAACTTTTAATTCATCATAAAATTGGAAAGTTACCATATAAACTAATGTATTACAGACAGTTTTATTATTTTTTAATGTGTTTAATAATTCGTTGTGTTCTAATTTTTCATAAATAAATTCCATAAAGTTTTAATTTAAAATTTGGCTTAAGTATTTTGGACACCAAAAACGGCTTATACTTTTTTTTATTAAATTCTTGTGACTTCGAGCATATCGAGAAGTCACATAAAGAAAACACATTATGTGATTTCTCACTTTGTTCGAAATGACAACTGTGTGTAAAATACTCCTTAAAAATCCTATCTTTGCACCTTCAAAAAAAAGACTTACAACTTATAACTATCAACTTACAACTTTAAAAATGATTACCGTAAACGATATTGCCGTAGAATTTGGTGGAACAACTCTTTTTAGCGAGGTAACTTTTGCTATCAATGAAACCGATAAAATTGCCTTAATGGGTAAAAATGGTGCCGGAAAATCTACACTTTTAAAAATTGTTGCTGGACAAAATAAACCCACACGAGGTAACATTTCTGCGCCGAGTGATGCTGTAATTGCTTATTTGCCACAACATCTTTTAACTTCTGATAATTGTACTGTTATGGAAGAAACATCAAAAGCTTTTGCTGATGTTTTGAATATGAAAAAAGAGATTGATGATATCAATGAACAGTTAACTATTCGCACAGATTATGAGAGTGATGATTATATGAAGTTGATTGAGCGTGTTTCTGAACTTTCCGAAAAATATTATGCTATTGAAGAAGTAAATTATGAAGCAGAAGTTGAAAAAGTTTTAAAAGGTTTGGGATTTGAACGTGAGGATTTCACGAGAAACACTTCTGAGTTTTCTGGTGGTTGGAGAATGCGTATTGAATTGGCAAAAATTCTTCTGAAAAAGCCCGATTTGATTTTATTGGATGAGCCAACAAACCATTTGGATATGGATAGTATTCAATGGCTAGAAGAGTTTTTAATCAATCAGGCAAAAGCTGTGATGGTTATTTCTCACGATAGAGCGTTTGTTGATAATATTACCAATAGAACTATCGAGGTAACTATGGGTAGAATTTATGATTATAAAGCTAAATATTCACATTATTTAGAACTTAGAAAAGATAGAAGAATTCACCAACAAAAAGCATACGAAGAGCAGCAAAAATTCATTGCAGAAAATCAAGCGTTCATTGAGCGTTTTCGCGGTACTTTTTCTAAAACCGAACAAGTACAATCGCGTGTGCGAATGCTTGAAAAACTGGAATTAGTTGAAGTTGATGAGGTTGATACTTCTGCATTAAAATTAAAATTTCCTCCTTCGCCAAGAAGTGGTCAATATCCAGTAATTGTGGAACATTTGACAAAAAAATACGATGAACATGTGGTGTTCAACGATGCTAATTTAGTTATAGAACGTGGACAAAAAGTAGCTTTCGTTGGTAAAAATGGAGAAGGAAAATCAACAATGATTAAAGCCATTATGAAAGAAATTGATTATGATGGCGGAAAGGTTGAAATAGGTCACAACGCACAAATAGGTTATTTTGCTCAAAATCAAGCAGCGCTTTTAGATGGCGAATTATCGGTTTTTGAAACTATTGATCGTATTGCTGTGGGTGATATTCGTACGCAAATAAAAAATATTTTAGGTGCTTTTATGTTCAGTGGCGATGATATTCAAAAGAAAGTTAAAGTACTTTCTGGTGGTGAAAGAACACGACTTGCGATGATTAAATTGTTGCTTGAACCAGTAAATCTTCTCATTCTGGATGAGCCAACCAATCATTTGGACATGAAAACAAAAGATATTATCAAAGATGCTTTACGTGATTTCGACGGGACATTGATTTTAGTTTCACACGATCGTGATTTCCTTGACGGATTAGCCGAAAAAGTATTCGAATTTGGAAACAAACGAGTAAAAGAACACTTTGAAGATATTAAAGGTTTCCTTGCTCACAAAAAAATGGAAAGTTTGAAAGAGATTGAAAAATAAAAAAAGCTCCAAATTTGGAGCTTTTTTTTATTCATTATAATTTAGTTCTGATCTGATTTTTTTGAAATATTCAATAAGCTTAGTTTTATTTTCTTCTGAAAGCGAAGCTTCTTTATGAATAATAGTGTAGCTAGCCAATGGCATTTCATCTTTTTCAATCAGCTCTATTATTTCTTCCAATTTGTGGTCTTTTCTTTTCGTTTGATAATCTCCATAGGTTGAAAAATTTAATTCCTCGCGACCTTCATCGATATGGCCTTTTAAAAACCAAGCTGCTGGCTGAACACTTGAATACCAAGGATATTTTGTTTCATTGGAATGACAATCATAACATGAAGCTCTTATAACCGAAGCAACGTCAGCAGGAGTATTATTTATTTTAAGAAAATCTTTATTTAGGTCAACAGGCGGATTCGTTTTGTCTATTTGAAAGAATTGAATAACAACCAACACTACTAAAAGTGCAATAAGTATTTTTTTCATTGGATTTTTATTTTGTATAAAAGTAGTGAAAATATTAGTTATTCCAATGCAAAACGAACTCCAATTTCGCTTGAAATTGCTATTTTTTCAAATTCAATGTTAGTATCATATTCCATCGCTCTGCTTCCATAAAGGTTTGCAAAACCTCTAATTTTTATAGTTGAGCCTGTATAGTTTTTTTTGGCAACACCTTCAAATATATTTCCAACATATATCGCTTTCCCAACGGTTTGTCCCAACGGTTTTGTAAAACTAACAGCATTGGCTTTAGCATTTTCAATGGCTTTGCTGTTCATTAAAAGCTGTAATTTCTTTTCATCAGA
Organism: Flavobacteriaceae bacterium; assembly: GCA_046329205.1. Lineage (GTDB taxonomy): Bacteria > Bacteroidota > Bacteroidia > Flavobacteriales > Flavobacteriaceae > Flavobacterium. Next base: position 18,010 of record JAXLVF010000017.1, on the reverse strand, counting down.
ATGTTCTAATTTATCGATTCTAACATTGGAAAGTCCAACTTCCTCTAAACCAATAAAAACCTTGGCAGTGGTTTTAGCATCATAAACCAAAATAGAGTAGGATTTTGATTTTTGAATATCAGTTTGTTTGAGAAAGAATTTTTTGTAGTTGCTCATCATGTCTTGCATCGTGATATTTTTCTCTTCAACGCCAAGATTTTTAAGTTTTTGAAGCATATCATTCTCCAAATCTTCCACTGATTTTTTTCCTTTTACATCTTTTTCAGAAATTAAAACATCAATGTAAATTCGGTTTGGCGTAACCAATGTATCGGCTTTTCCTTGTACTTCAAGATACGGTTTGTCAATAAAGTTTTTTTCTTGGCAGTAAATTTTACCTGCTGACAGAAAAAATATAGTTAAAAAGATTTTTAAATTTTTCATGACTTAAATTTTTCGAATGTTACACTTGATTTTTGGCTACTTTTTAAACTTCGGTTTTCCGTTTTTAGTGGTAATGATTACCACACCTTTTTCTCCTTTTCTACCATAGATTTCTGTCGCTTTTTCCTTCTGCAGTATGGAAATAGTTTCAATATCTTGTTCGTTTAATGGAGAATATGGACTGGTTGGATTTGGACCAAAAACTTCTTTCTCTGAATATTCAACTCCATTGATGATATATAAAGGTTCGGCTAAAACAACTATAGAATCTATCTCGTCAGCATTCAATTTGCCAATACTTTGCAAATCTTCGGCCTTGTCATCAACTACCAACAAAGGATCATCTTTTGCAGATTTTTTTGCCTTTGCTTCTGCATTTCTTCCAGCTGAATTGAGTATTAATCTATCGCCATTATTTTGAACACTTCTTGCTTTGTATCCATAATTATTCAAATAACCATCATATTTATTGGCTTGTATTTCTTTTTGATCTTCATCTTTTTCTGCCTTAATTTCCGAAACAACTGCTGGCACTGGTGTTGTTATTTTTCTAGGTTTTACAGTATCATTCATAACAACTACATCTTTTGTTTGAATTTGTTGTTTTAGAATTTCTTTGGCGTTTTCTTTTATGGCTGGATGTTGAATTTCAGAACTTACAACTGCATTACTATTTTCTTCTGATATGTTTGGTTTTTTAATACTATCATTGGTAACAATTTCATTCGTTGGAGTTGATATTGCTTTTTCATTACTCCAAAAATGATAACCAACAGAAAAGACTAATAGAATAGAAGCGGCTACGGCTAACTTTTTCCATAGTTTGGTTTCTTTTTTCAGGACTTTGTTATCCAGTTTTTGTTCCACTCGGTTCCAGATGTTTTCCATTCCGGGAAAATCTTTCTTTTCTGCATTTTCGGCAGCCGATTTGAACTGATTATATAATTTATCTTGATTTTCCATGACTTACTTCGCTTTTTGATAATAAAGATTGTTGACCAAAACCTGTAATTTAGTCTTAGCAACATTCAATTGTGATTTTGATGTTCCTTCGGAGATGTTGAGCATTTGCGCTATTTCTTTGTGGCTAAAACCTTCAATAGCAAAAAGATTAAAAATCGCTTTGCAACCTTCCGGAATATGATTTAAAAGATTGAGTAAATCTTCCTCTTCGAGTTTCGTGTCATTTGAATTTTCTGCCAATGCATGAACTTTTGTATCTTCTAAATACAGATTAAAGTTGATGTTTTTCTTCAATTGAAGTAAACATTGATTGACGGTTATTTTTCTTGCCCAAGCTTCGAAAGCGCCAATTTCTTTTAATTGTTCAAGCTTTGTGAAAATGGTATAAAAAGCATCTGCCAAAACTTCTTCAATTTCTTCTTCTTTTTTTAGATACCGTTTGCAGGTGTAATACAACTTTGGTGACAACTGCTCATAGATTTCCCTTTGAGCATCACGCTGCATTTTTTTACAGGCTATTATTAAGGTCTCATTTATCACAATTCATGTCTTTATTACTAAAGAGGCATTTTTTATTAAAAAGGTTGGGAGAAGTTTTAATTTTTTTTAAAAAAATTAAAAGTGTTCAGTTGTCAGTTGCTAGTTGGCAGTTATAAATTAAAGATTTTGTTTTATATCTAATATCTAAAATTTAATATTCAGTTTATAAATATCAGTTTCCAAAACATCGGTATCATTATCTTCACACAATAAAAACTCAAGACTAGTTTCTGTTTTTTTGTATAAAGTTAAACCTTCAAATTTGTTTTTTTCGGTAATTTGAATGGTTTTTTCAAGTTTGAGAGTTTTAAAATCTATTTGCCCAATGATGCTTCCCAAGACTTCACCATCGAGGTAAGTTGAGTTAGTATCTTCGGCTGCGGCAAGAAAATAAATTTTGTCATCAACTAAAATGGCATCAGTGAAAGTAGGTGCAACATTTTTGATTTTTGGTAAATCAAAAGGGATAAATTTAAACTTTGGACTTTGGGCAACATCTTCAGAAAAAATAATTCCATTTTTACCCGATTCTCCGTTTCCTCTTTGAAAGAAATAAATGGTTTCTTCTGTAATGATAAGACCTTCAATATTCAATTCCTCATCTGTAATAGAGAGTTGCGATTTTATCAGTTTATACATTTCGGTAAAGTCCTTTTCCTTTACTTTTTTTGAGGAAGATTTGTATTGGATAACTTTATTTCTGTTCTCTGTTGAACCAGAACCAAGAATTATGATTTCATTCCCTTTATGAGAAATAGCCTCAAAATCTGGTTTTTCTTTTTTAGGAATGTTTTCTTTTGGGTTTTCGGTTAAAGCAATTTTATTGAGTTTTTCTTCACTCATTTGGTATTCATAAAGATAATTGCTATTGTCTGATATGATGTAAAGTTTATCATTTTGATATAACAATCCCGAAGCCGAACCAATTCCAGCAATTTTTAGCAGTAGTGTAAGTTGAAATTTTTCCATAGTTTTACAAATATAAATACTTAGATTATGCAAAATATCAATCCAGAAGATTTTAGAGTAAAATCGAAAATTGATTTATCAAAAACCGCAACAGAATTAGCCATTGATACCTCAAAAAAGGAAGAAGAGACAGCATTGAACGAAATTCAACAAAAATTGAGTAAGAAGCAAGACGCCATGTATGCACACAATCGTCATGCGTTTTTGATTTGTTTACAAGGTATGGATACGAGTGGAAAAGATAGTTTGATTAGAGAAGTATTCAAAGAGTTTAATCCGCGAGGCGTAGTTGTTTATAGTTTTAAAACGCCTAATTCTACCGAGTTAGAACATGATTATTTGTGGAGACATTATTTGGCTTTGCCCGAAAAAGGAAAATTTGCAGTTTTCAATAGAACGCATTATGAAAATGTATTGGTAACGCGTGTTCATCCTGAGTATATTTTGTTTGAAAATTTACCTGGAATTGAAAAAGTGGAAGATATTACGCCGCAGTTTTGGGAAAATAGAATGGAGCAAATCAATAATTTTGAGAAGCATATTGCGCAAAACGGAACAACAATATTGACGTTTTATTTTCACATGAGTAAAGAAGAACAACGCAAGCGATTGTTGAAACGATTGGAACAACCGGAAGATAATTGGAAGTTTTCGACTGGTGATTTGAAAGAACGTGAGCGTTGGGATGATTACATGAAATATTACGAAGAAGCTATCAATAAAACCAATACGGATTATGCACCGTGGTATGTTGTTCCTGCTGATGACAAAGGCGTAGCAAGATATATTGTGGCTAAAACGATTTGGGAAAAACTAGAATCACTTTCGGATATTACTGAACCAAAACTTGATCCAAAAGTGGCCGAAAATATTGAGTTTTATAAACAACAGCTAAAAGAATAAAACCTATTATCTTTGCCAAAAAATTGCGCAAAGTGAATTTATCTGCCTATACAAAAGAGTTTCGATATAACATAAAACTGGCTTATCCTGTGGTTCTGGGTATGGTTGGTCATACGCTTATTAGTATAGTTGATAATATCATGGTTGGAAAATTAGGCTCAACCGAATTGGCTGCAGTTTCTTTGGGCAATAGCATGATATTTATTGCAATGTCATTAGGCATTGGTTTTTCAACCGCTATTACTCCAATTATTGCAGAAGCTGACGCCGAAAAAAATCCAACAAAAATTCGTTCGGCTTTTCACAACGGATTGTTTTTGTGTACAGTTTTAGGTGTTTTATTGTTTGGATTGGTTGTTTTGGCAAAACCAATTATGGAGCTTTTGCATCAACCAAAAGAAGTAATTGCATTAGCAAAGCCTTTTCTAGATTGGGTTGCTTTTTCATTAATTCCACTGATAATATATCAAGGTTACAAGCAATTTGCAGATGGATTATCGATGACAAAATACTCGATGTATGCTATCATCATGGCAAATATTTTGCATGTTATCATCAATTATTGTTTGATTTATGGCTTTTGGATTTTTCCAGAACTAGGTATTCTTGGCGCAGCACTAGGAACAGTGATTTCTAGAATAGCTATGGTTGTTTTTATGCACATTATTTTATCCAGAAAAGAAAAGTTGAAGCAATATTTTCACGGATTTAGTTTTAATGAGTTGAATAAAGAAACTATCAGGAAAATAGTCAATCTAGGTTTGCCTTCGGCTATGCAAATGCTTTTTGAAGTTGTGCTTTTTACTGCTGCAATTTGGCTTTGTGGAAACATAGGAAAAACAAGTCAAGCGGCCAATCAGATTGCGTTGAGCTTGGCTTCGTTGACGTTTATGTTTGCTATGGGATTGAGTGTTGTTTCGATGATTAGGGTTGGGAATTATAAAGGTCTTGGCGATTTCAAACAGTTGTTAATAGTTTCTCGCTCAGTATTTTTATTGGCAATAATTATTGAAATAATTTTCGCAACATTATTTATCGTTTTTCATAATTTGTTACCCTATTTATTCCTTAATATGGAAAACACAAATCAGTTGTTAGACAATACAGAAGTAATAGCAATTGCATCAAAATTATTGATAGTTGCTGCAGTTTTTCAAATTTCTGATGGAATTCAAGTAGTTGTTTTAGGAGCTTTGCGTGGTTTACAAGATGTAAAAATCCCAATGTATTTAACATTTATTGCTTATTGGGTAATTGGTTTCCCAATTTCATATTATTTAGGTGAATATACTCATTTGAAAGCTGTAGGAGTTTGGATTGGATTATTGGCAGGATTGACAGCAGCAGCATTATTTTTGTATCTTCGCTTTCATTATTTGACAAAAAAACTTATAGAGTTAAGAGTAAATAGTGATGAGTAAAAAGTAAAAAAGCTTTAATCACTATTAACTGTAAACTAATCACTAATTACTAATAAAAATGAACTTACCAAAATTTGTTTTAGCGGACAACTCTGATTTTCCTGATGATATATTTGTTATTCACCTTGATTATCCGCGATTTATAATTAATTTAAAAGATGACGAAGTAGAATTTCTAGAAGAAATTGATGATGAAGATGAAAAAGAACTCGAAGCAGAAATGGAAAACTTGATTACTCTTGCTGGAGAGTTTTATGATAAAGAGATGGAAGAGTTTGAAGATTAATCTTTGAAATAAAAACTTAATAAATCCATAGCCGCTGCAAAAGGTGATACTTCATTATTTTGCACGGCTTTTTTGTTTTCTTCAAGCAATTGAGTTATTTCGGGATGATTGTAAAATTTATTTTTCAATTGTTCATTGATGGTTTCCAACATCCAAAATTGGTTTTGTTCTTTTCTCTTTTCTTCGAAATAACCATTGTTTTTTACTAATTCAAAGTATTCTGAAATTGTTTTCCATACATCGTCAATTCCTGTTTTTTCATAAGCACTACAAGTAGTTACTTTTGGCGTCCAACCACTATTTTTTGCAGGGAATAGATGAAGCGCTCTATTAAATTCAGTTTTTGCAAGTTTGGCTTTGGCAACATTATCTCCATCAGCTTTGTTAATAACAATCAAATCAGCCATTTCCATAATTCCACGTTTGATACCTTGTAATTCATCGCCAGCACCTGATATTTTTAATAAAAGGAAAAAATCGACCATACTGTGAACAGCAGTTTCGCTTTGACCAACTCCAACAGTTTCAATTATAATGGTGTCAAATCCTGCGGCTTCACACAAAATTATTGTTTCGCGTGTTTTTTTGGCAACGCCACCAAGAGTTTCTCCAGAAGCACTTGGACGAATGTATGCATTTTCATCCTTGACCAATTCTTCCATACGGGTTTTATCTCCCAGAATACTCCCGTGACTAATACTACTACTTGGATCAACAGCCAGTACCGCAACTTTTCTTCCCATTGAAGTCATTAGTTTTCCAAAAGCCTCAATAAAAGTACTTTTTCCAACTCCTGGAACTCCAGTAATACCTATTCTAATAGATTTGTTAGCATAAGGAAGACATTCTTTAATTACTTCATTTGCCTTGCTTAAATGTGTTGTATTTGTACTCTCAATTAGTGTAATTGCTCTACTTAGAGTAGCAATATCATGAGCCAAAATTCCAGAAACAAGCTCGCTGGTTGAAGGTTGATTTTTCCTTTTGTTTAAAACCTTTTCAATAGAATATAAATTCAAAACTTCGGGCTGAGTTACTCCATCAACCTCGTTCAATGCGCTGGATTTATTTTGTTTATTTGCCAAAAGAAATTTGTTTTCGTAAAATTACTAAAATAACGTGAGTTCGATGTAACTAATCAAAAATTATATTAAACTCCTTTGTAAAAAATGTTTACTAATTTCATTAATACATTCAATGGATTTCAATTGAAATATTATCAATTTTCTAGGAATGAAATGATACTTTCAATCCAGTTTTTAAATCTATTTAAAATACAGTATTTTTACATTTCAATTTGAAGCACATGTCAATCAATCCAGAAATTTTAAATAAACTAATCACTATTCTTGGTAAAGAATATGTTTTTATCGATGAGCAAACTAGAAACAACTATGGTCATGATGAGACTGAAGATTTGGTTTTTCCTCCTCATGTAGTTGTAAAACCTGCCAATGCATTAGAAATAGCTGAAGTTTTAAAGTTGGCTAATGAATACAAAATCCCAACTACACCAATAGGAGCAAGAACTGGATTGAGTGGTGGAGCATTATCTATTTATGGTGGAATAGGTTTGTCATTGGAACGATTAAATAAAATAATCGAAATTGACGAAAAGAACCTTCAAGTAGTTGTTGAACCTGCTGTGATAACACAAGTTCTAAAGGAAGCAGTTGCCGATAAAGGACTTTTCTATCCAGTTGACCCAAGTAGTATGGGAAGTTGTTTTATTGGAGGAAATATAGCTGAAAACTCTGGTGGTGCAAGAGCTGTAAAATATGGCGTTACAAAAGACTATGTTTTGAACCTTGAAGTGGTTTTGCCCGATGGAAATATTATTTGGACTGGAGCAAATACACTAAAAAATTCGACTGGATATAATCTAACACAATTAATGGTTGGTAGCGAAGGAACACTTGGCGTCATTACAAAAATTGTTTTGAAACTACTTCCAAAAAACAATTTCAATATATTGATGTTAGTTCCGTTTTATAATGCTAATGAAGCTTGTGAAGCAGTTTCTGCAATTTTTAGAGCCGGAATTTTTCCCAGCGCATTGGAGTTCATGGAAAGAGATGCTATAGATTGGACAATGAAATTTGTTGAAGGCATTAATGTTCAAGTGAAAGATGGTATCAATGCGCATTTATTAATTGAGGTTGATGGAAATTATCCAGAAATATTGTTGCAAGAAGCTGAAAAAATTATGAATGTAGTAGAACAATTTGAAATAGATGATATTCTTTTTGCAGATACCGATGAGCAAAAAAATATGCTCTGGAAGATGCGCCGTTCAGTTGCCGAAGCTGTGAAAGGTAATTCTGTCTATAAAGAAGAAGATACTGTTGTTCCTAGGTTTGAATTGCCAAAACTTCTTGAAGGAATAAAAATAATAGGCAAAAAATATGGCTTTAAATCGGTTTGTTATGGTCATGCTGGCGATGGAAATTTGCATGTGAATATCATAAAAGGCGATATGAGTGAAGATAATTGGAAAACCCAAGTTCCACTTGGAATTAGAGAAATTTTTGAGCTCACTGTTTCTTTGAAAGGAACTTTATCAGGAGAACACGGAATAGGGTTAGTACAGAAAAATTATATGGATATTGCGTTTACAAAAGCCCATTTGGAAATTATGGAAAGCATCAAGCGTGTTTTTGATCCTAATAATATCCTTAATCCTGGAAAGATTTTCCCCGATGATTTAACCTAAAAATATTAAATAAGGCATTTGTCGTATTGTTAAAGAATTGCAGCCTAGGTAGTTTTGTCAAATAACTTATAAAAACAATTATGATGAAAAAATTACTTTTTGCTGCTGTAGCGGTATTTGCATTTGGATATACAAATGCTCAGGAAACAAAGTTTGGAGTAAAAGCAGGTGTTGATTTTGCTTCAGTAAAAGTTAAAGTATTAGGAGTTTCAGCAACATCTTCAGAAACTGGTTTTTTTCTTGGCGGTTTTGCTAACCTTGGTATCAGTGATAAATTTTCGGTACAACCAGAGTTATTGTATGTAGCTGTAAGCGATTCAAACTTCTTAAGTTTACCTATTTTGGCTAAATACAATGTAGCTGATAAATTCGGATTACTTGCTGGACCAAGTTTGAATTATTTCAGCGATTTTGAAGAAGATAAACTTAAATTCAACGTTGATTTTGGTGCTTCTTATGATATTACTGAGGAAATTGAAGCGAATGCTAAATACTCTTTGGGTTTTGGAGATGTTGCAGTTAGCGGCATATTCATTGGAGCAGGCTATAAGTTTTAATTTATTTCATGTTAGTTTAAATAAAAAGCTCCAGTATTGGAGCTTTTTTATTTTGATTTCAGTTCTTGGAAAATGATATTGAATTCTTTCTCAAAAAAATCTCTTTGTTCGTTATCGTCTAAGTTGAGTAATTTCCAATTTCCAGAAGTGTTTTCATCAGAAATGGCAATATAGGTTGTTGTCTTTTTTACATTAAAGCTGTTTCGCGCAGGTTCAAAAGTGACATCTTGCGTACGATTGATTTCTTGCAACTGTTTTTTCTTTTCGGCAGCTTGTTCAGCAGTTAGTTTCTTTTCAAAAAAATAACGAACTGGGTTTCTAAACGTAATAAAAGTGTAGAAAGTATTGTCTATTTTCCTAATCTCACTGTATTGAAAAACCACATTTGGTAACTGTAGTCGCAATCTAAACTCATCATTTTGATAATCGCTGTCGAGTTTCTCGATAAAAGCATCTCTACCTTTTTCCTGATACATTTTTGGATAGGTTGCATCGGCAATAGCATCAAACTCCATCAAATAATTGGCGTCATACAATTTTTTTGCAATGGGTTTTAGGCTTTCTAGCGATTGCGCAAAAGTTGATATCGTAAAAAATATGACTAAAAAAGATAACTGCTTCATCCGTAATTTATTTATTCAAATGTAGAAAAAATATTTTGTAGAAAACAAGGTTTTGATTATGTGGTTGTCGGTTGTCAGTTGGTTGTTAGCCGAAAATGATTATTTCTGTTAAAGATAAACGTTTTTTGTGAGCAGGTAAAAATATAAACCAGCAATTGCGTGAAGCGGCTGTTAGTGGCTGTACCATTTTCATTCGACTGAATTTTTTCTAAAAAGTTCCTCTAAGTACAAGTACAAATTTTTATCTATTGGAAGTTGCACATCTTTAAAACCGGATTCATAATAGAAAGTTGGTAATAAGAATTTGCATTCCGTGAAGCTATTTAGAGTCAAACAAAAGAATAGATATCTTTCCCCTGCTTTTTCGGTAATTTTATCTTTACATAAACCTTTTTTAAAAAGCTTATCTAAAAGAGCACTCTTGTCAATAGTTAAATGTCTGTTGATTTTGTATTCTATAAGTTGAGTTTTGGTATTTAGAGTTTCTGAAAGGTAAAATACATTATACTCATTTTCTAGTTTATTTATTACCATATAATCATTGCCAATACTATAAATCAAATAATCTGAACTTTTTAGTTGATTTGCAATATATACCGCAACATTTAATTTATTGTAGATATCTACTGTGCGTTCTTGGCTAAATGAGTTCCAAGTGATAATAGATAATATTACTAACATTAAAAGTCTCTTCATATTCTATATGTTTGTTAAGGTATTGCTGCTAACTTTTCTGTCCTTGTCTGAGTTGCTAAGTATTGAACCGATTATTTCTGTTAAAGATAAACGTTTTTCGTGAGCAGGTAAAATGAAAAGAGCAATAACGAGAAACTGCTGTTACCTGCTGTTTTTTCTTTTCAGTAACATTATCATAATGAATATTAGCAAAACTGCAATTAGGCTTATGAGGATATAAATAGTTTTCTCTTTTGATTTCAATTTTTCCTGATGAGCACTTTCGACTAAACCAATTTGATATGAAATATTATTTTCAAATTTTTTAATTCGAACTCCACTTGTATCTGATTTGTATTCTTTGTAGAGATTTTCAAGAGTTTTCAATTCTTCTTTTTCTACATTTTCCAAAATGTTCGTTCTTGAACAAATTGAACATGCCAAAGTTTGGCTTTCTTCTTTTGCATAGATTAAATATACTTTGCCAAGCTGAAACATAAAATCACAACTTGCGGAACTTTGACCTAAAATTGTTCTAAATTCTCTTCCAGGATAAATTTCTGATTTATATGATTTTAGAACTTTACATGTAAAAGAATAAATTTTAACACCATTATTTCCATAAAGTAGGCTATCAACTTTTATAATTTCTCCAGTGAAAATTTCATCTGCACTTTCCCAATTTTTATTGATTGATGGAATTCCAGCACAACTACAAGAATAGCCTTTTAGATTTATGAAAAGCAAAAATATTATCAGAAGTTTTTTCATTTTAAGATAATGTTGTTCAAAATAGCAACTAACGTTCCTGCGTTTATTGTAGTTACGAGCTTCGGAACTGATTATTTTCTGTTAAAGATAAACGTTTTTCGTGAACTGGTAAAAAGAAAAACCAATAATTACGCGAAACGACTGTTAGCGATTGTTTTATTTAGTTCTGCCAAAATTTTTCAGTTAAGTAAAATACAGTATCAATGAAGTATAGAATTTCATTTTGTGTCAGGACATTTTCGTCGTGTAAATCTTCTAAAATGATGCCTAGTTCTTCATTTATATAATCGTTGTTACGATTATTTTTGAAACCGTTTACCGTAAGAAATTCTCTTACTTTGTCTAAGTTTGTACTTGATGTAATTGAAACATAATTCTGTTGCACTACAGCATACAAAACTTCATTTTCCTTGGTAAAACCTTTCAGTTCATAGACTGTGTCAGAGAAAAAATAATTGTGAAGTAATAAATTATATAAATAATCTTTCCAAGAATTATAATAAATAGAGTCATTCAGTTATAGAACATGTTCACTATCTTTCAAATAAACTTTTTGTTCTACACCTTCACTGACATATTGTGAGAAATCGATATCTTTAATCCAAAGATTTTTTTGAGAAATATAATCTTCTAAGATCTTTGTTTCTTGTTTTTTGAAAGGCTTTTCGACTTCAATTGTTGAGCTTGTTTGCGCGCCATTGTTAAGGTAACAGGCAATTGTTTGGATAATTGTTCCAAACCTAACTTCGCTCTTTCCTGAAAGGACATTGTGTAATTCATTTTTTAAATCATTTTGCATTCACAAATGTAAAAAATATTTTTTGTCAAGAAAAAAGTTGAATTTCATACGATTTTCAAAAATAACCACCAACTTTCCGCCTTTGCAAGATTGCGAGCTTCATAACCGATTATTTCTGTTAAAGATAAACGTTTTTCGTGAACAGGTAAAAATAAAAAGAGCAATAGCCTGAAACTGGGGTTAGCAAATGTTGTGAAATAATTATATTTGCTAATATATTTTTATTTATGGAAACAGGTTTGTTAGAGAAAACAGTAAATGAATTAATGGAAAAGTTTGGAGCAGGAAATCATAAGCCAGGCTCTGGTAGTGCTGCCGCTTTTCAAGGAATGGTTTCTGCTAAATTGATTTCAACGGTTATTAGTTTGACAGCTGAGGAAAAAAGAAGACATTTATATTCAGATTGCATTAATGAACTTTTAGATTTTCACGAACAAATAGAAAATAGAATTTATCCACAATTGTCAGTTTTATTTGAAAAAGATTCGATTCAGTTTGACAAAACAATACAACAAAGAATTGCTAGAGATAATGAAGAGGATGAGTTTACTAGAAATCAATTAAGAAGACAGGCGTTAGAAGAATTAAAGGTTTCAATAGAAATTCCATTTGAAATAGCATTTCTGTGTAGAGAGTTAGCTGAAATGGCAGCTTATGTTTTTGATAATGCATTTAAATCTGCACGAGGTGATTCTCAAGTTGGTATAAGCGGAGCAGTTTCAGCTGTAGCTGGTTGTATTGCTATAATTAGACTTAATCTTCTTTCTTTCAATAGTGATGAGTACGATTATTCAAAAAATATAGTTGGAAAAGTTAATGACTTAGACTTGGATTATCAAAGATTGAATAAACTAGCAGATTCAAAAATTGAAGTTCTTAGAAATGAATTTGCATTAAAAATTCCTTTATTTGAAGGAATTAATAAATTAATTTACAAATGTAAAAATAACGATGGTCTTGAATTAGAAGACTGTGTTCGCGAATTACAAATTTTGATTTGGGATAATAAACATTTGTTGTGGAAAAAAAATGTTCCTGAAAATCACTTAGATATTTTGCGACCAGAAATAATTTTTAAGCAAGCCTTGGGTTATGATTATATTTCATCTGGAAGCTATGGCGTTCCAAATGGAAAAGATGATTTTGTTGAGGTTGCAGGTGTGATTGATCAACCAAATAAGATTGTTGCGATATCTAATAGATTTAATGACAAGGTTCAAAAGTTTACTGCAGCTCATGAGCTTGGTCACGCAATTTTGCACAAGCAATCGATATTGCATAGAGATATTCCAGCAGATTTTTTAGGACAAAGAGTAATTCGTGATAAAGTTGAACTAGAAGCTGATAAGTTTGCCAGTTATTTTTTGATGCCTGCAAAATGGGTGAAAATTGAATTTGAGAAAAGATATGATACAAATCTATTTGAGTTGAATGAAAATTCTGCATTCAAATTTGGTGGAAAAACGACAAATGAATTAAAAAATGAATTTAAAAATATTAGAGGTTTGTCAAGAAAATTGGCATCAACTGAATTCTATAATGGTAAACGTTTTCTTTCTTTAAATGAACATTTTAATGTTTCGATTGAGGCTATGGCGATAAGACTTGAAGAGATTAATTTATTGAAGTATTAGTCGTCCACTATTTTGTCAAACAATATTTGTTAACGTGCGGCTCGGCTTGGTCGTCGTTCCATTACAGTTTACTCGATCATGGAATGCGTCCAAACCGACTGTTGCGAAGCCAGCGAACTGCGTACTGTCTGCTAATATAATAGTTTTACGTGAAAAACAGATGTGAAACCACGAAAATCCAGCAATAGCGATTAACGGCTGTTATGCGTCCGCCTCTTGATTTTCAATGATAGAATTTAAATTTTCCAAAATCACTTCAAATTTTGCAATGTCCTTAACTATTATTTCTCTCACTTTCTGTTTCATATTTTTTATGTCGCTAAAAGAAGAGTTAACTTCATTTGCGATTAAATTTATATCATTAGCTTTTTCGCTGAATTGTATGTGAGGAAAAATATCTTCTGCTAACGGTTTAATATGTTTGTCAACCAACAAAATTCTGTTCTTTACTCTTTTTGGTCTGTCATCTTCGCCAAATTCAAATACATCTCTATCGCTGTTCAGTTGACTTACCCATTTCGAATAAAATTCTTTATACTCATCACGTTCAGTTGTGTCAGTTATTGAAGAGAAAAATTTGTTTGATCTTAAAAGTTGCCATTTGTTATATGTTCTTTCCTTTTCTAAATAGTTTTCTCTGAAATAATTCATTTCATTAACAAAGTAATCGTGATAATTACCCAAAAAGTTAGTGTTAATTAAAAATTTTCTAAAATCCTCAATTTTATCTGGTCTTAGTTTGGAATAGAATCTATTTAAGTCAGTAATGTTTAATCTGTTCAGGAAATTATCATTCAGTGAAGATGTCAAAACAGGATTGCCAAAATCATCATTTTCATTTTTTAAATTTTCTACATATGATTTAAGACTGTCAATCGTTCCTTCGATAGCATTTTTTAAATCAGGTAATGAAGATTGGAAATAATCAAATGCATCTTTTGCATTGTCTTTTCTTTGCTTTTGATAAATAATATATGCGAATGCGAATCCAAGTAAAGTCAATAGTACGCCGATTGCACCAATTACAATAGACCATTGATTACTGTCTAAACAAAAATTTTCTGAAATCACATAATAATTTTCTGAACTCATTTCTTATACGGGGTTTTTTGAGGTGACGCCTAACTCGCAAATAAGCGAATGTTCCGTTTACAAATGACAACAAACAATTATAACCATTTGTAAGCATTTGTAGGAGTAAATATATAAAAAAACCCTCACTTGTTTATCCTTCTTGGATATGATTTTTATCATTAATCCTGTCAAAAAAAATTAAGAAATTAGAGGTGTAATTTAATATAAAGTAGTTATGGCAAATTTTGATATTAAACACATTAAAAATGTTGTTTTAGTTGGACACACGGGAAGTGGTAAGACGACACTTACCGAATCAATGCTTTTTGAAGCTGGGTTAATCAATAGAAGAGGAACTATTTTGGACAAAAATACTGTTGCTGATTATACTGATATTGAACATCAAAAAGGAAAAACTTTCTTCTCAAAATTGGTAAACACAAAATGGGAAGGATATAAAATTAATTTATTAGATACGCCTGGATACGATGATTTTGTGGGTGAAATAGTTGGTGCAATGCGTGTTGCCGATTGTGGATTAATGTTGTTGAATGCTGCAATGGGAGTAGAAGTAGGAACAGATATTATTTGGTCTTATACCGATGATTTTAAGTTGCCTATGTTGTTAGCTGTTAATCATTTGGATAATGAAAAAGCCGATTTTGATAAAACTGTAAACGAAGCTAAATCACATTTTGGCAATAATGTTGTTATAGTTCAATATCCTGTTAATCAAGGCGGACAATTTGATACTATTATCGATGTTCTGAATATGATTATGTGCAAATACCCAAAAGAAGGTGGAACTCCTCAACTATTGCCTATTCCTGATTCAGAAAAAGAAAAAGCCAATCGATTACACCAAGAATTGATTGAAACCATTGCAGGAAATGATGAAACTTTGATGGAACGATATTTTGAAAAAGGCGAGTTGAATGAAGATGAAATGAAACTTGGTTTACATCATTCATTAATCAAACATGAGATTTTTCCTGTGTTCTGCGTTTCTGCAAAAAATAATATGGGTTGCGGCAGAATTATGAGTTTTATAGATAATGTATGTCCTTCGGCTTATGAAATGCCTAAACAAAAAACGATTGACGGAAACGAAATTGAGTGTAGTGAAAATGGCTCAACAGCTATTTTTATTTACAAAACTTTATCTGAACCTCATATCGGTGATTTGAGTTTTTTCAAAGTACTATCTGGTAAAATAAAAATAGGCGATGAATTGACTAACGAAAATACTGGTCAAATTGAAAGAATTAATCAATTGTATGAAGTAGAAGGAAGTAAAAGAACTCCTGTAAATGAATTGGTTGCTGGTGATATTGGAGCAACTTTAAAATTAAAAGATACACATACCAATAATACTCTTCATGAAAAAGGGAAACATATCGAAATTGTTCCAATCAAGTTTCCAAGTCCTTCGCTAACCATTGCAGTAGAAGGAACCAAAAAAGGTGAAGAAGAAAAATTATCAGTTGCTTTACATCAATTGGTTGAAGAAGATCCAACCATTAGAGTTGAAGTTTCTCCTGAGTTAAAACAAACTTTAATTCATTGCCATGGTGAGTTACATTTGGCAGTTATCAAATGGAAATTAGAAAACGCATACAAATTATCAGTAGAATATAAATCTCCAAAAATTGCCTACAGAGAAACAATTCGTAAAAGTGCTGACACTATTTACAGACACAAAAAACAATCTGGCGGTAATGGTCAATTTGCAGAAGTTTCTATGAAAATAGAACCTTGGTATGAGGGAATTGAAGAACCTACTGGTTATAATATTAGAGGAAAAGAAGAACATGATTTGCCTTGGGGAGGAAAATTATTGTACTACAATTGTGTTGTTGGTGGAGCAATCGATGCGCGTTTTCATCCATCAATTATGAAAGGAATTATGGAAAAAATGTATGAAGGTCCGCTTACAGGATCTTATGTTCGAGATATAAGAGTTATTGTTTATGATGGTAAAATGCATACTGTTGACAGTAATGATTTATCTTTTAAAATTGCTGGAATGATGGCTTTTAAAGAGAATTTTCACAATGCTGATCCACAATTGTTAGAGCCATTTAGTAATATTAAAATTCATGCTCCAGAAGATTTAACTGGAACGATAATGGGAAGCATTCAATCGCATAGAGCTGTTGTTGAAGGATTGA
Source organism: Flavobacteriaceae bacterium (assembly GCA_046329205.1). Classification (GTDB taxonomy): domain Bacteria; phylum Bacteroidota; class Bacteroidia; order Flavobacteriales; family Flavobacteriaceae; genus Flavobacterium. The sequence continues at coordinate 1,488 of JAXLVF010000017.1, read as the reverse complement.
ATTCTGAAGGACAATTTTCCATCATCAATGCTCATATTCCAAATGCCGAAATAAATCAATTTAGCGCAGATTTGCGTACCTTAACTCAAGGAAGAGCACGATTTGAACTTAAATTTAGTCATTATGAGCCAGTACCATTTGACATGCAAAAAACATTAGTTTCAATGTTTAAAAATCAGGAGGAATTAGTTTAGTTCTTAAAAAGGAAAACCTCGAATTGGTATTAATTCGAGGTTTTTTTTGCTACTTAAAAAAAATCCTCAATAGTTTGCTATTGAGGATTGTATTCTTGAACACTTCGGTTGCGCTCATTGTGACAAAGTCTTATTCGTTCACGATAACCCATTCACCAGAAGTTAATAAACTTTCGGCTTTTTTGTATTTCATGGTTTCTGTTTTACCACTCATTACGTGCTTGATGGTAACATTATCATTACGATTAATTTTTGGTTGTTCACGAACAATAGTTTCGGTCACTTGCGGACGTTGAGCGCTTTGGCTTGCTTCTCTATTGGCTTTTTCGCTACTTTCAATCTCGTTGCGTGACTCAGTGTAATTATCATTACGTTTTACTTCTCTCGCTTCTTGAATATTTTGATTTTGCTGTGGCAAATCACCTTTAAACAGGAATGAAATAATATCTTTATTTACAGTATAAATCATTTTTCTGAATAAGTTGAAAGCCTCTTGTTTATAAATCAACAATGGATCTTTTTGTTCATGAACTGCCAATTGAACAGATTGTTTCAATTCATCCATTTGACGTAAATGCTTTTTCCATGCTTCATCTAAAATTGCCAGCGTAATATTTTTTTCAAAATCTGCAACCAATTGTTCACCATGAGTATCATAAGCCTTCTTCAAATCGGTTACTACATTCAGTGATTTTATACCATCTGAAAAAGGAACTACAATTCGCTCAAATTTATTGCCTTCTTGTTCAAAAACATTGGCAATAATTGGATATGCTTCTCTTGCACTTCTCGCATTTTTTTCAGTATAAAAGGCGATTGCCGCTTTGTAAATTTTACCAGCAATTTCCATTTCACCCATTTTCTCAAAATCAGAACTAGAAATAGGTGAGGTTATTGAGAAGTATCTGATGAGTTCAAATTCAAAGTTTTTAAAATCGTTTCTAGCTTTGTTTTCCTCAACAATTAGTTCGCAAGTATCATAAAGCATGTTTGCGATATCGAGTTTCAATCTTTCGCCATGAAGTGCATGACGACGACGCTTGTAAACAACCTCTCTTTGAGCATTCATTACATCATCATATTCCAATAATCTTTTTCGAACACCAAAGTTATTTTCTTCAACTTTTTTCTGCGCTCTTTCGATAGATTTTGTCATCATTGAATGTTGGATAACTTCACCTTCTTTCAATCCCATTCTATCCATGATTTTGGCAACTCTTTCTGAACCAAATAAACGCATCAAATTATCTTCTAGAGACACATAAAACTGTGAACTTCCTGGATCTCCTTGACG
>JAXLVF010000016.1:0-35852 GCA_046329205.1 Flavobacteriaceae bacterium | reverse complement strand
CATCCAATGATGTTTTTCTAACGAATTTTCCAACTGGAGTTAATCTTATTTCATCAGATAATAATTTCCCATCAGCATCTTTTTTATCATTCATTGTTTTAAACTTGATAATACTAAAGACTTTTCCATTTTTCCCTGGTCTTCTTTGAATGAAAAACGGCTTTCCTTCATTGGCAACAAATAAAAATATCGAAATTATTATAAAAACTGGCAATAGAACAACAAATCCACAAAGTGAAGCAGTTAAGTCTATTACTCTTTTGAAGAAATTTTTATACATTTTTGAGTTACGAGTTGTGAGTTGCGAGCATCGGGTTTAGCATTCTAATCATTTCAATTAAGCTCAATATATTGTATAAACTTATTAATTTTTGCGCCAAGAATATCATACTCAGAATGTAATTTCATAAATTCATTTGAAAATTCAGGATATAAATGTGCCAATTTAAACAAATGGTTAATTGTTTCATCATTACTTGAATGAGAATAAACTAAAAATTTGATATAATCATTTTTATATTTTTTCCTTCCATATCCTTCGACAATATTTGTGATAACAGAATCCGATGATCTTCGTAACTGACTTCCTAATTCAAATAGTTCATATTTAGGGAGTTTTAAACTCAGAGGATGAACTTCAAAAAATAATTGAAGTGAAGTTTTATAAATATCTAAATCTTTATAGCTCATAATAAATTTAATACCCAAAACACGAAACTCGTAACTTCTAATATTCAAATGATTTATATTCTTTTAAAATTGCTTCCCAAACAACTTTTTGCTCATAGCGAGAAACTATCATTTCACGTGCGTTATTCTTCATTTTTGTTATTAAACTTGTATTAGTTAATAACAATTTCATGGCTTCAAAAATAGCATTTTCATTTTTCACAGGAATAATAATTCCATTTTCATGCTCAATAATTATTTCATTACAACCATTAATATCTGTAACAATACAAGGCAAATTCATAGCTCCAGCTTGCATTACCACATTAGGGAAACCTTCTCTATAAGTAGGAAAAACAAGAGCATTTGAAATTGCAAAATAAGGTCTAACATCATATTGAAATCCTGTAGAAATAATAGATTTTTGATTTTTAATAATTTCTAATGTTTCAGGTGACAATGGATCTAATTCTGTTTCATAATCACCTACCAGCAGGAGTTTTATATTTCCTGTCTGTTCTTGAAGCTTTGCAAAAGCTGCTATCAATTCATTAATTCCTTTATCTTTAACTAATCTGCCCACAAAAATGAAAACAAAATCCATAGGATGAATACCTAGCTCAGACTTTAGTTCTATTCGTTTACCATCAGAAAATAAACTAGGGTCAAAAACAGAAGTATCTATTCCATTTGAGCTTCCGTTGGCAAGTACTTTTAGTTTATTTGGGTTACAATAGTTGTTTTGAATAATAATTTCCTTCAGTCCATTCGAGTTTGGGTAAATATGATTAGCGCAACTATATGTTAGTTTTTCTACAAAATCTAGTAATTTTCTTTTTTTACCTGTAATTTCAAGCAATGGCAATCCCGCAACAGTATGTAACCGATTTGGCACACCAGCCAATTTTGCTGCCATCATACCAATAGTTCCAGCTTTTGGTGTATGCGTGTGAACAATAAATGGTTTTGTTTTTTTGAAAAAGAAAAACAGTTTAACCAATGCCAAAAAATCTTTTATTGGAGTTATTTGACGTGTTAAGTCAACATAAAATGTTTCTAGATTTCTTTTTTTGCCAAGTTTTGTGAGGTTTTCTTTTTCGGAAGATGAAATAATGACATTATAATATTCACTCATAAATTCCAACTGTCCTGAAAGTAGTTTTTCAAGCGAAATAGGAACTGTGGTTATACGAATGAGTGTTTTTCTTTGCATTAGAATTGAATTTTAATTATTCATCTGCAAAAAATAATAATCGGTAATTTTCTTTCTGGCATCAAAAACTATGTCAACGTATTGTTTGTAATAAGCATCTGAAACAAAAAGCTTTTTCTTATATTCTTTATAGGTTAAGCTCTTATAACGTTCAGGAAGACTAGGGTTTAGTTGATATGAAGGACTTACTTCGAGTACTAGTGGCATACTATTTAAATCATCTTTTTCCCATGTAATATCAAAAGCTCCAGTTGGTAAATTCATTTTTTGTAAATATTCAACAAAAAGTGATCTCCATTGCTCTGGGAAATTTCCAAACTCGGTTGTATTTCCAAAAGAAGTTGCGGTAGGTTTCCACTCATTAGTAGAATTTACTCTCCAATAAAAAGATATGACCTCACCATTCAATATGACAACTCTCAAATCTCGTCGCATATCAACCAATTTTTGAATTATTGTTTTAGAATGTCCTTTTACCCATACTTTATTCAGTTTATCTAATAAATCTTCTTTTGAAATAACTTTGGTAATTCCTCTTGAACCAGCAGAGTGTATTTCTTTGATCAAAGCTGGAAATTCAACATTATCAAGTTCAGAAAGATTATAATTTCTATTTAAAATTAATGTCTTAGGATGATTGATACCTAGTTTCAAAAACTGTTCTTGCATAAATGCTTTATTTTCCCAATATTCAATTTCGTCTTTTTTTGGAAACAAACTGTTACCTTGTTTTTCAAGCTGTTCAACAGTATGACATAATGTTGCCGAATAGTTTGCTAATCGATATGGATTACAATTTTCTGAAACTGTGTAAAAAATAGTTTTGTTATTATATTTTCCTATATTTTTTCCTACAACAATTTTAAAAGGAATATTTCGAGTAGCAATAGATTCTATTAACGCAAAATCACTTAATAAATCATTGTGCTTTAAATATCGAAGTAATGTGGTCAATGGATTGGTTTTTATCCAAACTATTATCTCTGCATTTTTATCATGATTTTTTATCCATTTCAGTTTAGAAATTTTAAAAAACAAATAGAAAAATGCAAATATTTTAGAGAACAATCTGTTGATAAACTTCATTTTTAGGTAAATTAAATTAATTATTTAAATTTAAAATAAACTGATAATCATAGTAGTTTAAGTTCATTTTTTTTACTTCATCCAACACCTCTTCAAAAAAGAGTACTTTTCCATTTTCATGATTGTAACTCAAATCATCAAAGTAGTGAATTTTGAAATTTTTGCTTAAATATTTTAAGTATTGAACTTTGTCTATTGGATTATTAGTAACTATAAGGAGGTTTTCGTTCATGTTAAATCCATTATTTTTCAACCATTTCTTCGTAACTTTATAATCTATAATATTTCTATTACTAATAAATATAATAGGTAATTGAGAGAATTTTGAATTAACATAGTTGATTGTACCTTCTAGTGGTCTCAAACTCAAAAAATAGCTCTTTCTATTTTTTTTAAATTCTTTTAAATTAGTCCAAGTATCTGCAATTGTGTTATCGATATCTAAAACCAAAAATTCATTCTTTTTCTTTCCATTTGTGAATGATTTTAATTTTGAGATAAAATAAAATTGAATGAAAGGATTATATAAAGCCTTTATGATTTTTCGCATAATAATTCTTTGATTGCCTTAATTATTTTTAAGTTCTCTTCAAAAGAACGAGATGCAATTCTAACAAACTCACCTTCTAAACCTATTTTATCAGAACAATCTCTGACATAAATTCCATATCTAAGTAACAGACTTATAGTAAAATCAAACGACGTCATACCATTTTCGATTTCAACCAAGGCAAAATTTGCTTTTGAAGGATACACTTTTATTCCTTGTATGTTTTTTAATTCATTAAGAAACATTAGTGTATTCATTATATATTTTTTTCTTTCTATATCATATTTTTCAATAAAAGATTTTTCTGAATATACTTTAAAAAAATAATTTGTTAATCCTGAAACATTCCATAAATAACCATTTTTCAACAGCTTGTCAACCTTGTCAGCATTCATTACTGCGTATCCAGCACGTAATCCTGCAATACCGAAATCTTTTGACATGCTTTTTACAATAATTAGATTTGAATAAGTGTCTGTCAACTCTTCAGAAGTAATTTGCGAAAGCTCTATGTCTTCATAAGCAAAATGTATAAAACTTTCGTCTATAATTACATTAGATACTTCTCTTAGATTGGATAGTATATATAGAAAATCTTCTTGCTTTAAATAACCTCCATTTGGGTTATTAGGATTGATAATAGCAATTGTGTCAGGTTTTTCTTTTTTGATAAAATCAACATACTTCTTTGGATCAAGCAAGTATTCTTCTTCTTTTAGCAATGGAAAATATATTATATCTATTCCATCTTTAACAAATTCATAATACGAGGAGAATGTTGGAGAAATAATACATATTTTTTTTGAAACAAAATTATGCAGAATAGCTTGAATAATTTCTATAGCTCCATTCCCAACAAATATTTTTTTATAATCAACATTTATAGCTTTTGAAATATACTTTGCAACTTCCCTGTTTTGCGGAGGGTAAAACTCTAACACATCACGAAGTTTATTGTTGTCTATAAGGTCTTCATGAAGAAACTTCATAAACAAATCTGTAGCATATGGATTTGACAAAAAACAAGCATCAACATCTATTTTTATTTCCGGGCATTCATGAAGAATGGTATCGATACTTGGTGAATGTGTTCCAGACTCGTTTTTTAGAGCTTTAATTTTGTTTACAACATCCATGTTTATTGTACTTTCCATATACAGATATATTTTGATGATGCAAATTTAATGAAAATGAAATTGGTATTTAAAATTTTGTTAAAAAAGAAAGCGTTTCAATAATTTGAAACGCTTTCAAGATATTTAATAATCCTAACTATTAAACAACCTAATACAAATATCAAAATCATACTATACTCTCATATAATTTAATATACTTTTCTACCATAGTATTGATATCATACTCCTTGGCTCTAGCTAAGCATTTTTTTACTGTGGCATTATAATATTCTTCGTTAGTAAGTAGTTTATTTACTTCATTGGCAAGTGCAACATCATCACCTATCGGGAACATAACTCCTGCATTGTTTACAATTGTTATTAATCCAGGTGCTTCTGATGCTATGAGTGGTTTGCCAGAGGCCAAGCCTTCTATACTTGACAAAGACAATCCTTCAAAATGAGTGGAAAGTACAGCTATATCTGCTGTTTTTAATAACTTAGAAACATCCATTCTTACACCTAGAAAATACACCCTGTCTTGAACATCAAGTTCTTTGGCTAAATCTTGACATTCTTGCTTCATTTCCCCTTCACCTACTAACAATAATTTTACATTTTCGGGTAAATTCTTTATGGCTTTTATGACTGTTTTCTGGTCTTTTGGGTAGTCAAATCTTGAAACTTGTAATATTAATTTATCATCTTCATCAATATTATACCCTAAATCAGACTTTGAATAGCATTTTTCATTAAAAATCTTTGAAATATTAACCCCATTATTAATAACAAAAAATGCATTTGGATGCATCGAAACATGATTTTTTAATTCGTGTTGAACTTCCAAGGAAATACTAACTATCTTGTTATAAAAACTATATACAAAATTATCTATAACTTTAAAAAAAAAGTTATTTCTCCTATTGTTTGTTGTACTGTGTTCAGTATAAACAAGTTTTGTTTTTGAAAAACTTAATATTTTTGCAAAAGCAACCCAATACAGTGCTGGAAAAAGATGCACATGTACAACATCATATTTTTTGAGATACTTAATAATTTTAAAAATATGGAATGGATTATATACGCTTCCTTCACCTAATGAAATGATATCACAAGTATTCGATTCATAAAGTTTTTTTAGAAAGGGATATTCTTTACCATTGAGCAATAAAATATCCATTTGCAATCCTTTTTCATGATACAAGGGAATACTGTCCAAAAGTAATTTTTCAGTTCCTCCTATTCCTAAATTATTTGCCACTTGAAGAACTCTCATTTTTTTATTTTAATAAGTATATAGATATGTAATAGCAATCCAAAAGGAATTGCAAAAAAAGTGATTATTGGTTTTGGATTATCTTCAAAAAAACTTTTTCTAGCAAAAATACTCGATGAAATTAAGTGCATTGCTCTAGTAAATGTATATAAAATACTATTGCTATATTTCATTTCTATAATTCTTGAGTATCTAAATCCATTTGGATGCTTTTTATATTGACTAAAAATATTTCTAGAAGAGCCATCGGGAAGGTATTCTACTATACAAAGCACTTTATTTAAACAAATACATTGAAACTTTTGATCAATCATAGTGTAAAGAGTTCCTAGAGGAACAAATTTTTCACCTTTGAAAAGAGGATATCTTGGAAATAGGTTTACTATATCTGTTCTTAAAACCATTTTTTTATCTCCCGAAACACCATGATTAGAATATAGTTGAGATAATCCTGAACGAAAAATATTGTCTGGGATTTTTGTCCCAACAATTTCACCATTTTTATAAGAATCTAGTCCAATTATCCCAGCAATATTAGGTTTGTCATTTGTAGTATTCCAGATTGAAAGTATATTTTCAACAGCATCATTTGGCATGAAGTCGTCTGAGTCAATACATACATTTAGCTCTGTTTTTATATTATCATAAGCAGTGTTATGTCCGCTATGCATACCTTTATTTTCTTGAAAAATATATTCAATGGAAATTTTATTTTCATACTTCCAAGAATCAACAAGTTGCTTAGTATCATCTGTTGATCCATCGTCAATGATCAACCAAATAAAATCTTGATTTGTTTGGTTAAGTAAACTATTATAAAGTTGATGCAAACAATAGGCTCTGTTGTATGAAGGTGTGAAAATAGTTAATGTTTTCATATCTAAGCGAGAATTACATTCATTAGAAAAGTAAACATAAAATAAATAAATACTATTCTCCCAACTACTTGGTGTTGATTTTTAAAAAACTTATATTTCAATAGAGGATAAATTATTATTAGTCCAAGTAAAAACCATGATAAATAAGCGAATCTGTTAGAAAAATTAGCCCTAATAACCAATATCCATATCGCATTTGCAAGCAAATAAATATTACACATTTTTACATAGAGTTGATCCTCAATATAATCTTTTTTTACAATATAATACCATGCTGAAAAAACCCCTGTAGCACTGTAAAGAAGAAAATCCCATCTAAATCCAACATTCGAAAATTGCGTTTGAAATTCATCATCTAGAACAAGGTAGCCTTCTAGATGATTGTTATCATCAAATAAACCAATATTTAAAAAGAAGCTTTCCCAAAAACCACCTAGAACAAGTGAAAGAGGAATTGCTGCTAACCAGATATAAAAGAATATTTTTGAATTATTATAAAAATAGGTCACTAAAAAGATTAAAGCAGGAATGGTAAGTGATTTATGAAATTGGGTCGAAACTAATATCCAAAAAAGTGTAGAAGCTATTTTCTTTCTCGATAAAGCTAAAATAAATATTGAAGTAGCTATACCATTTCTAAGTCCATTTGTTCCATAACTCCAAAATGACATTGAAATTACTAACATAAGAAAAGCATAAAACTGATATTCAGAAAAAAATCTTTTTGTGGCGTACATCAGTGGAATAACATATAGGCATGTACAAATTAGAAAAAAAAATTCAACAGGCATTATCGTGCTACATCCTTGCATTAAAAGGTCGAAAAGAAAGTCATTCTTTTCAACATCATCTATTCCAGTGCTATACCTTTCATAAGTATCAGCATAGGTTCGCATATCGCCAAAATATTTACCACTTAATGGTCTTGTTCCTATGTAAATAACTACAAATAAAAATATTAAATAAGTTAAATTTTTCTTTACTTTGAGATTATGAATATCATCTATTGAATAGTGAGAAGAAGTTATGAAAGTATATAAGCATATTACTAGAAAAAAATAGTAATAAATGTTTGTATAATATTCTATAGGTATTAATGTATTCAACTATTTCGATTTACTTAATTATTGAATCGCAAAGCGTTTGAGTTAATTTTTTACCATTATTTTTATTCAAATGAAGGCCATCATACTGATTATAACCTTCAGAATTCGAGTAACTAAAATAACTAATTGATTGGTTTTTTGCTAATGACATAATTTCTTGGTCAAAATTTTTCCAATAATTTGATTCTATTGCTAAAATTTCTTTTGACACTGGCATTCTTACCATTATTACTCTTCCGTGTTGTTTTAAAAAACTAATTATTTCATTCAATTTATCAACCCTATAACTAGACTTTTTCCACTTTTTGGCAAACTTACCATACAATTCAATCTGTGTTGATTTCCATTTATTAAGGGTTACACTATCTGTAGCTATATTATTTTCTTCAAGCCAACCATCATCATGGACTATAGATATTTTTTTTATCATGGCTTTAAAATGAAAATATTCATAATCCTTAAAAAAATATTCAACATTTGGATTGAGATTAACAAAATGCAGATTGTTTGGAGGTAAGTCTACTTCATAATACTTCCCATTTTTAAAATCATCTTCATCTCTTTCTGATAAAACCCATGGATGAACAGACAAAATAAACAACCCATTTTTAGTCTTTGGGTTAACCTTTTTCTTAATTGTCTTCAGCCATGCATCACCATAGGCCATTTGCTTGATGGTAAAACTAAAGTTTAATATTGGTAATTCAAATTTTTTAGCCAAGGCCGAGTCAATTATTCTTGGTTGAATACCTTGAAAACTTCTAGAGTCACCTATTATTAGTGAGGTTTGACTTGGCGAAGATACTTTACCATAAAAACAATCAACATATCCAGAATACTTTTTAAGGATAAATAAGATTATTGCTGCTATTATAACCGTGAATAACGCTATTTTTAATAAAAACTTTTTCATCTAAAATTGGAAATAAATAAATGAATCTGAACTAGCTCCAAAAAACAGAAGCATCAAAAACACAAACAAATAGATAGCCCATCTAATGAATTGGTTTTTTATATTTGAAATCTCTAAGCCATGCTGCTTCTTTCTGTTAAACCAATCAAAAATCAATAGAATAACTATGAAAATAAATGGTTTTAAATCAACTTCTGGAAACTTATACTTATTAAAATCTAAAAGTTTGCCAATATAATGTAAAGCTTGAGTTACATTTTCAGCTCTAAAAAATATCCAAGCTATTGTTGTCAATGTAAAAGTCAATACAATTTGAATTAATTCTTTTAGAGAGGGCAAAAAAGAATTCTCAGCTACAATATTGGTATTAGTTCGATTTAATTTAAATACGACTAAAGGCATAATAAAGGCAGCATTTAATGCTCCCCAAACAATAAAAGTCCAATTTGCACCGTGCCAAAATCCACTAACTAAGAAGATAATCATTGTGTTTTTTACTTGCGACCACATTCCTCCCTTACTTCCTCCAAGAGGAATGTAGAGATAATCTCTAAACCAAGTTGATAATGATATGTGCCAACGACGCCAAAACTCAGCTATATCTCTAGAAAAATAAGGAAATGCGAAGTTTCTCAGTAATTCAACACCAAAAAGTCTTGCTGTTCCTAAAGCAATATTTGAATATCCTGAAAAATCACCATAAATTTGGAATGCAAAGAAAATTGCTCCGACAAATAAAGAACTTGAATTATAGGAGTCTGGATTTTTAAAGACTTCATTAACAACTATAGCACAGTTGTCAGCTACCACTACTTTCATAAATAAACCCCACAGGATTTGTCTTAATCCATCAACTGCTTTGTAATAATCGAAACTTCTTACTCTCTGAATTTGCGGTAATAAGTGCGTTGCTCTTTCTATAGGTCCAGCGACTAAGAGTGGGAAGAAACAGACAAAAACTGAATAGTCTACAATACTCTTCTCAGGTTTAATTTTATCATTATAGATATCAATAACATAGGATAGTCCATGAAATGTATAAAATGAAATACCTACTGGCAGAATAACATTTAATGTCCAGAAATGGGCTTTGAAGCCAAAATTTGACAATAAATCAGCAAATGACTCAGCAAAAAAGTTGTAATATTTGAATACTCCTAAAAACCCTAAATTAACACCTACACTTAACCAGAACCAAAACTTCTTTCTATTGATGTTTGGTGCTTCACTCATTTTAAGTCCTGTGAAATAGTCCAAAAGTGTAGAAAAGATAAGTAGAAATAAAAATCTATAATCCCAGTAGGCATAAAAAAAATAACTAGCTATCAACAGCAATAGATTTTGTGCCTTAACATTTTTTTTAAAGACAAACCAATAGAGTAAAAACACTATTGGAAGAAAGAAAAGAAATTCAAAGGAATTAAATACCATTTATGATTATTTTACTCTGTTATATAATTATTCCACATATCCATAACAACTTTTGGGTTGAAACGCTTTACATTTTCAATAGCTTTCAAAGACATTTCTTCTACCACTTTAGGATTATCGACCAAAAATACTATTTTTTTTGCAAAGGCTTCTAAATCAAAAGTAGGAACAAGAAATCCATCTTCATCATTTGTCAAAATACTTCTTGGGCCAGAAATACAATCAAATGAAACTGTTGGCAAACCATGAGACATGGCTTCTAGTAATACCATGGGAAAAGTTTCAAACCTTGAAGACATCAAATAAATAGAACTTTCAGACAATACTTCGTCAACATTATCAATTGCATTCAACAATCGCATTGGGTTTTTGAAATTCGATTCATTGACACGTTTTTGAATGGCTTCAAAATCGCTTCCATTCCCATAGATCTCTAATTCCCAACCGCTTATTTTCTTATCTACAAGCTTCCAAACATCAACCAAAAGGTCGTATCCTTTTTGATGTGTAATTCTACCCAAAGAAATCATTTTCTTTTTCCTTTCCATTTTCTTTTCAACTATTGGAATGAAAAAATTAGGGATTATGATTCCATTTTTCCTCCTGTAATGATCAAACTCAATTTGATTTAAAAAAACTACATGAGTGTATTTATCTTCAACTTTATTAGTAATCGATTTTACAAAATTATATTTCAGTTTACCGAGAAAGCTTAATCTTTCATATCCAATATTGAAACCATGATATGATGTATGGTATTCAAAAAAAGTTTTTCCACTATTCTTTATAAATGGCGGTAAAAACCTAACAAAAGTTTGAGAAATTACAAATGTAGCATCGGGCTTAAGGTGGTCTATTTTATCTTTTAGTTTTTTGTAATGCGACTTAAATTTTGAAAAATTTTTAGGGTTAAAAAAACTGACCCCTTCACAATAATCTATACCTAAATCTATAACATTTACTTTATTATTTATAGGAATGAATGGATCTAGTCCTTTTTGTTGAGTTGTTATTAAGGTTACTTCATAGTTAAAAAATTCAACCCAATAATTTAGCTTTTGAATCAATATTCTCTCTGCTCCACCATGCAAATAAACCTGATCTGTGAGATACAATATTTTCATTTATCTAATTTATTTGAAGTGAAAAATTCTCTAATTTCTCTTAATTTGAATGTGTTAATCAACCACAATATAGGTTTTGGACCAACTAATTTAATCATCTTTCTCTTAATGTTAGGCAAGAAAGCAACATTCTTTGGCATCCACGACATGGCAAAGTGATGTATGGAAAAAGTATTTTCTGTTTTCTCAACGATTCCAGTTCCATGGTTTTTTGCACAAAAAAAATCGGGCGGAAACATTAGAACTTCATTTTTTATTTTTGAAAAATCACTATTCAAAATGAGACTTGGCGGCTTTTGCTTTATAGTGTTGTCAATGCCTATCTGTTTCATCATTATTCTCGGTAAGGTAAGTGTATCAAAAGTTCCATCACTTTTAATAAATTTCCTATCGGTGTAATATTCTAAGCATGGCTTTAACCACCAAATACCCTTCTCTGCACCAAATACTCCAGCTTCTATGATTTCATTCCCCTCTGAACCAACAAAATAAGGTAAGTGGAGCAATTCATTAAAAGATTTAACTACCTCAACATCAGTGTCCATATATATTCCTCCAAAGTGATAAACTGCATATAGGCGAATATAATCGGCAGCAAAAGCATATTTTTTTGATTGAAAAGCTTCTTTGACCCAAATTGAATCTTCTAGATTAAATCTTTTTGTATCCCATAGTACAAATTCATAATCGGGAAGGTTTTCTTTCCAAGAATCTATACATTTCTGAATGCTTTCAGGAAATTTATCTTCACTCAACCAACAATAATGGATAATTTTTGGTATCATTAAACTGTGGTTTGTTGAACATTTATAAAAGCACGGCACTTTTCTTTCATTGGTTCTGCCAATGCATGATGCTTGCCTAAATTCTTTACAACAGTATCTTTAGAAATTTTTCCATCTAATTGGAAATTAGCTGTAAATTCTCCGTTTTTTGTATTGATATCAATTCGATTAAATAACTCCAAAATACCATCAAAACGACATGAGTCTACAAAACTATCAAAGCCATTAACAAAAATCACTGGAGTTCCCATTGCTAAACAAGGCAATGCACAATGAATTCTTGAGGTTATAACTAGTTTAGCTTTGGCATATTTGTGAAGCAAATCTTCAGCCATAGCAAATTTTTGCTCATCTGTATATTTATTTGCTGGCGGTTCTTGATTTATGTAAATAGCACTTTCTAGTAAATCTTTACTAATAAAATTGGCAATATGTCTCTTTTTATTACCTAGTTTAAATAAATTTCCATTCTGAATACTTCTCAAAAACCTTCTCCAGTCATATGTAACTTTTTCCCAAGTTGGGTAACTATATAAGGGATCAACAATATAAATATCTTCACCTCTCAAAGAATCGTCTACTTTATAAGTATCTAGTGTGAGTGTTAAACACCCCGAAAAATAAGCATCAATTCCTTTTGCTTTTAATGTATCGGCAGTAAATTGGTCACGACAACCTATAGGTTCATGCTTTTTCAAGTAAGCAATTCCTTTTTCATTTAACATTCCCGGAGCTGCTGTATTATTAACATGGAAAGAAACGAACAATGGCTCAATATCATCTGATGGAACCCAGTTATTATAATTATGGGTAAACCAACCATTCATAATAACTTTCATTTTTTCACCATGATAATCGGCAAGTTTTTCTCTGTTGATGTATGTATCCAGGTGAGGCATATATTGTTTTGCTGCCAAACTTTGAATATTATCGCCTACATTAAAAAACTTTTTGTTTTCGTCATATTTAAAAATGCCGTACTTCATTTCTTTTGTTTTCTTTTAAAATTTTCTCCTTATTTTGAGATAGTACTCAAATAGCTTTGGAAATTGACTAATAATTCTAAACTTCATCTCTTTTTTACGCTGAAGTTTATCTTGATTTTTGTTAATTATTTGATTCAAATCAATGTTGACAAAGGTATTGAATTTATCATACTCATTTATTTTATCAAAAATTATAAATGGTTTTTGAATTGATTTAGCTTTATCTTGCAAGCAAGTCCATTCATATTTTACACCTACTGTCATGAGAGCATTTTTATCAAAATTTTTAAGGATTAAATCGTAAAAATCTCTTGGGACTGTAAACCCATATTCATTTGGGTTAGCTCCATCAAGTATAAAACCAAGCATTGTTCTCTGGCACTTTGTACATCGGCTGCAATTATATCCTTTTCTTAGCTCTGAATAGCAAACTCTTAGCTTTACTTTGTAACCAGTCCTTTTGGCAAATGCAACTATGTTCTCAATTTTCTGAGTTCTTCTAAGATGAAAACCATCATGTAATACACTTTGATTAGCCCATCTTACTTTTTCATCAGTTTCGGATGTTGAACCCCAACCAAAATTTACTTCTCCTGTATTTGATGAAGCAATCAAAGTAGTTTTTATACCATAAAGATAACTTAAAGGTGAAATTAAACTTAACAAAGCCATTCCATGCTGTATTTTTCCCCACCAACCTACTCCAACTAATAAATCTACTTCGTATGTGTAAAAACGTCTCAAATTACTTTCTACATAGCATAATTTATTCTTGTCAAGAATAGTTTCTTCCTCATTAAATCTTTTAAATTCTTCCCATTTTTCAACATCATCAATATCTATATCAGCACCATGAACAGAAATTAGATAAGGTTTCTTGTCAATATTTCTTGTAAACGACTCAAAAGCATCTAAACCTCCGCTAAATAATAATCCGTAATTGTCTTGATCTATCTCATTTTTAACTAACTTTTTAACATGTAGTGTCGAGTTTTTGATTTCCGTAAAATGCTTTGAAAACTCTTCCTTTAACTCTTTCAAAGAATTGTAAAAAGTTTCATCTAATTCATCAACATAAACATCAAAACCCACAAACCATGCAATAGGCATCATACTGGCCAAAAAAGGAATTGTATTAATACTTCTAGGAACTACAGAAACATCAACTTCATATTTTACATAGTAGGTCTCTTTTCTATTAAAAAACTTTGAAATATCACTTGAATAAGAATATTGATATTCTATTTTTCTTCCACTATCAGAATAGATTACCTCTTCGAGTTTTAACATCTTATCGTTTTATTATTTTGGGTATTAGTGAATGAACAACTTCTTTTTCACTTTTATTCATACCAAATTTATAAATCAAAACACAAAAAACGACTGTAAAAGCCGATATTTTAATCACTAAATTTAACCACCCTTCGCCTGGTAAAAAATTTATTACATATCCCAAAGAGATAATCCCAATAAAAGAGGGTAAAAGACCATTGGATACTTCTCTAAAAAATCTACCAATTTCCAATTTTAAAATTTTGGAATAATAAAAGTTCATAATCACCTGGCTCAATATCCACCCAGCAGTTGAACCAATAATAAGTCCTAAAACCCCAAATGGTTTTATCATGTAAGCACCAATAACAGTTCCTAATACTATCAAGGTAATGTAAGTCTTTGCCTTAAAGGAAAAAAGGCTTTTGGACTCTAATAATGAATTTGCAAATGACTGGATTAATGGTAGTGTATAGGAAAACATAATAATAAGAGCAATTGCCCATGCTGCTTTGTATGTATCTCCAACCCAAAGGTGAATGAATTGTTGACCATAAATTAAAAATCCTCCAAAAATCATCAACAAGGTTATTAATGAAAATCGTCCAATTCTAATCATTGTGGATGTAAGTTCTTCACTAGTAGCATTCAACACTGTCATTTGTGTAGCTCTAGGTAGAAAAACACTAGAAATAGCTGTAGAGAAAGCGCCATAATAAGTTCCTAACATAATCCCTACTCCATAAATTGCCACATCTTTGGTACCAGAAACAACTCCTAGTATCACTTGACCAGAACGCCATTGGAACTGTCCAACCATAGCAAAAATGAAAATCCAAAATGAATAATTGAAAATCTGTTTTATTAATGACTTGTCTAACTCTATCAATTTCATTTTTACTTTCAATGTTTTGAATACATAATATGCACTAATGGCAATTACTATAACATTGAGCAAAGTGTCTAGAACAACAATACCTATGGAATCACTGCCTAATAACAAAATCATTACAAGCATGACAGAACGAAGAATGTATTTTATAATGACAAGTGCACGTGGAAAAACAAATCGTTCATATGCATTGGAAATTGCTGTAAAAGCACCGCCAGGAAGTGTTATTGCCATATTAAAAATTAAAATGACAAACATTATTTTGGCTTTGTATAATTCCTCAGGGGTTAATTTTTTGAAAATTTCATCCAAATTGAAAAATAAAACTATCCCAATTATTACTACAATGGCTGAAATTATGCCATAAATAAGCATGGTTGTAGCAAGAAAATTTTTCTCACCATCTTCATCCTTAAGCGCTCTATATTTTGACACAAACCGAACAATAGTATTGTTTAAACCAAAATCAAGAACACTAATGTAACCAATAAGTGAACCTATAAGTGTGTACAAGCCATATTCAGAGTCTCCTAATTTTCTTATCATAAAAGGAGTTAAAATCAAACCTATACCATTTGTCAAAATAATGTTTAGGTAAGAGAGTATTGCTCCTTTTTTTATTTGGCTCATTTAAAGTTTTTTTTTTGAATTATGAATATTGCTTTTCATAATATTTTTGGTATTCACCAGAAGTGACATTTCTTAGCCATTCTTCGTTTGATAAATACCAATCAATAGTTTGTTCTAGACCTTCTTCAAAAGTAACAGAAGGTTTCCAACCCAACTCTTGATTTATTTTAGTAGCATCGATAGCGTATCGCAAATCATGACCTGGTCTATCTTTTACATAGGTTATCAATTTTTCAGAGTCACCTTGTTGCCTACCTAGTTTTACATCCATTTTTTTGCAGAGTAGCTTTACAAGGTCTATGTTTTGCCATTCATTAAATCCACCTATGTTATATGTCTCGTGGTTTTTACCTTCATGAAATACCAAATCAATTGCTACTGCGTGATCTTTAACAAACAACCAGTCTCGAGTGTATTTTCCGTCTCCATAAACCGGTAATGGTTTGTTATTGATAATATTATTTATAAATAACGGAATTAATTTTTCAGGAAAATGATTAGGTCCATAATTATTAGAACAATTTGTTATAACATATGGCAAACCATAAGTTTCCCCATAAGCGCGCACAAAATGGTCTGAACTAGCTTTTGAAGCTGAATAAGGCGAATTTGGATCATAAGCAGTTTTCTCAGTGAATAATCCTGTTTCTCCTAATGTTCCATAAACCTCATCTGTACTGATATGATAAAATCTTTTATTGCTGTAATCATCTTTCCATATCATCTTAGAAGCGTTCAGCAAATTCATTGTTCCAATAACATTCGTTTTAACAAATGCCAAAGGATCAGTTATTGATCTATCAACATGTGACTCTGCAGCTAAATGTATTACTCCATCAAATTGATATTCTTGAAAAATTGAATTTATAAAGTCTGCATCAACGATGTCGCCTTTTATAAAATTGTAATTTTCAAAGTTCTCAATGTCTTTAATGTTTTCTAAATTACCTGCATATGTCAACATATCGAGATTATAAATTATATAATTCGGATATTTAGTAACAAATCGTCTCACAACATGAGAGCCAATAAATCCTGCTCCACCAGTAATTAGAATTTTTTTCATGATTATAATTTTGCGTCAGCCAAATCTTTTAAGACTCCTTTTACATCAAATACAATTGCATTTTGATTTTTCAATTTAACAAAATCGAGGTTTTTGAATTCTTTGTGTGCTACAGCTAGTACAATTGCATCAAAAGTATTATCAGGCAAGCTAGAAACTGTTTCAATTCCATACTCATGTTTTACCTCTTGAGGGTTTGCCCATGGATCATATATTGTAACATCTGTTTCAAAATCTTTTAAAGCCCTTACGACATCAACAACTTTTGTATTACGAACATCTGGACAATTTTCTTTGAAAGCTATACCTAACATCAAAATCTTAGCACCATTTACTTTGATGTTCTTTTTTATCATCATTTTAACAACTTGTCCTGCAACATATTCGCCCATGCTATCATTGAGTCTACGTCCGGCAAGAATTATTTCGGGATGATATCCCTTTTCTTGAGCTTTTTGAGCTAAATAATATGGGTCAACACCTATGCAATGTCCACCAACAAGACCAGGTTTAAACGGCAAAAAATTCCATTTTGTTCCCGCTGCTTCGAGCACAGCTTGAGTATCTATTTCTAGTAAATTGAAAATTTTTGCTAATTCATTTACGAATGCAATATTGATGTCCCTTTGAGAATTTTCAATAACTTTTGCTGCCTCAGCCACTTTGATTGTAGGTGCTAAATGAGTTCCTGCTGTAATAACAGACTTGTATAATTCATCCACTTTTTTACCAATCTCAGGTGTAGAACCAGAGGTTACCTTCAATATTTTTTCAACAGTATGTTCTTTATCACCAGGATTAATTCTCTCTGGCGAATAACCCGCAAAGAAATCACTATTGAATTTCAAACCACTTATTTTTTCTAAAACAGGAATACACTCATCCTCTGTAACGCCTGGGTAAACAGTAGACTCGTAAACTACTATATCTCCTTTTTTTAATACTTTACCAACAGTTTCGCTGGCTTTATATAATGGTGTCAAATCTGGTCTGTTATTTTTGTCAACAGGTGTTGGAACAGTAACTATGTAATAATTGCAATTTGCAATATCTTCTATTTTATTCGAACAAAACAAGCCAATATCACCAGAATTTTTTGTAAGGATTACTTTTTCTAAGTCGTCTTGAGAAACCTCTAAGGTAGTATCGACTCCAGAGTTCAGCTCATCAATTCTTCTTTGATTTATATCAAAACCAATTACTGAATATTTTGTAGAAAATAATCTTGCTAGTGGTAATCCTACATAACCTAATCCTATGATTGCAATTTTAATATTCATTTTATTACTTATATTTTTTAATTAAGAACCTATTGATTGATAAATAAAGCCTATTTCTTTCATTTTTGACGCATCCAAAAGATTTCTTCCATCAAAAACGAAAGCTGGCTTAAGCATGTTATCATATATTCTTTGCCAATCATATGTTTTGAACTCATCCCATTCAGTTAAAATGGCAATTGCATGAGCATCTTTGCAAGCTTCATATGGGTTTTCAAAACATTTTATTGCCATTTCATTTTCTTTTGAAGGACGTGACTCAAGATAATTCAAATCTGTTTGGACTTGATTACTTTCTACTTTTGGGTCAAATACTGCTATTCTTGCATGTTCATTTATCAAATCATCTGCGACATAAATTGCAGCTGACTCTCGGGTATCATTAGTGTCTTTTTTAAATGCCCAACCAAGAAAAGTGATTTTTTTATCCGCAACGGTATTATAAAGTGTTTTTACTATGTTTCTAGAAAATCTTCTTTTTTGGTGATCGTTCATAATGATTACTTGTTCCCAGTAATCAGCTACTTCATTCAATCCAAAAGATTTAGCGATATAAACCAGATTTAAAATATCTTTTTGAAAACATGAACCTCCAAAACCTACAGATGCTTTAAGAAATTTTGGTCCAATTCTGCTATCCATTCCAATAGCTTTAGCAACTTCATTTACATTTGCACCTGTCTTTTCACATAGTTCAGAAATAGCATTGATGGACGAAACTCTTTGAGCAAGAAAAGCATTTGCTGTTAATTTTGACAATTCTGAAGACCAAACATTGGTTGTTAATATTTTTTCTCTATCAACCCAGTTTGCATAAACATCAACTAGTTTTTGAATAGCTTTTTGCCCATCTCTAGAATTTTCTCCACCAATTAATACTCTGTCAGGATTTAATAAATCTGTTACAGCAGTTCCTTCTGCTAAAAACTCAGGATTTGATAAAATTTGAAATTGTACTCCATTACCAGTATTGTCAAGAATACTTTTGATAGCTTCTGCGGTTCTGACAGGTAGAGTTGATTTTTCAACTACAATTTTATCATTCTTTGCAACACGGGCAATCTGTCGTGCGCAGAGTTCAATATATTTTAAATCGGCAGCCATTCCTTTTCCAGAGCCATAGGTTTTTGTAGGCGTATTTACAGAAATGAAAATTAAATCTGCTTCATCAATTGCTTCATCTACATTTGTAGAGAAGAAAAGATTTTTGTTTCTAGCTTTAAGAACTATATCTCCAAGACCTGGTTCATAGACTGGAATATTGTCAATGTTTTGATCATTCCAATCAGCAATTCTTTTTTGGTTTAAATCTACAACTGTAACCTTTATATCGGGACACTTTGCAGCAATTACTGCCATAGTTGGACCTCCAACATACCCTGCTCCAATACAACAAATATTTTTAATCATTATTTATTTTTTAAATTTCCCCAATACCATTTTACGGCTTCTTTTAATCCATTCCCAAATGAAAACTGAGGATTATAATTTAATAATTTTTTTGCTTTTTCAATGCTTGCCAACGAATGAGGAATATCTCCTGCTCTATTTGGACCATGAATTACTTCCACATTAGCTATTCTACTATCAAACTCAGACAAATACTCTTTTAACAATGTCACCATTTGATTTAGCGTAGTTCTATCGCCAAAAGCAGTATTATAAACTGTATTTACTGCTTCTGGGTTTTCAGTCAACATTGCCAATTCGTTCATTTGAATAACATTATCTATATAAGTAAAATCCCTAGAATAATTTCCATCTCCATTTATAATTGGGCTTTCATAATTCATTAGTTGCATAACAAATTTAGGAATTACCGCAGCATAGGCGCCATTTGGGTCTTGTTTTCTGCCAAAAACATTGAAATATCTTAAGCCTATTGTTTCTAAACCATATGCTTTGCTAAAAATATCTGCATAAAGTTCATTAACATATTTGGTTATCGCATATGGTGAAAGAGGTTTTCCTATAATCTCTTCAACCTTTGGCAACGACTCAGAGTCTCCATAGGTAGAGGAACTAGCAGCATATACAAAACGTTTCACACCAGCATCTCTTGATGCTACTAGCATATTCAAAAAGCCAGAAACATTTACGTCGTTACTCGTGATTGGATCTTTCAATGAACGAGGAACCGATCCAAGTGCTGCCTGATGTAGAACATAATCTATATTTTCTAAAGCTTTATGACATGTTTCTAAATCTCTAATATCACCTTCGATAAAGGTAAAATTATCGTTAGAAAAAAATGGTTGGATATTGTATAAATGACCTGTTGCTAGATTGTCTAAACAAACAACTTTATAGTTTTTATTCAAAAAATATTCGCACAAGTTCGAACCAATAAAACCTGCTCCTCCAGTAATCAGTATGGATTTTTTTTCATTCATCGATTAAAAATATTTTTAATCTTAAACATTAATTTATTAAAGAAACCAACTGGTTCATCATCTACATGGTATCCACTAGATTGACCATAGCCATAACCATATCCGTATCCGTAACCATATCCATAACCCGTTCCATATTTAGCTTTGTTTTCATAACCGTTAAATATGATACTAACGTTGTTCAACTCACCACGTTTTGTTCTGTTATTCAACAAAGTAAGCATTTCTTTTTTGGTGAAATTTTGACGAACTACATACAATGTAACATCACTATATTGATCGAGTTCCAATGCATCTGAAACTAATCCCACTGGTGGTGTATCTAGAATAATATAATCATAATTTTCTTTGAGTCTATCAATCATTTCTTTCATTGAATCACCCATAATTAACTCAGAAGGATTAGGAGGAATTGGTCCAGAAGTGATTACATCTAGATAAGGAATATGTGTTTGTTGTATCACTTCATCCAATTTCTTTTGACCTATAAGATAATTTACAACACCAATATCATTTCTAATATTAAAGTCATCAAAAATCTTTGGCTTTCTAAGGTCAAGACCAAGTATTATTGTTTTTCTTTCGCTCAACGCAAATACTGTAGCAATATTTATCGAACAAAATGTTTTTCCTTCTCCACTGACAGAAGATGTAAGCATTAGTGTTTTTGAGCCTTCTCTACTTTGTTTTTTGTATAAAAACTGAAGCGAGGAACGAATAGCTCTAAACGACTCGGAAAGAGCAGATTTTGGTCTTTCAAAAACCGATAGGTTAGACTCTGTTCTTTTTATACCAACGATTCCTATTAATGGAAGTTGAGTTACCAATGATATATCGTCTATGTTTTGAACGGCATTATTGATGAAGAAAATTAAGAATACAACAAAAAGAGGTATAAACAATCCTAAGAAAAATGCAATTACATAGTTTACACTAGTTTTTGGACCAAGTAATCCTTTACCAACATCTTTTGCTGGGTCTATAATTTGAACATCTGGAAGATTAGAAGCTTTGATTATTGAAGCTTCACTTCTCTTTTGAAGATATGTATTATAAATACCATTGTTCAAATCATACTTTCTTGATATACTCAAATAATTTTGTTTAGACTCTGGAAGTTGCTTTAAATCACCTTCCAATAGGGCTAATTTTTGATCAACTTTAGTCAAATCATATTGCAGAACACTTCTCAAAGAAGAGATGTTTTCCAGAAGAACTTTTTTAACTGATTGAAGTTCATTATCTTTTCTTTCATAGAATATACCTCCTTTTGCAGAGTAAAGAAGCTCTGAACGTTGTATAGACAAGTCAATAAGTTTGGCAACATTTACAGCTATGTTTTGTTCTTCAATTCCAGCAATAGTTGGTGCTGGCAATTTTGAGAAATCAGTACTGCTTTGTAGATAAGATTTTAGTGAATTAAGATAAGCAATTTTTCTCTCCACAGCATCTTTTTCTTTATCTAATTCCATCAGTCGGTTTTTATAATTTGAACCTCCTTCTTCAATCTCTGCTATATCATGGTTTTTACTAAAATCTCTCAATTCATCGCCAGAATTTTTTAGCTCTTTTTCCATGTTTGCCAAGGTTTCATCTATGAACGAAATCGTATTTTCGGCAAATTTATTTTTACTTTCGAGCTGTCTTTTAATCAAAACATCAACAGTCGAATTCAGATAATCAACCATTCTGTTTTTGTTAGTTCCTTGCATCGAAAGGTTAATTATTGAAGGAGCTTTTTCATCAATGTCAATTGTTATTCCTTTGTATTTAATAACTGTATTGTTAAAAGAGTTAAACCTTATTAGGATTTCTTGACCAATTATTCCTGCTGGATTTTCCTCTAACATCAATTTCCAATTCAAAAAAGGCAAATCAACTTTTTGTCCAACTTTGAATGTTTTGACAAACTCTCCTTTTTTGACAGTAACATGCGATAATGTATTATCAAAATAATTGATACATTTAGCTGAACTGTCACTAAAAGGAATGGAGATTTGATATGTATTACTATTTAGGAATTTTAATTTTATAAATTCCTCATAAAGCTGTTTTTGCGATTTATCAATAGTAATTTTAAACGGAACTTGACCATAAACATCCTTATAATAGTATGGAGTTTTTATAATATAATCTATATAAAACTGAAGATCATCTACAACAAGTTCATTGTGAGATCTAGATTTTAACGAAGTAGCAATCATCTGAACTTTGTCTGATGTTCCTCCCCAATTAAAAATTAAACTTGTATTGGAAGTAAACATCTGATTGTTTTCCTCTTTGACGGATATAGTTGTTCCAATTCCATAAATCTTTTGCTTTCTAACATTTACTTGATGAGCTATGGAAAAAGTAATGATAAAAGAAAGAATAAACCACTTCCAATAGCCTACTATCTTGATTAAAAAGCTCTTAAAATCAAAGTTGTTTTGTTTTTCAAGGAAAGATAAATCTTTAATATCTAACATGAATGTAGAATTATTTTAACAATAAAAATGTTGTTGTTACTAATGATAAGAATGTTATGATTGTTGTCATTGACTCCAAACCTGTTTTTCCTGTTCCCCAAGTTTTTTGGCGCAATGGTTTTACATAAATATAATCATTTGGTTGCAAATTAAATACAGGAGAATTCACAGCATTAGAGCTCGTTAAATCAATACTGTATGTTTGATTTCCATTTGGAGTTCTTCTTATAACTTTCACATCTTTTCTGTCGCCAGTTATTTCAATATCTCCAGAGTTAGCAATAGCTTCCATGATATTTACTTTATCTTGAAAAATAACTTTTGAACCTTTTTGAGCGACCTCACCATTCACAGTAAAACGGAATCCAGCCAATTTAACAGTAACAAACACTCCTGCTTCTTTCTTGAAATATTCGTTCATTAATCTTTCTTCTATTTTTATTCTTACTTCTTCCAATGTGTAACCTAAAATATTAATTTCTCCCAACACTGGAAACCTAATATTACCGTGGTCATCTATAACATAAGCATTGTAGTAATTTGACATTTCATTAGCAGATGCAGATCCAGAATCACTCGCGTTAAAAATTTTAACTAGCTCAGGATCAATAGCCTTTATATTTATATTGATGATATCGGCAACTTGAAGTCTATAGGGCTTCGAATTTACTTGATCAACTGTTTGCTCATTATTCTTTTTACCATCATCTTGAAGATAAATCAATTCTTTTGTAGGAATACAAGATGTAAAAAAAAGTGAAATGAAAAAAAGAAGATATATTTGATATTTATTCATTGATATTTACAATTATTACAGCTGACAAAGATAGTTTTTCAAACTTAATTACAAAAAAACTAAGCCATTAATACTTAATTATTTTTAAGGGAATTTTCAAAAGGAATTCTGTGCAAAATACTACGTCCCAAAGTAACCTCATCTGCATATTCTAATTCATCCCCAACTGATATTCCTCTAGCAATTGTGGAGGTCTTTACAGGACAATCTTTTATCTGTTTATAGATGTAGAAGTTAGTTGTATCACCTTCCATTGTTGAACTAAGCGCAAAAATCAATTCTTCAACTTTATCATTTTTAACTTTTTCTATCAATGAATTAATGTTTAATTGGCTTGGCCCAACGCCATCAATAGGAGAAATTTTTCCACCTAGAACATGATAAATACCTTTGAATTGACCCGTATTTTCTATAGCCATTACATCACGAACATCTTCAACTACACAAATTATGCTATGATTTCTTTTTTCATTTGAGCATATTTCACAAACATCTACATCTGAAATGTTGTGACATGATTTACAAAATTTTATTTCTTCGCGCATTGTGGTTAATGCTTGTGATAAAAACTGCGTTTGTTCAGAAGGTTGTTTCAGTAAATGCAGCACTAATCTTAAAGCAGTTCGTTTACCAATCCCTGGCAATTGTGCCATTTCATTGACTGCTTTTTCTAATAATTTTGAAGAAAATTCCATTCTGCAAAATTAAATAATTTGAAAAACAGATAATTTGAAAATGAAATTTATTTCTCTACTTTCGCTAAAATTCTTAAACAGATGACGCCAATCACCATTTTAACTATAATCATCATTTATTTTGGCTTATTGATTTTAATATCAAATATTGTAAGTAAAAAAGGCACTGACAATGATACTTTTTTCAAAGCCAACAAAAATTCGAAATGGTACTTAGTTGCTTTTGGAATGATAGGTACAGCACTATCAGGTGTCACTTTTATTTCTGTTCCTGGTGAAGTAGGAAATCCAGACTTACAGTTTAAATATTTCCAATTTGTTCTTGGCAATGCAATAGGCTTTTTGATAATCGCTAAAGTGCTTCTGCCACTTTATTACAGGATGAATTTAACTTCCATTTATGGTTATATCGAGCAACGACTTGGTATAGTAAGCTATAAAACTGCTGCTACTATTTTCCTGATTAGCAGAACGATTGGTTCTGCTTTTCGATTATATCTTGTTGTAATCGTGCTACAACGCTATGTTTTTGACGAGTTTAAAATCCCTTTTGCAGTCACAGTTTTGTTATCGCTATTGTTGATTTTTGCTTACACCTATCGTGGCGGATTGAAAACCATAATTATTACAGATACTTTACAAACATTCTTTCTTGTTACCTCTGTTTTTTTGACCATTATTTTTATTTGCAATAGCTTGAATTACAATTTTACTGAAGCATTTGAAGCGGTAAAAAACAGTAATTATTCCAAAATTATCTTTTTTGATGACATCAACAAAGGAAATTATTTTTGGAAGCAAATTCTTGGCGGCATGTTTGTCACCATTGCAATGGTAGGACTTGATCAAGATTTAATGCAAAAAAACTTGAGTTGTAAAAACATTGGCGAGGCACAAAAAAACATGTTTACTTTCACAGGAATATTTGTAATAATCAATATATTTTTCTTGAGTGTTGGTGCACTACTCTATTTGTACGCAGAAAAAAATGGCATTTCAGTTCCAGTAGTTGATGATGTAAAACGTACCGATTTGTTGTTCCCCGAAATTGCTTTTCATCATTTGAATATTATTCCAGCTGTGGTTTTCCTTCTTGGTTTGACCTCTGCTACATTTGCCACTACAGATAGTGCTTTAACAGCATTGACCACTTCATTTTGTGTGGATTTCCTGGGTATGGATAAAGAAAGCCAAAAAATCAAAGCAGACAGCCAGAAACTAGAGAGAACAAGACATTTTGTACATCTTGGGTTTTCGTTTTTGATGTTCCTAGTAATTATAATTTTCAACTCACTGAATGACAAATCGGTTGTAACTATGATTTTTAAAGTTGCTAGTTATACTTATGGACCATTATTAGGCTTGTATGCCTTTGGTTTATTTATGAAAAAGAAAACGGTACAAGACAAACTAGTTCCAATAGTTTGCATCATTTCACCATTAATTTGTTTTTTTATCAGTAAAAATTCAGCAGCTATTTTTGGAAATTATGTGATCGATAATGAAATGATTATTATCAATGGTTTGATAACTTTTATTGGTTTATTGATGATTAGCAAACCTGCAACTGGTGAAACGAGGTTTTAGTAAATTTTTTCTGGATGACAAAGTAATAAAACTACTAATACTGATTTGTAGCCAATAAAACTAGCGTACAAGCAACCTCAACTTGAATGTTGTTTTTTTCTAAAATAGCATAAAACTCTGGATTTTCTGTTCCAGGATTGAAGATAACTCGCTTAGGTTTTAGTTCAAGTATGTAGTCGTAAAATTCTAGCTGATTTTTTGCACTTAAGTACAGCGTTACTGTATCCACATCAGCAAAAAGTTTTTTTTCTTTGTGAATTTCTATACCAGAAATTGTTCCAGTTTTATTACCAACAGCTACAACTTCGTGCTTATGATTTAGCAAGCTATTGATTGCTTTGTAACTATATCGTTCTGGATTTGTTGATGCACCAATTACTAATGTTTTCATAAAATTCCTATTTATAGCAAATTTAATAACATTTGATTTTAATAAAATCCAAATTTTGGCTTTACTTTTGTAAAAAAATGAGTATGGATATATTTTTCAACACTTTTCTGGTTTTACTTGGAGCAATTTTTTCTGTTTTGAACCCTATTGGTGCTATTCCGTTTTTTGTTGGACTAACGCATGATTATTCAAAAAAAGATCGTTCAAGAGTTTCATTGATGACTGCTATTAATGTTTGTATCATATTGCTAATTTCTTTTTTCGTAGGTGAATATGTCTTAAAGTTTTTTGGGATAACCATTTCTGCGTTAAGAATTGCCGGTGGAATTTTGATTGCTAGTTCTGGTTTTGGGTTACTGAATGCAAACCCAAAAAAGCGAAAAGGTATCAGCAAAGAAGTTGAGGAAGACCTACAAACTCGAAATTCTATTGCGCTTACTCCGCTAGCAATGCCAATGTTGGCTGGTCCTGGTTCTATTTCTCTATTGATTGCTTTTTACCAAGATCATAACTCAACTATTGATGTAGCAGCTTCAACAACAGCGATAGTCGTGGTTTCATTTTTAATATTTTTCATACTAAGAAGTGCTCACTATTTGGCAAAATATTTAGGCGCATCTGGTATTGTTGCCATATCAAGAATTGTGGGTTTTTTAACCGTAGCTATTGGTATTCAATATATCATTAGTGCGATTTTATCAATCATTCGTGGAATTTAAATTGATGTAAAATGAAAAAATTATTTCTATTAGTTTTACTAAGTGTTTTTATAATTGGTTGCAATTGTTCAAAGTCATCTGTTTCTCAAAAAGATAGTTCTGAATTGAAAGAATTGGTTTCAATTATGCAGGGTCAATATTCATCTGAAGCACATTCTAAAAGAGATACATCCTATTTTAATATTTCTTTGCGAATGGTTCCAATATGGAAAAATAAAGGTCATTTTCTTTATGTTGAACAAGCAATGTTTAGCAAACAAGAAAAACCATATCGAGTTCGAATTTATAAAATAACGCAAAATGGTGACCAATTCATCAGTCAAATTCATACTCTAAAAGATGAAAAAGCTTGGATAGGTAAATGGAAAACTCCTGATGCTTTTGATGCATTAACTGAGAATGATATCGAACTAAAACAAGGCTGCGAAGTAGTTTTAAAACGTATAGGTAAAAACAAATTTTCAGGTAAAACTGGAGACAAAACTTGTCCTAGCGAATTGCGAGGTGCAAGTTATGCTACTTCAATTGTAACAGTTACCGAAAATGAAATTTTATCTTGGGATCAAGGATTTGACAAAAATGGCAAACAAGTTTGGGGTGCAGAAAATGGTGGTTATGAGTTTGTCAAATATTGATTTTAAATATATTTCAAAAAAAATATTGCCTTCGAGAACCTCAGGCAACATTTTTTTTTTAATTTTTAGGAAGAAAAATCTCTGCCATCATGCAACGAGCACTTCCGCCACCACAAGCTTCAATTGTATCTAAGCTAGAGTGTAAAATAGTTACATGCTGCTCTAATTGAGAAATTTGCTTTTTAGTTAAAGAATGATAAGCAGATGAACTCATTACAAGATATCTTTTTCCATCATTTCCTTTTACTTCGAGCATGTTTCCAGCAAAATTATTAACTTGGTCTTCAGTAATGAGAATGATATCTTTTTCATCACCTTTCAAACTATCGAGAACCATTTTTCGTTCTTTTTTATCATCAATACAATCGGCACAAATCACTGCAAAAGTATCGCCAAGGCACATCATAACATTAGTATGATAGATTAACTTTCGTTCACCATTTACTGTTTGAAAAGCTTCGAAAATAACTGGAGAAAGTTCAAAATCTTCGCAAAATTCTATCATTAATTCTTCGTCAGCTCTAGGTGAAAGTGCGCAGTATGCTTTGCCGTTTTCTCTATCGAGCAATAAACTTCCTGTACCTTCAAGAAAAATATTATCTTCTTCGGCAGAAGTGTAATCCATAATTTCATTAATTACAAAACCTTGTTCTTCAAGAATATCTAGTATATCTTCTCGTCGTTCTGCTCTTCTATTTTCGGCAAACATTGGATATAAAACTACATCTCCATTTTCATGAAATGAAATCCAATTGTTAGGAAAAATACTATCTGGTGTATCAGGTTGTAGTGTGTCTTCAACCACAATTACATTTACACCTACCAGTCTGAGTTTTTACAAAATTGTCAAACTCTTCTTGAGCTTTTGCATTAACTGTTTGAGGTGTTAAACCATCAAGGACTTTTTGGTAGTAATTATTTACAGCCGTTTGCTCATTCATTCTAAAAGCAACTGGACGTATCATTAATATGGAGTTTGTTGTTTGGTTCATTTCTTTGTTGTTTGTTATAAGTTTTATGTTGTAAGTTGTTTTTTTAGAATAATTTTAAGTTTTCCAATTTTGCTCAACATATTTTATGAAATTATAAATTTGAGCGCTCAATATTTTATAGTTTTCTATGTATTCTTCAATATTTTCAATAATTTTTGGATAAAGGTGATTTATTTTATTTAAATGATTTATTGTTTCCAAACAACTTGCCCAAGAAAAAACTAAAAACCTAACAAATTCTGCTTTATATCTATTTCTACCATAACCCTCTACTATGTTTGTTACAACACTATCTGCTGCTCTTCTTGTTTGACTTCCTAGTTCATACATTTCATATTTAGGAAGTTTTAATGTTTCAGGATGAATTACATAAAACAATTCTAATGATTTTTTATAAATATCTAAATCAGTATAATTCTTCATTCAAAAATTTTAAATAAAACATAAAACCCTCAACTTACAACTTATAACAAAACTAATCTCTAATCAGTGGTAGCGTTGAACATCTCAACAATCCTTCTTGTTTAGCAATTTCAGCATAGGGAATTTCTTCAACGATAAAGTCATTCTCACGAAGCCAATTATTCAATCTTGTAAAGTTTTTTCTGAAACAACTACATTTTCGTCAATAGAAAAAACATTTGAATTCATGTGGTACATTTCATCACGAGTAATGTGAAATAGGTTTTCTTTCCCGAAAAGTTTTACTAAATATACATAATCTGCTTCTTCACGAAAACCACTCTTATAAATAATACCTTTGTTTTTACCAACAGGTTGGAAGCAACAATCAAGATGAAGTGCATTATCTCTTGCTTCTAATTTAGATTTCACTAAGTCAAATTCTTTTACAATTTTGTTTGGAAAAAGGTTTTTGATATAATTCACTCCTTCCATATTGGTTCTAGCTGTGATATAATCTTTATAATCTGAACCTTTATATGTTCCAATAAAAATATAATCATTCCATAGCATTACATCACCACCTTCGATATGAACATCATCTGGAGGACGAACAACTTTATCTGGATTGATTTGATCAATTACATAATTTATTGCATCTAATTCACGATTTCTATCAGGCAAAATATTGGCTTTTATAAAAACATCGTCGATCACAAAACCAATATCACGAGTAAAAATTTGATTATAGTTTTCAATCATTTCTGGACGAAAAACTTTTACGTCATATTTTGAAATACTTTGTTGAACGCTTCCATCTCTGCAACCATATCTTTTTCAACAGGATATGTTCCTGCAAGAATGTGTTCTAATGATTTTGGGTCATAAGCTTCTTCGGCAGTAGGAGTTGGACCATTATTCAAGGCTGAGCCAAGAACTACAGCTCTAAGTCGTGAAGTTTCATTTTTAACGTTTAGTTGTAACATAAAATTGCTTTTGGCATTATTTCATCTGTTGTCTAATGCTCGTGTTTGGCAAATATAAAAAACCTCCGCTGAATGGCGAAGGTTTTAGAAAATATTAGAAGCTTGTAAATTCTGTTTTGAAATAAAAGAATAAAAATCTTTTTGCCTTTACGTGTAAAAAAGGTTTAAAACCAGCTTTTTCAATTCCTTTTATTGAACTAATATTAGATGGTGAAACATTGATAAAAACCTCTTTTGCACCTTTTTCTAGTTCTTGATTAGCAATGTAATTTATTACATAGGGGTAAATAGATTTTCCTTTAAAAGCATCAATTGTTTTACAATCACCAATTGTTGGTCCTTTCGTTCGAATTAATTTTTGGATGAATAATTTTCTATATGCAAAACTTTCATGAACTACAATATCCTCAATTCTGATAAAATATCGTGACTTGTTTTCATCAATTTTTTGAAATTGAATTGAATAGTTTTGAACATCAATATTTAATTTCGTTGATTCTTTCATAGAATAAACTAATAAATCAATGCTAGATACCTTGAACAATTTTTTAATTTTATTTATCATTTTCTGAACATCGATAAGATTTTTGATATTGTTCTTTTATGCTTTTTTAAATTTTTTTCTAAAAACAAATATAATTTGAAATAAAATGGTTTTAATACCCAGTAA
The DNA here is from genome assembly GCA_046329205.1 of Flavobacteriaceae bacterium. Classification (GTDB taxonomy): domain Bacteria; phylum Bacteroidota; class Bacteroidia; order Flavobacteriales; family Flavobacteriaceae; genus Flavobacterium. Next base: position 4,846 of record JAXLVF010000016.1, on the reverse strand, counting down.
TATTTAGAATTTTCGTAATAAATCTGTTCATCAGCATAATTATTTTTAAATTTCACAACACTTGTTGAACCACCAAGTGAAATATTATATCCGTCGAGTTTTTCTGACCAAGCCATTTTAGTCCCAGAATATTGAAGAAAATGACCGGCAAGTAGATCTGGTTTTTCTTTTACAGAACCACCTAAAATATAGGTATAATGATTTCCAGCTTTTACGAGTAATATTGCTCCTTTGATAGACTCATTGTTTAGAGCGAGTAAAAATTTTGCTCTATTTTTTTGAACCATTTCAACTATTGTATTTCCAAACGAATTCCAATCTCTCAAATCATAACCATTTTGTCTGGCATTTTCTAAGCACAAGTCATAGCCTTTTTTTATATCTTCTTTATTTTCTGCACATTTCAAAATCAAATCTTTTCTCAGTGAACTGCGAATATTTCGACGAACAACTGTAGAGTAGCTATCCAACAATTCCTCCTCTGATTGAAAATGCGCAACAGATTTCCAATTCAATCCATAGGCTGAATAAACAAACTTAAATTTATGTCCTATTAATGCACTTTTTAAAGAATCTAATCTTTCTGTTCCATTAATTACATGTTTATTGATTGCTTTAGAAAATGGTAAGGAAATATGACAATAACAACAGTTCCATTTTTTTGCTCTTTCATTTACTTTATTTATCAACTCATCTAAGTTCGAGAAAGGAACATTTACAATAATAGGCCCAAATGGAACTACATAAAATTTAAAAAAAAGAGCTTTGGCAATTACAGCTGTAAAACCTCCCATTATTGAATTACCATCAAACAAAGCAACAACCTCAAAATCAAAACCATAGGTTTCAAATGATTTATTCCAATCAGATAGCATTAAATGACTTGAAACATTTTCTTTGACAACAAAATCATCCCATTTGTTGAGCCACTCTTTTTCAGAAGATGAAATAATTTTTATTTCCATTAGTTAAATATTTCTCTACTCAATAAATTTCCTGACTCCTTAACAAAAATTTTCCCCTCATCATCAATATCTAAAACTACTTTTTCAAAACCTGACAAATATCTTACCATATCCGAAAGAACAGGATTCCAAATTTTCCTTTCTTCAATTAATTTCCCTAAGCTTACAAAATTATCTCTTACAATATCATCTATTTTATCTTCTTCTTTAAATACTCTTCCTGTATGGTATTTCATAGGGACTGAAAAATATGTATGCCCAATAAACATACCTTTTTCATTAATCATCTTTTCTAAATTACCATTAGAAAGCGTTTTCTTAAAATCGATTAGCTCCAAAGTCTGAAAAATATAAAACTCATTTTCCCCTATTGTATGTTTAAAAAGTATTGGCGAATACTTGGCTAACTTATAAGATTGCTTTTTAACCTTGCTCCACAATAAAACTACTTTCAACAAAGGTTTTGCTACTGAAAATGAGTTTTTTATGAAATCTTTCAAACTTGAAAATGATTTTTTAGAAATAAATGATTTAAAGTTTGAAGCTAAGTTCTTGTATAAAATTATTTTCTTTTCATCCGCATAAAAATGAAACATTATATTTTTAATCATCAAACTCATTCTTTCTTTTATTGGAAGTTCTTTGATACCATTATAAAAACTTTCTAATGTGAAATCATTAGAATTCATTTGATTAACAACACCATTAGTTGAAGTTCCGCTGTCAACATAATTCCACAAAATAGAAATCTTTTTTTCCGAAAGCAGTTTTGAAAACGCATCAGAATTGATACCTGAATTTTTATAAAGCGATAAATTGTAAGGTTGGTACCCATGATCAATCCATACAGGAATATTGCTTTTTGGTGGCGAAAATGAATTAAAATCTATCATGCTTTCCTCCAAAGTTTTTATGGATTGGCTCAAAGAATGATAGGCTAGTTCATGTCCATCTTGCAACCAAAGGTCAAACTCGTCACTATTTTCTTCAAAAGAGGCATTAACACGTTTAGAATAATTATTCAAGAAGAATCCTTTTGTAACATTTATTCCAGTTTCTTTGAAAAGTTTTCGTTGCAACACCAAATTCTCCGCAGTATCAAAATCACAATGATCAGTAAAACAAACAACTGCCGAAAAAGGGATTTTTGAACGACTAAATTCTATTGCGTTATTTTTGGAAAACAATAATGCTATTGAACAGCTATAATCAATTTTTCTTTCGGCTTGATTTATAACTTTTTCGTTTTGTTTACCTGTGTAATCTGTTAGTGGAGCGGAAAATTCAGGATTAAATGTCCATATAAATGTCCTCTCATCTATTACTTCCCATATTCCGCGATTAGAACTTGGCTGCACAAAAAAGCGATTTTCTAACTGGAAAATTTTTGGAGCATACTCAGCAGCAATAAAGCCTTTTTTAAAATCTATCCATTCATAATCATGATTTCTAATTTTTTTGATTTTGTTATCTAAAACAAATTCAATCTCAAAAGTGTTACATTTTTCTAACAATAATGCATCCAAACTCAGTTCAAATTTATTTTCATTTCCTTTAGAAACAGCAACTTGTGTTCTATTATTAGCTTTTATTATATAAACCGATGAAAGCATTATTGTTTTTTTCCAAATATATAAAAAACACTTTTTTAAAAAAGAAAATGAAACAGTCTTTTTCCTCGTATAGTTCTTTTAGAGTCTTTGTGCTAATTAAAAAAAACCTCCGCTGAATGGCGAAGGTTTTAAAGTGTATCAATAATTATTAATTTAGTTCTCCTGCAAAAGTTATTATTTCGTTTCCTCTAAATTTTATTGTTTTATAAGGATAATTTAATTTCCTAAAAAACTCTTCTACCTTAATGTAGGTTTGTTCACCATTTACAATATGATAGGATGCAATAGCAAAATTGGGACTAAATTTTTTAATTGTTTCAACACAGCCGTCAAGAGCTTCAATCTCAGCACCTTCAATGTCCATTTTTATAAAATCAAGTTTTTTTATGCCCTTTTTGTCAACCCAAGAGTCAATTGAAACTGCTTGCTTTTTCACAACATTTTCGCTGCCAGAAAACCAAACTGCTGATGAACCAACAGTTCCTGCTTCTTCAAAATCAATCAAGGTGTTTTCGTTCCAAAGAAGCAAATCCTCGATAACAATATTATTTGGCAAGTCTTTATTGAGAGAAATATTTTTTTTCAAAGATTGTATATTTTTTCCATCAGGTTCAAAAGCATATATCTTACCGTCAACACCTACCTTTTTAGATAAGTAAATAGAAATATGTCCCAAGTTTGCTCCAGCATCTATTACAATATCATTGGGTTTTACCTTGTAAAAGTTTTGATAATAGTTAAAATCTGGCAAAACATGATATAAAGCCTCTGCGGTTATTATAGTTTCACTGTCAATATTAGTCTTATATGAGACAACCTCATCATTTTTAATTACTTCAAATTTGACATTTTTTGGGCTAAAAAAATTATAAAAAAACAATTTGTATTTTTCTTTACTATAACCTTTTGGAAAATACTGCTTACAATTTTTCTAATTTTCTTCTTTTAACTCATAATATTGATTTAGTTTTCAAATATAAAAAAACTCCGCATAATTGCGGAGTTTTAAAATTAATCTTTGTATTGAAAATACTAATTCTTCATTAGTTTTTCTGACACAATATCACCAAATTCTGTAACAATATTAATAACATAAACACCGCTAGCAAATCTACTCACATCTAGTTGTATTTTATCTGTTTTCTCAAAATTACTTTCTTGAACTAATTTTCCATCAATGGTTGTAATTTGTAATTGTCTAAACTGACCTTCATCCATAACAACTTCTATCCAAGAACTCGATGGATTTGGAACAATTTTAAATCCAGAACCTATTTTTATCAAATTGATTTTTTCTTCTTCAATTATTGGCTCATATTTATTTTCTACTTGACTTACAGCCATTTTGTATAGATAATTTCCAGAACATCCTTCTATGTATGCCGCAAATTGTGAACCACTCAACGCCTCAAATCCTGGGTTCAGTTCTACATAATTCCCCGAATGATAAACCACACCATTATTGAGAGAATTATCCCCAACTTGGATAAGATTTGTTGCTTTTATCCAATCTGAACGTTCTCTTTTGGCAACTGCTGCTGAAGACAAATTATTCATATCGTCACTTGGAGAACTCAACGATAGCGTTGCTTGACAACAGTTGTTGAAAGTCACATCTGGTCCAACACTTGCAGAAGTATCAGAAATATCATAAACGAATGTTCCTGCAGGACAATCAACATTGAAAGTAGCGTTTACTTGAAATTCATAATCTCCAGATGCACTTGCCCCAAATAAACTTGGTAAAACCGAAAAACAAAATGTGTTTGCAGTCAATGTTGATGGTGCCGAAATAGTTCCTACAATATTTCCATTTTGCAAAATATTTAGCTGCATAGTATTCAAAACTGCTCCAACAGGTGGTTGAAAAGTTCCACATACTTCTATTGGAGTTGTAGAACTTACATCTGGACAGTTAATTTCTTCTGGATCCAAACTCAAAGCTCCCAATTGTGGTGTTGAACAAATAGTACCGCAAATATTATCTATGTAAACCGTTCCAAAATGTTTTGAAGGTTGACAATCACTTACAGAGAATTCTATTCGTGCTGGTTGACCTATAATATCTTGAACATTCAATCGAGCACATATCCAGCCAGTGTAAAGTATTCTTCTATCTGAAGCAACATTTATCCTGTTAAAAAGACAGTTATCTGGATTGGCAATAATACAAATTTCGTCTACTATTGCATTATTTTGATCATAAACTCTAACTCTAAAATAAGGCTGAATAGGTTGACCATGAGCAGGTTTATTATCCATTATTAA
>JAXLVF010000015.1:0-40480 GCA_046329205.1 Flavobacteriaceae bacterium | reverse complement strand
TTTGGCTATTTGGATAATAACCTACCAACAGAAATCAATACTTTGGTAGATTATGAAGATACTTCAAAATCATTAAATCTAAGAGTTCGCTCCTATTTTGATGCAAACTGTGCACATTGCCATATTGATGGAGGTTATGCTGATGATTTTGATATTCGATTATCCTTTACAGATACCGAATCTATGGCTAATTTAGGAGTTTGTAAAAATGCCATCCATTTTGTTCCTGGGTTTTCTGGCGAAATTGTAATTCCTCAAAACCCATTGCAATCCATATTATATTATAAAATGTCTACTACCAATCCCAATTTTCAGATGCCTTTCATAGGCAGGTCGATACCACATCAGGAAGGTTTGAGTTTGGTAGAAGAATGGATAAACTCTTTGGAGCCATGTAACTAAACAAAAAAAGGTTGACTATTGTCAACCTTTTTTTATATGTTCAAATTCAATTATTTTTTTATCAACTTAATACTAGCTTTTCTTTCTTGACTTCTAAAGTTTAAAATATAATAGCCATTTTGTAAATTATCCAAAGCAATTGAACCATCGCCAGTTGCTACTTGGGTTGTGTTTACCAATCGACCATTTAAGTCAAAAATAGTTATTTCTCCGCTTTCAGTTGCTTGATAGTTTAAAGAGGTAGTAATAATGTTTGAATTCAAAATTAATCCTGCATTACTCATACTTTGAAATGAATCTACTTTCAAAGAAGGTTGATAACGGTAAGTAAACGTAATTGAATTACCCACTTCGACACCACTTGAATTTAACTGATATACCTTGAACACATAATCTATAGGATAGTTTTCTCCGTCACCTTCGTCAATGTTATAAACATGGTTTGAATATGTGTCGGTAGAGTTTGCAGCTATGCTTACTGGATTTGAAGGATATGAATTGCCAGCATGAATAGAGCTCAAACAAACAGGTCCAATACAAAGTTCCAAACCGCTTCCATCAGCGTTTGTTATACTAACTGATTTTACTTTTACCAATGTTGCTGTTGAGGCATTGTTATGAATATGAAAATCCAAAGATGCCTGCGGATAATTTACATTATTATATGTAAATACATCGCCTTCATTTATAGGTGAACCATCAGCTTTTGATAGTGTAATTTGAGCGTTGGCAAATAAACCAAGACCTAGAAAAAACGCTACAATTGATTTATTAATTTTCATAGATTATTTAATTACAATTTTTTGGTTTAATTCACCATTAACATTGTTGATTTTAGCTACATAAACACCTTTTTGTAACGATGTTAAGTTGATTGTTTGATCGTTTACAGCATTTTTTACCTTGTACACTTCTTTTCCAGTCATGTCAAGAATTACTATATCGGTATCAACATCAGTTTTAATTCTAACAATACCATTTGAAGGATTTGGATAAAGTTTCACGCTATCTGCCAATGATGGATGGTTTGTAGATAAACTTTCAGTAGCATAAGTTGACTGCATTACAGTTTTTCCTGCATAGTCTTGTATAAAAACAACAACCTCCAAATCACTCATTTCTTCAATAAACAACCCATCAAGATTTGCGCTTAATTGTGTGTTTACAGGAACATCGTTTGTAAAGTTGATTGAAGTTCCACTTGCATCTGGTATCATTTTCATAAATACATCTCTGAACTCAGTTTCACCATTAGATGCAACATTGTTGTATGTATGTTTTTCAACTACCGCAGCAAACAATCTATATGTTCCAGATAAATATGGAGTTGTATTGATGTCTAAATTGATGTCTGAACCAGTTAAAGTTTTTGTAGCTGAAATGGCAAAATATGAAGGTTTTGCTAGTGCTTCGGTTAAATCACTACTCAATGCTGCGCTATCAAAATTTGTTCCGTCATTAGCATCAACTAATAAAGTTGGTGCACCGCTTATGCCATAATAAGCAACTCTTGTACCTACTTCTGCTGTGTAATATGGATCACCAGTTCCGGGCCAATTAACTCTATATGCTATAGAAGCATAATTTGAAGCATTCGCGTCATGGAAAGGATTGTAAAAATTTCCATTGAAAGTTGCACAAGGACCACAAGTTGAACTAGAAAATTCCTCATATAATGGTAAGCGAGTAGTTGTGCCACTTGCTACAGAAATATTTTTAATAATTTGGTCGTTTGATGAGTCATTATCAGTGCCACCATTTACATTTGATACCCAAACTTTAACAGAATATAATCCTGCAGATGGACTCCAAGTATCTTGATGTGTGAAGTTGTAAGTTCCATTTGGTGCAACTGATAGTCCACTTAGAGTTTGTGTGTGGATAGTACCATTGTCAACCTGCCAGTTTACATCAATTGTATTAATCGTTGCAGTTCCAAAATTTTTGAATGTTCCTGCAACAGGAATATTTGAAGTAGCAGGAGGAACAATTAAACTTAAAGCAACAGTACTCAATTCAGCATCTAAAGCAGGGATTTGTTCTACTGTAACTTCATCAATAAAAATATTATTGCCATATGCAGATGTTCCTAAAAAATGAACATAACCTGTTCCACTTACAGTTCCAGGAATGTCAAAAGCATAACTGTACCAACCATCTTCTGAAACTACAGGAGCCAAAGCTCTAGAACGATTTACAGTTCCTAGTAAAGTTCCTCCAGCAAGACCAGTCGTGTTGTAATATACTTTGATGTTGTCTGCATCGGTTTCATATCCGCTGTCACGATACATTTTAAATTTTACTCGATATGATGCTCCAGCAAAAGTTATAGCTGGTGATGTTAATCTTGCGGTTGTTCCAGCAGAAAGATTATAAGAGTAAAATCTTGCCATTCCTGCTCCTGCATAAGGTAAACAACTTGGTGCAGTTCCAGTTGTTCTTCTGGACCAAGCAGTTGTTGAAGTTGCAGTCCATCCAAGAGTCGTGTCAAAGTTTTGACTGGCAACTATTTGTGCCTCAGAAAGAGTGCTTAGTAATAAAAAAAAGAAAATGGTAATTTTTTTCATAAGTAGTTGTTGTTAAAATAGTTGTTGGTATTTTTAAAGTTGTGCAAGTATATTAATTTTTTTTTAATGTTCATAACATAAAATTGTTATTAACGCATAAAAATTTAATTTTCTTTGGATATATGTTTGCTATATATTTGTTTTTTTGAAAAGCTTATATTTATTTTGTAGTAAAAGTTTGGGGGATTAGCTCATTTGGCTAGAGCGCTACGCTGGCAGCGTAGAGGTGATCGGTTCGAATCCGATATTCTCCACAAAAAAAACGCTTCATTTATTGAAGCGTTTTTTATTTTCTTTTTCCCATTCGGTTGCAACTGACTCTAGTTCTTCATACCATTCTTTTCCAAAACGTCGTATAAGTGCTTCTTTGACAAATTTGTAAACAGGGATTTGAAGTTCTTTTCCTAATGCGCAAGCATCGTTACAAATGTCCCATCGATCATAATTTACCGCAGCAAAGGATGAAAATTCTTTTATTCTAACAGGATATAAATGACATGATACGGGTTTTTTCCAATCTATTAACCCTTGATTATATGCTTGTTCTATTCCGCAAAGAGCAGTTTTTCCATCAAAAATGACATAAGCACAATCTTTATTTTCTATTAATGGAGTTTCAAGATCTTGATCTGTTCCAACAACCCAAGTTCCTTTTTCTTCAATGACTTGAATTCCTTCTGGACGTAAAAAGGGTTTTATTTTTGGAAAAATATCTTCCAAAATTTCTGTTTCTTCTTTGCTTAACGGCGCACCTGCATCACCATCAATACAACATGCACCATGACAAGCAGAAAGATTACAAACAAAATCTTTTACTAATACATCTTCAGAAACTATTGTTTTGCCTAATTGAAACATGATATTTTTTTGAATGGCAAATGTACAAACTTGCTTTTTAATTATTTCTTAAATTGTATTCGATTTGATTTTATTGAAATACTTTTGCAAAAAAAAAGATATGGAATTGAATTTTAGAGAGATTGTTACAGCCACAATGGTTCTTTTTGCTGTTATTGATATAGTAGGAAGTATTCCAATCATTATTAATTTAAGAGCAAAATTTGGACATATTCAATCGGAGAAAGCATCATTAGTATCAGCAGGTATTATGATTGCATTTTTGTTTGTAGGTGATGAAATATTAAAATTGATTGGAATTGATGTAAATTCTTTTGCAGTAGCAGGTTCTTTTGTTTTGTTTTTCTTAGCATTAGAGATGATTTTAGGCATAAGATTGTACCGTGATGAAGAAGCAAGTTCCGCATCAATTGTTCCTATTGCATTTCCTTTAATTGCTGGCGCTGGAACAATGACTACAATTCTTTCAATAAAAGCAGAGTTTCATTCGATAAACATCATTATTGCCATATTGCTAAACGTTCTTTTGGTTTATTTGGTTTTAAAATCTTCTGCTAAAATCGAGAAAATGTTGACAAAAAATGGTCTTAGCATCATTAGAAAAGTTTTTGGAGTAGTATTATTGGCTATAGCTGTTAAATTATTTGCTGCTAATGTTAAAGGGCTATTTGTCTAAAATCATTTTTATTACATTTGCTGTCTAAAGTTACCACATGAAAATTTTTACTTCTATACTTATTTTTATTGCTTTTGCATTAATTATTTTCAACATAACAATGGTTGATTTCGGCAAACCTTTTGAAGGAGATAGTTTGGTTGCTATTATCGGTATTGTAGCTTCATTGTGTGCTGTTTTTATTCTTTTGATATTCAAAATGTCAAAAAAAATAGAAGAGAAAATTAAAAATCAGTAATTGTGTTTGATGTTTTAATAATTGGTGGTGGAGTATCAGGAATATCTTGTGCTTTGATTTTAGGTTCGGCAAAGAATAAACCATTTGCTACAGACAAGAAAATTGGTATCATTACTCATCAAAAAGCATCTTCTCTACAAGATGCAATTTTTTATAATGCTTATGGTGTTCCTTCTGGAAAATTAGGCAGTGAACTTCTATCGGAGAGCAAAGAACATCTGGCAAAAGATTACCCACATGTGATTCAGATTTCAGATGAAAAGGTTTCGAAAATTGAAGGTAATTACAACGATTTTATCATCACTACCAATAAAAACACCTACAAAGCAAAAATAGTTGTGATAGCTATTGGCGCTGGCAATCCATTTACAATTGAAGGATTGGATGATTATATAATTCCGCATCAAAAAATAGTTCCCGAAAAAAACAGAATTCAATTAAAAAATATTGACCACAAAGTAGCAGAAGGGATTTATGTTACTGGTACTTTAGCTGGTTGGAGAAGTCAGTTGGCGATTGCTTCAGGTAGTGGTGCAGCCGTTGCTACAGATATCTTAACCCTTTGGAACAATGGGAATCACACTCAAGTACATGACAGCATCAGAAAATAAATCATTTTAATGCCTGTTGAATCATCGGGTCATTTTTCAAAATAACTTGATAATATTTCGTGTCGCCAAATAATTGTCTTGCAAGTTCTGCCAAAATGTGTTTTTTTACGACTAGTTTATTCTCTTCCAAGTTAAACGTGACACCAGCGTTGTCTAGATACTTTTTGAAATCGTTGACATATTGAAAATCATTTTCATATTTTTTTATAAAATCGGTATATGTTAACTTTTCAAAGTTTTGTCTACTTTTATCTAATATTTCAAAAACAAAATGTCCTAAAACTCCTGAGTTTAGTATAAAACTTAAATTTTCATCTCCTTTTTTTACTTCGAGTGGAACAAAAATATCAGGAACAATTCCGCCGCCACCATAAACTGTTCTTCCCTTTTTTGTTTTAAATTTCAAAGAGTCAGCCACTTTTATTTTGTCTTTTTCAAATAATTCTCCACTTTCAAACCTAGCTTCATACTCATGATAATAACTTTCGCCATCACCTTTCACATATGGTTTCTGAATGGAACGTCCGCTTGGGGTATAATAACGAGCAGTTGTTAGTCGAACAGCTGAACCATCTTCAAAATCTATTTCGCGTTGCACGAGTCCTTTTCCAAAAGAACGTCTTCCTATTATTGTTCCTCTATCATTATCTTGTATAGCTCCAGCCAAAATTTCGCTGGCAGATGCTGAATTTTCATCTATTAATATAAAAACTTTGCCTTTTTCAAAAATCCCATCATTTGTTGCAAAGGTTTTGTTCGTAAAACCTTTTTTGTTTTTTGTAAAAACAATTAATTCGTCTTCTGGTAAAAATTCATCGGCAATAGAAACTGCGCTTTCAAGAAAACCACCACCATTTCCACGCAAATCGACTACAATATTCAAAGCGCCGTTTTTTTTCAACTTGATTAGATTTTGATTAAATTCATTCGCGGTGTTTTCAGCGAAGCGTTCAATTTTTATGTATCCTGTTTTTGAATTTAACATTAATGCTACATCAACACTTTTTATAGGAATGGTATTTCTAATTACTGGGATGGTTAGTTTTTTTGAAGGGGATTTTCTGTAAATAGTCAAATTTACTTTTGAGCCTGCTTCACCACGAAGTTTGTTATACAACATATCCGTGGTTACTTTTTTACCAAAAAGTTTCGATTTTCCAGCAAATAAAATTCTGTCTCCAGCCATTATTCCTGCCTTCTCTGCTGGTCCATTTGGGATAGTGTTAACTACTGCAACAGTATCATTATAAACATAAAAATTGATGCCAATGCCAACAAAATCGCCTTTCATGATTTCCGCTTCAGTTGTTTGTTCGCTTGCAGGAAGATATACAGAATGTGGGTCAAGTTTTTCTAAAATGCTATTTACAGTTAAATCAACAATAGAGTCGGAATTGACATCGTCAACATAATCACTATTTATGAAATTAATAAGTTTATTAATTTTTGCCTGATGTGAGTTTTTAGAATTAAAATTTGTTTTCGGAAAATTTAACATTCCACCAATCATTACTCCAAGTGCAACACATGAAAAAAGAAGTATGGGTAGATATTTTTCTTTCGATTTCATTTAGTAATCCAAATGATTAAAATGTGTCTAGATTGTCAATATGATGCACTTCAATACCAGCTTTTCTTAAAAAATCCAAGCCAGATTCGTCACGATAACCATTGTGATACACTACTCTTTTTATCCCAGATTGATGTATCAACTTGCTGCATTCTTTGCACGGAGAAAGTGTTATATAAAGTGTTGCATTTTCACAGCTTTGAGTTGTTCTGGCCACTTTCGAAATTGCATTTGCTTCCGCATGAAGAACATACCATTTTGTCATTCCTTCATCATCCTCACAGCAATTTTCAAATCCAGAAGGTGTTCCGTTATATCCATCAGAAATAATCATTCGATCACGAACAATTATTGCACCAACTTGTTTTCGTTTGCAATAGGATAGTTTGCTCCATTCAGATGCTATTCTCAAATAAGCAACATCATATTTATGTTGTTTTTTTTCTTTCATAATTTTGCTGCAAAGGTGCAAAAGTTATTTTTTGTTTAATTCTTTTTGTAAAATTTCTTCTAATTTTCCTTCTTCAAATCCAAAGATTTTTTTTGTTATTTTTCCTTCTGGATTAATTAGAATAAATGTTGGTGTTCCTTCTGTTCCATAAAGTTGATTAATTCTGCCATTCAATCCTTCGCCATTCCATAAAGAAACCCATTTTATGTCGTGCTCTTTATAACCAATTTTCCATGTTTTTTCAGATTTGTCGGAACAAAACGTAACTATTTGTAGTTCGTTTTTATACTTTTCGTTTATCTTTTTTAAATCATCATTAGATGAAATACACCAAAAACAATAAGTTTGTATAAAATCTAATAGTATATATTTTCCTTTATAATCTGAAAGTTTACGAGATATGTCGTTAACATCTTTTGCCTCAAAATTTTCAAAATAATCACCTTCCTGTAAAATCGTATCTAAATCTAAATAAACTTTGAGATTTATTCCATAGTCAGTTTGTTTTAATTTTTCATCAAGCTGATTGTATAGTTTTTTTACTTCTTCTTTGCCTATTTTTTCTTTCAACCAAAAAAGTTCTACTAATGAAATATAGCTGTTTGGGTTGGATTTAATATTGTTAAGTTTTATATTTTCAATTTGTTCGTCTAGTTTTGAACGTTTTATTCTATCGTGATTAATTTCTTCTTTTGAATATTTTATAGTGTCGTTCCTTTTTTCGCCAATTAAGTCGTTAATACTATCCCATTTCTTTTGTAGTTGTTCATAACTCTTTTCAAAGGCAATTTTTTCGTTATTGCTTTTTGAGCCTTTAATAATTATATTGTTAGGGATGTCAGTTTTGTTGCCCGATAAAACGACGTTTTGATTATCAACCATAAAACTGTTAAACCAATGCATTGTTTCATCATCTTTGATGATTAAATACATTCGTTTTGGTGAAAATGTTGAAGGGTTTTTGAAAGTGAATTTATTATTATTGATTTTAGTTTCTTGAATTACATCTCCAAGTTCATCGTCACCAAGTAAAACTTCTGTTCCATCTTTAAATCCAAAAATTGTTCCAGAAATCGTGCTTTTTTGTGAAAACACGATTTCTGTAAAAAAGATAAAGAATAAAAGTAATTTCTTCATTTTAAAAATTCAAATGGTTTCCTTTTTAGCCCCGATGGAAATGGAAATCCTTTTTGTTTTTTTAGCAATTGCACCTCGACTGCGTTCGGTGTGACAAAAAACAAAAAGATTGTAATGAACAGCGGGAAAAAGGATAACAAAGATACCTAAACGATTCGCTTCTAGAAATAGTTTAAGATTTATTTAGTTAAATTTATTTATTCCAAATTTCATTATTGATAATCAAGGGCATTACTATTCCAATAATGAATGAAGAAACAGATAAAATCCAATCTCGTTTCGAAAATTTGAAAAGCGTTTGAACAACATAGCCAATAATAAGAGCTAAAATTACAATTGTAATTTGAGCAGTTTCAATCCCAAGAGCAAACTCGAGTAAAGGCCATAACTTGTCAGTTGCATTACCAGGAAGAATGCTGTTGAAATATCCAGAAAAGCCTAAACCATGGATTATACCAAAAAAAAGCGTGACAAAACCAACAAAACTTAAACTGTCGTTTTTTCCTTTTTTTCCTTGGGAAATTAAATTATAAATAGCAGTAATAAGAATAGTAATTGGAATCAAAATTTCAACCATGGTTGGTTTTATTTTAACAACATCAAAGACGGAAAGAAATAACGAAATGGTGTGACCAAGCGTAAATATAGAAACAAGTATCAATAATCTTTTCCAAGCTTTTGCATCATATGGAAGCGTAAGTGCCAATAAAAAAATCATGTGATCATAAGCATTGAAATCAAGAACATGATTCAATCCAATATTGAAATAAATCCAGAAATCATTCATAGTAGGTATTTTTTGGTTAGTGTAAACTTACGATTTATTTTTAAATATGTTCGATTGCATGGCAAATCGTGGTGAATCGCTTTTGTCTAAAGGTGAATTAAATTATATTTGCAAAAAATTCTTAAAATATGTCAATTTCAGATTTGTTTGATAGCGAATTTAAATCCCGAAACAAAGGGCATTTTTCTGCTATTGTTCGTGTAGCTCTTGCTGATGGAGATTTTTCAAAGGAGGAAAAAGAGTTTTTAGATAAACTTGCAATTCAATTGGAGATTTCGCAGGATGAGTATAATGAAATATTAGAAAACCCTAATAAATATCCTATCAATCCACCGTATCTTTATACACAAAGATTGGAAAGATTATATGATTTATCAAGAATGGTATATGTTGATCATGTACTTGGTCCAAAACAAAAGGAAATTTTGACCAAGTTTGCCCTTGCTCTTGGTTTCACGCCAGGAAATGTAAACTTTATTGTTGATAAAGCATTGTCACTTTTAGTTATGAATGTAGATTCTGACACATTTGTTTATGAAATGACGCACATGAATAAATAAAAAAAACTCCCGAGAAATCGGGAGTTTTTTGTTATACATATTTTGCCATAAATTCTTCTGCTTTTTCCACCATATTATAGCTACCGCAGAAAAAAGGAACTCTTTGATGGAGTTCAGTCGGTTGTATTTCTAAAATTCGTCCAAAACCATCAGAAGCTTTTCCACCAGCTTGTTCAGCCAAAAAAGCCATTGGATTACATTCATAAAGTAACCTAAGTTTTCCTTTAGGAGATTTGGTACTTGTAGGGTAAATATAAATTCCGCCTTTAATCATGTTTCTATGAATATCTGAAACCAAACTTCCAATGTACCTAGATGTGTAAGGTCTGTCGCCTTCTTCCAACTGACAATATTTTATATAGTCTTTCACTCCTTGTGGAAAATGGATATAGTTACCTTCATTCACAGAATAAATCATTCCATCTTTTGGGAATTTCATGTTTGGATGCGACAAGTAAAACGTTCCAATTGCTGGATTGAGAGTAAATCCATTTACGCCATGCCCAGTTGTGTAAACCAGCATAGTTGATGTTCCATAAATCACATAACCAGCAGCAACTTGTTGTGTGCCAGGTTGCAAAAAGTCTTCGAGAGTTACTGGAGTTCCAACAGGTGTTTTCCTTCTAAAGACAGAAAAAATAGTTCCCACAGATACATTCACATCTATGTTTGATGATCCGTCAAGTGGATCCATTAAAACAACATATTTACTACTATGACTTTTATCTGAACCTGCAATTGTTATAAAATCATCATTTTCTTCAGATGCAATTCCACAAACAATTTCGCGGTTAATTAAGGTTTGGATAAAAACCTCATTAGCATAAACATCTAATTTTTGCTGATCTTCACCTTGAATATTTTGGTCGCCAGCAGCACCAACAATATCAACCAAACCGGCTTTGTTCACCTTGTAGTTAACCACTTTTGCAGCTAATCTTATTGAATTGATAATTCGAGATAATTCTCCTGAAGAATATTGAAATTCCGATTGTTTTTCGATGATAAATTCACCAAGCGTTTTGTTGCGTTCTTCCATTACGAAATCGTTGTAGTTGAGGTTGCAAATATCGATAATTTTGTGAAAGAAAAAATCTATTTCGCAAAGAAATTAATAATTGTATTTTTGTTTCAAATATTTTCCAAATGATTATCCGAAAAGGAGAAAAAAGCGACATGAAAGCTGTTCTTGAACTCATTCGAGAACTTGCTGTTTTTGAAAAAGAACCAGATGCTGTTGTGGTTACCGTTGAAGATTTAGAACGCGATGGTTTTAGCGAAAACCCTTTGTTTCATACTTTTATTGCCAAAATAAATGATGAAATTGTTGGGATTGCACTTTATTATTACCGATATTCAACTTGGAAAGGAAAAACAATTCATCTTGAGGATTTGATTGTGAAAGAAAAAATGAGAGGAGCAGGAATTGGTTTTGCGTTGTATTCCAAGATTATTGAACAAGGAAAAAAAGACAATGTTAGAAGAATAGAATGGGCAGTTCTAGATTGGAATTCTCCAGCGATAGAATTTTACAAAAAATCTGGAGCAAAAGTCTTGGATGATTGGCGTGTTGTGCAAATGGATGAAAATGGAATTGATAAATTTCTAGAAAAAATAAATTAAATTGATTTCAGTTTCACTAAAAATCTGAAATCCGAAATCTGAAATTAATATGAGAATATTCAAATTTGGTGGTGCATCAGTTAAAGATGCTGATGGTATTAAAAATGTATTTAGTGTTTTAGAGAAAGTTGGTCATGAAGATACACTTTTGGTTATTTCTGCAATGGGAAAAACCACCAATGCACTGGAACTTGTGATTAAGAATTATTTTGAAAAATCAAACGAATTACATGCTTCTATGCAAGAAGTTAGAAAATACCACAATCAAATATTGATGGATTTGTTTGATGATGAAGAACACGATGTTTTCTATGCGGTAAATAGTCATTTTGCCGATTTAGAATATTTCATAAGAAGCAATAAATCGCCTAACTATAATTTCGTTTATGACCAAGTAGTGAGTTATGGTGAAATTATTTCTACTACAATTGTAAGTCATTATTTTAATCATGCTGGTTTAAAAAATAATTGGATAGATGTTAGAAATTTTATAAAGACGGACAACACCTATCGTGATGCTAATGTAGATTGGGAAAAAACACAACAATTAATTTCAAAAGGAGTAAAGAAGAAAGCTCTAAATATCACACAAGGTTTTCTTGGTTCTGATGAAAATAACTTTACCACAACGCTTGGTCGTGAAGGTTCAGATTATACCGCAGCTATTTTTGCTTACTGCTTGAGCGCTGAAAGTGTCACCATTTGGAAAGATGTTCCAGGAGTTTTAAATGCCGATCCGCGCTATTTTGAAAATGCGGTTTTGCTGAACCAAATTTCCTATCGCGAAGCTATCGAATTAGCATTTTATGGTGCATCTGTAATTCATCCAAAAACTTTGCAACCACTGCAAAAAAAGGAAATTCCGCTTTATGTAAAATCGTTTATAAATCCATTGTTGCCTGGAACTAGTGTTTCAAAAGGAAAAGATTTAGAACCACATACACCATGTTTTATTGTTAAGAAAAATCAGTTGTTGATTTCGCTTTCATCCATAGATTTTTCTTTTATTATGGAGGAAAATATTAGCGAAATATTCTCTTTGTTGCATCAATTCAAGATAAAAACTAGTTTGATACAAAATTCAGCTATTAGTTTTTCGGTATGTGTAGAAGATAAATTTGGAAATTTTAATGATTTGAAAGCCATTTTATCAAAAAAATTCAAAGTTGCTTACAACGAAAATGTATCGCTTTACACCATTCGCCACTTTGATGAAAAAGCAGCTCAAGTTGTTGAAAAAGATAAAACCGTACTAGTAAAACAGATTTCGAGAGAAACAATGCAGATTGTGACGAAAGAGTAATATATAACTCAAAATCAATACTCAAAAGTGCTTTTTCACGTTATAACCATGTATGCTAAAAAAACTTTTTTTACTGATATTTTTTATAGGTTTTTTTGAGCTTTCTGCTCAAGAAATTCCTTCTTTGTATCAAACAAAAAAAGTTCTTGTTTCTGCCGATACTATTGCCATTGAGAAAGTAAGTATCAATTCAGAGTTTTTTAAAATTGAAACTTTTGACGGAAAACCTATAGACACTTCTTTTTACAAAGTTGATTTTCCAAAAGGCAAATTAATTTTTAAAAAAGACCTTATTGCAAATGATAGTGTAAAAGTTTCCTATCTAAAATACCCAGAATTCTTAACAAAAACCTACAGCATTTATGACCAAGACAGAATAGTTCCTAATGAAGCTGGAAATCTTTACAAAGTTGACCGACCTGTAAAAAAATTTGTTCCCTTTGATGGATTAAATACTTCGGGAAGCATTACTCGAGGAGTTACTGTAGGAAATAATCAAAACTCTACTGTAAATTCTAACCTTGATTTGCAAATTACAGGAAGAATTTCGGATAAAGTTTCGCTTCGAGCTTCTATTCAAGATAGTAATATTCCGTTGCAAGATGGTGGATATTCACAAAAGCTAGACGAGTTTGACCAAATTTTCATCGAACTTTTTACAGATAAATGGAATATTCGCGCTGGCGATTTATTTCTAGAAAACAGACAATCTCGATTTTTAAATTTCAATAAAAAAGTTCAAGGACTTTCCACTCATTTTACTTTTGGTGAAGAAGAAAATAAGACTGATATTTTTGCGTCGGCAGCTTTGGTTCGCGGACAATATGCTAAAAGTTCGTTCACAGGACAAGAAGGAAATCAAGGTCCGTATAAATTGCGAGGTAATAATGGTGAGTTGTATGTTTTGGTTATTTCAGGTTCAGAGAGAGTTTACATCAACGGAATTTTGAAAGAACGAGGCGAAAACAAAGATTATATCATCGATTACAACGCTGGCGAAATCACATTTACCTCACTTTTCCCTATTACTTCTGAAATGAGGATTGTGATTGAATATCAATATTCCGAGAGAAGTTACACGCGTTTTGTTACCTATGCCGGAGCAAATCATGAAGCCAAAAAATGGAGTATTGGCGGTTATTTATATTCAGAAAATGATGTTAAAAATCAACCTTTGCAGCAAAATTTATCCTCAGAACAAGCTACAATTTTGAGTAACGCAGGCGATAATGTGAATTTGATGAATGCGCCTTCTGCTTACATTGATACCTATTCTGATAATAAAATTTTATACAAAAAAGTCATAATTGGCGGTGTTGAGGTTTTTGAATATTCCAATAATCCTCAGGACGAATTATATAATGTAAAATTCACATTAGTAGGAAACAATCTTGGGAATTATATTTTGACAAATTCAGCAGCAATTGGTAAAATTTATCAATATGTATCGCCAGTTTCTGGAATTCCACAAGGAAACTATGAACCCATAACTCGATTGATTGCGCCAACTAAAATCCAAATTGCAACCGTTTTGGGAAAATACAATCCAAGTGAAAAAACGAACATAGATTTCGAAGTTGGAGTGAGTAACAACGACCTGAATTTGTTTTCTTCTATCGATGATGAAAACAATAAAGGAATTGCTGGAAAGCTCAACTTCAAACAACGTTTATTTACTAAAAAATGGCAAATAGACGCTTTTGGTAACTATCAATTTGTGCAAGAAAATTTCAAAACAATAGAGCGATTGTTCAATATTGAATTTAATCGTGACTGGAATTTAACTACTTTCTCAGGAAATCAAAGTTTATTGATTAATGGTTTAGATTTCATTCTACCCGAAAAAGGAAAGCTGACTTATCAGTTTGAAAAACTTGATTTTTCCAAGAGTTTTTCAGGAAATCGTCATCTTATCAATGGATTTTTTAAATTAAAGAATTGGAATATTATTCAAAATTCGAGCGCATTAAAAAGTGATGGTAATTATGCCACTTCATCGTTCATCAGAAACAATTCACAAGTTCGATATCATTTTAAAAAGAATTGGATTGGAGCAAGTTTGCGTTTAGAAAACAATGAGGAAAAATTAGTTTCAACCAATCAGCTTTCGACTTTAAGCCAAAGATTCACAGAATATGGTGCTTTTGTTGGTCGTGGTGATAGCACAAAAGTATTTGTTGAATTAGGCTATTTACAGAGAGTGAATGACAGTTTGCAAAATGGTTTTTTGAAAAAAGTGAATACATCAAATTCATATTATTTAAAATCTAAATTAATCCAAACCAAAAAAAGTGACTTAACATTATTTATAAACTACAGAAGATTAAAGTTTGAAGATATTACCCGAAAAGATGAGCCTTCACTAAACTCAAGGTTATTGTATAATGACCAATATTTCAATCAATTAATCCAGAATACAACCGCTTATGAAACGACTTCTGGAACAATTGCACAACAAGAATTTACATATCTCGAAGTTGAACCAGGACAAGGAGTTTACACTTGGAATGATTACAACAACAACGGAATTCAGGAATTAGAAGAATTTGAAGTAGCGCCATTTCCAGATCAAGCAAAATATGTGAGAGTGTTTCTGCCCAATCAAATTTTCATAAAAACACATCAAAATAAATTTTCACAATCGCTTACACTCAACCCAACTCGTTGGCAAAACTCCACAGGTTTCAAAAAGTTTTTATCCCATTTCTACAACCAAACATCTTATTTGATAGAAAGAAAAATTAAACGAACTGGAGATAATTTTGACTTAAACCCGTTTTCAAAATCTGATGAAAATTTGTTTGGATTGAATACTTCATTCAGAAATTCACTCTTTTATAATCGAGGCAAACAAAAGCATTCTGTGACCTATACTTTTTTACAAAACAGAATAAAAACTTTACTTTCTGTTGGCTCTCAAGAGAATTTATCGGCTACTCATCAAATACAATATATCCACTTATTGAAAAAAACATGGCTATTTTCTTTTTCTTCAAAAGCAGGTGGAACAACACTCTTTTCAGAAAACTATGCTAGTAGAAATTATGATTTGAAGACCTACCAAATCAATCCAAAAATTTCCTATTTGTTTAATAAAAATGCCAGTTGGGATGTTTTTTATGAATATCAAAACAAAGAAAATAGGAAATCAAGTGCTGAAACACTACTTCAAAGTCGTTTTGGGACATCGTTTTCCTATTCAGGAGAAAAGAAAATAACCATAAACGGGGAGTTTTCACTTTATCAAAATACATTTGATGGCGATCCGCTTTCGCCAGTTGCGTTTCAAATGCTCGAAGGATTACAGCCAGGAAAAAACATGACTTGGCGACTACTATTGCAAAAAAATCTAACCGAATTTTTGGATATAAACATCAATTATCTAGGTAGAAAAACCGAAACAAGTCAAACCATTCATACTGGAAATGTACAATTAAGAGCTTATTTTTAGCTTAATTTGATTTAAGGTATGATTATTGTAAAGGATAATTCATTAATTTTAAACAAATAATTAATTCAAAAATCATGAAAAAACTAATTCTGTTATGTTTAGTATTTGTGTTTTCAAATACAATTTTTGCCCAAGAAACAAAGGTTAAAACAAAAAAAACTAGCGCTAAAACTGAAAAAATAATTAAGGAAAAAGCGGAAAAGTTAAAAGACAAAAAGTCTAAGGATAAAAAAGAAAAAGAGAAAGAAGCTAAAAAAGAAGCAAAAGAGAAAACAACTAAACCAAAAAATGAAGCTTCTGAAAAAGCACCAAAATTGAAAAAAGATGGAACGCCAGATAAGCGTTTCAAAGGCGCTGATGCTTCTGAAAAAGGGAAAGCAAAATCTGCTGAAGGAAAAGCTAAAGCTACTGCTAACAAAACTGAAGCAAAAACAAAAGTTAAAAAAACTCGTTCTGGAAAAACTGAAGCAGAAGAAAAAGAGGACATGAAAGAAACTCCAGCATCTAAAACTGCTGAGAAAAAAGTAAAAGATAAAGTTACAGGAACATACAATGGTAAAAAAGTTTTCACTGGACCAAGAGGTGGAAAATATTATATCAATAAAAATGGTAACAAAACCTATATTGATAGAGATGCCGAAGAATAAAAATTAATACTTATAAAAGATATTCCAAAACCGCAATTTCGATTTTAGAAATTGCGGTTTTTTTATTTGCAAAAATTGTTTTTTATGACAGCAAAAAATTGTTAAAATTCTAACGAAAGATAATTCTTAATTCCCTTTGTTTTAGGGCTTTTTCAAAAAAATAAAATTCACAAAATACTGTAAATCAATATTTTGTAAAAATTAAAAAAGAACATCAAAACCAACCTTTTTGTTAAAAACTAAGGCTATTTGTGAATAAGTTTGGCTTTCATTTTACGTTACAAATAGCAATCTTTGTATCAGTCTCATTACACAAATTTTTACCCAAAAAAACACCAAGAAAATGATAACTAATGAACCTATATTGAAAGAAAACAAAAACCGATTTGTAATCTTTCCTATAAAACACCACGACATCTGGGAATGGTATAAAAAAATGGAAGCAAGTTTCTGGACAGCTGAAGAGATTGATTTACATCAAGACTTGACCGACTGGAATACTAAATTGAATGATGATGAAAAATATTTTATCAAGCACATTCTAGCATTTTTTGCCGCTTCTGATGGGATTGTAAACGAAAATTTGGCAGAAAACTTTGTAAACGAAGTTCAATATCCAGAAGCAAAATTTTTCTATGGTTTTCAAATAATGATGGAAAACATTCATAGCGAAACCTATTCGTTGCTTATCGATACCTATGTAAAAGATGAAGCCGAAAAAAATGAATTATTTCATGCTATTGAAGTATTTCCCGCAATCAAGAAAAAAGCCGATTGGGCACTTCGTTGGATAAAATCAGAATCGTTTGCAGAAAGGTTAATTGCTTTTGCAGCAGTCGAAGGAATTTTCTTTTCAGGAGCATTTTGTTCAATCTACTGGTTGAAAAAACGTGGATTAATGCCTGGTTTAACATTTTCTAACGAGTTGATTTCAAGAGATGAAGGAGTTCATTGTGATTTTGCAGTTCATTTACATAACAATCATTTGGTAAATAAAGTTTCAAAAAGCAGAATTACAGAAATTATAACCGATGCGCTCAATATAGAAAGAGAATTCATTACAGAATCATTGCCTGTAAGTTTAATAGGTATGAATGCAACTCTAATGACACAATATTTAGAGTTTGTAACAGATAGACTTCTAGTTGAATTAGGTTGTAAAAAGGTTTACAATGTGACAAACCCTTTTGATTTCATGGATATGATTTCATTACAAGGGAAAACAAATTTCTTTGAAAAACGTGTTTCAGAATATCAAAAAGCAGGTGTATTAACAAAAGATACTGACTCACAAAAAATAAGTTTCGACGCAGATTTTTAAAAAATCTTTAAAAATAAAATCGGGAGATTTAAACAGCTGTAGCTACAGCGAAAAAGAGTGAAAGCTCAAAAGTTAAAAACAAAACTAACTCGAAAATAAGGAAGGGATTCTTTATTTTCAAAAAACCAAAAACTATGTACGTAATAAAAAGAGATGGCCACAAAGAGCCAGTAATGTTTGACAAAATCACAGACAGAATTAAAAAATTGTGTTATGGATTGAATGAAATGGTTGATGCTGTAAAAGTAGCAATGCGCGTTATTGAGGGATTATATGATGGCGTAACTACTTCTGAACTAGATAATCTTGCTGCCGAAACAGCTGCAGCAATGACAGTTACTCATCCTGATTATGCACAACTTGCAGCACGTATTGCCGTTTCAAATTTACATAAGAATACTAAAAAATCGTTCTCAGAAACAATGAATGATATGTTTCATTATGTGAATCCTAGAACCAATCAAGAAGCACCATTACTATCTGAGGAAGTACATAGAGTGATCATGGAAAACGCCGAGTTTCTTGACTCGCACATTATATATAACCGAGATTTTAACTACGATTATTTCGGATTCAAAACTCTCGAACGTTCTTATCTTCTAAAAATCAACGGAAAAATAGTTGAACGTCCACAACACATGTTGATGCGTGTTTCAGTTGGAATTCACCTTGATGATTTAAAATCAGTTATAGAAACCTATGAACTGATGTCAAAAAAATTCTTTACACACGCTACACCAACATTGTTCAATGCTGGAACGCCAAAACCACAAATGTCTTCTTGTTTTCTTTTAACAATGCAAGACGATAGTATTGATGGAATTTATGACACGTTGAAACAAACTGCCAAAATATCACAATCTGCAGGTGGAATAGGATTATCAATCCACAACGTTCGTGCTACTGGTTCATACATTCGCGGAACAAATGGAACTTCTAACGGAATTGTTCCAATGTTGAGAGTTTTCAATGATACAGCAAGATATGTTGATCAAGGTGGTGGAAAACGCAAAGGAAGTTTTGCCATCTATATCGAAACTTGGCATGCAGATATTATGGATTTTCTAGATTTAAAGAAAAACCATGGTAAAGAAGAAATGCGCGCACGCGATTTGTTCTATGCTATGTGGATTTCAGATTTATTCATGAAGCGTGTTCAAGAAGATAGCACTTGGACTTTGATGTGTCCTAATGAATGTCCAGGATTATATGATGTTTACGGAGAAGAGTTCGAAAAACTTTACATTAGTTACGAAGAAAAAGGCAAAGGAAGAAAAACGATTAAAGCTCGCGAACTTTGGGAGAAAATTCTAGAGTCTCAAATCGAAACAGGAACACCTTATATGTTGTACAAAGATGCAGCAAACAGAAAATCAAATCAAAAGAATTTGGGAACTATTCGTTCGTCAAACCTTTGTACAGAAATTCTAGAATATACTTCGGCTGATGAAATTGCTGTTTGTAACTTGGCTTCTATCTCGTTACCAATGTTTGTTGAAAACGGTAAATTTGACCATGAGTTGTTATTCAATGTAACAAAACGTGTTACTAGAAACCTTAATAAAGTTATCGATAGAAACTACTATCCAGTAAAAGAAGCTGAAAACTCTAACATGCGTCACAGACCAGTTGGACTTGGTGTTCAAGGATTAGCAGATGCATTTATAAAGCTAAGATTGCCTTTCACAAGTGATGAAGCAAAACAATTGAACCAAGAAATTTTTGAAACCATCTACTTTGCTGCCGTAACTGCTTCAATGGAAATGGCAAAAGAAGAAGGTGCATATTCTTCTTTTCAAGGTTCACCAATTTCGCAAGGAGAATTCCAATACAATCTTTGGGGATTAAAAGACGAAGATTTATCTGGTCGTTGGGATTGGGCAAGTTTAAGAAAAGAAGTCATGGAACACGGCGTTAGAAACTCGTTATTAATGGCGCCAATGCCTACAGCTTCTACTTCGCAAATTCTTGGAAACAACGAAGCATTTGAACCATACACTTCAAATATTTACACTCGTCGTGTACTTTCAGGGGAATTCATTGTGGTGAACAAACACCTTCTTGAAGATTTAGTTGAAAGAGGTTTATGGAATGAGGATTTAAAACAAGAAATCATGCGAAATAATGGTTCTATCCAAAACATAGATAGAATCCCAGCCGATTTAAAAGAGCTATACAAAACTGTTTGGGAAATGTCTATGAAAGATATCATAGATATGTCGCGTCAAAGAGGTTATTTTATTGACCAATCGCAGTCATTGAACTTGTTTATGGAAAATGCCAATTTTGCTAAATTGACTTCAATGCATTTCTATGCTTGGCAAAGCGGATTGAAAACAGGAATGTACTATTTGAGAACAAAATCTGCGGTTGATGCTATTAAGTTCACATTGAACAATGATAAAAAAGCGGAACCAACACTAAACGATAAACCAATAGCTACAGCAGTTGAGGTTGTTGCTCCAGTTGAGAATGGAGAAATGACTGCAGAAGATTTTGCTGCAATGGTTGAACGCGCAAGAAATGCTGCTGGAAATGGCGGTGATGATTGTGAAATGTGTGGCAGTTAGTCATTGCGAGGAACGAAGCAATCTCATAATTAAACCATATTGTTGATGTCAACAAAAAGGTATAATAAAAACAGCTGTCGATTGATGGCTGTTTTCTTTTTAGTTACATTTGGAAAAAATAAATAAAATGCAATGTCAAAAGATAAAGGAATTCACACCGGAATTATAGAAAAAGACGAACATGGAAATTATTTCTGTGGCGAATATTTGTTGGATTATCAAATGGTTGAAAAAAACTTCAAATTAGGAGATAAAATCAACATCAAATCGGTTATTGTTAATCCAAGCGACAAAAGCTATAATTTGTATCCAAAAAAATCAAGAGAGTTCTCTTTAGCCAAAGAAAAAAATTAAAATGATATCATTCATAAGAACAACATCTTCAAATCCAGATTTCGAAAAATTGGTTGTCCTACTCGATAGATATTTAGCCATACTCGATGGTGATGATCATGCTTTTTATGCACAATTCAATAAATCAAACTTGTTGAAAAATGCTATTGTGTATTATGAAAATAACCAACCCGTAGCTATTGGTGCTTATAAAGAATATGACAAAGAAACCGTTGAAATGAAACGAATGTTTACATTACCTGAATGCAGAGGAAAAGGAATTGGTTTTAAAATGCTTAATGAACTTGAGAATTGGGCAAAAGAAGAAGGTTATCGCAATGCCGTGCTCGAAACAGGACATTTGCAAAAAGATGCCATCCATTTATATCAAAAGTCTGGTTATGAAATAACCGAAAACTATGGACAATACATTGGTGTAGAAAATAGTGTTTGCATGAAAAAAAAATTAAAATAAAGTTATCTTTACCTCTGAAATCAAAAATCGTTAATCAGCAATCTAAAATCAAATGACCTGGGAACAGCTTTTATCTCTAAAACGTCAAGGCGACACAAGTAAGCGTTTACGCATCGAACAAGACGATACTCGATTGGGTTTTGAAGTCGATTATGACCGAATTATCTTTTCGTCAGCTTTTCGCAGTTTACAAGATAAAACGCAGGTTATTCCGTTGTCAAAAACTGATTTTGTTCATACTCGATTAACACATAGTTTGGAAGTTTCGGTTGTTGGTCGTTCCATCGGAAGATTGGTTGGAAAAAAAATCATCGAAAAATATCCACATCTTTCCGCCGTTCACGGGTATCACATGAACGATTTTGGTGCTATTGTTGCCGCAGCAGCTTTGGCGCATGATATTGGAAATCCGCCGTTTGGACATTCGGGCGAAAAAGCAATTGGCGAATATTTTTCTATTGGAAAAGGACAACAATTCAAAGATAAATTAACGCCAAAACAATGGCAAGATTTAATCGATTTTGAAGGAAATGCCAATGGTTTTTCGGTTTTAACGAGTTCGCGTCCAGGAATTGAAGGAAGTTTGCGTTTGTCTTATGCAACGCTTGGCGCATTTACTAAATACCCGAAGGAAAGTTTGCCTAAAAAACCAACCAAAAATATTTCGGATAAAAAATATGGTTTCTTTCAATCGGATAAGGATTTTTTCAAAGAAGTTGCCGAAGAATTAGGAATGATTTCCAATAAGTCGGGTGAAGATATTGGCTACGAACGTCATCCGTTAGCATTTTTGGTCGAAGCTGCCGATGATATTTGTTACACGATTATCGATTTTGAAGATGGAATAAATCTCGGTTTGGTTTCCGAAGATTTTGCTTTAGAATATCTAATAAAGTTAGTAAAAGACACGATTGATGCCGCAAAATACCAAACCTTAACTACAAAAGAAGATCGAATTAGCTATTTGCGTGCTTTGGCAATTGGAAATTTAATCAACGATGCCGTTCGTGTTTTTATTGAAAACGAAGAAGCCATTTTGCAAGGAAAATTCCATTTTGCTTTAACCGATAAAAGTAAATACAAAGCTCAAATGGATGATATCATCAAATTGAGTGTGAAGAATATCTACCAAAGCCGCGAAGTGATTGAAAAAGAACTTTCTGGGTATCAGATTATCAATACGTTACTGGATAAATTTATTACCGCTTTCAACAACAATCACGAAGGAAAAGCAACCAATTACGACAAACTTTTGCTAAAAATTCTTCCAGAAAAACACCATTTGGAAAAAGAAAATCTTTACGACCGATTATTGCATATTTGCCATTACATTTCCATGCTAACCGATGGAAAAGCAGTAGAATTGTTTAAGATTGTTTCGGCTTAAAAACTGTAAACCAAACCAACACCAAGCATTTGTTTTAACTGAAGTTTTGGACCAACTGTTACTTGTTCGCCGTTTCGTTCTTCTTTGGCTTTAATATCATCGTCATATATGAAATGTGCGCCAATATTAGCCCTTACATATTCATTTACAACAAGTTCAAACTGCATTTGCCAATCAACATCAATATTTCCAAAATGGTTGATATAATCAGAATACAAACTCAAACGGTTTTCCCAAATAATGTTTTTGTAAATTTCTTTTTTGTAATAATTTGTCACCAAAAAACCGAGTTCCATTCGATACAATTCGCCTTTTCTGAGTAAATTTCCATCAACATCATAAACCGCTTTGTTTACTCCAAATGCACCTTGATTAGCCAAAGTTTGATCTAAAACCAAAGTCGTTTTCATAGTCAATGGCGAAATATAGACGTTTAGTTTTTTCTCTTTATTGGAATACTCCGAACCAACTCCAAGAAAAATATAAGCAGGTGCAAAAGGCTTTGAAATGGCTTTGGTTGTGTTTGGATAAGCATATCCATTGGTAAACTGCGTATTAAAATTGAATTTAGCCGATGAATACCAGTTTGTAATAGTATCTTTTCTGTAACCCAATGTCGAATTGAATTGGAACGCATCATCGGTTTTTCTTAGTTCAACACCATCTTGTTTATTGACACCATAACGAATAATCATTTCGTTTACCCATTTCAGATTTCCCTTTTGGTACTTTCTAATAAAATTTCCTTTCAATAAACCTGATACAGAGTTCACACCACCAGCATTCCAGTTTACAAATGCAATTTGACTGATATCTAAACCAACTGTATTTTTCTTTTCCCAATGTGAAATTGTATCGGGAACGGTTGTTTTTACATTGTCTTGCGCAAAGAAAGTTGCTGAACTGAATAGAAAAAAGAAGAGAAAAACCTTTTGAAATACCTTCATTTTTGGTCGAAAATTGTTAAACGCTGCAAAAATCGGTTTTTTAGTAGTTTAAAAAAAGATTTTCTAGACTTTTAACGTCTATTTTACAAATTTTTTGAAGTTCTTCCACCGTTCCATGTTCGATGAAATTATCTGGAATTCCAAGAACTTTTATCGATTTGGAATAGTTGTTTTCTGCTGAAAATTCAACGATAGCCGAACCAAATCCGCCAATAATTGTTCCGTCTTCAATAGTAATTATAGCTTCAAATGAACTGAAAATTTCATGCAACAGTTTTTCGTCCAAAGGTTTAATAAATCCAAAGGCATAATGTGCAATAGTTTCGGGTTGATTTAGATTTTTTAACGCCAAAGAAACATTATTTCCGATAAAACCGGTCGATAAAACCGCAGTTCTTGTTCCGTTTTTCAGCAAATGAGCTTTCCCAATTTCTATTTTCTCAAAACTTCCAGCTCCTAACTTCCAACTTCCAACTTCTAACTTTCCTCTTCCGCGCGGATAACGAATTGCAATTGGATGTGGCAAACCTAACGAAGCTGTATAAAGGATGTTTTGCAAATCGAGTTCGTCTTTTGGTGCATAAATAATCATGTTTGGAATGCATCGCAAATAGGCAATATCGAAAACTCCGTGATGTGTTGCGCCATCTTCGCCAACAATTCCAGCTCGATCCAAACAGAAAATCACAGGCAAATTTTGCAAAGCCACATCGTGAATAACTTGGTCATAAGCACGTTGCAAAAAAGTAGAGTAGATGTTGCAAAAAACAATCATGCCTTGCGTTGCCATTCCTGCGGCAAGCGTAACAGCGTGTTGTTCGGCAATTCCAACGTCAAAAGCTCTTTCTGGAAAAGCTTCCATCATAAATTTCATCGAACTTCCACTTGGCATTGCTGGTGTAATTCCGATTATTTTCGGATTATTTTTGGCTAATTCTACTAATGTCAGTCCAAAAACATCTTGAAATTTCATTGGCAAATGTGCTTCCGATTTTGGAATAATTTCTCCAGTTTTTGCATCAAATTTTCCGGGTGCATGATATTTTACTTGGTCTTTTTCGGCTTGTTCCAAACCTTTACCTTTTGTGGTTACAATATGAAGAAATTTTGGACCTTTTATCTTTTTTAATCGTTCTAATTCCGAAATCAATTTGGGTAAATCATGACCGTCAATTGGACCAGAATAATCAAAATTCAACGACTTGATCATATTGTTTTGCTTCGGATTTTTCCCTTCTTTAACCGAAGTCAAATAGTGTTTCAAAGCACCAACGCTTGGATCAATTCCAATGGCATTATCGTTTAGAATAACCAATAAATCAGCATCGGTAACTCCAGCGTGATTTAAGCCTTCAAAAGCCATTCCGCTCGCAATTGAAGCATCGCCAATCACCGCAATATGATGTTTGTTTTCGCCTTTAAGTTGCGAAGCAATTGCCATGCCTAAAGCTGCAGAAATTGAAGTAGAAGAATGACCAACACCAAATGTATCATAAATACTTTCGCTTCGTTTTGGAAAACCCGAAATGCCGCCAAGTTGACGATTCGTGTCAAATTTGGTTCTGCGTTCAGTTAAAATTTTATGACCATAAGCCTGATGACCAACATCCCAAACCAATAAATCATTTGGCGTATCAAAAACATAATGCAATGCAATCGTTAGTTCAACAACACCAAGACTTGCACCAAGATGACCTTCTTTTACCGAAACGATATCAATAATAAATTCACGCAATTCTGTAGCCAAATCGGGTAATTCCGAAAGAGATAATTTTCGTAAATCGGTTGGATTGTTGATATGCTCGAGCAAATTTTTTGACATAAGGCAAATGTACAAATTGAAATCGTATTTTTGTTTTCATGGAAAATCCTTTTACCGACGAATATTTTATGAAAAAAGCGTTGCAAGAAGCCGAAATGGCTTTTGAGCGTGGCGAAATTCCCGTTGGTGCTGTCATCGTTATCGATAATAAAGTTATTGCGAGAAGTCATAATTTAACCGAAATGCTCAATGATGTTACGGCACATGCCGAAATGCAAGCCATAACTTCGGCGGCGAATTATATTGGTGGAAAATATTTGAAAGGTTGTACATTGTATGTTACACTTGAACCATGCCAAATGTGTGCCGGTGCGTTGTATTGGAGCCAAATTTCGAAAATTGTTTTTGGCGCACGTGATGAACAACGTGGTTTTATGACGCTAGGAACTCAATTACATCCAAAAACGGAAGTGAAATTTGGCGTTATGGCAAAAGAATCGTCAGAGTTAATGATTCGTTTTTTTGAGATGAGAAGAAAGAATAAATTTTAGTTAAACAATATAAATCAAGGATTTACGTTTTAAATAAACAAATTCAATTAATAAATGGAAAAAATTAAATCTTCAATAATTATTGGTGTTGCCATAATTATAACAGCTTGGATTTTGGGGAAATCTTTTCAAAATCGAAATCAGAATTTAGACTCGATATCAGTAATTGGTCTTGGAACAAAAGATTTTGTTTCAGATGAAATACTTTGGTCAGGAAGTTTCAACGCGCAAAGTATGGACATTAAAACTGCTTATAACAAGATAGTTTCTGATCAAAAGATTGTTCGTGATTTTTTTGTTTCGAAAGGATTTAAGCCTACTGAATTTAGTTTTGGAGCTGTGAATTTTCAGAAGAAATTTCGGGAAATACGAAGTGAAAATAACGAAAATAATTATCAAACTAGATATGAACAAGTATTTGACGGATATGAAGCCACACAAACTATTACCTTTTCTGCGAAAAAAAATCCTGATTTGATGAAGCGAATTGAGGAGGTTTCAAGCAAGACATCAGAATTGGTTAATTCGGGCATTGAATTGACTTCCAATAGTATACAATACACTTATTCTGACTTACCAAGTTTAAAACAAAGTTTGATAGAAAATGCCACAAAAGATGCCAACGAAAGAGCAACTAAAATTGTAAAAACCGCAGACGGAAGTTTAGGAAAATTGAAAAAAGCCAGCATGGGTGTTTTTCAAATCACGGGTCAAGGTTCTACAGAAGATGATAGCTATGGCGGAATTAATGATACTTACAGCAAGAATAAAACAGCCAGAATTACAGTAAGATTAGAATATGAGTTAGACTAGTTTTTAGTTCATTTAAAACAAAAAAACCGTCTCGTTTTTAATAACGAGACGGTTTTTTTAATTAATTTCTTTTCCGTTTTCGTCAAAGAAATGATATTCTAAATACGTGTAAGCGTCACGAGGTACTATTTTCACCCATTTTTTATGTTCAAAAAGCCATTTTGAACGTATTGATGGAAAACCTTTTTTAAGGTAAGCGACCACAAAAGGATGTGCATTGAGCACAATTTTTTTATGGTCATTAATTAATCTTTCAACTTCAGAAGAAATTTTATCAATGATTAGAATTGGTGCTTCAATTTCACCATCACCATTTGGATTTTCTTCTTTGGTTTTAATATTTACCTCCGGACGAACTCTTTGTCTTGTAATTTGAACTAATCCAAATTTACTTGGAGGTAAAATTTTGTGTTTAGCTTTATCGTCACTCATTTCTTCTTTCAAGAAGTCATAAAGTACTTTTCTATTGTCAGGATTTTGCATATCAATAAAATCAATAACAATAATTCCTCCCATATCTCTTAGTCTTAATTGTCTGGCAATTTCTGCTGCAGCAATTAAGTTTACCTCAAGAGCAGTATCTTCTTGACTAGAAGCTTTGTTTGATCTGTTTCCGCTATTAACGTCAATAACGTGAAGAGCTTCGGTGTGCTCAATAATTAGATAAGCACCTTTACTCATCGAAACAGTTTTCCCGAAAGAGGTTTTTATTTGCCTTTCGATATGATATTTTTCAAATAAAGGCACATCTTTCGATTGATAAAACTTAACTATTTTTTGTTTCTCAGGAGCTATTTCGGCTAAATAGTCCTTTGTTTCTTGATACAACTCTTCATCATCAACTTGTATACCAGTAAAGGTATCGTTAAAAACGTCTCTAAGTATAGAGGAAGCTTTATTCAATTCTCCTAATACTTTAGAAGGATGATGAGCAGTTGCTAATCTTTTACACATTGCAGTCCAACGATTAATCAGGTTCTGCAAATCTTTTTCGATTTCGGCTGTATTTTTGCCTTCGGCTACTGTTCGCACAATAACCCCAAATCCTTTTGGTTTAACTGCTTGGACCAATTTTTTTAATCTATCTTTTTCTTCTCTAGAGTCAATTTTTTGTGAAACTGAAACACGATCTGAAAAAGGTACTAAGACTAAAAATCTACCAGCCAATGAAAGCTCAGAGCTAATTCTTGGACCTTTGGTAGAAATTGGTTCTTTTACAACTTGAACAAGAACAGACTGATTGGCGCTCAAAACATCCATGATGGAGCCATCTTTATCTATTTCTTTTTCAAAAGGAAAATTTTTTAAGGTGAAATCTTTTATTTTACCTGCGCTTACAAGTTTTATGAATTTCAAATAAGAAAGTAAATTTGGACCAAGGTCGTGATAATGTAAAAAGGCATCTTTTTCGAAGCCAACATTAACAAAAGCGGCATTTAGCCCTGCAACAGGTTTCCTGATTTTGGCAATAAAAATGTCGCCTACTTGGAACTGGTTGCCTTTTTCCTCTTCTTTGTGTAATTCAATTAGTTTTCCATCTTTTAATAAGGCAAAATCTACAGCATTTTCACCACTACGGATGATTAATTCTTTATTCATGTTGTAAATTTTTATCCCAACTTTTTGGCAATAGGCAATAGGCAATAGGCAATAGGCAGGAGTGCTTACAGCTTATAGCTTATGGCTTACAGCTAATTGTAAGGATGGATTAAACATATTAATAACAGGTAGTATTTACCCGAAGAATTATAGTTTACAGTAGAATTTTTAATTAGCAATTGACTAAAAAATAAAAATCACTGATTACTAGAATTCATTTTCAATGAACGTTTAAAAAGAAAAAAGTAGTTATAGAACTACTTTTTCTTTTTGTGACGGTTAGCTCTCGCTCTTTTTTTACGTTTGTGAGTAGCTACCTTATGTCTTTTTCTTTTTTTACCACTTGGCATACTTTAGTTTTTTGTGATTAATAAATATTTTAAGCAACAACTTCAGTGTTTGTTTTTACTGACTCAACAAAAACTTTAGCTGGTTTGAATGCTGGGATATTGTGTGCAGGAATTTTGATAGTAGTGTTTTTTGAAATGTTTCTACCAGTTTTTTCTGCTCTTGTTTTGATGATAAAACTACCAAAACCTCTTAAATAAACGTTGTCACCTGTTTCTAATGAAGTTTTTACTTCTTCCATAAAAGATTCAACTGTTGCCTGAACATCTCCTTTTTCTAAGCCTAATTTTTCTGAAATCTTCGCTACGATATCTGCTTTCGTCATTTTATTTCTAATTTTAATATTAAGTGTGATTTTTTGCGAGTGCAAATATATGAATTAAAAAAACAATTTTTCAACTATAATCTCTTAAAATTTAATCACATAATGATTTATTTTTGCACTACCTTTTTTGACGATGGATTTTTCTAACTTATTAATTAAATGGTATTTAAAAAATAAACGTGATTTGCCTTGGCGAAACACAACAGATTCTTATTCTATTTGGTTGTCAGAAATTATACTTCAACAAACTAGAGTAGCACAAGGATTGCCTTATTATTTGAGGTTTATAGAAACTTTCCCCACTGTTTTTGATTTAGCAAGAGCTTCTGAAAATGATGTGCTTGTTCTTTGGCAAGGATTAGGCTATTATTCTCGAGCACGAAACATGCACAAAACAGCTCAATATGTTGCAAATGAACTTAATGGATTTTTTCCAAAAACGTATTCAGAGCTCAAAAAACTGAAAGGAGTAGGCGATTACACGGCAGCTGCTATTGCTTCTTTTTGTCACGACGAAGAGGTGCCAGTTGTAGATGGGAATGTTTACAGGGTTTTATCAAGATATTTTGGTGTAAAGGAAGATATTTCGAATACAGCAACAAAAAAAATCTTTGTTGAGATTGCAAAAGAATTAATTCCAAATGGGAAAAGTCATTTGTTCAATCAAGCTATTATGGAATTTGGGGCTTTGCAATGTTTACCCAAAAAAGCTGATTGTATGAACTGCGTTTTTAATAATAGTTGTTTTGCATATGCTAACAATTGTGTTGAATCATTACCAATTAAAACTAAAAAAGCAAAGGTTAAAAATAGATTTTTTAATTATTTGGTTGTTTTTGATGAGTTTGAAAATGTTTTGGTGAACAAGAGAATTGAAAAAGATATTTGGCAAAATCTCTATGAGTTTCCACTAATTGAAATCGAACTTGCTGATGACTATGAAAAGCTTGTTCAATCTATTCAAGAGAAATTCAGTTTTGCAGATAAAATATCGAATTTAAAACCATTTCACCATCACCAAATAGTTCACAAACTTTCACATCAAAATTTGCACATTAAATTTTGGAAAGCATCAATTTCTGGTAATTTCGAAAATGGATTATCGATAATAAATCTAACAAAATTACCTTTTCCTGTAGTTATTTTTAATTTTATAGAGAAAGAATTGTTAAAAATTAAAAAAAAGTAGTAAATTTGATTGATTTATACTTCTAGCAATATGAACGGAACTGTAAATAAAGTAATTCTAATTGGTCACCTTGGAGATGATGTGAAAATGCATTATTTTGATGGAGGTAATTGTATTGCTCGGTTTCCATTAGCCACAAACGAAGTGTACATAAATAAACAAACAAACGAAAAAATAACTTCTACTGAGTGGCATAATTTAGTTGTCAGAAATAAAGCTGCTGAAATTTGTGAAAAATATTTGTCTAAAGGCGATAAAATATATGTTGAAGGCAGAATAAAATCACGTCAATGGCAGGCTGAAGACGGGTCTACAAAATATACTACAGAAATTCAAGTAACCGAATTTGTGTTTTTAAATATTAAAAAAGACTCTGACAATGTAAAACAAGTGCAATCTGGAGAAAATAAAGATAATAATGCTATATCTGACGAGATGGATATGTCTTATTAAATTAAAATTGTCTAATTAATACTCTTTCGTTTGGATCCTGATCCCAGTTACTCTTTTTTCGGAATTTTAGACACTCAAGCTACTCTTGGTTGGATTACTATTTTCCTGCTTTTGTTTTTATCTGCATTGATATCTGCCGCTGAGGTTGCCCTTTTTTCATTGTCCCCAAATGATGTTGCAAAGTTGTCGAATGAAAATCCAAAAAAAGGGAAATTATTGGATAAAATACTTCAAAAACCCAAAAAACTTTTAGCAACATTATTATTGGCTAATAATTTTTTAAACATTGGAGTTGTAATAATTTTTTCTATCGTAGGGAGTTCACTTTTTGATAATATTCAATCACCTGTAATAAAGTTTGTTGTTGAGGTTGTATTGGTAACTTTTTTGATTTTGCTTTTTGGTGAAGTTTTACCAAAGATTTATGCAAGTAGAAATAGTTTGAAATTTTCAGCATTTATAATTGTTCCGCTTAGTTTTTTAGATAAGCTACTATCACCAGTGAGCATTCCTATGCGAAACATTTCTAATATTTTGCACAACAAATTAGGTAATCAAAAAAGCAATATTTCAGTCAATCAATTATCTCAAGCACTTGAGTTAACTTCACCTGAGGACACAACTACTGATGAACATAAAATATTGGAAGGAATTGTTTCCTTTGGAAACACAGATACTAAACAAGTAATGAGTCCTAGAATAGATGTTTTTGCATTGGATATTGATGAAACTTTTTCAGAAATTTATCCTAAGATTGTCGATAAAGGATATTCAAGAATACCAGTTTTTAAAGATAATATTGACCATATTGTTGGGGTTTTGTTTGTAAAAGATTTGATTCCACACATTCACAAAAAAGAATTTGAATGGGATAAATTAATTAGAACTCCATTTTTTGTTCCTGAAAACAAAAAATTAGATGACCTGCTGAAAGACTTTCAGACCATGAAAAGCCATATAGCTGTTGTGGTTGATGAATATGGAGGAACATCAGGTATTGTTACTCTTGAGGATATTATTGAGGAAATTGTTGGTGATATTTCAGATGAGTTTGATGATGAAAATATTAATTTTTCTCAAATCGATGAAAAGAATTTTATCTTTGAAGGGAAAATAAATCTTAAGGATTTCTATAAAATAACTGGTCTTGATGAAGAACCTTTTGAAGCAAAAAAAGGTGAAGCAGAAACTTTGGCTGGTTTCATTTTAGAAAACTTAGGACATTTTCCAAAAAAAGGTCAAAAAATACACTTTTCTTCAACTTTTTTCGTTATTGAAGTTGTTGACAAGAGAAGAATAAAACAAATAAAAGTTACTCTAGAATAGATGAAAATCAAATCATTTATAGCTCTAATTTTTTTAACAAGTTTGACAATTTGTTGCAAAGATGATGTGTTACCAAAACCTGCAAGCCAACTACGATTGGATTATCCAGGAGCAACCTACAAAGCATTTGAAACGCCTTGTCCATTTACATTTGAGATGAACAAAACTGCTAATGTAGAAACTGACAAAGATTGTGGTTATAGTTTGCACTACAAAAAAATGAAAGCTACGGTTTACTTAACTTATAAGCCAGTACAAAATAATATTGATAAACTATTGCGCGATGCTCAAAAATTGACTTATGAGCACGTAATAAAAGCAGATGATATTCTAGAACAACCATTTATCAATGATAATGATAAAGTATACGGAATGTTTTACAGGGTTAGTGGTAACGCAGCAACAAATGCGCAGTTTTATGTTACTGACAGTGTGAAGCATTTTGTGACAGGTTCGGTATATTTTTATGCTAAGCCCAATTACGACTCTATAATGCCAGCAACAGATTATATCAAAAAAGACATGAGAAAAATAATGGAAACTTTTCGTTGGAAATAAAAAAGGGAACTCAATTTTGAGTTCCCTTTTTAGTTTTTTCTAGATTTTCGTTTTCATGTCAGAAACCTTGTATGTTTTACCATCTGCACACGATTCAACTAAATTGGTAATTTTTTTTGAGTCTAAAACTGCAGCATCAAAAACAACAGTAGCTTCTTTTTTGTCAAAATCTACTTTTGCCTCTTGAATTCCATTTGTTTCAGCAAGTTTATCCTCAATTGTTTTTGCACAACCAATAGCGCAAGTCATGCCTTCTATATGGAATGAAGCCGTTTCAGGTTTTGCCGCTATGGTTTTTTCTTTCTTAGCTTCTTTAGTTTCTTGAGAAATGTTGGCCTTAGAAACAGTTTCCTTACAACCAATTAATGCCAAAGAACAAAAAGAAACAGTCAATAATGATTTGAAAAAA
The DNA here is from genome assembly GCA_046329205.1 of Flavobacteriaceae bacterium. GTDB lineage: Bacteria > Bacteroidota > Bacteroidia > Flavobacteriales > Flavobacteriaceae > Flavobacterium. Next base: position 7,233 of record JAXLVF010000015.1, on the reverse strand, counting down.
TTCATGGTATTATATTTAGTGTTTGTTGTCAAGTTGAAATGCACCACAAAAATAACTAATTTTTAAAATGGTCATTCTTAAAATAATTACAAAATTTGCCAAATAATTTTTAGTTATGAAATCACTACAAATAAAATGGATTTTACTCGCTTTGTTGGCTTTAATATGGGGAAGTTCATTTATTTTAATCAAAAAAGGGCTTGTTGGATTATCTCCATTTCAGTTGGGTTCATTGAGAATAATTTTTTGTGCAATATTTTTATTAGTAATTGGATTTAAGAGTTTAGCCGAAATTCCTTTGCATAAGTGGAAATATGTTGCAATTACTTCATTGTTTGGCACATTTATTCCAGCATATCTTTTTGCTATTGCAGAAACAAAAGTAAGTAGTTCTATCTGCTCCATTCTAAACTCATTGACACCGCTAAGTACTTTGTTGTTAGGAGCAACTTTTTTTGGCTTAGATTTCAAAAGAAGTCAATTTTTAGGGATAATTATAGGGCTTATTGGGACTGCTATCTTAATTTTTGCAGGAGTAGAAAGCAATACAACTGAGAATTATTTTTATACTTTATTTGTGATTGTTGCTACAATGTGTTACGCCACAAATGTTAATTTGATAAAAAAATATTTATCTGATGTAAAACCTCTAAGCATAACTACCGGTAATTTTATGGTTATGTTATTGCCTGCTGTAATGATTTTGTTTTTAACTGATTTTTCTACAAAAATTAATATTGCTTCAACTCAAAATGCTATGATTTTTGTGGCTATTTTGGGTATTGTTGGAACAGGAATAGCGAATGTTTCATTTTATAAATTAATTCAAATTTCATCGCCAGTTTTTGCCTCTTCTGTTACATATTTGATACCAATAGTTGCATTGGGTTGGGGGATTTTTGATAATGAGAGATTAAGTTTGTTTCAGGTTTTTGGAGCAGTTATAGTTATGGTGGGAATATATTTGGCAAATAAAAAATAAAAGACCGCAAACTGCGGTCTTTTACTAAATATACAAAACTTCAACTATATTATTTAAAATCAGCGTCAGTAACACCTTCGTTTACCTTCACATCATTCATAATAAAGTTTAATTCAAACCCTTGGTTCATTGTAATTGCATAAGGGAATTTAACACCTTTTACATCTTTATAATCGCTAAAGTTTGTTGTAACAGTCATTTTTTGATCACCTCTTTCTACAGTTTTAGATTCAGCAACTTTTAAACCTGACTTAACATCGTAGTATAAAGTAGTTTTTCCGTTTTTGATAACATATGCATCACTGCCATTGAATGGTTCAATTCCATCGAGAACTAAATCTGTTTTTTTCATCAAAGCAAGTTCGTCAAAAGTAGAAGCAGTTTCTTTTTTCTCAGCAAACTCTTCTGCAGAAAGCTCTTTTCTCATACCTTGTTGTACAGTAAATCCACCTTTTTCGTCAACAACTTGTTTTGATAATTCTCCCATTCCTTCCATTTCAATTTTTACTAGAGATTTCCCTTTAACGTCTTTTTTCATAGTAAATTTTAATGGAGCTGGTGCTTGAGGAATTGTTGCTGTTCCTACCATTGAAATAGTTTTTACAGCAGCTACAGCTTTTTGACCACCTATTGCATTGATATAATTTTCAAGAACAGTTTTTACTGTAACACCAGCTGGAGCAGGTTTTTTCATTGCTGGTTTTTCAGTAGGATTTCCATATTTATCAAAATAGAACATAGGGATTTTCAACTTTTCTAGAGCTGGAATTACTTCTGAACCTTTACCAACAATAAGAATTCTCATGTTGTCTGCAAGCATATATTTATTTGCTACTCTCATTACATCATCAGCAGTTACTGCATTGATGTTTTTGATGTAGTTTTCATAAAAATCTGCCGGTAAACCTTCTGTTTCGATATTAAGCGCATAACGTGCAACAGTTGCAGGTTTTTCAACTTGCATAACAAAACGTCCAATGTATCCCGCTTTTACATTTTTAAGTGTTTCTTCGGATACTTTTTCTGTTCTAATTCTTTTTAATTCATTAAGAGCTTCAACAACAGAACTGTCTGTAACGGCATTTCTAACTTGAGCATTTCCTGTGAATTTGCTTGAACCAAATTTACTTTGACCAACATATGATCTAGCACCATAAGTCCAACCATGTTTTTCTCTAAGGTTCATGTTTAAATAACTATTGAAATCTCCACCATAAATTTGATTAGCAACAATTAAAGGGAAATAATCAGGATTAGAGATTTTCATATCAATAGTGTTCAATAAAGTTAACTCTGATTGAACAGCATTTGGCATGTCAACAAAGTTTATTTGAGTGTACTGAACATTACTTGGTGTAGAATAACTTACTCTAGGAGCAGTAGCTTTTACCCAACTTCCAAAAAGTTTTTCTACATTTTTCTTAACGTCTTTAGTTTTAATATCACCAACCACAACAAGATAGGCTCTTTCGGGAACAAAATAAGTTCTGTAGTTATCTTTTACATCAGCTAAAGAAACATTTTTTATAGTTTCCTCAGAAAGATATTCACCAGCTGGATTGGCTTTACCAAAAGCTAAAACATTTTCAACTCTTCCTGCAACAGCAGAAACACTTTTTTCTTGTGTTTTTAATCCTTCTATTAATTTGTCTTTTTCTTTGTCAAATTCTTCTTGAGTAAAATTTGGCATTAAAGAACCTTCTGCCAATAATTCTAAAATTCTTTTAGAATGTTTTGATAAACCGCTTGCAGAAGCACCAGAAGAATAGAAATTGATATTTGCTCCGAGGAAATCAATTTCTTCGTTGAAAGCATCTTTTGAGGTTTTTGTTGAACCATTTCCTATTAGTGAACTTGTTAGTTCGTCAACACCTTTTTTGTCTCCTTCTGCATATGGAGCATTATCCAAAGTTAGATTATAGGAAACACGTGGTAGTTTGTGATCTTCAACCACTAAAACTTTTAATCCATTTGGTAAAGAAAAAGTTTCTGGTTTTTTTATTTTTATACTAGGAGCTGGTCCTGGTTTTGGCTGTGATCTGTCGTCTTGTGCTTGTGTCATAAAAGTTAAAAACAAGCTAGAAAGTATTATAATTGATTTTTTCATGATAATTTGATCTTAGTTTTGAGCTTTATCTTTTGCAGGAACATAATCCAAAATCAAACGTTGGTTTGGATTTAAATATTTGCGAGCTACATCTCTGATTTCTTCACGAGTGATTGATCTGTAGATGTCCATTTCAGTATTTATAAGGTTAACGTCACCATATAAAAGATAATACGAAGCTAAATTTTCTGCAATTCCTTCAACACTAGAGTTGCTGTTTACATAATTGTTTTCATAAATGTTTTGTAATTTTTGAAAATCTTTTTCTGAAATCAATTCATTTTGAAGTTTTACAATTTCTTCATCAGCTTCTCTAACTAAATCAGCAGAAGTAAAATCACCTTGAGGCATTCCATAAATTATGTATGAGCCATAGTCTTCTTGTGTGTAGTTGAAAGCACCAATCTGTAATGCCATTTTTTTGTCATCAACAATTTTTTTGTACAAACGTGAACTTTTTCCGTCGCTCAAAATTGTTGAAATCATATCCAATACTCTAGCATCGCGTGTTTTCATTGATGGAGTTCTGTATGCAGCAACAACCATTGGTTTTTGAATATTCGGGTCTTCATAAGTAGCACGAATTGTTTCTGTGATTGGCTGTTCAACAAATGTTTTTCTTTCTATTTTTTCGCCACGAGGAATTGGGCCAAAATATTTTTCAATCCATGCTTTTGTTTGCGCAACATCTATTTGTCCAGCAACTACTAGCACAGCATTGTTTGGAGAATAGAATTTTTTATTAAAAGCTTGAAACTCTTCAAGAGTTGCAGCATCAAGATGTTCCATAGAACCTATAGTTGCCCATCTGTATGGATGAACTTTAAACAAGTTTTTCTTTACTTCAGCAAGAAGTTGTCCATAAGGTTGATTATCTACACGAAGTCTTTTTTCTTCTTTAACTACTTCGTTTTGAGTGTCAACACCAATTTGATTGATAACAGGATGCATTAATCGCTCTGATTCCATCCATAGACCAAGTTCTGTATTATTTGAAGGGAAAACTTCGAAATAGTAAGTTCTATCATCAGTAGTGTTAGCATTATTGGTTCCACCATTAGAAGTAACAGTTTTCATCCATTCACCTCTTTTGATGTTTTTTGTTCCTTCGAAAAGAAGGTGTTCAAAAAAATGGGCAAATCCAGTTCTTTCTGGATTTTCGTCTTTTGATCCTACATGATACATAACCGAAGTTATTACTACAGGAGCAGATTGGTCGTTGTGAAGGATGACATGCAAACCATTTGGCAAATCATACTCTTCAAAAGCTACTTTTTGAGCAAAAGCTGTACTTCCAAGCATAAGCATTGAACTTAAAGCGATTAAAGATTTTTTCATAAAAAATTGAAATTTTGTTGTATTGGATTATTTGTATACACGAAACGTTTTTTGTTACAACAAATTTAGCTTTTTTTTGAATATTATTTGATAAAAGTTATCTCATAGATTTTCAATTATTTAACTAGAAACAATTTTTTAATTAAAGAAGTTGTTTGTGTAATTATTAATTGTATATTTGCAAACTCAAAAAAATAATTTAAAATCATTGTTATGTACGCAATCGTAGAGATAGCAGGGCAACAATTCAAAGTAAGCAAAGACCAAAAAGTATTTGTTCACAGATTATCTAATGAAGAAGGTTCAAAAGTTTCTTTTGAAAAAGTTCTTTTGTTGGATGATAATGGAAACATTACTCTTGGCGCCCCAGCTATAGATGGAGCTTCAGTAGAAGCCAAAGTGTTACAACACTTAAAAGGAGACAAAGTAATCGTTTTCAAAAAGAAAAGAAGAAAAGGTTTCAAAAAGAAAAATGGTCACAGACAATCATTAACTCAAATCATTATTGAAGGTATTGTTTCTTCTGGTGCAAAAAAATCAGCTCCAAAAGCTGAAAAAGTTGCTGAAGTGAAAGAAGCAAAAGCTCCAAAAGCAAAAAAATCAGGTGATGATTTAGTTATAATTGAAGGTATTGGTCCAAAAGCTGCTGAAGTATTGGTAGCTGCAGGAATTGATACTTTTGCAAAATTAGCAACGACTGATGCAGCTAAAGTTAAAGAAATTTTAGAAGCTTCAACTGCTAAGGTTTCTCATTTAGATCCAACAACATGGGCTCAACAAGCTCAATTGGCTGCTGATGGGAAAATGGATGAATTAAAAAAATTACAAGACGAATTAAACGGTGGTAAAGCTGTTTAATTTTAGTATTAACTTATAAAACCAAAACATCATGGCTCACAAGAAAGGTGTCGGTAGTTCTAAAAACGGTAGAGAATCAGAATCGAAACGTCTAGGCGTTAAGATTTTTGGTGGTCAAGCAGCAGTTGCTGGTAACATCATCGTTAGACAAAGAGGTTCAAAGCATAATGCTGGTGAAAATGTTTACATGGGTAAAGATCACACGCTACATGCAAAAGTTGATGGAATTGTGAAATTCCAGAAAAAAGCAGAAGGGAAATCATTTGTTTCAGTTCTTCCTTTTGAAGCATAAGAATATTTTTCTTATTCATATAAAAAGCCCACTTATTAAGTGGGCTTTTTGTTTGTCTAAACCTATAGCGATTTAAATTTTATAATTAAATTGATAACTCAAACCATCTAGGGGTTAACTGGATTTTAAATATCTTTACTATTTAAGTGTAATATAATACAGCATAAAAAAACCTTGCCAAAAGCAAGGTTTTTTTATTTTAATAATTTTATGAAAATTAATATCTGTAATATTCTGGTTTGAATGGACCTTGAACTTCAACACCAATGTATGAAGCTTGTTCAGCGTTTAAAGTCTCTAATTCAACCCCTAGTTTAGCTAAATGTAAAGCGGCTACTTTTTCATCAAGATGTTTTGGTAACATATACACTTCATTTTTGTAAGCAGCACTATTTGTCCATAATTCAATTTGAGCTAATGTTTGGTTAGAGAAAGAGTTACTCATTACAAAACTCGGATGACCTGTAGCACAACCTAAGTTTACTAAACGACCTTCAGCTAGAATGATTACTTCTTTTCCGTTCACATTGTAGATGTCAACTTGTGGTTTAACTTCTTTTTTAGATGAACCAAAGTTTTCATTCAACCAAGCCATATCTATTTCGTTATCGAAATGACCAATATTACAAACGATAGTTTTGTCTTTCATAGCCTCAAAATGACGACCAACAACGATATCTTTATTTCCTGTAGTAGTAATTACGATGTCAGCATTACCAATAACAGTATCTAATTTTTTTACTTCAAAACCATCCATTGCAGCTTGTAATGCACAAATTGGGTCAATTTCAGTAACTGTTACAATAGAACCAGCACCGCGGAATGAAGCTGCGGTTCCTTTTCCAACATCACCATATCCACACACTACAACTCTTTTTCCTGCTAACATAACATCAGTCGCACGACGAACAGCATCTACAGCAGACTCTTTACATCCATATTTGTTATCAAATTTAGATTTGGTAACAGAGTCATTTACGTTAATGGCTGGCATGTACAAAGTACCATTTTTCATTCTTTCGTATAAACGGTGTACTCCAGTTGTAGTTTCTTCTGATAATCCTTTAATACCTTCAACCAACTCAGTATATTTATCAAAAACCATGTTTGTTAAATCACCACCATCATCAAGAATCATGTTCAAAGGTTTTCTTTCTTCACCAAAAAATAAAGTTTGTTCAATGCACCAATCAAATTCTTCTGCATTCATACCTTTCCAAGCATAAACAGGAATTCCAGCAGCAGCAATTGCAGCAGCAGCATGATCTTGAGTTGAGAAAATATTGCATGATGACCAAGTTACCTCTGCACCAAGCGCAACCAAAGTTTCAATTAAAACAGCAGTTTGAATTGTCATGTGAAGGCATCCTGCAATTCTTGCTCCTTTTAATGGTTGACTTGGACCATATTCTGCTCTAATAGCCATTAAACCTGGCATTTCAGCCTCAGCTAGTTGGATTTCTTTTCTTCCCCATTCTGCTAAAGAAATATCTTTAACTTTGTACGGTACATAAGGAATTGTTTGTGTACTCATTATTTTAGTATATTAGTTTATTTAAAAATGACTGCAAAAGTAATTCATATCTTTTATTTTTTCAAACATTTAGCTTATTTTGTGAATTGTTTGTCATTGTAAAAATTTGAAAAACAGTAAAA
>JAXLVF010000014.1:0-46815 GCA_046329205.1 Flavobacteriaceae bacterium | reverse complement strand
CTAGATCCATTGTATCAAGATGGAGAATACAATTTTCCAACAACTGGTTTTCAAGAAATGCTTTTAGGAAACCAAACTGATGTGAATATTTATTATTATGATGAAAATAATAAATTACTTTCAAGCCCATTGCCAAATCCTTTCAAAACTTCAACACAAAACATCAGAGTAGTTGTAGAAAACCCAATCAATACAAGTTGTACTGCTGAATTAGTAATCCCTTTTGTTGTTAAACCTACACCAAAAATTGATTTATATGACAGTACATTAATTTGCTTACCAGATACCACTACAACAATAAATGCAGCAATTATTGATGGCAGTTCACCAGCTAATTACAGTTATCAATGGTATAAAAATGGGGATATACTTATTGGTGAAAATCAATACCAACTTGTTGTTTCTGATGCAGGAGAATATTCTGTTACAGTAAAAAATTCTTCTGAATGTATAATGACAAGAATAGTTGATGTTATAGCATCAGAAATTGCTACTATACAAAATATAGAAATACATGATTTAAGTTCATTAAATACAGTATTAATCAATGTTACTGGTAGCGGAGTTTATGAATATTCGCTTGATGATATGTATGGTCCATATCGTGATAGCAATTTTTTCCAAAACGTTCCTATTGGTGAACACGATGTATATGTAAGAGACAAAAATGGTTGTGGAATTGTTGGCCCAATGAAAATATATGTTCTTGGAATTCCTAATTTCTTTACTCCAAATGGTGATGGATATAACGATTATTGGAACATTCAAGGTGTGAATCCAGTAAATGCAAACTCAATTATCTATATTTTTGATAGATATGGCAAATTATTGAAACAAATAAGTGCTACAGGAAATGGTTGGGACGGAACTTATAATAACAACCTGATGCCATCAGATGATTATTGGTATAATATTCAATTGAGCGATGGCAGAAATGTAAAAGGTCATTTCACATTAAAACGATAAAAAAAGCCCTTCAAAATTGAAGGGCTTTTTGTTTAATCTATTTTGAAACGCTTTCTATCATTTTCGTTCAAATAAATTTTTCTTAAACGAAGTGATTTTGGCGTAACTTCTACATATTCATCTTTTTGAATATATTCCAAAGCTTCTTCTAGCGAAAATTTGATAGCTGGAACAATTCTGGTTTTATCATCTGCACCAGCAGAACGGAAGTTAGTCAACTGTTTTGTTTTTGTAATGTTGACAACCATATCATCTCCACGAGAATTTTCGCCAATTACTTGTCCTTCATAAACATCTTCATTAGGATCTACAAAGAATTTACCTCTTTCTTGAAGTTTATTGATTGAATATGGAATTGCTTTACCATTTTCCATAGAAATCAAAGAACCATTTATTCTACCAGCAATTTCACCTTTGTATGGTTGATATTCAAGGAATCTGTGTGCCATAATAGCTTCACCAGCAGTAGCAGTCAAAAGTTGGTTTCTTAAACCAATAATACCTCTCGAAGGAATATTGAATTTAATAATCATACGTTCGCCTCTTGGTTCCATGCTCAACATTTCACCTTTTCTTACTGTAACAAATTCTACTGCTCTTCCAGATACATTTTCTGGTAAGTCGATTGTTAATTCTTCAATTGGCTCACATTTTACTCCATCAATTTCTTTAATAATAACTTGTGGTTGACCAATTTGCAATTCATATCCTTCACGACGCATGGTTTCGATTAATACTGAAAGGTGCAAAACTCCACGACCAAAAACCATGAATTTATCAGCAGAATCTGTTTCATTAACTCTTAGTGCCAAGTTTTTCTCAAGTTCCTTAGTTAATCTATCTTTTACGTGTCTTGACGTTACAAATTTTCCTTCTTTTCCAAAAAACGGTGAGTCATTGATGGTAAACAACATACTCATTGTTGGTTCATCAATAGCAATAGTTTGCAATGCCTCTGGATTTTCGAAATCAGCAACTGTATCACCAATTTCAAAACCTTCAAGACCAACAATAGCACAGATATCTCCAGCTGTTACTAACTCAACTTTCTTTCTGCCAAGTCCATCAAAAGTATGTAGTTCTTTTATCTTTGATTTGATTATTTTTCCATCTCTTTTTACCAAAGAAACATTTTGATTTTCTTTTAACTCACCTCTTTGCAAACGACCAATAGCTATTCTACCAGTAAAAGAAGAAAAATCAAGAGAAGTTATAAGCATTTGTGGAGTTCCTTCAGAAACTTTTGGAGCAGGAATATGATTAAGAACCATATCAAGCAATGGCTCAATATTAGAAGTTTGATTTTTCCAATCTTCGCTCATCCAGTTATTTTTAGCAGAACCATAAACCGTTGGAAAATCAAGTTGCCATTCTTCTGCCCCAAGTTCAAACATTAAATCGAAAACTTTTTCATGAACTTCCTCTGGAGTACAATTTTCTTTATCAACTTTGTTGATAACCACACAAGGTTTTAGCCCAAGGTCAATTGCTTTTTGAAGAACAAAACGTGTTTGTGGCATTGGACCTTCAAAAGCGTCTACAAGAAGTAAAACACCATCTGCCATATTAAGAACTCTCTCTACTTCTCCACCAAAATCAGCGTGACCTGGAGTGTCAATAATATTTATTTTTGTGCCTTTGTATTTTACAGAAACATTCTTAGAAACAATTGTTATACCTCTTTCGCGCTCTAAATCATTGTTGTCCAAAATTAAATCACCTGTGTTTTCATTATCTCTGAAAAGTTGGCAATGATACATAATTTTGTCAACCAATGTTGTCTTACCGTGGTCAACGTGAGCAATAATAGCAATGTTTCTAATTGATTCCATGTGTGTTTTTTTGAAAGGCGCAAAGGTACGTTTTTATTTTTGATAGAAAAAAGTAAATAAGTGTCTAATATTATTATAATAATAAGTTTTTATGTTGTTTTAAAAAAACATCTTTTATTTATATATTTGAAGAAATGAAAAAGTTTTCCAATCAAATAATCATTTTTTCTCTATTAGCCCTAGTACTAATAACTTTATTAGGCAATATCATTATTAATCAACAGGCTGAAAACTCTTCAAAATCTCTTATCCTTAAATATTTTATGATAAAAGACGTAGTGATTATTGTTGCTTATGTTTTTTTTACAAAGTATGCCCTTAATCAAATTCGTCTGAAATACAGTGACACTTTTGCAAAATTTAAAAAGAATAACTTGGAAATTGCTGAATCAAAAGAAAGATATGACGTTGTTGCAAAAGCAAAAAGTGACACCATTTGGGATTGGCAAATCGAAAGTGACAAAATAGTTTGGAATAAAGGCATCCAAGGTGTATTTGGCTACAAAAAAAATGAGGTTGGTAACGACTCTAATTGGTGGTTTAGTAGAATCCATCCAGAGGATAGCTTAAACATGTCTATAAAACTATATTCTTTTCTTGATGCAAAAACTGATAAATGGCAACATGAGTACAGATTCCAATGTGCTGATGGATCTTTTAAATATGTTTTGGATAGAGGATTTTTATTAAAAGACGCCGAAGGAAAAGCAATTAGAATGATTGGAGCGCTTCAAGATGTTACAAAACAAAAAGAAGAAGAGCAAAGACTGAAACTTCTTGAAACTGCAATTACTCAATCAAAAGATGCGGTAATGATTACAGATACCGAAATAATTGATGATTATGCACCAAAAATTATTTTTGTGAATACTGCATTCCTAAAAATGACTGGATTTTCTGAAGAAGAAATTATTGGAAAATCTATTTCTAAAATATTTGGTCCAAAATCTGATATATTACAATTAGATAAATTAAAAAATGCAGTTCTAGAGTATAAAGAATGTGTAATCGAAACAATTTGTCACAAAAAAAATGGTGAAGAGTTCTGGATAAATTTTTCCATGATTCCTGTAATGACCAGTGAAGGCGAGCACTCACATTGGATTTCAATACAAAGAGATGTAACCGAAGAAAAAGAAAAAATCAAGGAACGTGAACAGCTTATTCGTGAGCTAACACAAAATAATAATGATTTGAAGCAATTCTCTTATATCACATCTCACAATTTGAGAGCTCCATTATCAAATTTAACCGGATTACTCAATTTAGTTGACGATATTGAAATTGAAAACCCAGAACTAAAAGAGATTATAGCAGGATTTGCAACCTCAACTCACCTACTAAATGAAACAATTAATGATTTAGTAAAAGTTGTCATAATAAAAGATAATCCATCAATAAAAAAAGAAACAATTCTCATCAAAGAAATCTTTGAGAATGTGTTTAACCAATTGAGTTTTTTAATTAGTTTACACAAACCTATTTTAAAAATTGAGCTAGAAGATATTTCCATTTTAAATATGAATAAATCATATTTAGAAAGTATTTTCTTAAATTTACTAACAAATTCAATCAAATACAAGTCACCAGATAAACAACTAAAAATTACTATAACTTCAAAAACTATTAATGATAAAGTCATTCTATATTTCAAAGACAACGGAATTGGAATTGATCTTGATAGAAATAAACATAAAATCTTTGGGTTATATCAGCGTTTTCACAATCATCCAGATAGCAAAGGTCTTGGTCTATATCTCGTTAAGTCGCAAGTAGAAACAATGGGCGGAACCATAGAGGTTGATAGTAAAGTAGGTAAAGGAACAACTTTTACAATAACATTTAACAACTAAAAATCATGAATGTACTCTGTATAGATGATGACCCGATAACATTGATGCTTTGTAAAAAAGTCATTGAAAAAGTAAATTTTGCCTCAAATATTTTCACTTCTAATAATGGCGAAGAAGCCTTGGATTTTTTTAATTCGCTAAATCAAAATAATGAATTTGAAAAAATAGATGTAGTCTTTTTAGATTTGAATATGCCTATAATGAATGGATGGGAATTTCTTGATGAATACATCAAAAATGGATATGAGAAAATCTTTCTGAAAACGAAATTTATTGTTCTTTCATCAACTATAGATCCAAAAGACATAAACAAATCAAAAACCTATGATATTGTCATAGACTTTATATCAAAACCTATAACAAAAGAGTTATTAGAAAATTTGAAAGCAAAATTAAATTAAAAAAGGCACCTAGTTAAGGTGCCTTTTTAATATTCAAAATACTTTAAATTATGATAATTTAGCAACGTGTTTAGTCAACTTAGATTTTAAGTTTGATGCTTTATTATCATGAATGATATTTTTCTTAGCTAATTTATCAATCATAGATATTACAGAAGCTAACTTAGCAACTGCATCAGCTTTAACAGTCGTTAATCTTAATGCTTTAACTGCATTACGAGCTGTTTTATGTTGATATCTGTTTAATACTCTTTTCTTTTCGTTGCTTCTAATTCTTTTTAAAGCTGACTTATGATTTGCCATTTTTTGTTATTTTTTAAATTAAAAAAATTGTAGCCCGTAAGGGAATCGAACCCTTCTTACCAGGATGAAAACCTGGCGTCCTAACCGATAGACGAACGGGCCATTAACCTGTTTTCTACATTTGTAGCCCGTAAGGGAATCGAACCCTTCTTACCAGGATGAAAACCTGGCGTCCTAACCGATAGACGAACGGGCCTACTTGCGTAATGCGGATGCAAAAATACAACTATTTTTTATTCGTACAATAGCAAAATAATTTTTTTTACTATTTTTTAGTAAGCCTTTGCAAACAGTACTCTTCCAGTAGATTTTGCCCCACTAAAAACACACTTTCCTTCCTCCTCAACCCTATCTAATGGCACGCATCTTATCGTTGCTTTGGTCAATTCTTTGATTTTTTCTTCGGTTTCAGGTGTGCCATCCCAGTGTGCTGAAACAAAACCAGTTTTATTTTCTAACACATCTTTAAACTCTTCAAATGAATTGACCTCTGTAATATGAGTATTTCTAAAATTTAGTGCTTTGTCAAATAAATCGTTTTGAATTGTCTTCAATAAATTGGAAATATGCTCAACAATGTTATCATTTGAAACTATTTCTTTTGTCAAATTATCTCTTCGAGCCACTTCAAAAGTACCATTTTCCAAATCCTTTGGACCTATCGCAATTCGAACTGGAACACCTTTTAATTCCCATTCATTGAATTTAAATCCTGGAGATAAGGTGTCTCTTGTATCAAATTTTACAGAAATACCGAGCTTTCTTAATTCTTTAGATAACAATTCTATTTTTTCATTGATTTGATTCAATTGTTCTTCAGTTTTAAAAATAGGGACAATAACAACTTGAATTGGGGCAAGGTTTGGCGGTAAAACCAACCCTTTGTCATCTGAATGTGTCATTACTAAAGCACCCATTAATCTTGTTGAAACGCCCCAACTTGTTCCCCATACATGCTCAAGTTTTCCTTCTTTACTAGCAAATTTTACATCAAAAGCTTTTGCAAAATTCTGCCCAAGAAAATGCGATGTACCGGCTTGAAGAGCTTTACCATCTTGCATCAATGCTTCTATACAATAGGTTTCTTCAGCTCCTGCAAACCTTTCATTAGCTGTTTTTATACCTTTGATTACCGGTATCGCCATAAAGTTCTCTACAAAATCAGCGTAAACGTTCATCATTTTTTCGGTTTCTTCAATAGCTTCTTGTTTTGTTGCATGAGCAGTATGACCTTCTTGCCATAGAAATTCAGCTGTTCTTAGGAAAAGACGAGTTCTCATTTCCCATCTTACAACATTTGCCCATTGATTGATTAATAAAGGTAAATCTCTATAAGATTGAATCCAGTTTTTATATGTACTCCAAATTATAGCCTCACTTGTTGGTCTAACAATTAGCTCTTCCTCCAATTTTGCATTTGGGTCAACAATCAATTTCCCTTTATTTTCCTCATCCGTTTTTAATCGATAATGAGTTACAATAGCACATTCTTTTGCAAATCCTTCAGCATTTTTTTCTTCTGCTTCAAACATACTTTTAGGTACAAAAAGAGGAAAATAAGCATTTGAATGACCGGTTTCCTTGAACATATCATCTAACTGTCGTTGCATTTTTTCCCAAATAGCATAACCATATGGCTTAATCACCATACAACCTCTAACACCTGAGTTTTCTGCTAGGTCAGCTTTTACAACAAGCTCGTTATACCATTTGGAATAATCTTCTTCTCTTTTTGTTAAGTTTTTACTCATAACGAATTATTTGGCACAAAAATTGTTTAACTTATTTTAACTAAATAGTTCAGCAAAACTAACTAATTTTGTATAGTCCAACAATAAAAATGCTAATGATATGAAAACAAAATTCCTTCCACTAGTCAATTGGCCCGTTTATTTTGTAATCGGGAGCTTATTTTTTAGTCTTTATTCATGTGGTTCTTATCAAAACTCTTCTTATTATGATAATGATGGAGTTTATGGAAATTCAACTGAAGCTAGAAAAACACAACCTGAAAGCTCAAATTCTGAAAATAGTCAAAAATATAAAGATTACTTTAGTTCATTGAACCAAAATAATGAAGTGTTTACTGATGTAGAAAATTATTCTACAACTAGAGATACTGTTGCTGTAAAAGAAAATCAAGAATATAGTTCTGGTAACTATTCTTCTTGGGGAAGCAATGCTCAAACTGTATCCATAAACGTTTATGACAATTCTTGGGGATGGAATTATTGGAATAACTATTGGTATGGAAATTACTGGGGATGGAATAGTTGGTATGGACCAAGTTGGGGATTAGGATGGAATAATTGGTATGGGCCAAACTACTATTGGGGTTGGAATTGGGGTTGGTATAGTCCTTATTATTACAATAATTGGGGTTGGAATAATTACTATGGATATGCTTGGCACAATGGATACTATAATCATGGAACTCGTGGAGGAAGAAGTGATTACTATGGAAATAGACTTGGTAACAGAAGTTCTATAAGAAGTAATGATATTAGAACCAATTCTTTCAATAACCCAAGAAGTAGTTTTGGAGGAAGAAATAGCTATGAACAACCTAACAGAAGTAATTTTTCAAACCCAACAAGAGGCAATTATACTGTTCCTACTAGAGGAAATGTAACAACTACACCTGTGAGAAACTATAATAATACTTCTAGCTCTTCATCTACACAGCCAAGACCAAATGTTTCTCAACCTAGACCTAACTCATCGTCTAGTTCAAGTTCATCAAACCCAACTAGAAGCTATTCTGGAACAAGAAGTTCGAGTTATTCTTCTGGAAGTTACAGTAGTGGAAGCTCTGGTGGTGGTTATAGCGGTGGTGGAAGATCTGGTGGCGGAGGAAGAAGATAATTAAAAATTTATAAAAAGTAAAATAATTGCCATGAAAAAAATATTTACATGTTTGTTCTTTTGTGCATCATTCTTTCAAATTTTTGCACAAGAAACATCACCAGAAGATGCTTTGAGGCTATCAGTTGAAAACCTTACAGGAACTGCCAGATTTAGAGGTATGAGTGGTGCATTTGGAGCTTTGGGAGGAGATTTATCAGCAATAAATCAAAATCCAGCTGGTTCTGTGTTTTTTAATAACAATTTTGGCTCTATTACTGGTTCCGTATTTAACACAAAAAATAGCTCTACCTATTTTGGCACTAGAACTAAAGACAATGATGCTACATTAGATTTAAATCAAGCTGGGGCAGTATTTATTTTCAATGACAATAGTGGTAAAAGCGATTGGAAAAAAATTGCATTAGCATTTAATTACGATAATACTAACAATTATGGAAATAGTATATTTTCTGCTGGAACCAATCCTTACAATTCCATTGGCAATTATTTCGTAAACATAGCTCAAGGAATTCCATTGAACGTTTTGACAGACTACGATTATTATCAATTAAATTTTTATGAACAACAAGCGTATCTTGGTTATGATACCTATATTTTTGAAGCTAATGATGATATCCCAAGCAATACTGGTTATTACACCAATATTCCTTTAGGAGGAAATTATTACCAAGAAAATTCTGTTTCAACATCTGGATATAATGGAAAATTAACAGCAAACTTTGCTACTACTTACAAGGATTTTCTATCGTTAGGAATGAATCTAAATTTTCATTTTGTTGATATAATAAAAACAACTTCAGTTTATGAGTCAAATACAAATCCTGTTTATGATACTGGCTCAACTATTTCAGAGATATTATTTGAGAACCAGCTTTCAACAATAGGTTCAGGTTTTTCGTTTAGTTTAGGAACTATTGTAAAGGCTACAGATTTTTTAAGATTTGGTTTATCATATGACTCACCTACTTGGTACAGACTTACTGATGAGTTAACTCAAGGTGTTGCAACCCACAGCTTAAACAATCAGGATGGAAATGAGTTTCCTGAATCTTATCAGCCAACGATACAATATGCTCCTTATAAAATCCAAACACCAAGTAAATGGACTGGAAGTGTGGCTTTAATCTTTGGTAAGAGAGCTTTACTGAGTGCTGACGTATCGACCAAAGATTACAGCACGACAAGATTTAAACCAAAAAATGACTATCAAAGTCTAAACACATTTATGAGTAATGCATTGGATAATGCCTTAGAAGTTCGCCTTGGTGGTGAATACAAAATAAAACAGTTTAGTTTACGCGCTGGTTATCATTTTGATCAAAGCCCATACAAAACTGATGTTACTTTCGGTGATTTGACAGGCTATTCAGGTGGAATTGGTTTTAATTTTGGGGAAAGCAAATTGGATTTAGCCTACAATTACGAACACAGAAAAATGAATCAATTGTTTGTTTCTTCAGGTATGACTGATCCAGCTAGAATTAGTAGATATAACAACAATGTTACCATAACTTATTCTGTAAATTTCTAAAATAAAACTCAAAAAATTCAAAAGCCACTTCCAAGAAGTGGCTTTTTGCTTTAAATAGATATTTGAAAAATCTTTTCTATAGTGACATAAATAATGTAATTTTGCACTCCAATTTTCTAAATCTATGAGAACCAAATCCTTAAAAAAAAACAAAATCAATGTAATCACTCTTGGCTGTTCAAAAAATGTTTATGATAGCGAAGTGTTGATGGGGCAATTGAAGGCAAACGGAAAAAATGTTGAGCATGAAGCTCCAAAAAATGATGAAGGAAATGTTATTGTAATAAATACATGTGGATTTATTGATAATGCAAAAGCTGAGTCGGTTAATACAATTCTTGAATATGCCGACAAAAAAGAAAGAGGATTAGTTGATAAAGTTTTTGTTACAGGATGTCTATCTGAACGTTACAGACCTGATTTAGAAAAAGAAATTCCAAACGTGGATCAATTTTTCGGCACAACTGAATTGCCACTGTTATTAAAAGCTCTTGGCGCTGATTACAAACATGAATTAATTGGAGAACGATTAACAACTACACCAAAAAATTATGCTTATCTAAAAATTGCTGAAGGTTGTGATAGACCTTGTAGTTTTTGTGCAATTCCATTAATGAGAGGAAAACACGTCTCTACTCCTATTGAAAACTTGGTACTAGAAGCTGAAAAATTAGCTAAAAATGGCGTTAAAGAATTAATCCTTATTGCTCAAGATTTAACCTATTATGGTCTAGATTTATACAAAAAAAGAAATTTAGCAGAATTGTTAAAGGCTCTATTAAAAGTAGAAGGAATAGAATGGATTAGATTACACTATGCATTCCCAACGGGTTTCCCTATGGATGTTTTAGAACTAATGAAAAATGAACCTAAAATCTGCAACTACATTGACATTCCGCTTCAACATATTTCTGATAATATCCTAAAATCTATGCGTCGTGGTACTACTTATGAAAAGACAACACAATTGCTGAAAGATTTCAGAGCTACAGTTCCAGGAATGGCAATTAGAACCACTCTAATTGTTGGTTATCCTGGCGAAACTGAGGAAGATTTCCAATTATTGAAAAATTGGGTTGAAGAAATGCGTTTTGAACGATTGGGATGTTTTACATATTCACATGAAGAAAATACTCATGCTTATAATTTGGTTGATGATGTACCAGAAGAAGTAAAAAAAGCAAGAGCTGCTGAAATCATGGATATTCAGGCTCAAATTTCATGGGAATTGAATCAGGAAAAAATTGGCCAAACTTTTAAATGTGTAATTGATAGAAAAGAAGGACAGTATTTCATTGGAAGAACTGAATTTGATAGCCCAGATGTAGATAATGAAGTTTTGGTAGATGCTTCAAAACATTATTTAAAAACTGGTGATTTTGTCAATATAAAAATCACAGATGCTACCGAATTTGACTTGTATGGTGAACCTCAGATATAAAAAAAATCCGCATCAGCGGATTTTTTTTACAAAGGTATGTTTCCATGTTTTCGTTTTGGCGTAGCAACTTCTTTGTTTTCTAACATCGAAAATGCTTTAATTAGCTTTCTGCGAGTTTCATTTGGAAGAATAACTTCATCGATAAATCCTCTTTGAGCAGCTGTATAAGGATTGGCAAACAAATCAGCATATTCTTTTTCTTTCTCAAGCAATTTTGCCTCTGGATTTTCAGCTTCGCTAATTTCTTTTTTGAATATTATCTCAGAAGCACCTTTTGCACCCATAACAGCGATTTCGGCAGTAGGCCAAGCAAAATTCATATCTGCACCTATGTGTTTGGAATTCATCACATCATATGCTCCACCATAAGCCTTTCTTGTGATAACAGTTACTTTTGGAACTGTTGCCTCACTTAGAGCATATAATAGTTTCGCACCATGAACAATTATACCGTTCCATTCTTGATCTGTACCTGGTAAAAAGCCTGGCACATCTTCTAGCACCAATAATGGAATATTGAAACAATCACAAAAACGAGTAAATCGTGCTGCTTTGATTGAACTTTTTACATCAAGACATCCTGCAAGATACATCGGATTATTGGCTACTATACCAATACTTCTTCCGGCTAACCTCGCAAATCCAACAATAATATTTTCAGCATAATTTTTGTGAATCTCAAAAAAGCTATCTTCGTCAATAATTCCTTTGATTACATCATGCATATCATAAGGTTTATTCGCATTTTCAGGAACAATACTCATCAACTCTTCTCTATATTCATCAGTAAGAGTGTATGGCAACTTAGGAGTAGTTTCTTTATTGTTTTGAGGAATATAACTTAATAATTTTTTTAAGTCTTCAAGGCACTCAACACCATTTGGAGAAGTAACATGAGCAACACCAGATTTAGTAGAATGTGTTATTGCACCACCAAGTTCTTCGGATGTTACTTCTTCGTTAGTAACAGTTTTTACCACGTTTGGACCAGTTACAAACATATAACTATTGTTTTCTACCATCATTGTAAAATCTGTCATTGCAGGCGAATAAACTGCTCCACCAGCACATGGACCCATTATTGCCGAAATTTGTGGAATAACACCACTGGCTTGAACATTTCTATAAAAAATATCAGCATATCCACCTAGGGAACGAACTCCTTCTTGAATTCTTGCTCCTCCAGAGTCATTCAACCCTATCATTGGTGCTCCAACTTTTACAGCCATATCCATGACTTTACAGATTTTTTCTGCGTGAGTTTCAGATAATGCACCACCAAAAACAGTAAAATCTTGAGCAAAGATGTAAACTAATCTTCCATTTATTGTACCATATCCTGTTATTACTCCATCGCCATAGTAGGTTTCTTTCTCCATTCCAAAATCTGTAGTTCTGTGTGTAACTAGCATTCCGATTTCTTCAAAAGAGCCTTCATCAAGGAGATACTCTACTCTTTCTCTTGCAGTTAATTTTTTCTTTTCATGCTGTTTGGCAATTCTTTTTTCACCACCACCAAGCTTGGCTAAGGCGACTTTATCTTCGAGAATTTTTATTTTATCTTCCATGATTTAATTTGTTGGTACTCTTAATATTTTTTTCTCTTCTAAATATTGCTTTAATGCAACAAGTGCAGCGATTTCTGCTTCTTTATTTTGTTGTTCTTTCAGTTGTTCTGGATTATAATATTTTTTCACAAAACCAGTATCGAAATCTCCTGAGCGAAATGCTTCATGTTGCATTACAAATTTTCCAAATGGTAATGTAGTAGAAACACCTTCAACATGATAATCATCTATTGCTTTTATCATTTCGGCAATGGCTTCATCTCTAGTTTTACCATATGTAACTAGTTTTGAAAGCATTGGATCATAATAAATAGGTACATCCATTCCTTCTTCAATTCCGTTATCAACTCTAATATTTTCTCCTTTTGGCAATTTATATTTATTTAATTTACCCACGTTTGGCAAGAAATCATTCAAAGTATCTTCAGCATAAACACGTAGTTCCATTGCATGACCATTTATTTGAAGATCTTCTTGTTTTATTTCGAGTTTTTCTCCTGATGCAATTTTTATTTGTAACTCTACCAAATCTAATCCAGAAATCATTTCTGTGACTGGATGTTCCACTTGTAATCTGGTATTCATTTCAAGAAAATAAAAATTATGTTGATCATCCATTAGAAATTCAACTGTTCCAGCTCCAAGATAGTCACAAGCTTTTGCTACACGAACAGCAGCTTCACCCATTTCTTTTCTTTTTTCGGGAGTTAAAATTGATGATGGAGCTTCTTCTACAACTTTTTGATGACGACGTTGAATACTACATTCTCTCTCGAAAATATACAAGACATTTCCGTGACTATCTGCCATGATTTGTATTTCAATATGTCTTGGTTTGGTTACATATTTTTCTATAAAAACTGAACCGTCACCAAATGCAGAAGTAGCTTCACTAATTGCTCTTTCCATTTGAGAAACAAAGTCTTCTTCTTTCTCAACAATTCTCATTCCCTTTCCACCACCACCAGCAGAAGCTTTAATCAGTATAGGGAAACCAATTTCTTTTGCTGATTTTTTTGCTTCATCTACATTTATTATAGCATGGTCTACACCAGGAACCATCGGGATGTTGTATTTCATAACTGCTTCTTTGGCAGCAAGTTTACTTCCCATCATTTCGATAGCTTTGGTTTTTGGCCCAATAAATATTATACCATTCTTTTCGGCAAGTTGAGCAAATGTTGCATTTTCACTGAGAAATCCATATCCTGGATGAATGGCATCAACGTTTAATTGTTTAGCAACTTCTATTATTTTATCGCCTCTTAGATATGATTGACTAGATAAAGCTTCGCCAATGCAAACTGCTTCATCTGCAAATTTTACATGTAGAGCATTTCTATCGGCAGTTGAATAAACAGCAACTGTTTTTATGCCCATTTTTCGGGCAGTCTTCATTACTCTGATAGCTATTTCTCCACGATTAGCTACCAAGATTTTATTAATTTTTTTCATTTTATTCAAACTCGATTAATAGTTGACCTTTATCTACAGCTTGAGATTTAGCAACAGTTATAGATTTAATAACTCCATCTCTTGGTGAGAGAATACTATTTTCCATTTTCATTGCTTCAAGAATTAATAATTGATCATTTTCTTTCACTTCTTGTCCAGCTTGTACTGAAACCTCTATTATTAATCCTGGCATTGGAGCTTTGATGGAGTTGATTTGTTTTGTAGAACCCGCAGAAATCCCCATTTCGTTAATAAGATTTTCCAATTTGCCCGAAATAGAAACCCAATACAAGTTATTGTTTATTTTGACTTGACACTTTTTTTGCAAAAAATCGAAGGATATAACTTCTGTTTGAAATGGCTTATTATCACTCAAGACATGAAATCCATTTTCTCCTACAGGAACAATATCGAGCTGTGAAAGGTCATCTGCAGTAAATTCAAAAATGTTCAAATTATTGACTGAAATTTTATATTTATCTTTCATATATAGTTTTTAATACCTGTAAAATTACAAATAATATAAATTTAATTTTACTTTTTTGTACTCATTTTTGGTTAGTTGCTATACATAAAAAAAACCTCGAACATTGTTCGAGGTTTAGAGAAAATTAACTTAATAAATAACTCAACTATTTATTTTCTAATGTAAAATTTACATCTATTTTAATGTTTTCTGCAATCTTGCTTTTTACAACACTTGGAATTTCGATGTTATAATCTTGTGGTTTGATAGAAAAATTACATTTTGCCACAAGCTTGTCACCTGATATCATAAAAACAATTTTTGTTTTAACTTTTTTTGTAACTCCATGGATAGTTAAATCTCCTTCGGTATCAAAAGTAGCTTTACCTCCAGAAAATTTTGACATATCGAAACCAATAACTTTACCCTTGTAAGTTGCTTTAGGATGAATTGATGATTCAACATAGTTTTCGTTGAAATGCTCTTCCATCAAAGGTGATTTGAATTTAAAGGCTTTCATCAATGCCAATGTAGCAATGTCTCCATTTGTTTTATCAAAAACACATGACACAGAATTATTTGTAGCTGCAATTTCTTCGAAAGCAGGCATACTAGCTTCAAATTTTATTACACCTGAACGTGTAAACATTTTTTGGGCAAAACCTGAAAGTTGACAAGTTATTGCAAGAATTAATAAAAACTTTTTCATAACAATTTTATTTTTAATTTGGAAAACCATTGGCAACCCAAAGATTAATTAAATCGATTCTTGATTGTTGCATTCTACCACTTTCAGGCATTCCTTGACCAGTAGGAGCTTCAATTTCTTGTATTAGAGTACCATTGATTATAGATTCTTTAACTTGATCATATGTTTCAAGATATGGTTCTTGACCACTTTCTACACTATGACAGTTAGTACAATTTGTAGTCATAATTGGCTTAATGTTTGCCAAATATGTAGGGTTATCTGTTTCCAATGTGACCTCATCATATGTTTTTGACTCGCAACTAACAAGTGTAATTGTGGCAAAAATTGATCCAAATAATATTGTGCTTATCTTTTTCATAATTAAAATACTCTATACATGTTAAATCCAAAGTAAAAAGGTCCGCCATTCCATTTTCCTGTAGTATTTGAAAAATAGGCTACATCATTCATTGGTTGGCTATTTGAGAAGACAAGTTGAAAAATATGTCCTCCAGTTTCTATATCAAATCCTGCACTCAAAGGATTGTGGTAATAATCTTGATCTTTAGCATTCAATCGTGCAGCATATTCAACATTGATACTCATTCTTTTTGAAATTTTGTATCTACCTCCAGCTGCAACTAAAAATTCGTCTTTATTTTCTAATAACTTATCATATAGGTTCTTATGAACATAGATTGGATTAACTTCAAACGAAAAAGACTCAGAAAACTTTCTTGAAATAAGTAATTGAGAAGAATAAGATAACCTTTGAGCTCCTTTGAGCATTGGGTACTCATCTGTTGTTAGTTTGGTATTTATGTCTAAAGTGTTGTAGCCTACAATAGTAAAAGGAAATCCTTCCACCTCTTGATTTGCAAATTTATATTTCAATGCAAGTTCATAGTTTTTGTTATATGTATGTCTTGAAACACCTACATTTAACCAATCTGTAAAACCATAAATTCCACCTATTTTTGTCAATGCATTATCCAATCCAAAAAAGTTATTTATTCCTTGTGTCAAATCACCAAAACGATGTGAAACAACAAAATACCATTCATTTTTTACTGCCAACTTTGTTGATTGCATGTTACAAATTTGAAGACCTTTGAAAGCTGCCATTTCAATTTCTTTTTTCCCAGAATTGACACTGTCCAATTCTTTAAGTAAATCATCTTGTGCCCAAGTTACTCCAAACCCAGCAATGAAAAACAATAGTACGGTTATCCTTTTCTTAAAGTTCATAGATATAATTAATTATTAATAAAACATTCGTCCATTTTTAGTTCACCCATCAAATCATCAAATCCAATAAATCTACCTTTAACATTGATTTTTTTACCTTTTGCTTGTAAAAACTCTTTGTCGTGAAGTTTACAAATGATGTTTGAGTCTAAGACAACTTCACCTGCTGTCGCATCAGTTACAACACCAGTAACGATAATTGCTTTATTCAAATATTTCTTTGTCGAAGCATCAGAATTATTAGTGAACTCAGCCATAATTTGAGATGAAGAAACTGTAAATTCTGCTTTTTCTTCAGATAAATCTCTTTTCCCTGCGTTGTTAATATAATAATAGGCTGAACCAACTATAGCTATCAATACAACAAATATTATGAGGATTATTTTTTTACCTTTTTTCATTTCTAGATAACGTTTACTTTTTTAACAATTTTTTCATTGTCATTTGAAATTTCTATGAAATACATTCCTTTGGAACAATTAGACAAATCAACTTGAATAGTTTCTGCTTCAAAACCATTATCAATCTCATCTATTAATTTTGCGTTGATGTCAAAAACTCTTACTTTATTGATAGTTTGATTACTATTTTTTGTAATTGAGAATATTCCGCTTGATGGATTAGGATAAACTGCTAATGTATTTAGAGATGAAAAATCTTCAGCTCCTAATGTGAATGTTAAAGCTTTTGAACCAAATGAAGAGTGCTCTTGAGAAATTGTTGTTGATGGTCCAACTGCCCAAATAACACTTAATGATGACATTGCATATGTAAATGTGTAATCTTTGTTGTCTCCAGTAGAGAATGGTCTTGAAACTACAATAGTTCTTGTGGTCCCACTAACAGTATTGCTAACAAGTGTCAAATTATTAGTTGTATCTGTCACTGGTGCATTGTGCCCGCCATTTAGATATCTATCCAATAAGGCTGTACCATACGAAATACAATCGATTGGCGTATTTGTAGACATTGTTGTTGCATTAAAACCAACTGCAAACCATTTTGTAGAAGGACCAGTTATGGTCATAGTCACTGTTGATGTAGTTTGATCTAAATCAATTTTCAAAGACATTTGTGTTCCCATAGTCACAACTCCAGTAGATTTTATTTGTGCATTAGAAAACATTCCAGCGGTCAATAGCATTAAGGTAAGGAAAGATTTTTTCATAATTTTTTTTATTTAGTCAATAGTATAATTAGTTCAGTATTAGAATTAAACTCTGCAAAATCAATAGCTTTTTTACCATCATTATCTTTTATCATTTTATCAGCACCTGCATTAATCAAGGCTTTAGCTATTTCATTTTTATTAAAAAAAACTGCATAAATCAAAGCGGTTTTTCCGTCTTTATCAGTGATATTAAGGTTAGCTTTATGAGCAATTAACTTCTCAATTAGTTTCAAATTACCATTCATAACTGCTGCCATCAGAGCTGTTCCCATTCCACTGGTGTAATCAATATCTTTAACATTTTCTATAAGGAATAACGCAACATCTTCATTGCCTCTATAACAAGCTAAAATAAGTGGGCTAAATTTTTTTGAATCAATTTTATTAATTACATCAGGGTTTTCTCTATATAGATTTTCCATTTGTTGTACAGTACCATATCGAGCAACGTCAAACACAGAGTCTTGTGCAATTATTTTTGTAAATGATAATAGGCTAATAAAAAGAAAAACTCCTGCTTTCATTTCTAATTGATTTATTAGAAAAACATCAAGAGAAGAAATTACCCTACCAAAAAAAGAAAATATTTTAAAAATTTATAAAACCAAAAGAAAATCCTCTCTAAATTTTGTAAAACTTTTGGAATACCAAAAAAGCTCGAAGTTAGCATCTAATTTATTTTCAAAATCCATTTTGAGTTCTGAAATTGTAAAATTTTTTGCTTCTTTAATGTATATTTTTTTTAGAATATCTGATAACCAAATGCCTTCATCCTTTTTAAAAACATACTGACCATCAATGTGTTTTCCATGAAATAAAAAAGTAACCATTTCATATTTGGTACCTTTTTTTATTTTTTCAAAATAACTGATTTCTGGTGATGAGGATATAGAGAAAATTTTGTGATTACCTTTTAAAATTTCCTTTTTTTCTTGATTAAGGCAGTTGTAAATATAATTTGGTGAAATAGTTGTTTTTGGGATTTTAAATTCAAACCAATCTTGAAGTGGATAATCAAAACAAATTCCGTGCATGTAATTGAAAAGTGATTTTTTTAATCCAAAACTAAACTTGTCATGATTAATTCCTGTTTTATCCTTAAATTGAATATCATTGTTTGCAAAGGTGATTTCATTTTGCTGAGGAATTACACCAAATTCATCAGGATACATGCCCACAGGACTGTGTGCTGTCATGGCAAATTGATGCCAAAAACCTGATTGCAAAATTCCTAGCTCAAACATTTGTCTTACCATTTCAAGACTATCAACAGTTTCTTGCACAGTTTGAGTTGGGTAACCATACATCAAATAGGCATGAACCATAATGCCAGACTCAGTAAAATTTCTCGTCACTTGGGCTACTTGCTCTACTGTAACTCCTTTTTTTATGAGTTCTAACAATCTGTCAGACGCTACTTCTAAACCACCAGAAACAGCAATACAACCCGATAATTGTAATAGTTTACATAAATCCCGTATAAAACTTTTTTCAAAACGAATGTTTGTCCACCATGTAACAACAAGATTTCGGCGAATAATTTCTAGAGCTAAATCTCGCATTAAACTTGGTGGTGCAGCTTCATCAACAAAATGAAATCCCGTTTCCCCAGTTTGAGCTATTAATTCTTCCATTCTATCAACCAATATTTTTGCATGTATTGGTTCATAAACTTTGATGTAATCGAGAGAAATATCACAAAAAGTACATTTGCCCCAATAACATCCATGAGCCATTGTGAGTTTATTCCATCTTCCATCACTCCAAAGACTGTGCATTGGGTTTGTCACTTCGATGACTGAAATATATTTATCCAAAAATAAATCTGAGTAATCTGGTGTACCTACTTGACTTTGTTTGTAATCTTTTTCTGTGGAATTATTTTTATAAACTACTTTGTTATTTTCTAGTAAAAAAGTTCGCTTGTAAACTCTTTCATGTTCCTCTTTGGATAAATTGAAATACAATAATTCAATAGGCAATTCACCATCGTCCAAGGTTATGAAATCAAAAAACTGAAAAACTCTGGCATCCTTGATTTCTCTTAATTCAGTATTAGGAAAACCACCACCAAGTGCAATTTTGGTATCAGGAAAATTACTTTTGATAAATTGTGCGCATCTAAAAGCGCTATAAAGATTTCCCGGAAAAGGAACTGAAATACATACAAGTTTGGGCTGAATTTGTTTTAGATTTTTATCAAGTATCTTTAATGTAATTGCATCTACAAATGTTAACTCATCATTCAATGTTTTATACAACTCATCAAATGAATTTGCGCTTCTTCCCAAACGTTCAGCATAGCGACTAAAGCCAAAGTTTTCATCAATATTTTCTACTATAAAATCTGAAATGTCCTCGAGATACAATGTGGCTAGATGTTTTGCTCTATCATAGTTTCCCATATACCCAAAAGCCCATTCGAGATCATCAACTTGCTCAAAACGTGATGCTTCTGGGAGAAAATTTCGACCACAAATTTGTCGAGCTAGATTGGCTGATTTGCCTTGCAAAAAATTGATTACAGAGTCAATGGTTTTGATGTAATCTTCTCTCAATGCAAAAATTCTTTTTGAATTATTGGAAAGTTGAGCAAGGTTATTGCCTTTACTTACCGTTTCAAAAATCTCTATAAATCCTTTCTTCGAAAATATTTCTAAGATAACTTCAATACCCAAATCTGACTGAAACGAACTAATTTTTTTGGTGTTTAAAAATCCTTTTAAATAAGCCGTTGCAGGATAAGGTGTATTTAATTGTGTAAATGGTGGTGTTACAAGAAGGATTTCCTTCATATTCTTTTTTACAAAGGTATATAAAACAATAATTGGTAAATAAATCTGGTTATATTTGTTAAAAATTAAAAATGAAAAAAATAATTATCCTTTTCTCTTTGCTGTTCTACAGTGCTTATAATCACGCACAATTTAAAACCACTTATAATCAATCTGGTGATCCACTATCTGAAATAACAGACGCATCATCAATGAAGCAAGGAGATTGGAAATATTATGATTATGAATCTAAAGTAATCAGAATTGACACATATAGTGATAATATTCTAATCGATAGAAAGTGCTTTAAGAATAACATAGAAATTCAGAATTCAAATTTTATCAATTATAGAACAATAAACGTAGTTATAAATGAAAATTTAAGACCATACAGTGGAGAAGCAATAATTAATGAGAATGGAGTTATTATTTCGTTTTCGGTTTATTACAACCAAAATATAAATTTTGATAAAAAAAAGATAAATCAACTAGAAACCTTTATCAAAAAAATTGCCAAAGACAACAAAAAAACCATTTTGATTTTTTAAGCTTATGAAAAAGATTTATTTATTTTTAAATTTAACTGTTGTCCTATTTTTATTAAATCAAAGTTCTGGTTATTCACAAAACCTTGTTTTAAATAATAGCTTTGAAAGTGTTAATCTTTCAAGCCTTCAGTGTTCTTGGTATTTAACAAATGCTCAATTTATAAGCGCCGTGAACAATTGGGATTATCCAACTCAAGGAAGTACTGATTTATATCACATGAGTTTGGCAACAACATGTTTTAGTCATCCTTTGTCTACAAACAGTGCTGCTGTTGGGCAACAACTTCCTAGAACAGGAAGTGCAATGACGAACATTGTAACCTATGGTAACGGAGGTTGTTCGCCATATCGAGAATATGTTCAAGGAGAATTATCTACCCCACTAACAGTAGGCGTTACATACAATATTTCAGTTTTTGTTTCGTTGGCAGATTATAGCAGTAAAGGAACCAACAATATTGGCTTTAAATTCACAACGGTTCGTCAGTCAACTGGTAGCATGTGTGTTTGGCAAACTACACCCGATGTAAACTATACTGGAACACCAATAATGGACAAAGAAGGTTGGACCGAACTAACATTTCAATACACACCAACTAATGCAAACTTAAGATATTTTTCTATTGGAAATTTCATAACTGATAGTGGCACAACTGCTGTAAGCTCAACAACAGGTTCTTTGAATACAATCCGTTATTTTATTGATGATGTATCTATATCACCTGCAAGTTCTACTTGTAATTTAGTTGTTGATGCTGGAGGAAATCAAACTGTAGATTGTGAAAACACAAGTGTCACTTTGAATGGAAGTGCTTCAAATGGAACTCCACCTTACAACTACTCTTGGTTTCCAACTACTGGGTTAAATGACCCAAACATAGCTAATCCAGTTGCTTCACCAACGAGCACCACTACTTATACTTTGACAGTAACCGATGCAATGTCATGTTCACAAAGTAGTTCAACAATTGTTAACAGTGTAGTCAATTTGGAACCAACATTTAACCAAGTTACTCCTATTTGTGAAGGTGATAATCTCGATGATTTACCAACTACTTCTACAAACGGAATTTCTGGAACATGGCAACCACAAATAAACAATGCAGCTACAACAACATATACCTTTACACCAAATACTGGCTTTTGTGCAAATACTGCTTTGATGACGATTGTCGTAAATGAAAAAATTACACCTACTTTTAACCAAGTTGCTTCAATTTGTGAAGGTGATAATCTCGATGATCTACCAACTACTTCCATAAACGGAATTTCTGGAACATGGCAACCACAAATAAACAATACAGCTACAACTACATATACCTTTACACCAAATACAGGTTTTTGCGCAAATACTGCTTTGATGACGATTGTCGTAAATGAAAAAATTACACCTACTTTTAACCAAGTTACTTCAATTTGTGAAGGTGATAATCTTGATGATTTACCAACTACTTCCATAAACGGAATTTCTGGAACATGGCAACCACAAATAAACAATACAACTACAACAACATATACCTTTACACCAAATACAGGTTTTTGTGCAAATACTGCTTTGATGACGATTGTCGTAAATGAAAAAATCACACCTACTTTTAACCAAGTTGTGCCAGTTTGTTATAATGAAAATTTTGATTTGCCAACAATTTCAACAAATAATGTAAATGGTACTTGGTCTCCATTACCAAACACAACTGAAACAACTAATTATATTTTTACTCCAAACATTGGAGAATGCGCTTTACCTACAAGTTTGGAAGTTGTTGTATTGAATGATTTTGATTTTGAAATTCATAATGAATGCTTGGACAACAATTATATTCTCTCGTTCTCTGTGCTTAACAACAGCTTTGATTCAGAGTCTTCAACATATGATTGGGAATATAACAACCAAATTATAGGAACAAATAGTTCGTTGAATCTGACAAACTATATAAATTTGACAAGTATATATGAAGAACTTCCATTAAATATAAAGTTGACAATAACAAATTCTGATGGTTGTTCAAAAGTTAAAAATTATGTTGTTGACAATATGTTTTGTGGAATTCAAAAAGGGATTTCAGCAAATAATGACGGGAAAAATGACTTTTTCGATTTAAGACTTTTGGATGTAAAAAAATTAACTATTTACAACCGCTATGGCACAAAAGTGTATCAAAAGAACAACTATTACAATGAGTGGATAGGGCAATCTGAAAATGGAGACAAACTACCTGATAGTACTTATTATTATGTTATTGAATTCAATAACGATAAAGAAACTAAAGTAGGATGGATTTATATTAATAGAGAAAATTAAAAATCTATTTACCCATTTTTTGTCTCTCTTTGTAATACTCTAAAAACTTTTTACCATAAAGAGATTTGGCTACTCTTGGCGTCAATGATTTTTTTATAGTGTCAAGGTATTTAAAGTTTATATCATAGATTTCAGCAAGAGTAACATATGGCGCAACTTCATAATCTGCGTGATTTACAGCAAAGTTAGTGGTATATAAATATTTTCTTTTGATGTTGTCTTTTTGTTGCTCTTCAATTGCATTCATCTGGTCTAGTTTCCCATCCTTGTAGAGTGTGAATTTTTGCTGAATTAATGTAAGGTTTTTGTCCACAAATCGCGATGTAACTTTTTTGTATTCGTCATACAACTCTTGATTTTTTGAACCTGTAATCTTAGCATCTGAAGTAAAGAAATCCAAAGAAGTTTCAATATTCATCACACCTGGTTCAGCAAAGAAAGGAAGATTGTTATCTAGTGAATTTGTAACTCCTCTATCTAGAAATAAATACAACATTTCAGGAGAATTTAAATCAAATTCGCTTTTAAAATGTGAGTCACCTGTGATTTTAATTGTATCGATAGGAACTAGAACTGTATCTTTTACTCTTTGAATGATTAACGTTCCATTCTTTAACCCTTTTACATTACCTGTTAGTACAAAGTTTTTTTCAGACTTTGTTTCCTTGCATGAGGCTAAAAACATTAAGACAGTTGCTATAAACAATAATTTGCGCATGGTGAAAAATTTGCCGCAATAATACTAAAAAATCCTCAATCTGAAATTCAAATTGAGGATTTAAGTTTTTCAAAAAAATTGAATTATCCTTTGAGCCAAGCGTTTTTCAATTTTTCTTTTGATTTATCTGTTTGGACAAAACCTTCAACTTCTTCCATGGCTACTTTTACTTTGCCTTTTAGAAGTTGCTCTTTTCCTTCACGCTTAATTTTAATGGTTATATCATCATCGTTTTTCCAATTTTGCGCTTCCATAACCATATCATAGATATTATCAAGATTGTAATTTTTATCATTAATTGCCAAAATAATATCGCCACCTTTTATCCCCACAGCATTCATCATCTCGCTCAATTCCATGTTTGGAACAACTTTAATTTCTTTTGTATCTGGAATAACAGTAATGAAAGGAGTTTGACCTTTTAAGAAAGGGTTTGATGGGACCATAATTTTACCGTTACCAATTCCCATTTTAGCAAAATATTCATCATATGGAATTGGTGTTGTGCCGGCAACATATTTGTTCAAAAAGTCGCCAACTTCTGGATATGTTAGTGAAACGATTTTTGGGAATAATTCCTCATCGTCAAATGGTTTTTCTACACCATATTCTTGTGATAATTTCTTCATCAAATCAAGAATTCCTCTTTCTCCGTTGCTTTTTTCTCTAATGATGATATCTATACACATTCCTATCAAGGCACCTTTTTCATATACATTTAGATATTGAGTTTTGTATGGCTCAACTAAAACATTGGCACTCAATTCTGTGAAAGGCATGGTATCATTCATTCTTGATGCATTGTCAATTTTTCCATTCATTCTATCATAGAATTCCTCTTCAGTAATCAATCCTTGGTTGATTTGAAAGAGATTAGCAAAATATTCTGTTACACCTTCATACATCCAAAGGTGTTTTGACATTTTTGGATTATTATAATCAAAAAATTGTATTTCTTTTGAATGAATACTTAATGGAGTTACTATGTGAAAAAACTCGTGAGATACAACATCTATCAATTGTTTTCCTAGCATATCTTTTGGCATCATTTCAGGAAAAACTACGGTAGTCGAAGTGTGATGCTCCAATGCTCCAAAGCCTTTCGCGTCATTTTTTTGCATATCAGAAAGATAAAGCAAAACAGTGTATTTTTTATTAGAGTTGATAGGACCCAAAAACGCTTTTTGAGCACGCATCATTTTTTCTAGATCAGGTAATAATGATTTTGCTGTGTGAACACCACTTGGTGAATAAACGCTGAATAAAATTTGCATTCCGTCAACTGTAAAAGTCTCAGTATCTGGTTTGCAATACATGATTGGATTATCAACAAAATCGAAATATCTTTTTACCTTGAATACATCACTAGAGCTACTTGCGTCTTCATCTGTCAATGATGTTGAGCCAAACATATCCGCAGGATGGTTTATTGTTACAGTGTAGTTTACATCAGGATTACCTTGAAAATAACCTACAAATCCGTGATTGTTTAACATGAAATTCTTACCTTCTAAAATATTTGTTCCTGCTGGTGAGAAAACTTCATCTTTTCCAAAACCTCTTCCAGTTTCTGTATCATACGTATCGTTGACATAATAGGTTACGCTAGATAATGACTTGGCGTTACTTATTTTCCAGGTATTGTCATCAGTATGAGTCACTGTAAGCTCTTTGCCATTCTTATCAAATGCTTTAAAATCTTGAATATATTTTCCGTAATTATCGGATGAGTATGTTCCAGGAACAGTTTTGGGGATTTGATAAATAACTTCAGAAGATGAAAACGCTGGCGATAAGACTTTTACCAATACTTTGTCATCTTTTATATTAACTAAATCAATGGTAGCTTTTACACCACTTTCAAGCTCTTTTTTAGAAGATTTCTGAGCCGTTGCATTGAAGCTTACTACAGAAGTAAGGAAAATTGCTGCAAGAAATAATTGTTTCATTTATTTTTTTTCAAAGTTTGACATCAAAAGTATTTATTCGTTACAATAAGTGCCTATTTTTTTGCAAAGAATTAACTTAACTGTGTGAAAAATCATAAAAAAACCCTTGAAAACAAGGGTTCTAATCAAATTTATTCTTTATGTAGTACTTGCTATCTAAATCATCATCAAAATCATCTATAATTGGCTTAGGTTTTGGTTTGCTTCCCACTGCCTTTTTTTTCCATAGTTCAAAATTGTCTTTTGACAATCTTTTTCGCATTATTTCTGTTACTTCATTTTCGGTCAACCCGAATTCATCTTTGATAACTTCAAAAGGCTTTCTTTCCTCTTGTGCCATGCTAACAACTCTTTCTATTTCTTCGTTGCCTAGCTCTACTCTTTTACTTTTTTTCATTAGTCTAAAAGCATTAATCAATAATCCTGATTCTATATTTTGTTACCCAATATTAATAAAAAAAATAATTGATTGGTATTTTCATTAATTTTTTTTGAGAATTAATTGTTTGAAGAACGATATTTTTGAAATGGAATCATAAGAAGATTCTTCAACCGATTGTTTTCTTCTTCTTTCATGTGTGTATCAACACCATAAACAAGATTATTTCTGTCTAGTGAACTGAATGTACCAAAAATTCTATCCCAAATAGAAAAAATATTTCCATAATTACTGTCTGTATGAGGTAACATATAATGGTGATGTACTTTGTGCATATCTGGTGAAACAATAATATAACTCAATACTTTATCTACTTTTTTTGGCAAAACAATATTTGCATGATTGAATTGTGTAGCAAGAACTGATAATGATTGATAAAGAAAAACCATCCACATTGGTGAGCCAACAATCAATACACCAAATGTTGTAAATATAAATCTTAAAACACTTTCTCCTGGATGGTGTCTGTTAGCTGTTGTTGTGTCTATCCAAGTATCGGTATGGTGAATCAAATGAAATCTCCAAAGGAATTTTACTTTGTGTTCTATTAAGTGAACAAGATAAGCTCCAATAAAATCTAAAAGCAATAACCCTATTATTGCATAAACCCAAAT
Organism: Flavobacteriaceae bacterium; assembly: GCA_046329205.1. Taxonomy (GTDB): domain Bacteria; phylum Bacteroidota; class Bacteroidia; order Flavobacteriales; family Flavobacteriaceae; genus Flavobacterium. The sequence goes on along the minus strand of JAXLVF010000014.1, from coordinate 19,677 downwards.
ATTCATTTTAGGTAACCATTGTAGAATTCCGAAATTATTATTAATTGTCCACTGAGCCGCTTTTAGCAAAATAATGGCAAGTAAAAAATTAACAATAATTGTAGTTAGAGTGAAAAAAATATTAATCCAGGCATGATGCCATTTGTTGTATTTAAAATTTCTAAATGGTCTAAAGCTCTCTAATATCCAAAAAAATGTAATTCCACCTGCTAAAATTAAAGCACGATGAGACGAGGGAATTGTTGAAAAATAATCAATTATATTCTGCATAGGAACAAATATATTAATAATAACTAATTGATAATTCTAAAAGTCAAATTGATTCTTGGTCCAACTTTTTTAGTCGATTTGGGAATTTGATGTTTCCAGAAATGTTGTGTTGTACCTTTCATTATCAACAAACTTCCATGTTCAAGCTCAATTTTAAATTTTTGGTCCTTATTTGTATTATGTTTCATCTGAAAAACTCTTTTAGCACCAAAGCTAATTGATGCAATTATAGGGTTTTTACCCAATTCCTTTTCATTATCAGCATGCCAACCATTACTATCATTTCCATCTCTATAATAGTTCAATAAGACAGTTGAAATTTTACATTCATGAATTCTTCCACTTTTTCTTTTATATAAATCAGTAGGCTATTCCATTTATTTGGAAACATGGTCAAAGAAGAATAAGAATATGACTTACCATCATTTCCATAAAGAGCTGTCAATCTTGGTTGTTGAAACTTTTTTCCAAAAACAACTACATCATCTTGTTGCCAATTAATATCATTTATTAATTTATTAAACAATTCATTTGCCTCTTCAAAACCAATAAAAGATGGCACATAGCTCACTTGAGCATCAATAAGATCAAAGGTTATTTCGTCTTCTGGAAAAAGTGTCTGCATATAAAAAACAAAGAGAAAAGATTTCTCTTTTCTCTTGCTAATATATGGAATAATAAATTATTCTTCTGTTTTCTCTAAGAGCACTTTATAAACAAATCCACCTACTAATGCTCCTGCTATTGGTGCAACCCAAAACAGCCACAGTTGTGACAATGGCTCACCTTGAGCTATCAAAGCCTGAGAAGTAGAACGTGCTGGATTTACCGAAGTATTAGTAATTGGAATACTTATCAAATGTATTAATGTGAGTGCTAAACCTATAGCAATTCCGGCAAATTTACCATTGGCAAACTTATCTGTAGCGCCAATTATAATTATCAAAAAAAACATAGTTAGAACAAACTCAGCTATAAATGCTGATGTCATTGAATAGCCATCTGGTGAAAAAGCTCCATAACCATTTGTTGCAAATGCTCCTGCTTTTGTATTATCTATAGAAAAACCTTTCCCAGATAAAATAGATAACAAAGTTGCTCCAGCAGCTAAAGCTCCAAAACATTGAGAAAAAATGTAAGGTAACAAATTCTTTGCAGGAAATCTTCCGCTTGCCCAAAGACCAAATGAAACAGCTGGATTAAAATGTCCTCCTGAAATATGCCCGACAGCATAAGCCATTGTTAAAACAGTTAACCCAAAAGCTAATGCTACACCTGCAAACCCTATTCCAAGATTAGGTATTCCAGCTGCAAATAGAGCACTACCACAACCACCAAAGACCAACCAATAGGTTCCAAAAAATTCAGCAAATAATTTTCTCATAATGATTTTGATTGAAGTTGACAATCAAAAATATGAAATTTATATTAAAACTGTTAATTTTTTTTGAAATTAATATTCATTATTACAATAGCTAGAATTATTAATAAAATTCCAGCCCATTGAGAAAAAACTACTGTTTCATGTAAAACCAAAAAAGCCATCATTACAGAAACTGGCAATTCTAAAGCAGAAACGATACTTCCTAAACCAATTCCTGTAAGTGGAAATCCAGCATTTAGTAAAAGCGGAGGAATGACAGTTCCAAAAAGAGCAATAAGAATACCCCATTTATAAAAAATATCAAAATTGAATGGCGTATTTTGAGTAAAAAAAGCAAAAATAAATACCACAATAATACCACCAAGCAACATATATAAGCTCCTTTGTGCTGATGAAATAGTTAATGCAACTTTATTAGCCGCAAACATGGTTGTGGTAAATGATGCAGCAGCTAGTAGTCCTAATGCTATACCTCGCCAATCTAAATTGATTTCATTATTTAAAACATTTGTAGCCAAAAGTGTTCCAAACAAAACAACAAAAACAGCTATTACTTTAATCCTTGAAGGGATTTTTTTCTCTAAAATCATTTCAAGAACAACTCCCATCCATACCGTTTGCATTAACAAAACAATACCTATAGAAACTGGAATATACTTTACTGCCAAATAATAAAAAATACTTGTCAGACCTGTTGAAGTTCCTACTAACATTAAATTCTTTACATCTGCTTTTGTGGCTTTTATAACATTCGTTTTCTTTTTGATTTTTTGAAAAGCATTTATTCCTAAAACAGCCAATATCCCAATAACAAATTGAGCTACTATAACTTCTGCTGGTGTATAGTGCAATCCTTGTGAGCTAACATCTTTATAAGCAAGCTTAACAAAAGTTGCCAACATACCATAGCTAGCTGCACCCAATCCTACTAAGAAAACTCCTTTCAACACATTATTACTAGACATATTTATTTTTTTTTTAAAAGCGGGCAAAGATATAAAAATGTGGTGGAAGTAATTTAAGAGTTTTATAAATAAAAAAAACCACCACATTTCTGTGATGGTTTTTGAGCCGATAGAGGGACTCGAACCCACGACCTGCTGATTACAAATCAGCTGCTCTAGCCAGCTGAGCTACACCGGCGACTTTATTGCGATGCAAATATAAAAGTGAAAATTATTTATCCAAAATATTTTTCTACTTTTTTTAATTTTTTTTTAACTACAAAGCATTAATTTTTTCAATCAACTGATTAGCAGTTTGTTCCAAATCCTTGTTTATTTGCTTGAAGTGAGCTTTTTTATTTTCTACATTTTTTGCATTAACTTTAGTCATCAAAGAATCAAACGAAGTGATTGCTTCTGTAACAATAGCACTTGAAGCTTCAGATGGTTTACCTGATGAAGTCAATTCAAAAATATACACTGCTTCAATGATATCACCTAATACGTAATTAATGTCTTTTTTTAAGTTTTTTACACTTGCCATTTTATTATTTTTTATTACTGCAAAATTACGCTAAATCTTTTAAAAACAAACTAGGAAATGTATATTTCTAGAATAGATGCTTCACCGCTTAATTGAATACTTGTTATTGCAGCTGGAACAAGAACCGTTTTTCCTTTTCCATAATGATATGAATCTCCATTTACAATCAAAGTAAAATCCCCATCAACACACATATATACCGTGAATGAATTATCACTTTTACTTATACTAATTGTATCTTTTAATGGAAGAAAATTTGTTGTAAAATAAGGACAATCAACTATTTCATTGGAAACATTTTCTTTTTTAGAGTAGTGCTTTTCAGTATTAACAACATTGTAATTTATTGCATCAAGAGCTAAATCTACATGCAATTCTCTTGTTTTTCCACTGGCATCTACCCTATCAAAATCATATAACCTATAAGTAATATCAGAAGTTTGTTGAATTTCTGCTATCAATGTTCCAGCGCCGATGGCATGGACTGTTCCAGTTTCAAGAAAAAAAACATCCCCTTTTTTTACTTTTTTTGTATCAAGAATATTAAGTAGTGTTTTGTTATTAAGATTCAGTAAGTACTCATCTTTTGAGGATTTTTCTTTGAACCCAACTATTAAACTTGCATCATCATCAGCCTGCATAACATACCACATTTCTGTTTTTCCAAAAGAGTTATGTCTCTTTTTTGCTAATTCATCATTCGGGTGAACTTGAATAGACAAATCTTCTCTTGCATCCAAAAACTTAAATAACAATGGAAATTGGTCTCCAAATTGTTCATAGACTTTAGTCCCCAAAATTTCTTTTGGAAACTCAGCTATTAGTTCTGTTAACAATTTACCCTCGAAAAGACCATTTTCAATAACACTTACATCATTTTCAACAGTTGAAATCTCCCAACTTTCACCTGTTATATCAGATGTTATGGGCTTATTCAAACAATCTCTCAATTTTGTTCCTCCCCAAATTCTCTCTTTTAAAATGGGTTTAAATTGTAACGGATATAGTTTCATTTATGTTCTTTTTTACAAGCCCTAAAACTAAACAAAATAAGTGTTTAATTAATCAAAGTTAATGTTTAGATTTTTTTCAAAATGGATAAAGCTACCTCAATATGCTTTCTAGATGAAGTGCTATCAAAGATGTATCTAACAATCCCATTTGCATCGACAATATAGGTAGTTCTACCATCAATCAATCCAAGATAATCTCTAGATACTCCAAAGGCATTTCTAATTTTTTTATCAAAATCTGAAAGTAGTATAAACGGAAGGTTATATTTGGAAACAAATTTTTGATGGGATAGAATACTATCACTACTTATTCCAATTATCTCTGCTCCAAAATCTTTGAAGACTTCATATTGATCTCTAAAAGTACATGCTTGCGCTGTGCAACCTGGAGTGTCATCTTTTGGATAAAAATAAATTACTAATGGTTGACCTATATAGTCTTTTATTTCAAAATGATTTCCTTTACTATCAATTGCTGTAAAAAAAGGAATTTTATCACCAACTACTACAGCCATAATTATCCTTTAAAACTCACAAAATTTCTCGGGGTTTCATACAAGGTTACATCCAAATCTTTGTTAGCTTCAATAAAAGGTCGAAGTTTTTTCCAAATCACAACTGCAATATTTTCGGCAGTAGGAATTAAATTCAAAAATTCAGGAACATCAAGATTGAGGTTTTTATGGTCAAAAGCTTCTTCTATATGCTCTTTGATCAAATCTGCTAGAATTTTTGTATCAATAACATAACCCGTTTCTTGATCAATTTCACCAGTAACTGAAACAATTAATTCATAGTTGTGTCCATGAAAATTAGGATTATTACACTTCCCAAAAACCAAATCATTTTTCTCCATAGACCAATCTTTTCGATATAATCGATGTGCTGCATTGAAATGGGCTTTTCTGGAAACGGTTACTTTCATGTGATTAACGGTTTTTTCCCTAGACTGTACTTCGACTTCGCTCAGTATAGACTAGGATGACATAATTATAATTTGTGTTCTTCTAAATAATGATAAAATTCGTCAAATATAATCTTAAACCAAACAGTATAGATTTCAGGATTTTCAATCATATCATTTTTAATGTCTTCAATTTTCATCCATTTCCAACTTTCAACTTCTTCATTATTTATTTTAGGTTCATCATTATAGTAACCTATCATGACGTGATCGAGTTCGTGTTCTGTCAATCCGTTATCGAATGGTGCTTTGTAGATAAAATGAAACAATTCTTTTAGTTCAGTTTCAAAACCCATTTCCTCTTTCAATCGGCGTTTTCCTGCTTCTGTATTAGTTTCTCCATGACGCTGATGACTACAACAAGTATTTGTCCATAATAAAGGCGAATGGTACTTGTGATGCGCTCGCTGCTGTAACATCACTTCGTTTTTATCATTTAGAACAAAAACAGAAAAAGCACGATGCAACAATGCTTTTTCATGTGCTTCTAATTTGTTCATTGAACCAATTGGCTCATCACTTTCATTTACTAAAATTACTTTTTCTTCTTTCATTTTTCAAAAATACAAAAAATGAGTATTTACAGCTGAATTAATATATTTAACAACCGTTAAACTTTCCTTAAATCATTTCAATTTGTAATCTACTTAACATTATAGAACTAATATCTATTCTACTTTTGCACATAACTAAAGTAGTTTTTATGAAAAAAATAATTCAAATTTTATTTATTATTCCAATGCTCACTTTGTCAGCCTGTGGACAATCAAATAAAAAAGAAGTATCAAAAAACAAAAGCATTACAATGGAAAACGTTATAAACAAACCTGAAAATCCTTATTATTCAAATATCGACACAAAAAAGCTGAATGTTTCAGATGCCGAATGGAAAAAAATATTACCACCCAATTTGTACGCTGTAGCAAGAGAAGCTGATACAGAAAGGGCTTTCACAGGAACTATGTGGAATGATGAAACCAAAGGAACTTATTACTGTGCTGTGTGTGGTTATAAGTTGTTTAATTCCAATCAGAAGTTTACAAGTAGCTGTGGTTGGCCAAGCTTTTTTGAACAAGAAAATAAAGAAAGTATTACTTTTAAATTAGACAAATCGTATGGAATGATTAGAACTGAAGCGCTTTGCGGTAGATGCAACAGTCACTTAGGACATTTGTTTAATGATGGTCCAGAACCAACTGGAAAAAGGTATTGCATGAATGCTATTTCGCTAGATTTTATTCCATTTAAAAACAACAATAACACTGAAACAATTGTTCTTGGCGGTGGATGTTTTTGGTGTACAGAAGCTGTTTATGAAAATCTAGATGGTGTAGAAAAAGTAACATCTGGATATGCTGGTGGAACAGTTGAAAATCCTAGTTATGAAGAAGTATGCACAGGCAGAACTGGCGCAGCAGAAGTGGTTGAAATTACTTTTGATAAATCTAAAACCAATCTAGATGAAATATTTAAAGTGTTTTTCACAGTTCATGATCCAACAACCTTAAATCGTCAAGGTGCTGATGTGGGGACACAATATCGTTCTGTTATTTTTTATAAAAACGACGAACAGAGAAAAGCGGCAGAAAGCATTATCAAAGAGTTAAACAAAGAAGTCTATGATGACAAAATTGTTACAACTATTGAACCTTTAAATAAATTCTATTCTGCAGAAGATTATCATCAAAACTATTATAATTTAAACAAAGAAAAACCTTATTGTCAAATGGTAATTCAACCAAAAATTGAAAAATTTGAAAAGGTTTTTAAAGATAGATTAAAAAAGAAGTAATACGACAGTATTATCAAATCGCTCAAGAAATTGGGCGATTTTTTATTTTAATACTTCTGCAATTTTAATAGCGCATTTTTCTCCATCAATTGCTGCTGAGATAATTCCACCTGCATAACCTGCTCCTTCACCACATGGATACAATCCTTTTATTTGAAGATGTTCAAGAGTCTCATTGTCTCTGGGTATTCTCACTGGTGATGATGTTCTACTTTCTGGAGCGTGAAGAATGGCATCGTTGGTCAAGTAACCTCGCATAGTTTTGCCAAATTCTTTGAAACCTTCTCGCATAATTTGGGATAAAAATCCAGGAAAAACTTGCCCCATTTCTACAGAAGTTGTACCTGGAACATATGAGGTTTTTGGAATAGTTGCCGATACTTTATTTTGCGTAAAATCTATCATTCGTTGCGCGGGAACTTTTTGGGTTGAACCAGCTAATTGCCATGCTTTTTGTTCAATGGCTTTTTGAAATTCCATTCCTGCTAATGCACCAAACTTAGCAAATGGTTTAAAATCTTCTAGTTTTAATTCGACCACAATTCCAGAATTTGCAGTTACTTGGTCGCGTTTTGATGGCGACCAACCATTGGTCACAACTTCGCCTGGACTTGTGGCACATGGCGCAATTACGCCACCTGGACACATACAAAAGGAATACATTCCGCGACCATTAATTTGTTTTACAATAGAATATGGTGCTGGCGGTAGATATTCTCCACGATAATCACACGAATATTGAATTTTATCAATCAATTGTTGCGGATGTTCTGCTCGAACACCAAGTGCAAAAGGTTTTGCCTCAATAAAAATTTTCTTTCTATCTAATAATTCGAAGATATCGCGAGCTGAATGTCCTGTTGCCAAAATGACTTTATTTGAATAAATTTTATCGCCATTCTGCAATTGAACACCTTGAATTTCATTGTTTTTTATTAAAAAATCTGTTACACGAGTTTCAAACAAAACTTGACCTCCACATTCAATAATTTTTTCGCGTATATCTTGAATAATTTGAGGTAATTTATTAGTTCCAATGTGTGGATGTGCTTCAACCAATATCTCTGGAGTTGCACCAAAACCAACCAGTAACTGAAGGATTCTATCTACATCACCACGTTTTTTTGAACGTGTATATAATTTACCATCAGAGTATGTTCCTGCTCCACCTTCGCCAAAGCAATAATTACTGTCTTCATTTACAATTCCATCTCTATTTATAGCTTTCAAATCTCTTCGACGACCACGAACATCCTTTCCTCTTTCTATAACAATTGGCTTCAAACCCAATTCAATCAATTGTAAAGCAGCAAAAAGCCCAGCTGGTCCAGCGCCAACAACTATTACTTCTTGCTTATTGGAAACATTTTTATAATCGGGAAGTTCAATTTTTTGAGGAATGAATTTTTCACTTTTTAAAAAAACATTTGCTTTAATATTGAACTTTATAGCCTTTTGCCTAGCATCAATAGAACGTTTTACAACAACGACTTTTTGAATTTCTTTTGAAGAAATTTGCATCAACTTAGCAACATGTTCGTTTAGTAGCAATTCATTGTGTGCAATTTCTGGAGAAACTTGAAGTTGTAATTCGCGAGGCATAGTTTTGGATTTTTGGATATTCTGATTTTTGGATATTGGAATTTAACCCCTAAGTTCACAAAGTTTGTTTGAAGTTTTTGGAATTTAAAAATATTGGTATTTGACCTTATTTTTTTTGCAAATATACTATTTGATTTTACTTTTTTCTTCAAAAGCTCGCAAAGCAAAAGATGCCAACCAATGTTCGCCTTCATAATTTCCATCAACTATTGATGGTAATGAAAACTGTAAGTGATAGTCTGCTATGGGTTTCAGGTGATTAAACTCTTTTGGATATTGATTTATAAGATAATAAAAATTCCATGCACGACTAAAGTTCAATCCATCAAGATGAACTAAATGTCCATCTGTTCTATCTGAAACTCTGCCAACTTCCCATTTGAAATTTTTCTTAAAAAGATTTGGCGCAAATTTTTTCAACCAAGTTAAAAACTCTTTTTTTGGTAAAATGCGTTGCATAATTGCCATTTCTTCTATACATGGCGAAAGAAAATCGGTTCCACTTGGTTCCCAGTTGAAAGGACAATTTTCATCTTTTTGAAATAATCTAATAGCGTTTTCTTTTATACATTTTTGAAACAATTCATTTTTGGAGAAAATTGCATAATCCCAAGCCATTGTTAGTCCAAACGCTGTGCTAGAGTGAGTTCCTACACGCATTGGATATAATAATTTGGGCAAAAACTCTATGTATCGCTCAATAATAATATCAGAAAGTGGTCTTAAGTTTTCTGCTAATTCTTTTGCAAATGGCTCATTATAGGTTTCTAATTCCAACTGTAATTTGAGTAACCAATTCCACCCATATGTTCTCTCGAATGATTTTTCGTGTTTTTTGTTCAAATAATTTATTTCAATCTGAATATTTTCCTTGGAAAGATTAGTTTGTAGTTTTTTGATAATCAATTCCCTGTTTGAAAGATTTGGAAATTTTTTGAGTAAATAAACTAAACTCCAATGTCCATGAACCGATGAATGCCAATCAAAACATCCATAAAACGTAGGATGTAACTGCTTTGGCGACTGAATTTCAGTGCTATCGACAAGCATTTGCCCAAGTTTATTGGGATATTCTTGTTGCAAGCATTTTATTGGTAAACTTGCTAAATGGTTGGCTTGCTCTAAGTTTAACTCTTGCGAAAAAGTGCTAAACCAAACCGACAGAAATAGTATACATACAAATTTCATTGTTGCTTTTTTTCAAAAGTAGCAAAAAGTTATCTTTGTGAAACTATTTCTTTATCATGTCTAGACAAATAAAATTGATTTGGGATTTTCGTGGACTAGCTTCGGCAAAAACAGCAGAACACCACGAAATACATTTAAAAGAGTACCTAACTTCTGAAAATTATCCTTTACAGATTACAGGTTTTGAAATAATTAATGAAATGCATGCCATAGCTTTTCTTGTAGTTGAAGAAAAAGACATGATTAGTTTTCGAGATGTTCTTAAACCTCATCGTGGAGAAATCTTTATCGAAAAATAAAAAAGCGCAACTTTTTCAAGTTACGCTTTAGAATTTTCATAGATTTTTTTTAGTTAAACGCAGGTAAAATTACACCGTCAATAGCATGTACAACACCATTTGAGCATTGAACGTCAGTGAGAACAATGTTTTTGTTCACATTAGTTCCAGCATCATTTATTGAAGTTCCAGTTATTGAAAAACTTTGTCCTTGTAAAGTTTCAATATTTCCTGAAGGAATTGCATTTGAGCGAACATTTAATCCACTTACAACATGATAGGTTAATACTTGAGTTTTTAAATCACTAGATAAGCTTCCATATAAATCTAATACAGGTTGGCTAAATGCTGTATTAACTGGAGCAAATACTGTAAATGGAGCAAGTGTATTTTGTTGAGTATTTGTTTGTTGCAAAGCAGGAACTAAACCTTGTTGCGCAAGTAAACTTGTCAATGTACTAAAATTAGGATTAGCTTTAGCGTGATCGACAATATTAGGGATTTGGATCACTCTGTTAACTACATGAACTACACCATTACTTGCATCTACATCTGCAGTTGTAACTACTGCACCTTTATTATCAACACCTCCATTAATTGTAACAGTTGTCCCCGATTTTTGAATAAACATACTTATTGTAGGAGAACCAGCAGCTGAGCTGTATGGAGATAATGTACTTTTGTAAACCGAAGCTGGTATATTTGCACTAGCAATTTCCTCACCAATAACATGGTTTAACAAAATAGCTTTTAATACATTTACGTCAACATTTTCAACAGTTACGGTTGAACCAAGTGATTGAAAAAAAGTGTTAAAAGCATCATTAGTTGGGGCAAAAACAGTGAACGTCCCAGCACCATCCAATGTACTTACTAGGTTAGTTCTTTCCAACGCTCTTTCTAAAATAGAAAAGTTTTCACCTGCAATTGCAATGTCAGCAATAGTTTGTTGTTGTGTACTATTATCATCATCTGAACATGAAAATAGAGTTATTGCTAAAGCAGCAACGAACATTTTTTTGATTGAGTTTTTCATAATATTTTTTTGATTAAATTTGTTTAACCAAAATTAAAAAAGATTAAACAAAACACATTCTATAAGCTTTTACATTTATTAAAAATTTATTATTTGTTTAACAAAAAAAAACATAAATGCATTTTTTGGCAGCTAAAATTAAACAACACTTAAAAAAATTTAAATTTTTGTTCAATATCTGATAAAATTAAAGCTAGAAGTGAACCTTGAAAATAAAAAAAGTGCTTTGTAGGAATAAAAGCACTTTTAAATATTGTGGAAGACTAACTTAATTAGCTACTTCGCTAATAAACTTAATCCTCATTAAACGAAGTTCTTCTATATCATAATCTCCATCAAACTCTTTGAGTGCATCTTCTATTTTATCAGTTTCGGAGTCCATGAAATAATCATGAATTTCTTCTTGTTGGTCTTCATCAAGAATTTCGTTTATCCAATAATCGATATTTAATTTTGTTCCAGAATAAACGATTTGTTCCATTTCTTTCAATAGATTGTCCATTGTCAAACCTTTGGACTTTGCAATATCTTCTAAGGAAAGTTTTCTATCGATGTTTTGAATAATATAAAGTTTATTAGTTGAATTAGCACCAGTAGACTTAACAACTAAATCATCAGGACGAATGATATCGTTGTCTTCAACATATCGTGCTATGAGTTCAACAAATTCTTTACCATATTTTTTTGCTTTTCCTTCACCTACTCCATGAACATTGCTTAATTCATCAATATTTATAGGATATTTCAAAGCCATATCTTCTAGAGATGGATCTTGAAAAACAACAAATGGAGGAACACCAAGTTTTTTGGCAACTTTTTTTCTCAATTCTTTGAGCATTACCATCAACGCCTCATCTGAAACACCAGATGATTTTGAAGCAGAAACAATCGTATCATCATCTTCTTCATTGTATTCATGATCTTCTGACATCATAAACGAATATGGCGATTTTATAAATGAATGACCTTTCTCGGAAACTTTAAGTATGCCATAGGTTTCGATATCTTTATTGAGCAATCCATCAACCAATACTTGACGAATAAGAGCCATCCAATAACGCTCATCTTTGTCATTTCCACATCCAAAGAAAGATTGAATGTCTGTTTTATGAGCTTTTATAACTGCATTTACTCTTCCTATTAGTGTGAATACAATTTCTTTTGATTTGTATAAATGCTTGGTATCTCTAACGACTTCAAGAAGTTTTTTAACATTGTCCTTGGCTTCGACTTTGGTTTTTGGATTGCGAACGTTATCATCCATGTCTGCGCCTTCTCCATTTTCACCATCAAACTCTTCACCAAAATAGTAGAGCAAAAATTTTCTTCTTGACATTGAAGTTTCAGCATAGGCAACTACTTCTTGAAGCAACGCAAAGCCTATTTCTTGTTCCGCTACTGGTTTTCCAGCCATGAACTTTTCTAATTTTTCAACATCTTTATAGGAATAATAAGCCAAGCAATGTCCTTCACCTCCATCACGACCAGCACGACCAGTTTCTTGATAATAGCTTTCTAGTGACTTTGGTATATCATGATGTATAACAAAACGTACATCTGGTTTATCAATCCCCATTCCGAACGCAATAGTAGCAACAACAACTTCTACATCTTCCATTAGAAACATATCTTGATGTTTTGCTCTGGTCTTAGCATCTAAACCTGCATGATAAGGAACTGCAGAAATTCCATTTACCTGAAGAACTTCAGCTATTTCCTCAACTTTTTTTCTACTTAAGCAATAAACAATTCCAGATTTACCTTTATTCTGCTTTATAAAACGAATTATATCAGCTTCAACATTTTTGGTTTTTGTTCTTACTTCGTAGAAAAGGTTTGGCCTGTTGAAAGATGCTTTAAAAACATTTGCATCAGACATATCGAGGTTTTTCAGAATATCTTCTTGAACTTTTGGAGTTGCAGTAGCTGTAAGTCCTATAACTGGTATATTCTTGCCAAGTTGTTTAATTATACTTCGTAAGTTTCTATATTCGGGTCTAAAATCGTGACCCCATTCTGAGATACAATGAGCTTCATCAATAGCAACGAAAGAAATTTTTACAGCTTGAAGAAACTCTACATATTCTTCTTTTGTTAGGGATTCTGGAGCAACATAAAGTAGTTTAGTTTTTCCAGAAGTTATATCTTTTTTTACCTGATTTATTTCGGTTTTTGTTAATGAGGAATTTAAAACGTGAGCAATCCCGCTTTCTGAAGAAAGGCTTCTAATAGCATCTACTTGATTTTTCATCAATGCTATAAGTGGAGATACAACTATAGCAGTTCCATCTTGAACCAAAGCTGGCAATTGATAGCACAAAGACTTTCCTCCACCAGTTGGCATGATAACAAAAGTGTTATTACCATCAATAATACTTCTGATTACTTTTTCTTGCAGTCCTTTAAATTGGTTGAAACCAAAATACTTTTTTAATTCTTTATGTATGTCAATTTCGTTTGAATTCATTCTTAAATGTGTGGTATTTTTACATAAATTTGCACCCATAAAGATACAATTTTCTTTAAAACACACAAATTTTATATTTTCTATTTTGAATACAACTCACAACATATTAGCTACAGCAAAGAAAACAATACTCTTAGAGAGTGAGTCAATAAAAAATTTAACTAATCTTTTGGATGAAAATTTTGAAAAAACAGTTGAAATCATTTTGAATTCAAAAGGAAGATTAATCATAACTGGAATTGGAAAAAGCGCAATTATTGCTCAAAAGATTGTTGCAACAATGAATTCTACCGGAACACCTTCAATGTTTTTGCACGCTTCAGAAGCTATTCATGGTGATTTAGGAATGGTTCAACCTGATGATGTGGTCATTTGTATTTCAAAAAGCGGAAATAGTCCCGAAATCAAAGTATTAGTTCCGTTGTTAAAACGATTTGGAAATACTCTAATTGCTATTACAGGAAACAAAACTTCGTTTCTTGGCAAAGAATCTAACTTAGTTTTGGATACTTATGTTGAAAATGAAGCTTGTCCCAATAATTTAGCACCTACAAACAGTACAACTGCTCAACTTGTAATGGGTGATGCATTAGCTGTTTGCCTAATGGAACTTAGAAATTTTACTGCCGAAGATTTTGCCAAATATCATCCTGGTGGAGCTTTGGGCAAAAAACTCCTGTTACGTGTTAGTGATATGCTAGACGAAAAGAACAAACCCGTCGTTTCGCCTGATGACAATATTAAAACTGTTATTATGCAAATTTCAGAAAAAAGATTGGGAGTTACTGCTGTGCTTGAAAACAACAAATTGATTGGTATTATTACGGATGGTGATATCAGAAGAATGCTCAATAAATCTGAAACCATAACAGGACTAACTGCAAAGGATATAATGACAATAAATCCAAAAACAATTAAACCATCTGAATTGGTCAGCGATGCTCTTAACATGATGGAAAATTACTCTATAACACAGTTAGTTGTTACAGAAAATGAAAGCTATAAAGGAATTATTCATCTACACGATATATTAAAAGAAGGTATTGTCTAATGGCTAGGAAAAAAAAGAATGTAGATGAAATGTCGTTCTTAGATCATCTTGAAGATTTAAGATGGTTATTAGTTAGAAGTTCGGCAGTAATAGTTTTGATGGCAATTTTAGTATATTTTGTCAGCGATTATATTTTTGACACAATTATTTTCGGTCCAACTGATCCAAACTTTATAACCTATCGTTTTTTTTGTGATGTTGCCCATAAACTCGGCGTAACTGGAGATATCTGCGTTACTGAACTTCCTTTTGTTATACAAAATACTGAAATGGAAGGTCAGGTAAATATTTTTATTTGGACTTGTATCACTGCTGGTTTTATCCTAGGCTTTCCCTATGTTCTGTATGAATTTTGGAAATTCATAAGCCCAGCTTTATACCCTAAAGAAAGAAAAAATGCAAAAGCATTTGTTTTTTTCTCCTCTATTCTATTTTTCCTTGGTGTTCTATTTGGTTACTATGTTATAGTTCCAATGTCAGTAAACTTTGTGGCAACTTTTTCTGTGAGCAAAGTTGTAAAAAATGAATTTAACCTTGAATCATATATTGGAATGATAAAAACGGCAGTCATTGCCTCAGGATTGTTTTTTGAATTACCAATAATTATTTTCTTTTTAACAAAAATTGGTTTAGTTTCTGCAAATTTTTTAAGAAAATATAGGAAATATTCAATTGTCATTGTCCTTATTATTGCTGCTATTGTTACTCCTCCAGATGTAGTTAGTCAAATAACCGTTGCAATACCCATGTTGCTGATTTATGAAGCAAGTATATTCATTGCTTCATTAGTAGAAAAAAACAAATTGAAAAATGGCTGATTTAGTAAAAGAATTTAACGATTATCGTTCAAAAATGAACGAAAAATTATTAGCAGATAACAATCTTGTTATCAAAAGAATATTCAATTTAGATACCAATGCATATGCTGAAGGCGCATTAGATGTAAAAACTAAAGAATTACTTGGATTAGTTGCTTCTGCAGTTTTACGTTGTGATGATTGCATAAAATATCATTTGGAAACCAGTTATAAACATGGTGTAACCAAAGAAGAGATGATGGAAGCTATGGGAATTGCTACATTGGTTGGAGGAACAATTGTCATTCCTCACCTTCGAAGAGCATATGAATTTTGGGAAGCCCTAGAAGAAAATAAATAATTGTTAAATGGTTGATTTGTTGTAAAGTTTATTCGTTAATTTGTTGAATAACTTAATTAGCAAACAACCGAATAATCAACTGAATGAAATTAAGAGCTGAAAATTTAGTTAAAACTTATAAAAAGAGAACTGTTGTTAAAGGAATTTCGGTAGAAGTTAATCAAGGTGAAATAGTAGGTTTACTTGGTCCAAATGGTGCGGGAAAAACAACTTCATTTTACATGATTGTTGGCTTAGTAAAACCAAACTCTGGAAATATCTACCTTGATGATACTAATATTACTGAGTTTCCAATGTACAAACGTGCTCAACATGGTATTGGCTATTTGGCTCAAGAAGCTTCGGTATTTAGAAAGCTGAGTATAGAAGACAATATCATGAGTGTGTTGCAGCTCACAAAACTTTCAAAAGCAGAACAAGAAGCAAAAATGGAAAGTTTGATTGACGAGTTCAGTCTTCAACACATTAGAACTAATCGTGGTGATTTACTTTCGGGTGGAGAAAGACGTAGGACAGAAATAGCAAGAGCATTGGCTACTGATCCAAAATTTATTCTTCTTGATGAACCTTTTGCAGGTGTTGACCCAGTTGCCGTAGAAGATATTCAGCGAATTGTAGCCCAACTAAAAAATAAAAATATTGGAATTCTAATTACTGACCACAATGTTCAGGAAACATTGGCTATAACAGACAAAACTTACTTAATGTTTGAAGGTGGAATTTTGAAAGCAGGTGTTCCAGAAGAACTTGCCAATGATGAAATGGTTCGCAAGGTTTATCTTGGACAAAATTTTGAACTTCGTAAAAAGAAATTAGAGTTTTAATTAAAAATCCGCTACTTAGCGGATTTTTTATTGACAATATTATTTATTACAGAAAGTATAACATAAAATCCAATTATAAGCGGAACAGCTAGTATTTGAAGAAAAATTAGCATCAAAACTGAAACTGCCAAAAAGAAGATTTGTAGTTTATATTTAGCAAAACTAAAATTCTTAATTTTTAAAGAAAACAATGGAATTTCAGCGTTCATGACATAAGCACTCACGAGCGTTACTACTATTAAAAACCATCTGTTATAAGAAAAACCCAAATCAATTTCATTGTGAAAATAATCGGCTACTAATGGTAAGCTCGTTATAAATAATGTATTTGCAGGCGTTGGCAAACCGATAAAACTATCTGTTTGTCTTGTGTCAATATTAAATTTTGCTAAACGATAACATGCACCAAGTGTAATAGCAAATCCTAGAAACGGTAAAACAATATGATGCCATTCTAAAACCAAAAAAACTCTTGAATTTAACAACATTTGATACATCACATAACCCGGAACAACTCCACTAGTTACCATATCAGCTAATGAATCCAATTGAACACCAAGCGGACCAGCAACATTGAATTTTCTAGCAAAAAAACCATCAAAAAAGTCAAAGAAAATACCTAAACAAACAAAATAAAAAGCCAAATCAAATTTTAAATCTGCAACCATTACTAATGCTACGCAACCGCTAAACAGGTTTAGCATCGTAAATAGATTGGGGATTTGAGCTTTTATATTCATTTGGAAATTATTTTCTTGACAGTCTGCAAATTTAATACAATATGTTAGAGATTTCTACGTTTTATATTAGAGTTTTTTATATGATATTTGTAAAAATAAAATTGCTTTGAAGAAATTATTGTTTTTTTGTTTTACTGCTTTCTGTACCATAGCTAATGCACAATCGGTTAGAAAATATTCTAACGAGTTTATGAATATTGGCGTAGATGCTGCAGCACTTGGTATGTCGAATGCTGTAGTTGCTTCAACAAGTGATGTAAATTCTGGATATTGGAATCCCGCAGGATTGATAAGACTAGAAGATGATCAGGTTTCATTGATGCATGCTAGTTATTTTGCCAATATTGCTCAATATGATTATGCTGCTTACGCAAAAAAAATTGATGACAGGAGTGCTTGGGGAATTTCACTTATCCGTTTTGGTGTTGATGATATTTTAAACACAACTCAACTTATAGATAGTCAAGGAAATATAGATTACAATAGAATAAGTCTCTTTTCTACTGCAGATTATGGTTTGACATTTTCTTACGCAAGAAAATCAACTTTAAAAGAAATTCAATATGGTGTAAATGCTAAAGTAATAAGAAGAATTATAGGTGATTTTGCAAACTCATGGGGTTTCGGTATTGATGCTGGAATTCAATATCAAAAAAATGATTGGCAATTTGGCGCAATGGTTCGAGATATTACAACAACTTACAATGTTTGGGCCATTGATGAAGATAAATATAACGAAATAAAAGATGCTGTAGCAGGACAAAACCAAGAAATGCCCGAAAGTACTGAAATAACATTACCTAAAGCACAACTTGGTATTGCAAAAAAATTTGAATTTCACTACGATTACACATTACTAGCTGCATTGAATTTGAATATGCAATTTGCCAGAACTAATGATATTTTTGCATCTGATGCTGTTAGTATTGATCCCGCGTTGGGGTTTGAATTTGGATACACAGATTTAGTTTTTCTTAGAGCTGGTGTTGGAAATTTTCAAAACGTAATGCAACTTGATGGATCAAAAAAAGTAAATTTTCAGCCAAATATTGGTCTCGGTTTTAAATATAAAGGCATTCAAATAGATTATGCATTGACTGATCTAGGTGATCAAAGTGCGGCTTTATATTCGAATATTTTTTCTGTTAAAGTAGATTTTAGCGTTTTTAGATAATTGAAATGATTAAAAAATTAATTTTTGTTTTAACAATTTTAGTCTCATTTATTGCATCATCGCAATCGCCAAAATTGTCTAATAATTCCACCATCAGTGTTTTTACATGTGGTCGAGGTGAAGAACTCTACTCAACATTTGGTCACACAGCTTTGCGTATAAAAGACGAAGTTAATCAACTTGATGTTGTGTTTAATTATGGTACATTCGACTTCAGAACAGAAAATTTTTATTTAAAATTTGTAAAAGGAGATTTACAGTATTTCCTGAGCGTTAGTTCCTATGAGGATTTTATTATTCAATATCAACTCGAAAAAAGAGAAGTTATAGAGCAAACTTTAAATTTGACATTGGCTCAAAAACAAAAACTCTTTGAGGCTTTAAACAACAATCTTTTTTCAACTGAAAAATATTATACCTACAAATTCATTGATAGGAATTGCACAACCATGGTTGTTGATAAGATTAATGGAATATTGTCTG
This sequence comes from Flavobacteriaceae bacterium, assembly GCA_046329205.1. Classification (GTDB taxonomy): domain Bacteria; phylum Bacteroidota; class Bacteroidia; order Flavobacteriales; family Flavobacteriaceae; genus Flavobacterium. Next base: position 765 of record JAXLVF010000014.1, on the reverse strand, counting down.
GAGAAAAAATCGCAAAGATTGATGATAAATCAATTTCGTATAGAAGATTACTCTATCCTTATTTCGAAAATTATTTTTGGTATAAACTTGGTATAAATATAATTTTTGGAGCAAAAACCGATGATAAAGCTGAAAAATTATTTCTTCCAGTTGAGTTAATGAATAGCCTGAATACATTACAAAACGATAACCATAAATTAGTTTTAGTAACAAAAAAACTGGTTGAAGGTGAAACAAATAGTATAAAGTTTTCGTTTTTCAACAGCATCTATTTTATAATTATTTTATTGTTTATAATTCTATTGACAAACAAAAAATGGGTTTATAAAAGTTTTCTTTTTCTTTGTGGTTTGCTGGGATTATTTTTGTGCTTAGTTGGTTTATACTCTCAACACCAAGAAGTTTTGTGGAATTACAATGCCTTATTATTCAATCCATTATTTTTAATTTTACCATTTATTGGATGTAAGTTATCCAAAAAAATAATCTTTGTATCGTTGTCTATGGTATTTATTTACAGCATTTATATGTTCAACAAAACACATCTAGTGATTATGTTGCCATTTATTTTGACGATAATTTATATGCTGAAAAAACTTAATGGAAAAAATCCTTTAAAACTATTGACCTCTATAAAAAAGAATAGTACTCAAGGTTTTGAAAATAATATTGAAGTCCAAAAATAGACTTCTGTGCTTTATATAATACAAATCATACTGTAACTTAATCAAGCTATCATCTATGGTTTCTCCATAGGAATAATTT
>JAXLVF010000013.1:0-70397 GCA_046329205.1 Flavobacteriaceae bacterium | reverse complement strand
CATATCATCAAGTTTTCCAATGAAATCGTTGGGATAATTTGCTCCTAATTGATAGGTTGGCATTCCGCCAAATGATGAGTTGGTCCAATAAGGTTCAGTATTGTATTCTGCTCTAAAATCGTTTTGCTCTTTGGCCATTCCAGTATATTGAACAATATCTGATTGGTATATTTTTTTCCCTTGTAGAACAGGATAGAAATAGAGTAACGAAACGGTTATAAAGCCTATGATTGCTAAGAAATGAGGGTAAAATTTTTGTATTGATTTCATCAAATGCTGTTTTTGGTTAGGATAAAGATAGTAGATTTACTAATCAATCTCTTCATAATCGATGTATTCGCCAACAACTTTTTTTTCCTTTGGTTTCTCGTTTTGAGTATTGTTGGTTTGCTGTTGTGTGTATTGCTCTTGTTGTTGTCTAATATGTTCTTCGGCTTTTTCAAAAGTCTTTTTTACAACCACAGGAAGAAGAAGTCTTGCCAAGAATTTCATTACATAATAAATAGCAAAAATCCATAATATAGTTCTCAACAATCCGTTGAATGAAGCAGTTTCCATCTAAAAATAATTTTTGTCAAAAATACTAAATTACAAAATGCAATTTCTTTTGAACCTCTTAAATAAATGATAAAAAATAGTACTTTTGGAAATATTTACATTTTTCAGTCATGCAAAAAAGAAATTTTTACATTTTAGGACTAGTTTTTTTCACTCTAACTTCCGTTCGAGCTCAATACACAGACATTATTAATTCTAATCGTCCAGGGAAATCAATATCAGCTTTCTCTGTTGGTGAAACTGTTATTCAAGCTGAAATGGGATTGTATGGTATTAAAGAAAAACACGAGGATTTGGGCTATGAAGCTCAAGGATTTGGCTCTGATTTGAGTGTGAGATATGGTGCTTTTTTCGAGCAGCTAGAATTTTCATTAGATGCACAATATCAATATGATTGGTACAAAGCGCCACTTATTAATGATACTCGAGCTGGTTTTAAGCAAATAACTTTGGGTGCAAAATACCTCATTTATGATCCGTTTTTGAAACTCAATGATAAGCCAAACTTATACAGCTGGAAAGCTAATCATAAATTTAACTGGAAAGATTTTATTCCTGCCGTTGGTTTATACGCCGGATTTAACTTAGGATTTGGCGATAATCCATTCTATCCTGGCGATACAAAATTTAGTCCAAAGGTTATGGTTATTACTCAAAATCATTTTGGAAGCAAATGGGTTTGGGTAAACAATATTTTTCTTGATAAGCTCATGTCAAAATATCAAGGTATTGGATGGATTTCTACAATGACTAGAGGTTTTAATATGCGTTGGTCTGGGTTTTTAGAAGCACAAGCTTTCAAAGGTGATGAGTATTCGGATTTGTTGTTCCGTTTTGGTGCTGCTTACCTAGTAAGAGAAAATATTCAACTCGATTTGTCTATTACAAAAAACGTGAAAACAACTCCAGAAATTTTTATGGCAGGATTTGGTGTTGCATGGCGATTTGATGCTAATCATGAAAATGTATATATGAGAGCAAAATCTCCAAAAGATGAGAAAAAAGATAAAGAAAAGAAAGGTAAAAAAGATAAGAGAAACAAAGGCAAAAAAAGAAAAGACGAAGTAGAACTCGAAAACACTAAACCCTAATGATTACAGTTGTTGAAGCTAATTCAAAAAAACTATTAAAAGATTTTGTCAAGTTCCCATTCAAACTCTACAAAAACAATCCATATTGGGTACCACCGCTTATTGCTGATGAGATGGAGACTTTTGACAAGACCAAAAATCCTGCTTTTAGCAATGCTGAAGCCTATTTTTATTTGGCTCTAAAAAACAATGAAATAGTTGGAAGAATTGCAGCTATTATCAATTGGGATGAGGTTAATAATCAACAAAAAAGAAAAGTTCGTTTTGGTTGGTGGGAAACCATTGATGATATCGAGGTAACGAAGGTTTTGCTTGAAAAAGTTTATGAACTTGGACGTAAAAATAATCTTGAATATGTTGAAGGTCCAATGGGTTTTTCAAACCTTGATAAAGTAGGTGTTGTGACTGAAGGTTTTGATGAAATAGGTTCTATGATTACCTGGTATAATTTTCCTTATTACAAAGAACATTTAGAAAAACTAGGATATGTAAAAGAAAAAGAATACCTAGAAAACAAATTTACTTTTGATGCAGTTCATCCAGATACTTTTATGAAAATGCAAGAGTTGATAAAAAAGAGATATGAACTAACGCCTGTAAATTTTACTTCTACCAAAGAAATTATGCCTTATGTGGATGAAATGTTTGATTTGTTCAATAGTTCCTACTCAAAATTATCTTCTTTTGTAGCCATAAATGATGTTCAAAAAGAGTACTTTAAGAAAAAATACATCAGTTTCATTAATCCTGAATACATCAAGTTCATACTAGACAAGAACAAAAAAATCATCAGTTTTAGTATTGTAATGCCTAGTTTTTCAGAAGCTTTGCAAAAGGCTAATGGCAAGCTTTTTCCTTTTGGATTATTTCATTTGCTTAACGCAAAAAAGAACAGCAAAGATGTCTTATTTTACCTAATTGGTGTTGAACCAGAATACCAAAGTAAAGGAGTAACAGCAATTGTTTTTGCTGAGTATTACAAAACTTTTAAAGAAAAAGGTATTAAAAATTGCATCAGAACTCCAGAATTAGAAGACAATCATGCCATACACAATATTTGGAAGCATTTTAATCCAGTTATTTTTAGAAGACGTAGAACATACAAAAAGGACCTTTTATAAAAATTTTATCGATGAATGGAATGCTCAATGTCATTTATCGATTTTATATTAAAGTTAATAGAGAAAAGGAATCAAAAGTTTGTTTTTTTGTAAATTTACAGTCCCTATAATCTACAACTATACTGAATAAAATTCTTATTAAAAAGAATTTACCTGCTTTTGTAATATGGAGTTATACTCTGATTATGAAAGATTTAAAAGATATTATTACTATTGATTACTGGAAAACTCTTTTCACCGAGAAGTCTCCAGAAACTACAACTTTGCATTATGATTTTACTCCTAGTAAACAAATGAATGAGATGAAGAAAAAAGCTATTAAAAAGAAGAAAACAATGAGCTATTATACGCTTTTTTTCTTGTTTTTGATAACTAATTTTTTTGTGGTATAAAACTATTCTAAATACTTAATTTGAACAAGGCTAATCAATTTTGGTTAGCCTTGTTTTTTTTCAACGAAACTATTATTCCAGTTAGTAGTGATATTGCAATAAAGGAAAGTGAAACCCATTCAGGAAATTTAAAGTGATGAACGATGAGCATTTTTATTCCAACAAAAGTTAAAATTGCAATTAAACTGTATTCAAGATAACTAAATTTCTCAAGCATATTTGCCAGGAAGAAGTACATAGAACGAAGTCCTAAAATTGCAAAAATATTCGAACTAAAAACCAAGAACGGATCAGATGTTATAGCTAAAATTGCTGGAACACTATCAAGAGCAAAAAGAACATCCATGAGTTCAATAACTATCAATGCAATAAATAATGGTGTCACATAGTTTATATTATTCTCTCTGATAAAAAACTTTTGACCGTTTATTTCAGATTTAATAGGGAATAATTTTCCAACTATTTTATAAACTTTGGACTCTTTCGGGTCAAAATCATCTTCTTCTTTGGTGAATAACATTTTTATGGCAGTGAAAATTAAAAACCCACCAAATATATATGTCATCCATGAAAATTTATTGATTAAAGCAACGCCTAAAAAAATCATTAAACCTCTGAAGAATATTGCCCCAAGAATACCCCAAAACAAAACACGATGTTGATACTTTTGTGGAATTTTAAAAGAGGAAAAGATTATAGCAATCACAAAAATATTGTCAATACTCAAAGAAAGCTCAATCAAATATCCAGTTATGTATTTGATTACGGCTTGCTGAGGTTTTAATTCAGTTGGGTTGGCAATATACTCGTGTTTATACAATAAAAATATTATTCCTGAGAATAGGAAAGATAATGTTACCCAAAGTAAAGTCCATGAAGAAGCTTCTTTAGAACTAATAATGTGTGGATTTTTATTAAAAACCCCTAAATCAAGAGCAAGAAAAATAAAAATTGCTGTTAAAAAAAGTATCCAAACTGTCATAGGTGCATTTTTTTTTCAAATATAAGCCAATATTTTATAGTACTAAAATTTACTTTTATCGATATAAAATAACATTTTATCAATTTTACCCCTAAAAAAATAGGGTAAATTTAAAATTTGAATAAAATATTGATATATTTGCATCAAAATAATAAGGGTATAAATCTAATAAACTAATTTTTATGTCAACAATTCGTTTTCAAGCGTTGCAAACTACTTTAGGAAAAAAACCTGTAAAAGTAGAAGAGCTCGACAAAAAGTCAGCTATTTTTGGTAGTAATGTCTTTAATGATAAAGCTATGCGTCAGTTTTTAACTCCAGAAGCATACAAAGCGGTGCAAAGCGCAGTGCAACACGGAACGAAAATTGACCGCAAATTAGCAGATTATATTGCTATGGGAATGAAAGAGTGGGCGCTTTCAAAAGGTGTTACTCATTATACTCACTGGTTTCAACCATTAACTGGAACAACTGCAGAAAAACATGATGCTTTCTTCGAAACCTCATTTGACGGTTCTGATCCAGTAGAAAAATTTGGAGGAAGTCAATTGGTGCAACAAGAACCAGACGCTTCTTCTTTTCCTAATGGAGGAATTAGAAATACCTTTGAAGCAAGAGGTTATACTGCTTGGGATCCAACATCTCCAGCATTTATTTATGGAACAACACTTTGTATTCCTACAGTTTTTGTTTCTTATACTGGTGAAGCTTTAGATAATAAAACACCTTTGTTAAGAGCATTGAGTGCAATTGATGAGGCAGCGACTGATGTTGCAAAATATTTTGACAAAAATGTAAAGAAAGTAACGCCTACATTAGGTTGGGAACAAGAATATTTCCTTGTTGACTCTGCTTTGGCAGCATCAAGACCAGATTTGATGTTGACAGGCAGAACATTACTTGGTCATACATCAGCAAAAGGACAACAGTTAGAAGATCATTACTTTGGTTCAATTCCAACACGTGTTTTGAATTATATGCGTGATTTGGAAAATGAATGTATGTTGCTTGGTATTCCAGTAAAAACACGTCACAACGAAGTGGCACCAAATCAGTTTGAATTGGCTCCAATTTTTGAAGAAACAAACTTGGCAGTAGACCACAACTCATTGTTGATGGATGTAATGAGTAAAGTGGCTGAACGTCATGACTTTAAAGTGTTAATGCATGAAAAACCTTTTAAAGGTGTAAATGGTTCAGGAAAACACAACAACTGGTCTATGGCAACTGATACAGGTATTAACTTGTTAAGTCCTGGAAAAACTCCAATGAGTAACCTTCAGTTTTTAACGTTTTTTATTAATACTATAAAAGCAGTTTACAAATATGAAGAATTGATGCGTGCATCGATTGCATCTGCAAGTAACGATCATCGTTTGGGAGCTAATGAAGCACCACCAGCAATCATCTCAGTATTTATTGGACAACAATTGACAAAAGTTTTGGCTGAGCTTGAAGGTGTTACAAAAGGTAAGCTTTCGCCAGAGGAAAAAACAGATCTTAAATTGAATGTTGTTGGTAAAATTCCAGATGTACTACTGGATAACACTGACAGAAACAGAACATCACCTTTTGCTTTCACTGGAAATAAATTTGAGTTTAGAGCAGTTGGTTCTTCTGCTAACTGTGCTGTGGCAATGACAACTCTAAATAGTATTGTGGCAAAACAATTAAAAGATTTCAAAGTTGAAGTTGATGCGTTAATTGAGAAAAAAGGATTGAAAAAAGACGAAGCAATTTTTAATATCCTGAGAGAATATATCAAAGAAACGAAAGCTATTCTTTTTGAAGGCGACGGTTACAGCGAAGCTTGGGAAAAAGAAGCTAAAAAACGCGGATTGAGCAACCACAAAACAACTCCAAAAGCTTTGAAAGCAAAAGTTTCAAAAGAAGCAATGGCATTGTTTGAAGAACTTGGAGTAATGAACCATGTTGAGGTTGAAGCTCGCTATGAGATTGAATTGGAAGAATACATGAAGAAAATTCAAATAGAAGGTAGAGTTCTAGGCGATATTGCTCGTAACCATGTTATCCCAACTGCAATTAAATATCAAAATACTTTGATTGAAAATGTAAAAGGTTTGAAAGAAATCTTTGGAAAAGAATTTGAAAAAATTGCCAAAGAACAAATCTCTTTAATCAAAGAAATTTCTTCTCATATCGAAGGAATTAACAAAAATGTTGATTTGATGACTGAAGAGCGCAAAAAAGCGAACAATATTGGCAATGCTGAAAAAACAGCCGAAGCATACTGTGATAAAGTGAAGCCATTCTTCGAAATCATTCGTGAGCATTGTGATAAATTAGAGCTATTGGTTGATGACGAAATGTGGACATTGACTAAATACAGAGAGTTATTATTCACTAGATAATATTTTTGAATGAAAAAAAAGCCTGCAATTGCAGGCTTTTTTTATTTGGAATAAATTTTGCCAAGCATAATGTAATTTGTAATTTTAGATGAATTTTTATCAAATGAAAACAACTTACATCTTCATATTGTTCTTTTTCAATATTACTCTGTCAATTGCGCAAGAACAAATTTCAGTCTATTTTGATAGCAATAAATTTGATTTAACTCTGAAGGAAAATCGTAAGCTACAACAATGGATTTTAGAAAACTCCAATTCAAAAATTTTAGCCATCAACGGTTATACAGATGAAGATGGAACAACTGGTTTCAATGATACTTTGGCAAAAAAAAGGGTAGAAAATATTTTTAATTTGGTCAAAGGAAATATCAAAATTAGAGAAGATTATAAATCGATAAGTTTTGGTGAAAATCACAAACATTCTGCTAACAAAGCTGAGAATAGAAAAGTGGTTATCTACTACATACTCGAAAAAGATTTGCCAAACGAGAACAAAATATTGGGTTTGCCAGAAGAAAAAATAGAGGAAAAACCTAAACCAGAAATTGAATACCCAGAAAAAGTGGTTCTCGAAAACCCAAATGGAACACAAACTGTTTACAAACTCGACAGAGAGTTTATGAAAAAAATCGGTAATGCTTCAGTTGGTGAAAAATTAAAGATTGAAAACCTCAATTTTATCATCAACACATTTGCTGTTGTACCAGAGTCAAGAGGAAAATTGTATGAGTTATTGCTGGTTTTGCAAAGCAATCCTCAATTGAAAATAGAAATACAAGGACATCTTTGTTGCATGCCTGTGGATAGATTAGATCTTTCCACACAAAGAGCCAAAGCAGTTTATAATTTTTTGGTATCCAATCAAATTTATCCAGCAAGATTGTCCTACAAAGGTTTTGGAAGTTCACAACCACTATTTCCACTTCCTGAAAAAAATGAAGAGCAACGAGCTGCAAACAGAAGAGTAGAAATATTAATAGTTTCCAATTAATGAAAAAATATATAGTATTTCTGCTTTTAATTTGGTCAATTTTTAGTTTTGGTCAGCGTCAACTGGAGGTATATTTTGATTTCAATGCAGATGTTCCCAATCAATCATCAGGCAAAGAATTGGAAGATTTTTATTCAAATAAAAATATTGAAGTAATCAAAATAGAAGGTTTTTGCGATAGCATTGACACAAAAGATTACAATAAAGAATTAGCAGAAAAGCGGATTAACAATATTCTAAATTTATTAAAGAAAAATAATGTTAGTATTGCTGAAAATGTTTCGTTGATTGCCTATGGAAAAGAGTTTCAACAGTCGAATAATCAACAAGAAAATAGGAAAGTAATAATAACCTATTTTGATAAAGAAAATGATTTTTTCCCTGAGTCGAGTATTCCAAAAAATGAATTATTAAAAAGAATAAAAATTGAGCAAAAAGAACTACCAGCGAGATTTGCAAAAGCTAAAACTGGAGATTTTGTGCGTATTGAAAATATTCATTTTATGCTCAATTCAGAAAAGATTATACCAGAGTCCTATGCTATTCTTGAGCAGTTGTACATGATAATGGTTGAAAATCCCAAAATGGTTATAAAAATCAACGGAAATATTTGTTGTAACCCAAACACTGCGGCTACCAAACTTTCCTTCAGAAGAGCTTTAAATATTTTCAACTTCCTGAAAGATAGAGGAATTCAAATAAATAGATTAGCCTATCATGGTTTTGGAAGCGGAAATCCAATTTATCCAATTCCCGAAAAAAATGAAGAAGAACGAATTGCAAACCGCAGAGTTGAAATTTTGATTGTAAAGAAATGAGACAATTAATTTTAGTTTTCTTTTTATCCATTGTATCACATTGTTTTGGACAAAAACAGTTTGAAGTTTTTTTTGATTTTAATATGGATTACCCTAATCAACAATCATTGGAAAAGTTAAATAACTGGATTGAAGCAAATAATAAAGCAAAAGTTTTAAAAATAGAAGGATATTGTGATAGTGTTGATACAAAAGAATACAACAAAATGCTTTCCGAAAGAAGAATAGAAAATGTCTTAAAATTGTTGAAAGAAAAAAACATTCAGTTTTTATCAAGCATTGAAATGACTGCTTTTGGCAAAGATTTTAAACAATCAAAAATTCAAGCCGAAAACAGAAAAGTTATTATTTTTTATAATGAAGAAGAGCCAAAACCTATCGAAAGCGAATTGTCTAAACAAATAAGAAATGCTCAAGCTGGCGAAACGATAAAACTTCCTAATATTTATTTTTACAATAATTCGGCTCGAATTGTTCCAAAATCTAATGAATCTCTCTATGAACTTCTTTGTGCGCTTCAAGAAAACCCAAATTTAAAAATTGAAATTCAAGGACATATTTGCTGCCAACAGGTTTTTGATTTGAATGATATTTCCACAGCAAGAGCAAAAGCTATTTACAATTTTTTGCTCCGAAATAAAATAAGTAAAAGCAGAATGACTTTCAAAGGATATGGAACATCTAGACCAGTACATAAAATTCCAGAAAGAAACAGCACTGAGGAAGATGAAAACCGTCGTGTAGAAATCATGATACTCGAAAAATAATTTTTTGAATTCGCTAAATCTAAATTCGCAAATCGATTTTCAAATCATTATCTTTGCGCAACACAACAACACAACAAAAAATGAGTTCCGAAAACAGCCAGCGCTATAATTTGCGAGGAGTTTCTGCATCAAAAGAAGATGTTCACAACGCCATAAAGAACATAGATAAAGGATTATTTCCTAGAGCCTTTTGTAAAATCATACCCGATTATCTAACAAACGACGACGATTATTGTATCATCATGCATGCTGATGGTGCTGGAACAAAATCCTCTTTGGCTTATATGTATTGGAAAGAAACAGGTGATTTATCTGTATGGAAAGGAATTGCCCAAGACGCTTTGATTATGAACATTGATGATTTATTATGCGTTGGTGCTACAGATAATATTTTGCTTTCTTCAACAATAGGAAGAAATAAAAATTTAATTCCAGCCGAAGTAATTTCTACCATAATCAATGGAACAGAAGAATTAATACAAGAATTAAAATCGTTTGGCGTTACAATTCATTCTACTGGTGGCGAAACTGCCGATGTTGGCGATTTAGTAAGGACAATTATTGTGGACAGTACAGTTACAGCTCGAATGAAAAGAAAAGATGTTATAGATAATTCTAATATTCAGTCTGGCGATGTTATTGTAGGTTTGGCAAGTTTTGGTCAAGCGAGTTATGAAAATAGCTATAACGGAGGAATGGGAAGCAACGGATTGACATCTGCGAGACATGATGTTTTTTCAAATTATCTTGCCAAAAAATATCCTGAAAGCTATGATGCCTCAGTTCCTGAAAATCTAGTTTATTCTGGAAAAATAAGTTTGACAGATGAAGTTGAAAATTCTCCTATCGACGCAGGAAAACTTGTTCTTTCTCCAACAAGGACTTATGCGCCAATAATCAAATCGATTTTGAATAAATTTTCTCCAAAAGATATCCATGGAATGGTACATTGTAGCGGTGGAGCACAAACAAAAGTGTTGCACTTTATAGAAAATCTTCATATTATAAAAGACAACCTTTTTCCAGTTCCGCCATTATTCAAGTTGATACAAGAACAATCCAACACCGATTGGAAAGAAATGTATCAAGTGTTCAACTGTGGTCATAGAATGGAGTTGTATGTATCTAAAGATATTGCTGATGAAATTACTTCAATTTCAAAATCATTCAATGTAGATGCAAAAATTATTGGTAGAGTAGAAGCTAATGAAACAAAAAAACTCACTATTTCTAGTGAGTTTGGAGTTTTTGAATATTAAAATTATTCGGCTTCGTTTTCTTTATCAAGATATTCTTGAACAATCTCAATTGCATTTGTCACTACATCGCTCAATGCTGTGATGAAGCTTCCTTCTTCGGCGTTATCAATAGCATGTTTGATGGCTTCAACCTCTTTTTTGATAATTTCGGTAGTTGGATTTTTTCCAGACTCCTTGATACCTTCCATAATCAATCCAATAATTTCCTCTTCGGTTCTACCTCTAAGGTGTTTCTCTTGCCTAATGATGATATGATCAAACATTCTTGCTGCGATTGTTGCGCACTCTTTAATGTCCTCATCTCTTCTGTCACCAACACCAGCAATGATACCAATTTTCTTAGTAGCTTCAACAGAGCTAAGGAACTCTTCAACACCTCTGTAGCCAGCTGGATTGTGAGCAAAGTCAATCATTACTTTGAATTTTTTGAACTCAAAAATATTCATTCTTCCAGGTGTTTGCGCAGCACTTGGTATGAATGTTTGTAATGATAGGCTTATATCATCTGTTTTAAATCCTTGTAGGTAAGCTGCTAAAGTTGCGGCAAGAACATTAGCAATCATAAATTTTGCTTTACCACCAAGAGTTAAAGGAACGTGACTAGCTCTTTCAACCCTGATTTTCCATTCACCTCGCTTAATTGTTATAAAACCATTTTCATAAACAGCTACAATCTTTCCTTCTTTTGAAAACTGTTTTACTCTTGGATGATTTTCATCCATAGCAAAATAGGCAACGTTGCAACTCAGTTCATTAGCAATTTTTATACATTGGTCATCTTCTGCATTCAAAATTGCCCAACCATCTTTCTTGATACTTCTAACTACAACACTTTTTACGCGAGCTAAATCATCCAAAGTATGAATATCAGAAAGTCCTAAATGATCTTCTTGAATATTCGTAATAATACCAATATCACATCTGCTAAAACCAAGTCCAGCTCTTAGAATTCCACCTCTGGCAGTTTCAAGTACAGCAAATTCTACTGTTGGGTCTTTTAATATGTATTCAGCAGAAATTGGACCAGTAGTATCACCTTTTTCCATCATATGGTTTTGAACATATATTCCATCTGATGTAGTGAAACCAACTCTATAACCATTATTTTTAACAATATGAGCAATTAATCTTGTTGTGGTAGTTTTTCCATTTGTTCCTGTGACAGCAATAATTGGAATTCTACTAGGTTTTCCCGGTGGGTAAAGCATGTCTATTACTGGTGCAGCTACGTTTCTAGGTAAACCTTCACTTGGCGCAAGATGCATTCTAAAGCCTGGAGCAGCATTTACTTCAAGGATACATCCACCAGTTTCTTTGAGTGGTTGAGTTAGATTTTCTGCCATAATATCTATACCACAAATATCTAAACCAATCACTCGCGAGATGCGTTCGCATAAGAAGATATTTTCAGGATGCATCATATCCGTTACATCTACTGAAGTTCCTCCAGTACTCAAATTTGCAGTTGATTTTAAATAAACAACTTCATCTTTTTTTGGAACGGTTTCTAATGTGTAACCAAGTTTTTCTAATAAATCTGTTGTGTCACGGTCAACTGTTATTTCTGTGAGAACATTTTCATGACCATAACCACGTCTTGGGTCTTTGTTTGTTTCCTCAATTAGTTGTTGAATGCTTAGTTTACCATCTCCTTTTACATGAGCAGGTTCTCTTTTTGCTGCTGCAACAAGTTTATTATCAATGACTAAAACTCTAAAATCAAAACCAGTTATAAATCGTTCAACTATTACTCTTCGACTATAATTTTTTGCATAGGCTAAACCAGCTACTGCATCTTCCCATGTTTTAACATTGATAGATGCACCTTTTCCGTGATTTCCATCGAGTGGTTTTATGACAATAGGGTAACCAATCTTTTTTACAACGCTTTCTAAATCTTCCTCATCAACACAAATACCACCGCTTGCAACAGGGATTGAAGCCAAGTCAAGCATGCGTTTGGTTTCTTCTTTGTTGCATGCAATATCAACAGCAATATTACTCGTTTTGCATGTTATTGTAGCTTGAAAACGCATCTGATTTACTCCATAGCCAAGCTGTACCAATGAATTTGTTCCTAATCTAATCCATGGAATGTCACGAGCTACCGCTTCATCAACAATGCTACCAGTACTTGGGCCAAGTCTTACACGTTCTCTAATTTCGCGCATTTTTTGAATATCAGCCTCAACGTCATATTCATTTCCTGCAATAAGCGCTTCTGCAATGGCAACAGAACTTTCTGCTGCAAACATACCTACACTTTCTTCTACATAACTGAAGACAACATTGTAAACTCCAGGTGTTTTTGTTTCTCTGGTTCTTCCAAAACCAGTTTCCATGCCTGCAAGAGTCTGTATTTCTAAAGCAATATGTTCAATAACATGTCCCATCCACGTTCCACGTTCTATTCTAGAAAAAAATCCTCCACGAGTTCCTTCTGAACACCTATGTTCTATCATAGTAGGAAACATAGCTTCAATTCTTTCTCTAAAACCTGGAATTTTATTGGTAGGTTTTTCTTCCATATCTTCAAGATCCAACCTCATTTGAATTAATTTCTTTCTTTGAATACTCCAAAGGTTTGGTCCTCTAAGCGCTTGAATTTTTAATATTTTCATGGTAATGAATTAATTGTTTGGTATTTGTCAATGATTTTGTTAAAAATAAAAAATATTTGCTAAGATGTTGTTCTTTTTTGTAAAAAATTGAAATAAAAAAAGGTTTTGAAAATGTTCTCAAAACCTTTTGTATATCAATTGTTTAAACCGCTAATCTTTTATAAAGTTTGTGATTTTTGTATAAAGTTCATCGTCGTGCATGCTGTGTCCAAGTCCTGATGTTTCAATAAAGATTGCTTTTTCCCAATTTGCAGCATATTTTCTTCCTTCATCAATTTTTACTATTTCATCTTGAATGTCATGAGCAATCAAAGCTTCTTGAGTAAAATTTTTAGCAAAAAGATGACCAGAAAAAGCATTAATATCTATGTTAAACTTTTGATAATAATGGTTCTCTAATGCTTTTTGAATTTTTTCATTTAAGCCAAGTAACTTTATAAAATTATCACTCATGATTTTAAATTCTGAAGGCGAACCTAGCATTATGATTTTATGAATGGTATCATTACTATATTTGTGCAAATAGTAGCATATTGCTGCACCACCAATTGAATGTCCAATGAGAATTTTAGGATTATACTTTTTGGCTAGAACATTAATAAATTCAGCATATTTGGGCGCATTAAATTCTTTACCACTACTAAGTCCGTGAGCTGGAGCATCAATAGCAATGATAGTATTGCCTAATTGTTTTAAATGTGGCAACATTTTTTTCCATCTGGAGGCATTACTTTCCCATCCGTGAACCAAAAGGATTGTGTCTTGATTACCTTTCCATGAATAAATTTGAATATGATCTTGATTGAATTGAATGGTTTCTTGCTCAGCAGTTTTTAAAACTTTTGGCAATTTATCCTTTTTTAACTTCCCTTTTCTAGGTTGACTAAAAAGTTGATAGGCAATATTTTTTGCTTTTTCTAAATGTAAAAAACTCAAAAAATTTAAGTAAATGCCTATCGTTTTAGCTACTATTAATTGACTGTTTTTTTTCATAAAAAAATCCCGATTGCTCGGGATTGTTATTTAGATTTTTGCAAATAATTGTTGCATTTTTTCTTTCTCCTCAAGAGCAAGAGCGTTGTCTACTAAAATTCTTCCTGAATGCTCATCAGTAATGATTTTTTTTCTAGCAGCGATTTCAACTTGCGTTTGTGGTGGGATTGTAAAGAATGAACCAGCAGAAGCACCTCTTTCTATTGATACAACAGCTAAACCATTGCGAACACTTTTACGAATTCTTTTGTAAGCGTTTATTAATCTATCTTCAATCATGCTTTCGAACTCAGAAGATTTTTCTAACAGAAAGTTTTCTTCTTTTTGAGTTTCAGCCATGATATCGTTTAATTCCGCTTTTTTGTGTTTCAAATGAGAAGCTTTTTGCTCAAGCTTTTCTTTAGAATTTGAGATGACTTCTTTTTTGTGTTCGATAGAAGCTTTCATCTCTTTAATTTGTTTCTCAGCTAATTGGATTTCAAGTTCTTGAAACTCTATTTCTTTTGTTAAAGAGTTGTATTCTCTATTATTACGAACATTTTTCTGTTGTTCGCTATATCTTTTTATTGAAGCTTGATGCTCTTCGATAGCGTTTTTCTTAGATTTGATTTGTTCTTCAATGTTTACCAAATCATTTTTTAATTTTTCTAAACGAGTAGTAAGACCAGCTACTTCGTCCTCTAAATCTTCTACTTCAAGAGGAAGTTCGCCTCTCACATTTCTAATTTCGTCAATTCTAGAGTCGATTAATTGTAAATCATAAAGCGCTCTTAGTTTTTCTTCTACGCTCATTTCTTTTGTAGCAGCCATATTTATAAGTACTTAACTGGATTTGTATTTATTTTTGATAAAATAATCTTGCTTTCTGGCAAGGCAGGTGCAAAATTAATAATTTTTTCTTTAAGAAAATCAACAATATAATTTTTTGTAAATCTTTCGCTTTCAAAATGCCCAATGTCTGCTAGAATTATTTGGTTTTCTGCTTGATAGTAGTCGTGATATTTCAAATCTGCAGTGAGGAGAACATCTGCTTTTTGATTTTTTGCAGCACTAATGGCAAAACTACCAGAACCACCAAGCACAGCTACTTTTTTTATTTTTTTATTCAGAAAACTTGAATGGCGTATACTGCCTGTTTCCATTTTATGTTTTACAAAATTCAGAAAGTCTTTTTCATCCATAGGTTCATTTAATTCGCCTATCATTCCTAATCCAATGTTTTGATGCGAGTTTTGTAAATCATAAATTTCATAGGCAACTTCTTCATAAACATGATTTGAAAAAAGAGCTTTTAATATTTTTGATTGAAGATGTTTTTCAAATGTTACTTCAATTTTTATTTCTTTTGCTTCCACAAATTCGAAACGTTCGCCTATTTCTGGATTACTATTTTCATTCCCGAGATAGGTTCCAATTCCTTGCGAATTGAAGCTACAATCTTCATAATTTCCTATTTTCCCTGCTCCAGCATCGAAAAGTGAGTTGCGAAGTTTTTCAACATTTTCTGGGATAGTATATGTGACAAGTTTTTGAATAAAGTTGGTTTTTGGAATCAATATTTTGGTATTAATTAGCCCCAATGCATCACAAAAAATCTTATTCACACCATTTTTATGATTATCCAATGCTGTATGAACGGCATAAATAGCAATATCGTTTCTAATGGCTTTGATAACTGCTTTTTCTACATAGTTTTTTCCAGTTATTTTTTTTAACCCAGAAAAAATAATAGGATGGAAGCAAACAATCAGGTTACAATTGTTTTCAATAGCTTCATCAATAACAGCTTCAAGCGCATCGTGACAAACCAATATGCCATTGATTTCTTGTTCTGAATTGCCTGTTAAAAGTCCTACGTTATCAAAATCTTCTGCATAGGCCAATGGAGCCATTTCCTCAAGAATTGATATAATATTTGATAATTTCATGTTTAAATTTCTATGTTTCCCAAGAGTAGACGATTTCTTCTATATGCCAAATTGAATTGATTTTTTTCAACAGAAAAAAAGTTCCACTATTGTGTTCGATATTTCTATAAATGGCCACTTTGATAAGGCAATAGTTGTTTTCAAAATAAATTGGTTTGTTTATAATCATCAACCTTTGGTTGTTTTCACCATATTTTTTTGTGCTTTCCTGAAATTCTTCTAGCGAAAGACAGTTTTGAACTTTACTTTTTAAGTATTGGTTTTGGTTGTTGAAAAGTTGACTTATTTCTTCATTCCAATTTTCATTCACGGAAGGATTTATTTGACTTTTGATGTAAGATGAATTCTTTTTGAGCAATTCATTCTTTGAAATCACTTCAAGAAGTTCTTCGGTGTTTGGAGCTTTGTTACAATATAAACTAAGTAACTGAAGTCTGTTTTTTACAATTACTTTTTCGGATGAGTAATATTTGGCCAAAAAAAGTTTAAGTATTGCAGTATTATCAGCTGTTTGCGAAAACAAGCTAAAGGCGTTAAAAAATGTAAAGGCAAAAATTAAAAGAAACTTTTTCATTGCAATAGCAAAAATTTATTTCAAAGATAAAAAATCGCTACTTTCGTGCTATGATTTTTATGCGAAAATTACTTTTCCCTTTTTCTATTATCTATGGATGTATCATGTCTATTAGAAATTTTCTGTACGATAGAGGTATTTTAAAATCATACTCATTCGATATTCCAATCATTGTAGTCGGTAACCTTAGTGTTGGTGGAACAGGTAAAACTCCGCAGACTGAGTATTTGATAAAACTATTGATAAAAGAATTCAAAGTAGCTGTTCTTAGTCGTGGATATGGTAGAAAAACAAAAGGGTTTATTGAAGCAAATAAAAACGCAACAGCAGAAACAATAGGAGACGAACCGTTTCAGATTTATCAAAAATTTCCAGAAATAGATTTAGCTGTTGATGCTGACAGAAAAAACGGTATTGAGAAATTGATAAGTAATAACAAGCCAGATGTTATTATCCTTGATGATGCTTTTCAGCACAGGAGAGTTAAAGCTGGGTTCTATATTCTGCTTACTGCTTTCGACGATTTATATTGTAATGATTTAATTTTACCAGCTGGCAATCTTAGAGAAAGCAGAAAAGGAGCAGAAAGAGCAGATGTGATAATTATCACAAAATGTCCCAATAATTTGTCTGATATTGCCCAAGAAAATATTCGGAAGAGAATAGGTGTGAAAAAGCCAATTTATTTTTCTAAAATTGTTTATTCAAATGAAGTTGTTGGTGCAGATGGCAAAATTCCAATTCAAGAAATAATAAAAACAGAAAAAGTACTATTAGCAGGTATTGCTAAACCTAAACCTTTTTTTGAATATTTGCAATCGGATAATGATGTTGTGTTGAAGTTTAAAGACCATCACAATTTTACTGATGAAGAGATAGAAAGATTAAAAACATTAGCTAATAATAAAATAATTGTTACCACTGAGAAAGATTACGTTAGACTAAAGGACAAACAAATAAACAAATTGTATTGTTTACCTATGGAGTCTAAATTTGTTTTGAAAGGTGATGATTTTGATAACAAAATTTTAAAATATGTTCGAAAAAGTACAAGAAACAGTTGAGTTTATCAATGATAGAATAAATTATAATCCTGAGTATGGAGTTATACTGGGTTCAGGATTGGGAGGTTTTACAGATGATATAAATGTTGAATATATTCTATCATATAGTGAAATTCCTAATTTTCCGGTATCTACTGTTCAAGGACATAAAGGAGCATTGGTTTTTGGAACTATTGGAGATAAAAGAGTAGTGGCAATGCAAGGAAGATTTCATTTCTATGAAGGATATGATATGAAAGAAGTAACTTTTCCTGTGCGAGTGATGAAATACTTGGGTGTTTCAAAACTTATTGTTTCAAATGCATCTGGTGGAGTTAATCAAAGTTATCATGTAGGTTCTATTGTTTTGATAAAAGATCACATCAATATGATGCCAGAGCATCCGTTGAGAGGTAGAAATGATGAGCGATTTGGACCGAGATTTGTAAACATGAGTGAACCATATAGTAAAGCAATGATTGCAAAAGCTAAGGAAATTGCTAATGAATTAGACATAACTGTGCATGATGGAGTTTATTTAGGTTTGCAAGGACCAACTTTTGAAACTTTGGCTGAGTACAAAATGGTTAAGGTTTTGGGAGCAGATTGCGTAGGAATGTCAACTGTGCCAGAAGTAATTGTTGCTCGTCATATGGAACTTGAAACATTTGGGCTATCAGTAATTACAGATATGGGCAATGAAGACAGCATTGAAGCTATCACACATGAAGAAGTTCTTGAAGCTGCAAAAGAAGCTGAACCAAAAGTGAGAACGCTTATAAGAGAGCTTATCAAGAATTACTAGTTTCTTCTAATGTTTGAGCGATAACTTTGTAGAAAGTTTCAGGTTCAAATGGTTTAGTAATTACATCAGTCATGCCAAAGGACAACAACATTTCTCTGTTCTCGTTCAGAGAAATAGCTGTCAGCGCAATGATTGGTGTTTTTTCATCAAATTCTCTAATTTGTTGAGTAGCGATAGTTCCGTTAATACCAGGCAAGTGAACGTCCATTAGAACTAAATCAAAGATATTGTCGTTTTTAATGATTTCAATGGCAATTTCACCATTGTCAATAATGCGTGAAGTCATGCCTTTGTTTTCAATCATTTTTTTGGTAATCATTTGGTTTATTTTGTTGTCTTCAACAATCAAAACGTGTTTGCCTTTAAGAACTTCATCTGAGTATTCAGATTGTTTTTTTATTTCTTGGATTTCTTCAGCATTATCACAACCGTGTTCCATTTTTACTTCAAAAGTAAAAACAGTCCCAATTCCTAATTCACTTTCCAAAGTAATAGTTCCTCCAAGCATATCAACGAGTTTTTTTACTATAGCAAGCCCTAGTCCAGTTCCGCCATATTTTCTGTTAATTTCTATAGAACCTTGAGAAAAGCTATCAAAAATTGTACTTTGTTTTTCTTTTGCAATACCAATACCAATGTCAATTATTTGAAAATTCAGCGTAGAGGATTTTTCATCGCGAGATACCTCTTTTGCAATTACTTTTACCTCACCATTTTTAGTGAATTTCAAAGCATTATTAATCAAATTCATAAAAATTTGAGAAAGTTTTGTTGGGTCACTAATTAGATGATTTGGAATGTTTTCGTCTATTTCAACAATGAATTCATTGTTGTTGTTTGTTGCTAATTCTTTTAATGAATTTTGAATGTCAATAAGTTGCTTTTTGATGTCAAAATTAATGTACTCGATTTCAACACTATTTGATTCAATTCTGTTAATTTCAAGAATTTCATTGATAAAAGTCAAAAGATAGTTGCCCGAAAACTTCAATGAATTTAAGTAATGCAACTGATTTGGTTTAGGATTTTCTTCAAGCAACAAATGTGTAATACCATTAATAGCATTCAAAGGTGTTCTCAGCTCATGACTAACAGTTGATAAAAACTCTGCTCTTGCCTGCGATGCTTTTTCGGCTTTTTCTTTAGCAATTTGAAGTTCAAGGTTTTTCTCTTTTAGTAATTGATTGGATTGACTTCTAATAATGTTGTTTTTGTATAATGATAAACTTAGAAGCGATAAAATGGAAATTAATGCAATAGCAAGTATACTGATAAGCTTCGCAAATTTGTTGGTTTTTTGTTGAGCTTCATTCTCTTTACTCATTTGCTCAAAAACATCCATTCTTTCACTTTCTTTAAATGAGTAATAATCTTCAGCTCCTAATCTTTTTGAGTTAAGCGACGCTAAACTATCTTTTAATTGGTTGTGTTTCTTTAAAAAAAAATAGGCTTTATCAATTTTCATTAATTTATCGTAAGCAGTACTCAACGAGTTGAATATTTTGATGCGCTGTTCTAAGCTGTTCTTATTTGTTAAGCTCATTGCTCTATTCAAATAGTTGATAGCCAAATTACTTCTACCGTTTTTAAGTTCTATAGTTCCAAGATTATAAAGCGCTTCAGCTTTGGTAGATTGGTTTTCACTTGCTGAGCCTCTAGAAATTATTGAATTAAACAAACTCGCTGCTTCTTCTATTTTTCCTTTCTTTTTGTATAGAATTCCAATTTGTAGATTGAGTAAATCATTATTATCAATTTTCAAATTATCATAGATTTCTTTTGATTTATTGAAATACTCTTCGGCTGTTGTGTAATCCTCCGTGTTCATAAAGCATAAACCCATTTTATAATAGTTTATGGCGAGAGAACTAGAAACAGGAAGTTGTTTTAGTATGGTTATACTTTTTGTTAGCGATTCTTTTGCATCATTATATTTCTTTAGGTCTAAAAAAATTGAACCCAAGTTTCCAAGACCTCTAGCTTGACCGTTTAAATCTTTACTCTTTTCAGCATATTTTATTGCTTTTTGAGAGTAAGATATTGCAAGTTTATAATTATTATTTAGCTTTTGAATGTCTGCATATTTTATGTAGAAATCAATACTGTCAATAGCTTCTTGTTTTGTCTTTTGACCAAAACAAATAAAAGAAGATAGAAAGAATATCAGTAAATATCTCAAAACAAAGAATTTAATTTTGAGATAAAAATAGAAAATTATCTACTAATAAAAAGAATTAAGTCGATTAATCGCGAAGAATATCCGATTTCATTGTCATACCAACCCACAATTTTGACCATTTTATCCAAAACTGATGTTAATTGAGAATCAAAAAGACATGAATTTCTATTGCCAATAATATCAACAGAAACGATTGGGTCTTCGGTGTAGGCAAGTATTCCTTTTAATTCGTTTTGCGAGGCATTTTTAAAAGCTTTATTAATTTCCTCAATTGTAACTTCTTTTTTTACATAGCATGTAATGTCGGTCAATGAGCCATCAGGAACTGGAACGCGAATTCCACTTCCGCCAATTTTTCCTTCCATCTCAGGAAAAATTTTAGTCAAAGCCTTTGCAGCACCAGTTGTTGTAGGAACAATCGATTGGCTTGCGCCACGAGCTCTTCGTAAATCTTTATGTGGTTGATCATGAAGGCTTTGATCAGTAGTGTAGGAGTGAACGGTAGTTATATATGCTTGCTCAATTCCACAAAGTTCATTGATAACTTTTATCATTGGTGCAGCATTATTGGTAGTACAACTCGCATTTGAAACAATTTTTTCAGTTCCGTCAAGGATATTTTCGTTCACACCAAGAACAATAGTTTTTATCTCAGGCACTTCACTAGGAGCAGAAAGGATAACTTTTTTTGCTCCAGCTGTGATGTGTTTATATAAGTCTTCAAATGTTTTAAATCTTCCGGTACTTTCAACTACGATGTCAATATTTGACCAGTTAAGATTGCTAATTTCTTTTTCGTGATAAAACAAAAACTTTTTACCATCAACAATAATGTGATTTTCATCAAAAGAAACCTCATAAGGCAAAACACCATGAATACTATCGTATTTTGCCAAATGCGCCATAGTTCGATTATCGGCAATATCATTTATGGCAACAACTTCTATCGTTGGATGATTGAGTAATAATCGAAATAGATTTCTTCCAATGCGACCAAAACCGTTAATGGCAATTTTAGTTTTCTTCATAAAAAGCTAATTACTAATCACTTTTTTATAGAATGTGTTTTTCAGCATGATAAGAAGAACGAACCAATGCCCCACTTTCCACGTGGCGGAATCCCATCTCTTTACCTATTTTTTCATATTTTTCGAACTGTTCTGGAGTTATAAACTCTTTTACAGGCAAATGCTTTTTGCTAGGTTGAAGGTATTGTCCAATGGTAACAATGTCAACATTGTTATCTCTTAAATCTTGCATAGTTTGTATAACTTCTTCTTCGGTTTCACCAAGACCAAGCATAATTCCAGATTTGGTTCTACGAATTCCTTTTTCTTTCAGATATTTTAGTACTGCAAGACTTCTATCATATTTTGCTTGTATACGAACTTCGCGTGTCAATCTACGAACAGTTTCCATATTATGGGAAACAACTTCTGGGTTAGCTTCAATAATTCTATCGAGCATTCTTTCGTTTCCCTGAAAATCTGGAATTAGCGTTTCTAAAGTAGTGTGTGGGTTCATTCTGCGAATGGCTTCTACAGTTTCCTGCCAAATTATTGAACCCATATCCTTCAAATCATCTCTATCTACGCTTGTAATAACAGCATGTTTGATTTTCATAATTTTTATAGAACGAGCAACTTTTTCGGGTTCATCCCAATCAACAGTTTCAGGTCTTCCAGTTTTTACTCCACAAAACCCACATGAACGTGTACAAATATTTCCTAAAATCATAAAAGTAGCTGTTCCTTCTCCCCAACATTCACCCATGTTTGGACAACTACCCGAAGTACATATTGTGTTAAGCTTATATTTATCAACTAAACCTCTAAGCTCAGTATATTTTTCACCGATAGGTAATTTTACTTTTAACCATTTAGGTTTTCCAACTGGTGGAAAAACATTGTCAACCTTTGTTTCCATATTGTCATTTGTGCCACAAATATACTAATTATCATTTTGACAAGTTGTTAAAATTATCAGTATGAAATTCAAATACCAACAAAGATTTACTATATTTGTATATACAAATAAAAAAAATTGAAAAGGAAACATTTTATAAAGCTAACTGTAGGAGGAATGGCAATGACAACAATAAATCCATTACTATCTTGGACATCGGAAATGAAAGAACAAGATGATAAACTTCCAGTTTTGTTTATTGGTCATGGTTCACCAATGAATGGGATTGAGGATAACGAATTTTCTAGAACATGGGCAAAGTTTGGTAAAGAAATTCCAAAGCCAAAAGCTGTTTTAGTTATTTCAGCACATTGGTTAACAAGCGGAACATTGGTCACAGCCATGGAAAAACCAAAAGCAATTCACGATTTTGGTGGTTTCCCCAAAGAGTTGTTTGATGTGCAATATCCTGCGCCAGGCAATCCCGAATTAGCCTTAGAAACTTCAAAATTGATAACAACAACAAATGTTGGCTTAGATCACGATTGGGGTTTAGATCATGGAACATGGACTGTTGTGCGACACATGTATCCTGATGCGAATATTCCAGTTTTGCAAATGAGTATTGATTACAATAAACCGGCATCATATCATTATGAATTGTCAAAACAATTAGAAAAACTCAGAAAAAAAGGCGTTTTGATTATAGGTAGTGGAAATATGGTTCACAACCTGCGTATGGTTGCTTGGGATAAGCTTAATGAACCAGAGTATGGATACGATTGGGCTAATGAAATCAACCAAACCTTCAAAGAAAAAATTCTGTCACATTCACACAATGATTTGATGAATTATGAAAAATTAGGAAGTGCAGCAAAATTAGCTATACCTACACCAGACCATTATTTTCCATTAATCTACACACTTGGTTTACAAGGTAAAGATGATGAAGTCAATTTTTTTAATGATAAAGCCGTTGGAGGTTCGTTAACAATGACTTCGGTTAAGTTTGGATAAAAAAAGAAGGCTATTGCCTTCTTTTTATATTCCTAAAGCGGTTTTAGTTTTTTTCAATAAACCATCTTTGTGTAGCATCACAGAAATTGATTTTAAACGCATGTATGGAACACTCATATAGACAAAACCATCTCTACCAGATTTAGTTCCCCAAGAATTTTTTACTTTGTAATAAATGTTGCCTTTTTGATCTTTTGCTTTTCCAACAATATGCATCAAATGATCATCTGTAGTGTTGAAATTTTCAAATTCACTTTGTCTGTATTCAGGCGTAATTGTCTTTTCTGGTTTTATTTCGGTTAAAATAATAGAGGCATCATTAATGTCATTTGGTATAACTGCTATACCATTTTTCCCAGAAAAAGTAGTTTCGCTAACATCGGCATCAAGTGCTAAAGTAAAACCTTTATCTATTGCATTGTCAATGTTTTCAATATACTCATCTAAAGTAAGATTATAAAAACTTCCATTAGCAAAATTATCAGGTATGTTAAGGATGAATTTTGAATAAACTGGCTCATGAGTAAATGAAGTTATGGTTACATAATCGTCCAAATTAAGTTTGGTAGATTTCAAAAGCTCAATTGGCGATAGTTTTTTTTCAGAAACAACTTTTTGTTGATCAAAACTGTTATTAGCGGATAAGTTACTATCGGTACTAAAATCGCCCATGTATTTGTCTAAAACAGCGGTATAATCTTGTTTCCAATTTGGGTATTTCGCTGGGGTATCTGCGACGGCTTTTTTAACAATGGTTTCAAGTTCTTCAACCATTTTTGTATGGTCGTGTTTTTCTTGATTAGGAAGTTTTCCTGTATACTGTTCCTCAGTTGCTATGCCATATATCTTGGCGCTGTTAATCACATCGTGGCTCAAACCTCCTTCACCAAATTGAGCTTTTCCTTGTCTAAAAACATAGTTTTCTGCTTTTTTTAGATAGGTGTATTTTACGTTATACATTTCAGAAAGATCAATTTTTTTTCCCGTTGTTCTGTAAATTTCGCTTTCTAAAAAAGAAGTGGTAGAAAAACTCCAGCATGTTCCAGTTGCTCCTTGAGAAATTACCGGACTGAATTCAGCGTCTTTAATTGTTTGAAATTCATACTTTTGAGCAAAAGATATGATGCTACAAAATAGTGTTGAAAAACAAATAATAGTTTTCTTCATTTGATTGTTGTTAATGATAATAATAACTTATTTTTACGCTAAAATAATTCAAATCATTTTAGTGGTTAATTTTTTAACTTAAATATAAGATAAACATGAACGAAATTAAGTGGGAAACCGTAAAAGAGTTCGAGGATATTACATATAAAAAATCCAACGGTGTTGCTAGAATAGCATTCAACAGACCTGATGTTAGGAATGCTTTTCGACCAAAAACTACGTCTGAACTTCTGCAAGCATTTCATGATGCTCATGAAGATACCTCAATTGGTGTGATATTACTTTCTGCTGAAGGACCAAGTTCAAAAGATGGTATCTGGTCTTTTTGTTCAGGCGGTGATCAGAAAGCAAGAGGATATCAAGGTTATGTTGGCGAAGATGGATATCATAGATTGAATATTCTTGAGGTTCAAAGATTAATTCGTTTTACACCAAAAGTTGTGATTGCAGTTGTGCCAGGTTGGGCTGTTGGTGGTGGACATAGTTTACATGTGGTTTGCGATTTGACACTAGCAAGCAAGGAACACGCCATTTTTAAACAAACTGATGCTGATGTAACCAGTTTTGATGGTGGATACGGTTCAGCATATTTGGCAAAAATGGTCGGACAGAAAAAAGCTAGAGAGATTTTCTTTTTAGGCAGAAATTATTCTGCTCAAGATGCTTATGAAATGGGAATGGTGAATGCTGTAATTCCACATGCTGAGTTGGAAGCTACGGCTTATGAATGGGCTCAAGAAATTTTGGCAAAATCGCCAACATCAATAAAAATGCTAAAATTTGCTATGAATTTAACCGATGATGGAATGGTCGGACAACAAGTTTTTGCTGGCGAAGCCACACGTTTAGCTTACATGACTGATGAGGCGATTGAGGGCAGAAATGCTTTTCTTGAAAAAAGAAAACCTAACTTTGAGAAAAAATATATTCCATAAAAAAGTTATCGAAAATTAATTAAAAGAAGAATGAAACATTGGGTTGAAGCTGCACGAGTGAGAACATTACCGTTATCAGTGTCGGGAATAATAGTTGGGAGTTTTTATGCGATGTCACAAGGGATGTTTAATTGGAACATTGTGATTTTTGCATTATTGACCACTTTGGGACTGCAAATTCTGTCCAATTTTGCCAATGATTATGGCGATGGAGTAAAAGGAACTGATAACGAAGATAGAGTTGGCCCAAAACGAACAGTTCAAAGCGGTGTGATTTCACCTGCTGAGATGAAACGAGCAATGATAATTACCTCGATAATTACCTTGTTATTTGCTGTTCTGTTGATTTATTTTGCTTTTAAGGAAAAATACTTGCTGTTTTCATTGATTTTTCTTGTGTTAGGGATTTTAGCAATTGCGTCAGCTATTAGATATACTGTTGGAAAAGGTGCTTATGGGTATAGAGGTTATGGTGATGTTTTTGTTTTTGTGTTTTTCGGAATGGTAAGTACGTTTGGTGTGTATTTTATGTTTTCTAAAACATTGGATTGGTTGTTGTTATTGCCTGCTACTTCAATCGGTTTTTTAAGTGTTGGAGTTTTGAATTTAAACAATATGCGCGACGAAGAAAGTGATAGAAAGTCAGGTAAAAACACGCTGGTTGTTAAAAACGGTGTAGCTTGGGCAAAGAAATACCATTATTTTTTAATTGTTTCAGCAATGTTGATGGTTGTTGTTTTTGCTATTTTAAACGATTTTCATTTTGATCAATACATATTCTTGGTTGCTTATTTTCCTTTAACGAGTCATTTAATGACAGTTTATAGAAATAAAAATCCAAAATTACTTGATCCTGAATTAAAAAAATTGGCCATTAGCACATTTCTATTGTCGGTTTTACTGGCTTTATGTCTCATATATTTTATTTCTGATATGGTTGTAAACTACGTTAACATTTAATCGAATTAATATGAAAATAACATTTTACGGGCACGCTTGTGTAGGTATCGAAGTATCTGGAAAAAACATATTGATTGATCCATTTATTTCAGCTAATCCAAAAGCTTCTCACATCGATGTAGATGCATTGAAAGCAGATTACATTTTGCTGACACATGCGCATCAGGACCATATTTTAGATGTGGAAACAATTGCTAAAAACAACAATTCTGTTATTGTTTCAAACTATGAAATTGCGACGCATTATGGAAACAAAGGGTTTCAATATCATCCTATGAATCACGGAGGAAGTTGGCAATTTGAGTTTGGGAAGGTAAAATATGTTCCTGCAATTCATACAAGTTCTTTTCCTGATGGAAGTTATGGTGGTCAACCTGGAGGATTTGTAATAGAAGGAGAACACAAAAATATTTACATTGCTGGTGATACTTCATTAACTATGGAAATGAATCTTATTCCAGTGAGAACCGAGTTAGATTTAGCTATTCTACCAATTGGAAGTAATTTTACTATGGATGTTGATGATGCTATTATTGCTTCAGATTTTTTAAAATGCGACAAAATTCTCGGATATCACTATGATACATTTGGTTATATAATGATTGATCATACCTTAGCGAAAAAGAAATTTTTTGATGCGGGAAAAGATTTGATGTTGCTAGAGATAGGCGAAAGTATTGTTCTTTAATAAATTTGGCATTTTTATTGTTTCAGAGTTTAATAAAAATCGAAATGAGTAAACTGAATTGCATTTTTTTGTTGTTTCCTTTTTTGTTATTTTCTCAAAACAAAGAAGGATATTGGGATAACGTCAGAACAACAAACGAAACAATAAATCTATCTGCAGGCAAAAGAACAATAATAAAATCAACTGAATTACCAGACGGAACTACAGAAGCGGTATTCAGAATTTCGTTACTTGATGACAATCAAAAGCTTGCATCTAGCCTGGTTTCATTATTGAAATCAATTCCCGATCCTACAGGGATTAGTCAAGGTTCGGCTGGAGCAGTTTATTTACTTTCCACTTTCTCTGGTGATGATAAATGTAAATATGCAATTTTCACTAACGAAAAGGACGCATTGCTTTATCAAACAACAGGAGAAACAAAAAACGCATGCTTTGTTCAGAATACACCAGTAAACAAAGAAGCTAAATTGCTTACTGAAAACTCAAGTTGTATTTCGAATAATTCAAAATATTTATGGATTGGTTTCGAAAGCGATAATTGGTTTATGAAGCAAAAAATTGTTTTTGAACTGGTTCCTTGGGTAAACGAAAAGCTTAGTAGAGGTTGGACTGTTGCTGCAAAGAAGAACGTTCTTGATGAGGTAAAAAAACTCGAAATAGTCTCTTCAATCAAGAGCAAAAACGAGTTTGCTGGAACAATGCTTGATTTGATTTCGAAAAAAGTAACCTACAAAGAATTCAAAAATCTTTTTCCTGAGGAAAAACAAAAGATGTATAGTGATTTAACTTTTGTTGCCTTGAAAGAAACCAAAGAAGATAAAGTTTTGTCTGACCTCAATCGAAAAAAGATTGCAGAGCTTTTTAATTCAGGAAAAAAAGCTGAAGCAATAGCGATGTTGGAAAGTATTGTCTCCTCTGCTTCTGCATCAGCTTTGGACTACAATCTTTTGGGTAGGTGTTATATTTCTACGTTTCAATATGAAAAAGCTTTAAAAACGCTTAAAAACGCTGAAAAAATAGATAGTACAGACTTGAGTATAAAGCTTAATTTAGCACACGCTTTCATCTTGACAGATGACTTTAAAAAAGCAAAAGAAATACACAAAAAGTTTGAAAACCAAAATATCTCTGCCGATGTAAGCTGGCAGCAGCAGACTAAAAATGATTTCTCTGACTTTGAGAAACAAGGCATTCGCAACAAATACTTTTCAAAAATTTTAAAACTTTTTAAATAAAGATATTGAAAGCTAGTTACTTCAAATACAGCCTTAAATTTAAACAACCAAGCGGAACTTCTCGTGGGGTTTTAACAGAAAAAGAAACGTGGTTTATCGTTCTAGAAGATAATGAAAAGAAAGGTGTAGGTGAGTGTGGTATATTACGCGGATTATCTGTTGATGATAGAGTAGATTATGAAGAAAAGTTAAAATGGACTTGCGAAAATATTCATCTTGGCGAGGAAAAATTATGGCAAGAATTAATAGAATTTCCTTCCATTCAGTTTGGAGTAGAGATGGCTTTTTTGTCTTTACGAAGTAAAAATCCGTTTGAATTATTTCCTTCCGAATTTCTTTCTGGTGAAAAATCTATCGAAATAAATGGTTTGGTTTGGATGGGTGATGAAGTGTTTATGAAGCGGCAAATAGAGGAGAAGATTGCGCAAGGTTTTGGTTGTATAAAAATGAAAATTGGAGCGATTGATTTTGATAAAGAACTGGGATTATTGCGCTTTATTCGTCAAAATTTTGATGAGAAAACTATAGAAATCCGAGTGGATGCTAACGGTGCTTTTAATGAAGATGAAGCTTTAGATAAAATAAATCAATTATCTGGTTTTAAATTACATAGCATTGAACAGCCAATTCAAAAAAATCATACTGACACGATGTCAGTTTTATGTAAAAATACGAATTTACCTATAGCTTTAGACGAAGAACTCATTGGAGTGTTTTCTTCATCAGACAAAGAAAATTTGTTACAAAAAATTATGCCGCAATACATCATTTTGAAGCCAAGTTTCATTGGCGGATTTCGTGGTACTTTGGAATGGATTTCTTTGGCAGAAAAATACAATATCGGTTGGTGGATTACTTCGGCTTTAGAAAGTAATGTTGGATTGAATGCCATAGCTCAATTTACTTTTACATTAAACACAACAATTCCACAAGGACTTGGAACAGGAAGTTTATATACCAATAATTTTGATTGTCCTTTGGTTGTTGAAAAAGGTCAGCTTTGGTATAAGCCTAATTTGAAGTGGAATTTTACTTTATAGAAAATCCCGTTTGGTTGAACGGGATTTTTTAAAGCTTATCAAAATCTTACATCCAATTCATTAATTTGAGTTTTATATTCAGATGGGAGTAATAAGTTTTTAAAAAAAGTATCAAGGTTTAGATTCCGACTGAATTTATAAATCGGGATAATGATTGAAAGCTGAGAGAAATCACTCAATTCTAAAAGCTTCTTAACGTGTTTTGGAACTAATAGCTTTTGACTTTCGATTAGCATTTTATATCTAAATGAACCAAGATGTTTTTTGTATTGATTAAAAAGATCAAAGGTGTGTTTGCTTGGTTTTAAATCCTCAACTAGATGCACAGCTCTATCCAATAACCATTCGTTATATGATTTTGGTAATTCTTTTAATCCCATTCTTAATCCTACGCGATAAAAAACATTATAAACTTCTTCTTTTTCGAGATAAGTTAATTTTCTTTCCAAAAGCTCATAGGATGCAATTGAATAATAAATTAGCATAAATAAAACATCACGATATGCCCAATCTGGAATTTTAGCACCACGATTTTGCTCTACATTTCCATGAATTTTGTGAAGCGCATCAATAGAAGCATTGGCTTTATCCATAGGCGAAAACACAATAAACTTGGCATATTTGACAGTAGAAAACAACCTTCCTAATGGATCGGAAGGTAGTTTTCCTGTAAAGTAAAGCCAATCTACAGCTTTATTTAGGGCAAATTCAGCTGATGCTCCAGCAAAAATGAATAACACAGTATCACTTTTTCCCCAGATTTCTCTAACTATCGAATTTTCTTTTACAAAAGGTTCCATTTTATTAAAATTATTTTCCCCAATCAATTTTTCGAGAGAAGTACATCACCGCAGCAAGTATCAAGAATAATCCAATGCTTCCTACTAATAGCGCATAATCTTCTATTTGAATAATAACAAAGATGAATGTGTAAAGCACAGAAAGAGAAATGCCAATGAACATTGGAAACTTTTTATTCTTGAGAATAGAAACGGAATAAAGTGTTATTAAACTCACAACAGATATGCCGGCAATAGCATATGCCAAAGAAAAACTGCTATGCTCTGTAATTGATATCAACAGTGTATAGAACATGATTAATGCTAATCCAATCATGGAATATTGGAAAATATGGATGTTTATTTTGCTGATAGATTGTATCAAAAAGAATATCAAAAATGTCAACCCAATGACAAGAAAACCATACTTTGAAGCACGTTCATTTTGTTGATATTCATCTACAGTTTTTATCAATTTTGCTCCAAATGAATATTCATTCAAGTTTGGAATTTTACCTGCATATTGCTGCGAAAATGAGCGATTAATATCCAGTACTTTCCAGTCGGCATGAAACCCTTTTTTGTCTATTTTCTTTGTCGTATTGTTTGCTGCAAATGATCCAAAAAAGCTTGGCGATTCCCAATCGGAGTTGATGCTAACAGATGTAGTTTTACCGATAGGAATAAATTCAATACTTTTGCTACCGTTGTACTGCATGTTGAATTTAAAATCGATTTTGTCAGATTTTTGCATCGTTTTATAGTCAAAATTTGAAGTTTCTAATGTTCCATAATAATTGTCTTCATCGGGTTTGGCTTCAAAAGATAATGAGCTATTATTCAAGTTTATTTTCAAATCACTTTTGATGCTTTTCAAATTGGTAGTTTTAACAACAATAGTTGCTTTTTCCCATACCACATCTTCCTCTTTGATGTTGAGTTTGTCAAAATTTGGCTTACCAAAGTTTCCATCAAATTTCATGTTAGCAGTGAAAACGATATTGTCATAAATACCCCTTTTGAGCGAAGTATCTTTTTTTACTTCGGAATTATTGTTTAGTTTTTCGGGGAAGAAATAGGCATATTCCAAAGAAATATTCTTCTGAATGCTAGTAGTTTTTGTTTTAGCATCAATGATAGTCGTTTCTTTATACGTTTTGTAAGGAATGCGAAGCATTGGGCCATAAAAATTGATTTCTTTTCCCCAAAGTGTTGATACTTCTTCGGTCACTTCTTTTTGTCGCATGCTTCTTTCTTGGATTAAATCTTGTACAAAAAACAGCGGTATGAGTAATACTAGAGTTAAAAATCCTACCATAATCATTTTGGCAGTTGTCGATTGAAAAAAGCCTTGTTTAGCTTCGATTGTTGGGTTTTCTTGATGTTCCATAGTTATTGAATTTTAATTGATTAATTGAATAGTTTACCGTTTAAAAATAAATTGAGATATAGTATAGTTACTGGTATATTTGATGTTAGGATTAGAATTTTTATCATATAATAGTTTCGATGGTTTTTTTGCGTGATGAAAAGACGTATCAGCTCAATTAGCATTAAGCCATTAAAGAAAAATGCCATCAGCACATATGTAAAACCAAGTAGAATAAAAGAGATATTAAATTCTATCGTAAGCTGAATACATAATAGAATTGTACCTAAAACAAATGATATAACAGCTAATTGAGTTGAAAATAGCCCAGTAGCATTTTTGTATTGCTTTTTAGTCATGACTTTTGCGGATATTTTGTTTAGAAAATAATTGATATACAATCAGAATTAAAGTTCCTAATGCAATAGTGAAAAGGATACTTTCAGTTTTAAAAACAGTTTCAAGAATAGTTGTTAATAAATGTATTGGATTGGTTATAATGTCCCAACTATTAAATCTCAATATTCTTCCTAGATAAACTCCGAATGCCGACAGATAACTTATTGATATAATGATTGTTTGCGCTTTTTGTTTAACATACTTCAATTCTAGCAAAAAGTGTATTTGCATCATTGAAACACAACCAGCATAAAATCCTGCAATTGTAAAGCAACTCAATAAAATAGCATCATATCCAAACTGTAAATGAGTAATATAATGAAGATGAACAAAATCTGTTATCAAATAGAATGAGTTTGGTAAAAAGAGTAACCACAAAAACAACAATCCATAAAAACGAAACGTTCCAGGTACAGTTTCTATAAGTTTTGATGAAAAAAAATAGGGCAGAAAGGCAAGGAATAAGTTCCAAATTAGAAACAATAAGTAAATTTCATGAGTTATTTTAACTCGCAAAAGCATCAATGTTACAGATAGTATTGACAGTATTATCAATAAGGTGTCTTGTTTTTTGTTTAGAAAATAAATTTTTAAAAGTTTGTCCATAATTTATATTTTTAAAAGTTCTTTGAATTTCAAAGCAAATAAGTAAAAAAATAGTTTAACTATTTTGTATTAATTTTTCGAGTGCATCAATATGATCTTTGAAAGCT
Organism: Flavobacteriaceae bacterium; assembly: GCA_046329205.1. Taxonomy (GTDB): domain Bacteria; phylum Bacteroidota; class Bacteroidia; order Flavobacteriales; family Flavobacteriaceae; genus Flavobacterium. The sequence continues at coordinate 37,693 of JAXLVF010000013.1, read as the reverse complement.
TTTTTTCCTTCGCTAGTTGCTTTATAACTTGTGTTTGGTTTTTTACCAATAAACTGTTTTTCAACAATGATGTAACTTTCACTTTCAAGGGCTTTTATGTGAGAAGCAAGGTTTCCATCAGTAACACCAAGAAGTTCTTTGAGCATCGAGAAATCGGCACTTTCATTGACCATCAAAATAGACATGATGCCCAGTCGAATACGATGGTCAAAGGCTTTGTTGATATTTTGGATGAGGTTTTTCAATCTAATAAGTGTCAATTATGGTTTCTAATATGGTTGAATTGGCTAATTGTGATGGCGCAACAACTTTTTCTTCCAATGGAATTTTATTTCCGTAACGCTCTTTCAAAATATGTTTTACTTTTTCGTTGGCTAAATTAAAACTTTTCAGTTTTTCCAAAGAGCAAAGTTCAATTCCGGCACCATTTTTATATATTTTCCAAACTAATTCAGAGCAATAGATTTTATCATCCGTCCACTCAAAATATAAATCATAGTCTTTGTTGTCAAATTGTTTACCATAGTTTTTCATTTTAGAAATAACTTCTGAAGTTAAAATTTTGGAACTATTTTTAAGTCTTTTTACTAAAAACTTATCGTTTTCACCATGTTTAATCCATTCATTGAATGGTGTTATTTTTACTGGTTGAACTGCTTCAAAGACATATTTTTTACCATTTATTTCATAAATAATTCCGCAATGAGAAAATTTTGAGTTTGTTGCTATTCGAACTGCTTCACATTGTTTTGATTGAGAAGTTTGAAAAATGATATCACCATCTTGAACAGATTTTTCTATTTCTTTATTGATATTAGAAAAAACTTTTTCAACCTGACTTGAATTAACTTTTGCTAGAACAAATATGGCAATAAGTAGTATGACAATAACTGTAACTTTCTTTTTCATGTACTCAATTTCTATCGTATTTAAAATACATCAACGCACCATAAACAATATGACAAATTCCAAAACCTAATACCCAAAAATACAATCCATAACCAGAAAACTCCACAGCAATTAGTCCAAGGATAATTTCGGTTATGCCAAGATAACGAACATCTCTTAAAGTATATTTGCTAGCATTCACACAAGCCAATCCATAAAAAATAAGTGTAATAGGAGCAATCAAGCCATAAACTTCTTGACGCAATAGTAGTATGGCAAATATTCCTCCAGTAACTAATGGAATGCAAAAGTTGATTAACAATCGTTTCGATGTTGGGTTCCAGACTTGTTCACCAACTTTTTTAGCTTTTCTTATAGTCATTAAGTAAGCCGTTAAAAGAGAAAGAAATAGGACAGCAGCAGCAGTTAGTAAAATCATTTTAAAAGTATAACCTTCTATTATAATCACATCATATTTATTTCTTTCGATTAATCCATTTACAAAATAGGCACCAACAAGAGCATAAATTCCAGCTAGAATTCCCGATAAACCACTCAATGAAATAAATTGTGTAGACTGTGACATCATTTGCTTGATGTCTTGAATGTCTTTTAAATAATCTTTCGCTTCCATTTTAAAGTACTTTGAAAAACAAAGTAAATGATAAATTTTTCTTCTACCAAATGTTTTTTCAATTATTTTTGATAAAAATTATTTTATGAAAAAGATATTATCAATAGCAATACTATCATCATTTTTCTCTTTTGCGCAAACCGAAGATGAAGCAATGTTGAAAAAAATATATGATTTCTCGTTAACCAATTCCAAATGCTATTCTTGGTTAGATGATTTGTCCAATAAAATTGGGCAACGATTATCGGGTTCAATAGGCGCTGAAAAAGGTGTGTTGTATACAAAAACAGAGCTTGAAAAATTGGGTTTGGATAGGGTTTTTCTTCAAGATGTAATGGTGCCAAAATGGGTTAGAGGTGAAAAAGAAATAGCTTATATAATCGAAGGGAAATCAAAAATAGAAATACCAGTTTGTGCTCTTGGTGGTTCAGTTGCTACTGTAAAAAATGGTTTGACCGCCGAAATTATAGAGGTAAAATCAATTGATGAATTAAAAACTTTGGGAGAAGAAAAGGTTAAAGGTAAAATAGTTTTCTACAATAGACCTATGGAACCTACAAATATTGAGGCTTTTACTTCCTATGGAAGATGCGTTGATCAACGATTTTATGGAGCAATGGAAGCTTCAAAACTTGGAGCTGTTGGAACTATTGTCCGTTCTATGAATTTACGATTAGATAATTTTCCGCATACTGGTGCGCAAAGTTATGGTGATTTGCCAAAAGAGAAATATATTCCAACTGCTGCTATAAGTACAAATGGTGCTGAATTATTGAGTAAAAAATTGAAAAGTAATCCAAGATTACAATTTTATCTAAAAATGTCTTGCCAAACATTTGATGATGTTTTGTCTCACAATGTCATCGGTGAAATAAAAGGAAGCGAACATCCAGAGAAAATTATGATTGTTGGTGGTCATTTAGACTCTTGGGATTTAGCCGATGGTTCTCAAGATGATGGCGCTGGTTGTGTACAAGGAATGGCGGTTTTGGAAACATTTAAAAAGCTTAATTACAAACCAAGAAACACTATTAGAGTTGTACTTTTTATGAATGAAGAAAATGGTGGAAGAGGTGGAAAAAGATATGAAGAGTTATCAAAACAAAATAACGAAAACCACATTTTTGCTCTCGAAAGCGACTCTGGAGGCTTTACGCCTAGGGGTTTTTCTTTTGAATGTGATGAAAATAATTTTGCTAAAGCAACAAGTTGGAAATCAATTTTCGAGCCTTATTTGATACATAGTTTTGTAAAAGGTCACACAGGTTCAGATATTAATCCACTTACATCGAATAAAATGGTGAAAGTAGGTTTAAAACCTGATTCGCAGCGCTATTTTGATTATCATCACGCTGCTAACGATACTTTTGATGGAGTGAATAAAAGAGAACTCGAACTTGGAGCAGCAACAATGACTTCTATAGTTTACTTGTTTGACAAATATGGAATTGATTAATTGAAACCAGCAGATTTATATATACTTAATCAACCTGATAAGTACCGAGATATTTTGTTACATATTGTTTCGGTTATTGAAAATACAATTCCTGAAGTGACTCTCGAATATAAATGGACAGTTCCTTATTTTTATTATAAAAAGAAACCTTTCTGTTATCTCAATGCAAGTCATAAACATCACTTTGTTGACATTGGCTTTGCCAAAGGCTTTCAATTAAAACAAAACCAGCAATACTTGGTTGCAGATAATGGAAGAAACACCGTTAAATCTCTTAGATACTATTCTCTTGATGAAGTCGATAATGAAGTATTGATTTCGGTTTTAAAAGAAGTAATTAGTTTATATTAAAAAGCCCCGAATTAATCGGGGCTTTTTTGCATTTTATTCTTCACGGCTGATGTAAATCCAACCTGTTTTTGTTGGTCCACTATTAAAGTCAATTACATAGTAATATGTTCCGTCTGGTAAATCATCACCATTATCAGATTGACCTTTCCATTCTGTTGTATAATTACTTTTTGCATAAACTTTCATACCATATCTATTGAATATGCTCAAGTGTTTTACACCCATCATGCTCAAATCAAAGAAGTCATTTTTACCATCATTGTTAACAGAGATACCTTTTTGGATATCACAGAATACTTTTTCGAGAGTGATTGCTTCTTTTTTAGAACAACCATCTGCATTAGTAACAATTACATAGAAAGTGATTGGTACTTCTTCATTTGCTGTTGTTGAACTTAAATATTCTGTCACATTAAATGTGATTGAATTTAATCCAATGTTTTGATTTTCTTGATTTTGCCATTGGAATGTAGCAGTGCTTAAATCTACGCTTTGGTCAGCAGATGAAACCTCAAGAGTGAAATTATTATTTACACAACTTCCAGTTATTTCAAAATCAAAGTCATTCAACACAGTAATAGAAACACTTCCCGGCGCAGCACATTGTCCAGCAGTAGGAGTAAATGTATATGTGCCAGATGAAGTATTATTTATTGTGTCTGGATTCCATGTTCCCATATATCCTTCAAGTGAAGTTGTAGGTAATGTTGGAACAGCACTATCTCCATAACAGATAGGAGCAAAGGTGTTAAATGTCGCAACAGTTGGTTGTGTTACATTAATTGTTAAGCTTCCGTTTAAAGCACATTGTCCGCTATTTGGTATAAAATTATAAGTAGTAGTTTGGGTGTTGTCAACTGTTGATGGAGTCCAAGTTCCAGGTATACCTTCTAACGAAGTTAGCGGTAACGAAACTGCATCGTTTCTACATATAGTTATTGAATTAAATGTTGTAGCAACCTTAGCTGTAACAGTAATAGTTCCATTCAAAGTGACAATATTACATCCACCTTCAGTTGAAACGATAAACGGAAATACTCCAGCTTGAGTTGCTGTTCCACTTATTGTGAATGTACCTGTATTTACATCAAAAGAACCAGTTAAGCCAGTCGGTAATCCGCTAACAGTTATGTTGTTAGCATTTGCAGATGAATAAACTATTGATGCAATTGCAGAGCCTTCACAAATAGTTTGTTGTTCATTGGCTGTATCTAGATTTAGTGTTACTGTTGGTAAAATAGTTATTGTTCCAGATGTTGGCACAGAACTACATTCAACAGAAGTCACTGAAACGGCATCTAGGAAATTACCAACGGAAATATCACTTCCTGCACTTGAAACAGAAACAAACCTTAGGCTATAATTATTTCCTCCAGTTGAAGGCACAGTATAAGTAAGGTTGTGTAATACCCATCCTGAATTTGAATCGGTAAAATTACCAAGACTTGTATATGGTCCGCCAACAGGTCCTATCTCAACGCCTACAGTATCGTTTCCTTGTCTGCCTCTGTGAGCAAAAGAAATTTGCAATTGAGCTCCAGGCGATGTAGTGAAATTTTGATAAGTTGTTGCGTTTGAGTTTGCATTCATTTCGATGAATTGGTTTCCTTCATAAGCAAAAACTCCTTCAAATCCACCTACTGGCCATATTTCCATTATATTATCACTAGCTGTTGTATCCCAGCACGGTATGCTGTTAGCATTAATCATATTAGGGAATTGTGATGATGAGCCTACAGGATCTTCAAAACTTCCGTTGCAGAATGTTGTACTAATTGGTGTAATTACCACAGTATATGTTCCTGCTATATTTGATGAAAAACTTGCAACATTTCCAGGATTTGTAACTCCAGTTGGAACTGTCCAAGAATAATTATAAGTTCCAGGAGTTTGTGGAGTAGCTGTTATTGTTGCTGATTGACCTGAGCATATTGTTTCGCTGTTAACAGTAACAACTGGCGCATTTGGATTAATTAATGTTACAGTCTCAGTAGAAGTAGCAGAACAATTTGTTGTGCTCAGAGTAAAGTTTCCATAAGTTCCAGCATTTAATCCACTAATAATTATTTCTCCATTTCCATTAGATGTTAATGATAATGGACCAACTGAAGCAGTATCATCTGTGTATGAAACTGAGTAGGTAAGGTTAGGTGATAAGTTACCTATGGTAATTGTTCCATTATTTCCATTACAAGTTAATGGATCTGTTCCACTTAATTGTGCTGTAGATTGTATAAATAATGTTATGCTTTCTGTAGAACTTGCTGTACATCCATTGAAGCTGTATAAAAAGTTAGCGTAAGTTCCAGCAGTTAATCCATTAAGAATATATGTGCCATTTGCATCTGAAACAAAAGTTATAGGTGTTGCAGCACTATTTTCATAAGTGTAATTCAATTGATAACTTGTTAATGGAGCTAATCCACTTATCGTTATACTACCATCATTTGATGTACAACTTGTAGGAAGTACTGATGAATAGGTTGGTAACGTTTGAAGTGTATATGTTGCTACAAAATACATTCCGTTATTATCAACTAGTACATGATCATCACATTCTGTAGTTGAATTAACGTCTCCGTTTACATCATAATAAACTTCTATCTTATAATCTCCCGCAGGAAAAGCCGTTAAATCTATTGGCGACTGGCTATCATTTAAAACAGTTTGCCATTTTTGGTCACCAGGATTACATGGTCCACCACTAGGGAAACTTCCAGAAGAGCAATCCTCAAAGAAATTCAAATCCATCGAAGCGAATGCCCCAGGAGTTCCAGACAATGGGTAAATTCTATAATAAAGTTTAACGCCGCATACGTTTGCAGTATTATTTTTAAAGGTCTTAACTTCTCCACCTCTGAATTTGAAACTTCCAGAGTTTGAAACATAAGTTCCTAAGTCTGCATTTGGAAATACATTTTCTGCAGGACCAATGATTGAAGCACCAGATCCAACTGTATTAAAGAAATTGTTTGTATCACAATCGGTTAACCAGACTGCATTTGCAAAACTTCCGAACGAACAGTTGTCATAAACAGTAACTACCATTTGTGCTGGATTAGCACATTGATTAGGGTCAGGAGTGAATGTATATGTTTGTGTTTGAGTATTGCTTACTACGTTAGGAGACCAAGTTCCAGTAATTCCGTTTGTTGAAGTAGCTGGAAGTGTTGGTGCTACATCTCCATTGCAAATTGGCGCAGGAGAAAGGAAAGTAGGGTTTACTCTCTCCAATACTTCGATAGATATTTCAAACGGAACTGTACAAGCAGTTAGGTTATTTGGAGTAAATGTGTAAGTTCCAGATTGTAAGTTGTTAATCATTGTCGGAGTCCATGTTCCTTCGATACCATTTTCTGATGTCGTTGGAAGAGCAGGAGCAGTCTCATTTTGACAAATTACAGTTGGTAAATTAAATATAGGCGTAACACTTGGATCGACTATCAAATCAAATGTTCTTATTTCGTAACAAGTTGTATTATTTCTTTCGATTCTTACATAAATTGTTTGTTGAAAAGGAACTGTATTTGTAAAAGGTGATGTTAAAGCATTTGTTTCATTAACAGCATCATCATTTGTCAAATAATATGTCAAGTTGAACTCATTAGCATCCAACGAACCTAATACAGAAGCACTGTTACTTGTCAAATCGAATGAAGCAAAACCATCGGTACTACAAGCATGAATATCTTCTGGAGTTCCAGGAACTATTTCAGGATAGTATTCAATAGTAATGTTGTCAGTAGCAGTACACGTTGTGTTAATATAATTAACAGTTAATGTATAAATACCAGGTTGGTTTACAGTTATTGATGGACCAGTTGCACCAGGAATAATATCATTGTTAAATAGCCAAGTAAATGTAAATTGACTTGGGCTCAAACCGCTATCCAATACTTTTGTTTCGTTTGCACATAATGCATTGTTTGTTGATTGTAACAAGTCATTTCCTAGGTCAACAGTTCCAATATCAAAACTTCCTCCTTCTAAGAAAACAGCCGAGTCAAAGTTGTTATCAAGCCTATCTGCAATAACCATTTTTATATGATACAAATTACCGGGAACAACGTTTGCTTGAGCTGTCAATGGAACAGTAACACCATTGAAATCTATTGGAGCACCAAGAGGATTTGCACCTCCAGCTCCATAGAAAGTAGAGAAATATTCAGGATTTACAGAGTCACAACTATTGTTATATAGTTCATCTCTGATAGTTACAACTGAAATAGGTGTATTACTGCTTGGTAAAACAGCAAGATTTGTAGTTGTGTTTGTTGTTGTATCTGTTAGTAAAAATGCAAATGCATCTGAATATGAACATTGGAAAGTTCCATATTCTTCTGAAGCAAAAATAAAGTTAAAATTAACCGTATCAATAATTGGAACAAAGTCGAATTCGATTATAGAAGCATTTCTAGAATCCATTGCATTTCCAGTTGCTGCCAAAATAATATCTTCCAAATCAGTATCTCCAACCCATGCTTGGTTACCATCACCTAGTGTTGTGTCATTTGGACCTGGAGCACTGTTGGCATTTCCTGTTGTCATGATAATACCTTGAGCAAAAGGGAAACTTGAACCATTTTGGTTAAAATAACCAATACCATTGGTTGAACCAAAATTTGAACCAGTTGATGAAGTAATATTGGATACAATAGCACAAGTAGAGTTTAGTAAAATATCTTCTACTAGTTGTGTTGTTGTATATTGAGTTGTGCTAGTAGAAATTGGAGGAGGAATAGTTCCTATACAAATATTAAATGCAGAATTTTGACCAGCAGTTGATGTCCAAGAATAAACTCTAATATAATATGTGTTCCCTATTGTCAAGCCCGATATTGAACTATTGTTATTGTCATTACAACTTAATTGTGTTAAGTTATTACAATCACCAGAATAAACTACATGATATAAATCTGTAGTACTTCCAGTAATGTTATATAAGTCAATACTATGACTTGTTGATGTAGCTACAAATGAAAACCATACATCATCGTCATCAGTTCCGCCACATGTATTTGACTGGGTTGAAGCTGTAGCACCTGCTAATGTTCCGCTTCCAAACTGTGTACAATTTGTATCTGGGTTTACTGGAACATTAACAGCATTGATACATTCATCATTAGCAATTAACGTTGTGAAGTTTTTGCCAAATGTCCATGTTGATATATCAGTAGATGAACAAACAGATCTTACATAAACAGTATATTGTGTTCCAGAGTTTAGACCAGTTGCTAAATAGGTAGTGTTATTTGTTATTATTCCCGTAGAAGAACTATCTGGAATTGGTGATCCAAAAGGTACTATTAATACTTCCCATTGTGTTGCTGTTCCTATCTCTGTCCACGAAATAGAGGCACTATTCTGTGTTATTGCCGAAACCGTAAGATTATTTGGTCTTGGACAAGTTGGAGCAGGAGCACAAGTCACATTTGCAACCCATCCTGGTCTATTTATAGCAGTATCACTTCTGAAACGGAAAGTTAAACAACCATCTGCACTAGAAGAAGTGAATGGACCAGGTATTGTTGTTCCCCAATAACTACCAGCCAAACCACCAGGAACATTTCCTGCAGGGTTTCCACTAGCTATTTGAGGATCATTAATAGTGTCTCCATCAAAAACATACAATCCATCCCATGTAGCTTCGGTATCAAATGATGTAAAAGTTACTGTTACAACTTGTCCAGAACCTGTTGGAGGACAAATGATTATTGTATCATCAGCTCCATTGGTGTAATTGTTTGCAGTTCCTCCATTGTCAACAAATATACCACCACATTGCGGAGGTGTAATAGCAGTAGTAAATGCAAATGGTCCAGCCCAAGGAGAAAAAGTCCCATCTCCACAATCTGCTCTCACATAAAATTGGTATGTTGTGCTTCCAGTTAATCCACCTTCTAAATAACTTGTGTTATTAGTTGTTGATGTTCCTGATGACGGAACTGGTGAACCTTGGGTAACCACAGCAACTTCCCAAGAAGTTGATGTTCCGTTAGTTCCATTTTGCCAGCTAAGAGTTGCTGATGTATCAGTAACACTAACTACACCAAGATTTATCGGAGTTGGGCAATTTAATTGTGATAATAATAAAGTATATCCAGTTGTTTGCGGTGCTGGCCAAGTAGAAATTACAAAATAATAGGTTTGACCCAATGTAACATTTAAGTCAAAAACTCTTGGAGTTGTATTTGAATTGGCTACTCCAGCTAAACAAGTTGTGCCTATATTAGCACAATTGTCATAAACAAATATACCAGACCAAGTTCCTGTTGGAGTCATATTGACGTTTAATGCTCCTGTAAAAGTTGCTGTATAAGCATATACTACATCATTTCCTCCTAAATAATTATTTGTGGTTCCACAACCATTTGCACCAGGATTACCTTCTATTGTATCTCCATAATTTGCTGTATCATCTGTTGTTGAGTATGGTAAACTTGTAACTACAATTGGAGCTGAGCAAGTAAAACCAGGAGCAGAAGTTTGGAACAAAAATGGTCCAGCCCACGCGCTAAAGGTTCCATCGCCACAATCCGCTCTAACATAGTAGCGATACGAAGTGTTTTGCGTTAAACTCGTCGCATTATAAGTTGTTGAAGTAACTGTTGTTCCTGAACCTGATGGAGCTGGAGTTGAAGCAGTATTTACATCTATTTCCCAGCTAGTTGCACCACTAGGATTGCCCCACGATAGTGTTGCAGTATCAATTCCTGCTATCGCTGTAAGATTGTTTGGTTCTAAACAGTTTACTCTTTGTATGTTTAATGTGTAAGCATATGTTTGAGAAGCAGTAGTTGACGATACTACAATAATATATTGATGTCCAGCTGTTAAAGCTACTGAAACATTTCTCACATTGTTAGTATTATCAGCTGCTCCTCCAAGACAAGCTACAGTCAAGTTTGCACAACCATCATAAATATAAACCGATGTGTTTGCTGCTGTTGTTGGAGCTAGTGTAACTTTGATAGTTTCATCTGTTGTAGGTGTATATGAATAAAACACATCATTTCCACCCATGTAATTAGTCGCACCACCAGCACATGTCGCTGGTTGAGCTGTGTCATAATTGTCTGCATAGTTTGCTGTATTGTCTGTTGTGCTATACGGTAATGTTGTAACTTGTATAGGTGCAGAACAACTCAATCCAGGTGATGATGTCGTAAAATTAAAAGGTCCTACCCATGCACTGCTTACGCTACTGCTACAGATAGAACGAACATAAAATTTATAAGCTGTTGTTGGTGTAAATGCAACTCCTGCTGGTTGAGTAGCTGTTGCTGCATAGGTAGTGGAACTTACTACAGTTCCTGTTCCTGTTGGTGTTCCAGCTGCAGGAAGAATTTCTATTTCCCATTGTGTTGCTGTTCCTGGACTTGACCAACTCAAATCTGCTGATGTTTGCGAAATGTTGTTTGCAGACAAGTTCGTTGGGTCAAAACATTGTTCTATTAGTCGAACATCGTCCACCAACCATCTGTCAAGATTGGTTACACCATTGGTTTGGTTGTTTATCATGACAAAGGCAATGTAAACATCTGAACCTGCATATGCAGATAAATCTACTGTTTTCTCTTCATAAACATTGAAAGTTGTTACAATATCTGCATCTGTCCATTGTTGAACAAGAGTATAAGCATTAGGATCAGTTTGTGAAGCACTGCTTGGAGCTACTTTTATTTGATAAATAGTTCCCTGATTTCCAATTTGAAAAGTTCTAGTAAAAAACTTTAACTGTCCGTTAGCAGGAATGGTTCTCAATGGAGTTGCCAAGTAATCGATAGAAGTATTTCCATCGCCAATGTTCTCACGATTACAATAGGCCGAATTCACGCCATTGTATACCTGAGAGGCAACTGTAGTGATGCCCCAGCGAACGTTGGTGCCTACACCATTGTCAAAAACCGCCCAGTTTCCTGTGCCTAAGGTCCAGTTTGTCGATGGTAGTGCATCGGGACCAGATGTTGATTCGAATCCTTCTGTTTGCGAATAACCCGCAATTGCAAAAAAGAAACTCAACAATAACAAGGTAATTTTTTTCATAATGAAATTTAGTTGATGGTTAGTTGATTATTAGATTTTGAATATTCCGCCAATAGCAATAATGCGTTGAAAGAATAAAAAGTGTTGAGATGCTTTATCAGAATTATTTTTTGTAGTTCTGATATCATTCATATCAATATAGCCGCCTTTTAGTTCGGCTTCGAGAAAAAAGTGTTTAAAAAATGTAAAATTTAATCCTGCTTTGGCTGAAACACCATAACCAGAAATGTGAAAATCGTCATGTCTTTCGTTTCCAAGTAATTTTGCATTAGTTTTAGGGTATAGAAAACCAGCACCTACGCCTTCAGTAATGTTGATTTGGAATTTATCAGTATTGGGAAGATTAAACCATTTTGAAATATCATCAACTCTACAAAATTCAGTATTTATATAATTTAATCCATCTGTATGTTCAAAGGTTAAAAAATCTTCTGTAAGAAGAATTTGTCCATTGGGCAAAGTTTCTCCATAACTGCCTTGGTTTGGATAGTATCCTGTGTAATCAACAGCTCTATTTTGATACATGACATATTTCATGTGATCAACTCCGATAGAAATATTGTAATGATCATTGATAAAATAGCCTATTCTAAGGTTTGTTTGAGGAATTGTAATTCGAGTAGGGTTAAAATAATCGATATGCCAACCTTTCGGTTTGTCATGCGCTTCTACATCATAAAGGGTAAAATCATAATTATCTCCTGTAAAGTGGATGTCAGATTTAGTAAAACTTTCACGGTTTCCACCCCAGAAAATATAGAATTTACCTTTATTGTGCGACGTGTATTTTTCAGGTGTTACTGTTTCCTGAGCTTTTATGTTGGCTGAAATGGCTAATAGTAAAAATAAAAATTTTGTTTTCACGGTAATTGTAATAATTGTTTAAAATGTATTAATTGTACTTCTGATGGCTACTAACTTTTTCATTAAATCTTCAAAATAATCCAGATGAAGCATGTTTGCACCATCACTTTTTGCATTGGCAGGATCAAAATGAGTTTCAATGAATATACCATCAACGCCAACTGCAATACCAGCTTTGGCTATTGTTTCAATCATGTCAGGTCTTCCGCCAGTTACTCCAGTAGTTTGATTTGGTTGTTGAAGCGAATGTGTAACATCTAGAACGGTTGTAGCAAAGTTTTTCATCGTAGGTATTCCTCGAAAATCTACAATCATGTCTTGATATCCAAACATGGTTCCTCTATCGGTAACCATAACGTTATGATTAGAGCAGTCCAACACCTTTTGTACAGCGTGTTTCATACTCTCAGGACTCATGAATTGTCCTTTTTTCAGATTTACTGTTTTTCCAGTATTAGCAGCAGCTACAACCAAATCGGTTTGGCGTACTAAAAAAGCAGGAATTTGCAACACATCAACATACTCTGCGGCTTTTGCAGCGTCTTCATTGGTATGTATATCTGTAACGGTTGGTATTTTAAATGTTTCAGATACTTTGCGTAAAATTTTCAATGCTTTTTCATCGCCAATTCCCGAAAAACTATCAATTCTTGATCGATTGGCTTTTTTGAAAGAACCTTTAAAAACGTAAGGGATTTTTAATTCACTGGTAATGGTTACCAATCTTTCGGCAATTTTTAGTGCCATTTCCTCACCTTCAATTGCACATGGACCAGCTAAAACAAAGAAATTCCCACTGTCTGTGTTTTTGATTTGAGGTATATTTGAAATATTCATTAAAATAGATTGTTAAAAGACGCTAATTTATGAATATTTATCTATTTGAAAGCTATTTTTTTATAGAAAATCCTTTGGGAGCAAACAAGTAACCTTTTTCGTAAATGTTAATATACAATTTAATAGGAGTAGATTGACCTTTCCATGTTACTTCGTATATGTCCAAAAAGCCTGCACCCATTTCTGTATGTTTACTTGGGAAAGGACAACAGCTTTCCATTTTTATGTAGCTAATTGTTTCGCCATTTGGCCCAGCTAATGCATTCAAAAACCTTTCAGCATTCAAATTTTCATCCTTCGTGTTTCGATAGAAAACATTTACTGGATAATCAGGATCATAGCCATATTTTGGGTCTTTACTAACTTCTGTTAGAACGAATGTATTTTGAGGAGTTAGCTTTGGGTTTGGAGCTTTGTCATCTACATTTTTTAAAGTCGATTTAGTACTTACGCAAGAAACTATTGAAACAAATAAGCAAAGGATTGTAATATTTCTAAAAAATGTTTTCATAACTATTATTTTATCTTGCTAGAGCAATAATCGTGCAATTTTTGTCAAAATTAGTTAAAAATGATTTCTACTGAGTACTAATTTTTATTTTTGCAATCAAATTTACTTCAAATGGAATTTTTATCTCAAACATGGCATTGGTCTATTGCTGGGTTTTTAATAGGCTTTGTGATGCTGGTTCTAATTTACTTTGGCAATCATTTTGGTATGTCTTCTAATCTTCGTTCACTTTGTTCAATGACTGGAATAGGGAAAAGAATTTCTTTTTTTGATTGGGATTGGAAATCACAACGCTGGAATCTTGCGGTAGTTTTTGGTGCAATGATAGGAGGATTTGTAGCAGTTCATTTTCTTAGTAGCCCAAGCAATGTAGCATTAAATCCAAAAACGATAGAAGAACTAAATTCGCTGGGAGTTGATTCGCCAAATGGTAAGTTTTTACCAGATTATTTTTTTGGGAAGGATTTTTATAAATCTCCAAAGGTTCTAGGAATGCTCTTTTTAGGTGGATTACTAGTTGGTTTTGGTTCTAGATATGCTGGCGGATGTACTTCTGGACATGCTATTTCTGGGTTGAGTAACTTGCAGTTGCCTTCGCTAAAAGCGGTTATTGGATTTTTTATTGGTGGTCTAGTTATGACCTATTTTATTTTGCCTTATTTTCTAAATTAATTTAGTCATGAAGTTATTAAAATATATACTTGTTGGGTTTGTTTTTGGTATTGTTTTGACCAAAGCCGAAGCTGTTTCTTGGTACAGAATTTATGAAATGTTTCATTTTCAATCATTTCACATGTATGGTATCATAATGACAGCAATAGTTACTGGTGTGATAGGTGTTTTTCTAATAAAAAAACTCAATTTGAAAGACATCAATGGCAATCCTATATATATCATGCCCAAAGAACAAGGAAACACTCGTTACTGGATAGGCGGAATTATTTTTGGACTAGGTTGGGCAATGATTGGAGCTTGTCCTGGACCAATTTTTATTATGATTGGAGCAGGTTTTATGGCAATGGGAGTAGTTCTTATTGGTGCTTTGTTTGGAACCTTTCTCTATGGATTAATAAAAAACAAACTGCCACATTAATTTTTCTTATGTGACTTTTGTCACATTTTAAATTCTTTTCCTGCCATACCTTTGCTCAAAAGTAAAGCATAATGAAAACAGCATATATATTGGTTCAAAACCTAAAATGTGGTGGATGTGCTAAAACTATAACTGAAAAGCTATCGGCACTTGTTGGCGTTGAAGACGTAAAAGTAGATGTTCAAACCGCCGAAGTTTCATTTCAGTATGTAGATGAACTCATCCTCGAAAGTGCAAAAGAAACCCTCAAATTGTCGGGTTATCCCGAAGTAGGTGAAGATAATTCTCTAGGTACAAAAGCAAAATCATTTGTGAGTTGTGCTATGGGAAGGTTTTAATGGTTAGTGATACCGCTCTTAGGAGCGGTTTTTTTATGATTTGTTTTTTCTAAGGAATTGTATAGTATAGATAGCAATCACCCAAAACGGAACAACCGAAAGTATAATTTTCAAATGTGTTGTCATAATTCCGATAACCAAAATAAATCCTAGCAATACTCCCAAAAGCCCAATTCCCCAATAGGTCAAGCTTTTTGCAGGTTTCTTTTGTAAACAACCTATCAGCAATATCAATTGCCCGGCAAGAGGCAACATTGTAAACGGATGCAAAACAGACATTGGGTCAGAAAACAGTTTGATTAATAAATCATACTCTGCTTTGTAAAGATAGGTTTCGTTGCTTTTTCCCCATTGCAAATAGCCTAAAAGCGAAGTAACAATGAGTAAAAAATTAAGTATTTTTTGTTTTAATTCTAATTTCATGTTTTGCAGATTTTTTTGAACTAATGTAGCAAAAAACATCCAATGATATATCGAAAAGAAAGGTATAAACGTTCAGGTACTTGATGAAGTTACACTCTTCTGGACTTATTATTTCTGTTAAAGATAAAATATTTTAGTGAAGAATGAATTGCAACTGGAGAAAATTTACCAAAAGCTTTTAGCGACAGTTATAGACTATTTCTTGAAAATAAAATTGAAATCAGGTAAACTTTCTCTACAAAGCTTTAGCAACCTTTATTTTTACTAAAGTCACGTTTAAAAAGTATCTTGTTATCATGTGCAATATAATCACCAGACAAAATCAAATAGGGATGATTGGGTGAATAGCCTGCGCTTCTACTTCTAATAATTATGTTGTCGTTCACCTTTAGGCTTTTAAGTTTCTCAAAATCCTTTGGAACAAATTGCATCATGTATTCATCTCCATCAATCTTAACGATAATCCATTTTGGACCCGATGATTTTGCGTTTTCACGCTGAAAAGTAACAGAAGTTACCACTGCTTCCATATCAGCGAATGTAGATATATGTTTTTTTATTTTGTCATGACTAGCATGTACTTTTTTGCCTTCAGCAGAATTCTCCCATTCTTTGTATTTTATACCGTCTGGCGAAGCTTCCCATTTTTTTCTTTCATCCATCATGCGGGTTTTTCCATCCGCAACAGATAATGATTTTGTCTCTTTTTTAAATTCACAATTAGCAAATACTAGTCCGCTTACCACAACCAGTGGTAAAATCAGCAAATGGATTTTCTTTTTCATTTCTTTCATGTTTTTTTTATAATGATTTTGCTAATTTACTTTGACATTTCTGGGCTGCGTAATTCTAATTGTAAATAAAAATGTAAATTTTGTAAATAAATCGTCAATTGATTTCAACACACCATTAATATGATTTCATTGAAGGTTTTTCGCTTCACGAAGTAACGAAGCTAGCGAACTGCGTACTTTCAGCTAAGATAAAAGTTTTTCGTGAAAAATAGAGTAGAAGTCAAGAAAAACCAGCAATAGCGCAAAACCGCTGTTATATGCTGCCCGTTTTTTTAGTCATACTTTCCGTTTTCTTTTGCCTTCCTGCTATATTTCTGTTTCTACTTTCAATAAATATAAGTCGGATAAGCATAAATATAAATCAGATAGGAGTAAATATAAGTCAGACAGGAATAAATATAAATGGTGGTTAAATAAATATAAATATGACAAGCAGATATATAAATGCGGAACGCATTTATATAACTACGGAACTCATAAATATGTTTATGGGAACAATAAATATAAGTACGGTAGGTGGTATTATAAATCTGCTTGCCATATTTAAGTATGGAGCTTTGTTATCTTCTTTTCTTGGTGAACTCTATTCCTTTGATTTGAGCGAATTGTGGACTGGTCGCTCCAAAAACTGACTTAACATATTTCTTAACTTCGGTTGCGATGTCAAATAATCCTGTGTCTGCGCCGTAGATTGTTGTATCTCTTGCGATTCTTGAATTACTCACGTTTGTATATGCTGTGGCAACTGCGCTATTCTTTGCGGTTAGGTCGGCTTGCTTTGCTGTAAGCGTAGCAATTTGTAAGTCGACTTCGTTTGGCGCATAACTCGGCTCAGTTTCTAAAACTGAGATGATTCCTGCTAAGTGTTGGATTTGTTGGTCGTAGGATTGTTGACTTGTAGAAATTGTATTTGGTGCCGGAGCGTTTGGGTCGTTTGGCGTTTCTGCCGCTTTTGCTCTAACGCCTTGCATTTTTTTGTTGAATGTTTTTGCGTCGGCAATTTTTTCGGGAGTTGCATCGGTAGTTTGTAATGCGTTTATCAATCTTGTTGATAACGATTTTAAATCCTTGAAAGCCAAAACTCGCTCGTTTACTTTGTTATTATACGCTGTGTTCTTTGTAACAACATCGGCGATACTTGCTTGTGATGCTGTGTACAATGCATTAAGTTGTGGTAACTTTAAAGCGTTTTTGTTTGGGTTATAAGTTGCTCCGTAACCTGTTACGAATGCGATTAATTCTTGAAAATTGGCCACGTTTTTAGCGTGTCCCGTTTCGGAAGTAGATGCCATAATAAATTGGTTTTGAATTAATAGTAAATCAAAAATAGCAAAAAATGTTTTTTCTTACACAAATGATGTTAAAAATAAATGGCCAACCTCTTGGTTAGCCATTTGTTATTTGCCTGATTTAATTCGGTTGTCGTGTTTACAGAGCATTTGGCAATTTTCGGCAGTAGTTTTACCTCCTTCGTGCCAAGGTTTAATGTGGTCGGCTTCCATTTCGTTGATTTCAAATTGAACACCGCACTTTACGCAAATTCCTTTTTGTCTTTCAAATGCTTCTCTTTTTTGGTTGTCATTAAAAGCTCTAAGGTTTAAATATTTTTCCTTTCTCGTTAGAACATATGAGTAAATACCTTTTTTATTGTCTACATCTTCGTCCATCATCAAGGTTGTAATTTCTTCTTCTAATTTTTTTGAATCGAATTTTTGACTTTTGAACTCATTATACAAAATTCCCCAAGGCAAACCTTTCATTTCTTTTCTATATTTTGGAAAAGTTGCTTTAACCCAACTTATAACAGCTTGAAAGTAAAGCCAAATTTCATTAGCGTTAGGTTCATGTTGATTTTTGCTCATATATGCCTCAATTTCATTATTCGAAATCCAAGCTATGGCAGTTTCTAAATATTCTTGTCGGTTTGCTGAACCACTTAAATAATCGTCTCCAATCTTTGGTCTGCTATTTTTTGAAAAATATCGTTTAGCGTCTGAAACCCACGAGCCTGAATAAACAGCATTTCTTAGTTCTTGTGGTGTAAGAACTTTACCAGCAATGTTAATAGTTTCAAACCAATCTAATTTTTCACTGTCTGTTCCTGAACAGAAGTAAACCATTAAAGTATAATTTAGTATTTGCTCTTGCTTGTCTTTGGGCAAATTATGAAACGCCAAACCATCAATAGAAAAATCCCCGTTTACATACTGACAAATTGAAATAGTTCTTTGTTGTCCGTCAATTACTTCAAAGTTTCCATCTTCACGAACTGCCCAATACATTACGTTTAGTGGAAAATCTTTTTGTAAAGTATTTAATACAGCGTTTCTTTCTTTTATATCATAAACAAACTCACGCTGAAAAGGTGGACGAATGTCCAATTTTCCATCGTAACCAATTACGCCATCTTCTTCATTGTCTTGGTAACCTTTTGTTAGGTCACTAACTTTTATTTCTTTAAGTTCTATATTCATATTTTCTTGTTCTTGATTACAATTCGCACATAAATCGGGTTACCGTTTACTTGTGATAAATATTTGCCTTGCGTTTCGGGTGTTGGACCATCTAAAATACTATATCTGTTAAGGCCGTCAATAATTTCAAATTGTTCGGGACTATACTTATTTAAAAATGTAATAGGAACGCCAATATTTCCTTTGTAGTCCATTGGGATTTCATTTGTTTTATCTACGTTGATTGCATCATAATGGTCAAACTTTGGATATTCTTTTGGATTATAAGTTTTGTATAAAATTAAATCTTCGTGTCGTTTTGAAATGTCAAGGTTTGTGAACCAAGTAACGCCCGAAACTCTAATCATTCCTTCTTGGTGGTTTCCTGCTGTTGCGTAATCTTCATAGTGTTTATTTATAAAATGTGCAGCACCACCTTTAAAACCATAACCCAACCACATTTTATCTTCCTTAATCAGTTTAAAAATTTCTTTATATGAAATTGCATTTTGGTGTCCAACAATTATAAATTTCTTGTCGTGTTCTATTAGTTGAGCCACATATTCACGGAACAATGAAAACGGTGGATTGGTAACAACAATATCGGCTTGCTTTAACAAGGCGATACTTTCTTTGCTACGAAAATCACCGTCACTTTTTAATTTTTTTATTCCAATTTCGTCAGGGTCTGGAACATTGTTTCCGTTTTTGTCACCAGTATATTCAAGATATATGGCTTCTTCAGATTTGTTGTCACTAAACAAGTCCATACTTTGACTTTTGTAGCAAGTTGTAATTAGTTTTTTAAGTCCTAATTTTTCAAAGTTGTGTGAAAAGTAGTGGAAAAAATTACTTACTCTTGGGTCGTCACAGTTGCAGTAAACAACTTTGTCTTTAAAGTGCTTTTTGTAATGCTTCAATTCATTCTCAATGTCAGAAAGTTGAGTATAAAACTCATCTTTCTTGGCTGTGCTTGCCTTTCTTAAATTCAAGTTTGCTGCTTTCTTCGCCATCTATTTATTTTGTTTCATTAAGGTCGTAAAGTTACGTTTTTAATTTCTGTTTCTTGTCGGTTTGTCTGTCGGTTTGCGGTCGTCCTAAAATGGCATATAACGTTTTGCGTATTGGCGATGGACGGGATATATAGCACTGAACTTTAATCGAAGAACGAAAGTTGAATTTTGCACTTCCGTTGATACGAAGCCGTTCAGCCCGCCTATTGCCAATACGATGTTAGTAGCCGCTATTTTTTGTTCTTTTTTAATGATTGTCTTATTAAACTTAAAATGTATTCTAAATTGTCGTCTGAGTTTACCTGCAATTCATAGTCGCCATTTCCCCAATGTCCAGTCTGCGAAACATCACGGCAAATTCCTTTCGGGTCGTCAAGTTGTCCGTGTTCTAAGTTGAGCCACATTTTAAGCCCATTTTTTTGCAAGCGAATGTCAACGACATTTTTGTTAGCAACAAAAGCAATGTAAAGTTTTTTTGGCTTGACTTCTAAGCTGTCAAGATTGAGAATTGCGTTTTTGAATTTTTCGTAAAGTTCTTTGACTTCGTCAGTAATTCCGTCCAAGTGTTCTTGTTCTGTAAACACTTTTATTTCTCGGGTTACTTTTTCAATAGTTTCGTCTTGTCGGCTGATTGTCTTAACGCTTTCTTGTGCACCAGATGTCTGAATTTGATTGTAGCTAATTGTCTTGTTGTCGTAGCGTTTTACTTCCCAAAGTTCAATTGGCAAGTCTTTAAAGTTTATCGCTTCTTTTTGGTATGTTGTGAAACTTGGCGATACGAAAATAACACGAGATTGCGACCAATCAATATCATCACGTTTCAATGAATTTTTGTTGTTTTCGTTGTATTCAAGAATAAAGTCAGCTTTATTGTTAAGCATAAGCGACAAATAAGCATAGCCTTGGTCAATTACGCTAAAATTTTTGTCACGTTTATATTCAATGATTACAAAACTTGATGCGTCTTTGTCAAACGCCAAAGTATCAATGCGAAAATTGCCAATAGAAAATTCAGAACAAACAAAGCTAAGTCCGAAAATTGTTGCCAAATTTTGCTCTGTCAATGTTTGAATTTCTTTTTCAAGTTTAAAAGGTAATTCTTTTATTTGGTCAAGTTTGTCTTTGTTGTCTATATTAAATAATGCCATTTTTTTTATTATCGTTGCTTTGTTGCTATGTCGTTTTATAGTGGCTACTAACTCACTTATATCCGCTATTTTATAGCGACTATACACCCAAAAACGGGTGTATAAGCGAAGTTTTCTATTCGTTTTTGTTTATTTCAAATATAATAAAATTTTTACTACATCTATTTATGGAGTGCTTTAATTTCGTTGCTAAGTTTTGCAGCTTGGCGAAGTGGTGGAGCTAGCATACTGCGAGCATTTTGTTAATCTAAACTTTTTAAGAAAAAAAGAAGTACAACTCTCGAAAAGTTTATGCTTTCATTGGCAATGTTTTTCACCACGATATGAACTATTTCAAAGCAAAAAAAAATAGTTATCTTTGCGTTCGTTTTATAACAAAAATACCACGGGTTTTATGGCAATGAATAAGAATACAGTCCTTGGTTGGGCTACGTTTATCATGATTATTATGGGTTTGTTACTCATTGGGCTTGGCGTTTATAGATATGCCGATGTTGCTGGTTGGGGATTTGGAGCCGTTGGGATTGGTTTTCTTGCCAATGCTTGGGTTTTCAATGCGCTAAAAGGAAGAGTTTAAATTAATTTTATATAAAATGTCAGACGATAAAAAAGTAATATTTTCCATGTCGAGAGTAAGTAAAATCTACTCTTCTACAAACAAACAAGTATTAAAAGATATTTATCTAAGTTTTTTCTATGGTGCTAAGATTGGTATCCTTGGTCTAAATGGTTCAGGTAAATCGTCGTTGTTAAAAATTATTGCTGGAGTAGATAAAAACTATCAAGGCGATGTCGTTTTTGCACCAGGATATACTGTTGGCTATCTTGAACAAGAACCACAACTCGATGAGAGCAAAACTGTTATAGAAGTCGTTAGAGAAGGTGTAGCGGAAATAGTTGCTATTCTTGATGAGTTCAACAAAATCAACGATATGTTTGGTTTGCCTGAGGTATATGAAGATGCTGACAAGATGCAGAAACTAATGGATCGCCAAGCGGAATTACAGGACAAAATTGATGCTTCTGGCGCTTGGGAACTAGACACCAAACTAGAAATAGCAATGGATGCATTGAGAACACCAGATGCCGATACGCCAATAAAAGTACTTTCTGGAGGAGAAAAACGTCGTGTAGCACTTTGCCGTTTGTTATTACAACAACCAGATGTGTTGTTACTCGATGAGCCTACAAACCACCTTGATGCGGAGTCTGTTCTATGGCTAGAGCAACATTTGCAACAATATGCAGGAACAGTAATTGCTGTAACTCACGACCGTTATTTCCTGGATAATGTTGCAGGATGGATATTGGAGTTGGATAGAGGAGAAGGTATTCCGTGGAAAGGAAATTATTCTTCATGGCTAGAGCAAAAAGGGAAAAGACTTGAGCAAGAAGAAAAAGTTGCTTCCAAAAGAAGAAAAACTCTCGAACGCGAGTTGGAATGGGTTAGACAAGGAGCAAAAGGAAGACAAACGAAACAAAAAGCTCGTTTGCAAAACTATGATAAGCTACTCAACGAGGATCAAAAACAACTCGAAGAAAAACTCGAAATCTATATTCCAAATGGTCCGAGACTTGGTACAAATGTTATTGATGCCAAAGGTGTTGCTAAAGCTTTTGGCGACAAATTGCTGTATGATAATTTGAATTTTACATTACCACAAGCAGGAATTGTTGGGATTATTGGACCAAATGGTGCTGGAAAATCAACCATTTTCCGAATGATTATGGGTGAAGAAAAGCCTGATGCTGGAGAATTTACCATTGGTGATACTGTAAAAATTGCCTATGTAGATCAATCGCATTCCAATATTGATCCTAACAAATCTATTTGGGAAAACTTTTGCGATGGTCAAGAACTCATCATGATGGGTGGAAGACAAGTAAATTCTAGAGCTTACTTGAGCCGTTTCAACTTTGGTGGAAGTGATCAAAACAAAAAAGTGTCAACACTTTCTGGTGGTGAGCGCAACAGGTTGCATCTTGCCATGACACTCAAAGAAGAAGGAAACGTACTGTTACTAGATGAGCCAACAAACGATTTGGATATCAACACACTACGAGCTCTTGAAGAAGGTTTAGAAAACTTTGCTGGTTGTGCTGTAGTTATCTCACACGACCGTTGGTTCCTGGATAGAATATGTACTCATATTCTAGCTTTTGAAGGAAACTCTGAAGTGTATTTCTTTGAAGGCGGTTTTTCTGATTATGAAGAGAACAGAAAAAAACGATTAGGAACTGATATTACTCCAAAAAGGATTAAGTACAAAAAGTTAATTAGAAATTAATAATATTTGAATTATAATCCCGAGAAATCGGGATTTTTTTTTAAATAAATTTTATATTTGGACACTCAACTTAACCTAATGATTAGAACTAGTTTAATCAAATTTTTAACATGCTTATTTTTTAATCTTTCATTATTTGCCCAAAGTGATAATGAGGATAAAATCAAAATAATCGAAACCTATCTCAACAAAGCTACAGAAGCTTTTGGTGAGTTGCATTTTGATAAATCTGTTGAGTTTTCAAAAAAAGCACTTATTATTTCCTTTGAAATAGATGATCCACTCTATATAGCTCAAGCCTACAACTCCATAGGTGTTGTGTATGACGAATGTTCGCAAACTGATAAGGCTATTGATTTTTATGAAAAAGCATTGCATTATGCAAAAAAAGTAAACAATAATAAACTCAATAACTGGATTTATGGCAACCTAGGAAGTGTATATTATTTCAATCAAATAGATGTTGAGAAAGGTATAGATTTTTATAAAAAGGCATTGTATTTTGCCGAAAAAGAAAAGGATTCAATGCAAATAGAATTTACTAGAATGAACATTGCTAGTGCTTACTTTTCTTTAAATAAATTCAAAATTGGTGAAGACTATATCAAGGATATCAAAGATAAAATACTAAAGTCGGGTAATGACGAGAATAAACTATCGCTCTATACACTTCAAGGTATCTATGAAACCACTTATAACAACCCTGTTGAAGCTGAAAAAAATTATTTCAAAGCTTTAGAAATTGCACAAAGCAATAATTATGAGTCAATGTTGATTAATGTTTATGAAAACATGATCAGACATTATAAAAAATACAAAAACAAAAAGCTTGAAGATTTATACAGAGCAAAATATAACGAGCTCAAAGAAAAAGTATATTCCGAAGAAAAGCTTGAAAATATTGATAAAACAGCGGTTGAAATTCAGTTAGATGAACAAAGGGTTCAATTAGAAAAAATTGAGAGCGAAAGTGTTTTGAATAGGCAAAAAGTCAGGGAGTCAAAACTCGTTGTTATCATGTTTGTTGTTATTGTAATTATTCTTCTTTTGTTCTTATTGGTTCTTTATAAAAACATCAAAACAAGAGAAAAATTAAACGACGAACTTAGAGATACGAACGAAAAACTGAAAATTGCCAAAGAGAAAGCAGAAGAAGCATCGCAGTTGAAAACTCAGTTTGTTTCCACAATTACTCACGAATTAAGAACGCCGCTATATGGTGTTGTAGGAATAACCAATATCATTGTTGATGAACACAAAGAACTTGGTAGTAGTCCACATTTGAAATCTTTAAAATTTTCGGCAAAATATTTACTTTCTCTAGTAAATGATATTCTTCAAATAAGTAAAATTGAGGAACGAAAAATAGTACTAGAAAACCTCATTTTTAACCTACCCGATGAGGTTTCAACAATTATCAATTCGGTTGAATATATTGCCGAAAAGAATAACAACAAACTTATTGTTGAAATAGATACAGAAATCCCAGAATTTTTGATTGGAGATAAATTGCGCTTATCACAGATTATAATGAACTTAGTGAGCAATGCATTGAAGTTTACTAAAGATGGTCAAGTGATTGTTTCATGTGATTTGGAT
The DNA here is from genome assembly GCA_046329205.1 of Flavobacteriaceae bacterium. Classification (GTDB taxonomy): domain Bacteria; phylum Bacteroidota; class Bacteroidia; order Flavobacteriales; family Flavobacteriaceae; genus Flavobacterium. The sequence goes on along the minus strand of JAXLVF010000013.1, from coordinate 12,957 downwards.
AGGATAGAAGGTACAAAGCACTTCATTCAATTCAAAGTCAAGGATAATGGTGTAGGTATAGCCAAAGAAAATCAAGAAAAGATTTTCGAAAAATTTGTTCAAATTGAAAGAAAAGAAGAAGACTATCAAGGAACTGGATTGGGGTTGTCTATTGTATCGAGTTTGGTAGAACTATTTGGGAGTAAAATTCATCTAGAAAGTGAGGAAAATATTGGGACAACTTTTTCTTTCACCATTCCATTTGAACATGATGAGAAAAAATCACAAGAAATAATAAATAATATTGATGTTGATTTATCAGAAGATAATGTTTACAAAATACTAGTTGTAGAAGACAATAAAATCAACCAAATGGTTACCAAAAAGATTATCCAAACTAACAATATGGAATGTACTATTGTTGACGATGGATATGCTGCTTTGGTGGCTTTGGATAGAGAGGTTTTTGATATTATCTTGATGGATATCAACATGCCATTGATAAACGGATTTGATACCACAAAACGAATACGCGAAAGAGGTATTGAAATACCTATAATTGCACTTACAGCTTTCGATAAGCACGAAGTGACAGATGAAGCTTTCAACTCTGGAATGAACGATGTAATCGTAAAACCTTTTGAACCATCAAAATTGTTTCAAGTAATCATGAACCAAATTCACAAGAAAAAAAGCGATAGTTAATACCATCGCTTTTTATTTTTTTTGGAATTATCAGATTTTCTAGATTTTCCATTAGCGTTTTTGTTTTTATTTCTAAAATCGGGCTTTGCTTCGGGATTTTGTTCTTTATCTTTCCAAGTATACGGATGATCTTTGATGGTTTTTACATCAACACGGATAAGTTTCAAAATGTCTTTCCAATAAACTTCTTCGTCCTTACCGCAAAAAGAAATAGAAATACCATTATTTCCAGCTCTACCTGTTCTTCCTATTCTGTGAACATAGGTTTCGGGTATATTGGGTAAATCAAAATTGATGACATAGGGCAAACTCTCAATATCTATTCCACGAGCAGCAATATCTGTAGCAACTAGCACGGAAACTTCTTTGTTTTTAAAGTTTTCTAGAGCTCTTTGACGAGCAGTTTGAGATTTATCACCATGAATGGCTTCGGCGTTTACACCATGTTTTTTTAGTGATTTTACGACATTATCTGCACCGTGTTTTGTTCGAACAAAAACCAATACATTGCTTAGATTTTCATTTCTAATTAAATGATACAAAAGACTTCGTTTGCTTTCTTTTTCAACAAAATAAACTTGCTGTTTGATGATTTCGGCAGTAGAAGAAATAGGAGTAACCGCAACGTATTCAGGTTTTTTCAAAAAGCTATCGGCCAATTCTCTTATGGGCAAAGGCATCGTAGCTGAAAACAACAATGTCTGACGGTTTTCGGGAGTTAATTTGATGATTTTTTTAACATCGTTTATAAAACCCATGTCGAGCATCAAATCGGCTTCATCCAGAACCAAATGATGCAAATGGTCAAGGCTGATAAAATTTTGTTTGTGCAAGTCCAATAATCTTCCTGGAGTTGCAATTAAAATATCGGCTCCTTTTTTTAGTTGGTCAACTTGATTTATTTGCGAAACACCGCCATAAATGGTAATTTGTCTCAAATTGGTATATTTTGAATATGTGTCAAAGCTTTCGCCAATTTGGATTGCCAACTCTCGAGTAGGTGTTACCACAAGACAACGAATTTGTTTCGTTCTCTTGGAAGAACCCACAACACTGTGAAGATAATGAATGATTGGGATTGCAAAAGCGGCAGTTTTTCCTGTTCCGGTTTGTGCACAACCTACCAAATCTTTTTCCTTTAAAATAATAGGAATTGCTTTTTCTTGTATTGGTGTTGGCTCGCTATAACCTTCTTCTGTAACTGCTTTTAATAAACTTCGGTGTAATCCTAACTCTTCAAATGTCATGCTAAATCAAATTTCGACAAAGGTAAGATTTATTTAGGCGTTGTTGAGTTCTTTTTTTGCTTTGATAAAATCGGTGACTAGGTAGCCAATTAATTTGCCCACTAGCTGATTGTTTTTTTCATCACCAAGTTCTGGTGCGCCTTCGCAAATGTGGATGTAAGCAGCGTTTTTATGTTTGGCAAATACATGAATAAAATGACGAACTTCCTCTACAGAAAAACCACTCATAGTCATAGCACTACTGGCTACATTTGGTAATGCATCAAGGTCTATTTCTATCCCGAATGGATCATTTTTTACAAAATCGAAAGCAAAATTCAACTCTTGCGAAAAATTCTTTTGATGCCTAACTTTTATTTCGTCATACGTATTGAAACGAACTTTGTCTTCTATTTTTTTTAATATGTCTAAAACATTTTTTGAAGTGTAATTTTCGTGTAAACCAAAAATGAAATATTTCTTCAAAAAACCTTCTTCAAAAGCATAGGAAAACCCATTGCCGCTGTGTCTTCCTTCGAGAATTCTAAAATCGGAATGTGCATCAAAATTTACAGCGTTTATTGGTTTTCCAAGTCCTAATGCAGTTCCCTTTATATTTCCATAAGCATTATTATGTCCGCCACCAATGATGATAGGAGTTTTTCCACATTTGATAATATTGGTAATAATGTGAACGACTTCTTTATCAATTTGTTCAACCAGTTGACTGAGTTTTTTTCGTTCTAGTGTATTATTAAAGTTTAAAGATTTTGCTTCATCCATTAATGATTTAACCTCAATAGTTCCCAGAATGATAATTTGGCTTCCTTTACAAAACCTGTTGTGCTGAATGTTTGCAATGCTTTTTATTGCGCTTTCCCAAGCAGTTGCCGCTCCAGGTCTTCCATAATTAGCTCTAACACCTACATCTTCCGGAATGCCAAGAAGTACAAATGGTGCCTCAGAATTTTTTAAAAATTCAAAATAATTTGCTCCTTTCGGTATAGTAATCATTTTTTCGCCAAATTTTACTTCACCGCTTCTATGGTTCGTAACTTTAGCTAAATCGGAAGCTGAAAAGGGTTTTAAACAATCCATGGTTTAAAAAATATTGACCAAAAATATAATATAATTTGCTATGTTACGTTACTAAATAAAATTATTACATTTGTTAAAATAAAAAATAATATTTATGGAAAATCAAAACAGTAATTCTAAATTGAAGGGTATCATAGCATTGTTGGCTATATTGTTGGTAGGAAGCTTAGTATATATTTTCAAACTTACTTCTGATGCAAAAACCCTCGAAAATACAGTTGTTACAACAAAATCTGAAAAAGATGCTGTGATGAAAGACCTAGAAGAGCTGAAAGCTACGTATGATGCAGCAATTGCAGAGAATACCTCTATGTCTGACGAATTGATTGCTGAACGTGACAAGGTAGAAAAGCTTATGGCTGAATTAAAATCGGCTAAAGGTGATGTAGCTTCTTTGAGTAAATATAAAGAACAGTATAAAGCTCTTGAAGTGAAAATGAAAAACTTGATGGAAGAAGTAGCTGTTTTGAAAACTAAGAACGAAAAGCTTACGACAGATTTGGACAGTACCAAAGTTGTTCTTGAGGACTCTAAAAAATACAATCAAGTGCTAGTTGGTCAAAATGAAGAGCTGGCAAAAACTGTTGAAAAAGGTTCAAAACTTTCTATAACAAACTTGAAAACAGGAGCTTACAAACTAAGAAGTTCTGGAAAACAAATAGAAACTGACAAAGCAAGTAGAACAGATGTATTGAAAGTAAGTTTCACTATTGCTGAGAATAGCATAGCAAAATCGGGTGATAAAACCTACTATATTCAAGTTATTGATGGCAAAAACAACGTTTTAGGTGATAAAGCAACTATTGCCTTTGGCGATAAATCGTTGACATATAGTTTTACTTCTACTGTAAAATATGAGAATAAAACAGTTGACGTTTCAGAACAGTTGAGAGGAAAAGATTTCCCAGCTGGAACCTATTTTGTAAACGTTTTTGATAAAGGTGAATTAGTATCAAAAACAAGTTTTACTTTGAGATAAGTTTCTTAAATCAAAAAAATAAAAAAACTCCGAAATCTTCGGAGTTTTTTTATTTTAAAATTCTTCCATTAATCATCACTTTATCAATAAGGTTACTTCCAAATCTATAAGGGATTTCGTAGTAAGAATTCAATTCTTTTGTCATGATAATATTGGCTTTCTTTCCTTTTGTAATGCTGCCATGTGTTTCAGAAATTCCCATAGCATAAGCACCATTTATAGTTGCTGCATTGATGGCCTCTTCTGGCGTCATTTTCATTTTGATACAAGCTGTAGCCACAACAAAATTCATGTTACCCGATGGAGTTGTACCAGGATTAAAATCAGAAGCAAGCGCTAATGGTAAACCAGCACTAATCATTTTCCTTGCAGGTGTATATGGAATACTTATAAAATAGGAACAACTAGGCAATGCAACAGGCATCGTTGTTGAATTTTTTAAAACGGCTATATCATCATCGGTAACTATTTCTAGATGGTCAACTGTTAGAGCATTGTGCTTAACACAAGCTTCAATTCCATTTATGGCAGTAAATTGATTGACGTGAATTTTTGGTATCAAACCATATTGCTTTCCTGCCAACATGATTTGTTCTGTTTCCTCAACAGAGAAATAGCCAGTTTCAAGAAAAGCATCAATGTAATCGGCTAAATTTTCTTTAGCTATTTTTGGTAACATTTCGTTGATGATTAAATCAATGTATGCTTGATGATTTTCTTTAAACTCTTTTGGAAATGCATGAGCACCAAGAAAAGTAGCTTTTATTTTTATAGGATAATTTTCGGCTAATCGTTTGATGACGCGTAGCATTTTCAACTCACCATCAACAGTAAGCCCATAACCAGATTTTATCTCCACAGCTCCAGTTCCTTGCATCATCACTTCTTCTAATCTTTTCTTAGATTGTTGATACAATTCTTCTTCCGAAGTTTCATTTAGCTTTTTGGCTGAGTTCAAAATCCCGCCACCACGATTGGCAATTTCTTCATAGCTTAATCCATTAATTCTATCTACAAATTCTTGCTCACGGTTACCAGCATAAACAATGTGTGTGTGACTGTCGCACCATGTGGGTAGAATAATTTTCCCAGAGGCATCAATTACTTCATCTGAATCAATAGGACAATTTTCCATTGTTCCATAATCTATAATCGTATCATTTTCAACAAGTAAATAAGCATTTTTAATGCTTGGAAGTTCAGCCATTTCTACGCCTGATACTTTCAAAATATTTCCTTCTCTTACTTGAAGTAACTCTTTTATATTAGTGAATAAAATTTTCATGAAATCAATTTTGGTAAAATTACTTTAAAATAATAAATATTCTTATTTTTAATAAAAATTACTCCGTGAGAAAAATTAAATATAAAAAAGGAAGAAAAGTTCAACCTTCATTGCTTGAATATACAGGCGTTCATAAGCAAACAAAAACTGAAATTCAGTTGTTTTGTTATGATACTAATGAATTGATTGAATACAATGAGTTTCATGTTTCTCAACTTGATAAATGCATTGATTTATCAAAAGTAAATTGGCTAAACGTTCATGGATTAAATGAAACAGAAACCATAAAATCCATTGGTGATTTTTTGAAGGTTGATAGTTTTATGCTTAGCGATATTCTAAATACAACCAAAAGATCCAAGATTGATGAATATCACGACGTACTTTTTTTTAATATAAAATCGCTTTTGCCTTCTACAGATGATAAAATTAATGTGGAACAAATAAGTTTTTTATTGAAGAAAGATGTTTTAGTTTCTTTTCAAGAAAAAAGAAGTGATTTTTTTACGCACATTCGCGAAAGAATTAGAACACACTCAGGAATAGTTAGAGATAAGAGAGCAGATTATCTATTGTACTTGCTTCTAGATGCTGTGATGGAAAATTTCTACATAACAATAGAAAATGAAGAAGACAAAGTAGAGGAACTAATTAATCTATCGAAGACAAATTCAAAACCAGAAATTCTTGAACATGTAGAAAGACACCGAGATAATTTTAATTTTTTGAAGCGTTCTATTATTCCTTTGAGAGATTCCCTTTATTCTATAAAAAGCATGAAAGATGATGATGTTTTTAATGCAATTGAACACGAAAATTATAGTTTTTTTTCAAGATTGCATCAAAAGTGTTTAGAACTGTTAGAACAAATAGATTATGATTTAACAGCGCTCGAAAGCGCATCAAATTATTATTTTGCATCACAAAGTCATAAAATGAATGAAGTGATGAAAACACTAACAGTCGTTTCTGTTTTTTTCATGCCATTAACATTTATTGTTGGTGTTTATGGAATGAATTTCGACAATATGCCTGAGCTTCATTGGAAATATGGATATTTCATCATTTTAGGCATTATGTTGGTTCTTTTGCTTGGTATGATTTATTATTTCAAAAAGCGAAAATGGTATTAATCTTCAATTTCTTCAGTAACTGTTTTGTTCAGAATTGTTTTTAGAAGAAAGTAGCCAATCAATCCTGCAACTAAGGATGAAATTAAAATCATAATTTTTGCATTGCTAATGTGCTCATCGTCATTAAAAGCCAGTAATGTGATAAAAATAGACATGGTAAAACCAATTCCGCCAAGGAAACTAACACCAAAAATTGATTTCCAATTCAAGTCATCAGGAAGTTGACAGATTTTAGTTTTTACAGCAGCATAACTGAAAAGCGAAATACCAATAAATTTTCCTAAAATCAAGCCTATTGCTATCCCAATAGTGTAGTGATGTGTTAATGCATAATGCCAATCAGAATTGATAATAATAGCTGTATTAGCCAAAGCAAAAATAGGAAGTATCAAGAATGCTACTGGTTTGTGTAGCCAATGTTGAAGTATATAGGAAGTTGATTTTTTATCTCCGTTTCCAAATGGTATTGCAAAGGCTAACAACACACCAGAAATGGTTGCATGAACACCAGAATTGAGCATAAAATACCACATGAAAACACCTAAAACAAGATAAGGAATAAGATTTCTAACTTTCAAACGGTTCATGATTAATAGAACGGCAAAAATCCCTAGTGCAATGCCAAGATTGAATAAACTCAAATTATTTGTATAGAAAATGGCAATAACGAGTATAGCACCTAAGTCATCAATCACTGCAAGAGCAGTTAAAAAAACTTTTAAAGATGTAGGGACTTTATTTCCCAAAAGCGAGAGAATTCCAAGCGCAAAAGCAATGTCTGTAGCCATTGGTATTCCAGCTCCTGATTGTGTTTCGGTTCCAAAATTCAAACTCAAGTAGAGTAGAGCAGGAACAATCATTCCGCCCAATGCGGCAAAAATGGGTAATGTGGCTTTTTTCAAATCGGATAATTCACCTATGTAAACTTCACGCTCTAATTCTAATCCTATCAGAAGAAAAAATATTGCCATCAGTCCATCATTGATCCAATGCTCTAATGAATGTCCGTTGATGTTTGTGTGCCAAAAATGTAAATATTCCTGTGAGAAACTAGAATTGGCTAACATAAGCGATATCATTGTACAAGCAATCAGGATTAGACCGCCTACTTTTTCACTTTCAAAAAAATCTTTAAATAATTTAGTAATTCTCATTCTTCAAAAATAAAAAAAATCGCCCAGTTTTTGAGCGATTTTAAGTTATAGTTGGTATTAAAGTGAGTTTTATAATGAAGTAATAATAAATTGACTTCTTCTGTTCAACTGATGTTCAGCTTCTGAACAAGGAACACCATCAGCACATTTATTTACTAATTGAGTTTCACCATAACCTTTAGCTGTCAATCTATCAGCAGAAATTCCTTTGCTTATTAACCACTGCATAGTAGATTTCGCTCTTCTATCAGATAGTTTTTGGTTGTAAGCATGAGTTTGACGGCTATCGGTATGCGAACGGATATCAATTTTCATCGTTGGATGTTGTTGAAGAACATCTAAAACTTTAGCTAAATCAATTGCAGCATCAGGACGAATGTTCCACTTGTCAAGATCAAAATAAATTAGATTGATTTTGAAAACATCAGCTAGATCATCACCTGGTTTAACTGGAGCAACTGTTTTTTCAAGCTCAAAATTAAGTTCTGTTCTTCCAGTGTCTTTTCCAGTAATTACAGGAGATTCTTTGGTGTTATATTCTGGTTTTTCTACACGAACATAATATTTTGTTTCCGTATCAAGTTTAGGAAATTCATAATAACCGTTTTTATCTGTTTTTGTTTCAGCTATTTTGTTGAATTTTTCATCCATTAGTGTTACTGTAGCATCAGGAATTACTTCTTTTGAAACTGCATCTGTTGCAACACCAAATATGGCTTGTTCGCGGAAAAGGTCTTTTAGTTCAAGAAACTTGTAGATATCATCACTACCATTTCCACCATCACGGTTTGAACTCAAGAAACCTCTCTTTGTATCCGAATTGATTATGAATGCAAAGTCATCTTTTTGACTGTTAGCTTCTTCACCTATATTTACTACTTGGCCTTTCAGAGAACCATCATCAGCTATTTTTGTAGCAAAAATATCCAATCCACCTAAACCTGGATGAGCATCAGACGAAAAATATAATTCGTTTTTAGCAGTTACAAAAGGATAAGTTTCTCTACCTTCAGTATTAATTGTTTTTCCAAGATTTTCTGGAGTTCCAAAAGTTCCATCGTCATTAATTTTTACTTTAAAGATATCCGATTTACCAAATGAACCAGGCATATCTGAAGCAAAATACAATGTTTTCTCGTCAGGACTTAGAGCTGGATGTGCTGTTTGATAGCTATCGCTATTGAAAGGTAGTGGAGTTACATTTATCCATTTACCTTCAGCATCTACATTAGCTTTGTAAATTTTTAATAAAGTTACTTTGTTAGCATCATAACCTCTCTTGTCAAGATAATTGTTTCTTGTAAAGTAAACGGTTTTACCGTCTTTAGTAAAAACAGGAGTTGCTTCATGGAATTTACTATTCAATTTGTTCCCAAATTTTTGAACAGCACCCAGCGAACCATCTTCACCCATATCAGCAGAGTAAAGATTGGTAAAGTATTGACCAGTCCAAGTATGGATTCTCTTAGAGAAATTACCAGTATCACGAGCAGAACAGAAAACTACTTTTTTGTCCACAAATGAAGGTCCATAGTCTGAATATTCAGAATTGATACCAGCATTTTCAAGTTTAAATCTTCCTGAATTTTTCTTGATTTCAGCAAGATAATCTCTGTGCTTGTTGAATAGCTCTGCACGCGCATCATTACCGCTTTTAGCGTTGAAACGAAGCATCATTTCATCAGCTTTAGCATATTCTTTAGCAGCACGTAGTGTTTGAGAATATCTATAGTAAAACTCAGCTTCCTGATCAGGATTTGTTGCAAAAAGTTCACCATAATATTTGCCAGCTTTTTCTAAATCAGCATTGAAATAGTATGAATTACCAATTTTCAAAAGCATTTCAGGTGATTTATAACCTTTTTCATATAGACGTTCATAAGTTTTAATGGCATCTATATAGGCATACTTTTGATATTCTTTGTTCCCTTTAGATTCTTTTCCACCTTGTGCAAAAAACGTAAGCGATGAAAGGGTAAAGATTGCTATATATAAAAATTTATTTTTCATGACTTATTAGGTATTAAAAGAATCTAGGTGATACTAATTTATTAACTCTGTTGAACAACTCAAATCTTAAGAATACTTCATGTGAACCGGAATTATAATTTCTAAGATTTGTAGTTTCTCTGTCATAGCCATAGCCAACATATAAACCATCAGTGATTTGAAATCCTGCCATAGCACTCCATGCAGCATCCCATCTGTATGCACCACCAAGAACAAGTTTGTCAAAGAACATAAAGTTTCCTGATAAATCAACTTGAAGAGGTGAACCAGTTACCATTTTTGTTAAAAATGCTGGTTTGAATTTTACATTTTGTGATAAATCAAAAACATAACCTCCAATAGCGTAAAAGTTCATTCTTTCTTTAAATACTGAAACATCATTATCGTTGTACTTTGTATCTTGAAGGAAATTTGGAACTGATAAACCAAAATAAAGCTTATCAGAATGCAAATAAAGACCAGCTCCAAAGTTTGGAGAAAACTCACTGTTGAAGTTTTGTAAATTAGGATCGTTTGCATCAGCTGGGTTCAATTTATTTACATCTAAATTAAAAATATTACCAGTTGCTTTCAATCCGAATGATAATTTATAGTCTTCAGACATTTGCACAGAATATGATAAATCAACCGAAATTTGATTTTCATTGGTTGGTCCTATTCTGTCATTTACAAATGAAACTCCTAATCCTAAGTTACTTTCGTTAAAAGGTGTATTTAAAGAGAAAGCATTTGTAACTGGAGCACCATCTAACCCAACCCATTGTGTTCGATGTAAACCAAATATACTCATTACTCCTCTTGATCCTGCATAAGCCGGATTGATGTTTATTGTGTTATACATGTATTGGGTGTACTGTGCATCTTGCTGAGCAAAAGTGCTATAACACATGAACATCATTGCGAAAATTAAAAATTTTGTTCTCATATCTTCTTTTTTTACCTGAGGGTTTTTCAACCCTCAGGAGTTAGTAGGTTTATCTTGTAAGGTATAAGTATCCGTCTTTAGTTACTGTTGCACCATCAGTAGTTGTATACTGAATAATATAGAAGTAAGTTCCGGTTGGCAATTCAGCTGATTTGTCTACTGTAACTCTACCTTCAGAGATACCAACAAATTTTCTGGTATTGTTATCGTAATTATTAGTTTCATAAACTAATACACCCCATCTATTGTATATCTCAACTTTATTTGTAGGGTAACATCCAAAGTCTTCAATATTTTCTATGTTAAAGAATTCATTGAAAGTATCACCGTTTGGAGTGAAAGCATTGTGAATTACAACTAAATCACATGGTAAAACAATACAATCAGTTTTAACATCAACTTTCACATTTACTGTTTTAGGACATGGACTTTCGTCTCTGTACGTGTATGCAAATGTATATACTCCAACTGGAATTTGATATGCATTGAATTCTGTTCCGTTTAATCCGCCAACATTATCTACATTTGTCCAAGTACCGTTTGCAGGTGTTCCTGTTGGTAATAATGTTGTAAGGTCTATTACGTCAAATTCAGCTTGATTACATGCTCCTTTTAGAACTTCAGTTACTAATTCAGCTTCTAAAGTTACATAAATAATTTGTGTATAAACTTCAGAATTATTTCCACATGCATCGCTAGCTACCCATGTTCTTGTAATTGTGTATGTATTATCAACTACAGCAGATTCTGTTTCAGTGAATTGTACATTAACAACTCCAGAACAATTATCTTGGAATTCAGGTTGAGGAGCAGCTGGAATTTCACTACATGTTACAGAAGCTTTTGGATCAATTTGCGATGTTAGTACAGGACCTTGATTATCAACTACAGTGATAGTTTGTGTTAAGACTACCGCTGGGTTAACGTTATCTGTTACTGTCCAAGTTCTGATGATTGTGTATCTTCCAGGGCAATCACCATTCATGATTACTTCATTTGGAACAACTGTCACAGGACCACAATTGTCAGTAGCAGTTAGTACATCCATTGGAGGAACATTTTCACAAGAAACTTCCATATTAGCTGGCGCACTCTGATCAAATACAGGTGGAACTGTATCAGGTGTTGTAGCTATTGTTATTTCTAATGAAGAACCTGAATTACATCCATTAACAGTTGATACAACTGTATAAGTTCCTACTGGTGCTGTAACCACAGCTCCAGATATACTTACTCCAGTTGACGGTGTAACCGTATAGATGGCATTTGGATCAAAATTAACTATTGTAAAGCTTCCAATTGTACCTGAACATGTAGGGTTAACTACTTGACCTAGAACAGGTACTGTTACAGGTTCTCCAGTTACATCCCATTGACATGTTAATGTATTAAATATGGCTGTTTGGTAACATTCTAATATTGGTTGTTCCAGTTGTACACCAGTATTATCCCAAGCACAAGTAGTGGTGTTGAATACGAAGTTATCCCAACAATTCACTACCGCAGGTTGTTCAGGTTGTACACCAGTATTATCCCAAGCACAAGTAGTGGTGTTGAATACGAAGTTATCCCAACAATTTACTACCGCAGGTTGTTCCGGTTGTACACCAGTATTATCCCAAGCACAAGTAGTCGTGTTGAATACGAAGTTATCCCAACAATTCACTACCGCAGGTTGTTCCGGTTGTACACCAGTATTATCCCAAGCACAAGTAGTCGTGTTGAATACGAAGTTATCCCAACAATTTACTACCGCAGGTTGTTCTGGTTGTACACCAGTATTATCCCAAGCACAAGTAGTCGTGTTGAATACGAAATTATCCCAACAATTCACTACTGCAGGTTGTTCAGGTTGTACACCAGTATTATCCCAAGCACAAGTAGTGGTGTTGAATACAAAGTTATCCCAACAATTTACTACCGCAGGTTGTTCCGGTTGTACACCAGTATTATCCCAAGCACAAGTAGTCGTGTTGAATACGAAGTTATCCCAACAATTCACTACTGCAGGTTGTTCCGGTTGTACACCAGTATTATCCCAAGCACAAGTAGTCGTGTTGAATACGAAGTTATCCCAACAATTTACTACCGCAGGTTGTTCAGGTTGTACACCAGTATTATCCCAAGCACAAGTAGTCGTGTTGAATACGAAGTTATCCCAACAATTTACTACCGCAGGTTGTTCAGGTTGTACACCAGTATTATCCCAAGCACAAGTAGTGGTGTTGAATACGAAGTTATCCCAACAATTCACTACAGCAGGTTGTTCCGGTTGTACACCAGTATTATCCCAAGCACAAGTAGTCGTGTTGAATACGAAGTTATCCCAACAATTCACTACTGCAGGTTCTTCCGGTTGTACACCAGTATTATCCCAAGCACAAGTAGTGGTGTTGAATACGAAGTTATCCCACCAATTCACTACCGCAGGTTGTTCAGGTTGTACACCAGTATTATCCCAAG
>JAXLVF010000012.1:0-98437 GCA_046329205.1 Flavobacteriaceae bacterium | reverse complement strand
CTCAAATGAAAATCCATTTTCGTTGATTATTCCACCATCTCTATCAATAATACCAACTATTTTTACTCCCATTTCGGCTAAGTAAAATGCAGCTGCGGAGCCCACATTACCAAACCCTTGAACTATTGCTTTCTTACCTTTGATGTCTCCACCATAAATAGAATAGAAGTGATGAACTGCTTCGGCTACACCATAACCAGTTATCATATCGGCAACAGTGTATTTTCGTAAAACATCTGGTGAGAATTTTGGATTTTCAATTACTTTGATAACCCCTTGACGTAATTGTCCAATTCTGTTAATTTTATCAGCTTCAGTAGGTTTAAAATGTCCATTGAAAACTCCTTCTTGCGGATGCCAAACACCGCATTCTTCTGTATATGGAATTACCTCATGAATTTCATCTACATTCAAATCGCCTCCAGTTCCATAATAGCTTTTCAATAGAGGAGAAACAGCTTTGTACCATCGTTGTAAAACGCCTTTTTTTCTCGGATCATTTGGATCAAAGTTGATACCTGATTTTGCACCGCCAATTGCCGGACCAGAAACTGAAAATTTAACTTCCATAGTTTTTGCCAACGAAAGAACTTCGTTCATGTCTAGTCCTTTTCTCATTCTTGTTCCGCCGCCAGCAGCGCCACCACGAAGAGAGTTAATAACTGTCCAACCTTCAGCATCGGTTTCAGTGTCTTTCCAATGAAATACTATTTCGGGTTGTTTATTTTCAAATTTTTTGAGTAAATCTTTCATCAATATAAGTTTGTTTGCGGTGCAAAGATAGTCTTTAGTATTTGCTTAAAAAAAATCAATTTTGATAAATTTCACCACTGCTGTGGTCATGTTTTGCGCCAGTAACACTGCTTAAAACATTTGTTTCATTTCTCAGTTTTAGCACTCCGAGAAGCGCAAATATCAAAGCCTCTTTATACTCCAAAGTCTTTTTATTAGGAATAATTATTTTGATATTTGGTAAATGAAATTGCATTCTTTCTATCAAAAAATCGTTGTATGCTCCACCACCAGTTACTAATAGTTTCCCAAGATTTTTGCCTAAAACATTCTCGACTTGCATAGCAATATGTTCTACAAAAGTTCTCATTTTGTCCTCAACGGAGATAGAATGTTTTTCGATTAATGGTAATATAGTTTCTTTTACAAATTCAAATCCGAGTGATTTAGGAAATGGTTTTTTGTAAAATTCCAGATTGTTTAATTCCATTAACAGCTCATGATTTATAATTCCACGTCGAGCAATTTTTCCCTTGTTGTCATAGTCAAAGCCTAAATTATTAGCATAAAAATTCAGAACAGTATTGACTGGCGAAATATCAAATGCAATTCTTTTTCCATTATCTTCAAATGAAATATTTGAAAAGCCGCCAAGATTTAAGCAAAACTCATATTCCGAAAATAAAATTCTATCACCAATAGGTACTAGTGGTGCACCTTGACCGCCAAGTTTAACATCTTGAACTCTAAAATCGCAAACCACTCTTTCTCCAATAATTTTTGCAATTTCAGGAAGATTACCTATTTGTAAAGTAAATCCATTTTGAGGTTGATGCAGAATAGTATGACCATGTGAGCAAACAGCATCTATGTTTTTGAGGTTGTATTTCGAAATAAAATCTTTGATAACTCTACCAAGTAAAGCGGTATAATCAATATTAACTTGTTCTAATTCTGTGGTTGAAAAATTGATTGCAGATTTCAGTTTGTTTAACCAATTTTCATCATAAGAGACAGTTTCACATTCAAGTATTTCGTAACTCCATTTTTCGTTTACAATACTAAAATGGATATGTGCTAAATCTATACCATCTAAAGAAGTGCCAGACATAACACCAATAACATTATAGGCTTGTTTAAACATTTTCTAAATTTACGAAATCGTTTGAAATTTTCGTTTTATAATCATACATTTGGACACCAAAAATAATAAAATAGCGACATATTATGGATTTTAATCTTACCGAAGAACATTTAATGATTCAGCAAGCAGCGAGAGATTTTGCTCAAGCCGAACTATTACCAGGTGTAATTGAAAGAGACGAACACTCAAAATTCCCTACTGAACAAGTGAAAATGATGGGAGAACTTGGTTTCCTTGGTATGATGGTTGATCCAAAATATGGCGGAGCAGGTTTAGACGCAGTTTCTTATGTGCTAGCAATGACCGAAATTGCAAAAGTAGATGCTTCAGCTGCTGTTATAATGAGTGTAAACAATTCACTAGTTTGCGCAGGTATGGAAAAATATTGCAATGAAGAACAAAAGATGAAATATCTTGTTCCTCTTGCAAAAGGAGAAGTTATTGGAGCTTTTTGTTTGAGTGAACCTGAAGCAGGAAGCGACGCAACTTCACAAAAAACTACAGCCAAAGATATGGGTGATTATTATTTGTTAAATGGTACTAAAAACTGGATAACAAATGGTTCTACAGCATCAACATATCTTGTAATTGCTCAAACTGATGTTGAAAAAGGGCATAAAGGTATCAATGCGTTTATTGTTGAAAGAGGTTGGGCAGGTTTTGAAATTGGTCCAAAAGAGAAAAAAATGGGAATTCGCGGAAGTGATACACATTCATTGATGTTTACAGATGTGAAAGTTCCAAAAGAGAATAGAATTGGTGTTGATGGCTTTGGTTTTTCATTTGCTATGAATGTATTAAATGGCGGAAGAATAGGTATTGCATCACAAGCACTAGGAATTGCAACTGGAGCTTATGAATTGGCATTAAAATATTCCAAAGAGAGAAAAGCATTTGGCAAAGAAATCTTTAATCACCAAGCGATTGCATTTAAATTGGCCGATATGTTTGTGAAAGTTACAGCTGCTCGTTTATTAGTTTTAAAAGCAGCTTGCGAGAAAGATGAAGGAAAAGACATTGCTCACAGTGGTGCAATGGCAAAGTTATATGCTTCGGAAGTTGCGCTAGAAGTTGCAAATGATGCGGTTCAAATTCATGGAGGAAATGGCTATGTAGCCGAATATCATGTAGAAAGAATGATGCGTGATAGTAAAATCACTCAAATTTATGAAGGAACTTCAGAAATTCAGCGTATTGTGATTTCTAGAGGATTGTCTTAATCAAAATAAGTTAATTTATATTTCTAAACCTTTTCAATTATTCTTGAAAAGGTTTTTTTGTATTTTTACCCTATGTATGAAGAATTAAAATATTGGTATCTTCGTGATCATAAGCTTTTTTGGACGTTGAGTATGTCTCAAATTAAGCAGTTATGTATTATTGTAGGTTTTAAAAAGGCAAAAAAAGGTGATATTATTTATTTTTCTTCTTCTGATGTTCCTCGTATTTTTTTACTCAAAAAAGGGAATATTAAAATTGTTTCTATTGATGAAGATGGAAATGAAACTATAAAAGAAATTCTTCAAAAAGGCGATTTATTTGGTGAACTTTCACTTGAGCAAGACAGAGAAGTTAACGAATATGCAAAAGCATTAACCGATGAAGTTTCTATTTGTAGTTTTTTACTCTCTGATTTTGAAAACCTGTTAGTTAAAAACCCTGCTTTAGCTCTTTCATATACCAAGTTTGTTGGCTTGAAAATGAAACGTATTAAGAATAATTACTCCAATTTAGTTTCAAAAGATGCGAAAACTCGTTTAATTACTTTTTTGAAAGATTGGGCAGATCGTGAAGGGAAAAGAGAAGGGAATAAGGTTACTTTAGAAAATTATTTAACCCAAACTGATATTGCTCAAATTATTTGCACTTCTCGTCAAACGGCTACATTATTATTAAATGAGTTAGAAGAAAAGAATCTTATTTACTACAACAGAAAAGAAATTATTATCGGTGATATTTCTATAATTTAGAATTATTTTATAGCTTTTGTCAATTAGCTGACACTTACCTTTTCTATCTCAATCTACATTTGTACTATAATTGATTTTAATTTAATTAATAGTATGAAAAAAATAATTTTTGTTGTAGTCATTTTTTTATCGATTACAACCAATGCACAAACTGTTGCAAAAAGAACCTCTGAATATAATTTAGAAAAAAAAGTAGCTATTCAAGGTTATGATCCTGTAGCCTATTTTATTCAAAAGAAGGCATTAAAAGGTAAAGCAAATTTCACTGCAACCTATGAAGGAGTAATCTATAATTTTTCTTCTCAAGCGAATAAAGATTTATTCCTAAAAAATCCAGCTAGCTATGAGCCACAATATGGAGGTTGGTGTGCTTATGCTATGGGAAGTTCTGGAGAGAAAGTTGAAATTGACCCAGAAACTTTTAAACTAATAGATGGAAAATTGTATCTTTTTTATAATGCTTATTTCAATAACACTTTGAAAAGTTGGAACAAAGACGAAGTGAATCTTAAGAAAAAAGCTGATGCAAATTGGAAAAAATTTATTAATTAATTTAATCTAATAAAAATGAAAAGATCATTAATAACTTGGAGCGCAAAACTTATAGCTGTAATTATATTACTTCAAACTTTATATTTTAAATTTACAGGAGCAGAAGAAAGTGTTTATATTTTTACAAAACTAGGAGTTGAACCCTATGGAAGGATTGGTTCTGGAATAATTGAGTTAATCGCTTCGATTTTAATTTTAATTCCACGTACTACTTTACTTGGAGCAATATTGGGATTAGGAACTATGCTAGGAGCTATTTTTTCACATCTTTTTGTTTTGGGCATAGAAGTTCAAAATGATAAAGGGACACTTTTTTTTCTTGCGGTTATTACATTTATAAGTTGTGGAATTTTAGTCTATCAAAATAAAAGTAAAATCCCCAATTTATTAAAATTAAAAATTTAATTGCCATTATAATTTTTAAAGGAAAATATTAAATAAAAGCTACATTAATCATGCTAATAAATTCAATTAAAAATACTTTAAGTGAGTTATCTGGTTTATTGAATCAACTTTCAAATGAAGAATATTGTTTCCCATTTCCTCAATTAAGTAATTCTACCGTTGGTCAACATGTGAGACACATAATTGAGTTGTTTCAATGTCTCGAAAATCAATATGAAAATGAACAAATAAATTATGATATTAGAAAACGAGATAATAATATTGAGACTAATGTTGAAGTGGCTCTAAATGCGATAGAGACTATTATAAATTCGATTGAAAAGCCAAATAAAAATTTGATTTTGCAACAAGAAGTAGATGGAGATGTTTTGTTTATTGAAACCAATTATAGAAGAGAATTACTTTATAATTTGGAACATTGTATTCATCATCAAGCACTAATTAAAGTTGCTCTTTTACAAATGAGCCATTTGAAATTTAATGATAATTTTGGTGTGGCAAGATCTACTATAGAATATAGAAAAAAATGTGCACAGTAAGTTTTGTAGCAAATAATGGTAAAATCTTTATCACTTCAAATCGTGATGAACAAATTTTACGTGAAAGTGCCATTGAGCCTAAAAACTATTTGGTAAATGACAAGAATATTATTTTTCCAAAAGATAGAAAGGCTGGAGGAACATGGTATGCTTTGAATGAAGATGGAGTTATCATTGTTTTGCTAAATGGTGCTGAAGAAAAGCATCAATTAAAGCCAAGTTACAGAAAAAGTAGAGGCTTAATAGTTCTAGACTTAATTAGTTCAAATTCACCAATACTTGAATGGGAGATAATTGATTTGAATGATATAGAACCATTTACTATTATTTTGTTTCAGCAGAACAGGCTATATCAGTTGCGTTGGAATGAAGTAAAAAAAGAGAAAAACGAACTTTCAATAGAAGAAAATTATATTTGGTCATCGTCAACATTGTATTCTTCTGAAATTCGAAATGAGAGGGCAAAATGGTTTTACTCTTTTTTAGAAAAAAGTTCAAAAATTGATGGAATAGGTTTACTTAACTTCCATCGATATACTGAAAGTCAAAATGATGATTATGGATTGATTATAAATCGAAATGATTTTTTGAAAACGGTGAGTATAACACAGACAGTTATTGAACTCAATAAAATTGAAATTCATTATATTGATTTACTGGATCAAAAAGATTTTTCTAAAACGCTTATTACTATCTAATTGAAATTATTCTTCCATAAACTATTGCATTGGGAATATTGGCCATTTAAGATTGTCTATATACCCATATATTTTTTATGGGCTTACTATGGATTAAAATCAAAAACAATTTTCTTTTTTAATACGGCAAACCCATCAATGAGAAATGGAGGTTTTTTTATGGATAGTAAAAAAGAGATTTACGATTTAATACCTCAAAAATATTATCCAAATACAATTTTTATAAAAGAAAATACTTCGTCAAAACAGTTGCATGAAATATTTGAAAAAGCTGGGTTTTCATTTCCCTTAATCGTAAAACCAGATATGGGATTACGTGGTTCTGCAGTAAAAAAAGTTAATGATTTTAATCAACTTTTTGAATACAATTCTTTAGCAAATTTTGATTATTTATTGCAAGATGTTATACCTTTTTCTAATGAAGTCGGCATTTTTTATGTGCGATTTCCTTGCGAAAGAAACGGGAAAATCACAGGAATAGTTGGTAAAGAATTTCTGGAAGTAGTAGGAGATGGAAAACTAACTATAGAGCAATTGGTCAAGCAAAACCCTAGATTTGAAATGCAACTTACATCGCTAAAAAAGGAGTATGGAACCAAAATGAATATAGTCTTGCAAAAAGGAGAAAAATTAAACTTAGTACCACTAGGCAACCATTGTAGAGGTTCGAAATTTTTGGATTATAGTCACTTAATTTCTGACAAACTAACAAAAGTTATAGATGAAATTTGCCTACAAATTCCAGAATTTTATTTTGGAAGGATGGATGTTATGTATAACACTTGGGAAGAATTAGAAAGTGGAATAAATTTTCAAATTATTGAATTAAATGGTGCTGCTAGTGAACCAACTCATATTTATGACCCAAAACACTCTATCTTTTTTGCTTGGAAAGAGTTAGCACGGCACACTTCATATATGTATAAAATTAGTATTGCTAATAATAAGCGAGGATATAACTTTTTATCTCACAAAGAAGGAATGCTTCAATATAGATTACATAACGAAATGGTAAAAAAATATGACAAGTTTTGATACAGAATTTTAAAAATATCATTGTTGGATTTTTAGTTAGTTTTATTGGCTCAATTCCTCTTGGGTATTTAAATGTTATTGGATTAGATATTTATTCAATTCATGGTTTAAATAAAACGATCAGCTACCTTTTTGGAGTAGTTCTTATAGAGTTTTTTGTTGTTTACTTTACTTTAATATTTGCTAATAAATTAGCCGAAAACAAAAAAATGAATAAGTATATAGAAGGATTTTCTATTCTATTTATGCTCATTCTTGCAATAGTCTTTTTTTTGAATAATGGTTCTGATACTTTGAACAGAACTATTTTTTTTAATGTGAGTAATAATTTATTTGTATCGGGAATTCTATATAGCTGTTTAAATTTTATTCAAATTCCTTTTTGGACAGGATGGAATATATATTTAATAAACTCAAATCACATAAAAGTTTCAAATTCAAAAACAATCTATTATTTATTTGGAGCTATTACAGGTACATTTTTAGGAATGTTGATGTTAATATTTTCGTTAAATCATTTGATAGCAGAAGTTAATTTTTTTAAATTATTCTTGTTTAAGTATATTATCCCAGCGGTTTTTCTTGTTTTAGGCATTTTTCAAGCACTTAAGTTTTACAAAAAATATCATAACTGATTTTCATTTATTATTTTTACCAAAAAACAATTTGAATTGTGGGTAAAAATATAATTATCACTGGTACTTCTCGTGGCATTGGATATGAATTAGCATTGCAATTTGCCAATGCTGGACATCAAGTTTTAGCTATTTCCAGAAAAACACCTCAAGCTTTAATCGAAAACGAAAACATAACCTGTTTGACGGTTGATTTATCTGATGAAAATGACTTAACATCGGTAGAAAGTTTCTTGACAAATTCTTGGAAAAAAGTTGACGTGATTATTCACAATGCTGGAAGTTTGGTCAATAAACCCTTTTCACAATTATCGCAAACTGATTTTGAAAGAGTGTATAAAGTAAATGTTTTTGGTGTTGCCAATTTGACAAGAATTGCTTTGCCATTTCTTCAAAAAGGAAGTCATGTGGTAACCATAAGTTCGATGGGAGGAATTCAAGGAAGTATGAAATTTGCTGGATTGGCAGCTTATAGTTCTAGTAAAGGAGCAGTAATTACACTTTCAGAGCTTTTAGCAGAAGAATATAAAGAGCAAGGAATTGCCTTTAATGTTTTAGCACTTGGCGCTGTAAATACCGAAATGTTACAAGAAGCATTTCCGGGTTATCAAGCTCCGATTTCTGCAAAAGAAATGGCAGATTATATTTTTAATTTTGCTTTGACAGGCAACAAATACCACAACGGAAAAATAATACAAGTTTCATCGTCAACGCCTTAATTTAATTGTCTTCCCGAGCGCAGTCGAGGGATTTAACATGAGCGAAGTTTTAGCAAAATATCTACCCGAACATGCAGTACAGTTATGTTTTGAGTTAATCAAAACCAATTCTGTGCATTTAAAAATCGTTAACGAGCGACAAACTCGTCATGGTGATTATAGAAAAGCACTCAACGGAAAGCATGAAATCACAGTAAACGGAAGTTTGAACAAGTATCGTTTTTTAATAACATTAGTTCATGAAATTGCACATTTAGTAGCTTACGAAAAATTTGGTAGATTTATAAAACCTCATGGCGATGAATGGAAAATCACTTTCCAGCGATTGATGTTGCCGTTTATTCGACCAGAGATTTTTCCACATTCGGTTTTGCCTTTGGTAGCAAATCATTTTAAAAACCCAACAGCAAGTAGCGATACTGATGCACGATTGGCTTTTGCTTTAAAACAATTTGATGAACGAAAACCCGATATTCATTTTATTCATGAAGTGCCAAACGGAAGTCTTTTTAGAATTAAAAATGGAAGAGTTTTCCAGAAAATTGCACTCCGAGTAAAACGATATGAATGTCTTGAAGTAAAAACCGGCAGAACTTTTTTATTCAATGCCAATGCTGAAGTGGAAATTTTACCGAGTTGATATGAGATTTAAATTTAAAACATATACTTTGCTTCTTTTTGCATCAATAATTTTGTTTGTTGTTGGCTTTTTTGTTAGTAAAGAAAGTACAATTGATATAAATATTCATGATACTTACTTTGTAATCGCAAATTGTCATTTGTTTTGGATATTTTCAATTTTAATGTTTTTCTTTTTCACAATATATTTTTCCTTTGATAAAGGAAGAATTATTTTGTTCAGGGCACTTTATAAAATTCATATTCTCGGGACATTAATCTCCATTTTTTTTGTTTTTTTTCCATATAATTTAATTTTTGAACCTACCGATTTTCCTCTTTTTGATAATATGCAATACATTAATGTTTGTATTACTGTAAGTTTTTTACTTTTTATATTTTTTCAACTCCTATTTATTATAAATATATTTGTATCAATAATTAAAAGATTGCTTCGTGTCTTTCAATAACTATGAATAAAAATTATTACGCAATATTAATGGCTGGTGGTGTTGGATCACGATTTTGGCCAGTTTCCACTACAGAATTTCCAAAACAATTTCACGATATGTTAGGAAGTGGTGAAACCTTAATCCAAAAAACATTCAGTCGTTTGTCAAAATTAATTCCAGTTGAGAATATTTTGATATTAACTAATGAAAAGTATAATGATTTGGTTTTGGAACAATTGCCAATGGTAAAGCAAGAACAAGTTCTGCTCGAACCAGCAATGCTTAATACTGCTCCGTGTATTTTGTACGCGTCATTAAAAATTCAAAAGCAAAACCCAAATGCTGTGATGGTTGTTGCGCCTAGCGATCATTGGATAGAGGATGAAAATGCTTTTGTAAATAATTTGCAGCAATGTTTTGATTTTTGTCAAAATAACGATGCTTTGATGACTTTAGGAATTCACCCCACTTTTCCAAATACTGGTTTTGGATATATTGAATTTAATAAATCTGATGCAAATCCAATTAAAAAAGTAAATCAATTTCGTGAAAAACCAGATTATGAAACTGCTAAACATTTCTTAGAGCAAGGGAATTTCCTTTGGAATGGTGGAATTTTTATTTGGAGTGTAAAATCAATCGCATCTGCTTTTGAAAAATTTCAGCCTAAAATGAATGCATTGTTCCAACAAGGATTTGATAATTATAATACTTCTTCAGAAAAACAATTCATCAATGAGAATTATGCTAATGCAGAGAATATTTCTATTGATTATGCAGTGATGGAAAAGGCTAATAATGTTTATGTATTGCCAGCAACATTCGATTGGAATGACCTTGGAACTTGGGGACAATTACATGAAAAATTGGATAAAGATGAACAAAATAATGCTGTTGTAAACGCAACTGTAATTCTGGAAAATGCTTCAAACAATATTATCAGAGCTGAAGGTAAAAAGCTCGTGATTGTTGATGGTTTGGATGATTTTATCATTGTAGATAAAGACGACGTTTTACTTATTTATCCAAAAGGGAAAGAGCAAGATATCAAGAGAATTACAGCAATGGCAAATAATCTTTAAAAGAAAGGAGTTAAGAAGTAAAACTTTTGTATTACTTTTATTTCAAATAAATTGTGTCAGAAGTTTGAAAGGTTTAATCAAATTTATTTTAGGAGTCATTTTTTATTGTACAAGTTCCTACGGACAAATAGATAATTTTACTTTATCTGTTATTCCTATAGATGAAACTTGTACAGCAAATGGTTCTCTGTCGTTTAGCGTTTCAAATACGCTTCCTGGTTCAACAATTATTTACACTATTTATAAGTTGCCAAATATCACAACACCTGTTGCGGTAACGAGCATTTCTCCTTTTACAGGATTAACTTCGGGAACATATAGGATTGTAGCAACGCAATCACTTGGGACTGAAAGCGCCACAAAGCAGCAAGACGTTATTATAAATGATGACACAGCAGATTTAACTTATTCATTGACAAGTGTACCTGAGATTTGTGGTTTTGATGGAGTAATTACAGTAAATATATTGTCAGGAAATGCTGTGGGCTACGAAATAATTTCTGGACCAGTTTTAATACCGTTGCAATCTTCAAATGTTTTTCCAAATCTTTCAGCAGGAACCTATGTGATAAGGGTTCATGATAGTTGTAATGAAGCTGTAGTTCAGACTTTTCAATTATTAAACAAGGACACAACATTGAATTTAACTCTATTTTCACCCACTATGTATGGTTGTAATTTGGTAAATGTTGGGTTTAATATTGGAGAACCATCTCAGCCAAATGGGATTGTAAAATATCCATTGCAAGTTACAACACAAGCAACTTCACAAACAGGAATTGTTACCACAAGCACTGGAGTTATTTCTTCTGGGTTAAATTATTCAACTCAAATACCATTTTACGAACAGCAACCATATAATTATACTATTACAATTGTTGACGGTTGTGGAGATTTATATACCCTTAATGGAGTTGTAAACGGTTTGAACAAAGAGGCTTCATATATTATTGAACCACAAGATTGTGAACATAAAAAGCTGAAATTAATAAATGTTTCTTCTGTATCGCTTATTTCTGCACCATCGTCTTTTACAACAAATCTCCCAATAAATTACACTTCACAGATAGTAGCAAGTCAATTACAAATATTTGACTTAACAGAAGGAACTTATACATTTAATGTAACAGATGTTTGCGGTGAGCAGCAAATAATGACATTGGAAATTATTATAAATTCATCTCAAAACCCCTATATTCTATTGTATAATAGAACCTGCACAACAAGTTCGCTTCTGATTTTTGAAATTCAAGGATTAATAATGACCTCAGCTCCATCTACTTATAATGTTATTTTACCTCATGACTATTCTAGTTTGATAAATTCAGCCAATTATGCTGGGTTTTCAAATCTTCCGGTAGGCACTTATAATTTTGACACTATAGATATGTGTGGAGAACCAAAACCATTAACAGTTGTAATTGAACCTTTATCACAAATGCCTTCAGTAAGTGTTTTAGAAGGTTGCCCAGAAGGCTTAGGAGGAATAAAAATTTCAGGACAATTATCGTCCATCACACTTGTATCAGCGCCATCAAGTTATACAGAACATTCAATTCCATATGATTTTTCAGCAGATGTCATAAATAACTCGGCATTAGTTTTAGGATTGTTACCACCAGGAAATTATACATTTTCATCCACGGATTTTTGTAATGTTCCATTTGTTTTTTCTGCTGAGGTTGACGGTTATCAAGGAAATTTATATGCTAATCATACTCCAAATTGTGGTTCTTTTAATTTGAATGTAGTAGATGAAACTAATTCAAGTCAGAATTCATATTGGTTGCAAAAGTTTAATCCAGTCAATAATACTTGGGTTCATCCTGCAACAAATGCGATTTATCCTGAAGGTAGCATGCCAACAAATAATAATTCATATGCATTGATGGGTAATGCAATTACCTATAACTTAACATTTTCGGGTCAATTTAGAGTTTTAAAAGTTCAGGAAGTATACCAAACAGGCATTGAAAATAAGGTTAAATGTTTTTCAGTAGTAGATGAATTTGAGTTTACAGGACAACCAAAAATAAACGATATTTTGTCAATTTCATGTGGCAATACATTTGAAGTGCTTGTTGATGCAGAAGGAATTGGAACGCTCCAATACAGTATCACTTCTAAAAATGGTCAACCTTTTTTAATTCAAAATGGAGTGTCGAATTATTTTGCCAATTTGGAACCTGCAATTTATAATTTCAGAGTTGAAGACTCTTGCGGGAATATAGTCAATAGTCTTTTTGAAATTGTAAACCCTAATCCAATTTCTATCGCAGCATCTGAGTTAAATTGCATTGGGGATGATTTTTTGATGACAGTACCAAATTTTCAATTTTTGGAATACCATTGGTGGAAAGATGATAATGCTTCAATCATTCTAGGAACAACAAACCAACTCACTATTCCAAATTTTAATGTGATTAATAATGGTACTTACCATCTTCAAGTAACTTATCCAAACAATCCCAACTCTTGTTTAAATCAAGTCTTAGACTACGAAATTAATTTTAATCCAGTTTTGCCAAATGCTGGAGTTGGACAAACTGTATCTTATTGTGGAAATCAAGGGATTGTTGATTTGTTTTCTTTGCTAGGAGGAAGTTTTGATACCGATGGTATTTGGACAGAAGTTTCTAGTAGCGGGACATTAATTGAAAATTTTTGGAATTCAACTTCTGTAACTCCTGCTACCTATCAATTCAAATATAAAGTTGAAGGAAATTGTAATTTGATTAGTGAATCATTGGTTACAATTATTATTAATTCTATCCCACAAGCTCCAGTTATATCAGTTGAACCCATCATTTGCGAAGCATCAGACTTAAGTTTGTATGCTTCTTACGTTCCCAATGTTAGCTATTTTTGGAATGGGCCAAATGCTTTTACTTCTTCAGAACAAAACCCTGTTATATCCAATGCAAATCAATCTAATAGTGGAACATACACCGTTTTTACTTCTCAAAATGGATGTGTTTCAGAGGTAAACTCAGTTGAAGTAAATGTTGGCTTATTGCCTGAATTTTCATTGAACCAAGAATGTTTAGAAAAAGAATATGTTGTATCAGCTATTTTTACTGAAAACAGTAATAATATTTACAGTTGGACTGGTCCATCATTTTTTACTAGCAATCAGAATCCAATAATAATTACCAAAGGAGAAACGGGAATTTATACATTGATGGTTACCAATTCAAATGGTTGTTCTTTGTCCAAGAGTATTGATGTAATTAGAACCATTTGTGAAATTCCAAATGTGATTACACCAAACAATGATGGTTCAAATGACTCACTAGACTTAACAGGATTCAATGTGAAGAAGATTGAAATCTACAACCGTTGGGGAAGATTAGTTTACGACAAAGAAAACTATAATAATGAATGGTTTGGTCAAAATAATAATAATGAAACATTACCAGACTCGACCTATTATTATTTAATAGAAATTGATAACGAATCAATTAAGACTGGTTGGATTTTTATTTCAAAAGATTAAAAATTTTCTTTATTCTGTGCTTTTCTGATTTTCTTGAAAAGATTTGATGAGTAGACAAAATCAGTTACTGCTTCGTTGTCAGTTTTAAAAATTTCTTTTTTACTTCCTTCCCAAGCCAGAACACCTTCTTTTAAAAAAACAATTTTTTCACCAATTTCCATTACCGAGTTCATATCGTGTGTGTTTACAACTGTTGTTATATTGTATTCTACAGTAATTTC
Source organism: Flavobacteriaceae bacterium (assembly GCA_046329205.1). Taxonomy (GTDB): domain Bacteria; phylum Bacteroidota; class Bacteroidia; order Flavobacteriales; family Flavobacteriaceae; genus Flavobacterium. Next base: position 84,139 of record JAXLVF010000012.1, on the reverse strand, counting down.
ATGAATTAAATTATCAATAATAATTGAGGTCTTTGGGTCAAGGCCAGAATTTGGTTCATCACAAAAAAGATAGCGAGGATTATTTACTATTGCTCTTGCAATGGCAACACGTTTTTGCATACCACCAGAAAGTTCAGAAGGTTTTTTGTGATGAGCATTAATCAAATTAACCCTTGCAATCACAAAATCAACCCGTTCTTTAATTTCTGCAGGTGTTTTGTGGGAGAACATTTTTAACGGAAAAGCAACATTTTCTTCAACAGTCATACTGTCAAACAAGGCACTTCCTTGGAAAACCATTCCAATTTCGGTTCGAAGTTCTCTTTTTTCATTGTCATTCATTTCAGAATAAATCCTTCCATCAAATGAAATGGTTCCAGAATCGGGCTGATGAATTCCAAGTAGCGATTTTAGTAGAACCGTTTTACCCGAACCACTTTGCCCAATGATGAGGTTTGTTTTTCCTGTTTCAAAAGTTGTTGTTATACCTTTTAGAACTTTGGCATCGCCAAATGATTTCTCTACGTTTTTTACTTCTATCATGAGGCTAACAATAATTGAGTTAAAATATAATTGGTCAAAATGATTACAACAGATGTCCAAACAAATGATACTGTACTAGCTTTACCAACTTCAAGCGCACCACCTTTCATGTAATATCCATGAAATGATGGAATAGTTGCTAATAATATTGCAAACACAAAGGTTTTTATAAATGCATATGTTATATGAAAAGGTATAAACTCAGTTTGAATCCCTTGAATAAATTCAGCACTCGAGGTAAAACCACCATAAACTCCACCCATCCAACCACCAAGAACGCCAAGAAACATAGCAATACCTATTACAAAAGGATAGAGTAGAAGAGCAATAAGTTTTGGAAAAACTAAATAATTTAGTGAATTAACACCCATTACTTCCAAAGCATCGATTTGTTCTGTAACACGCATTGTTCCTATACTTGAGGTAATAAAAGAACCCATTTTTCCAGCCATAATTATGGATATAAATGTGGGTGCAAACTCTAGTATTACTGATTGTCTTGTTGCAAAACCAATAAGATATTTTGGGATTAATGGATTGGTCAAATTCAAAGCGGTTTGAATAGAAACTACACCACCAACAAAAAACGAAATAAAAGCAACTATTCCAAGTGAGCCAATTATTAAATCGTCAATTTCTTTGAAGATCAATCCACGCATTACAGACCATTTTGTTGGTTTTATAAAAACCTCTTTGAGCATCAAGAAATATTTTCCAATTTGGGATAAATAACGAATTAACATCATTTTTATAAGTATTCAGTATTCTGATTTATAATAAGCAGTAAAAATACCATTATTTTGTTGGATTGATAAAGTTAAAATAACTTTTCTTTCATCTTTTTCCAGCGATAATTTTTGATAAATTTTGCTTGTTCTTTTGTGACTAAAAGTGGTTTTTTATCCTTTTTAGCTTTCAAAAAACCTTTAATATAGTCTATAAATAGCAAAGGTTTCCCTTTTCGCATAGCTAATTTTAATGAGGCAATAGCAGTGATTAAAAACCCATAACCCAAAGTGTAAAAAGCTTCGCCTTGTTTATAACGAGCTGTTTTATCATAACTTGCGCCAGTTGGTTTTAAGTGTTTGACATGTAAATTTTCATCGGTTACAATTTTCCAATCATAGAATTTACAAAGCAATTCATCTACAGTATCCCAACCCATTTGCGGTTTCAATCCACCAATTTGTTTGAATGTTTCTTTTCTATACGATTTTAATGCACCACGAATGTGATCTTTATCGGTTAGATTTTCTAAAATCCATTCGCCGTTTTTTTCAACATAACAGAAACCGCCAACCATTCCAATTTGCTCGTCAGATTTGAAATGATTAATGATAGTTTCAAAATAGTTATTTGGAAAAATTAAATCGGCATCAAGTTTTGCTAGGATATCATAATTGTCATCTAAGGTTTCTAACCCTTTTTGAAACGCTTGAATGACCTTGCTTCCTGGTAAATGTATGGCATCCGAGCTTTTATTTACTAAAGAAATATACGAGTATTTTTCAACAAAACTCTTTACGATTTCTTCGGTTTTGTCGGTTGAACCATCATTTACAACCACAACTTTTGAAGGTAAAACGGTTTGTTCCACCAACGATTGTAGTGTTAGTGAAATAAACTTTTCTTCGTTGTATGTTGGAATGATGATGTAGTAGTTCATTTGCCAATCACTATTCACTAATTACTTTTCACTTTCTCTGCATAAACCAAATAATATCTAGGAGTGAACCAACGCAACAATGGACGAAAACCTATTTTCTTTACTGGATGTGTAAACTTCACGCTATCTATGATTTTGAAACCTGTTTTTTCCAAAAGCCAATCGAGTTGCCAATCTTCAAACTCGTGGTAATGTCTATCCCATTTATCTGTTTTGCTTTTGTAAGCCGACTGGAACCATAAACGCATAGGTATTGAAATTAAAACTTTATCACATTTTACATTTTGTAAAACCGTGTAGGGATTTAATAAATGTTCGAATATTTCGAAAGCTGTAAAAACATCGTAATTTTCCTTTTGCAAAGCGGTTTGGTCGTTATCTAAATCTTCGCCATTAGTATTGATAACAGTATAACCATTGTCAATCATAATTTTTGAAAAAGGATTTGGAACACCTAAATCAAAAATTGTTTCAGAAGTTTTAATATGTTTTTTTAGAAAATCTAAAGTGATATTGAAGCGTTTGCTTGGATATGTTTTTTCGTACATGAAAATTCAAAATTAAAGAGACAAAGGTACTAATTTTTACTTCTAACTTTGTACTTCTAATTTCGTACTTTCTGTTACATTCTATAAACAATTGCATTAATATTCATTCCTGCACCAACAGAGGCAAAAATAATAACATCGCCTTTGTTTAATGCTTGGTTTTCGATTTGTCCTTTTACTAACGAGTCGTAAAGAGTAGGAACAGTGGCAACGCTTGAGTTACCCAACTTGTGAATACTCATCGGCATAATGCCTTCGGGAGGTGTTTGTTTGTATTGCTTGTAAAAGCGTTGAATAATGGCTTCGTCCATTTTTTCATTGGCTTGGTGAATGAGAACTTTTTTTACTTCGCTAATGTCAATGCCACTTTTTTCGAGACACGAAGCCATGGCTTTTGGAACTTGACTTAATGCAAATTCATAAATTTTTCGACCATGCATTTTTATATAGCGAACATCGGGATCATGGTCTTTGTTGAATGAATTTCCAAAAAATAAATAATAGGCTTCGTCATAAGTAAAAGTTGCCGTTTCATGTGCAAGAATTCCGCCTTCATCATCAGTAGCTTCAATGATTGTTGCTCCAGCGCCATCACTATAAATCATACTGTCGCGGTCATGCATATCCACAACTCTCGAAAGTGTTTCGGCTCCAATAACCAGACATTTTTTTGCCATTCCGGCTTTGATAAATGCTTGCGCTTGAATAACACCTTCAACCCAACCTGGGCAACCAAAAAGCATGTCATAGGCAACACATTTTGGGTTTTTTATGCGCAAATCAAATTTTACTCTTGTGGCTAAACTGGGTAAAATATCGGTTTGAATAGCACCTTTTTTTACGTTGCCAAAATTGTGCGCAAAGATGATGTAATCCAATGTTTCTGGGTCAATTCCAGCATCTTCAATAGCTTTTTTTGCGGCAATAGTGGCAATGTCTGACGTCAATAAATCATCGGTAACATAGCGTCTTTCTTGAATTCCTGTGATTTCAAGAAATTTTTCAGCCACAACATCATTCGGATGCGGAAAAGGAGTTCCATCATCATTTAAGAAAACGTGTTTAGCAAAGTCTATATTTGATACAACTTCGGTAGGAATATAACTTCCAGAACCAGTTATTTTTATATTCATAGTTTAGTAATTAGTAAACTAAATTATTAATAAAAACGTTAGAATGTATAATTACAATTACTTATCTGAAATTTATTATTGAATAATTAATGAAATGCATTAAAAATTATCGATGCAATAATTTTTATGCTCTTTGTTGCGCAATTTTAATCTGCATAATGGTAGAAAGATTGTGCGCCATGTTTTTCATTCGTTCACAATTTGTACCTGTAAAATTTTCGTTGATAGCTGTTTCGAAATGGTGTAGCCAAATATCAAATAATTCTTTTGATAAATGAGATTTAATATCCACATCGAGATGGATTTGGGTTAGATTATTGAAATAACCACCAGTTCCAAGAATGGCTTGTGACCAAAATTTCACCAATATTTGAAGATGTTCTTCTAGTTTTTCATGAACCGGAATAACTTGTGTAAAAATGTAACTAATTCGCTCATCAGCAAATAGTTTTTTGTAAAATTCAGATACAATGATATATAAATCGTCTTGGGTTTGAACGTCATTCATTTCAAAAAATAAAGAACAAAGTTACACGTTTCCGATTTCAAAAGACTGATTTATATCATTTTTATAAAAGAAAAAGGTTTCAAAAATTAATTTGAAACCTTTAAACTTCGTATTTCTGATTTTGTACTTCGTACTTACAAATTACATATACGCTTCAATTGGCGCACAGCTACACACTAAATTTCTATCGCCATAGGCTTCGTCCACTCGGCGAACGCTTGGCCAAAATTTATTTTCAGCAATATAATCTAGTGGGAATGCTGCTTGCTCACGAGTGTAAGGATAATTCCAATCATTTGCAGTAAGCATTGCCAATGTATGTGGCGCATTTTTCAATACATTGTTTTCGTCTTCTTTTGTAGCGGTTTCAATTTCTTTTCTAATAGCAATCAAAGCATCACAAAAACGGTCTAATTCGGCTACATCTTCACTTTCTGTAGGTTCAACCATCAGTGTTCCAGCCACTGGAAATGAAACTGTTGGCGCATGGAATCCATAATCCATCAAGCGTTTTGCAATATCGGTAACTTTTATTCCTTTTTCTTCAAAAGCACGACAATCCAAAATCATTTCGTGTGCTGCTCTTCCCATTTCCCCAGAGTATAAAATCGGGTAATGTTGCTCTAAACGCGCTTTCATATAGTTAGCATTCAGTATGGCAAATTGCGTAGCTTTTTTCAAACCTTCCGCACCAAGCATCGTGATATATCCATAGGAAATCAAACATACCAATGCAGAACCATAAGGTGCAGAGGAAATAGCTGTAATCGCATCTTTTCCGCCAACTGGAATGATTGGGTTTGTTGGTAAAAACGGAACTAATTTTTCGTTTACACAAATTGGCCCAACTCCTGGTCCACCACCACCATGAGGAATAGCAAATGTTTTATGTAAATTCAAGTGGCAAACATCCGCACCAATAGTAGCTGGATTTGTTAAACCTACTTGTGCATTCATGTTTGCTCCATCCATATAAACCAAACCACCATTGTCGTGAATGATTTGGGTAATTTCGCAAATAGCACTTTCAAAAACACCATGCGTAGATGGATAAGTTACCATCAAGCATGAAAGATTGTCTTTGTGTTCGATAGCTTTTGCACGCAAATCTTCTACGTCAATATTACCATTTTCCATTGTTTTGGTAACGATAATTTGCATTCCTGCCATAGCAGCCGAAGCAGGATTGGTTCCATGTGCCGAAGCTGGAATGATACAAACGTTTCTATGATTATCGCCACGAGATAAATGGTACGCTCTAATCGCCATTAAACCTGCATATTCACCTTGCGCACCAGAATTTGGCTGTAACGTTGTACCTGCAAAACCAGTTACCACATTGAGTTGTTGTTCTAGTTTTTTAAGCATTATTTGATAACCTTCAGCTTGTTCTACTGGAGCAAATGGGTGAATACTGTTCCAATTTGCCATCGATAGCGGAAGCATTTCGGCAGCAGCATTCAATTTCATCGTACATGAACCTAAAGAAATCATCGAATGATTTAACGATAAATCTTTACGTTCTAATTTTTTGATATAACGCATCAATTGGCTTTCTGAATGATGATTATTGAAAACATCGTGCGTTAAAAATTCTGATTTTCTAATTAAGTTTTCTGGAATAGAAGTTTCATTAGTTAATTGACCAATTGTCAAATTATCTTTTCCTAGAGCTTCCGCAAAAATGGCAACGATTTGATTAATATCAGTAACCGAAGTCGTTTCATTTAACGAAATTGAAATGGTTTCATCATCAACATAATAGAAATTCACTTCATTTTTCTCTGCAACTGCTTTTACTTTTTGAGCATTAGCTTTTACACAAATGGTATCAAAGAAAGTTGTATTTGTATTGTAAACACCTAATTTGTTCAATGCATCAGCTAAGGTTAATGCCGAAGCGTGAACTTTATTAGCTATATATTTTAATCCTTTTGGACCATGATAAACAGCATACATTCCTGCCATAACAGCCAATAAAACTTGCGCAGTACAGATGTTAGAAGTTGCTTTTTCACGTTTGATATGTTGCTCGCGTGTACCCAATGCCATACGCAATGCGCGGTTTCCATTAGCATCTATTGAAACACCTATAATTCTGCCTGGCATGGAACGTTTGTATTCTTCTTTTGTAGCAAAATAGGCAGCATGTGGTCCGCCATAACCCATTGGGATACCAAATCTTTGTGTTGTACCAACAACCACAGAAGCACCCATTTCGCCAGGTGATTTTAATTTTGCTAAAGATAAAATATCAGCAGCAACGGCTACTTTGATTTCTCTTTCAGTTGCTTTTGCAATAAAGGCAGTGTAATCATTTACTTGGCCATATTTTCCTGGATATTGCAAAATTGCTCCAAAAAATTCTGTTGAAAAATCAAAAGTTTCATGATTTCCTACTACTAATTCGATATTCAATGGTGTAGAGCGCGTTTGTAATACCGATAATGTTTGTGGTAAAATTTCCTCAGAAACAAAAAATTTATTTACGTTGTTTTTCTTTTGGTCGCGTGTTCTTACGTCCAATAATAAAGCCATAGCTTCGGCAGCAGCTGTTCCTTCATCAAGTAATGAGGCATTTGCGATTTCCATTCCAGTTAATTCCATAACCGTGGTTTGGAAATTAAGAATTGCTTCTAATCGTCCTTGTGCAATTTCAGCTTGATAAGGCGTGTAAGCTGTGTACCAACCTGGATTTTCAAAAATATTTCTTTGGATTACCGCAGGAACAATCGTTGGATGATAACCTAAACCAATGTAAGTTTTAAAAACTTTATTTTTCTTTCCTAATTCTTGAATGTGTGATAAATATTCATATTCTGTCATAGGATTATCCAGGTTTAATGGATTTTTCAGAAGAATATTATCTGGAATAGTTTCGTAAATTAATTGTTCTAAATTTTCAACTCCAATGGTTTTAAACATATGTTGTAGGTCGTTTTCACGTGGACCTAAGTGGCGTAATGCAAAAGCGTCTGTTCTCATTTAATTTTCAAAAAAATATAAGTTTGTTTGTGTTGTTCTATTTAAGAAATTAAGTCAACAAATGTAACTATTATTGTTTTTAAATTATAGTTAATATCCTCAATGTTTTTAAAATTTTTGAACATTTTGTTAGCCAAACTCAATTTAATATGTAGTCTTTTTTTTATGTTATTTATTTTAAAAAGTTCTTTTTATCGAATTTATAAGCCTTTATAACGATTTCAACAAAAAAAGATATTTATCCAATTAATAAGCTATATAATTTAGCCTGCTCAAAGCCTACAAAAGATGAAAAAAATTACTTTTATTATCTTAGCAATCATTGGATTGTCTAATTTAAATGCCCAAACACTTGTCATCAACGAAGTAATGTCTAATAATACTTCTGTTATTACAGATGATGATGGTGATTATAATGACTGGATAGAAATTTACTACAATGGTCCACAAGCAATGGACTTACAAGGTTATGGATTATCTGACGATGCAACATTGCCTTTTAAATGGGTTTTTCCTGAATATTGGATAGAACCAGGGCAACATTTGTTGATTTGGTGTTCTGACAAAAACAGAACAGATATCAATTATGATTTGCATACCAACTTTAAAATTAGTTCTGGTGGAGAAATTATAAAATTTACTAAACCAGATGGAACTGCTCAAGACAGTTATCCTGCAGTTTTGATAGGTAATAATTTATCATACGGAAGACAAACAGATGGTGCTGCTACTTTGGTATTCTTTGGTGTTCCAACACCAGCTGCGGCAAATAATACACCTGGATACAATTCAATCTTGACAAAGCCAGTAATCAACATGGCGAGTGGTTTTTATACCAATTCCTTTTCTCTTTCAATAATACATCCAGATCCTACAGTTACGATTGTTTACACTACTGATGGTTCTGATCCAGATATTAACAATTTGTCTGGGACAAATTATAATTATAAAAATAAATATATTGAATTAGCAGGACAAACTTCTGGCTCATTGTTGCAAAATAGCTACAAATCATTTACATATACTGCGCCAATTACAGTTGCAGATAGAACATCACAAGCAAATGATTTAGCAAAAATGTCATCTACATTTCAAAATAACCCTACTTATATACCAACCACTAACCTTTTTAAAGGAACAGTTGTAAAAGCAAGGGCTTATAAAACTGGTTCATATCCAAGTGAAATTGTAACTAAAACATTTTTTGTAACTCCGCTTGGAGCATCTCGTTTTTCAATTCCTGTAGTTTCATTAAGCTTGACAGAAACTAAACTTTTTGATTATACTAATGGAATTTTTGTTGCAGGTAAGGATTTTGATGATTGGAGAGCAGCAAACCCAACGGAAGATGCTGACTACAATAACGTTACAGTAGGAAACGGAAATGCAAATTACGTAAGAACTGGTGATGGAGCAGAACAAACAGCTAACTTGAGCTACTTTGTCAATGGTTTAGAGGTTCTTAATCAAAATATTGGTATTGAAATCAATGGAGGAAATTCTCGTGGTTTTCAAAGCAAAGCTTTCAGACTTTTGGCACGTTCAGAATATGGTAGTGACAAAATGAACTATCCTTTCTTTTCTAATGAGCCTTACAGTAGTTATAAAAGATTATTATTGCGTAACTCTGGACAAGATTTTAGAAGCACAATGTTTAGAGATGGTTTTATGCACACTTTGTTAGAAAAGTTGAATACTGAAACAAAATCATATCAACCTTCTGTAGTTTTTGTAAATGGAGAATATTGGGGAATATTGAATTTCCGTGAAAGATATGATAGATTTTTCTTCCAACAAAAATATAACATTGCAGAAGGAGAATTAGATTATCTGAAGAATGATTTAACTCCAGAAGAAGGAGATCAAGATCATTATAACGCCATGGTTGATTATTTGAACAACAACTCTTTGGTTTCTGATGCAAATTATAATTACATAAAAACACAACTTGACCCAGAGAATATGAGAGATTATTATATCTCAAATATTTATGGACAAAATACTGACTGGCCAGGATGGAACACAATCTTTTGGAGAAAAAGAACAGCTTCTTATGAACCAAATGCACCTTTTGGTCAGGATGGAAGATGGAGAACAGGAATGAACGATTTAGATAGTTCAATGGGTGAATATCCATCGGGAAGTAACCATAATACTTTGGAGTTTGCTACAGCTACAGGAGTTATGGATTATCCAAACCCAGAATGGGCAACACTTATTTTGAGAAAATTATTAGAAAATAATACTTTCAAAATAAACTTTATTAATCGTTTTGCAGATTTATTAAATACTTATTTGTCTCCTACAAGAGTAAACTCAGAAATTCAAGTATTCCACGATAGAATTGTAAATGAAATTCCAGAACATCAAGCTAGATGGAAAGGGTTTTATGATGTAGCATCATGGAATGATTTCAGTATACAAGTAATGAGAGATTTTGCAAATCAAAGACCTAACAACCAACGCTCTCATATTCGATCAAAATTTGGAATTGCTGGCGATATCAATGTTACCCTTGATGTAAGCAATACATCTCATGGATACATTAAAATGAATACGGTTAATATAAATTCTCAAACTCCTGGAGTAGCAACAGCGCCATATCCTTGGACAGGAATTTATTTCAAAAATATTCCAGTAACAATGAAAGCGATACCGCTACCAGGATATGTATTTAGTCATTGGAGTGGAGCATCTACTAGTACATCAGACGAGATTACATTGACTTCATCAGCCAATATATCTGTAAAAGCTCACTTTGTTCCCGATGGAACTGGAAATCAAGATGTGCCAATTTATTTTTGGATGTTTGGCGATGGTCTAGCTAATGATTTACCGCTAACTTCAATTAATTCTACTTATGAAGTACCAGCAGAAGGTGTTCTTTCTTATCAATCTTGTTTGAGTGGTTATCCTTATAACAATACAAGTACAAGTTGGAGAAAAGCATCTATGGAAAGAAGAAACAGTGAAACTGATTTGAATTACTTACAACAAGCCAATAACGGAATAGCTTATGCAGATGCTAATGTGAAAGGAATTCAAATTAAACAACCATTCCAAAATGGTAGCAATCAAAACACGCTAACATTTTCAATGCCAACTACAGGATATAGAGATGTTAAATTTTCTTTTGCTGCAAAAAATGAATTAGCTGCAGATGCTTTAGTTATTGATTATGCTGTGAATTCAGGAACTCCTACATGGATTACAACTGGCTTAACCGCTACTTCATTGCCTTTGATAGCTGACTATCAGGTTTATACAATTGATTTTTCATCAATTCCAACAGCTGATAACAACGCTAATTTCAAAATCAGAATACGTTTTTCAGGAACCAATATGACAGCTGATATGGGTAACAGAGTAACTTTCAACAACATCAGCTTGAAAGGTGTTACTGTTGATTTGGATGTGAAACAAGTTGAGAAAATGGATTTCATTATCTATCCAAACCCAGTTTCTGATGTGTTGAATATATCACATCAATATTTAGATGTTGATTATACTATTTTCTCAATTGATGGGAAAATGATTAAAAACGGGAAACTTGATGAAAACGGAATTTATGTGGATGAATTAAAATCTGGAATTTATTTACTACAATTACATTCGGATGGAAAATCTGAAACCAAAAAATTCATAAAGAAATAAGAACCCAAAATTTATAAGAAAAGGAAGTCAATTGACTTCCTTTTTTCGTTTATCGATTATATTCGAAGATTAACGATGAATATTTTTTGAGATTAATGCATTTGATAAATTTATTGCATAATCAGTTTTTATCGTTTTTTATGAATATTCAAAAATTTACCTTAGGAGTAATATTAGCATTTATTACTTGTCAAAAAATTTTCTCACAAAATTTGGTTATTAATGAAGTTTTAGCTTCAAATCTCAGCATAAATTTCGATGAAGACAATACACCGCAGGATTGGATTGAAATATATAATGGGTCATCACAAGCAATAAATCTTAATGGATATGGTTTAACGGATGAGGTTAATTTGCCATACAAATGGATTTTCCCAAATGTTACAATTAATTCTGGTCAATATTTGCTGATTTGGGCATCGGATAAAAACAGAGTTAATCCACTAAATCCTTTGCACACTAATTTCAAAATTAGTGCTGGAGGAGAAACAATAAAGCTGACAAATTCCTCAGGAACTATTATTGATACGGTAGTTTTACCAGCTCAAACAGATAATATTTCCTATGGTCGTTCGCCAAATGGTAGTGGGGATTTTGTTTTTTTTCAATCACCAACTCCAGCTTCATTTAATACAGGAAATGGTGCTTCAGAAGTTTTAGATGCTCCACAATTTTCTCAAAATTCGGGTTTTTACACAGCTGGATTTAACCTAACGATAACTACAAATGAACCTGGAGCAACTATTATTTATACTTTGGATGGTTCTGATCCTATTGAGAGCAACCTTTCGGGAACAGTGTATAGTTATAAAAACCAATATCCAAAATTACCTGGTCAAGCATTTGGATCTTTTTTGACACAATCATTTCAAACTTTGAATTATACTTCACCTATTACAATTGCAGACAGAAGTAATCAGCCAAATAAAATTTCAAATATTTCTTCTACCTATGATTTTTCACCGCCATATTTTCCTAACAACCCAATATTTAAAGCAACAGTTGTAAGAGCTAGAGTTGTGAAAAATGGTGCTTTGCCAAGCCCAATAGTTACAAAAACATATTTTGTAAATCCATTTGGTTCGAGTTTGTTTACAATCCCAGTTATATCGATAAGTACTAGTGAAAATAATTTCTTTGATTACAACAATGGTATTTATGTTGCTGGAGTTGATTTTGACACATGGCGAACAAATTATCCATTAGGTGATGCTGATTATGAAATTGGAAACTTTGCAAGAAAAGGTTCATCATCTGAAAGACCTATTAATTTCAGTTATTTTGTTAATGGAAACGAAGTGCTAAACCAAAACATTGGAGCTAGAATAAGAGGAAATTATTCGCGCATTTATCCAAGTAAATCTTTCAATCTTTATGCACGTTCTGATTATGGTGATGATGACATGGATTTTAGTTTTTTTCAAGGATTACCATATAATAGCTACGAAAGATTGTCTTTAAAAAACTCAAGTGGCGATTTCTATCACACACTATTTCGTGATCCATTGAATCATGAATTGATAAAAGGATTAAATGTAGAAACAGAAGCATATCAACCAACCGTAACATTTATAAACGGAGAATATTGGGGGATTTTAAGTTTAAGAGATAAATATGATGAAAAATACTTCAAAAGGGTTTATAATATAGATGAAGATCAAATAGATGTTTTGGAAAACAATGCAGTAGTTGAAGAAGGAGATAATGAAGATTATTTGGAAATGATTGATTATCTCGAGACACATTCACTTGCTCAAAACAATCATTATAATTACATAAAGACCCAACTTGATGTTGATAATTTCAAAGATTATTTTATTTCTAACATCTATTTCCAAAACGTAGATTGGCCAGGAAATAATATCATCTATTGGAGAAAAAAAACACAAAATTATGAACCAAATGCTCCTTATGGGCATGATGGAAGATGGCGATGGGCAATTCACGATATGGATTCATCCTTTGGAATAAGTAGCGGAAATATTGGTCTTAATTCATTGGCTTTGGCTACTGCTGAAGATGGACCAGATTGGCCAAATCCAGAATGGTCAACTCTCATTTTGAGAAGATTATTGGAAAACGATAGTTTTAAAAATGATTTTATCAATCGTTTTGCAGATTTGATGAATACATATTTCAAAACGGATAGAGTAGTAGCAAAAATTAACGCTATGAAAACTGTACTACAACCAGAAATGCCAAAGCAATTTGAACGATGGAAAGCACCAGTTGATTTTGGTGATTGGAACTATTTCTTGAATAAAGAGATTGCCTTTGCACAACAAAGACCAGGATTTCAAAGGCAACATATCAAGGACGAATTTGGAATTTCAAATACAATAACTACTGTTTTAAATGTTTCTAATGAAAACCATGGATATATAAAGATTAATACAATAGACATATTATCAACAACTCCTGGAGTTGCTACAAATCCTTATCCATGGACAGGAATTTATTTTTCAAATATTCCAGTAAAACTTAAAGCTGTTGCGAAAGAAGGTTATGTATTCAGTCATTGGGAAGGTTTTTCTACAAGTACAGATGCTGAAATTACCATCACAACAGATCAAAATTTTTCGATTACTGCTGTTTTTATCCCAGAAGGTTTTTCAACTGCTGCAGCTGAACCAATTTATTTCTGGATGTTCAATGGGGATTTGCAAAACAATACGCCATTGTCTTCAATTAGCTCAACTTTTGAAGTAAATCAAAATGGAGTTTTGAATTACCAATCATGTCTAGCTGGCTATCCATTTAATAGTTCTCATCCTAGTTGGAGAAAAGCATCAATGGAAAGAAGGAATAACCCAACAAGCATAAATTACTTACCAGTAGCCAATGGAAACATTCCTTTTGCATCTTCTGACATGAAAGGAATTCAAATTAAACAACCTTTCCAAAATAATGGGAATGAAAACACGCTCTATTTTAGTTTCTCAACTGTTGGTTATCAAGAAATTAAGTTTGCTTTTGCGGCTATGAATGAAAATGCAGCAGATAATTTGGTAATTGATTATGCTGTAAATGGTGGTACTCCAGTTTGGGAAACGACTGGAATGCCTATCCAAGTATTTCCTTTAACAAATTCCTATCAGTTATTTGAAGTAGATTTATCTTCTATTGAAGCCGTAAATGATAACCCAAATTTAAAAATTAGAATTCGATTCACAGGAAGTAATATGACTATCGATAATGGAAACAGAGTTAATTTCAATAATTTTTCATTGACTGGTAAAAGAATTCCATTAACATATCCAACACCACATGTTTTAGTTGTTGGCGAAACGATTAGTGATATAACCCCAACATTAACTGCAACTGCGGATAGTTTTTTCATCGTTCCAAGTTTGCCAAACGGATTGAGTTTTGATACTTCGACAGGAATAATTTCAGGAACACCAACGGAAACTCAAGATGCTACCGATTATGAAGTAACGGCTACCAATTCAGGTGGAAGCACAAGTTTTGTTTTATCGATTGAAATTATTGATGTAGCGCCAAATGATTTGACTTACAACACACCAAATATTTTCACAGTCAATCAAACTATCACCGATTTAGTACCAACAGTTTTGGGTGAAAATTTAACTTTTAGTATAGATCCAAGTTTACCAAATGGATTATCATTTGACACAGAAACAGGAATAATTTCAGGAACACCAACTGAAATTCAAGATGCTACGGATTATGAAGTTACAGCTACGAATTCAGGTGGAAGCACAAGTTTTGTTTTATCGATTGAAATTATTGATGTAGCGCCAAATGGTTTGAGCTACAGCACACCAAATGTTTTCACAGTTAATCAAACTATTACTGATTTAACACCAACAGTTTTGGGTGAAAATTTAACTTTTAGTATAAGTCCAAGTTTGCCAAACGGATTGAGTTTTGATACTTCGACTGGGATAATTTTTGGAACACCAACTGAAATTCAAGATGCTACGGATTATGAAGTAACGGCTACGAATTCTGGTGGAAGTACAAGTTTTGTTTTGTCAATTGAAATTATTGATGTAGCGCCAAATGGTTTGAGCTACAGCACACCAAATGTTTTCACAGTTAATCAAACTATTACTGATTTAACACCAACAGTTTTGGGTGAAAATTTAACTTTTAGTATAAGTCCAAGTTTGCCAAACGGATTGAGTTTTGATACTTCGACAGGAGCAATTTCAGGAACGCCAACTGAAATTCAAGATGCTACGGATTATGAAGTAACGGCTACGAATTCTGGTGGAAGTACAAGTTTTGTTTTATCGATTGAAATTATTGATGTAGTGCCAAATGGTTTGACTTACAACACACCAAATGTTTTCACAGTCAACCAAACTATCACCGATTTAGTACCAACAGTTTTGGGTGAAAATTTAGTGTTTTCTATCGTTCCAAGTTTGCCAAACGGATTGAGTTTTGATACTTCGACAGGAATAATTTCTGGAACGCCAACTGAAATTCAAGATGTAACCGATTATGAAGTTACAGCAACCAATTCAGGTGGAAGCACAAGTTTTGTTTTGTCGATTGAAATTATTGATGTAGCGCCAAATGGTTTGAGCTACAGTACACCAAATATTTTCACAGTCAATCAAACTATTGCCGATTTAGTTCCAACAGTTACAGGAGAAAATTTAACATTTAGTATAGATCCAAGTTTGCCAAACGGATTGAGTTTTGATACTTCGACAGGAATAATTTCAGGAACGCCAACTGAAATTCAAGATGTAACCGATTATGAAGTAACGGCTACGAATTCTGGAGGAAGCACAAGTTTTGTTTTATCAATTGAAATTATTGATGTAGCGCCAAATAGTTTGAGCTACAGCACACCAAATGTTTTCACAGTCAACCAAACCATCACCGATTTAACTCCAACTGTTACAGGAGAAAACTTGGTGTATTCTATCGTTCCAAGTTTACCAAACGGATTGAGTTTTGACACAGAAACAGGAATAATTTCAGGAACACCAACGGAAATTCAAGATGCTACCGATTATGAAGTTACAGTAACCAATTCAGGTGGAAGCACAAGTTTTGTTTTATCGATTGAAATTATTGATTTAGCTCCAACAATGTTGACTTACAGCACACCAAATGTCTTCACAGTCAACCAAACTATTACTGATTTAACACCAACAGTTTCAGGAGAAAACTTGACGTATTCAATCGTTCCAAGTTTACCAAACGGATTGAGTTTTGATACTTCGACAGGAATAATTTCAGGAACACCAACGGAAATTCAAGATGCAACCGATTATGAAGTAACGGCTACGAATTCTGGAGGAAGCACAAGTTTTGTTTTGTCAATTGAAATTATTGATGTAGCGCCAAATGGTTTGAGCTACAGCACACCAAATGTTTTCACAGTCAACCAAACTATTACTGATTTAACACCAACTGTTACAGGAGAAAACTTGACGTATTCAATCGTTCCAAGTTTGCCAAGTGGATTGAGTTTAGATACTTCGACTGGGATAATTTTTGGAACACCAACTGAAATTCAAGATGCTACGGATTATGAAGTAACGGCTACGAATTCTGGTGGAAGTACAAGTTTTGTTTTGTCGATTGAAATTATTGATGTAGCTCCAAATGGTTTGACTTACAACACACCAAATGTTTTCACAGTCAATCAAACTATTACTGATTTAACACCAACTGTTACAGGAGAAAATCTAACTTTTAGTATAAATCCAAGTTTGCCAAACGGATTGAGTTTTGATACTTCGACAGGAATAATTTCAGGAACGCCAACAGAAACTCAAGATGCTATCGATTATGAAGTTACAGCTACGAATTCTGGAGGAAGTATTTCGTTCGTTGTTTCAATTGCGGTGGAAGAAGAATTAGGTTTGATTGATGAAGTGAAAAAAATGTTCACGGTTTATCCTAATCCATTTGAAAATGAAATTAATGTTGTCCATGAATTTGATGAGGTTCAATATTCGATTTTCAGTTTGGATGGAAAGGAAATTCAAAAAGGACGATTGTTAAATTCAAAAATTAGTATCAACCAATTACCTTCGAGTGTATATTTGCTAAAACTTCAATCCGAAGATAAAGTGCAAATTATTAAAATAGTTAAGCAATAAATCAGAAAGGAGTTTTTTAAACTCCTTTTTTTATTCATTGAAAACATTAAAAAAAATAATTAACTTTTACATCAATGGTAGCATTCATGTTGCGTTATCGGCTTATGCACTTACCAGATTAACTGGTTGTCTTTTTGAAATAGAGAAAATTAATGACGTGTCATTATTTGCTTTTTTTGGGACAATTGTGGGTTATAATTTTGTGAAATATGATGCATTGGCTAGAACAAAAAAACTACAAATGTCACTTCAATTGAGAGCAATTGCATTTTTGAGTTTTTTGAGTTTTGTTGTGTCTGTTTATTATTATTTTCAATTACAAAAGAATACACAAATTATTGGTTTTTTGTTTCTTGTGATTACAATGCTATACACTTTGCCATTCTTTCCTAACAAGAAAAATGCTCGAAATTGGGCCGGAATTAAAATTTACATTGTGGCATTGTGTTGGGTAGGTGTAACGCTTTTTTTACCAATAATTAATAGTCATTTACCCTTTACAAGTTATGTATTCTTAGTTGCAGCACAACGATTTATTCTAATTTTTGTATTGATATTAATTTTTGAAATTATTGATTTAAGATTAGATGATCCGCATTTGAAAACTGTTCCGCAGCAAATAGGAGTTGCAAAAACCAAACGAGTAGGAGTTATGTTGATGATTGTATTTGTGTTGTTAGAATTTCTATCAACTGATTTCAGAATAGAATTTTTTGCTTTGAAATCGGCTTTGGCAATAACTACGATTTTGTTTTTATTGTTTTCAAATGAAAATCGTTCACGCTATTATGCCTCTTTTTGGGTAGAGAGTATTCCTGTTTTTTGGTGGTTGGTTGTTGTGATGATTTAAACTCTGTCAAAGTTCAAAACTTTGACAGAGTTGGATTTTTAAAATTATCCATTAATAACTATTCTTTCTTCTATATTAGTTTCTCTAGATTTTCTTTTACCTCTAAAGAAAAAATACAGGTTAACGAAAAGCATAATACCGAGATAGATTGAAAAACCACCAATTTTGTAGCTCAAAGCTTCGATTAGTGTTTGATAGTCATTGTTGTATTCGTTTATTTTAAGTATCATCAAGGCAAATCCAATGTTTAAAAGATAAAATCCTGTTTCAAATAATTTATTTGTTGCATTGGCAATTTCTTCACGACTTTTAAAAATGTCTAACATATAAACTTTACTATTTCTGAAAAGAGTTCTTGAAACATAATATGTTAAAAATAAAGCAACAGGTAAATAAATAGCATAACCGATTAAAATTTTTGTAGTTTCCATAATATAAAGATTTAAATTAATTTTTGAATGTATTTTGTAAGGATATAAATGTTTAAGTAGTGAAGCATGGCAATTATGCAAATTATAGTTGCGGTTTTAACCGAAATTACTTCAACTAATTGTGGATAGGAAATGATTTTGTCCCAAGAAATTAGCGTCATTGCACAGTAACCCAGATTTAGAAGATAATAACCAATAAGCAACACTTGATTTGTTTTTTTGCATAAATCTTCATGTTCAGGTATCAATTGACTTACATAAATATTTCCATTTCGGTAGCAGATTTTGCCGACATTTATAATTATGAATGTGGTTATCAATAAATATATTACGTAACCAATAATGTTGAGGTTCATAGTTTTTGTTTTGTTGAGTAAATTAATATTGAAAGATATATGCAAAGAGCTAAAGGTGAGTATATTAATGCCCAAGTCAAAGTGTTAATATAGTTTATGTTTTCATTGTAATACCATAATGAGAAGAAAGCTATTACTAAAATAAAATATATTTTTATATATGGATTTTCTCTGTGTTTTTTCCAATATATAAGACCAATAGTTATTTGGATTAATCCAGTTAGTATTGTTGAATATGCAGCAAGATAAAAGAAACCTTCTTCTATAAAACCAATTACTAATAAAGCCAAAGGAATCAAAATAGCAATTGTATTTGTTATTTTTAAATCTCTCATGAATATTTATTATTTTAAACTTTCAGAAAAATATGAAAGTTTTGATTAAATTTTTTTATTTAATAAATTTTAGTAAAATCTGTGTCAACCAATTGTCTTTGTATTCTGTCATTTTGTCTAAAACATTATCTGCTTTTAAGACAAAATCATACAATTTAGTGGTTTGATCAACAAAATGTTTTTCTTCTTCAGTTTTGTTTGCCTCAATTGAAGATACTTCTTTCAATACTTTCAAAGCAGGTTTGATTTCACGTTTGCTTCTTTCTCTGGAAATTTTTACGGCTAGTTCGTCTAAATCTTTTTCAGCAGTGAAAAATTCACGTCTTTCGCCCGCTTTGTATTCTTTGTAAACAATTCCCCAATCCATCAAAGCTCGTAAATTCATCGAAGCATTTCCACGAGAAATTTGTAATTCTTCCATAATGTCTTCCATCGAAACAGGTTCGTGAGAAACCATCAAAAGCGCATGAATTTGAGCCATGGTTTTGTTAATTCCCCATTGGCTGCCCAAAGCACCCCAAGTTTGAACGAATTTATTTTTAGCTTCTTTGAATTCCATTTTTTTTAGAAATTTCATTTTGATAGGACAAAGTTAAATAAAAGTTTTTAAATTTTCAAAAAAAAATGAAAATTCGTTTTGAAGTATTAAATTTCCAGTTTAAAATAGTTGTCATACTTTGACATTATTCTATAAATGTTTTTCCAGCAATAAGTAAAACCTTCATCTTTTTCAAATTCACTAAAAATTCCAAAATGAACTTCATCAATTCCTATAGATTTTAGTTGACCAAAGAAATTTTTTAATAAATCTATTTCTAAAAGTTCATTTCGACTTTTTAATTCTGATAAATGAAAATAATCAAGTGGGATATCAAACTTTATTTCAATAAAATCTGTGTGGATAAAGAGTACTATTTCATCCAATTGTAGATGAAATCTCTTTTCAGGAATCAAAGTTGATTTTACTGATACTAATCTTGCTTCTCCGGTTCCAATTGCATTATAAATTCTCTTTTTGAAAAACAATTTGTCATCAATTTCAATTGTTAATTTCAGCTGTTTAGATAAAAACTCACCCAAATTTTCACTATCTGACAAATCTAGTTCGTGTTTACAAACTATAAGTGGATGTTGATAGGTGTCCTCAAATTTATTCATTGTGAATTGGTTTCCAGTTTAATTCATTATTAATTAACTTTCGAAAATGGGTTTGTATTTGTGGATGAGTTCTACGAATATATTCCTCTGCTAAAACACTTGTATTGCCTTTTATTTCTTTTAGATATTCAATTCTATTATCCGGTTGAATTTGAAAAATAATTTCGCCTTTTTCATTTTTTATATTCCAATTTTCACCAAGATTTGTCCAAATTACTGCGTCAATATCTTTATCTTTTATCCAATCTAAAATATTTTGTTTAAAAAAAACATCATGCGAAAATTCATCTTTTGTTTTATCATAACTTCCAATACTTCCTTTTCCTGAACCTTCTCTTACTGCTAAATTTAAAACAGCTTCTTCTACACTTTGATAATTTGATAAAGCATATAAAACAGGAATTTTTGTGCCGTTTACTGTAATAACTAAAGTTAGTCTTCCGTCTTTTGAAATTCTTGCAAATTCAATAGGCAAAATTGGACCATCTTTTTGCCAGCCAAAAGTTTTGTTATATGCTAATTCTTTGGGTTGCCAAATTAAGGAACCCCAACCAAGGATTGCTATTTTCATTTTAATTGTTTTTTAAAATTTTTACCAAAATTCTGATGGATCAGACCATTCACCACCACCACCTCCATCATTGTAAGAGTCTTCGATTGTATATCTTTCAGAATTATTCTCGTTATTGTATTTTTCTTCAATTTTTGTATTTTCAATATTAATCTCAAAATCTAAACTTTCTAAATATTCTTTAACGATTGTGGTTATCTCTAATTCACTTTTATTTGATTTATAATTCACTAAATAATCATATAATCCAAATAGTTCATCATTTATTATCACGTTAAAAGATTTAATTAATTTATTATCATGTTTTACAATTGTACTATCCTCATATCCATATCTTTCTCCAATATTAAAATATTTTAATTCAATGAAAGGTGTCTCTTTAGTTAGTATTGCCATGATTTCAAATAGTTCTTGAGAATTAAATTTTTTAAAAAAAATTGTAGAAATCAGATAAATTGAAATTTCTTTATAATCTTGATATGTTTTTGGGAGTTTTGGAAACTCATTAAATGGATCATATCTTTTCTTTTTTCCTAAGTGAATTTTAATTCGAATTGCTATTTTTTTGTTTGTTAAAAAGATATTGTCCCAAGAATTTGTATGATTGTTAAATTTTCTATATTCATTTTTTACCCAATTATATTTGGCTTTATCTAAATAGTTTTTTAATGTATATTGCTTTTCGATTGTGTAATCTATTGGTTTTGCAAAATCTACTTGATATTTAGGTTTCATATTTTTGAGTTTAAAAGTAATCGGAATTCCTGTTTTATAGTATATTAAGAAAATTTTATGTTTTAGTAATAAGGAATTGTTTTTCTCAAAAATAACGAAAAAGGATTACCAATATTTTATCGATAATCCTTTTTGTTTCTTTTAATTAACAATCTATATCAACCCAGCACGTTTCAACAATGCCTCAACTTTTGGTTCTTGACCACGAAACTTTTTATACAATTCCATGGGTAATTCGGTGCCACCTTTTGAAAGTACGTTGTCTTTGAATTTAGTAGCCACTTCTTTATTAAAAATCCCTTTTTCTTGGAAATATGCAAATGCATCAGCATCTAAAACTTCTGCCCATTTATAACTGTAATATCCAGAAGAATAACCACCTTGAAATATGTGTGAAAACGAAGTACTCATACAGTTTTCAGCTACATCTGGATATAAAGAAGCAATTTCCATGGCTTGTTTTTCAAAAGCTTTTACATCAGCAATTGTTTGAGATTTTCCATGATAAGTCATGTCTAAAATTCCGAAACTCAATTGTCTTAAGGTTGCCATTCCTTCTAAGAAACTCGCACTTTCTTTTATTTTGTTTACATATTCTTGCGGAATAATTTCGCCTGTTTCATAGTGTTTAGCAAATAACGCCAAGGCTTCTGGTTCGTAACACCAATTTTCCATCACTTGACTTGGCAATTCCACAAAATCCCAATATACTGAAGTTCCTGACAAACTTGGGTAGGTTGTATTGGCTAACATTCCGTGTAACGCGTGACCAAATTCGTGGAATAAAGTCGTAACTTCATTGAAGGTTAGGAGTGAAGGTTTAGTCTCTGTTGGTGGCGTGAAATTACAAACAATAGAAACATGTGGTCGTTCGTTAATTCCGTCTTTCATATATTGCGGTTTGTAAGAAGTCATCCAAGCACCGTTTCGTTTTCCTTTTCTTGGAAAAAAATCGGAGTAGAAAATGGCAACTAAATTGTTGTTTTCATCCAATACTTCAAAAGTTTGAACGTCTTCGTGGTATTTGTCAATATCAAAAACTTCTTTAAAAGTAATACCGAAAAGTTTTTCAGCAACCGTAAATGCTCCATTCAAAACATTTTCCAATTTGAAAAACGGTTTTAAAATCTCGTCATCAAAGTTGAATAGTTTTTGTTTCAATTTTTCAGAATAGTAAGCGCCATCCCATTTTTCCAATTGATCAATTCCGTCTAGTTCTTTTGCGAAAGCAGTTAGTTGAGCAAATTCTTTTTGAGCAGCAGGTTTTGCTTTTTCCAATAAATCATTCAAAAACGATTGTACTTTTTCAGGATTTTGAGCCATTCGTTCTTCTAAAACAAAATCAGAATGCGATTTGTATCCCAATAAATTTGCCCGTTTATGGCGCAGTTCTACAATACGTTTTACGTTTTCTTGATTGTCAAATTCGTTATCTTGAAACGATTTTTTTCCTGCTGCAATAGCGATTTCTTTACGCAATTCACGATTTTCAACATAAGTCACAAAAGGCAAATAGCTTGGGAAATCTAAAGTAAAAACCCAACCTTCTAAATTTTTAGATTTTGCCAAACTTGCTGCCATTTCTTTAGCACCATCAGGCAAACCTTTTAAATCTTCTTCGTTGGTGATGTGTAATTGATAGTTATTGGTTTCTGCCAAAACATTTTCGCCAAAAGTCAATTTTAATTTGGCTAATTCGGTATCAATTTCGCGTAATTTTAATTTGTCTTCTTCATTTAATAAAGCTCCATTTCTAGAAAATCCTTTGAATTTTTTGTCTAATAAAGTGACTTGTTCTGTACTTAAAGTCAAGTTGTCTTTTTGATTATAAACAGCTTTAACTCTTTTGAATAAATCTTCGTTTAAAGCAATATCGTTACTAAATTCTGTCAATAACGGAGAAACTTCTTGAGCGATTTTTTGCATTTCATCACAAGTTTCTGCCGAATTCAAATTGAAGAAAATAGAAGATAATCTATCTAAAGTTGCACCAGAAAAATCCAATGCTTCAATCGTGTTTTCAAATGTTGGAGCTTCTGGATTTGTAATTATGGCATCAATTTCAGCTTTAGCTTTGGCAATATTCTCAATAAAAGCAGGTTTGTAATCTTCTAGTTTTATTTGCGAAAAAGGTGCTGTGTTGTGTTTGGTGTTGAATGTTGAGGTAAGTGTTTTCATAGTCATTGCGAGGAACGAAGCAATCTCATCCTCATTTTAAAGTTTAAAATTTTCTAAATCTTGGTAGGTATTCCAAAAACGAAGTAATTCAATTGTATTGGAATTTATTTTGTAATAAAGTGTTATTTGTTTTGTAATTACCACTTTATTGACGTTTTTATAGTTTGTAGAAGTGAATTCAATATTGTTTTTGTCTAATAAAGTAATGGTATAGTCAACCTTGTCGATAAAATTTACAACATCTTGAAATGTCCATTCAGCTTCAAGATAATCAATATTATGCCAATAGTCTTTTTTTGCTTGAGGCGACCAAACAATATTCATTATTTGAAATACTTTGAATAGCGACTTCTAGTTTCTTCCATAACCATATTATGCGCAATTCCTTCATTGTTTTCTAATGAATAAATGGCTTCATCAATAGCGGCTTTTTGCTTTTCGGTTAAAGTGGATTTGGATTGAATCAAATGAATAATTTCTTCAATCAACTTTGGGTTTTCAATATCCAAAATAATTTTCGCCAATTCGATTTTTGATGTTTGAATATTCATAGTATTCTTTTTATCAAAGATAATTATTTTTTCAATTCAGATGCTGCTTTATTCACCGCTTCTTTCAGACTTTCTTTATAGAAAATTATTTTGTCAAGCACACATTTATCATGACTTCCGATGATTTGTGCGGCAAGTATTCCAGCGTTTTTTGCTCCGTTTAGCGCAACAGTTGCCACTGGAACGCCACCAGGCATTTGCAAAATCGACAAAACAGAATCCCAACCATCAATAGAATTACTCGATTTTACAGGAACACCAATTACAGGCAATGGCGACATTGATGCAACCATTCCTGGTAAATGAGCCGCACCACCAGCACCAGCAATAATTACCGAAATACCACGATTGTGTGCGTTTTTACTAAAATCAAATAATTTTTCGGGTGTTCTGTGTGCCGAAACAATATCGACTTCGGTTTCAATGTCAAATCCTTTTAAGATATCGATGGCTTCTTGCATTACAGGCATATCTGAAATGCTTCCCATGATGATGGCTACTTTGCTCATTTTTATATGTTGAACTTTAAATTTTAAATTTTAAATGATTGTAATTGCTTTCATTTAAAATTTACAATTCATAATTTATAATAATTTTTAACTAATCACTCGTATACTATTCTTAACTTCTTCCGCAATTTTTCTTGCTTCCACCATATTTTCATTTACAATCGTTACATGTCCCATTTTTCGGAAAGGTCTTGTTTCTCTTTTGCCGTAAATGTGTGGTGTTACACCATCAATTGCCATGATTTTTTCTATGTTTTCATAAACTACTTGTCCAGAAAAACCTTCTTCACCAACCAAATTTACCATAATTCCGGCAACTTTGCTATCAGTATTTCCTAAAGGTAAGTTTAAAATGGCTCGTAAATGGTTTTCGAATTGCGAAGTATAACTTGCTTCAATACTATAATGTCCTGAATTGTGTGGTCTTGGTGCAACTTCGTTTACTAATATGTCATCGTCTTCATCCGAGCCTTCGGAATGAAACATTTCTACTGCCAATAATCCAACATGATTGAAAGCTTCTGAAACTTTTAAGGCAATTTCAGTAGCTTTTTGAGCTACTTTTTCGTCTATACGAGCAGGACAAATCACATATTCTACTTGATTGGCTTCAGGATGAAATTCCATTTCAACAACTGGATAGGTTTTGACTTCGCCAGAAACGGAACGAGCAACAATTACCGCCAATTCATTTTTAAATGGAACCATTTGTTCGGCAATACATTCTACATTGGGTAAATTATCTAAATCTGAAAGCGATTTAACTATTTTCACGCCATTTCCATCGTAACCAAATTGAGCGCATTTCCATACAAAAGGCATCTCTACCGAAGTTTCGGTATCGTTCGATGTGACAGCATTTTTAAGCGCGTTCAAATCCACAAAACGCTGATGTGGCGAAGTGGGAATATTATTTTCTACATAAAAATCTTTCTGACGACCTTTATTCTGAATTAATCTTAATGTTTTTGGTGATGGATATATTGGCAATCCTTCTTCTTCGAGTTTATCTAAAGCATCAAGGTTTACATTTTCAATTTCAATGGTTAACAAATTTACAATTTTTCCAAATTGATAAACGGTGTCAAAATCCATTAAACTTCCACGAAAAAATTTTGTAGCACCGTATTGGCTTGGTGCTTCAGCACTTGGGTCGAGAATATAGGTTTGAATGTCAAATTTTCGGGTTTCAGCAAGAAGCATTTTGCCCAATTGTCCGCCACCGAGAATTCCTAGTTTAAAATCGGATGAGAAATAGTTCATTGTGTTGTAGTTGTTGGCGCAAAGATACAATTTTGAAATTATTATAATCGCTTCAAAATATCTTTAACAGCAAACTTATAGCCAGGTGTTTGATCATTACAGTCTCTTTGTAACAAAGTTTTCAATTCTTCATTTACCCAGGAATGTTTTTTTCCGAGTTGATACAATGCTCTCATAGAATAAGCAGCATTTGCAGCTTTGTCTGTTTGAATTAACCAATCTAGGAACGTTTCAATAATTTGTTCTTCTTGTTCATTATCAAGTTCTATGGATTTATCATTTACGATAAACATTCCAATTTTTGATATAGAACGTATAGCAGATTCAGATTTAAATTTTTTTAATGAATTGCAATAATCAATTATAAAAGGTTTGAAAAGATTTATTTGTTCTTCGCAAATCAATTCTAAAATCCAGCAGGCTTTATGATGGTTCTTGTCATTTGTATCAAAAGCAATTTCAACTAAATCGCTAAGGTATTCTGGATGTTCAAAAATAAAATCTTTGTTTTCATCTCTACTTTTTCTATGCGCAGAGCTGTTGGCTATTTTTTTATAGTAATCAACATTCATTTTGTAAATATATCTATTTTGCAAAAAAGTATGAATACTTCGTTCTTAATACTTAATACTTTCATAAATTTGCATCTTTATTTTCAACAGCAACACAATGATACATTTACACGATAAAACATTCGAACCTTTTATTTCTTCAGACGAAATTCAATTCGCTATTCAAAACATGGCAAAGCAAATGGACGACGATTTTTTTGACGACGTTCCAGTTTTTGTAGGTGTTCTCAATGGTGCTTTTATGGTATTGTCTGATTTGATGAAACATTATAGAGGAATGTGTGAAGTTAATTTCGTTAAAATGGCTTCTTACGAAGGTACTCAAACCACTGGAACAGTAAAACAATTGATTGGTCTCGATCAAGATTTAGAAGGTAAAACTGTTGTAGTTGTAGAGGATATTGTTGACACAGGAAATACAGTTGAAGAACTGAAAGCTATTTTCAAAGAAAAAAAAGTTAAACATCTTAAAATTGCAACATTATTCTTCAAACCCGAAGCTTATAAAAAAGATATCAAGCTAGATTATATAGGCATCAGAATTCCAAATAAATTCATCGTTGGTTATGGACTTGACTACGATGGATTAGGCAGAAACCTTCCAGATGTATATCAATTAGCACAATAAAAAATGTTTCAGCAAACTACTAAATTATAACTCATAAACTTTTAAACGCATAAACTAAAAATTAAAATGATCAACATCGTTCTTTTCGGAAAACCAGGTGCAGGAAAAGGCACTCAAGCTGAATTTTTAAAAGAAAAATACAATTTGGTTCATCTTTCAACAGGCGATATTTTTAGGTTTAATATTAAAAACGATACTGAACTTGGAAAATTAGCAAAAACCTACATGGACAAAGGAGATTTGGTTCCAGATGAATTGACTATTAACATGTTGCAAAGCGAAGTAGATAAAAATCCAAATGCAGCAGGTTTTCTTTTTGACGGATTCCCACGCACAATTGCACAAGCTGAAGCACTTGATAGTTTTTTAGAAAATAAAGGGCAAAATATTACTGCTACTGTTGCGCTTGAAGCAGATGATAATATTTTAGTAGCTCGTTTGCTAGAAAGAGGTAAAACTTCTGGAAGACCAGATGATCAAGATGAAGAAAAAATCCGAAACCGATATGAAGAGTACAACCAGAAAACTGCTCCATTGATGAATTATTACAAAAATCAAGGAAAATTTTATGCAGTTGATGGTATTGGAACAATAGCAGAAGTAAACGATAGATTGAACCTTATTTTTGATAAATTAGTCTAAATTTCTATTAGAAAAATTAATAAACAGACTTTCAAAAAAAAATCTGATATTTGCAAACAGAAAGAGCTTATTTCCACCAGCGAAAAAAAAGCTCTTTTTTTGTAAAAGCATTCTATGGAAATTTTAATAATTTTTTTTCTGATTATTCTTAACGGACTTTTCTCAATGTCTGAAATAGCACTTATTTCAGCCAGAAAAAATCGCCTTGAAACTGCTGCAAAAAAAGGAAATAAAAACGCAAAAACAGCACTTGATTTAGCAAATTCTCCAAACGAGTTTCTTTCAACCGTTCAAATAGGAATAACGCTCATTGGAATCCTCACAGGTATTTATTCCGGAGATAAAATAACACAAGATGTTCAAAATTTTATAGCCAGTTTTCCAGTTTTAAAACCTTATTCGGAGTCCATAGGGATAGGAGTTGTGGTTGTAGTGTTAACTTTTTTCTCTCTCGTTCTTGGCGAGTTGTTGCCTAAGAGAATTGGGCTCAATTATCCAGAAGCCATAGCAAAGGCTGTTGCTGTTCCTATGAAAGTTGTGTCTAAAATTACCATGCCTTTCATTTGGTTATTGACAAAATCAACTGATTTTATTCTCGATATTTTCAAAATAAAACCAACTGCTGATGGCAAAGTTACCGAAGAGGAAATCAAAGCCATCATAAAAGAAGGAACAGAAGGTGGTGAAGTTCAAGAAATAGAGCAAGATATAGTGGAGCGCGTTTTCCATATTGGTGATAGAAAAGTAAACTCATTGATGACACACAGAAAATCAGTTGTTTTTCTTTCACTTGATGATACGCTTGAGGAAATTAAAGAAAAAGTTTTACACGAATTACACTCGGTTTATCCAGTTTGCAAAGAAAACCTTGACGAGATGCAAGGAATTGTACTTCTTAAAGATTTGTTTGTTGGCTTTGATAAAGGAAATTTCAATTTGAATGAAATTATAAAAGAACCAGTTTATTTTATCGAGCATACCACTGCATACAAGGCTTTGGAAAACTTTAAAAAATCAAAAATTCATTATGCTTTAGTGACAGATGAATATGGGATTTTCCAAGGAATTATAACACTTAATGACATTCTTGAAGCGCTTGTTGGTGATGCATCAGAGTTTTATGAAGACGATTTTAAACTCATTGCCAGAGAAGATGGAACATGGTTAGTTGACGGGCATTATTCTTTACATGATTTTTTAACCTATTTCGACCTCGATGAATTGACTACAGATTATGATGTTACAACCGTTAGTGGATTAATCATGACCGAATTAGGAAATATACCAAAAACCGGAGAAAAACTAATTTGGAATAAGTTGGAATTTGAGGTGATTGATATGGATGGTGTTAAAATTGATAAATTACTTGTTAAACCAATAACGGACAACTAACAACCAACAGCAGATAAGACATGACAGAAGGTAATTTCGTAGATTATGTGAAAATATATGTTTCTTCAGGAAAAGGAGGAAAAGGATCTACACATCTACACAGAGAAAAGTTTATCGAAAAAGGTGGACCAGATGGTGGTGATGGTGGTCGTGGTGGTCATGTAATTTTGAGAGGGAATAAAAATCTTTGGACATTATTTCATTTGAAATTTACCAAACATGTCAAAGCTGGTCATGGTGGTGATGGAGGAAGTTCTCGTAGTACAGGCCACGATGGTGAAGATAAAATTATAGAAGTTCCATTAGGAACCGTTGTTCGAGATCAAGAAACCAACGAAATTCTTTTCGAAATTACTGAAGATAAAGAAGAAAAAATTCTAGTAAAAGGAGGAAAAGGAGGTTTGGGGAATTGGCATTTTCGTAGTGCTACCAATCAAACGCCGCGTTATGCTCAACCAGGAATGCCAGTTGAAGAAAAAGATATTATTCTTGAGCTAAAAGTTCTTGCTGATGTAGGTTTAGTAGGTTTCCCAAATGCAGGAAAATCAACTTTGCTTTCTGTACTTACTTCTGCCAAACCGAAGATAGCCGATTATCCTTTTACAACCTTAAAGCCAAATTTAGGTATTGTTGCTTACAGAGATTTTCAATCTTTTGTAATGGCAGATATTCCTGGAATTATAGAAGGCGCAGCCGAAGGAAAAGGACTTGGTCATTACTTTTTGCGACACATTGAGCGCAATTCTACATTGTTGTTTTTAATTCCAGCGGATGCAACTGATATCAAGAAAGAATATGACATTTTGCTTGACGAATTACGTCGCTACAATCCAGAAATGCTTGATAAAGACAGATTGATTGTCATATCCAAATGCGATATGCTCGATGATGAGCTAAAAGCCGAAATGAAACAAGAACTAGACAAAGCATTCAAAGGAACACCATATCTATTTATTTCATCTGTAGCGCAACAAGGTTTATCTGAACTTAAAGATAAATTATGGGCAATGTTGAATGATTGAATTCAATCATAATAATTTACCATTTAACAAATTTTTATAACGTTTTCGTTAAAACAAACTATCTTTGCACACGCTTTTTAGTAACCCTATGTAACTTTTCTAATAATCAGGCTACTACTAAGTTTCAAACTATTAACTTTTACATTTTTAAACAATGAAAAAAATTATTCTATCACTCATCACCGCTATCATGCTTATTCCTACTAGCGTAAAAGCTGATGAAGGTATGTGGTTTTTGATGTTTATTGAACGTCTAAATCACCGCGACATGCAAAAAATGGGACTTCAGCTTACAGCAGAAGAAATTTACAGCATTAATCATCACAGTTTGAAAGACGCTATAGTTCAATTCAATGGTGGTTGTACAGCTGAGCTTATCTCAAAAGATGGATTGGTGTTAACAAATCATCATTGTGGATACGATGCTATTGCAGAACTTTCTTCTCCTGAAAAAAACTATCTAAAAGATGGTTATTGGGCAAAATCTAGAAAAGAAGAAATGAAACCATCAAGCCTTTTCGTTCGTTTCTTTGTTCGTATGGATGATTGTACTAAAAGAATTTTGGCAGTTGTGAACGATAAAATGACTGAAGCAGAACGCGACAAAGCCATCAATGCTGAAATTTCAAAAATTGAGAAAGAAAATAACGAAGGTGGAAAATATGTAGTATCTGTTCGTTCTTTCTTCCAAGGAAATGAATTCTACTATTTTGTTTATCAAGATTTTACTGATGTTCGTTTCGTAGGTACGCCACCAGAAAGTTTAGGTAAATTTGGTGGTGATACAGATAACTGGGAATGGCCACGTCACACAGCAGATTTTTCAATGTTCCGTGTTTATGCAGATAAAGACGGAAATCCAGCAGAATATTCAGAGAACAATGTTCCATTGCAACCAAAACATTATCTACCAGTAAACCTTGGTGGTGTTAAGGAAAACGATTACGCTATGATACTTGGATATCCTGGTAGAACAAACCGTTGGATGCCAGCAGGCGGAATTGAACAAAATGTGAAATTTGCTTATCCTGCTTGGGTAGAAGGAGCAAAGACAGGAATGGATAACATGAAAAAATACATGGATCAAAGTGAAGCACTTAATCTAATGTATGCATCAAAATATGCTCAAACAGCAAACTATTGGAAAAATCGCCAAGGTATGATTGATGCGCTTACCAAATTTGGAACCGCTAAAACTAAAGCTGCACAGGAAGCTAAATTCAATAAATGGGCTAATAAAAAAGAGAATAAAGCAAAATATGGCAATGTAATTGCAAACATCAATAAGTTCTATTCTTTGACAAATGAAAAATCTAGACATGATAATTATTTGTCTCAGCTTTTTAGAACAACTGCTTTTGGAACTATAGGAAGAACACTTGGTAAACAATTAGACAATTATGTAAAAGCTGATGCTACCAAAAAAGCTCAACTTGCACCAGCTATCACAGAGATGGCTACTGAAATGTACAAGGAGTTTTATCTTCCAGCTGAGAAAGATTTACTAGCGGCTCAACTTGGTTTATATTCTTCAAAATCTGAAGGTTATGCTATTGCACCAATGGTAGCAAAAATCAAAGCAGATTTCAACGGAGATTTTGCAAAATATGTTAATGCTGCTGCAGATTTAAGTATTTTTAGCTCATTAGATAAAGTTAAAGCATTTATTGCATTACCAAGCCAAGGTTTATTAGATAATGACCCAATCTATGCATTGTCAAATGATATGCTAACACACTTTAATTCAAAATCTGATGAAATTGCTAAAGCTCAAAATGATTTTGGTGCATCTTTCCGACTTTTAGTTGAAGGTTTAAGAGAGTCAAAAATTGGTACAATCAAGTATCCTGATGCAAATTCTACTTTACGACTAACTTATGGAAAAGTTCGTTCACTTCCGGCAGATAAGCGTAATGATGCTACAATCAATAACTACACAACTTTAGCAGGTCAAGTTAAAAAATACAAAAAAGGTGATCAAGAATTTGATTTACCTCAACGTGTTCTTGACATGTATAAAAATAAAGATTACGGTCGTTTTGCTGATAAAGATGGTTCTCTTCATGTTAATTTCCTTACTGATAATGATATTACTGGTGGTAACTCTGGTTCACCTGTATTAAACGGAAAAGGAGAGTTGATTGGTCTTGCTTTTGATGGAAATATTGAAGCTATGGCTGGTGATGTTATTTTTGATAAAAATTTACAAAGAACTATCAATGTTGATATTCGTTATGTTTTATGGGTAATCGAGCAATATGCAGGCGCAAAAAACATTGTGGATGAAATGACTATTGTAAAATAATTTTTTATTTACCGAATAAAAAAAGCCGACTTCAAAGTCGGCTTTTTTAGTTAAAAATATTAACCTAATCAAATTTCTCTAATTCATTAATTTTTTGCTTACAGTTTGTCCGTTTTCAAGTTTTATTTTGGCAACATACACACCGTTTGCATAAGGGAATGCTTCTTCAATTCTATTGTTGCTTACACTAGCTTTGTATGTATTAACTAGTTTCCCTGAAACATCATAGACTGAAACTTCTTTGATACTATCATCTGTTTGAATGTTTAATACATTATTGCTGATGAATGCAAAAACTTTAACTGTATTATTGTCATCAATTCCTAGAGCAGAAGTTGTATATCTCAACACAAATCTATTTGGATAGTTTCCTGTAGAAGCGGTAAAGGAATATGGATTTTGTCTCAAGTCATGTATCACATTTTCAACAGTATCTTCTATATATATGTTTTGTGAAACATCCTCAAATAATCCATCTACCTGATTGATGGCAATATTATAAACTCCAGTACTTGGTATAGTAACTCCAATAGGAACAGTATCATATTGATTGAAAGGCAATGTTCTTCCTTGAATAATCATAGTTTTATCTTCAATTTTTGAATAAATTCCTAACTCAGTTCCAGGTTTCCAAACACCATCAAAAAGTCTGTCTTCATCATTTGTAGCATCTTGAATATATCCAACCAAAGTGGTAGCAGCGATATTATTTGAATTAACAAGACTTAACCAAATTCTGTTTTTCTCAAGTGTTTCTATAGATGCTTCGCTATTTGTTCTATAAAATTGACTGTTATCATAAGTGTCACCTCTTAAACTATTGTTGAATGTAACTGTTTGACTTCCTGCAGCACCATCGTTCATCAGTACAAAAAAGGCTTGGCCTGCACCAATTTTACCGTTAAACCCTGGAGGTGTTGAACCGGTTCCATTGTAAGTTACATAATCGTTTACGCTGTAGTTATACAAATAACTCGCATAAAAAGGATTAGTGTTACTTGTGCTAATAGGGTTTCCATGTGTCCATAGTCTTACAGTACCATTAATGTTTGTGTTATTCGTTAAGAATGTATTAGCATTGATGGCTGATGGATAAGGGTTACCAATTAGATTCCAGTTATCGTCTAGGTTGGTAATAGTAATTCCATTAGTTCCAGAATATGGAGCACCAGTATAACTGCCTCTTGATATCGTTGGTTGTATTATTCCATTGTTTGGAACACCAGTAAATGTTGCAGTATAAAGTGATGGAGTAGTAGTAGAATATCCACTTGGTCCTCTCACAATATATCCTTTACCTAGAACCATTGTCTCGCTTCCTGCTGTCCAATATCCTTGACCACCATTTGTATTTGATGTAGCAGGTTCCCATTTATAAATTCCCCAAGAAGGAGTCGTAGGAGAAATAGAAGTTGAATTGAAACTAGCTACAGGTGATGACCAATATACATAATCGTATTGTCTAACATTTGTACTTCTTTCCATCGATAAATTTCCTGTATTTACAGCACTATCATTAATCTGAATGAAATTAGAGCTGTTTTTCATACTAAAGCTTCCATTAATCCTTGTAAAATCTGTAATTGTTAAATTGTTAGAAGAATTTAGCTGTAAACTAGCATTTGTTTTAATATCCATATTGTGACCATATGCTTTGTAATTTGTTCCAGAAATTACTGGGTCATTTGCTGTATCAGGAATAATCACACAGTTTAAATTAGTTGGTACACCACTTGGAGACCAGTTATTCGCTTTATTCCAATCATTGTCAACAGAACCTGTCCAAATTTTATTACCTGTAACAGTTACTGTTGTGTTATCTGTATATTTTAATTGATTTCCACTACAAAGATTATAAGTTACCTCAGCTGTATATGTTGTTGTAACAGCAGGGCAAACTGTAATATTGTTTGTTGTTCCTACTACTGGTCCAGTTGTCCCATTGCCTTCATACCATTTAAATGATGTAATAGATGGTCCAGATGGAGTAAATCTCCAAGCTTCATTAGAAACTGTCCAGTTCGCATCAAGTCCATTTCTGCTTGGTGCAACAACGGCTGCTGTTCCATTAGCATTTTGAATACCAACGATAGCATTTCCATCATTCCAAGTAGAACAAACATTTTTTTCTTTGATGTAAACATCTATTATGTTAGTGTTTTCATATAGAACAATCATACCAGTGTATAGTATCGAGTTACATGTTGATGAAAACATTGGAATATTATTCCATGAAGCTATAAGAGCTCGACAACCAGTATTTAATGTAACTAATTCCCATCCTATTTCACCACCAACACTTGGGTCAATATCATGATAAACTCCAAATATTGTGTTTTTGAAAAGCGAGGTACTAGGCAAGCTTGTATTAAAAGACCAAGCATTATAACCTCCAGGAGTGTTATTGACAAAGTCAAATGTGATATTTCCATTAGAGCCAATCAAACACTTATTATAATTGTTACCGAAGAAACAGAAGTTGAAAGGTAGATTTATAGTTTGTGACCAAACATCATCAACGTTGACACTAACGGGATTTTGCAAGCAACTATATTGGTACGGCGGATCATATGGTATTGAAGATACAGTATAATTTGATGTGCTATTCAATATTGGATATGTTGCTTCTAGATTACTACAAGTAGAAGATGAGCATATAACGGCTGTTGGGTCTAATCCTCCTAATCCAGAACCACCTGCTACAACTTCAGGACATTCTAAAGTAGTAGTTCCTTGTCCATCGCCCACTGAGCATGGTGAAAAATTTGTTGGTCCAAACCATGTACTATTGTCACCGCCACCACAGTCAGATCTAACCCAAAAATAATATATTTGACCAGTTGTAAGACCTGTTAATGTTACACCAACTACTCCTGGAGCTGTTGTTCCTGTTGGAATTGTACTGCCTGTTGGAGCTGTTCCAGTTGTGTTATAGTAATATTGATATCCATTTGCTGCTGGTGGAGTTGAAGCTGTCCAATACACCGAAGCACTTGTTGTAGATAGAATATTTGCAAACAAATCAGAAGGTGATGGGCATGAAGGAGTTGTTGCACAAATTCCGAATGTACCACTTCCGCCACCATATTGCCAAACTCTAATATAGATGGTTTGTCCAGGTGTTAATCCAACCATTGAAATATATGACATGCTTCCAGCTCCATCATCATCATCACATTCTAGCAATGTTAATGAACCACATGTTCCAGAATAGAATGCCATACCACTATCGGTCATTGAACCAGCTTGCAAGTCAACATTCAAGACTCCTGTTGAAGGAACAACAGCAGAGAACCAAACATCTCTATTTGTGTAACTTGCACATCCTGGTGCTGGAACACCACTACTACTTGTTGCTCCAACATTTGTTGAAGATAAATAACTGCAAGTTGTCGAAACTGTTAATGATATTGCACCACTACAATCATCGTTCGCTAATAAAGTAGTAATATTACCAGTCACCCAATTACTGCTACATGATCCACTAGCTCTAACTCTGTAATAATATGTAGTTCCTCCAGATAATCCTGTAATGTTTTGTGTCAAAGTAGAAGTAGTAAATGGCGAACCTGCCACATCTGTTGTGTAACCAGCATCTGTTGTGACTTGAACTGTATAGGTGATAGCAGAAGCACTTCCACCAGTTGGTGTAGACCAATTTAGGGTAAATGATGAACCGGTAATGCTCCCTGTTGTTACTGAATTTGGTACTGCTGGACAAGTTGTTGCATTTCCAGTTAGAGGAGAAGTTGTATTGTAAAGCGGTCCACCTGTGCAAGAGGTATCATTGAAAGAATAAATATAATAATAATATGTTGTGTTTCCAGTTAATGTACTTGAAGTGAAAGATGTTGAACTACCATTATTAATTACAGTTGCACCACTAATATTGTTACCCAATGAATATGAAGTTCCGTCTATAGGTCCTGGACTTGGAGCAGTTGCACTAGTACTTCTTAATACTAAATATTTGTTAGGAGCTGGTGATGCAGCAGTAAATGATCCCGATATGGTATTTGAGGTAATTGTACTTGTTGTAAAAGAGGTAGGTTGCGCTGTTGGGGTAGTACAAGGAACAGCATGTGTCACGCAAATTGTAAATCCGTTAGCAGTTTCGTCACCGTTATAATCGTAAACCTGTATTTTATAATAGTTACCTATTGTAAGACCTGTTAAAGTCATTGTTTCAATTCCATTATCTGCAGTTACATCGGTACAATTTCCACCAGTTGGAATACTACTTGAACCGCAAGTGTTAATAGCACCAATAACGGCATCAAAACCAGCAACTCCGTCTACAGTGACAACGTGAGTGGTTGCAACGGCTTGAAATTGGTACCAAACTGCTTTTTCTGTTCCAATAGTACAATCACCAGTCTCATTATTGTCTCTTGCACCAAGTGTTGAACCAGTTGTTGTAATACATGACCCGTTGGAAGTTAGCATTATTGCATCTGAACATTTATCGTTAGTCAATATGAAAAGTGAGGTAACTGTCATACTATTATTAGTTGAATTACCAATACGTATATAGTAAGTAGTGCCAGGAGTGGTTGTTAAAACCATGGTTTCTGTTTGTGCAGTAGATCCAGTTGTGCTATTTTCACATGATAAATAGGTTAATGAACCACATGTTCCTGAATATGCATACAACATCAAGTTTCTGCTTGATGCAGATACTCTTATAACAGTTTCACTACTTATAGCATCAAATTTTAACCAGCCATCACGAGAAATTGTCTGACCATTACAGTTTGAAACTGAAGGATCATTAACCGTATTGTCTGATACTGTTAATGAAGTGTACTGTTGGTTAACATTAAATGTTGATGCACCAGCACAGTTTGCAGATAGTGTTTGAGAAAATGTCTTGTTAGCAAACAAAACAACTAAGAACAATGATAATAATGCTATTGTTCTAATTTTTTTTTCACTGATTAGGTATAGTTTTTTCATAACTCAGAATTTTTAGATTCTTAATGTTAATTTTTAATTCCTTTCAGAATTTTTTTGTTTTTGTTTTTTTTTGACTTTTTGAAATAATTGAATTTTCCTCTCAAGAATTTCATTGACAAATATATATTTATAAATCGATAAAAAGCAAAAAAAATCGATGAAATGCATATTTGAACAAAAAAAGTAAGAAAAAAGATATCAAAAAATATATTTTTATTATTTTATCACTTTTTTTAAACTTGATTTTTATGTTTTTGAATGTTAACTATTTAAAGAAATTATATGTTAGATGAAAATTTGCATTGTGTGAATAATGAATTTCAAATATTATATTTGTAATCATGAAATTTTTATTTGTCTTATTGTGTAATATTTTATTGTTTTCAAATTCAAATGATTTTGAAAAAGGAGAATTATTATATAAGCAAAACAAATTTCAAGAAGCAAAAGTTTTGTTTCTTAACTGCATAAAATCTGACCCAAATAATATAAAAGCAATAGAATACCTAGGTGATATTGCAGGGCATCAAAAAAACTGGGACGAAGCAATTAGTCATTATAAAATATTAAAAGAAAAATATCCAAGTACCGCTAACTATTGGTATAAATATGGCGGAGCATTGGGAATGAAAGCCAAATCTGTCAATAAGTTTAAAGCACTGACAATGATTGACGATGTAGAAAATGCTTTTCTCAAAGCAGCTACTTTAGATAAAAAACATATAGATGCAAGATGGGCATTGGTGATGCTCTACATTGAGCTTCCAGGTATTATTGGTGGAAGCGAGAAAAAAGCCCAAAAATATGCCGATGAACTCATGGAGTTGTCAAAAGTTGATGGTTATTTGGCAAAAGGATATATTGATGAATATTTCAATAGATTTAAAAAAGCTGAAATAAACTATATTAAAGCTCACGAAATTGGCAATTCAAAAACCACATTTCAAAAACTTTATAATTTATATTTGAATAAAATTAAAGACAAAGCAAAAGCTAAAAAGTTAAAAGAACAATTTGAAAAATAGTTTAAAAGGTTATGGGTTTAAGAGTTTATAAGGTATTGTACTTAAAACTTTTAAACTTTTAAACTTTTAAACTCATAAACTTTAAGTATGAGAACACACTTCATAGCCATTGGCGGTGCAGCAATGCACAATTTAGCATTAGCATTACACAATAAAGGATACAAAGTTACAGGTAGCGATGACGCCATTTTTGAACCATCAAAATCAAGATTACAAGCAAAAGGATTATTGCCAGATCAAGAAGGTTGGTTTCCAGAAAAAATCACTACTGATATTGAAGCGATTATTCTTGGAATGCATGCCAAAGCAGATAATCCTGAGTTATTGAAAGCTCAAGAACTAGGCTTAAAGATTTATTCATATCCCGAGTTTTTATACGAACAATCCAAAAATAAAACCAGAGTTGTCATAGGCGGTTCGCATGGAAAAACAACTATTACTTCTATGATACTTCATGTGATGAACTATCACAAAATTGCAGTAGATTTCATGGTTGGCGCTTTACTTGAAGGTTTTGATACAATGGTTCATCTAACTGAAGAAAACGATTTTATTGTGTTAGAAGGAGATGAGTATTTGACTTCTCCAATAGATTTGCGTCCAAAATTTCATTTGTATCAACCCAATATTGCATTGATTTCGGGTATAGCTTGGGATCATATTAATGTTTTCCCAACATTTGATAATTATGTAGAACAGTTCAGAATTTTTACTAATCAAATTACAAAAGGTGGAATTTTGATATACAATGAAGAAGATATTGAAGTTAAAAAAGTAGCTGAAGATTGTGAAAATGCCATCAGAAAAATACCTTACACAACACCTGAATATTCTGTTCAGAATGGTAGAACATTGCTTCACACACCAGAAGGCGAAATGCCAATAGAGGTTTTTGGAGCACACAATTTGAATAATTTGGCTGGAGCAAAATGGGTTTGTCAATGTATGGGAGTTGACGAATTAG
Organism: Flavobacteriaceae bacterium; assembly: GCA_046329205.1. Classification (GTDB taxonomy): domain Bacteria; phylum Bacteroidota; class Bacteroidia; order Flavobacteriales; family Flavobacteriaceae; genus Flavobacterium. Next base: position 44,567 of record JAXLVF010000012.1, on the reverse strand, counting down.
ATTTTTATGAAGCTATTGCAACATTCAAAGGAGCTAGCAAGCGATTAGAAAAAATTGCTGAAAGCAATAGCAAAGTTGCCTACAAGGATTTTGCCCATTCACCAAGTAAAGTTTCTGCCACTACCAAAGCTGTTAAAGCACAATATCCTGATAGAAAATTGGTTGCATGTCTAGAGTTACATACCTACAGTAGTTTGAACGCAGAATTTCTGAAAGAATATGAAGGTGCATTGGATGCTGCAGATGTTGCCGTGGTTTTCTATTCGCCCGATGCGGTAAAAATTAAAAGATTAGAAGAAGTAACATACGACCAAATTGCCCAATCTTTCAAGCGTGACGACTTAATTATCTTTACTAATCCATTAGAATTCAAAGAGTTTTTGTTTAAACAAAATTTTGATAATTCAGCATTACTATTAATGAGTTCTGGTAATTATGGAGGTTTAGATTTTGATGATGTGAAAGGCTTGATACAATAAAACATATTTTTCTTCGTTATTATGTAAGTCAAAACTTATAACGATGAAAAAAATCCTTTTTTTACTTCTTGCTGCAGTAATATTTACATCTTGTTCAACTGATTCTGATTCAACTGATAGCAGTTTTTTTAATTTGAATAATGGAAATCTTTGGGTTTATAAAAGATATTATTCAAGCGATAATATAAACTATATGGCTTCAGGTCAAATAGATAGCGTTAGAGTAGAAGGTGATACAGTGATTAATAGCATTAGCTACTCAAAATTGGTTCATAGAATTTATCAGGCAAATGTTTTTTCTTACCAACGTAAAGATTTTTTAAAAGTAGATACAAATGGTCACTTGGTAAATGAAACTGGATATGTTTTACATCCTGGAACTGATATGAGTTACCAAGGTTTTAGGAATGTAACTTTTGGTCAAGAGTCCAATACTGTTGGAACAATTACAGAACAGTTGCAAAATCCTTTTGAGACAAATGTTGAAGGTGTAAGTTATTACGTCTATTCTTATTATGGTAATTTTATATCATCAGTTGCATCAATTCCTAATAATTACATATTTTATCAATGCAAAGAAGGTGTAGGTTTAGTAAATCAACACTGTTCTTCAGTTTCAGGTACTTTATGCTATGAAGATAGATTGGTGTATTATGACTTGAATTAAACTTGTTTATAATACCTAAAATGTCCGACAATATCATAACTGAAAAGACAATCTTCCAAAACTTGTCCACCGCCAACATTGTGAACAATCATTGGGCGCTTTCCGTCTGATGATTTTTTATTGGTAATTATGCCAATGTGAGGCAATTTTCCTCCAATCATCCAAGTTACAATTTCCCCAGTTTTATAATCGTTAGAATTTTGTGTAACTGCTAATTTTTTCCCTTTTCGTTCAAAGAATACTTCCAAGTTTGGAACACGTCTGTGATCAATATTGGTGTCGGTAGTTTTTAATCCCCATTTTTTTAGGTTTGGATATTTATTAAAATTTGCTTTCATATCTTCGTGAACTTCTTTTTGCAAATCAATACCTAGTTTTCTGTAAGCCCTAATCACAACATCAGTGCAAACACCTGTTTTTGCTGGAACATCACCGTTTGGATATTTAATTGAAACATAATCTGGAGTATAAACTACATTTTTATCAATAATTGAAATTGCGGCGTTTGATAATCGTTCTTCAAAAGTTTTTGGATTTTGAATGAGTACATTTTCTTGTTGGTTTTGTCCACAGATAAAAAATGCTATAACAGTTAGTAAAAAATAAAATGGTTTCATACATTTAGCTTTTAATTTACATAAACGATTTTCAAAATTTTTTAGTATAAAATTTGGAACAAAATTTCTCTATAAAACATTGGGCAGAAGACGATAAACCTCGTGAAAAACTCATGCTAAAAGGCAAGCAAGCATTGAGCGATGCCGAGTTGATTGCAATACTTATCGGTTCGGGAAGTCGTAATGAAAGTGCTGTATCATTGAGCAAACGAATTTTGGCAAGTGTGGAGAACAATCTAAACTCTTTGGGCAAATTATCCTTAAAACAATTGATGGAATTCAAAGGAATAGGTGAGGCAAAGGCAATTACAATTGCGGCAGCACTCGAATTAGGAAGACGTCGTAGGGCAGAGGAAACCTTGGATTTGAAAAAAATTACATCCAGTAAAGCTGTTTTCGAAATCATGCAACCCATAATTGGAGAATTACCACATGAAGAATTTTGGGTTTTATATTTAAATAATTCAAACAAAGTAGTCTATAAATCACAGCTATCAAAAGGAGGAATTACGGGAACTGTTGTAGATGTTCGATTGATTTTCAAAATCGCACTAGAACAAAATGCTACATCCATAATTTTGACCCACAATCATCCATCGGGAAAACTCATGGCGAGCGATGCGGATAAAGAAGTTACAAAAAAACTGAAGTTGGCTGGAGATCAGCTGGATGTAAAAGTTTTAGACCATATAATTATTACTGAAAAAAGTTATTTAAGTTTTCAGGATGAAGGTATTTTTTAATGGAACAGATTACCGATATATTTTTTGATCTCGATCATACACTTTGGGATTTTGACAAAAATTCTGTTTTGGCTTTTGATAAAATATTTAGGGCTAATCATCCTTCAATAGATGTGAATGAATTTATTGAAATTTATGCACCCATTAATCAAGCTTGCTGGAAATTGTATCAGGTTGATAAAATGACGCATGAAGAATTGCGTTATCAAAGGTTGAGACAAACATTTGATAGAATGAATTATTCAATTTCTGATGAAGAAATTAATCAAATCAGTCATGATTATATTGAGTTTCTACCAGATAATAATTTGTTATTTGATGGTGCCATTGAACTATTAGAATATTTGTATCCAAAATATAAGTTGCACATTATCACAAATGGTTTTGCAAATGTTCAAACTAGAAAAATGCATCATTCTGGTCTAGAGAAATATTTTCAAACGGTAACCAATTCAGAAATGGCAGGAGTAAAAAAACCACATCGAAATATATTTGAATTTGCATTATCTTTGGCTAATACAAGTAAAGAAAGCTCAATAATGATTGGCGATTGTATCGATGCTGATTTTAAAGGCGCTTTAGAATATGGTATGAGAGCTATTTTATTTGATGAAAAAAATATACATATTGGGGCAACTTTTGAGAGAGTTTCCCATCTTCTTGATTTAAAAAAAATATTGTAGTTATGAAAAAAATAATTCTTCTATTCCTGTTGCAATTTGCTTGTGGTTTTGCGCAAAACATTAATGATTATCAGTATGTTATTGTGCCTAAAAAATTTACAATTTTTAATGAAGAAGACAAATTTAAATTAAATACTTTAACAAAGTTAGTACTAGAAAAATATGGCTTCAAGCCCTTTTTCATCAACGATATTCCCGAAGAAATCTCGAAGAATAGATGCCAAATTCTTTTTGCAGACCTAGATGAAAAGAAAGGATTATTAGTGACTAAACTAAAAATAGTTTTAAAAGATTGTTATGAAAAAACAATTTTCGAAACAGAATATGGCACAAGTAGAGAAAAAGATTTTAAAGTTGCTTACAATCAGGCTTTGCGTGAAGCAGCAAAAGATTTTGATAAGCTAAATTATAAATTCACTGGTATGGCTTATTCAGTGCCTGAGAAACCTGTGGTTGATGATGATAAGCAACCTGTAGAGGAACCAAATGCTCTTTCTTCAGAAAACCCGGAGATTTTTTATTTTGCTCAACCGATTGCCAATGGATATCAAATTGTGAATAATGAACCAAGAGTGATTATGCGCTTACTCAATACATCACAAAAAAATGTTTTCATTGGAGTGCGTGGCGATACTCGTGGAGTGGTTATTATTAAAGAAGGAAAATGGCTTTTCGAATATTATGAAGAAGGAAAGCTTGTTTCAGAACCTGTTAAGTTGAAGTTTTAGTAATCATATTTATTCTTCCATCTGTTTTTTAAAAACTGGCGAAGTTCCTTTTCTCTACTATTGTTTCCTGGGTTGTATAGTTTGGTGTTTTTAATTTCTTCAGGCAGAAATTCTTGTTCTACAAAGTTATTTTCATAGCTGTGAGCATATTTATATTCGTCACCATATCCTAATTCTTTCATCAGTTTGGTAGGTGCGTTTCTCAAATGCAACGGAACAGAAAGATTTCCAGTTTCTTTTACAATTTGCAAAGCATCATCAATAGCCATGTAACTGGCATTACTCTTGGCAGAAGTAGCCAAATAAATAGCACATTGGCTCAAAATAATTCTGCTTTCTGGATTTCCAATGGTTGAAACCGCCTGAAAAGTATTGTTTGCCATTATCAATGCTGTAGGGTTTGCGTTACCAATATCCTCACTCGCTAGTATTAGCATTCTTCTGGCTATGAATTTTACATCTTCGCCACCTTCAATCATTCTAGCCAACCAATAAACAGCACCGTTAGGATCGCTTCCGCGAATAGATTTTATAAAAGCCGAAATGATATCATAATGTTGTTCTCCTGTTTTGTCATACAATACAGTGTTTTGCTGAACCAAATCAAGAACTTTTTTGTTGGTAATCAAAATTTGACTTTCAGAGCTAGCGTTTACGACAAGTTCAAAAATATTTAATAGTTTCCTTCCATCGCCACCACAAAGACGCAACAGAGCTTCTGATTCTTTGATTTTTATTTTTTTTGTTGCTAAAAATGGGTCTTTTTTGATGGCTCTTTGTAGTAAAGCCAATAAATCTTCTTTCGAAAATGGATTTAAAGTATAAACCTGACAACGTGACAATAAAGCTGGTATCACTTCAAAACTTGGATTTTCAGTTGTTGCACCCATCAGAGTAATCCAACCTTTTTCGACAGCACCAAGCAAAGAGTCTTGTTGAGATTTGCTAAATCTGTGTATCTCATCAATGAACAAAATAGGGTTTTTGGATGTAAATAAACCACCACTTTGTTTGGCTTTATCAATGAAGTCTCTAATGTCTTTTACTCCACTGTTGATGGCACTTAGCTCGTAAAACGGACGATTACTTTCTTTTGCAATAATTTGAGCCAGAGTGGTTTTTCCTGTTCCTGGCGAACCCCAAAAAATCATTGATGGAATAGAACCATTGGCTATTTGTTTTGTCAATGAACCATTCGGGCCAACTAAGTGTAATTGGCTAATATAATCTTCAAGTTTTTGAGGACGAATGCGTTCTGCTAATGGTGTTTCCATGATGTAAAAATAGGTATTTCTGCCAAAATAGCATTAAAAAAATATTGGTAGTATATTTGATTAGTTTTGTGAAACTATTGTATGAAAGATCAAGATTTTTTCAAATTTACTCCTTCTGTATGGATTGTTCCTGTGTTGTTGTTGTCAATGATTTGGGGAGTTTTTTTGATTGAAAATTTCTTTCACCTTAATTTCTCCAAACACGGAATATTGCCCAGAAGTTTTTCGGGATTGCAAGGAATTTTTTTCAGTCCTTTTTTGCATGGCAATTTTCACCACATAGTCAATAATTCAATTCCATTGTTCATTTTATCTGTAGCGTTAATTTATTTTTACCGAAATAATTCACTAAAAGTAATGATTTATGGTATTTTACTTTCTGGAATTATCACTTGGGTTATTGGAAGAAACTCCTATCACATTGGAGCAAGTAGTCTGATTTATGTATTGGTTTCATTCATTTTTTTCAAAGGCTTGATGACACAATATTACAGGTTAATGGCACTATCACTGACAGTAGTTATGATTTATGGTGGAATGGTTTGGTATATTTTTCCAGAGATTGATAAAACCATCTCATGGGAAGGACATTTAGCAGGATTTATTGCAGGCTTTGTTTTTGCAACGATATACAAAACTCCAAATTATGTTGAAGTGACACAGTATGAATGGGAAAAGCCAAATTTTGATACAGAAAATGACCCTTTTATGAAGCGTTTTGACGAAAATGGAAATTTTGTAAATCTGCCAAAACCTGATGAGAATGTTGAGGAAGAAGGTTTTTTAAGAATAACCTACGAATACAAGGAACAACCTAAAGAATGATTACAACCTTTGTCTAATCGTTTCATACAAAAATGCTCCGCAAGCAACAGATACATTGAGAGAACCTATATTACCAAACATTGGCAATTTTGCTTTTTCGTCAACAATTTTTAAAACGGATGGATTAATGCCTCTGTCTTCGCTACCCATGATTATAGCAACTGGTGTGTTGAAATTTATATCATAAATATTATAATCTGTCTTTTCGGTAGCAGCAACAGTTTTTATGCCACTAGCTTGTAGGTGAAAAATAGCGTCTTTAATGTGGTCAACTTTGCAGATAGGAATGTTAAATACAGCCCCAGCTGAAGTTTTAATTGTATCACCGTTTACAGGAGCAGAACCTTGTTTTTGGATGATTATGCCATCAACACCTGTGCATTCAGCTGTTCTAATAATGGCGCCAAAATTTCTAGCATCACTCAACTGGTCAAGTATCAGAAAAAGAGGTTTTTCATTTTTATTCAAAACCATTTCAATAAGTTCCTCTATTTGATAAAATGATATTGGTGAAATAGTAGCAACAGCACCTTGATGATTTTTGGATGATAATTTATTTAGTTTTTCTGCAGGAACATATGAGAAATTAATGTTTTTTAGTTTGATTAACCTCATTAATTCTCTCATCAAGTCACTATTCAAATCCTTTTGGATGAAAACTTTATCAATTATTATCCCCGACTGAATAGCTTCTATAATTGCTCTAATACCAAAAACTTGATTTACATTTTCCATGTAGCAAAAGTAAAAAAAAACCACCAGTAAAACTGGTGGTTTTTAATATTATGGGAAATTAATTAATTTCCTCCACTGCCAGAATTTACATCCCAGAAAATAGGAGTATCTAATTCATCACCTCCAATTGCTGAAGATGCGGCTGTGTAGTTAGCCCCATTAAGAGTTTGTTCTCTTAGTGGATATGTGTATCTTGTAGGAACAGGCAATCCAGACTCTGCTGCAACGTTCATAACAGGAGCATCATATTTTCTATAAACACACCATCCTTCAAAACCTCTGTTGTACATAGCTAACCAAAATTGAAATCCAATTTTTTCTCTCCATGTACCAGATGCTGTAGAATAAGCTACTGATGGATTTGCTAGATAAGAAGATATAGAAGATGAATCAACACCCCAATCCTCCATAGAGGCTGTAATACCAGCGTTATAATGTTCTTCTGCTGTACCACCAACAGTGTAGCCTCTTTCAACTGCTTCAGCTAAAAGAAATTGCATTTCAGAATAATCTAACAAAACACCTCTAAATGTTGGATCATGAAGCATTTCACCAATGTGAGTGTAAGACGTAAATGCATTATTGTCACCATATGGTCCACCAACATAAACTCCAGAACCAAGATTATCATCAAAATAGAATTCTCTTCTTGGGTCAGATAAATTATTCATATAATCAACCAAAGTGTTTGAAATTACAAAATCACTTCTACCACTTTGAACTAAATCTACCCAAAGAGGGTTTGTATTTGGAGTAGAAGATTCATAACTTATAATAGCATTGTCAGCATTTGAAGATAATATACCAGCAGCAACAGCTTCTTGAGCGGCTTGTTGAGCAACTGTTGAATTTACATCTGCAATACGCATAGCTAGTTTAAGTTTAACTGAATTTGCAAGTTTTTGCCACTTCGAAATATTACCGCCATAGATAACGTCAGCCGAAGTAAATCCTGCGTCACCACTAGCATCAAACATTGAAATTGCAGAATTAATTCTAGTTAATAAATCATTATAGATATCTGCATCGTTATCATATGCTGGTGTAGGTTCAGCTGAGCCTTGGAGTGCAGCTGTGTAAGGAATGTCTCCAAAAGTGTCAACTAATTGTTGCCAAGTATATACTTCTAGAACCTCAATCATAGCTTTTTTATTGTTTGAATCGGCTAATGATTTTGAATCTTTCAAGTCATATAGAACATTTGTATACATTTCAGTCCAATGATTTGCAGGAATATTTCTTGTGACTAAATCATAATTACTTTCATCTATATAAGTTGTTTCTGTCCAATATTGAGAGTATAATCTAAATACATTAGTGTTTACATTAGTACTTTCCATTTGATCAAACAAACTTTTGGTAGCTGATGTGAACAAAGCATCTGCAGATACTTGTGTTGGGTTGTTAGGATCTCTATTTAGATCTTCATATTTATCATCTGATGCACAACTAAAAAGCAATGCAGATGTAAGTAAAACAAAATATTTTTTCATGCTATTATTTTTTTAAAATTCTAATTTTAAGCTAGCTCCAATTTCTTTAACTGCAGGATATACTCCAGATTGATAACCTTGAATGTTACCGGCGCTTAAACCAGCTTCTGGATCAGCATAAGGAACATTTTTATGGATTATCCATAGGTTTCTACCAATAACTGATAAGGATAAATTTTGCATGTAAAGACTTTTAGCAATTCTATCGGAAAAGTTATAGGTTAAACTAACTTCTCTTAATTTTACAAATGAAGCATCATAAACATGAGCCGCTTGAGGTGTTCTTACATATCCCCAAGGGTTTGCATATGTAGTTGCGTCTGCAACAACTGTATTTGGAGTCCCATCTGCTTGTACACCAGGTAAAATAACTCCTCCGCCATCAGCTACTGCATCACGAACAGGGTTTCCTAAATGGTTGTTTCCAGCAGTGAAATCATAAAGACCTGTTGCATATCCATAATACGTGTCTAATGAGAATACATCACCACCTTTTTGAATATCAATTAAAAAACCTAAACTTAAGTTTTTATATTTGAAGGTATTTTTTAAACCTCCAGTCCAGTCAGGGTTTATGTTTCCAATTACGTTATTACTTGTTGAAGTTCTTTGATAATAACCGTTTGTGCCAACAATGCGTTGTCCATTATCATCATAAACAAAATCTCTACCTCTAATAACTCCAAATGGTTCACCAAGAGCAGCACCAAGAGTTACACCTCCTTGAACAGATGCTAACTGAATGAATTCAACCCCTTCAGCAAGTCTTGTTACTTCACTTCTATTTTGAGCATAGTTGAATTTTACATCCCAAGTAAAGTTCTCTGTTTTGATTGGTTTTGCGTTGAATACTACTTCTAAACCTTTGTTTTCCATATCAGCACCATTCAACCATAAATTAGTTGCACCGGTTCCAGAAGATACAGCTATTGGAGTAATTAAGTCAATAGTTTTTCTATTATAATATGATAAATCAAAACCTAATCTGTTATTAAAGAATTGCATCTCAAGTCCTAATTCAACATCTTTACTTTCCTCAGATTTTAAATTTGGATTATTGAAGAATGCAGGGTTTGAAGCAGTTGCAGCACCGCCAAAAGATGCGCCAATTCCATAAGTATTAAATACTTGATAAGGATCTGTATCATTACCAACTACTGCATAATTTGCTCTAATTTTACCAAAAGTTAACCAATCTTTTTTCAATAAGTTTGAGAAAACAATACTAGTTGAAACAGATGGATAGAAATATGTGTTGTTGGCTTTTGGTAAAGCAGAAGATCTATCTCTTCTTGCAGTTGCATCTAAATAGTAAGTTCCTTTATATCCTAAACCTAACTTTGCATATAGACCATCAACTCTTTTTGAAAAATCAACTTTATTATAGTCATCACTTGTTAGCGCGTTAACAGAGTTTGACAATGTAAATAATCCTGGAGTTACAAGACCGCCATTTGTGGCAACTGCTAATGAGTTAAGATTGTTAACTCTCAAGTTGAAACCAATTAATCCGTTAAGGTTTAAATTTTCATTGATATCATAATTAATGTTACCCATTAAGTCATAATTCATTTCAGATACTTTTCTATTTGTCACACCATATCTTGAAACGTTTGAAGAGCCAACATCTGTTCTCTCTTCTCTAATTTCACTATAGCTATCAAAGGCAAATCTTCCCATTAAGCTAAACCACTTAGTAATTTTTTGATCTAGGGTAAAGTTTCCTGTATATCTATCTCTACTATCTGATTGATAGTTTTTATAAAGTACCCAATAAACGTTGTCAGTATAGATAGGAGATAAGTCATCAACTGAATTGACATTCCAAGTTATGTTTTGACCGCCAGTGCTAAAGAAAGCATCTCTTTGTTGATATATATCAACATTTGTTTGAAACCACTGTCTAAATGCTTGCATTGGGTTATTTGAGTCATAACCTGTACCATTTCTTCCTTTTCCTATATTGTTGGTATATGAGAAATCTACTGAACCTTTTAGTTTGTCTGAAAAATCATGTGATCCAGAAAAAGTAATTGTATTTCTTTTTAATTTACTATTAGGAACAACCCCTTCTTGAATTTTATTTGTAAATCCTAAACGAAAACTACCTTTGTCAGTACTTTTTCCAAAAGAGATTGAATTGGTAGTTGTAATTGCAGTTTGAAACATATCGTTAGGAGTGTGTTTAGCTGCAACCCATGGTGTAGCTTGCCCATATCCAGGTAATTGAGGGAATATTGATGTCCATTGATAAACCAAAAGATTTGGGTCGAAAGCTGCTCCATAAGAAGCATCCTCAGTGAATGGAACAACTAAGTCATCAATTGTATCACCATTAAAATCAAAATAGCTGAAATAACCAGATGGGTCATCATAATATGGACCATAACCAGCACCATATTTATTTTGGTATTTAGGTAAAGTTTCCATGTCTGCTGAACCAGCGGTCAATGAACTTGTAATTGATATTCCCAACCCTTCAGATTTTTTGCCTTTTTTTGTAGTAATGATAAGTGCTCCATTTGAAGCTCTTGAACCATAAAGAGCTGTCGCAGCAGCACCTTTAAGCACATTTATGCTTTCAATATCATCTGGATTGATATCCATAGCAGCATTTCCATAATCATAACCACCACGACCTGTTCTTTGATCAGCTGAATTATAAGTGTCATTTAAAACAGGAGTTCCATCAATTACGACTAATGCTTGATTTGAACCAGAAATTGAATTGTAGCCTCTAATTACCACGTTAGATGAGCCACCAATGTTTCCTGATGATTGTATGTCTAAACCTGCTATCTCCCCAGATAAAGCATCCGCAAAGTTTGTTACAGGTGTGTCAGACACATCTGAACCTTTAACTTCCTGCGTTGCATAACCTAAAGATTTTTTTTCTCTTTTAACACCTAATGCTGTTACTACAACTCCTTCAAGTTCTACAGAGTTGTCTTTCATCTTGATGTTAATAGAATTTGATGAAACCACTGCTTCTTGTGATTTCATACCTACAAAAGTAAAAACAAGGGTTTCACCGTTGTTGGCTTTAATGGAGTATTTTCCATCAAAATCGGTTTGTGTCCCTTTGTTAGTTCCTTTTACAAGTACATTAACTCCAGGAAGTGGCATTCCAGTATTGTCACTAACAATACCGCTAACCGTTCTTTCTTGGGCAAAGGTAATTTGCGCCAATAACACCACGAAGAGTGTTAAGAATACATTTAACTTTGTTTTCATTATTTAATTTGGTTATAATTAGTTCATCAAAAATCATAAAAATTTCTTAAAAAACCTAATTTAATCGATGAAATACATTGTTAAAAAACATAAATCTCTAAAAATTAACACTTAAACTAATGTGCACAATAGAGTTTTTTAATTGCCTGTTTTGATTTGAAGTGCTACCATTGGCATAAATCAGTTTTAATAAACCATTCTTGGTAAGAATTCCCGCACCTATACCAAAGCTGAATAATTTTCCGTCAATTGAATTAGAGGTGTCTCTGAAGTATCCATAATCTAAAATTGAGTTTATGTATAAATTATCCGTTATTCTGTATCGATACTCGGTTAGGATAGTTGAAAATAAATTCCCTTGTAAACTGTTTTCGTTAAAACCTCTAACATTATTGATTCCCCCAAATCTAAAGAGTTCATTAGTTAAATAGTCTTTGCTATCAAGAAAACCGTTAAAAGATTTAAGGTTTATGATGTTTTTTTCATTCAAGTAAAAATTATGGCTGATTTCTGTTGAAATAAATAATTGTTTGGCTGCGAAAAGTTTAGTGTTCCGGTTTCCTATTCCAGTTTTAATTTTAAAATTGGTTTTAATAGGGAATAAGATGTCATCTCTTTTTGATTGATTGAAGGTGTATTCTAAAGTGGCAAATTTACTTTCAAAGTCTGAAAATGTAGAGGTGTTGAGATTTTGAATATCGCTAGACTCAGTTTTCTGATAACCCAAATATAATTTTGAGTTATAGCTAAAGTAATATCCAATGTTGAAGTTTGTTTTAGTGTTTTGAAAAGTACTGTCTTGCTTGAAGATATTTAATTCTGTTTTTATTCCCAAAGCCGTTTTGAAAATGTATGGAATTTCAAAATTAAGGTCAAATGTAGTTTGTTTGTTGCCATCATTTTTCCAATAAATTGAAAATTTCTCGCCAGAATTCAGAATGTTTTTTAAAGATAAATCCAAATATCCTGTAAATGATAATTTACTTTGTTCATCATTGGTAAAGCCTACAAATCCATCGAATGTGTTGGCTTTATTCTTTTCAAGAAAAACAAAGATATTGGTAGAGTCTTTAGTAAATAATATTTCAGGTGGTTTTGATTGTTTTACAAAGTCTATTTTATCTATTTCTTGGTAAAGTTTATCTAGCGTCTCTGGTTGTATAATTTTTTTTCTGTAAATTCTATTGATATTTTTCTCAAAAGTTTGTGGAAATTTCAAAGGACCTTCAAAAACAATTTTATTAATAGTTCTTTTTTGCTCGAGGTTGATTTCAAGTTTTGTGGTTAAGTGGTTTTTATGGATTTTTTCAGGAATGAAGCTTAGTTTAGTCATTGGGTAACCTTTAGCTTCAAGTTTTTTTAAAAGATTACTGCGAAAGTTATCGAAATCTTCAAACGCAATTTCTAACGTATCTTTTTCTTTAAAAACATCTTTTAATATTTCATTTTCATTACCTATATATATATGTATAGATTTGATTCTTTTTCCGAGAGAGAACATTGAAGAAACAATTGTATCATTTTCTTTTGAAAAAGATAAATTTTTAGAATTCAAATACCCGATTTTTAGAAGCTTTTCTGCAAAGAGAAGGTTTTCGTTACTGACTTCCTTGATTGTTTGATGTTTCTTTTTGTAGCCAAGGCTGTCAATAATTTTGTCTTCAGAAATATTTTCGCTACCAATTTTCAGAAAAAAACTCTGTGCAGTTGTTTTGTTACAACTTATAAGCAATATTAAAAACAGTATGGTTTTATACAATTTCGTTAGTTTTTTTACAAATAACGAAAAAAATAAAATTACAGTATTGGACTTGATAAAAATAATTGCTTTAAAATTAATGATTTAAGATTTGTTTTGAAAAAAATAATTACTACATTTGCAACCCCTTAAAATAGGGGAAGTATAAACATAAGAAAATTTTAGTATTAATTATGCCAACAATTCAACAATTAGTAAGAACAGGAAGAGCTCAAATCACTAAGAAGAGTAAATCGGCTGCTTTAGATTCTTGTCCTCAAAGAAGAGGTGTTTGTACGCGTGTTTACACTACTACGCCAAAAAAACCAAACTCAGCAATGCGTAAAGTTGCAAGGGTTCGTTTAACAAATGGTAATGAAGTGAACGCTTACATCCCAGGAGAAGGACACAATCTACAAGAGCACTCGATAGTATTAGTGAGAGGCGGAAGGGTAAAAGATTTACCAGGTGTTAGATACCACATCGTTCGTGGTGCTTTGGATACAGCCGGTGTTAACGGTCGTTTACAAAGAAGATCTAAGTATGGTGCAAAACGCCCTAAGGACAAAAAGTAATTTAAAAACTTTTAAACAAAAGACATGAGAAAAAGACAGGCCAAAAAAAGACCTCTTTTACCAGATCCAAAGTTTAACGATCAATTAGTTACACGTTTTGTGAACAACTTGATGTGGGATGGTAAAAAATCAACTGCTTTTAAAGTTTTTTATGATGCATTAGATATCGTAGAAACTAAAAAGAATAATGATGAGAAATCATCGTTAGAAGTGTGGAAAGATGCATTAACTAATGTTATGCCTCACGTAGAAGTTCGTTCTCGTCGTGTAGGTGGAGCTACTTTTCAAATTCCTATGCAAATCCGTCCAGATAGAAAAATTTCTATGGCTATGAAATGGATGATTTTATATGCTAGAAAAAGAAATGAAAAATCTATGGCTGGAAAACTTGCTTCAGAAATTTTAGCTGCTGCTAAAGAAGAAGGAGCTGCTGTTAAGAAAAGAATGGATACTCACAAAATGGCAGAAGCTAACAAAGCATTCTCTCACTTTAGATTTTAATTCATAGGAAATGGCAAGAGATTTAAAATTTACAAGAAATATTGGTATTGCTGCTCATATTGATGCAGGTAAAACTACTACAACTGAACGTATATTGTTCTACACTGGAAAGTCGCACAAAATTGGTGAGGTTCACGATGGAGCTGCAACAATGGACTGGATGGCGCAAGAGCAGGAAAGAGGTATTACAATTACTTCTGCTGCTACAACTTGTGAGTGGAACTTTCCAACTGTTCAAGGAAAATTAACTCCAGATTCAAAACCTTATCACTTTAATATTATCGATACTCCAGGTCACGTTGACTTTACGGTTGAGGTTAACCGTTCTCTTCGTGTATTGGATGGATTGGTTTTTTTGTTTAGTGCTGTTGATGGTGTTGAACCACAATCTGAAACTAACTGGAGGTTAGCAGATCAATATAGAGTTCCTCGTATGGGGTTTGTTAATAAAATGGACCGTCAAGGTGCTAACTTCTTAAATGTTTGTCAGCAGGTTCGTGATATGCTAAAGTCAAATGCAGTAGCTATCACATTGCCAATCGGTGATGAAGCTGATTTCAAAGGAGTGGTTGACTTAGTGAAAAATCAAGCTATTGTTTGGCATGATGCTACTCAAGGCGCTACTTTTGATATTGTTGACATTCCTGCAGATATGGTTGATGAGGTAAAAGCTTACCGTTCAATCTTGATTGAAGCAGTTGCTGAATATGATGAAAATCTTCTAGATAAATACATGGAAGATGAAAACTCTATTACAGAAGAAGAAATCAATAATGCCTTAAGAGCCGCAACGATAGATATGGCAATTATTCCAATGATTGCTGGTTCTTCTTTCAAAAATAAAGGAGTTCAATTCATGTTGGATGCTGTTTGTAAATATCTTCCTTCTCCATTAGATAAAGAAGGTATTCAGGGTATTCATCCTGATGATGCTGATTTGTTAGAAGAAGATCAAAAGAAAATTCTACGTCGTCCAGATGTAAAAGAGCCTTTTGCAGCTTTAGCATTTAAGATTGCAACAGATCCATATGTTGGTCGTTTAGCATTCTTCCGTGCTTATTCAGGGCGTTTAGATGCTGGTTCTTACATTTTGAATACTCGTTCAGGTAACAAAGAAAGAATTTCGCGTATTTACCAAATGCACGCTAATAAACAAAACCCAATCGAGTATATCGAAGCAGGTGATATTGGAGCTGCTGTAGGGTTCAAAGACATCAAGACTGGTGATACAATGTGTGATGAAAAACATCCAATCATTCTTGAGTCAATGAAATTCCCTGATCCTGTAATTGGTATCGCTATTGAGCCAAAAACTAAAGCAGACGTTGATAAAATGGGTATGGCTTTGGCTAAATTGGCAGAAGAAGATCCAACGTTTACAGTTAGAACTGATGAGGCTTCAGGTCAAACGATTATATCAGGTATGGGCGAGTTACACTTAGACATTCTTGTGGATCGTATGAAACGTGAATTCAAAGTTGAGGTAAACCAAGGTGAACCACAAGTTGAGTACAAAGAAGCATTTACTAAATCAGCACAACATAGAGAAGTTTATAAAAAACAATCAGGTGGTCGTGGTAAGTTTGGTGATATTGTATTCCGTCTAGAGCCTGCAGATGAAGGTTTCGTTGGTTTACAGTTCATAAACGAGGTAAAAGGTGGTAACGTTCCAAAAGAATATATCCCAGCTGTTGAAAAAGGTTTCAAAGAAGCTATGAAACAAGGTCCTTTAGCAGGTTATGTTGTAGATAGTTTAAAGGTTACACTTTTAGATGGTTCTTACCATCCAGTTGACTCTGATGCACTATCTTTCGAATTAGCAGCAAAATTAGGTTACAAAGAAGTTGCTAAAGCTGCTGGAGCAGTTATACTTGAACCTATTATGAAAATTGAAGTGATAACACCAGAAGAAAATATGGGTGATATTGTTGGAGATTTAAATAGAAGAAGAGGACAAGTTAATGATATGGGTGATAGAGCTGGTGCAAAAACTATTAAAGCTAATGTACCATTATCAGAAATGTTTGGTTATGTTACTACATTAAGAACATTGTCATCAGGTCGTGCTACTTCAACTATGGAATTTTCTCATTATGAGCAAACTCCTTCAAACATATCAGATGAAGTAATTAAAAAAGCAAAAGGTAACGCTTAATTTTTAACAAGATGAGTCAAAAAATTAGAATAAAATTGAAATCTTACGATCATATGTTGGTTGATAAATCAGCTGAAAAAATCGTAAAAACTGTGAAAAGCACAGGTGCTGTTGTAACAGGTCCAATTCCGTTACCTACACACAAAAAAATATTTACTGTATTACGTTCTCCGCACGTTAACAAAAAAGCTAGAGAACAGTTTGAAGTAAGCTCATACAAAAGATTGTTAGACATCTATAGTTCATCTTCAAAAACTATCGATGCTTTAATGAAACTTGAACTACCTAGTGGTGTTGAAGTAGAAATCAAAGTGTGATAAAAATTATATTTAGAAATAAGTGTTGAGATTTATTTCAACGCTTATTTCTTATTTTAAAAATTAAAATAATCATTAATAATTAGTTAATATGTCTGGGTTAATTGGAAAAAAAATCGGCATGACTAGCATTTTCGATGAAAACGGGAAAAACATTCCTTGTACTGTAATTGAAGCTGGTCCTTGTGTCGTTACCCAAGTCAGAACCAAAGAGGTTGACGGGTACAAAGCGTTTCAACTTGGTTTCGATGACAAAACAGAAAAACATGCCACTAAAGCTGAATTAGGTCACTTTAAAAAGGCAGGTACTTCTGCAAAGAAAAAAGTCGTTGAATTCCATGAATTTGAAACAGAATACAAATTAGGTGATGTTGTCACTGTAGAAGTATTTAATGAAGGAGAATTTGTTGATGTTGTAGGAACATCAAAAGGAAAAGGTTTCCAAGGTGTTGTAAAACGTCACGGTTTTGGTGGTGTTGGTCAGTCAACTCATGGACAACACAATCGTTTAAGAGCGCCAGGATCTGTAGGAGCTTCATCTTATCCATCTAGAGTTTTCAAAGGGATGAGAATGGCAGGTAGAACTGGAGGAGAAAAAGTAACAGTACAAAACCTTAGAGTTTTAAAAGTTGTAGCTGATAAGAATTTGCTTGTTGTAAAAGGAGCAATTCCAGGACACAAAAACTCTTATGTAATCGTTCAGAAGTAATGGAAGTAAAAGTTTTAGATATCAACGGAAAAGATACTGGAAGAAAAGTTCAACTTTCTGATTCAGTATTTGGTATTGAACCAAACAAGCACGCAGTTTACCTTGATGTAAAACAATATCTTGCTAATCAAAGACAAGGTACGCACAAATCAAAGGAAAGAAACGAAGTAACAGGAAGTACTAGAAAAGTAAAAAAACAAAAAGGTACTGGAACAGCTCGTGCAGGAAGTGTTAAAAACCCTTTATTCAAAGGTGGAGGAACTGTTTTTGGTCCAAGACCAAGAAATTATTCATTCAAGTTGAATAAAAATCTTAAAAGATTAGCTAGAAAATCTGCATTAAGTTTAAAGTTAAAAGAGTCTAGTTTAATTGTTATAGAAGATTTCAATTTTGATGCACCAAGCACAAAAAGTTTTATTAATGTTTTGAAAGCTTTAGGCTTAGAAAATAAAAAATCTTTGTTTGTGTTGGGTGAATTAAATAAAAATGTATATTTGTCGTCACGCAATTTAGAGGCTTCTAATGTTGTAACTAACTCAGAATTAAACACTTACAGTATTTTGAATGCTAATAATTTAGTTCTTTCGGAAAGTTCTCTTGGCGAAATAGTTGAAAATTTAAGTAAATAACAACATTATGAGTATCATAATTAAACCGATTATCACTGAAAAAATCACTAAAGAAAGTGAAATTTCAAATCGTTTTGGTTTTGTAGTTGATAAAAAAGCTAACAAAGTTGAAATAAAAAAAGCTGTTGAGTCTGCTTATGGTGTTTCTGTTGTTGCTGTTAATACTATGAACTATAGAGCTGATAGAACTGTTAAATACACTAAAAGTGGATTAATAAGTGGTAAAACAAATGCTTACAAAAAAGCAGTTGTTCAAGTAAAAGAAGGAGAAACTATTGATTTCTATAATAATATCTAATAAACAATGTCAGTTAGAAAATTAAAACCTATTACCCCTGGCCAGCGTTTTAGAGTTGTGAATGGTTTTGACGCCATTACAACTGATAAGCCGGAACGCTCTTTGTTAGCGCCGATAAAAAGCTCAGGAGGTAGAAATAGTCAAGGAAAGATGACCATGCGTTATACAGGCGGTGGTCACAAGCAAAGATATCGTATAATCGATTTCAAAAAAACTAAAGATGGTGTTCCTGCAACAGTAAAATCTATTGAGTATGATCCAAATAGAACTGCATTTATTGCATTGTTGGCTTATGCAGATGGACAAAAAACTTATGTAATTGCTCAAAATGGTTTGAAAGTTGGTCAGGTTGTTGTTTCAGGTTCAGAAGCTGCGCCTGAGATTGGAAACACATTGCCTTTGAGTAAAATTCCTCTTGGAACAGTTATTTCTTGTATTGAATTAAGACCTGGTCAAGGTGCTATTATTGCAAGAAGTGCTGGAACATTTGCTCAATTAATGGCAAGAGATGGAAAATATGCAACTATTAAAATGCCATCGGGAGAAACAAGATTAATTCTTTTAACATGTTCTGCAACTATTGGTGCTGTTTCCAATTCAGATCATCAGTTGATTGTATCTGGTAAAGCAGGTAGAAGTAGATGGTTAGGTAGAAGACCTAGAACTAGACCGGTAGCAATGAACCCTGTTGATCACCCAATGGGTGGTGGAGAAGGACGTTCATCTGGAGGTCATCCACGTTCAAGAAAAGGTTTACCGGCTAAAGGTTATAGAACACGTGCTTTAGCTAACCCGAGCAACAAGTATATTGTAGAACGTAGAAAGAAATAATTAGATAGACATGGCACGTTCATTAAAAAAAGGACCATTTGTTCACTATAAATTAGAGAAAAAAGTTCAAGAAAATATTGAAGGAGGAAACAAAGGAGTTGTAAAGACTTGGTCTAGAGCTTCAATGATTACACCAGACTTTGTTGGACAAACAATCGCAGTACACAATGGTCGTCAATTTGTTCCAGTTTATGTTACTGAGAACATGGTAGGTCACAAATTAGGAGAGTTTTCACCAACAAGATCTTTTAGAGGTCATGCTGGAGCTAAAAATAAAGGTAAAAAATAAGAAGCAATGGGAGTTCGTAAAAGAGAAACTGCAGACGCAAGAAAAGAGGCTAACAAGTCTATCGCTTTTGCTAAATTAAATAACTGCCCTACTTCACCTAGAAAAATGCGCTTAGTAGCAGACTTGGTAAGAGGTCAGAAAGTTGAGAGAGCTTTAAATATATTAAGATTTAGCTCTAAAGAAGCTTCACGCAAATTAGAAAAGCTATTATTATCTGCTATCAATAACTGGGAGCAAAAAAATAGTGAAGGTAATGTAGCAGAAGCTGGCTTATTTGTTAAAGAAATCCGTGTAGATGGTGGTATGATGTTAAAAAGACTTCGTCCAGCTCCACAAGGAAGAGCACATAGAATAAGAAAACGTTCTAATCACGTAACTATCGTTTTAGGACAATTAGATAACACACAAAGTAATTAATAAACAGTATGGGACAAAAGACAAATCCAATTGGAAATCGCCTTGGTATCATCAGAGGATGGGATTCAAACTGGTATGGTGGAAATGATTACGGTGATAAAATCGCCGAGGATTATAAAATCAGAAAGTATATTCATGCTCGTTTATCAAAAGCTAGTGTTTCAAAAGTAATTATCGAAAGAACTTTGAAACTTGTAACCGTTACTATCACTACGGCACGTCCAGGTATCATTATTGGTAAAGGAGGTCAAGAGGTAGACAAGTTAAAAGAAGAACTTAAAAAAATTACTGATAAAGAGGTTCAAATTAACATCTTTGAAATTAAAAGACCTGAGTTAGATGCTTACCTAGTAGCAACAAGTATTGCTCGCCAAATCGAAAGTCGTATTTCTTACAGACGTGCAATTAAAATGGCTATTGCTGCGGCTATTCGTATGAATGCTGAAGGTATTAAGGTAATGATTTCTGGTCGTTTGAATGGAGCTGAAATGGCTCGTTCGGAAATGTTTAAAGAAGGAAGAATTCCTCTATCAACTTTCAGAGCTGATATTGATTATGCTTTGGCTGAAGCTCACACTACTTATGGTAGAATGGGTATCAAAGTATGGATTATGAAAGGCGAAGTTTATGGAAAAAGAGATTTATCTCCGTTAGTTGGAATGGATAAAAAGCAGGCTACTGGTGGAAAATCAGGGGCAGCTTCAAACAAACCATCAGGTAAATCAAATTCTCGTAAAAGAAAGTAAATTTTTAAATTAAAAGAAAAATGTTACAACCTAAAAGAACAAAATACCGTAAGGTACAGAAAGGTAAAATGAAAGGTGTGTCTCAAAGAGGGCATGAACTTTCTAACGGGATGTTTGGTATTAAATCTTTAGATTCATCTTTTTTGACTTCTCGTCAAATTGAAGCTGCTCGTATTGCTGCAACTCGTTATATGAAAAGAGAAGGTCAGTTGTGGATTAAAATTTTTCCAGATAAGCCAATCACTAAGAAGCCTCTTGAAGTACGTATGGGTAAAGGTAAAGGAGCCGTTGAATATTGGGCTGCTGTTGTAAAACCAGGAAGAATCATGTTTGAAGTAGGTGGAGTTTCTCTAGCAGTAGCTAAAGAAGCTTTACGTCTTGCTGCACAAAAACTTCCTGTGAAAACTAAGTTTGTTATTGCTAGAGATTTCGAAGCATAATCTAATTATTATTATGAAACAGTCAGAAATTAAAAATCTATCTGTAGCTGAGTTACAAGTTCAACTTGGTCAGTTAAAGAAAGCTTATGCCGAGTTAAAATCAGCTCACGCAATTTCTCCAATAGCTAATCCTCTTCAAATAAGAAGTGCAAGAAGAGTTATTGCAAGAGTTGCAACTGAGCTTAGCAAAAGAGAATTACAATAATTGTAGTCTGCTGAAAGATGGAAAAAAGAAATTTAAGAAAAGAAAGAATAGGTGTTGTTACTAGTAACAAAATGGAGAAATCTATCGTAGTTGCTGAGGAAAGAAGAGTAAAACACCCTTTATATGGTAAATTCGTTTTGAAAACAAAAAAATATGTTGCTCATGACGAATCAAATGAATGTAACATTGGAGATACTGTAAGAATTATGGAAACTCGTCCATTAAGTAAATCTAAATGTTGGAGACTAGTTGAAATCATTGAAAGAGCGAAGTAATTATGGTACAACAAGAATCAAGATTAAAAGTAGCAGATAACACAGGAGCAAAAGAAGTTTTGACTATCCGTGTTTTAGGAGGAACGAAACGTCGTTATGCCTCTGTTGGTGATAAAATTGTAGTAGCTATTAAGGATGCAACTCCAAACGGAAACGTTAAAAAAGGAGCTGTTTCAACTGCTGTAGTTGTACGTACCAAAAAAGAAGTGAGAAGAGCTGATGGCTCTTACATCCGTTTCGACGATAATGCATGTGTTTTGTTAAATGCTGCAGGAGAAATGAGAGGTACTCGTGTTTTTGGTCCAGTTGCCAGAGAACTTCGTGAAAAACAATTCATGAAAATTGTATCATTAGCACCAGAAGTGCTTTAATTCGATTATAAGATGATAAAGCTAAAAATAAAATCAGGTGACTTAGTAAAAGTAATTGCTGGTGATCATAAAGGATCAGAAGGTAAAGTTCTTAAAGTTGACCGTGAGAAAAATAAAGCCATTGTAGAAGGTGTAAATATGGTTTCTAAACATACGAAACCTAGCGCAAAAAACCCTCAAGGTGGAATTATTAAGAAAGAAGCTCCTATCCACATTTCTAACATAGCATTGATTGATCCAAAATCAAAAAAGGCTACTAAAGTTGGAATAAAAGTAGAAGGAGATAAGAAAGTGAGATTTTCAAAAAAATCTAATCAAGTATTATAGTTATGGCTTATATACCTAGACTTAAACAAGAATATAAGGACAGAGTAGTTTCTGCCCTTAAAGAAGAATTCGGCTATAAAAATGTTATGCAAGTTCCTAAATTGGAAAAAATTGTTTTAAGCCGTGGAGTTGGTGCAGCAGTATCAGATAAGAAATTAGTTGATTATGCTGTTGAAGAACTAACAAAAATCACTGGTCAAAAAGCAATTGCTACCATTTCTAAGAAAGACGTAGCATCTTTCAAATTGAGAAAAGGGATGCCTATTGGAGCTAAAGTTACTTTACGTGGTGAAAGAATGTATGAGTTTCTTGATAGACTTATAACTTCATCATTACCACGTGTAAGAGATTTTAATGGTATCAAAGCTACTGGATTTGACGGAAGAGGTAATTACAATCTTGGAGTTACTGAACAAATCATCTTCCCAGAGATAGATATTGATAAAGTTAATAAAATTTCTGGTTTTGATATTACTTTTGTAACTTCTGCAAATACAGATAAAGAAGCAAAATCATTATTAGCAGAATTAGGTTTACCTTTTAAAAAGAATTAAGATATGGCTAAAGAATCAATGAAAGCCCGTGAGGTGAAAAGACAAAGAGTAGTTGAAAAATATGCTGAGAAAAGAAAAGCATTGTTAGAAGCTGGTGATTACGAAGCTCTACAAAAACTACCAAGAAACGCTTCACCTGTTCGCCTTCACAACCGTTGTAAATTAACAGGAAGACCACGTGGTTACATGAGACAATTTGGTATTTCCCGTGTTACTTTTCGTGAAATGGCAAACCAAGGTTTAATCCCAGGAGTTAAGAAAGCTAGCTGGTAATATTAATAGAGTTTAATTGGTTAAAGGTTCGTAATAGATATATTATGAAAACCATAACCGCAAATAAATACTTATGTATACAGATCCAATTGCAGATTACCTTACAAGAATTAGAAATGCAGCAAAAGCAAATCACAAAGTGGTTGAAATTCCTGCTTCTAACTTAAAAAAGGAAATCACAAAAATTTTGTTTGATCAAGGTTATATCTTGAGCTACAAATTTGACAATAGTACTGTTCAAGGTACTATAAAAATCGCTCTTAAGTACGACAAAGAAACTAAAGAGTCAGTTATTAGAGATATTCAAAGAATTAGTAAACCAGGTCTACGTAAATATGCCGGAGCTTCTAAGCTTCCACGTATCCTTAACGGTTTGGGTATTGCTATTGTTTCCACTTCAAAAGGTTTGATGACAGGTAAGCAAGCAAAACAACTAAACGTTGGTGGAGAAGTTATTTGTTACGTATACTAATTAATTAAAGACTTTACGATGTCAAGAATAGGAAAAAACCCAATTACAATCCCTTCAGGAGTAACTGTTGAATTAAATAATTCTGTTATTACTGTTAAGGGTAAATTAGGTCAACTTTCACAGGAAGTTACAGACGTGACTGTAAAAGTTGAGGATGGTCAGGTCTTAGTAGAAAGATCATCAGACGACAAAGTTCAAAGAGCAAAGCATGGTCTTTACAGAGCTCTAATCAACAACATGATTGTTGGAGTTTCTGAAGGGTTTACTAAAGAACTTGAACTAGTAGGAGTAGGTTATAGAGCATCAAATCAAGGACAAAAGCTTGATTTAGCTTTAGGATTTTCTCATAATATCATTTTAGAAGTAGCTCCAGAAGTTAAATTGGAAACTGTTTCTGAAAAAGGTAAAAATCCAATTGTAAAATTAACTTCACACGACAAACAATTATTAGGACAAATCTCTGCGAAAATTAGAGGTTTCCGTAAACCTGAGCCATACAAAGGTAAAGGAGTTAAGTTTGTTGGCGAAGAGTTAAGAAGAAAAGCAGGTAAATCAGCGTAAAAATTAGCATTATGTCATTAACAAAATCTGAAAGAAGACAAAGAATTAAATTCAGAATCAGAAAGATTGTAAGCGGTACATCTGCTAAACCAAGATTATCTGTATTCAGAAGTAATAAAGAAATCTACGCACAACTCATAGATGATGTGAACGGTGTAACTTTGTTGGCTACTTCATCAAAAGATAAAGGTGTTTCAACTAAAGGTACTAAAGTAGAAGTAGCTGCAGAAGTTGGTAAACTTGTTGCAGAGAAAGCTTTGAAAGCAGGTATTGATACCGTAACATTTGACAGAGGTGGTTATTTATATCACGGACGTATTAAATCATTAGCAGAAGGAGCAAGAGCTGCTGGACTTAAATTCTAAGAAATATGTATAGTCAGTATAAAAACGTAGAGTTAGTAAAACCTAGTGGTCTTGAATTAAAAGACCGTTTGGTTAGTGTAAATCGCGTAACTAAAGTAACAAAAGGAGGAAGAGCGTTTGGTTTTTCTGCAATTGTTGTAGTTGGTGATGAAAATGGAGTTGTTGGTCACGGTCTTGGAAAATCAAAAGATGTTTCTGAAGCAATTGCAAAAGCAGTTGAGGATGCAAAGAAAAATCTTGTTAGAATTCCATTAAGTGGTCAGTCTGTTCCACATGAGCAAAAAGGTAAATTTGGTGGAGCAGCTGTGTATTTAATGCCTGCATCACACGGTACAGGAGTTATTGCAGGTGGTGCTGTTCGTGCAGTACTTGAATCTGTTGGTATTCATGATGTATTGTCAAAATCTCAGGGTTCATCAAATCCACACAATGTTGTTAAAGCTACTTTTGATGCTTTATTACAAATGAGAAGTGCTCATACTGTTGCAAAACAAAGAGGTATTTCTTTAGAAAAAGTATTTAAAGGTTAATTCAAGGAAACTATGGCAAAGATATTAGTAAAACAAGTAAAAAGTCAAATCAACTGTCCATTAACGCAAAAGAGAACTCTTGTTGCTTTAGGTCTAAAAAGATTAGGTCAAGTTGTTGAGCATGATTCAAATCCTGCTGTCCTTGGAATGGTAAATAAAGTTAAACACTTAGTTTCTGTTGAAGAAGCTAAATAACAAACAATAGTTATGAATTTAAGTAACTTACAACCAGCTGAAGGTTCAACACACAACCAAAATAAAAGAGTAGGTAGAGGTGAAGGTTCTGGAAAAGGTGGTACTTCTACAAGAGGTCACAAAGGAGCTAAGTCTAGATCTGGTTATTCTAAGAAAATTGGTTTTGAAGGTGGACAAATGCCTCTTCAAAGACGTGTACCAAAATTTGGTTTTAAAAATGTTAACAGAGTTGAATATCAAGGTGTGAATCTTGATAAACTACAAGAATTAGTTGACAATGGTTTAGTAACTGATACAGTTGATTTTACAGTGTTAGTGCAAAATCGTTTAGCTACTAAAAACGAGGTAGTTAAAATTTTAGGAAGAGGTGAATTAAAAGCAAAATTAAAAGTATCTGCTCACAAATTTACTGCTACTGCTAAAGCGGCAATTGAAGCTGCTGGTGGAGAAGCCGTAACTTTATAATTATTAAAACGATGAAGAAATTTTTTGAATCATTAAAAAATGTTTGGAAAATTGAGGAACTAAAAAATAGAATCCTTATCACATTAGGATTATTATTAGTTTATCGTTTTGGTGCACACGTTACTTTGCCAGGCATTGACGGAACTCAATTAGCGGGATTACAAGGTCAAACAAAAGATGGTATTGGCTCAATACTTGATATGTTTACTGGAGGTTCCTTTTCTAAAGCTTCTGTTTTTGCTTTGGGGATTATGCCATACATTTCTGCATCTATTGTTGTACAATTGATGGGAATTGCTATTCCATATTTGCAAAAATTGCAAAAGGATGGTGAAAGTGGTAGAAAAAAATTAAATCAAATCACAAGATGGCTTACTATAGCGATTACTCTTGTTCAAGGTCCTGGTTATATCTATAACCTTTACAGAACTTTGCCTAGTAGCGCTTTCCTTTTAGGGTTTGATTCATTTTCTTTTTTATTTTCATCCGTTCTAATTTTAACTACAGGAACAATTTTTGCAATGTGGTTAGGTGAAAAGATTACTGATAAAGGTATTGGAAATGGAATATCATTACTAATTATGGTTGGTATTCTTGCAAGACTACCACAAGCATTATTTCAAGAGTTTCAGTCAAGAATAACTAATAACAATGGAGGTCCAATGCTATTAGTATTTGAAATAATTGTATGGCTTTTAGTTATTATTGCTTGTGTATTATTAGTAATGGCAGTTAGAAAAATCCCTGTACAATATGCTAGAAGAACAGCTACTGGTGATTATGAGCAAGATATGCTTGGAGGCAATAGACAATGGATTCCATTAAAATTAAACGCTTCTGGGGTTATGCCAATTATTTTCGCTCAGGCTATAATGTTTATTCCTGCTGCAGTTGCTGGTTTATCAAAATCAGAAACATCGCAGTCAGTAGCAAGTGAATTTAGTAACATGTTTGGATTTTGGTACAATTTTGTATTTGCATTATTGATTTTAATATTTACATATTTCTATACTGCAATAACAGTACCTACAAATAAAATGGCTGATGATTTAAAAAGAAGTGGAGGTTTCATACCAGGTATTAAACCAGGTGTTGACACAGCAGATTTTCTTGATAAAATTATGTCATTAATTACATTTCCAGGAGCTTTATTCTTAGCGCTTATTGCTGTGTTCCCAGCAATTGTTGTAAGCTTAGATGTTCAGCAATCTTGGGCAATGTTCTATGGTGGTACATCATTAATTATCATGGTCGGAGTTGCAATCGATACCATTCAGCAGATAAATACTTATCTATTGAATAAACATTATGATGGTTTAATGAAAAGTGGTAAAAATAGAAAAGCAGTAGCTTAGTTTTTATGGCAAAACAATCAGCAATAGAACAAGATGGAACTATAATTGAAGCATTGTCAAATGCAATGTTCCGTGTTGAATTAGAAAACGGTCATGTTGTAATAGCTCATATTTCTGGTAAAATGCGTATGCATTATATTAAATTATTACCTGGTGATAAGGTTAAACTAGAAATGAGCCCTTATGATTTGTCCAAAGCAAGAATTACATATAGATACTAAAGCTTATTAATATGAAAGTAAGAGCATCAGTTAAAAAAAGAAGTGCCGAGTGCATTATTGTACGTAGAAAAGGTAGATTATACGTTATTAATAAAAAGAATCCTAGATTTAAACAAAGACAAGGATAGTTATGGCAAGAATAGCAGGGGTAGATATACCTAAAAACAAAAGAGGAGTTATCGCTTTAACCTATATCTTCGGAATAGGTAAAAGTAGAGCTATTGAGATTTTAGAAAAAGCTCAAGTTAGTCAAGATAAAAAAGTTCAAGAATGGAATGACGAGGAGATCGGAGCAATTCGTGAAGCAGTTTCATTCTATAAAATTGAAGGAGAATTACGCTCTGAAGTTTCATTACACATTAAACGTTTAATGGACATAGGGTGTTATAGAGGAATTCGTCATAGAGCTGGTCTTCCATTAAGAGGACAAAGAACAAAAAACAACTCTAGAACAAGAAAAGGTAAAAGAAAAACTGTTGCTAACAAGAAAAAAGCAACTAAATAATAAGTAATATGGCTAAAACGACTGCAAAAAAACGTAAAGTTATAGTTGAATCAACTGGTGAAGCACATATTAATGCTACTTTTAATAACATAATCATCTCTTTAACAAATAAAAAAGGTGAAGTTATTTCTTGGTCTTCAGCTGGGAAAATGGGTTTTAGAGGTTCAAAAAAGAATACTCCTTATGCAGCCCAAATGGCAGCAGAAGATTGTGCCAAAGTTGCATTAGAAGCTGGACTTAAAAAAGTAAAAGTTTATGTTAAAGGTCCAGGAAATGGTAGAGAATCTGCTATCAGATCTATTCACAACGGTGGTATTGAAGTTACAGAAATTATCGATGTAACTCCAATTCCTCACAATGGATGTCGTCCTCCAAAAAGACGTAGAGTTTAATTTATAGTATAACAAAAGATAGAAAAAAGATTATCGAAGGATTTGACCTGAATTCATAATCTCTATCTTAAAAACAATTTAAAATGGCAAGATATACTGGTCCAAGTACAAAAATCGCTCGTAAATTTGGCGAAGCTATCTTTGGAGATGATAAAGCTTTCGAAAAAAGAAACTATCCTCCAGGACAACATGGGTTAGCAAAAAAAAGAGGTAAAAAATCTGAATATGCTACTCAATTAATGGAAAAACAAAAAGCAAAATACACTTACGGTATTTTGGAAAGACAATTCCGCAAAATGTATGAGAAAGCAGCTGCATCTCATGGTGTAACTGGTGAAATCCTTTTACAATTATGCGAAGCAAGACTTGATAACGTTGTTTACAGAATGGGTATTGCACCTTCAAGAAGAGCAGCAAGACAAATAGTTTCTCATAGACATATTACAGTAAATGGTGAAGTTGTAAATATTCCTTCATACCATTTAAAACCTGGTGATAAAGTTGCAGTTCGTGAAAAATCAAAATCAGTTGATGCAATTGAACGTTCTTTATCTAATTCTAGCCACGTTTATGAATGGATTACTTGGAATAATGATACTAAAGAAGGAACTTTTGTTTCTGTTCCTGCAAGACTTCAAATTCCAGAAAACATTAAGGAACAATTAATCGTAGAGTTGTACAACAAATAAAAACTGACACTAGTCGTAATTATGGCATTATTTAATTTTCAGAAGCCCGATAAAGTTATCATGATTGATTCAACTGATTTTGAAGGTAAATTCGAATTTAGACCTTTGGAACCAGGATATGGATTGACAGTTGGTAACGCACTTCGTAGAGTATTACTTTCAGCATTAGAAGGTTATGCTATCACTTCAGTTCGAATTGAAGGAGTTGAGCATGAATTCTCTACTATTTCCGGAGTAGTTGAAGATGTAACTGAAATTGTTTTAAATCTAAAGCAAGTTCGTTTCAAACGTCAAATAGAAGATATTGATAACGAAACAGTTTCTATTTCAATCTCAGGAAAAGAACAGATTACTGCTGGTGATTTTCAAAAATTCATCTCAGGTTTTCAAGTGTTAAACCCTGACTTGGTTATTTGTAACTTAGATAGTAAAGTAAACCTTAATATAGAACTTACCATCGAAAAAGGTCGTGGTTATGTTCCTGCGGAAGAAAATAAAAAACAAAACGCAGCTATCGGAACTATTTTTATTGACTCAATTTTTACTCCTGTTAAAAATGTAAAATATTCAATTGAAAATTTCCGTGTTGAACAAAAAACTGATTACGAAAAACTTGTTTTCGAAATAAAAACAGATGGTTCTATAAATCCTAAAGATGCTTTGACTGAAGCGGCTAAAGTACTTATTCATCACTTTATGCTTTTCTCAGATGAAAGAATCACTCTTGAGGCTGACGAAATTGCTCAAACTGAATCTTATGATGAAGAGTCACTACACATGAGACAACTTCTAAAAACAAAGCTTGTTGATATGGATTTATCTGTGAGAGCTTTAAATTGTTTGAAAGCTGCAGAGGTTGAAACATTAGGTGATTTAGTGTCATTTAATAAAAATGATTTGATGAAATTCCGCAATTTTGGTAAGAAATCGTTAACCGAGCTTGATGAGCTTGTTGCTAACAAAAATCTTACTTTTGGAATGGATTTAAGTAAATATAAACTAGATAAAGAATAATTTGCTTCATATTTTGCTCTCCAAAGAGGATTGATGCAAGATGAAGTTAAAAAAGTAACGTCATGAGACACGGAAAAAAAGTAAATCATTTAAGCAGACAGTCTGGACATAGAAAAGCTATGTTGGCTAATATGGCTTGTTCTTTAATCGAGCACAAGCGTATCAATACAACTGTTGCAAAAGCTAAAGCGCTTAAACAATTCGTTGAGCCATTGGTAACGAAGTCTAAAGAAGACACAACTCACAACAGACGTATTGTTTTTTCTTATTTGAGAAACAAATATGCGGTTACCGAACTTTTTAGAGAAGTTTCTGCAAAAGTTGGAGATCGTCCAGGTGGTTATACTCGTATCATTAAGTTAGGAAATCGTCTTGGTGACAATGCTGATATGGCAATGATTGAGTTAGTAGATTTCAATGAACTATATAACGGAGGTAAAAAAGAAGAGAAAAAATCTAAAAGCCGTCGAGGTGGAAAAAGCAAAAAAGTTGAAACAACTGTTCCAGTTGCTGAGACTCCAGCTCCAGAAGCTCCAGAGACTTCTTCAGAAGAAACTCCAAGTGCAGAATAATTATTAACAAATTATAAAAAAAAAGGATAAACAATTTGTTTATCCTTTTTTTTTGACATATTATTTTCTTGTTAAAATGTGAGAAACTTCTAACTATTCAGGTATATTTTTCTAAATTGCAATGAATTTAAAAAAATCAATTTTTACTTTCTTTATATATTAAACACTACATGCAGATTGTATTTTCAAACTTTAACCTAAGATGTCAGCTATTGATGATAATTCTATTTTCATCGTATTTTGGTTTCAGTCAAAATGAGACCAATCATTGGTACTTTGGGAAAAATGCTGGAATAAATTTTGGGAACGGTGAAGTTGAAATTCTTGAAAATGGTACTATGGTTACTCCTGCTGGCTGTAGCAGTATTTCAGATGATCAAGGAAACTTAATGTTTTATACAAATGGGCAAACTGTATGGAATAGAAATCACCAAATAATGACAAATGGTAACGGTTTATCAGGAGAAATAGATGGTATTCAATCCGCAATTATTGTTCCTAAACCTAATGATTACTCTACTTATTACATTTTTTACATTAGAGAAAATACTCAATCAACCCCAGTTTATCTCTTGCCAGGAATTTATTATTCCGAGGTTAAGTTTAACACCCAAAATCCTTTAGGTTATATAACCTCAAATAAGGATATTCGAATTGCCGAGATTAGTTCAACCTCTAGAATAGTCGCAATTCATCATCCAGTATCGGATACTATTAGAGTAGTTTGTTTAACAAAACCTGATCCTGTTTTTGGATATATTGTTCCCGAGGGAGAATTTATTTTCAGAATTTTTAATGTTTCTTCAAGCGGTGTTAATACAACGCCTGAAATAAGAGCAATTAATGAAAATTTAGGAAAACTTGGCGCTATGAAATTTGCGCCAGATGGCGACTATCTTGCTTTTGCTGATAATGCAAATCAAAAAATTTATTTTTATTCCTATGATAATGAATCAATAAATTTTCAGCATTTTTTTACACTACCTACTATTCCAGCTTTTGGAGTTTTTCTGAATCCTTATGGAATAGAGTTTTCACAAGATCTGAAAAATTTTTACTACACAGGAGGAGATTACATAGTGCAGTTTCCTTTTACTAATTTGGGAGGAATGGAACCAGTTGACTCATTTCTTATTCCCACTCTTGAACCTGGTTCAATACAATTGGCTAGAAATGGAAAAATTTATGTCGCACAAGGCAATTTATCTAATCCGATAAATCATTTAGGAGTAATCAATAATCCTGAAAAAATTGGTGAAGAATGTAATTATAGTTCATCTAATATTCAATTTAATAATGCCTCTTCAACAAAAGGTTTGCCAACATTCGTTGCATCTTACCTTAGAAGTAGAATTATTCCTTCCAAAGATGATTGTGTTGATGTTGCATTTAGTTTTGAATTGGATGCTTACAGACCAATAATTTCTGTGCTTTGGGATTTTGGAGATGGAACAACTTCTACTGATTTCAACCCTACACATCTTTTCAATACACCAGGAACTAATAAAGTAAGTGCCAGAATTGTTATGGATAATAATCAAGCTGTTACATTGTATAAAAAAGTTGTAGCTTATCCATTACCAGATTTAGAGCCAAATCAAACTCTTTCTCAATGTGATATTGATGGAGATAATTTTTCAGTTTTTAATCTCAAAAATGTTAAAGATTTGGCAGGTGATGTAAATTCAGAGTATGAGTATACTTTTTATCATAGTTTAAACGATGCTAATAATGATATTAATCAAATTCAGGATTACCAACATTATACTAATGTGACAAATCCTGAAGAAGTTTTTGTGAAAATTGTCAGTCCGAAAGGATGTGTAACAATAACTAACTTTTTTATCCAAAATTATCAGGCCAATACAATGCCGATTCGAAATATGTATGTTTGTGAAAATTCAGACTCTATCGAAAACAACTCACAAGGGCAATTTAATTTGGGATTAAAAGAAAATGACATCAGAGATGAACTTGGAATTCCATCCGATTTCACAATAACATTTTACGCAAATCAAGTTGACGCTCAAACAGAAATTAATCCCTTAGATAAATATTACACATCACCAACAACCTCAATTTGGGTAAGGATTGAAGATGAAAGTCATAATTGTTTTGGTGTAGTATCATTCAATGCAGTTGTAAATTCAAATATCAACTTGAATATTGAAAGTCATTACACAATTTGTGATCCAAGTATGCAACCACCATTAAAAATCGATGGAGGTAACGGAATGACCTCTTGGACTTGGAAAAACGAAAACGGGACCATAGTTTCTACGCAACGATTTTTTCAACCTATAGAACCAGGTAACTACTCTATAACAGTAACAAAGTTTGAGAATGGATTAACATGTTCAACTTCAAAAACATTCAGTGTATCAAAATCTACTAATCCAGAATTCGACGAAGTAATCGCAGACGATGGAGAAGTATTCGTGTCCGTAAGTGGCAACAGTACCTATGAGTTTGCAATCGATGACTTTAATTTTTTTGGTTCAGGTAACTCCTATAATTTTATTGGAGTAGGAGCAGGAGTTCATACAATATATGTAAAAGACATTAACAATTGCGAAAAAACAATTTCTACAGAAGTCTATCTGATGAATATCCCAAAATATTTTACGCCAAATGAAGACGGAATAAACGATAATTGGAAAATAAAAGGCTTGTCTAAAGAGTTTTATTCTAGTGCCGAAATTGTAATTTTTGACAGATATGGAAACATTCTATATAAAATGGATATGCAACAAAATCAATTTGGTTGGTCCGGAATAAAAAATGAAAAAAAAATGCCTGCAACAGATTATTGGTACACATTGACATTGATAGATATTGATGGAAAACAAACAATTAAAAAAGGTCATTTCAGCTTGATTAGATAAAAATTCTCAATTATGAGGTTTTTTTTTGAGCAAAAAACTAGTAACACCAGCAAACCATTTTCCCGCTTTCCGCGCTACATGGTAGCTAGCTTCAATCGGGGCTAATAACAAACAAAAGGAATGTTTAAAAACTTTCATAAAACAACTTTAGAATTAAATACGAATACTCTAAATTTGCACTGCAACACAACAACACAACAAAATGAATTACACAACAAGACCAAAAGCTATTCTATTACTTGCAGATGGTACAGCTTTCTATGGTAAATCAATTGGAATATCTGGTAAAACATTCGGTGAAGTATGCTTCAATACCGGAATGACAGGTTACCAAGAAATCTTCACCGATCCGTCTTATTTTGGACAAATAATGGTGACAACAAATCCACATATTGGAAACTACGGAGTTAATGTGGACGAAGTAGAATCAGAAAAAATTATGATTTCAGGATTGGTTTGTAAAAACTTTAGCTTTAACCATTCACGACCAAATTCAGAAAGCAACTTGTACGACTATTTCGAAAAGCAAAACCTAATTTGTATTTCAGATGTTGATACACGAGCTTTAGTAAGTTACATTCGAGATAATGGTGCGCAAAATGCTGTAATTTGTACCGATGGAACTTCTGTAGAAGAGCTTAAAGAAATGCTAACCAAAGTTCCTGACATGAAAGGCTTGGAATTAGCATCAACAGTGTCTGTTACAGAACCTTATTTTTTTGGTGATGAAAATGCAACTTTTAAAATCTCAGCATTAGATTTAGGTATCAAGAAAAATATCCTAAGAAATCTAGCCAAAAGAAATTGCTTCATAAAAGTTTTTCCATACAATTCCACTTTTGAAGAGTTACAATCATTCAACCCTGATGGTTACTTCTTGTCAAATGGTCCTGGTGATCCAGAGCCATTGGAAGGCGTAATCAGTGTGGCAAAACAAATGATCAATTCTGAAAAACCTGTTTTTGGAATTTGTCTTGGTCATCAAATTATTGGTTTGGCCAATGGTGTTTCGACTTTTAAAATGTTCAACGGGCATCGAGGAATTAATCATCCCGTGATGAATATAATAACAGGTAAAGGCGAAATTACTTCTCAAAATCACGGTTTTGCTGTCAATAGAGACGAACTAGAAAATCATTCAGACTTAGAAATTACACATTATCATTTAAATGATAATACCGTTGCTGGTATGCGAATGAAATCTAAGCCTTGTTTCTCAGTACAATATCATCCAGAGGCAAGTCCTGGTCCGCATGACTCGTCATATCTTTTTGATGAATTTGTAGCCTTGTTGAAAAGCTAAATATTTCTACATTAAAATATTCACTGAAGCTAAAACGTTTGCGTTTATAAGTTTTTCTAAATAAGATATTTTACACTTTCAGAATGATTAAATTTGTAGTATTGATAATCACTAATATTAAAAAATTATAAAATCATAAAAAATGAGTATTATTATTAAAGTTCATGCAAGACAAATATTGGACTCCAGAGGAAATCCAACTATAGAAGTTGATGTAGTTACAGAAAATGGTGTTTTAGGTAGAGCAGCAGTTCCAAGCGGTGCTTCTACAGGTGAGCACGAAGCAGTTGAGTTGCGTGATGGAGGAAAGGCATACATGGGTAAAGGAGTTTTGAAAGCGGTTGAAAATGTGAATGTAAAAATTGCTCCAGAATTATTAGGAGTTTCTGTATTTGAACAAAATTTAGTTGATAAAATAATGATTGATTTGGATGGAACTTCAAATAAGTCTAATCTTGGTGCCAATGCAATTCTTGGGGTTTCTTTAGCGGTAGCAAAAGCTGCAGCAAATGAGCTAGGATTACCACTTTATCGCTATGTTGGTGGTGTTTCTGCTAATACATTACCTGTTCCTATGATGAATATCATCAATGGTGGTTCACATTCTGATGCGCCAATTGCGTTTCAAGAATTTATGATTATGCCAGTAAAAGCAACTACTTTTACACACGCAATGCAAATGGGAACTGAAATTTTCCACAACCTTAAAAAAGTATTGCATGATAGAAATCTTTCAACAGCCGTTGGTGATGAAGGTGGTTTTGCTCCAAACTTAGCTGGTGGAACAGAAGATGCACTTGACACGATTAAAAAAGCTGTTGAAAATGCTGGTTATGTATTTGGTGAAGAAGTAAAAATTGCTCTTGATTGTGCTTCATCAGAGTTTTACAAAGACGGAAAATATGATTATTCAAAATTTGAAGGACCAAACGGAAAAGTAAGAACTTCAAAAGAACAAGCTGAGTATTTAGCAGAATTGGCTTCAAAATATCCAATTGTTTCAATCGAAGATGGAATGTATGAAGACGACTGGGATGGATGGAAATATCTAACAGAATTGATTGGTGACAAAGTACAATTAGTTGGTGACGATTTATTTGTAACCAATGTTCAGCGTCTTGCTACAGGTATTGAAAAAGGAATTGCTAATTCAATTTTGGTAAAAGTAAACCAAATAGGAACATTAACAGAAACGATTGCTGCTGTAAACATGGCACACAATGCAGGTTATACTTCGGTGATGTCGCACCGTTCTGGGGAAACAGAAGATAATACAATAGCTGATTTAGCAGTGGCATTGAACTGTGGACAAATCAAAACAGGTTCAGCTTCTCGTTCTGATCGTATGGCAAAATACAATCAATTGCTTCGTATTGAGGAAGAACTAGCTGATACAGCTTACTTTCCCGGTGAAAAAGCTTTTAAGCAGAAGTAATTCTTTTAGTTAAAATATAAAAAAGCATCTCGTTTTGAGGTGCTTTTTTTATTGTCTAAATATCAATTTTCAATTTTTTATTTTCAGTCAAGAATACTACTTTTGCACATGCAACACAACGTACTTATTTTAGATTTTGGCTCGCAATACACACAACTCATTGCGCGCCGTGTTCGGGAATTAAACATATTCTGCGAAATTTATCCTTTCAATCATTTTCCTGATGATTTGTCGAGTTTTAAAGCGGTTATCCTTTCGGGTAGTCCATATTCTGTTCGAGCTGAAGATGCTCCACATCCTGATTTGTCCCAAATTAGAGGTAAAAAACCATTGTTAGCTGTTTGTTATGGCGCACAATATTTGGCACATTTTAATGGTGGAGAAGTAGCTCCAAGTAATATTCGTGAATATGGAAGAGCAAACTTAACTTACATTAAAGATGATGAAACCTTTTTTGATGAAGTCGCTTTGAATAGCCAAGTATGGATGAGTCATAGCGATACTATAAAAAAACTTCCAAATAATGCTGTAAAACTAGCAAGCACAAAAGATGTTGAAAATGCTGCTTACAGAATTGATGGTGAAGATACCTATGCTATTCAGTTTCATCCAGAAGTTTATCATTCTACCGATGGAAAACAAATTTTAGAGAATTTTTTAGTGAAAATTGCTCAAGTTGAACAATCATTTACCCCAAATGCTTTTGTAGAAGATTGTGTAAACGAGCTAAAAGAAAAACTAAATGATGATAAAGTTGTTCTAGGTCTTTCTGGTGGTGTAGACTCAACTGTAGCAGCAGTTTTATTAAATAAAGCGATAGGCAAAAACCTCTATTGTATTTTTGTAAACAATGGTTTGCTCCGCAAAAATGAATTTGAAAATGTTCTACATCAATACAAGGATATGGGATTGAATGTAAAAGGAGTTGATGCTTCAGAACGGTTTCTTTCAGCTTTAGCTGGAATTGAAGAACCAGAGAAAAAAAGAAAAACTATAGGCAGGGTTTTTATAGAAGTTTTTGACGATGAAGCCCATAAAATAGAAGATGTAAAATGGCTTGCCCAAGGAACTATTTATCCAGATGTTATCGAGTCGGTTTCGGTAAAAGGCCCAAGTGCTACCATAAAATCACATCACAATGTTGGTGGTTTACCCGATTATATGAAATTGCAAATAGTAGAACCACTTCGAATGCTTTTTAAAGATGAAGTTCGCAGAGTTGGGAAAACATTAGGAATAGATGATGAACTCTTAGGAAGACATCCATTTCCTGGTCCAGGATTATCAATTAGAATCCTTGGCGATATTACTCCAGAAAAAGTTCAAATTTTGCAAGAAGTTGATGCCGTTTTTATCAACGGGTTAAAACAACATGGTTTGTATGACAAAGTGTGGCAAGCAGGTGCAATTTTGCTTCCTGTAAATAGTGTTGGCGTGATGGGTGATGAGCGAACTTATGAAAAAGTTGTTGCTCTCAGAGCAGTAGAGTCTACTGATGGAATGACAGCAGATTGGGTTCATTTGCCTTATGATTTTCTGATGAAAATTTCGAATGAAATTATTAATAAAGTTAAAGGTGTAAATAGAGTAGTATATGACATTAGCTCAAAACCACCTGCAACAATTGAATGGGAATAAATTTTTAAAGCCACTGAAAGTTAGAGTTTTAGTGGCTTTTTTGTTTAATTTTTTTGTGATTGATTAAGTTTGGCAGTTGTTTTGATGATTGTATTAAAAAATTATCTTTAAATTTATACCATATTTCTAAAATAACAGCGCATGAAAAACAGGTTAGAATATACTTTACTTCTAGTTTTTTGTTTTACATTTTCACTTTTTGCTAAACAAGATAAATTCATAAAACATACTGTATCAAAAGGAGAAACCATAAATTCTATAGCTCAAAAATATAAGGTTACTCCTTTTGATATCTATAAACTCAATCCTGATTCTCAAAACGGGATTCAACAAGATAAGGTTTTACTAATCCCATCCACGGTAGTTACCAACTCAGCTATTGTTGAAAAAAAACCTAGCGAACATCAACCTTCAAAAAAGCATTTGGTACAGCCAAAAGAGACACTTTACAGTCTTTCAAAACAATACAATGTAACTGTTGATGATATAAAAAATGCTAATCAAGAATTACTCAAAGATGGTCTGAAAATTGGACAAACCATTACAATCCCATCTACTGGAGAAACAAACGCAAAAGAGGAACAACCTGTTCGTATTGTAAAAGCAACTTCTGTTAAAGAAGAAGAACCAAAACAAATTATTATTGAAACAAAAAAGCCTTCAGCTACAACTTTTCATTTAGTAGAACCAAAAGAGACTAAATATGGTATTTCTAAAAAGTATGGAATGACAGTTGAAGAATTAGAACGATTAAATCCTCAAATTGTTTCTGGCTTGCAAATAGGTATGAAGTTAATGATTACTGGAAATCCAAACACAGTAGTTTCTGAAACTCCAAAACCAGTAAAAGTTGAAAACAATACTGCTCCTGCGGTTTCTACAAAGAAATATTTACAAGAATATGTAGTTAGACCTAAAGAGACTGTTCAATCACTTGCAAATGATTTTGGTTTAACAGAACAAGAATTATTGATTTTGAATCCTGAATTGAAAAAAGGCGTCAAACAAGGAATGATAATCAGAGTTCCACAAGGAGAGAAGAAAAATACACCAAAAAAAGAACAGTCAAATTTAATTAAAACACTCAATAACAGTCAGAAAAAAGAATTAGTGATGTTATTGCCATTTAACATTTCAAAAATTGAAAGTGATACTTTAAATTCTATTCAATCACGATTGAAAAAAGATAAGTTTTTGAATATGACCTTGGATTTCTATTCAGGAGCTTTGATGGCTATAGACTCTGCAAAGGTGCTAGGTTTGAATATTGATGTTAAAATTTTCGATTCTCAAGAAACTAAAAATTCATCAGGGATAGCAGGTATTGTTCAAGAAAAAAATATTGACAAAGCAGATGCAATCATTGGCCCTTTTTATCAAACCAATGTAGAAAAGCTTGCTGAGTTTACAACTAACAATGTTCCTATTATATCGCCTTTGTCAAAAGAAATGGGTAAAGAATTCTCAAATTTATATCAATCAATGCCACCAGCAGATGTTTTAAAAACATCAATTTTTGATTATATGAATAAAAAACAAGGGAATATTGTAGCTGTAGTAGACCCCAAAAAAGGGAGTGTTAAAGAATATTTACAACAAAATCAAAAAAACTGTCGATTGGTTGGTCTCAATGCCCGAAATACTGTTGTTGCCGATAGTTTAAAAGTTTTGTTCCAAAAAGACAGAATGAATTTTGTTGTTTTGGCTTCAGAGAGTACAGGTATGATTTTAGCAACAACAAATGCAATGCTCAATTTGCAGAAAGAATATCAGGTACAGTTAGTTATAATGGAACAAAATGAAACGTTGGATTTTGAAGAAATCTCATTGAATAGATTAACAAAACTGAAGCTTCTCTATCCTTCGTTGACAAAACCAAATGAAACAGAAGAAGCAAACACATTTGATGAAAAATACAAAAAAATAAACAAAGTTTTGCCCAATCAATTTGCTGTTAGAGGATTTGATGTAACTATGGATACATTACTTCGATTGTCACAAGATGTATCATTTGAAGAGTCAGTTCAAACAACCAGTACTGAGTTTATAGAAAATAAATTTGACTACGAACAAGCATCACAAGGTTATGTAAACAAAGGAGTTTATATATTGTATTATGATGATGACTTGAATATTAAAGAAGCAATATAAAATGTCAACATCAAAAGTTACCTATTTAGGAGATTTAAGAACATCTTCTGTTCATTTACAGTCAGGAAATATTATTATTAGCGATGCTCCATTGGATAACAATGGAAAAGGCGAAGCTTTTTCACCAACAGATACTGTTGCAAATTCATTAGCAAGTTGCATGTTTACAGTTATGGGAATAAAAGCTAGAGATTTAGACGTTGATTTTTCTGGTTCAACTGCAGAAGTGACTAAAATTATGGCAGCTGATCCAAGAAGAATATCAGAAATTCACGTTGTCTTCCAAATGAATTTATCAGCCGATGCTAAAGTAAAAACTATTTTAGAGAGAACAGCCATGACTTGTCCTGTTCACTACAGTTTGCATCCCGATATCAAAAAAGAAATTATTTTTAATTGGAAATAATTTGAACACACAGCAAGAAGAATTAATAAAATTAGCACATACTAAAATGCCCTTCGGAAAATACGAAGGGTATTTTCTTATCGACTTACCCGAATATTATTTGGTCTGGTTCAAAACGAAAGGATTTCCAAAAGGAAAACTCGGAGAACAACTTCAATTGGTTTATGAGTTAAAGCTAAATGGTTTAGAAGAATTGATTCGAAACATCAGAAAAAAATTCCCTAAACCATAAATAGATTACACCAATTTAGATTTAATAATTAGACAAAATCAAATTCAGTATTTCAATTAATAATCGTATTTTTGAGCCGTTTTTAAAACAACAACAGCAACAACAACACAACAAAATTTTTAAAAATGAATCAAACGAAATACATTTTTGTTACAGGAGGTGTGACATCATCTTTGGGAAAAGGGATTATCGCAGCATCACTAGCAAAATTGCTTCAAGCAAGAGGTTACAGAACTACTATTCAAAAATTTGATCCTTATATTAATGTTGATCCAGGAACATTAAATCCTTATGAACATGGCGAATGTTTTGTAACTGATGATGGAGCAGAAACCGATTTGGATTTGGGGCATTATGAACGATTTCTTAATGTGCCAACTTCACAGGCAAATAATGTAACTACAGGTAGAGTTTACCTTTCGGTGATTGAAAAGGAGAGAAGAGGAGAATTTCTTGGTAAGACTGTTCAGGTTGTTCCACACATCACAAACGAAATCAAAGAAAGAATGCAATTGCTTGGTAAAACAGGCGATTATGATATTGTAATTACCGAAATCGGTGGAACTGTTGGTGACATCGAGTCATTGCCTTATATTGAATCTGTTCGTCAATTGGTATGGGAATTAGGAGAAAATAATAGCATTGTAATACATTTGACCTTGGTGCCATATTTGGCAGCAGCTGGCGAATTGAAGACAAAACCTACGCAACATTCTGTAAAGACCTTGATGGAAAGTGGTATCAAAGCTGATATTTTGGTTTGCAGAACAGAGCATGAATTATCTGATGATTTAAGGCAAAAATTGGCTTTGTTTTGCAATGTAAAACGTGAAGCAGTTATTCAATCTATCGATGCATCAACTATATATGAAGTACCAAGTTTAATGCTCAAAGAAGGATTGGATGTTGTAGCTTTAAAAAAATTAGCTTTATCTGAAAAGTCAATTCCTGATTTGGCTCAATGGAATGAATTTTTACATCGTTTGAAAAATCCAAAACAAACCATTAATGTTGGTTTAGTAGGGAAATATGTTGAATTACAAGATTCATACAAGTCAATTCTTGAATCATTCATCCATGCTGGAGCTGCAAACGAAGTTAAAGTAAATGTAATTAGCATTCATTCAGAGTTTACAAATTCTGAAAATATTGCAGAAAAATTAAAAGGAATAGACGGAATTCTAGTTGCGCCAGGTTTTGGAGAGCGAGGAATTGAAGGGAAAATAGAAACCGTTCGATATGCACGTGAGAACGGAATTCCTTTCTTTGGAATTTGTTTAGGAATGCAAATGGCTGTTATTGAATACGCTCGAAATGTATTGGGTTACGCTGACGCCAATTCAACAGAAATGAATTTACAAACACCATATCCTGTAATTTCGTTGATGGATGAGCAAAAAAATATTGTAGACAAAGGAGGAACAATGCGCCTTGGTGCTTGGAAATGTAACATCGAAGAGAACTCTTTAGCTTATGAAATTTATAATAAAAATGTAATTTCTGAAAGACACAGACATCGTTATGAGTTCAATAATGAATATAGACAATCATTGGAAAACGCAGGATTGAAGTGTTCAGGAACAAATCCAGATACTGGTTTGGTGGAGATAATAGAACTAGAAAATCATCCGTTTTTTATAGGTGTTCAGTATCATCCAGAATATAAAAGTACTGTTGCAAATCCACATCCAATTTTTGTTAGCTTTGTGGCGGCAATAAAAAAGCATAAAAATAATATGATTACTGCCTAAAGCAAGTTAGTTGCTCATGGCTTAAATTTTTAATAATGGAACAAAAAAAGTTTGATTTAAATTCGTTCATAGGTTTTGCATTGATATTCGGTATCATTTTTTGGATGATGATGAATAGTCAAAAAAATGAAGCAAAAGAACAAAAAGAGAAAGCCAAAAAAGAGCAACTCAAAAAACAACAAAACAGTAAACAAAATGAGGCTAAACTAGCCTCAACTATCGCTTCAGACTCTACCGTAAGTGATACTTTGAAGCTTCAAAAACTTCAATCAACATTGGGTAGTTTTGCGTATTCAGCAACTTTGCCATCTGCAAAAGAGAATTTTACAATTCTTGAAAATGAGGTTTTAAAACTAAAGATATCCAACAAAGGAGGTTATATTGCTGAAGCGGTTTTAAAAGATTATAAAAGATTTGATAAAAACTCAAAACAACTGGTTGAATTGATAAAAAACAACAATGCTCAACTCAATCTTGAATTACAAACAAAAGATAATCGAACACTCAATACTAAAGACTTATTCTTTGAACCTACATTGACAAAAAATGGAGATGACCAAGTATTGTCAATGAAGCTTAAAGCAGATGCAAATTCTTTTTTGGAATATCAGTATGTGATGAAACCAAAAGAATATATGCTCGATTTTGACGTAAAATCTCAAGGATTAGGTAAAG
This sequence comes from Flavobacteriaceae bacterium, assembly GCA_046329205.1. Classification (GTDB taxonomy): domain Bacteria; phylum Bacteroidota; class Bacteroidia; order Flavobacteriales; family Flavobacteriaceae; genus Flavobacterium. The sequence goes on along the minus strand of JAXLVF010000012.1, from coordinate 1,627 downwards.
TTCTTAATACATCTAAACCAGTTGATTTTCAGTGGGAACTGAAAACATATAGAAACGAGAAAAGTATATCTTATGAAAACCGCTACGCAGAGATTATTTTTGAATATGAAGATGGAAAAGATGATTATGTTGGTCAAGGAAAAGATAAAGAAGAAACTGCTGATAAGGTTACATATGTTGCATATAAACAGCATTTCTTTAGCTCTATTCTCTTAACAAAAACACCTTTTGAAAAAGCAGTTTTTCATTCGCATAACTTAGTAGATGATGAGAAAAAAGATACTGTTTTTACTAAAGACTTCAAAACTACATCTGCATTAGCATTTCAAAATGGTGAGTTAGATTATAAAATGAATTGGTTCTATGGACCTACAGATTATAGACTTCTGGATAAATATGATAGAAATCTTGACGAAATTGTACCACTTGGTTGGGGAATATTTGGATGGATAAACAAATTTATTTTTGTGCCATTGTTTGGTTTGTTAAGCTCTTTCATGCCGCTAGGAATTGCAATTATCTTGTTTACAATACTCATAAAAATTGCGATGTCGCCTATTACATTCAAATCGTTTTTATCTCAGGCAAAAATGAAAGTATTGCGTCCTGAAATTAATGAAATCAACGAAAAGGTAAAAGACCCAATGAAGCGTCAACAAGAGACAATGAGCTTGTATAGCAAAGCAGGTGTAAACCCGATGGCAGGATGTATTCCAGCATTAATACAAATACCATTTATGTATGCTTCGTTTCAGTTTTTTCCATCAGCTATAGAATTGAGACAAAAAGGATTTCTTTGGGCAGATGATTTATCATCATTTGATGAAATTATCAAGTTGCCGTTCCGAATTCCTGTATATGGTGACCATGTTAGTTTGTTTCCAATTTTGGCTGCAATTGCAATTTTCTTTTACATGAAAATGACTTCTGGAGATCAAGCCGCAATGTCGCAACCACCACAAGAAGGAATGCCAGATATGACTAAAATCATGAAAATGATGATTTATATCTCGCCAATAATGATGTTGTTGTTCTTTAATAATTATGGTTCTGGATTGAGTTTGTATAACTTTATTTCAAACTTGATTACAATTGGAATTATGCTTGTAATAAAAAAGTACTTTATAGATAGCGATAAAATTCACGCTCAAATTCAAGAAAATAAATCCAAACCAAAAACTGAAAGCAAGTTCCAAAAGAAAATGAGAGAAATGATGGAGCAGGCTGAACAGCAAAAACAATTACAGAATAAGAAAAAATAAAAACAAAATGCTTCTTTTTAGGAGCATTTTATTTTTGGAATTGAATTTGATATAATAAAAGAGACTGTTTTAACGTTTAAAGAAAAAAATATTTATGCGATATACACTGATTTTTTTAGTTTTTACTTCTGTTTTGTTTTCTCAGGAATACAATAAATTTGATGAGCAAGGGAAAAGACATGGTCTATGGAAAGGTTATTTTGAAGAGTCAAAAAGACCTCGATATGAAGGGAATTTTGAGCATGGAAAAGAAATAGGCTTATTCAAATATTTTGATGATACTAAAGCTGGAACAGTTATCGCTACACGACAGTTTAATGAAAAAGACAATTCTTGTTATACTATTTTTTACAATCAAAAAGGCA
>JAXLVF010000011.1:0-100828 GCA_046329205.1 Flavobacteriaceae bacterium | reverse complement strand
ATTGCCGAAGAAATAAAAAAGCATATTCCAAATTTTGAAATAACCTATAAACCCGATTTTCGTCAAAAGATTGCCGATAGTTGGCCAGCATCAATAGATGACACAGTAGCTCAAAAAGATTGGAACTGGAAACACGAGTTTGATTTAGCTGCTATGACAGTTGATATGCTAGAGCATTTGAAGTAATGTTATTTCGTCAATAAATTAATCAGATTATTTTCGATTGGTGCTTTTATTTTCACGACTTCATCGACGTTTTCATTTGGGATAGTCATGGAAAGCACGTATTGTTTTATAAGCCATTTGCCATCTTTTTTTACTAAAACACCGCTACCACGACAGATTTTCATTTGAGTGTTGAGCAATTCATCAAACCAAGCCATTTTTTTATCATCACTAAAGTAGATGTGTCTTTTCATGGCGGTAAAATTCCATGCTTTTCCTTTGTCAAAGAAGGGTTTAGCAAATGCTTGAAACTCAGTTTTTGTCCAATGCTCTGTCGCGTCTGTTCCCATAAAAACGCTATCGTCGGTCAAATCGTCAAAATATTCATTGAAATTTGCTTTTGCAGCAGCTTTGTGCCAATTGTCTAGCATTGAGATAATTTTTTGCTCATCGGTTTGCGGAACATCCTTTTTAGAAGAACAAGCTGAGATTACTAATAGAAGGAAAATGTATTTTTTCATGATTTTGTTTTTTTAAAAGTAATAAAAAAACACATATCAATCAAAATTTCTCACCATGTTGTGATAAATCTAACCCTATAGTTTCCGATTCTTCAGAAACTCTGATAGGAATTATTTTATTGGTTAATTTGAATAGCAAAAAAGCACCGCCAAAGGTGAAAGCAGAGACTAACACTAGAGCCATCATGTGATGACCAAAAACATTCCATCCGCCATGAAGTAAACTCGCATTTTCCCCTTGCGCAAATATGGCGGTTAATATCATTCCCATAATGCCACCTACACCATGACAAGCAAATACATCGAGCGTATCATCTATTTGTTTTAATTTTTTCCAATAAACCATGGTGTTTGAAACTATTGCCCCAATAAATCCAAAGAAAATACTTTGCGGAATAGTAACATAACCCGCAGATGGTGTTATTACTACTAAACCAACAACAGCACCAATACAAGCACCAAGCGCTGAGACTTTTCTGCCGTTTAATCTGTCAAAGAAAACCCAAGTCATCATTGCAGACGCAGAAGCAATTGTTGTAGTGGCAAATGCCATTGCAGCAGTTCCATTTGCGGCCAACGCCGAACCAGCATTAAAGCCAAACCATCCAAACCAAAGCATGCCAGTTCCTAGAAGAACGAAAGGAATATTTGTTGGGATATGTTCGCTATTTTTTCGTTTACCAAGAACAATAACACCTGCCAAAGCAGCAAAACCCGCACTCATGTGAACGACAGTTCCGCCAGCAAAATCTTTTACTCCAAAATAACTGCCCAACAAACCATTTGGATGCCAAATCATGTGGCAAAGTGGCGTGTATATAAATAATGTGAATAAACAAATGAACAATAAAAATGATATAAATCTAATGCGTTCTGCTAGTGCACCAGTAATTATGGCTGGAGTTATAACCGCAAATTTCATTTGGAACAGCGCATAAAGAATAAAAGGAATTGTGCTTCCTAATAGTTTATGTGGTTTCATTTCCACTTGATCGAAAAATGCAAATTGTAATGGATTACCAAAAATGCCATAAGTTTTTTCACCGATGGTTATGCCAATACTATCGCCAAACGAAAGGCTAAAGCCCAAAACAACCCAAAGTAAACCAACTACTCCAAGGCAGATAAAACTTTTTAGCATGGTAGAAATCACATTTTTTTTGCCAACCATTCCGCCATAAAAGAAGGATAAACCAGGTGTCATCAGTAACACTAGACATGATGCTGTCAATAGCCAAGCTACATCGCCATAATTGATGGTTTCAATAGTATTAAAAACATCTGCATTGTCAGCAGATTGATGTTTCCAAAATACTCCTGTAAATGCTACAACAGTAATGATGATGAATGCAATTATCCAACGTTTCTCTTTTTTCATTTTAAATTAAATTGAAACAACCCTAATTATTATAAGGGTAAAAATATAAAATATATTAATAAATAATACAACGCATTAATAAAAATAGGGGTAAAAACAAATAAATTATATATTTTTTGTTAAATAAGCCCTTTTTTTGAATTTTGATATTTTTTTCTTTCAAGTTTTGAGAATTTTGAATTTCCTCTAAAAAAAAATAAAGTTTGAAATAATAAAAAGTATAAAAAAACCCCAACTTTTATGCTGGGGTTTTGTAATTATATTTTGAAAAATGACTTTACCAGATTTTAACTCGCTTATCTGGAGCTAAATACAATTTGTTATTTGGTTTAACGTTGAAAGCTTCATAAAATTCTGGAATGTTTCTCACAGTTCCATTTGCACGGAATTTTGCTGGTGAATGTGGATCAGCTAAGATTTGATTGCGCAAAGCTTCTTCACGTATTTTTTCTTTCCAGACTTTACCCCAACCTAAAAATACTCTTTGCATTCCAGTAAACCCATCGAGAACAGGAGCTTCTTTTCCTTGAAGGGATTCTTTATAAGCTTTTACAGCTATACTCAAACCGCCAAGATCTCCAATGTTTTCACCTAATGTAAAAGCACCATTTACATGCAATCCTGGTAGTGCTTCAAAGCTGTTATATTGTTCAACAAGTGCAGCAGTTTTAGCTTTGAAAGCAGCCATATCTTTTTCTGTCCACCAGTTTTTCATTACGCCATCACCATCAAAAGTACTACCTTGATCATCAAATCCGTGACCAATTTCATGACCAATGACTGCGCCAATTCCACCATAATTAACAGCATCATCGGCTTCTAAATCAAAAAATGGTGGTTGTAATATTGCAGCTGGAAATACAATTTCATTTACAGAAGGGTTATAATATGCATTTACTGTTTGTGGTGTCATTCCCCATTCTGTTTTATCTACTGGTTTGCCAAGTTTAGCTAGGTTACGGTTATATTCAAATTCATTAGCTCTTTGTACATTACCAAACAAATCTTTTTTATTTATTTTCACACTACTGTAGTCTTTCCACTTATCTGGATAACCAATTTTTACAATAAATTTATCAACTTTCTTTAAAGCTTCTTTTTTTGTAGCTTCACTCATCCAATCAAGTTTTTTAATACTTTCGGCATAAGCTTTTAATAGATTTTTTACCATTTTGGTCATGCGCTCTTTAGCTTCAGGGGTAAAATGTTTTTCTACATATAATTTTCCAATCATTTCACCTAAACCATTGCTTACTGTAGCAACCGCACGTTTCCAATCTTCACGTTGTTTTTCGGTTCCGTTTAGTATTTTCCCATTGAATTCAAATTGTTGTTTATCCAATTCAGTGGTTAAATAGGTGCAAGAATTATTAATGATACCCCATTTCAAAAACGTTTTCCAAGTATCAATAGGTGTTTTTTGAATTAATCCATCTAAGTTTTTCAAGTAATCAACTTGCGCAATAATTGCCGATTTTTCTTTAGCAACTCCTGCTTTTTCCATCATTGCATTCCAATTGAATTGAGGCATTAAGGTTTTAAAATCTTCAACTTTGTATGGATTATATAATTTCACCATATCTCGATTGTCTTCTTTTCGTTGATGAATTTTTGCTATTTCTGTTTCTAGAGCAAAAACTTTTGCAGCATTTTCTGTTGGTTTTTCTATTCCAGCAAGCTGAAGCATTTTCTCTAAATGTGTTTTGTATGCAGTTCTTATTTTTAGCATTGCTTCATCATTTGATAAATAATAATCTCTATCGGGTAATGAAATTCCGCCTTGCCAAGTTACAAGAGAATATTTGTTTGGGTCTTTAAAGTCATTATAAACAGAAAAAGAAAAAGGTATAGAATAGCCTTTTCTATTGGCTTCACCAAAATAACTCGCTAAGCTGTTGTAATCTGTAATAGCATCTACTGCGGCAAATTCTTTTTGAAGAGGTTTAAGACCTATTGCATCTCTTTCTTTTCTATCCATGTATGAAGCAAAGAAATCACCAATTTTTTGCGCATCTGAACCTTCTGCATTATTTCCTTTTGCAGCTTCTTCAATAATTGCTTTTACATCTTTTTCAGATTTATCCAACAACATATCAAATGCACCATAGGAAGATTTATCAGCAGGAATTTTAGTGGTTTTATTCCAATTACCATTTACATATGCATCGAAATCATCTCCAGGATTGATAAGTGTATCCATATCTTTTTTGGATATACCAGAAACCATTTCTTTTTGACTACAGCTACTCAATAATAGACTGATAGTAAAACAGGATAAAAGTATTTTTTTCATTATAGTTTGGTTTGTTATGATAGGCTAAAGTAGTAAAAATTTCTTCTAAAGTAATTTTTGATTCATTAATATTGAATCTCAAAAATGTTAAAAATAGTTATCTTTACTTTTCAAATATACTTATGAAAAAAATAAAAATTCTTCACCTCGATTCAAATCATCCTTTGTTGTGGGAGCAACTGGAAAATTCAGGGTTTATCAATGAAGCTGATTACAATTCATCCAAGGAAGAAATAGAAGAAAAAATTCAAAGTTATCAAGGGATTGTAATTAGAAGCCGGTTCAAAATCGATAAAAATTTTATAGATAAAGCTACTCAACTTGAGTTTATTGCTAGAGTTGGTGCTGGATTAGAAAGTATCGATTGTGAGTATGCTGAGAAGAAAAACATTCGACTTGTAGCAGCTCCAGAAGGAAATAGAAATGCAGTAGGCGAACATGCAATGGGAATGTTATTGTCGTTAATGAACAAGCTAAATCGTGCAGATAAATTGGTTCGCGAAGGCAAATGGATTAGAGAAGGCAATCGAGGATTTGAACTAGAAGGGAAAACAATTGGGATTATAGGTTATGGCAATATGGGAAAATCATTTGCCAAAAAATTGAAAGGGTTTGATGTTGAGGTTTTGTGTTATGATATTCTTCAAAATATTTCAGATGAAAATGCAAAGCAAGTTTCTCTAGAGGAATTAAAAATGAAAGCTGATGTTTTGAGTTTACACATACCTTGGACTGCAGAAACAGATAAGATAATTAATGCAACATTTATTGAAAGTTTTGCAAAACCTTTTTGGTTTATAAATACCTCTAGAGGCAAGAATGTAGTGACTGATGATTTAGTTGAAGCATTGAAAACAGGCAAGATACTTGGTGCAGGATTAGATGTTCTTGAGTATGAAAAGCTCTCTTTTGAAAATTTATTTTTGGATGAACAAAAACCAGAAGCATTTGAATATCTGCTTCAAGCAGAAAATGTTTTACTTACACCACACATAGCAGGTTGGACTTTTGAAAGTCATGAAAAACTAGCACAAACTATAGTTGATAAAATTAAAAAGATTTACCATTTATAAAAAATGTAACATTCATTTCGAATATTATACTAACTTTAGCAAATTAATAAAAATAAAGACTAACCAATTTTAAAATTAAATTTATGGATTCACAAAAAGTCGACATGTTCATGATGAGTAATGCTAAATATTTTGAAAGTCATCATTTGGGCGCTGTTAGAGAAAGATTATTAAGTTTGGATGAATCGAAATGGAGTTTAGTTCAAACAATGCAGTTCAAAGATCCAACAACAAGCCTTATTGTATCATTACTTGGAGGTGGTTTGGGTATCGATCGTTTTTTGATAGGTGATACTGGAATGGGAGTTGGAAAATTACTTACTTGTGGTGGATTAGGAATTTGGACTATCATTGACTGGTTTTTAATCATGGGTGCTACTCGTGAAAAAAATATGGAAAACTTCCAAAATACACTTTATTAATATGACTAAAAACAGGTTGTACGTTCTGATATTTACAGCCTGTTTATTAGGTTTTTTATACTCATTTTATAAAATCCAATCGCATCATGATGAGGATTTTTCGGTTTGCTTGATTAAAAACACAACTGGAATTCCTTGTCCATCTTGTGGTACAACCAGAGCTATCATTGCCATTTTTAGGGGCAATTTCATCGAATCAATTTATATAAATCCACTTGGAATTTTAGTTTTGTCAATAATGATTGTGGCACCATTTTGGATAATGATAGATTGGATATTGAAGAAAAGTAGTTTTTATTTTATTTATAAAAAAGTAGAAACAAGATTAAAAAATCCAATTGTTTATATACCATTGCTAATATTAGTAATTGCGAATTGGGTTTGGAATATTTTAAAAAATAACTGATGAAAACAGAATTTGTTTACAACCCTTCTGAGCACGAACGAGAAAAAGCATCAAACAGTTATTTGATGTCGTTAGTAGCGCTTATAGCAGGATTACCTTTGCCAATTATAAACTTATTGGCAACATTTTTTTTCTATTTAGCAAATAGAAAAGGAACCTATTTTGTTCGATGGCATTGTATTCAGGCTTTGCTTTCGCAGTTGTCAATTTTGTTTTTGAATAGTGCTAGTTTTTGGTGGACAATGTCGATTTTGTTTTCAGGAGAACAACTAACGAATGAATACTTTGCTTATTTATTTACAGTTATTAGCATTAATATAGCCGAGATTGTTTCAACCATCTACGCAGCCACTATGGTAAGAAAAGGCCATCATATTCGTTTTTGGTTTTTCGCAGAATTAACCGATTTAGTTTGTAAGCCTAAATCAAGCATTATATGAAAAAAGCACTTTTACAAGGATTTATTCTTGCAGCTATAGCTGTTTTAGTTTGGTTTGCCTATTCGCAAATCGATTATTTAAAACTTTTTAAGGTAAAGCAAAAATCTGTTCAATTGGAGCAGAAACTTGGTGATATGATTTGGGATAATCTTCAGCATACAGAAGATGTAGTGACCAATGATACTCTTGTAAAAACACTTGACAAATTGATAAAACCTATTTGTGAAGCAAATGATATTGAGCGTGATTCTATCAAAGTTCACATAATTGACAAAGACGAAGTAAATGCATTTGCACTTCCCAACAAACATTTGGTTGTTTATACAGGATTGATAACTGATTGTAAACGACAAGAAGCTGTTCAAGGTGTTCTTGGTCACGAAATAGCTCACATTACGCAAAATCATGTAATGAAAAAGCTATCAAAAGAAATTGGGTTTAGCGTTTTATTATCAACAGTTTCTGGAGGAAATGGTGGGCAAGTGATGAAAGAAATATTCAGAACATTGTCTTCTTCTGCCTATGATAGAAGCCTCGAAAAAGAAGCAGACATCACGAGTGTAGATTACATGATTGAGGCAAATATAGACCCAAAACCATTAGCTGATTTTATGTATCAAATGGCTCAAGACAAAGAACTTCCAGATGGTTTAGAATGGATATCTACTCATCCTGAGTCTGAAGAAAGAGCCAAATATATTATGGATTATATCAAAGGGAAAAAGCTCAAATCCAAACCAACACTAACAGAGAAGGAATGGAAAGAATTTAAAGATAAAACAGAGAATTATTAAAAAAAAAGCTACTCAAATTTGAGTGGCTTTTTTTAATGTTTTTCTTTGCGTTCTAGCTCAGCTTGAAACTCTTCCATAACAGGTTTTACAGTACTTTCGGGTAAATCGGCTATTCTAATATACATTAACCCATCAACAGAATTATTGAATAAAGGGTCAACATTGAATGCAACAACTCGAGCGTTTTGCTTGATGTATTTCTTGATTAATACAGGCAGTCTCAAACTTCCAGGTTCTATTTCATCAATGATTTTATCAAATTTATTCAAATCAGCTTCAGCTTCATTAAAAACGAAATCTTTATCAGCATCTTTAAGTTTTACTTTATATTCTTTCTTAGGATGAATATATTGTGCAACATAAGGATCATAATAATGTGACTTCATGAATTCAATCATCAATGATTTGGAGAAATCTGTAAACTGATTACTGATGCTTACACCGCCGATGAGGAATTTATTTTCTGGGAAACGAAGGGTTGTGTGAACAATTCCTTTCCATAATAAAAACAAAGGCATAGGTTTTTGTTGATATTCTTTTATGATGAAAGCACGTCCCATTTCTATGGATTTACTCATCATATCATAAAGTTCAGGCTCAAAACGGAATAACTCATGAAGATAAAATCCTTCTATACCATGTTTTTCATAAATTTCATGTCCCAATCCCATTCGGTATGCTCCAGCAATAACTTGTGCATCTTCATCCCAAAGAAACATGTGGTGATAATATTTATCATAATTATCTAAATCGATAGCTTCATTAGTTCCTTCACCTACTTCGCGAAATGTAATTTCTCTCAATCGGCCAATTTCGTGAAGAATGTTAGGAATTTTATCGGCAGAAACAAAAAACACATGATAGTTCTTGCTATGAGTAAGTCTGTTATCACCATTTTTCAACTGCTCAATTTCTTCGAGAATCTTGTCGTGATTTGCAGGTTTAACAATCTGTTTTGGTGGTTTTTGCGTCTTTAGATTAAGATTATTTGTACTCAGTAATTTGCTCTCATCATCATTGAACGAGTTGGCAAGCATATATGTTTTTCTCCTAAGGAATTCTGAGTAGTCTTCAATGCTTTGATGCTCATTTTGTTCTGAAACCGAAATGGGTTTACCAATACGAACTTTTATTACTCTGTCTTTTTGAGTTAAAAGCTCCGAAGGCAACTTAGCAGTTCTTAATGTGTCGTCTATTTTTGATAAAAAATAAAAAAGTTTGCTATTTTTTGCATGAAAATAGATTGGAACAACAGGAACTTGAGCTTTTCGGATAACTTTTATTGCGCCTTCTTCCCATGGTTTATCAACAACTAGTTTTCCATCTTTATAGGTTGAAACTTCACCAGCTGGAAACATACCAAGTGGTTTTCCATCACTCAAATGACGGAACGTTTCTTTTAAACCAATAACACTCGATTTAGCATCTTTGTGAGTTTCAAAAGGGTTTACCGGCATTATATAGGGTTTCATCGGCTCTATTCGATGCAGAAGAAAGTTGGCAATTATCTTGAAATTTGGTTCTCTTTCGAGCATCAATTTTAATAACAATATTCCATCAATTCCACCCAGCGGATGATTGGAAATTGTGATATAAGCACCATCTTTTGGTAAACGTTTCAAATCCTCTTCGGGAACTTCAAACTTTATTTGAAACTCGTCTAGAATAGCATTCAAAAACTCAAGTTCAGATAAGTGTTTGTTGCGATCATAAATCTTGTTGAGAGTAGATATTTTGAGTAATTTCATCAAAAGCCAACCTGAAAAAGTGCCGAAAACACCATATTTATCAGTATTAATAGCTTTGGCTACTTCTTTGGCAGTGACTAAACCCATAGTTGTTTTATTGTTTTGTAGAGCAAAAAACAAAGATAGTAAAACAAATGAAACTCTAAAATGATTGCTTATGTTTTAGAAACATTTCAAAGTGGTGATAAGTTTGTTGAAAAACTTAATCTAAACTAACAGTTTTTTTGCCTTTTTTTAAAGATTTTAGCGACATGAAAATTATTTCTTATAATGTAAATGGCATTAGAGCTGCTATAAACAAAGGTTTTCTAGATTGGTTAAAAGCGGCCAATCCCGATGTGATTTGTCTCCAGGAAATAAAAGCAACGCCTGAGCAAATACCTTTGATTGATTTTGAAATCAATGGCTATCCTTATCATTATTGGTATCCAGCTCAAAAAAAAGGCTATAGTGGTGTGGCAGTTTTGTCTAAAATTGAACCTAAAAAAGTAGTTTTTGGAACAGGAATAGACTATATGGATTTTGAAGGTAGAAATCTTCGTTTAGATTTTGAAGATTTTTCTGTGATGAGTTTGTATCTGCCTTCAGGAACTAATATTGATAGATTGGATCACAAATTCAAGTATATGGATGATTTTCAAGTGTATGTCAATAATTTGAAAAAAGAAATCCCAAATCTTATTATTTGTGGCGATTACAATATTTGTCATGAAGCTATTGATATTCATGACCCAATCAGAAATAAAACTGTTTCAGGATTTTTACCCGAAGAACGAGCTTGGCTTGACGCTTTTATGAAAAGTGGATTTATAGATACTTTTCGTTTTTTTAACAAAGAACCACACAATTACAGTTGGTGGAGTTACAGAGCCAACGCAAGAGAGAATAACAAAGGCTGGAGAATAGATTATTGCTTAGCGAGCGAACCCATGAAAAGTAGGTTGAAACGTGCTTTGATTTTGCCCGAAGCCAAGCATTCAGATCATTGCCCAGTAGTAGTAGAAATTGAATAGAAACCCCAAAAATTTTAAAATAGAATGAAAAAAATTGGATTATTATTTGTTGTGATTATTTCAATGTCATCGTGTGTTTCCAAAAAAATATACAATGATTTGGAGAACAAATACACAGATTTGAAAAAAGAAAATCATGCCTTGGCAGATGAAAATGAAGAGTTGAAAAAAGCAAAAAGTTTACTCGAAATGCAAAACGACTCGCTAAAAACGGAACTAAACAAACTAAAAGCAGATAGAGATAAACTTCAAGCGGATTGCACGGCTACAGCCAATAATTTGAAAACATTGCAGTCTTCCTATGCAGCTTTGGAAAAAAACAGTAGCGAGGCATTGGAATCTAACATGAACAAAAACAGAGAATTGCTTGCTCAATTGGCTGCAAAAGAAAAAGCATTAGCAGCAGAACAAGACCGATTGAACAAAATGAGAGACGAACTTTCGTCTAGTTCAAAACGATTGAGTGAGCTTGAGGGTATGATTGCTGCCAAAGATGCTGCCATGAAAAAACTGAAAGAAACTTTATCCAAAGCTTTGAATGCATTTGAAGGGAAAGGATTGACTGTTGAACAAAAGAACGGTAAAGTTTATGTGTCAATGGAAAATAAATTGTTGTTCCAAACGGGTAGTTGGGCTGTGGGAACAGAAGGTAGAAAAGCAATTGTAGAAGTAGGTAAAGTGTTGGCTCAAAATCCAGATATTACAGTACTGATAGAAGGCCATACAGACAATGATAAAATACTTGGTAGTATTGGCGGTGGAGTAGAAAACAACTGGGATTTATCAACCAAGAGAGCAACAGCAGTTGTAAATATACTTGCTGAAAATCCTGGTATTCAAAAAAGAAATTTAACTGCAGCAGGAAGAGGAGAATTTGCACCTTTGATGAGTAACGACTCACCAGAAGGAAAAGCTAAAAACCGCAGAATAGAAATTATACTTACTCCAAAACTGGATGAAATATCAAAAATGTTGAACGAGTTTTAATAAAGAAAGCCACTGAAAAGTGGCTTTTTTATTTAGAAATATATTCTTGATATTCATCATATGAATAAATCTTATAACCTTCGATTGAAACAGGAATTTCCTCAGTTGTATTTTCAATATTGTCTAGAGTAAAATTAAATATTGATGTTTCCAGTTGAACGATTAATCCTGGCAAATCCGAAAAACAATTTGGCCCAGATGAAGTTTTAATCTCAGGTGTAAACCATGCTGTGAGATTTTGACCTTCTACAAAATCATCTTCATATAATTGTTCTAGAACACACGTGGCTTTATAGCATATATAACCATTAATTTTTTTTACTTCATCTGTAATTATCCAATTGGTTTTATACTTTGTTTTAAAAGCAATTTTTTGAGTTTTATTTTTTTGAAACCATGGAATAATATATTCAAATTCAGATTGATAGGGTTTTAATGTGCTGCCATTTGAATTAATTGCAATTTTTATCATTTCAAATTCGTCATTTGGAACAGAACCATCTTGAGTGGCATAGAAATACTCTCCAGATGAATTCATCAAAAGATGAGTTTTTACGTTGTTTAAAAAATTTTTAAAGGGAAAAGACATGTTTTTATTTGAATTTGTTAATTCAATTTTATAGTCATATTTGGTCGTTTGAGCTTTAGCAAATTGAATGATAAATAGGAAAGCAAAAATTTTTTTCATGTAGGTGAAAATTAGAGATAATGTAATAACGTCCCAATGGCAAAAATATTTTTTAGAACATTATTTTTTAATTGTTTTACAGTTTTTGAAAATAAAATTGCTTTTGAAAATGTATTTTTGCAGCACAATTTTTCAAACATGAACTATACCACACTTCCCAATACTGACCTAAAAATTAGTAAAATTTGCCTCGGTACAATGACCTTTGGTAATCAAAATACCGAAGCTGAAGCACATGCTCAATTGGATTATGCCGTAGAAAGAGGAATTAATTTTATCGATACAGCCGAAATGTACCCAATTGGTGGAAACGCACAAATTTTTGGCAGTACTGAGCGTTTTATTGGAAGTTGGATTGCAAAAATTGGCGCTTCTGAAAGAGAAAAATTAGTCGTTGCTACAAAAATTGCTGGTCCAAATCGTGGAATGGAATACATTCGTCAACCACTAGATTTTTCAAAAAAAAGCATTACCGAAGCCGTTGAACTTAGTCTCAAAAACCTTCAAACAGATTATATTGATTTATACCAAATGCATTGGCCAGAACGCGTGATGAATATGTTTGGCAAAAGAGGTTTGACAGAAATTGATACCAATTGGAATGAAAATTTCTTTGAGGTTTTAACTGTTTTTGATGGTTTGATAAAGGAAGGAAAAATAAAACATATAGGCGTTTCCAATGAAAATCCTTATGGTGTGATGAAATTCATCACCGAAAGCGAAAAGCACAATCTTCCTCGAATTGTGTCCATACAAAATCCTTATTCACTTTTAAACCGATTGTTTGAAGTGGGTTTATCCGAAATTTGTATGCGCGAAAATGTTGGATTATTAGCCTATTCTCCGCTGGGATTTGGCTTTTTGACAGGGAAATATCTGAATGGTTTTCCAGAAAATTCTCGAATGAAATTGTTCCCAAATTTTGTTAGATATACAAACGAAAATTGCTTCAAAGCAACAAAATTGTACAAAGATTTAGCGGAAGCCAATGGATTAACTTTAACGCAAATGGCAGAGGCTTTTGTAAAAAGCCAATCTTTTGTAACCTCTACAATTATTGGTGCTACTTCACTGGAGCAACTCAAAGAAAATATTGATAGTTTTCAAATTAATCTTTCACCAGAAATCATCAATGAAATAAACAAAATTCAAGAAATTCACCCAAATCCAGCGCCGTAGTTATTCGATCAGTAATTTGGTTTTAACTTTTTTGCCCAAGTTGTTTTCAGCCTCAAGGAAATAAATACCTTTTTGAAGATTGGAAACATCAATACTATGTTCTGATTGTGGTTCCACATTTTCAAAGAAAACTTTTTTTCCCAGTAAATCAGTAATAGAAATTGACTGCAAAATAGTATTGGCGCAACTCACATTTACGTTATTTTTTGCAGGATTAGGATATACTTTCAAAGATTGATTATTAAAATTGTCAACACCAAGTGAAGTATCAATTACTTTGAAGATAGAAGTGCTATTAGTTACATACAACTCTCCATTTTTATCTTCGCCAAAAGAGGTGATAACTCCAGAACCATCATAAGCCCAAGTAATAGTTCCTGTATTGTCAATCCAAGCAATTTCAGCTGTGCAGTAATCAGCAAAAAAATATTTTCCAGAAAAATTTGGATAAGCAGTTCCTGTATAGAAATATCCACCAGTAATTGAACAACGTGATGAAGCATGAGTATAAACAGAAACTGGTGCTACTGTTGATGAATACACAGGACATGTTCCCGAACCACTGTAGGACGCATTACCTTCGTAGCAATTCCAACCAAAATTTAGACCAGAATCTGATAACGGAAACTCAATTTTATTGATTTCTTCAATTATATTTTGGCCTACATCTGCAATCCATAAATCACCATTCAATCTATTAAATGAAAATTTCCATGGGTTTCTAGCCCCAATAGCCCAAATTTCACCAATTCCTGCTTGTTCTGCATAGGGATTTGTTGGAGGAATTCCGTAGTTTAGAAGTCCAGTAATGCTATCAACATCTATACGAAGTATCTTTCCTAAATAAACTCTAGATGGAAATGAAGAATTAACTGTAATATTTTGTGCATAACCATTTGGATCACCGCCACTTCCTCCATCACCCATACCAATGTAAAGATAACCATCAGTCCCAAATCGTAAACAACCTCCATTATGATTAGCAAAAGGCTGATCAATTGTCATTAAAATTGTTCCTGTTGGATTGGCAATATTTGGGTCAGAAGATACGCCATAACGAGCAATAACTGTGTCGCCAGCAGTATTGGTATAATTTACAAAGAATAAACCATTTGTAGCATAATTAGGATGAAAAGCTAAACCAAGCAAACCTTGCTCTGCTCCAGTACTAATTCCAGTAATAGTTATAAAAGGTGTCGCATTTACTGTTCCATCTGGATTAATGATTTTTATTTTTCCACCTTTTTCTACTACAAAAAGTCGAGCATCATTTGCTGGATGTGCAATATCTACAGGAGAGGACAAACCACTAGCAAAAAGTTGTAAACCAACAGTTTGAGCATTTACAAGTGATGTTAGCAATAAAACGATTGAAAGTAAAGTTTTTTTCATAGAAGGTTTTTCTTGTAAATTTAAAAAATAAAAAACTTATAATCAAACACTTATAAAAAAGCAACCAATTTTGGTTGCTTTTTGTGTTAAAGATTATCGATGATCTTGTCTTTCGGGTATTTAACTTTATAACTTATTCGGATTTTTTTCGTCTCGTTTGGATTGAGTTTTAAATCCCATGTTAGAATTCCGGTTTCTTTGTTTTCTTTTGCTCCGTTGCTTTCCAATAATTCAACTTCAATTTCTTTATCGGTGCTCAACGGATATTGATCTTTCAACAACATGTTAACCATTTCTTTTTTGTTATTTCTAACTGTAATGTCAAACGTAAAGGTTTGTTCTTTCTTGGAAGATAAAAATTTGGTTCCACTTTTATCAACTACTTTTTCACGTTTGATAGAAACTTTTTTGTCTCTTCCCATGCTTAAATTCAAGGTATCCGAAGTTTGGTTTGTGTTGATATAGGTTTTACCCACATACAAACCTTCAAATATGATATTAGCTTCGCCTGGCAACAAATTATACTTGGAATAATCATTAATTTCAGCCAATAAAAATGCTTCTTTTTCAACTCTTGGCGCTGCATAATATTTATAAGTTGCTGGCAATTGAATGTCTTTCAACGCTACACTGTGTGGTTTACTATTCGATA
Organism: Flavobacteriaceae bacterium; assembly: GCA_046329205.1. Classification (GTDB taxonomy): domain Bacteria; phylum Bacteroidota; class Bacteroidia; order Flavobacteriales; family Flavobacteriaceae; genus Flavobacterium. The sequence goes on along the minus strand of JAXLVF010000011.1, from coordinate 85,677 downwards.
AAATATCATATGGAATGTCGATATCGAATGAAACGTTGAGTTGGTTTTCTTGGATGTTTGCGTCAATTGTTTTGGTTTTAAAAGCCATATCTCCATCTCTTAGCTTTTTTGGCTTTGCAGCATAACCAGTAACAACAACTTCGTTCAATTGTGCATTACTATTATTGTAACTATCGTAGTAAACTTCTGGTTGAGAATACCTCAAAAACCACGAACTCAAAATTGGTGCTTGATTATTTTGATTAGGATTTCCCGAGGATAATGTTAAGTTTACTTTTTTCCAATCAATTCCGGTCCATTGGGTTACTTGCGCTTTATACATCATGTTGATGGGCGAATTTACATTGTCCGCACGCAAATCATAAAACGGCTGCCACGATGCGTTATTGGTAATATAATTGATGTCTAAATTCACTAATCCAGCCACTTCATTCATTACTTGTATAATTAATTTTCCTTTAGAATTTTTCTCTTCTTTTTGTGTATTGATTTCTAGTTTTGACTTCAGTGTATTGAGCTTTGTGTTGAGTTTAGTTTCTTTTTCTTTCAATGCAACAATGTTGTTGTCCAGTTCAGTTCTTTTGGCTTTATAATAATCAACGAGTTTCATCAGTTCGGTTACACTTAAACCCGAATTTGCGCCAGCTACGTTTTGATTTGCATCTAATAACGCAATGGTTTGTTGGTGCGAATAGGTTTCGATTTGGATTTTCTTGATTTCTTTTTCAGTCCAAGAAATACTATCACGTACTTTTTTAATGGTTGGATTGGTTTCGTCAATTTCATATTCCGAAATGTAATTTTGAGTAAACTGAACAGAAAGTACCGTTACATTTTTTGGTGCACCTATTTGAACTGTATTTTCATTCAAATAATCGGCTACGTTTTTAATCACAATTTCACTCGTTCCAGCAGGAAGATTGACTGATGTAGTTTGAGATAATTCGGCTGCATTAAAATAAACAGTTGCTGCTTTAACTTTTGCCGTAGTAAAAATGGGTTTTTGAGCAAATGAAATTGATGATATCAATAACAAAAAGAATACAAAATTTTTCATGAGAATATGTTTTATCCTTAATAGATAACAAATAAAGATAAAAGGTTGGAAAAAGCATGAAAAATTATTCCAAAGTTGCTAAAAGTTGCTCAATTTGAGCTTTTTGCGAAGCATATTTTTTTTGCAGTTCGCCATCTTTTTCCATTCGATTGTAATATTCCAATGCTTTGTTTGCAAAAAACTTTCTCTGATGAGTTTTTGCGTCGGGAATTTGAGGGAAAATTTTATGAAACAGCATTTCATAATAGGCTTGCCATTCCCGTTCATTTCTATCTTGTGGGCAATTTTTGGACGATTTTTGAATTACATGAACCATTTCGTGCGCAATAAGATTGAGCATTAATGTGAATTCAAATTCAAAAGTGTTTTCTGGAATTCTGATAATTTGTTTTTCACCAAAATTTCCCTCAGTAGTCATTAAAACATAATCTGGTTTTGCTTTTTCACGAAGTTCGAATCCTAATAAATTAGGGTTTTCTAAGCCATATTCTTTCAATACAAATTCTGCAGCTTTTATAGTTTCTCCCAGTTCGTGGTAGGTTTCTATTTTTTCAAGTATTTCAGAATAAGGTTTCATTATCCAAATAATTGTTCTACAACTTCTTCAATTTTGCTAACCAAAACTATCTTAATCAATGCGTTTTTGATTGAAATTTTATTGTATTTGGAGACAAAAATAGTTGAAAAGCCAAGTTTTTCAGCTTCTTGAATGCGTTGTTCTACTCTATTGATTGGACGAATTTCACCAGATAAGCCAACTTCACCAGCAAAACAAACGTCTTTTCCAACCGCAATATCTTCGTTAGAAGAAAGAATGGCAGCAACTACGGCTAAATCAATAGCTGGATCATCAACCGAGATTCCGCCAGTAACATTCAAGAAAACGTCTTTGGTGCCCAAACGAAAACCAGCGCGTTTTTCTAAAACTGCCAAAATCATATTTAATCGTTTGGCATTATAACCAGTTGTACTTCGTTGTGGTGTTCCATAAACTGCGGTGGAAACTAATGCTTGAATTTCAATCATCAAAGGTCGCATTCCTTCGAGTGTTGAGGCAATTGCTGTTCCCGAAAGTTCTTCTTCGCGATGCGAAATCAATATTTCGGATGGATTAGAAACTTCACGTAAACCTGAACCTTGCATTTCATAAATTCCGAGTTCGGCTGTTGAACCGAAACGGTTTTTTAAACTGCGTAAAATTCGATACACGTGATTTCTGTCGCCTTCAAATTGTAAAACGGTATCTACCATGTGTTCCAAAATTTTTGGTCCAGCAATGTTTCCGTCTTTGGTAATATGTCCAATCAAAATCACTGGAACGTTAGTTTCTTTGGCAAATTTTATCAATTCGGCTGTACATTCACGAATTTGAGAAATGCTTCCAGCGGTTGATTCAATATAATCTGTATGAAGTGTTTGGATGGAGTCGATAATGACAATATCAGGTTCGGTTTCCAGAATATGTCGAAAAATATTTTGCGTTTTGGTTTCGGTTAGAATAAGACAATTGTCGCTGTTTGGATTTATTCTTTCGGCACGCATTTTTATTTGCTTCTGACTTTCTTCGCCCGAAACATATAGCGTTTTATATGGTAATTTTAATGAAATTTGAAGCAATAAAGTACTTTTTCCAATGCCAGGTTCGCCACCAAGAAGAATTAATGAACCAGGAACAATTCCGCCACCAAGAACTCGATTGAGCTCGCCATCTGTAGAGTCCATTCTAACTTCTTGTGTAGAATCAATTTCTTTGATCTTCAAAGGTTTTGAAACACGTTTTACTTCAGAAGTTGTAGGCTTCCAAGAAGTTTTTTCTTCTTTTTGAATGATTTCCTCGGCAATAGTATTCCACTGTTTGCAGGCATTACATTGCCCTTGCCACTTGGGATATTGAGTTCCGCAATTTTGACAAAAAAAGGTTGTTTTTAATTTGGACATAGTTTTCTATTCCGATTTTTTTTCTTCTGTTGGCGTTTCAGATGGTGTTTCGGCTGGAGCATCAGCAGGAACTTCTTCTACAGGAGTTTCTTGAACTTTTTCGCCTTTTTTCCCTTTTTTTGGTAAACTTGCTTTTAGTTCATCAGCTCTATTTATCATCATATCTTTTGTCAAATCACCAACTTCAGCCAACTGGAAAGCATTCATATAATAACGAACAGCTTTGGCATTATCACCTTTCATTTCATACATTAATGCCATTTCATAATCATGAAGCATGGTTTTTGGATAACTTTTTTCGGCTAATTGAGCTAATTCATCAAATTCGTTGTAAGCTTTGTTCTTCATTATTGCAGCTTCAATAGCTTTGAAATCATTAATTCTAATTTGTAGTTTAAGCCCAAATTGTTGTTCAAGTACTTCATATTTCTTTTTAAGATATTCTACATAACCAGATTCAAGTTTTACAATTTTATCATTAAATTCTGCTGTAGAAATCGGTTGATAGACTGAGAAAATTTGATACAATGCACTTGGTATTGCATGTAAAACCATAGAATAATGTGATGTTCCTTTAAAATCTTCAAACAAATAATTCAATGTTGGTTTAGAAATTTTCTTTATCTCTTGATCCATCTTTATAGTCCTATCACGCATTTTTTTCACATCGCCTTCGGCAATTGAATGATAATAAAATAATGGTTTTTGAATAGCAGCGAGTCTTTCTGGAACTTGGTTTTCCATACCTGTTGCCAATTCTGGGCTCAATGAAATGAATGCGTTGAAAATAGGTGTTTCTTTATAGAGGTAACAATTCATGAAAGCTGCAGTAACATCAAGTCCAGCTGCGATTCTAAAAGGTGCTACACGATAATTTTTTTGTATGGTTGGAATAAGTTCCAGACCAATAAATTCAAAGAAATCTTCACCTGTTTCAGTTGGCAACCCATTGGTTTCATCAATTTTGCAATCGGTTTCTCTTTCGTCATTTTTGTTTTGGCTTATACCTACAATAATTACTTCGGGTAGATCATCCCAATAATATCCATAGCTCAAAGCTCCATTGAAAGCATCAAAAAGAAAATCTCCATCAAAAAGAAGCAACATAGGGTAGGTTTGCGACTTGTTTTTATCATATGAAGGCGGAAGTCCTATAATTATTTCTCTGTCGCCTTTGAGTTTTTGAGAGGCAATAGTATCAATAATCTTTTTTTGTGAAAACGAAATTTGGGAGCAAAAAATCAACAGTAATAACAGTAATTTTTTCATTTTGTGGTTTTTTGATTAATAGAAATCCGTTTTTTAAAAAACGTTCACCAAGATAGTAAATTATTTATTTCTATTTAAAATAGGCAAAAAGAAAAAAGATAAACCTCCTAAAACTATCATTAATAATGTTTGCGAAATCCAAACTAACCAGCCAAAAGCGGTACCAGCAGTATCAGGAATTCCATAGAGTAGAAATATTTCTGCAACAAGCAATGGATATGCTCCAAAACCACTATTAGTAAAACCAATGGCTAAACTTCCAAATACAAATGCAATAATAACAGGTCCAATGCCAATGTTACTGGTTTCTTTTAGTGCAAAAATGGTTACATAAAACATTAAAAAATAGGTAAACCAAATAAAGAACGAATGGAACAAAAACCACCATTTATTTTTCATTTTAACGATGCTCATCATTCCCTCGATAAGCCCAGAAAGTTTTTCTTTCAAGAGTTGGATTATTTTCCAATTGGAATATACCCAAATCAAGGCAAAAGCAATAACACAGATGATTGCAAAAACTCCAATAAATATAAGCTTTTCGAATGGGATAATTTGTAAAATATAGTTTTTAAGAACTTTAAACTGAACAAAAAACGAAACAATTACAAAAAGGAAAAAAATGAGTAAATCAATAATTCTTTCGGCTACTATGGTTCCAAAAGCCTTGTCAAAAGGAATATCTTCATATTTTTTTAAAACCAATGCTCTAGATATTTCACCTGAACGAGGAATGGTTAAATTCATAAAATAGGCAACACAAACTGCCATTAAATTATTTTTGAAATGAGAATGATAACCTAATTGTTCGATAGAAAATTTCCAGCGATAAGCTCTTGAAAGAAAACCAAATAAAGCTATAAATAGAGAAAGATAAATGTAGAAATAATCAGCGTTTTTAAAATAGCTTTTCATTTCTGCTAATTGTTCTGGTGAGAACTCATTATATTTATAATAAACGAGATAACCTCCTAATAATAAAGGAAGTATAATAGAAACCCATTTACTAAGCTGCTTTTTCAAACTTTTAGGTCAATGAGTTATTTTCTTCGTTAGGGAAAACCAACCATGGTTTAAATGTCTTTGCTTCTTCAAAATCCATAATGGCATAGGACATAATGATGATGATGTCGCCTTTATGAACTTTGCGAGCTGCAGGACCATTTAGAGTAATTTCGCCTGAGTTTTTAGTTCCTTTAATGGCATAAGTTTCGAAACGTTCACCATTGTTGATATTGACAATAGAAACCTTTTCGCCTTCGATAATATTGGCAGCATCCATCAAGGCTTCATCAATAGTTATGCTTCCTATATAGTTTAGGTCAGCACCAGTTACTTTTACTCTGTGAATTTTAGATTTTACAATTTGTATTTGCATGCGGCAAAGGTAAGTTAATTAAATGAAATTGTGTCAATAAGACGAACATTGTTAACGAAAACGGCAATGAAAGCACGATACTTTTTGTTTTTGTTTTTTCGTTTGCAAGACAATAGCGTTTTTTCATCTGCAATTTCAAAATATTCTAAGTCAAACATACTAGATTTACTAAAAGTCTTTTTTACAAATTTTGAAACTTCACTTGCAGATTTCGTGCCAAAATATTCTTTTGCTTTAATTAATGTGTTGTAAATTATTGAAGCTTCTTTTTTTTCTTTTTCACTAAGTCTAGTATTTCGAGAACTCATAGCTAAACCGTTTTTTTCCCTAAAAATAGGACAGCCAATAATTTCAACATCAAGTTTTTCTTTTTCTACTAGTTTTCTAATGATTTGCAATTGTTGAAAATCTTTTTCACCAAAATATGCTTTATCAGGCTTAACAATTTCAAATAACCTTTTAACTATTGTGCCAACGCCATCAAAATGCCCAGGTCTAAATTTTCCTTCCATTTGATTTTCGAGACCATCAAAATCAAATTTATTTGAAATGGTTTTACCAAGATACATTTCTTCAACTGTTGGGGCAAAAATCAAAATTTCATCAGAAACAGATTGAATTTTTTCTATGTCAGATTCTAATGTTCTAGGGTATTTTTTTAAATCTTCAGGATTGTTAAACTGTGTTGGGTTGACAAAAATACTAATGACTGTTGCGCTGTTGTCTTTGATGGATTGTTTCAATAAAGATAAATGTCCATCGTGTAATGCTCCCATAGTGGGCACAAATCCAATAGTTTTTTGGTTGTCAGAAATGGTTTTCAGACGATTTGATAATTCTGCTTCGGTAGTAAAAACCATTGCAAATAGATTAGTAATTCGGTGCAAACTTACTATTTTCGTAAATAACTGCATAAAATTTTGTACTTTTGCATGTTTTTTATTGCCAATAAATAAGTAAAAGTAAATTATGGAAGATAAAAGGATATTGTATGTATCATCAGAAGTGGTACCGTATCTGGCTGAAAATGAGGTTTCTTTAATGTCTTATGATGTTCCAAAAATGATTAATGATCAAGGAGGTCAAATACGCATTTTTATGCCTCGTTATGGCAATATTAATGAAAGAAGGCATCAATTACATGAAGTTATTAGACTTTCTGGAATGAATTTGGTAGTGAATGATTTAGATATGCCTTTAATCATAAAAGTAGCTTCTATTCCAAAAGAAAGAATACAAGTCTATTTTATTGATAATGATGAATACTTTAAAAGAAAAGCTACTTTTACTGACGAAGATGGCGTCCTTTATCCAGATAATGACGAACGCGCTATTTTCTTTGCTAAAGGTGTAGTAGAAACCGTTAAAAAACTCAATTGGGTTCCAGATATTATCCATGTTCATGGTTGGCTAACTTCTCTACTTCCGGTATACATGAAGCATTATTACAAAAACGAAGCATTGTTTTCTGAAACAAAAATTGTTACATCGGTTTACGGGCAGTCGTTTGAAGGCACGCTAGATAAGGAAATGGTTAACAAAGTAAAATTTGATAATGTCCCATTAGACTCTATTCAAGACCTTACGAATCCTGATTATGACAATCTTTTAAAAGCAGCTGTTAATCATTCTGATGGTGTAATCATTGCATCAGAAAATGTTTCTTCAAGTTTAACAAAATTTATAGAATCATCTGACAAACCTTTTTTACCTTTCGTCGCCAAAGAACAATTTGCTTCGGCTTACACAGATTTTTATAAAAAATTGCTTTCTTAATATTTCACAGTTTATGCAGATTAAATCAGTTTTAAAATACTTGCCATTTATATTATTGTTATCATTTATTTCATGTGATAAAGACTTTAACGAAATAGGAACAGATATCGTTGGAGGTGATAATGATCACTACAACATGACTAAATATACAGATGCAACTATAAAAGCTTATAACCAAAAAGTAGGACCAGTTGCTACTAATAACCTACCTATTAATCCATTGGGAATTTACTCCAATCCAGGTTTTGGTACTATGACAGCCAATTTTGTAACCCAAATAGAGTTGTCAGCCACTAGCCCAACATTTAATAATACTGACCCAGATGATTACCAAGCGCTTCCTGTTGTGGATAGTGTGGTTCTGAATATTCCTTATTTCAGTCGAGTTCTTGATACCGATGATGAAGGGAAAAAGACATATCAATTAGACTCAATTTATGGACAAAATCAATCAAAATTTAAGTTGACAGTTCATCGTTCTAATTATTTTTTGAGGGATTTAGATCCAGACCAGCAACTAAGCGAGCAACAATTGTTCTATAATGACAATACAGGAGTTGAGGCAAACTATGACTCTTTTGTTTTGAATAATTCATCTAATACAGCGGAAAACACTCAGTTTTTCTTTGACCCAAGAGAGCACAAAACCACGATTACTGATGATGAAGGAAATGAAGATGATACGCGTTTTGCTCCTTCCATGAGACTTCATTTGGATACAAATTATTTTAACCAAGCAATTATTAATGCTCCAAGTAGTCAGTTGGAATCTAACGCATTATTCAAAAACTATTTTAGAGGACTTTACTTCAAAGTAGAAAGCTTGGGGAATGAAGGGAATATGGCAATGATAAACTTCAAAGGAGGAACAATTACCATGTACTATAAGGAAGACAAGAAAACAACAACAGATAATGTTGATACATTCACTCGCGTTGATAAAACATTGGTAATGAAACTTTCGGGTAATTCAGTTAGTTTACAATCTTATAGTGATGATGCAAATTATTCTGCTGGAGCAAATAATCCTAATGAAGCAGAAAAATTATACTTAAAAGGAGGACAAGGATCGGTTGCTGTAATTGACTTATTTGGTTCTGTTGACACAAAAGGATATGAAGATAACCCGAGTTATAATGAAAATCTTCCTATAAGCAGTACTAATCAAAAGTATATTTTGACTGGGCCAAATGGAGTTTCAGATGAAATTGATGACATGAAATATAATGGTTGGATGATTAATGAGGCCAACTTAACATTCTATGTAGATAAAACATATATGTCAAATACTAAAACCATAGAACCCAATAGATTATTTCTTTATGATATAACAAACAATAAAGTCTTGATTGATTATACAGTTGATTTATCAACAAATAGTACTTATCCTAAATACGGTAAAGTTGTTCATGGAGGAATACTTGTAAATGATGATGGTACGATTACAAAACAAATGAAAGATGATGATGGCGCAATTACCAACAAAGGAGGAAAATATAAGATAAGATTAACCAATCACATCCGAAATTTAATTAATAAAGATTCAACCAATGTTAGATTAGGATTGGCTATTACTGAAAACATCAATACTGTAAGTTTTTCCAAACTTAAGACACCAGTTTCGACTACAAGCAAACTTCCTACCATGACAGTGCTTAGTCCAGTTGGGACAGTACTATATGGTACCAGTTCTAATGTGCCTGAAGCACAAAGACTGAAATTAGAAATATATTATACCAAACCAAACCAAAATTAAAAAATCAAAATTATGTGTGGAATTGTTGGATATATAGGACATAGAGAAGCTTATCCTATAGTAATAAAAGGATTAAAAAGACTCGAATATAGAGGATATGATAGTGCTGGAATAATGCTTTTTGATAAAGAAGGCGATTTAAAAATTTCCAAAACAAAAGGTAAGGTTGTTGATTTGGAAGAAAAGTCAAAAGATATCATTTCATCGGCAACTATTGGAATGGGTCATACACGCTGGGCAACGCATGGTGTTCCAAATGATGTTAACTCTCATCCACATTTATCAAATTCTGGAAATTTAGCGATAATTCATAATGGGATTATTGAAAACTATGAACCACTTAAAAAAGAATTAATAAAAAGAGGTTATACATTTACATCTGATACTGATACAGAAGTTTTAGTAAATCTTATTGAAGATGTTAAGAAAAAAGATAACCTTAAGCTTGGCAAAGCTGTACAAGTAGCTTTGAACCAGGTAGTTGGTGCATATGCAATCTGTGTTTTTGACAGAGAAAAACCAGATGAAATAGTTGTTGCAAGACTAGGAAGTCCACTGGCAATCGGTGTGGGTAAAGATGAATTTTTTATTGCATCTGATGCTTCACCATTTATAGAATACACATCTAATGCAATTTACCTTGAAGATGAAGAAATGGCAGTTGTAAGACTTCATAAGCCTTTAAAAATCAGAAAAATTAAGGATGATTCTTTGGTTGACCCATATATTCAAGAATTAAAAATGAATTTGGAGCAAATCGAAAAAGGCGGATATGAACACTTTATGCTCAAAGAAATCTATGAACAGCCAAGTGTTATAAAGGATACATACAGAGGAAGATTGCATGCAAATGAAGGCATTATTCAAATGGCAGGTGTAGAGGACAATCTTGAAAAATTCCTAAATGCGGATAGAATTTTGATAGTAGCTTGTGGAACATCTTGGCATGCTGGATTGGTTGCAGAATACATATTTGAAGAATTTACAAGAATCCCAGTTGAAGTAGAATATGCTTCAGAATTTAGATACAGAAACCCAATTATCTCCTCAAAAGATGTAGTTATCGCTATTTCACAATCTGGGGAAACTGCAGATACTTTGGCAGCTATTAAACTTGCGAAAGAAAAAGGAGCATTTGTCTTTGGTGTTTGTAACGTAGTTGGTTCTTCTATTTCAAGAGAAACTCATGCTGGAGCTTACACACATGCAGGACCTGAGATTGGAGTTGCCTCAACAAAAGCATTTACTACCCAAATTACGGTTTTGACCATGATTGCTTTAAGGCTATCAAAAGCAAAAGGAACGCTTTCGAATTCTGATTATTTTAGATATTTGCAAGAATTAGAAATAATTCCTGAAAAAGTTCAAGAAGCATTATTAACGAATAATCACGCAAGAGAAATTGCTGAAAAATTTAAAGACTCAACAAATTGTCTTTATTTAGGTAGAGGATATAATTTTCCTGTAGCGCTTGAAGGAGCATTGAAATTAAAGGAAATATCATATATTCATGCTGAAGGTTATCCTGCTGCAGAGATGAAACATGGACCAATTGCTTTAATTGACGAGCAAATGCCAGTAATAGTTATTGCGCCAAAACAAGGCCATTACGACAAAGTTGTAAGCAACATTCAAGAAATAAAATCTAGAAGTGGGAAAATAATCGCTGTTGTTACAAAAGGAGACGTACAGGTTAAGGAGTTGTCAGATCACATTATTGAAATTCCTGAAACTTCAGATGCATTATCTCCATTAATCACTACCATTCCTCTTCAACTATTGTCTTATCATATTGCTGTTCTTAGAGGATGTAATGTTGACCAACCTAGAAATCTCGCAAAATCAGTTACTGTGGAATAAATTATAATTAAAATATTTTTTTTAAAAGCGTGAATTTGTTCACGCTTTTTTTATGTTAAAAAAATGATTTTTATTTAAATAAAACTTTAAATATTGTATGTATGCATATTAATATTTTTTCAAAATGTTAAAAAACTGAATAATTTTCAAAAAAATACAAAAAAACAAAAGATAAATAAAATTATTTATTCTTAAAATTATGATATTATTATCGAAAAAAATCAAAAAAACTATATCCTTTTTTGATAATTAAAAAAAAATATTTGTACTTTGGCGACATAAACCAACAAATTTTAAAATCAATATGAAGATTTATTTATTTATCGTCACGTTGTTTTTTTGTAGCATTTCATTTGCTCAAACTACAATCACAGGTTCGGTAAAAGATAGCAAAAACGAACCAATTCCTGGAGCTAATATCAAGATGGTAGGAGAAAGCTCAGGGACAATTTCAGACAATGATGGTAATTTTACATTAAAAACATCCAAAAAACCACCTTTTGAAGTAGAAGTTTCAAGCGTTGGTTACGGAGCTAAAAAAGTTAAAATTACTTCTGATAGCCAAAAAATAACAGTTGTACTAGCTGATGAAGAAACAAAGCTTGATGAAATCGTTGTTTCTGCATCTAGGACTCCAGAGCGTATTCTAGAATCGCCAGTTACGGTTGAAAGAATGACAGCTAAAGAAGTTAAAAACACCTCTTCAGCTACTTTTTATGAAGGGTTGGAAAACCTCAAAGAAGTTCATTTCAATACGAGTTCTCTAAACTTTAAATCAATTAACACAAGAGGATTCGCAACGGTAGCCAACAACAGATTTATGCAATTAGTCGATGGAATGGATAATTCTTCGCCTGCATTGAATTTCGTTTTAGGAAACTTAATTGGTTTGTCTGAGTTAGATGTAGCTAGCGTTGAGTTATTACCTGGTGCATCTTCTGCTCTTTATGGAGCTAATGCATTTAATGGTATTATGTTCATGAACAGCAAAAGTCCATTTACTAATCAAGGATTAAGTTTCTATTTCAAATATGGTCAAACTAATCAAGAAGTTGCAGGAACTAATGATTATTGGGATTTTGGAATTAGAGCAGCACATGCTTTTACAAAACATTTTGCAGCCAAAGCTAACTTTACATTTACAAAAGCTACTGAGTGGATTGCTGATGACAGAAGAAGCATGACAGGTGGTTCTATAGGTCATGAGAACAATACAAATTACGATGGTTTAAATACCTATGGAGATGAGGTAACGACTTTCATTAACAACGTAGGTCAAGTTTCTAGAACAGGTTATGCAGAAAAAGATTTAAGTGATAATAAACTTGAAAATGTTAAAGCTGATTTTTCACTTCATTTCAAACCATTCAACAATGATTTTGAGATAATTGGTTCACATAAAATAGGTATTGGTAACACTATTTATCAAGGTGCAAACCGTTATAGACTTGAGAACTTTGTAATGCAACAGACTAAATTAGAAGTGAAAGGCAAAAATTTCTTTGTAAGAGGTTATATGACAACAGAAGATGCTGGAGACTCATATGATATGCGTTTTGCTGCTTGGAATATTAACAGAAAAGCAAAAGGAGATACAGCTTGGTTTACTGATTATGCTACTGCGTACTTACAATCACAAATATTCTTAGGATTTAATGCAAATCAAGCAGCAACATTTGCTAGAGGTTTTGCAGATTACAATATCAACAACACACCTCTTCCTTTAACTCCAAACGGATTACCGAGATTTTTACCAGGATCAGCAGAATTCAAAAATGCTCTTGAGTTAGTTAAACAAGATGCTGATTTTACTACTGGTTCTAAATTTGTTGATAATTCAAAAATTTATCATTCAGATGTAAACTACAATTTTAGAGATTTAATCAAGTTTGCTGAATTCCAATTAGGAGGTTCATACCGTAGATATTCATTGAATTCTGATGGAACTATTTTTACCGATTATGATGGCGCTATTGAGTATGATGAATATGGAGCATATGCTCAAATGCAGAAGAAATTCATGAACGATAGATTGAAATTTACAGGTTCTATCCGTTATGACAAATCAGAATTATTTGATGGTCAATATTCACCAAGAATTTCGTTTGTTTATTCAGCTGGTGCAAACAAAAACCACAACTTTAGAGCATCATTCCAAACAGGTTTTAGAAACCCAACAACTCAGGATTTGTATATTGGATTGAATCTAGGACCATTCGCGTTAATTGGTTCGGCTAAAGATAATTTAGACAGATACAATGAGGTAGTGAATGTAAGTCAAAATGCTCAAGTAACTTTAGGACAACCAGCAACTTTGCCAATGTCTGGAGGAAGAGCTTATGATAATGCATATACAGTTGCTTCAGTACAAGCATTTGCAGCATCTGGTAACCCAGCAGATTTGAAAGTTGCAAACATCAGTCTTGTAAAACCAGAACAAGTGAAAGCATTCGAAGCAGGTTATAAATCAGTTTTACAAAATGGTTTGTCGGTTGACATCAATGGATACTATAATATCTACAACGATTTTATGAGTACATCAAGAGTTATATCGCCTTATTATGGAACTGTTGGTACAGACTCTTCAAATGCTCAAGTTCAATTATCTTACGCTGCTTTAGCTAATGGAGATAGAAGAGTATTCCAAGTTTATTCTAACTCTTCTACAGAAATCACATCTTATGGTTTTGGTATTGGGTTGTCTAAAAAAGTTTATAAAAACTTTGAGCTAGGTGTAAATTACAACCATGCTAACTTTGATTTTGATCAGGCAAAAGATCCTTCTTTCGTTGCTGGATTTAACACACCAAGACATAGAGTTAAAGCATCTTTAAGCAATGAAAGTTTATTCAAAAACTTTGGATTTGCTGTTAACGGAAGATGGACAGACGAATACTTATGGCAGTCATCATTTGCAGATGGAACTATACCAGCTACAACTGTATTTGATGCACAAATAACATATAAAATTCCTGTTATTAAATCAGTACTTAAATTGAGTGCTTCTAACATTGGTGGAGGTGATTATCTTCAAGTAGTAGGTGCTGGTAGAATAGGACAAGTATATCTTGCTTCATTAACAATTAACCCTTAAAATTCATTAAAGTCATGATAAAAAATATCAAATGGATGTTTATTGCTTCACTTGTATTGGCATCCTGTACACAAGATGAGGTAGATTATTCAACAACCGAACCAGAAGTAATTCCAGAAGCTGGAAGTGCTGATTTTTCAAAATATGTTGCTTTAGGGAATTCACTAACAGCAGGATACAGTGATGGTGCTTTGTTTATTGCAGGGCAAAATAATTCTTATGCAAAATTATTGGCAGACCAATTTGCTACTGTTGGAGGAGGCGAATTTAAAATTCCTTTGATGAATGATAATTATGGTGGATTGTTAGCTGCAGGAACTCCAATACAAGGTGTTAGACTAATTTTTAATGGCTCATCACCAGTTCCTTTACCAGGAGCAGTTCCAACAACAGATATAACAAATGTTTTAACTGGACCATTCAATAACATGGGCGTTCCAGGAGCAAAAAGTTTTCATCTATTAGCAAATGGATATGGGAATATAGCTGGTGTTTCAGCTGGGTTATCTAATCCTTACTTTGTGCGTTTTGCATCTTCTCCTACAACATCAATACTTGCAGATGCATTAGCTCAAAGCCCTACTTTCTTTTCTTTATGGATTGGAAATAATGATGTGTTGTCATATGCAACTTCAGGAGGAATTGGGACAAACCAAACTGGAAACCTAAATCCAGCAACATATGGTTCGAATGATATAACAGATCCAAATGTTTTTGCAAACGTTTACAACACTTTAACAGATCAATTAACTCAAAATGGAGCTAAAGGTGTTGTTGCTAATATTCCTTATGTTAATACTGTTCCTTTCTTTACTACAGTACCTACAAATCCGATTCCAGCTACATCTATTCCGGCTTCTAGTTCAGCTCAATTAAATCAATTATTTGGAGCTATTAACCAAATCACAACCGCTTTAGGACAGCCAAATCGTTTTTCTACTTTAGTTTCAGATGACGGTAATGCTTCTACTGTTGAACCAAATAATCCTTTATTAATCGTTGATGAAACATTACCAGATTTGTCAGGTGCTATCACATCAACTTTAACACCTGTCTTAGGTTCAACAACAGCTGCTTTCGTTGGAAGTATCTATGGTAAAGCTAGACATGCTGTAGGTACAGGTTCTAGAGATTATATATTATTAACAACAAGAAGTGTGATAGGAACAACACAAGCTGGTGTTCCAGCACCTTTTAATGTGAGTGGAATTTCTTATCCACTTCAAGACAACAGGGTGTTGACTGCTTCAGAAGTTGCTGAAGTAAAAGCTGCTACGGATGCCTACAACTCTTCAATCAAATCAATTGCTGAAAGTAAAGGATTGGCTTTTGTAGATGTTAATGCAATAATGACACAGTTGTCAACCTCAGGAATTCGTTTTGATACATTCCACATGACTGCTTCTTTTGTTCAAGGCGGAGCTTTTGGTTTAGATGGTGTTCATTTAACTGCCAGAGCAAACGCTTTTGTTGCTAATAAATTTATGGAAGCTATTGAGGCTAAATACGGTTCAAAATTCAAAAAATATAAACCACAAGATTTCCCATTTAGCTACCCGGCATCATTATAAAAGTTTAATTAATAAATCAATAAAACCCATCTTAAAAGCTTAAGATGGGTTTTGTTTTTAATAAATATTTAAAAAACTCGAGTTTTTTACAAAAATTTTATTGATAATTCAATTTATAAAAATTATCTTTGCGCTCTGAAAAAACAGGTGTTTTTTTTAAACCTAAATAGCTATTAAATAAATACATAAACAATGTCAAAAGCAATTGGAAAAGTTTCGCAAATCATCGGTCCTGTAGTTGACGTAGTATTTGACACAAAAGATGTTGAGTTGCCAAAAATTTACGACTCATTAGAAATTATTAATCCTGATGGATCAAAATTAATCCTTGAAGTTCAATCACATATTGGAGAAAATACAGTACGTACTATCTCGATGGAGGCTACTGACGGATTAAGCAGAGGAACAGAAGTTCATATGACTGGTGCTCCAATTCAAATGCCAATTGGTGCTGATATCTATGGTAGATTATTTAATGTAGTAGGTGATGCTATCGATGGTTTAGGAGATTTACCAAAAGAAGGTGCAAATGGAATGCCAATCCACAAACAAGCACCAAAATTCGAAGATTTATCAACTTCAACTGAAGTTTTATTTACAGGTATCAAAGTAATCGATTTGATTGAGCCTTATGCAAAAGGCGGTAAAATTGGATTATTTGGTGGTGCAGGTGTTGGTAAAACTGTATTGATCCAGGAGTTGATTAACAATATCGCTAAAGGTCACGGTGGACTTTCTGTATTCGCTGGAGTAGGAGAAAGAACTCGTGAGGGTAATGACTTACTTCGTGAGATGCTTGAGTCAGGAATTATAAAATATGGTGAAGATTTCATGCACTCTATGGAAAACGGAGGTTGGGATTTAACTAAAGTTGATAAAGCTGGAATGAGAGAGTCAAAAGCTACTTTCGTATTCGGACAGATGAACGAACCTCCTGGAGCAAGAGCACGTGTGGCATTATCAGGTCTTTCTATCGCTGAATATTTCCGTGATGGTGCAGGTTCTGACCAAGGTAAAGACGTTCTTTTCTTCGTTGACAACATCTTCCGTTTTACACAAGCAGGTTCTGAGGTATCGGCTCTTTTAGGACGTATGCCATCTGCGGTAGGTTACCAACCAACATTAGCAACAGAAATGGGTGCAATGCAAGAGAGAATTACATCTACTAAAAAAGGTTCAATTACTTCTGTACAAGCAGTATATGTACCTGCGGATGACTTAACCGATCCAGCTCCAGCTACAACTTTTGCTCACTTAGATGCAACAACAGTATTATCTCGTAAAATCGCTGAGCTTGGTATTTATCCAGCTGTGGATCCACTAGATTCAACTTCTCGTATTTTAACGCCACTTATTTTAGGTGACGAGCATTATAACTGTGCTCAAAGAGTAAAAGAAATTCTTCAAAAATACAAGCAACTTCAAGATATCATCGCTATCCTTGGTATGGAAGAGTTGTCTGAAGAAGACAAATTAGCTGTATCGAGAGCTCGTCGTGTACAACGTTTCTTGTCTCAACCGTTCCACGTTGCTGAGCAATTTACTGGTATTCCGGGTGTATTGGTTGATATTAAAGATACCATCAAAGGGTTTAACATGATTATCGATGGTGAATTAGACCACTTGCCAGAAGCTGCCTTCAACCTAAAAGGGACTATTGAAGACGTTATCGAAGCAGGACAAAAAATGTTAGCAGAAGCTTAATCAGTTAGCAGTTGGTAGTTTGCATTTTTCAATGTCAATTACTAATCACTAATTACTAATCACTAAAAAAAATGATTTTAGAAATAGTATCACCAGAAGCTACATTATACAAAGGAGAAGTTACTTCGGTAACTTTACCAGGTGTTGATGGATCATTTCAAATATTGAATAATCACGCACCAATAGTTTCTATCCTAAAACAAGGTGAGGTAAAAATTACTGCATCAAGTTTTAATTTCAATGAAAATGTTGAATCGAAGTTCAACAGAATTAATGATCAAAATTATACTTTGAACATCAATTCAGGAACGATTGAAATGAAAGATAACAAAGTAATTGTTTTAGCAGACTAAGACAATGTGAAATAAAAAAGTAAAGCCAAACAATTTTGTTTGGCTTTTTTTATTTTTGAAAGATGAAAAACCTTCCAAAATCATTACAGCATAAACTTCAGCAGCGAGAGCAAAATAATGCTTTACGAAAGCTACCTATTTCTAATAATTTAATCGATTTTGCTTCCAATGATTATCTTGGTTTTTCCAAAAGTGAAACTATTTTTGATTTAACTCATCACTATTTAATTGATAACAATATCAAAAAAAACGGCGCAACAGGTTCACGATTAATTTCAGGAAATCACAACTTGTATCATATCACAGAAGAATTTATTGCTAATTTTCATCAATCCGAAACAGCATTAATTTTTAATTCAGGTTATGATGCAAATGTGGGTTTTTTCAGTTCTGTTCCACAGCGAAACGATATTATTTTGTATGACGAATTGTGCCACGCTTCAATTCGTGATGGAATTCAAATGAGCAATGCTAAATCCTATAAATTTCAGCATAATGATATCACAGATTTAGAAAAAACAATTTTAAAACTATCAACTAACAACCAACAACTAACAATTTATATAGTAACCGAAAGCGTCTTTTCAATGGATGGCGATAGTCCAAAATTGGAAGAACTTGTAACACTTTCAGAAAAATATAATTGTTATTTAGTGATTGACGAAGCACATGCTTTGGGAGTTTTCGGTGAAAATGGTCAAGGTTTGGTTCAATATTTTGGTTTGCAAGAAAAAGTTTT
This sequence comes from Flavobacteriaceae bacterium, assembly GCA_046329205.1. GTDB lineage: Bacteria > Bacteroidota > Bacteroidia > Flavobacteriales > Flavobacteriaceae > Flavobacterium. Next base: position 67,182 of record JAXLVF010000011.1, on the reverse strand, counting down.
TGCTAGGGTAATGACTTTTGGAAAAGGATTGGGTTGCCATGGTGCAGCTATTTTAGGAAGTAAAGAATTAAAAGATTATTTAGTCAATTTTGCACGAAGTTTTATTTATACAACTGGTCTTTCACCACATTCGGTAGCGACTATTTTAAATGCCTATCAACATCTGAAAATAGGTGAAAGCACTATTGAAGGACTAAAGAAAAACATCAACTTTTTTAATCAAACAAAAATTCAATTTGGATTAAAATCACTGTTTGTTTATAGTAAGTCTGCTATTCAATGTGCCATCATTCCGGGTAACGAAAAGGTGAAATCAATCGCAAATCAATTGCAAGAAAACGGATTTGATGTAAAAGCCATTCTTTCGCCTACTGTTCCAGAAGGTCAAGAACGATTACGTTTTTGCCTACATTCCTATAATTCTGAAAAAGAAATTTCTGATGTATTACAATTGTTGAGTAAATTTGTGTTTAAATAATAACTATGAAACTATTCATCACTGGTATTGGAACAGATGTAGGTAAAACTGTTGCATCTGCAATTATAACACAAGCACTCGAAGCTGATTATTGGAAACCCATTCAAGCTGGAGATTTAGACAATTCTGATAGTCATAAAGTTAAGTCAAAGCTGAAGAATGAAAAGTCAAAAGTTCACCCAAATTCTTATGCGTTAAACACTCCAGCAAGTCCACATCTTGCAGCTCAACTAGATAACATAACTATTGATTTAAATAAAATTATCGAACCTTCAACCGACAATCATTTGGTAATAGAAGGTGCAGGCGGAATTCTTGTTCCATTGAACAATCACGATTGCATCATCGATTTGATAAAACCAGATTATAAAGTAATCATCGTTTCACGTCATTATCTTGGTAGCATCAATCATACATTGTTGACATTTGAAGCATTAAAATCAAGAAAAATTGAAGTAGCTGGAATTATTTTTTCTGGCGATGAAAACAAAGCGACTGAAGAAATTATCCTTTCAAAAACCAAAGCCAAATGTATCGGTAGAATAGAAAACGAACCTTACTTTGATGAGAATGTAGTGGCTTATTATGCTGATTTGTTTCGGGAAAATATAGAAAATTTGTAAGATGCAAGAAACATGAGAAAAGACAATTTCAATGCATATCTTTGTATATCAATTTTAAGAAGAGTTAAAGTCTTTTTTCTTACCTCTTTCTTCTATTTTCTCAAAAATGAACCTATCAGAAAAAGATAAACTATACAACTGGCATCCATACACGCAACACAAAACTGTGCCTGATTTTCCTGCAATAGTTAAAGGAAAAGACGCATTACTTTGGGATGAAAACGGCAAAGAATTTATCGACGCCATTGCTTCTTGGTGGGTAAATCCTTTTGGTCATTCAAATCAAGTTATTGCAAATGCCATTTATGAGCAATTAATAACACTTGAACACGTACTTTTTGGTGGATTTACACACAACAAAGCAGTTGAATTAGCCGAAAAATTATTAGAAATTTTACCTCACAATCAGAAGAAAATTTTTTATTCAGACAATGGTTCAACAGCGGTAGAAGTTGCCATCAAAGTTGCACTTCAATACAATTACAACAAAGGAATAAAAAAAACAAAAATCATCGCTTTTGAAGATGCTTTTCACGGCGATACCTTTGGTGCAATGGCAGCAAGTGGCATTTCTTTTTTTACCGAAGCTTTCAAAGGTTCTCTGCTCGAAGTCATTCGCATTCCAGTTCCAAATAATGAAAATGAAAACCAAGTTCTTCAACAACTTGAAAATTTGGTTACAACCAATGAATATGCGGCTTTCATTTTTGAACCATTGGTTCTTGGTGCAGCTGGAATGGTCATGTATTCACCAGAAGTTTTAGATAAATTGATTGCCATTTGTAAACAAAATAATGTTTTCACTATTGCCGACGAAGTCATGACAGGTTTTGGCAAAACAGGAAAAACTTTTGCTAGTGATTATCTCAAAAATAAACCCGATATGATGTGTTTGTCCAAAGCACTCACTGGAGGAACAATCCCAATGGCGATTACCACATTTACTCAGGAAGTTTTCGACGGATTTTTTGACGATGACACGAACAAAGCATTGTTTCATGGACATACTTTTACAGCCAACCCAACAGGTTGTGCAGCTGCTTTGGCTAGTATTACTCTATTGCAAACTAGCGAAATTCAACAGAGTATAGCAAGAGTTAATGAAAACCATTTAGTGTTTCAAAATAAAATAAAAAATCACCCAAAAGTAAAAACCACGCGAGTTCTCGGAGTAATTTTTGCACTCGAAATCAAAACCGAAACCCAAGAAAGTTACTACGGAACCATGCGCAACAAACTCTATAATTTTTTTATCGAAAACGGAGTGATTTTGCGACCAGTAGGAAATATTATTTACATTTTGCCACCATACATCATCAGTCAAAATCAGCTGGAAAAAGTATATGCAACAATTGAAAAAGCACTCGAAATAGTGTAAATTTGTAGCGAATGGTTTAGGATTGTCATTGCGAGCTAGCAAGACAAGCTCTTACCATTTTCCTGCTTTCCGTTGCAATCTGTCATTGCGAAGCAAGCTCGCAATGACAGGATTTCCTCTACAATCAGGGCTAAAAACAAACCATTTGAATTTTTGAAAACTAAAATTGCCATAACATCACTTGCATCTATTTCGCCATTAGGAAATTCTACTGAGGAAATTTGGCGCAATTATCTTTCAAATGAAACACTAATTTCTTCCAAAAGTTTCAATGGTAAAGAGGAATATGTTGCTACAATTCCTCATGAAATCAGGAAAAATATTGACCAACTTCGTCATCAAGATACAAAGTATAAATCGCTAGACGATACGGTTTTAATGGCTATTCTAACGTCTCGACAAGCAATAAAAAATGCAGGTTGGGAACAAGCTGATAATTTTGGGATAAACATTGGTTCGTCTCGTGGCGCAACACAATTATTTGAAAAACATTATAAAGAATTTCTCGAAACAGGTAAAACTGCAACATTAGCGTCGCCAACCACAACACTCGGAAATATTTCTTCTTGGGTTGCACATGATTTAAAATCTACTGGTATCGAAATTTCACATTCCATTACTTGCTCTACAGCATTACATGCCGTTCTTAATGCAGTTGCTTGGTTACAATCTGGTTTAGCAACTAAATTTCTAGTTGGTGGAAGTGAAGCACCATTAACCGATTTCACCATTGCTCAGATGAACGCTTTGAAAATTTATTCCAAAGAACCTAACGAGCAGTTTCCTTGCCGAGCATTTGATTTACAAAAGAAAAAAAACACCATGGTTTTGGGCGAAGCGGCAAGTGTTGCTTGTTTGGAAGTTGGCAAGAGAGAAAATGCCTTGGCATATATTGAAGGAATTGGTTACGCTACAGATACAATTGAGCACAATACCTCTATTTCTGATGAAGCAGATTGTTTTCAAAAATCGATGAAAATGGCTTTGCAAAACACTAATTTAGAAGAAGTTGACGCCATTGTTATGCACGCGCCAGGAACAATAAAAGGCGACACATCTGAATATAAAGCAATTTTAAAAATATTCGGTGAAAATCATCCAATGCTTACTACCAATAAATGGAAAGTTGGTCATACTTTTGGTGCATCGGGAATGTTGAATTTGGAACTGGCTGTTTTAATGTTGCAACACAACCACTTCATAGAAATACCATTTGCTGAAAAGCAAAAAATTAGAAATAAAATTGAAAGAGTATTAATAAACGCGGTAGGTTTTGGTGGAAATGCTGTGAGTATCTTAATTAGTAAGTGATATATATATTTGAAAAAAATAAAATCCCCGAAAATATGCTTCGGGGATTTTTTTATGAATTTAGATTTGGGGCAAAATGTTTTAATTCATAAGTAATTTTTTAGTTATAATTTCACCATTGTCAAGAGTAACTTTAACGATGACAATTTGAGTGCCTATATTAAAATCACTTGTGTTGAAAGTGGCATTATTGATGTCTTTTTTGGTATAAATTTGTTTCCCAATTAAATCGTAAACAGATATTTTGTCGATAGAATTTATTGTAGTTTCTACATAAATATGTTTACCAGATTTGATGATGTTCACAAAGTTTTCATGAGTAGGATTGTCAATACCTAGGCTCGATGAAGGTGTGTAGTGAATTTCGAAACGATCATTGAAAGTTCCCGCTTCACTGCTAAATTCAAATCCGCTTTCTTTTAAATCATGGTATTGATTGGTTAATTTATCTAATAAGTACACATTTTGATTGTTGAATAATCCATCAAATTTTTCTAGGTTTATCGAGAAATTTCCGCTGATGGTACATGAATACCCAACTGGAACTACATCTGTATCAACAAATGGTAAGGATCTTCCTTGGATAGCATATTTATCAGCACCTAATATAGAATAGAGTGACACAACATTTCCGGCAGGGAAAGTTTTTCCATCAAATAAATTATCAAAATCATTTGTTGCACCAGTTATGTAGCCAACTAGCATTTCGTCATAAGCACCTTGAGTATTTGATATGTTCAACCAAATTCTGTTCTTTTGGATAGCACCAGCTACAGGTTCAGTTGTTCCGTTGTTATTTTGTCCAATTTTGAAAAACTGATTGTTTTGACCAGATATTCTCATACTGTTTTTGAAAGTAGCCGTGTAAGAACCGTTAGCTATTGAAGAGTTTGCTTCTATGAAGAAACCTTGACCAGCTGCAATTTTTCCATTTGGTTCAACACCGCCGCTAACTGCTGTACTTGCAGTTTTTACACCACCAGTAATGTTGTACTTTGCATAGTCATCGCGAGTATAATTGTATAAATCATTACCAGGAATGCTTGAGCTAATAGCAGTATTGTGTGTCCACAAATATACTGTTCCGTTGATTATTCCTGTATTTGCTGCATCAAGCAAAAATTTATCGATATCAATTGCTGATGGGTATGGATTTCCAATTAAGTTATAAGTCCCACTTCCTTTTATGATAGGTGCAGTAATGACACCATTATTTGGAGATCCATTAAAAGTAACTTCAAGAATTTGAGGAGTTGTATAATTCAAATTATTTGGTGCTCTGGAAATGTAACCATTCGCTTGCTGCATAACAGTTGAGGCAGCTTGATAAGCCCAGTTATTGATAGTAGGGCTAAACGAGTAGAACAACGAAGGCGAACCTAACACTGACAAAGCTTGATTAGCAACTGGTGCAGACCAATATGTATAATCATATTGCTTCAGAGGTGTTGTTTTTCTTTTGTAAATTATATTTCCTGAATTAACAGCCGTATCAGAAATTTGTACCAAACTAGCTGTGTCTTCAAAGATTAATAACGATGAGGCGTCGACTGTCAGGTCATTTTGGATAACTAAAGAACTTCCAGAATTTACTCTAACTGTTGCTCCACTAGAAACTTGGCAAGAACAAACATTTAAATTACTACTCAATGTCAAGTTACCATTAATGATAACCGGAGTTGTACTGTTTGGCGTTGCGCTCCATGAAGTACCGTTGTAAGTCACAGCAGCAGGAACATTAATTTCGATAGGTGTAGTGTTTACAGCACTACAAATTCCATTTTGAACCACAGCTCTGTAATATCTTGTCGCTGAAATTGTTCCCATTTGCGCACTAGTTAATGTAGTAGAGGTGGAAGCAATATCTGTAACACCAGTTGTAAAACCACTATCTGAAGCATATTGCCATTTTAGAACACTTCCAGTATTTCCAGAAAGTGTAATTGCGTTTGGTTGTGTGTTTTTACAAATAGTTGTTGCACTAGTTGATAATGTTCCTGCAACTGTTGGCGTAGTTGTTGTAACCGTTGTTGTAACTCCAGTTGTGTAAACACCACATAAAGAGTCGTATCTTCTAACCCAATAAGTTGTTGTAGCACTTGGATTTACAGTGATAGATGCAGCTGTTTGACCAGCAATGATGTTTGAACCAACCACAGAACCAGTTCCCCATTCAAAAACTCCAGTTGTTCCAGTTGTTCCGCCAGAAGCTGTCAATGTTGTACTTGAACCACCACAAATGCTTGTGTTTCCTGAAATTGCTGTTGGAGCAGTAGATGAAATATTTGTGTCTGTAAGAGTAAATTTTAAACTACTAACACCACTATTCTCTCTCATTCTAATTTCAATTTCAGAAGTAGAGTCTAGTGTAAAACTTCCAATGGTAGTGTTAACATCTATAGAACCAGACCATGCTGATGATGACCAAACAAGAGTACCATTAACATAAACATCGATTGCATCATCCCATCTGTTCATGATAAAGCTATAATTTCCACAAGGAAAACCTTTTCTCTTGGCTACAATGGTGAAATAATCAGTTTGAACTGGACAACCGCTCCAACCACTTGCGCTAGATGGAGAAGTTGAGTCAGACCAACTATTTGTTCCAGTTTTCGTGTCAAAATTGATGGCACTATTTGTGTAGTAACCTGCATATACGGCCGAAACAAGGCTTAAATCTGCATTATTATAACCATAAACATTCCATGTATTGTTCCCAAAACTGGCAGGATTCCCTGGAGGTGTTGTTACAACAACAGTTGTTGAAATACCCGCGGTATAAGCTGTACAAGGAGTAGTGTTATCCTTAACTCTTACCCAATAGGTTGTTGTAGTACTTGGATTTACAGTGATTGATGCACCAGTTTGACCACTAATTACATTTGAACCAATAACAGTTCCTATTCCCCATTGATAATTTGCTCCAGAAGCTAAAGTTGCTCCATTTGCGGCAAGTACTCTTGAAGTATTGTAACAAGCTGTTGCTTCTCCACCTGTTATTGAAGTTGGTGCTGTTGATGGATTTGTAACATTAACAGTTGTTGTTACACCACTTGTTGAAGTATTACATGGTGAAGGATCAATTCTTCTAACCCAATAAACAGTATTTGTAGTTGGGCTTACCGTAATAGAACTTGAAGTAGCTCCCGAAATAATATTTGAGCCCACAGTCCAGCCAGTTCCCCATTGATAAGTAGCTCCAGTTCCGTGAGTTCCACCAGAAACTGTAAGTGTTGTACTTGAACCAGCACAAATTGAAGTTGTTCCAGATATTGTTGTTGGTGCTGTCGAAGGTTGAGATACTGTTACAGTCAAAGTAACTCCACTTGTAGCTTGATTACAATTTCCTGCATCATATCTTCTCACCCAATAAGTTGTTGTTGTAGTTGGGTTAACATAAATAGATGCACTTGTTTGTCCCGAAATAATGTTACTCCCAATAGTGGTTCCAGTTCCCCATTGAAAATTACCACTACTTCCTGTAGTTCCTCCAATAGCAGTCAATGTAGTTCCAGAGCCATTGTTACATAGTGTGGAATTTCCCGAAATTGATGTTGGTGCTGTTGAGCGAGTTGTAACATTAACGGTAAAAGTTGTATGTCCTGTTTGCGTGTTACATGGAGCAGGATCAATTCTTCTAACCCAATATCCAGTTTGAACTGTAGGAGAAACTGTTATTGAAGATGAAGTAGCGCCAGAAATAATATTCACACCAGCCGAATATCCTGTTCCCCATTGATAAACAGCTCCAGTTCCATGTGTTCCTCCAGATGCAGTTAATGTAGTGCTACTTCCTTCGCAAATATTTGCTGTTCCAGATATTGTTGATGGTTGAGTTGACTGAGTTGAAACGGTTACAGTTACTGTAATTCCAGAAGTTGTTTGATTACATGGCGCACCATCAACTCTTCTAACCCAATAAGTTGTTGTTGTGGTTGGGTTTATGTAAATAGAAGCATTAGTTTGTCCTGCTATAATATTGCTTCCTACCGTTGATCCAGTTCCCCATTGGTAACTAACATTTGAACTTACATTACCACCAATTGCTGTTAGAGTTGTTCCTCCAGCTGTACTACAAAGTGAGGTTGAACCACTGATTGATGTTGGTGCTGTTGAGAAATTTGTACATGCAGTATAACTAAAAGAAACCCTTGATAAACCACCTTGTTCATAATACTCTAATACAAAATTTGTAGTGCCACTTAAATAAATTGTTGCAGATGATGCAGTTGTATATCCTTGATCATAAAATCTATTGATTATAAATGATGCTCCGCCATCCACACTCAGTCTATAACCGTCATCACCACCAACTGTGAAAGTATAATATCCTGCGGTTAAGTTTTTAGTCATTTTAAATCTAATCGAAAATTGATCAGCGTAAGTACCACACAAATTTGGTCCTGATATTGAACCTGAACCTAAATCTTGATCAAAAGTTTCTGTTTGTGTGATATAACCTCTATAGTTTGTACTGAAAGCATTTGTTGGAGGATTGCTAGTATCGATTGCATTATATACATAGCCAATCCATTGGTTAGTTCCATAACTGACTTGGTCTCCAGATGGAATTGTGACATTTACAGCCAATGTTGCTGCTGTTGTAGTGTTGCTACATGGCGCAGGATCAACTCTTCTTACCCAATATGTTGTAGTTGTTAAAGGCGTAACAGTAATTGAAGCACCAGTTTGCCCTGATATAATATTAGAACCGATTACTGATCCAGTTCCCCATTGATAATTGCTATTTGTTCCAACTGTTCCGCCAGTTGCAGTTAATGTAGTTGAATTTCCATAACAAATTGTATTTATACCGGTTATTGAAGTTGGTGCAGTTGAAAGCGTGTTCACGGTAACCGTTTGAGTAACACCACTTGTAGTAGTTGAACATGGTGCTGGATCTATTTTTCTAACCCAATATGTAGTAGTTGTTGTTGGTGAAACAGTGATTGTTTGAGATGTTGCGCCACTAATTATGTTTGAACCAACGGTACTTCCAGTTCCCCATTGATATACTGAACCAAAGGCATTTGTTCCTCCAATTGCAGTTAGTGAAGTTGAGCTTGATGAGCAAATGTTTGATGTTCCACTGATGCTAGTTGGAGCTGTTGAACTTTCGCTACAATTTGCATAAGAAAAAGATACTCTTGATATTCCACCTTGTTCATAATATTCTAGAACTAAGTTAACATTTCCGCTCAAATAATATGTTGCTGTAGTTGTAGTGTATGAATGATCAACTAAATTTGATATGGGAAATGTAGCTCCACCATCAAAACTTAATCGATATCCATCATCACCACCAACTTCAAAACTGTAATTTCCAGCCGGAAAGTTTTTAGTCATCTTGTATCTAATTGAAAACTGATCACTGTATGTTCCACATAAGTTTGTCCCAGACAATGTACCATATCCAAGATCTTGATTAAAAATGGCACTTTGAGTAATGTATCCTCTGTAGGTTGTTGTGAATAAATTTGTTGGAGGATTTGAAGTATTTACAGCATTGTATACATAACCAATCCAAGAGTCTGTTCCATAACTGACTTGGTCACCTGGTGCAGTTGGACATTGTGCGGAGATGAAATTTACTGTAACAAATAAAAAAAGAACTAAAAAATATCTTTCTACTAGGCTTTTTTTGGCGATTAACATAGGTTAAGTTTTTATTTTCGACTATGCAAAAATATTAACACATCGACAAAACGCAATAAAAATCGATGAAAAACACAAAAAAATATTTTAAATAAAAAAAAGACTACAAAAAATTAAACGATTTAATTCGTTTTAATTTTGTATAAAAAATTGAAATACAATTGATTATTTGTTTTTTATTCTTTCTGGGGAAGAATTTGTAGGAAAGAAGTAAATTCTTATTTTTTTTGAAGACGCAAAAACTTATCAAGTTTTTCGAAGATTAATTCGCTTTCCCAACCTTTACGAAGTAAGTAGTCGCAGAATTTTTTTCTTTTTTTCAATTCGTTTTTTTCGGTAATGGTTTCCCAATGTTTTTCCGCCAATGTTTCAAAAGTCACTTCATACTCATCTGAAGGAATTCCTTTCAATGCTTTTGTTATCAAATAGTCGGATATTTTTCTAGCTTTTAATTCGTTTTTAATTCGGATTTTGCCCCATTTTTTCTGATGAAACTTGCTGATTGCAAAGAGATTGGTGAAACGTTCTTCGTTTAAAAAATTATTTTCAATCAGATGTACTATGATGAGTTCATGTTCCGAAGATTTTATTTTCAAATCAAAAAGCTTATTGATTACTTCTTGATGGCATCTTTCTTGATAGGAACAAAAGTGTTCTAATTTTTTTTTGTAATCATCTATTGTAAAATCTTCTGACATGAAAATTAACCTTCTTTTTTTTCAAAAATAGTTATAAAATTTGAGCGAAATTACAACGAAAAATTTAGGGCAATTAATTTAAAAACATAAATGTTAATAAATAATGATTAATATTTACATTAACTTAAACTAAAGTAGTTGTTTTTTAGTAATTTAAAAGTAAATTTGTACCCCCAAAACTATCTGTAACAGATTTGTTTTTAGGAAATTAGAAAGTTATTTTGAACGGACATACTTTTGATATATGAAAATTAATAGAATAATTGTTTTTTTGATTTTTTGGCATTCTGTTGTTAATGGTCAAATTTTTACCAACCCAATTACAGCAACAAATCCAAATACTGCTAACCCTTTTACAGCTGGTCAAACGTTTGATCCGAACATTACAGTTTCTGGAATTGGAAGAGGAACTGGTATAGCTGGACAGAATGCTAACAACCGATATAACGCTAGTGGTTGGAGTACAACAACTATTGATTTAAATGATTATTATGAGTTTACATTAACTCCTTTAGCTGGATATAAGATTGACTTTACAAATTTTGTATACACTTCTCAAGTTTCAACGGGAACACCTTCGCATTCATTTCGTTCAAGTGTTGATGGGTTTGTTTCTGATATAGGAACTCCAACAAATGCTGGAACAACAATTTCTTTGAGTGGCGCAAGTTATCAAAACATAACGTCATCAATTACTTTTCGTTTTTACACATATGGTGCAGCTACAGCAGCAACGACTTTTAGTATTAATGATTTTACTTTTAATGGTAGCGTTACTCCTGCCTGTACAGCACCAACGACACAAGCGTCTGCTTTCTCAAGTTCATCGGTTTCAAATTTTTCAGGAACGGTAAACTGGACACGTGGTACTGGCACAGGTGGTGTGATTGTTGTTGCTCGCCAAGGAAGTGCTGTAAATGCTGATCCAACTAGCGGAAACACTTATACAGCAAATGCTGCGTTTGGTTCTGGAGCACAAATTGGAACTGGTAATTATGTGGTTTACAACGGAACAGGAACATCAGTCAACGTAACAGGACTTTTGGAAAACACTACCTATCATTTTGCTATATATGAATACAACACAACATCTACTTGCTATCACTTAACGGAACTCACGGGAAATTTTACCACGCCTCAATGTTCGCCAACCACTCAAGCTACAGCATTCACTAGTTCTGCTATAACTGCAACTAGCGGAACAGTTGGTTGGACAAAAGCAAATATTGGAAATAGTATTTTAGTAGTTGCTCGTGCTGGTAGTGCAGTAAATGCTGATCCAGTGAGTGGAACAAGTTATACTGCAAATAATGTTTTTAGTAATGCACCGAGTTCACAAATTGGAACTGGAAACTGGGTGGTTTATAATGGTACTGGATCATCTGTCAATGTCACAGGTCTTTCGGCTTCAACTACTTATCATTTCGCAATTTATGAATTTAATACAGCTTCAAATTGTTATCATTTAACTGAACTTGTAGGCAATTTTACTACACTTGCATTGACTCCTAGTGTTGCCTTGTCAAATCTTGGAACGCAGGTAACTGCTGCCTATGTAGCACAAGGAACTACAAGACATGTTTTGCATAAATTCCAGTTGGCGGTAACAGTTAATAGTGCAACTTTTACTAATCTTGCTGTAGTTACAGCAGGAACTTATATTGCTGCAGATGTTTCCAACTTAAGGTTAGTATATTCAACAGATAATGTTTTTGATGTTGGTGATACAACAATCTCTACAATTGCAGCTCCAGGTACAGCGGGAACAAAAACTTTCCCTGCATTTTCACAAGCAATCGCAAACGGAGCAACAGGATATTTCTTTATTACGATTGACGTTTCTGCATCAGCTACCATCAACAATACGATTAGGATAAATGCAATAGCAAATTCTGCTTTAAATTTCTCAACGGTTGTTAATAAATCTGGAAGTACAACTGTTAGTGGAGATCAAACTTTTTCAGCATCACCACCAAATGTTCCAGGAGTTTTAACAAGAGGTTGTATCTCGAATACCTCAGTTGTATTGAATTGGTCTGCTCCAAGTGGTTCATTTGATGGATATATATTAGTGGCAAGACAAGGAGCTGCGCCAAATGCAGTTACTACGATTGTAGCTTCAACCCAACCTTTCAATACTGATTTCTCTCTTGCACCAACATATAATGCAACTACTTCTAGAGTTTTGTATATAGGTAATGCAACTACAGCAACCATTACAGGATTAACTGCAGGGTTGAGTTATACATTTGAATTATATGCTTACAGAAATAGTGGTTCATTTACGGTCTATTCTACTACATCTAGAACTACTACTCAAACTATGGCTTTATCCAATGTTTCTGCCGCAAGTTCAAGCCCAGGAAACACAACAGGAAGTATAAACTGGGTAAATCCTTCGGCTGGATGTTATGACGAAATCATGGCAGTAATTACTTCTGCTGCTGGAATTACATTTGTTCCATCTGGTGATGGAACAGCTTATACAGCCAATTCGGCATTTTCTGGATTTGATCAAGTTGTTTATAAAGGAACGGGTAATTTTGTTAATATTACAGGATTGACCAATGGAGTTACTTATTATATAGAAATTTTTGTTCGCAAAGGAACAGAGTGGAGTAGCGGTGTTGAGGTGAGTGTAACTCCAGTTAATGTTGTTCCGACGGTTTTAAAAACAGGAGATTTATTACTGATTGCTTACAACAATAATGCTTCTGGTGGAGATGATAATATTAGATTATTAACTCTAGTAGATATAAATCCTGGAACAAAGTTTTTGTGGGCAAATGCAACTTATGAAACTGGTGGAGCGCCAGCAGCTAATGTTAGAACTGACAAATGGTATGAGTGTAGATTTGATGTTGCACCAACAGGGAATGTTCCGTTTATAGAGTTTACTTATTCGGGCTCAACTGTTATACCAGCAGCATCCGTTTTTTGTATTGTGACAGATAATGGTGGTACAGCTGACACAAGTATTTCTGCAATTTCGCCAGCAGGTGTTTCTTTTACAAACTTTAGCATTCAAGGAAGAAGAGCAGATGGAACTGTATTAGCTACTCATAATTTTGTAAATGTTTCTACAAGTGAGCCTGACTCCATGTTTTTAATGCAAGGGTATTTTAATTATAATCCTACAGGTTCAACCTTTGTGGGAAGTGTTCTGTCTGGAGTTCAAGATGGTGGAACTTGGTATAATTTGACGGATGATTTGAGTGGTTTAAGTTCACCTTTAACAGCAAACCTTAGACGTTCTAGAAAGCATCCAGCATTGGAGTGCGCATCATTGCAAGCAAACACAACTCCTGACTATTATGCAAGAAGCTATAATGTTTCACCTACAGCTACATATACTATTGGGAATAGACCATTCTTGATAGGTAGTATTTTAAACTATACAACAAATTGGTCTACAGGATATGGGGTTTGCCCATCACCATCACCATTTGTAATTACTGCTTCAGATCCATTTAATAAATGGACAGGAACTTCTGACACGAACTGGTTTAATTGTAACAATTGGGCTTTGCTTTCTGTTCCAGATGAATTTACAGATGTTCAAATTGATGCAACTGCAACCAATGATTGTAATATAAGCTATTTAGCAGCTAATTCTGATTTATATCTTGACGTCGCTCAATGTAAGGATTTAACCATTAATGGAAGAAAACTCATGTTGAATGGAAGTTCAAACAATAAGATTGAGGTTTATGGCAACCTTACAATTGGAGCATCTGGAGCATTAGAAACGAGTGATAATACTAATGGAACTCCTGACGGTCAAATTTATCTTTACGGAAATTGGACTAATAATGCTTCTACAGGTGAAACTGCATACAAACAAGGCGAGGGAACAGTACATTTTAAAGGTTCTACTAATCAAATTATCAACAACGTAACTCCTTATGGAACTGAAGTGTTTTATAATGTGGTTTTGGACAATAATTTCTTCACTTCTGTTTCGAATGATTTAATTGCTGAAGGTAACCTAACTATAAATTCTGGTAAGACTGTAAATGTTGACTCAGCAGGATATATTGTTGCTGGAAAATCATTGATACATAATGGTGATTTGACTATTGAGAACAATGGACAGTTTGTTCAAGTTGACGAAACAGATACTAACTCTGGTACATATACAGGAACCAAGTTTGAAGTAAAAAGAGAAGCGCAAGCCAAGAATTATGATTATATTTATTGGAGTTCGCCAACAGATAATTTTCCAGTAGCTTCTTTGCCAAACGCATATAGATATGAATGGAGCACGTTGTACAATAATACAAACGGTTCTCAAGGGAATTGGGTTGCACCAACAACAACTAATATGGCAAGAGGGAAAGGTTATATAGCTAGAGCAAATAATGGAGCATTAACTGCTCAAACTTTGCCAGTTTCTTTTACAGGAAAACCGTTTAATGGGCAATTTTCTTTGCTTATAGAAAGAGGAACATATAATGGACCAGATATTGATCTTGAACCAGGAAACCCTAATAATGCACTTACGACAAAATATGATGATAACTGGAATTTGGTAGGAAATCCATATCCATCAGCTATTGATGCAGAAGAATTTTTGGTTTTAAATCAAACTAAAATAGAAGGTTCAGTGTGGATTTGGAAACACGGTTTAGCTCCAAATGTTTTAGCAGATCCTTTTTATCAAGATTTTGTAAATAACTATTCATCAAATGATTATATCAAATATAATGGTTTAGGTTCAACAGAACCAGATACTTTTGCGGGTAAAATAGCTTCTGGACAAGGATTTATGGTCAATATGCTAGAAACAGCTTCAACGCCTAATGCAATTACTTTCAATAATGATTTGAGAAAAGGGACAAATTATACACTTTATAATAATTCTGATTTCTACAGACTTTCTGCTCCACAAGCACTTGGAAGCAATGAAGAAAAAAACAGAATATGGCTTGACGTAATCAATGTGGCATCAGGTCAAATGGATAGAACACTTGTGGGTTACTCAACTTATTCAACTTTAGAAAGAGATCATTTTTATGATTGTCCATTTGTTCCAAGAAGCGAGGTGGCTTTATTTTCATTGATTAATAATGAAAGTTTTATTATACAAGGACGTCCATTACCTTTTGATGACCAAGATGTGGTTCCAATGGGAATAAACATTGTGGCTGAAGGAAATCATATTATTGCAATTAAAAAAGTTGATGGAATTTTTTCAGGCGAGCAAAATATTTATTTAGAAGATAAATATTTAAACATTACCCATGATTTGAAACAAAGTCCTTATAGTTTTACATCTTCAAAAGGAATTTTCAAAGATAGATTTGTTCTAAGATATACTACAAATTCCTTGAATAATCCATCCTTTGAAACAGAAGCAAATTCCGTAATAGTTTTCTCTTCTAACAATATATTGTCAGTAAAATCTTTAGAAAAAAACATTCAATCAATTGAGGTTTTTGATGTTTTGGGAAGAGTATTAATTAAAGATGAAAATGTTGACTCTCAACTTTATAATTCTTCAAACATGTTTAATATTGGAGAAACATTGATTTTGAAAATTAAACTTGATAACGGAAGTGATATTATTAAGAAGACAATTATTAGATAATTTCTTCCAATTTATCGGGTAAAAGTACATTTTCAAAGAAAAAAATGTGATAAATCTTTGAAAATGTTTAATTTGCGTCAAAATCAAACAAAAAACTATATGAATAACAAACCTCTAATGAGCATTTGTGTACAGAAGATCTATGTCTTTGTGGCAGTTTTATTGTTTTCTTTTGTATCAAATTCGCAGGTAAATATCCCAAATACTACACCTGTAGTTATAGATTTTTCTAATACTATGCCAACAAGTGTTGGGACAAACCCTAGCACTGCTTTTGCAGGAGCTGGTTTTTCTCCAAATCCAACCATTGCAGGTAGATTGAATTCTAATGCATGGGATATTCAAGGATTTAGCTTTGGAACACTTGGATTTGGTGGAACACAAACTGTGGATGCATTTGGTAGAGGTTCAATAAATACAGGAGTTATATCTCATGGGATTTATGCCTATACAGAATTGCCAGGTTCAGTTGCAAATCCAGCGCTACTAGTTCAACCAGCAGCGGGAGAGTTTGCGCCGGGAAGTATCATACTTAGATTAAAGAATACGAACACAGTAAATTTGACTCAGATAGAGGTTTCATACAATCTATTTGTTAGAAATGATGAAAATAGTTCAAGTTCGTTCAATTTTTCGCATTCACCAGATAATGTAATATATGAAAATGAGTCTGCTCTTGATTATGTTTCACCTGATGCAGCAGACCCTTTTCAATGGGTTAGTGTGGGGGTTTCACCTTCGCGTTCAATAATTATTTCAGGAATAAATGTTGCTCCTGGAGCATTTTACTATTTGAGATGGTCATGTGAGGATGTTACTATATCTGGAGCTAGAGATGAGTTTGGTCTTGATGATATTACTATAACTGGGACTTTTGGTGCTCCAGCTCCTGAAATAAATGTTACAGGAAATGGACTAACTATAGTCAATGGTGACACAACTCCAAGGATTGCTGATGGGACTGAATTTGCAAGTTCTTCGTCACCTATTAGAACTTTTGGTCCAGAAACTACACAAACAGTTACTTTTCGAATTCAAAATATTGGTGGAGCAACTTTGAATGTTTCAAATGTTGTTATTGGTGGTCCACATGCAAGTGATTTCACAATATATATTCCAGGTGCTTCTCCACCACCAACGGGTACTATAGCTGGTGTTTCGGGAAGTGTAATCAGTTTTAGGGAACTCTCAATAATTTTTAACCCAAGCGCACCAGGGTTGAGACAAGCTGTAGTGTACATATATAACGATGACAGTAATGAAAATCCTTATGTGTTCAATATTCAAGGATATGCTTTTGATCCAGTTCCAGAAATAGATTTGCAAGGAAATACTGTAAATACTGGAATAATTGTGGATGGCAGTATGATTCCAATAACTTCAAACAATACCCTTTTTTCAAATCAGGTTGTCGGTGGAACAGGCGAAATAAAAGATTATAAAATAAGAAGTATAGGAACAATGGCGCTAACATTAACAGGTGCAAGTCCGTATGTTACTATTTCTGGAGCAAATCCATCTGATTTTACGTTGATGACATGGCCAAATTCTGGGACAATTAATACTGGTTTTTTCAAAACTTTTAGTATTAAATTTAACCCAACAGCTCCTGGAATAAGAACAGCTATTGTCTCTATTGCTAATAATGATCCAAATGAAAATCCTTATGACTTTTTAATACAAGGAGTTGGAATAACACCAGAAATGGATGTTTTTGGTGATGGGCAACCAATTGTGAATGGAAGTACGATTCCTTCTTTTGTAAACGATACCTTTTTTGATTATGTAAATATAAATGCTACAACATTAGACAGAGTTTATACCATTCAAAATAACGGAACTCACACTTTGAGTATTGGAGCTATAACTATTTCTGGAGCTGCTGCATCTGATTATACAGTTATTACATCTCCCTCGGCAACTTTAGCAGTTGGCGCAAGCACAACATTTGTAATTCGATTTGATCCTTCGGTTGTGGGTTTAAGAGATGCAACAGTTTCAATAGTAAATAGTGATTTGAATGAAAATCCATATGTTTTTGCAATAAATGGATATGGAGTTGATTACATTCCGTGTTCCTATGGAATATTGGAAACCATAGCCGTTCAGGATTTTGAAACAACACCTGCAACACCAACTTGGGGTTATACAAATTCTGGGGCTAGTTTGTCCTTAGTTACTACAAATGGCTATGCGGTTTCTGGTGATGGAGGTGCAACAAATAAATTTATTGGAGCAAGAGCACTTCAAAACGTTAACGGAACTGGTAATGTAACAATGAGTAATATCAATACCACTCAATTTAGCGATGTTCAGTTGAATTTTAGAATTGGTGCCTTTTCAGCAACTGCTTCAGAGGGATTAGATTTGACGGACGTTGTAAAAGTTTCTATTAGTTCTAATGGAGGTACAACTTGGTCAGATGAAGTTAGAGTTACAGGAAATGTAAATTCTGTATGGAGTTTTGTTTCTGGAATTGCATCTACAAGTAAATCTTTTACAGGAACAAATACACCTAGCACGGTTGGTCCTGTTACGGTTCCATCAGGAACTATCAATTACCAAACTACAGAGGGTTACAGTACTGTAGTTTTAACTAATTTACCAAAAGTTGCCAACTTAGCTGTTAGATTTACAATAAATAATAATGCTAATGAAGCGTGGGTTATAGACAATGTAACTTTGTTTGGAAGAAGAGAAGTTAGTTCAACATGGAATGGCACAGCTTGGAGCAATGGCGTGCCAACTTCCTCAATAATTGCTATTTTAGATGGAGATTATAACACTTCAATTCAAGGGGATTTATCAGCATGTAAGTGCCAAATAAATTCTGGAAGATTATTAACAGTTTCTTCAAACACCAATGCGCTTATTCAAAGTAATTTGGTTAACAATGGTACCATTGTAATTGAAAACTCTGGAAGTCTAGTTCAAAGAAATGACTATGCTGTAAACTCTGCTTCAATAACTATGAAGAGAGATACAACACCAATGAAATTATATGATTACACCTATTGGTCATCTCCTGTGAGTGGTCAAACACTTACAGCTTTATCACCTGGTTCAACACACTTTTTTGAGTTCAACCCGACTATTGCAAATTGGCAATTTACTGCTGGGTCTACTACAATGACTGCAGGTAAAGGTTACATTGTTCGTTCACCAAATTCATTTACATCCACTCCAGCAGTTTTTAATGGTCAGTTTGTAGGCAACGTTAATAATGGGTTTACTCAAATACCAGTTATTAATGGGACAAGTAATTGGAACCTAATAGGGAATCCTTATCCGTCAGCTATAAATGCCGATTTATTTTTGGGTTATACAGGAAATACTGGTGTAATAGGCGGTACAATTTATCTTTGGACTCACAATACACCATTAACTAACAACGTATATACTACAAACGATTATGCAGTTTATAACTTGGTAGGTGGAGTAGGTACTTCTGCAATAAATTCAGGTGTAAATAATACTAATCCAACAGGTAAAATTGCCTCTGGGCAAGGTTTTTTTGTAAAAGCTTTGGCTAACGGAAATGTAACCTTCTTGAATAGCATGAGAGTTCTGGGCAATAACAATAGTTTTTTCAGAACAAATTCTCTATTGTCAGTCAATCAAGAGAGTAATGGAGAGTTAGAAAAACACAGACTTTGGTTAAATCTAACAAATACTCAAGGAGCGTTTAAACAAACGCTTATTGGTTATGTTGAAAACGCAACCAATGAACTCGATAGGGATTTTGACGGAACAACTTTGGCTGCAGGCAATGTTATAAATTTTTACTCTATATGTAATAATGAAACATTGGCTATACAAGGTCGTACATTACCATTTGTAACTGAAGATGTTGTTCCTTTGGGTTATAGTTCAACAATTACTGGAAATTTTGAAATATCTATTGAAAGAAAAGATGGTTTGTTCAATTCTCTTGATGATATAATTTTAGAAGATAAAGAATTACAAACGTATCATAATCTAAAAGAATCGTCATATAGTTTCTTTACAAATGCTGGTACTTTTAATGAAAGATTTTTGTTGAGATATTCTTCACAAGCCTTATCAAACCCAGAAAACAATCTAGATTATGGTGTTCAAGTTTATGTAAATAATCATCAGTTAACAATAAATTCTAAAAATGATTTGATAGAATCTATAAAAGTCTATGACATTTTAGGAAGAAATCTTTTCTCTAAAGAAAAAATTAATGCTGATGTATTTTCAACAATGTTGAACGAAACAAAACAAAGTTTGATTGTAAAGATAAAGTTGAATAATGGAATTATGGTTACCAAGAAAGTGATAGCTAATTAGTATTTTAGCCTTTTATTGGTATTAGAAATAGCTTTTTCATTTTTGTAATCAATCCATTTTTGTCCTTTCACTTTTCGCATAAAATTATCAAAATACCGCATGATGAAAACATTATAGGCAGCTTTTGAAAGGTTGCCTATATTTCTTGGAAATGCTCGTAAACTCATCGAAAAACCAGGCGTAACATATTTCATGTAATGCCAATACCCTTCAGGCATGTATAACATCTCACCATGAGATAAATCAGTAACAAAGCCTTTAGCATTTTTTAGAGCTGGCCATTTTTCAAAATCTGGATTGTCAAAATCAATATCTTCTCTAGAAATTAAAGCATGTGGGACTTTATATAAGTATGGCGTTTGACTAGGTTCGAAAAGAATACATCTTTTTTTTCCATGAAAATGAAAGTGTAAGATATTGGAATAATCAATGTCATAGTGCATAAATACTTTGGAGTTTTCACCTCCAAAAAAAAGCATAGGTAGTTGTTTAACTAAGTTAAGTCCCAAGCTTGGCCATTTGAAATCATTTTTCAAATTCGGAACTTCTTTCATTAAATTATACAAAAAAATCCTGTAGTTAGTTGGTTTTGAAAGAAGTAAATCGATATAATCTGCCATTTTCATTTTGGCATGTGCTTCATTGAAACCATCTTTGTGAGAAACAGGTCTATCATCATAGAGAGGAACTTCTTTTTCGCCAGCGATTTCTTTTATATAGTTTAGTGTCCATTTATCATATGCAGGCCAGTCTTGAGTTAGTTTCTCAATAACTACAGGTTTTTGCTTTTTCACATAGTTATTGAAAAAATCTTCCTTAGAAATTGTCTTTACTCTTTCTATTTCTGTCAATGATAATGAAGTCATATTTTTATAGAAAAATGGTTTTTAATAAAAAAACTCTCAGGTTTCCCAGAGAGCAAATTTATGAAAACGTTTAGGAATTGTAAAAGTTTAATTATTTCTTAACTTATTTCCCTTTGATAGATGCTTCTATATTTCTTTCAATTTTATGTTCTGGTCTTGACCATCTAGGTTTTTCTCCTAATGACTCATAAACAGAGTCTTCAGCTTCAACCGTTTTTGGTTGCATCAGTTTTATGAAAGGTTTTTGAGGTTTTAATCCTAATAATTCAAACATTTTCATATCTTCATTAACATCAGGATTTGGTGTAGTCAATAATTTATCTCCAGCAAAAATAGAATTTGCTCCAGCAAAGAAGCACATTGCTTGACCTTCTCTGCTCATTTCTGTTCTTCCAGCAGATAGACGAACTTGAGTTTCTGGCATGACAATTCTTGTAGTAGCAACCATTCTTATCATTTCCCAAATTTCAACAGGTTTTTCATCTTCCATTGGAGTACCTTCTACAGCTACAAGTGCATTTATTGGAACAGACTCAGGTTGAGGATTCAATGTTGAAAGCGCAACCAGCATTCCAGCTCTGTCTTCAATACTTTCTCCCATGCCAATAATTCCTCCACTGCATACAGTAACATTAGTTTTTCTAACATTTTCTATTGTTTGAAGGCGATCTTCGAATCCTCTCGTTGAAATCACTTCTTTGTAGTATTCTTCAGAAGTATCTAAATTATGATTGTATGCATATAATCCTGCTTCTGCCAATCTTTTTGCTTGGTTTTCTGTAAGCATTCCTAGTGTGCAACAAACTTCCATGTCAAGTTTATTTATTGTACGAACCATTTCTAATACTTGGTCAAATTCTGGTCCATCTTTTACATTACGCCAAGCTGCACCCATACATACTCTAGATGAGCCACTAGATTTTGCTCTAAGAGCTTGTGCCTTCACTTGTTGAACACTCATTAAGTCATTTCCTTCTATATCGGTATGATATCTTGCGGCTTGTGGACAATAACCGCAATCTTCAGGACAACCACCAGTTTTTATTGAAAGTAAAGTGGAAACCTGAACTACATTTGGATCATGATGTTGCCTATGTATTGAAGCAGCTTCAAATAACAAATCCATTAATGGTTTATTGTAAATTGAAATAATTTCTTCTTTTGTCCAATTGTGTTTAGTAATACTCATAATAGCTAATAGTGTATATGGCATCAAAAATAATCAATTGACATTAAGAAACAAAAGGAAAAGATGTTTTTGATAAAGTATATTTTTAATAAAGAGGATTATTTCTAAAAAAAGAAATAGTAGACTCCTTATCTGAATTCAGCTGATTTTTTAAATCCTCAATTGTTTCAAATTTTCTTTCGTCTCTCAATCTTTTTTGAAAAAAAATAGTGATTGGTTTGTCATAAATATCACTATCAAAATCCAATATATAGACCTCAATTTTTTGATTTTTGGAAGTATCAGTGGTAGGGTTTGTTCCAATATTAAGCATCCCAAAATATGTTTTTTTAAGAACCTGAACCTTTACGATATAAACACCTTCTTTTGGAATTAGTTTGTAGCTTTCCTCAATATGAATATTTGCTGTTGGAAACCCAATAGTTCTTCCAAGTTGTTTTCCTCTAGCTACTTTGCCTGATATCATGTATTCATAACCAAGGTATTGATTAGCTAAGTCAATATTGCCCTCGTTGAGAGCATTTCTTATTTTGGTTGAACTTATTGCAGCTTCATTTATCTCCTCGGCTGAGATTTGTTCAACCTCAAAATTATATTCTTCACCAAATGCAATCAAGTCATTGATATCTGCTGTTCTATTTCTCCCAAAACGATGGTCATGACCAATAATTATTTTTTTAATGTTAAATTGTTCAACAAGGACATTTCTAACAAATTCTTCTGCGGTTAGTCGTGAGAAATCTTTATCAAAAGGATGGATGACTAAATTATCAATTCCCATTTGATTCATCAAAGTAATTTTTTCATCAATTGTATTGAGTTGCTTCATTTCCTCTACAGATTGAAGAACAGTTCTAGGATGTGGAAAAAAAGTTAAGACAATACTCTCAGCATTCATTTTTTTTGATGAAAAAATAACTTTTTCAAGAATTTTTTTGTGCCCAAGGTGAACACCATCAAAAGTTCCTAGAGTTACTATAGTCTTACTCTCGTTTGTAAATGAATCGATTGAATTGTAAATTTTCAAAATGTTTTTTTTGCAAAAGTAATTTTTAGATTTTAAATGCAGAAAATATTCAAAGAAATAATCAAATACTTGCATATTTCTTTGAATAGCAATGTTTGTAAAGTTATTTCTTAATAACTTTCTTAAAAATGTTTGCGAAATTTGTAAATTATTGAAAGATAAGTATCTTTGACGGTTTATTAACCAAACCACAAAATGAAAAAACAACTACTCTTACTGTTTTTTATAGCATTTACAACTTTATTGAATGCTCAAAAAAACAACTCTTGGGGTTTTTTAGACTCTGACAGACAGGTTTTTACCAACAAAATTAGAATAAATGAATATTCAGAAAATCAGAAATTATTGGTTTTCGATTCTTCAAAACTCAGCCAAGCATTAGTAAATGTAGCTGATGTAAAATCAGGACTTCCAGGGGTTGAAATTATCTTTCCAAATATCAACGGAGAGATGGAAAAATTCCTTGTTTGGGAGTCTTCAAATTTTGAACCTGAATTACAAGCAAAATTCCCTTCAATTAGAGCTTTTGCTGGTAAAAGTGTAGATTATCCAGGCAGTACAATTCGTTTTAGTTTTTCACCATATGGTGTTCAAACAATGGTTTTTCGCCCAGATACTGGTTCAGAATTTATCGAACCATACACTAAGGACAGCTCAGTATATGTGCTTTTTGACTCACAAACTAGAATTTCTGCACAACTACCTTTTAATTGTGCTACACAAGATGTGGAAATGAGTCAAGAACTATCAAATTCAATTTCTGCACAAAATAGAGCTAGTAACCAAGTATACAAAACTATGAGATTAGCACTTTCTTGTACAGGTGAATATGGTGCATATTTTGGAGGTGTTTCTCAGGCAATAAGTGCGATGAATGCAACTATGACTAGATGTAATGGGGTTTTTGAAAGAGATTTAGCAGTTAAGTTGTTAATGATTGCCAATAATGATGTGGTTGTTTACACAAATGCTTCAACAGATCCATATTCATCTGCAGGAACTGGTTCTGGTGGTGCTTGGAACACTGAATTAATGAATAATTTACACTCTGTTTTAGGAGATGATGCGTTTGACATTGGACACTTATTTGGCGCTTCTGGAGGAGGAGGAAACGCTGGATGTATAGGTTGCGTTTGTACAAATGTTCTATCAACAGGTGGTGGTTCAACTAACAGTTACAAAGGAGCTGGATTTACCTCACCAGCAGATGGGATTCCACAAGGAGATACTTTTGATATTGATTATGTTGCTCACGAAATGGGACACCAAATGGGAGCTAACCACACATTTTCTCATACGGCTGAAAATAATACAGTAAATGTTGAACCAGGTTCTGGAACAACCATTATGGCATACGCAGGATTAGGAGGAACAGGTATAGATATTCAACTGCACTCAGATGATTATTTTGCATACAAAAGTATTGCTCAAATTCAGGCGAATATGAATACTAAAACTTGTCCAATTTCATATAATAGTTCTACAAATCCAGCATTTACAAATACAAAGCCAAATGTAAGCGCAGGACTTGATTATACAATCCCTATTAGTACAGCGTTTAAATTAGTTGGTACAGCAAGTGATAGTGATGGAGAAGTATTAAGTTACTGTTGGGAACAAAATGATGACGCAAGTACAGTTGGAACTACAGCTTGTATTCCTTCACCAACAAAAACTAATGGACCTAACTTTAGATCAAGACCACCAGTCGCTACTCCTGTTAGATATATGCCACCTTTAGCAAATGTATTGGCTGGTTCAGTTAGTACAACTTGGGAAACTACTTCTTCGGTGTCAAGAAACCTTACATTTGCGTTAACTGTTCGTGATAATGTGTTGAATGGCGGTCAGACAAACAGTGATGCTAATGCTGTATCAGTTACATCTACAGCTGGACCTTTTCAGGTAACTTCACAAAATACAACTGGGATCAATTGGCTTCAGAACACTCAAGAAACAATCACATGGAACGTAAATAACACGACTTCATTGCCAGGTTCTGCAAACGTAAATATTAAATTATCTACCGATGGAGGTTTAAATTTCGATACAGTTTTAGCTTCAAATACTCCTAATGACGGTTCAGAGGTGATTACAGTGCCAAATATTACTGGTGGAGATTGTAGAATCCTGATTGAACCTACTGATAATATTTATTATGCCGTGAATCCAAAATCATTTACCATAGGTTATGAATGTCATATTTACACAACCAATCCGAATGTTGCTATAGCTGATGGGGTCGGAACAAATCAGGCTGGTGCTACAACCACATCTATAATAAACGTTCCGGATAATATTACAATTAGTAATATGAAAGTTAATTTAAAAATTAACCATACAAAGATTGGCGATTTAGTTGTTAAGATTACTCATCCTGACGGAACTTTAAGAACACTATGGAGTAGAAATTGTAACTCGGCAACTTATTCCAACATTGATGTAACTTTTGGTGATGCATATAGTACGATTACTTGTGCAAGTCCTACTTCTGGAACTTATCGTTCGTTTCAAACGTTATCTGGATTCAACAATAAATCCTCACTAGGTAACTGGACATTAACAGTTACTGATAATAACATCAATAGTACAGGAACTTTAGTTTCTTGGGGTGTAGATTTTGGATGTACACTAGGAGTCAATCAAAATGAATTTTCAGATTTAGTAGTTTATCCAAACCCAAGTAGTGGTGATTTTAATGTTCAATTTACAAATCCTATTGCTGGAAAAGTTAAACTTTCATTATATGATATTAGTGGAAGATTAATTTTATCTAATAATTATGAGTCAAGTTCATATTTCAATGAAAATGTTAAGTTGGACAATCTACAATCAGGAGTTTATTTGCTGAATGTTGACAACGGAAGAATTAACCAAACAAAAAGACTAATTATAGAATAACAATAAAAAAATAACCATTTACCTCTTTTTTATTAAAGGATATTTAGGTTTACATATTAATTATTAACTTTGTCTGATAAACAGATTATTATGAAAAAAATTATTATTTCTGCATTGGTTTTTGTTGGTGCTTTTATGAACGCTCAACAAAGAACTTGTGGGACAAACCAAAAATTAGAAGAATTAAAAGCAAATGACCCAAGTTTTGCTCAGCATCATGCTGAAACTATGAGTTATTTAAGAAATCCAGAAGTACAAGCTGCTAATAGACAACAACCAAATACAGTATATACTATTCCAGTTGTTGTTCACGTATTGTACAAAAATGCAACACAGAATATTAGTGATGCTCAGATTGCTTCTCAAATTGCAATTTTAAATGCTGATTACAGAAAAACCAATTCTGATTTTAATACAGTTGTGCCAACAGCATTTAGACCTTTGGGAGCAGATTTTGAATTAGCATTTTGTATGGCAACGAGAAAACCAGATGGAACAGCAACGACTGGTATCGAAAGAAAGGCTGTGAGTTCGTCTTTTGTTTTTGAAGACCAGTATTATACTTCAGCTGGATTACCTGTTTGGGATCCAACAAAATATTTAAATATTTGGGTTGGAAGATTTACAGATAATTCACTGTTAGGTTTTGCTTACCCACCTTCAATTGTTGGTACTTCTATGGCTAATCAAGATGGTTTATGTATTGGTGATCAGTTTTATGGAAGTACAGGAACTGCTTTGGCTCCTTATAACAAAGGAAGAACAGCGACACATGAAATAGGTCACTATTTTGGATTGGATCATCCTTGGGGAGATGGGACTTGTTCAGGAGATGATGGAGTAGCCGATACTCCTGCTACTTATGATGCATACTATGATTGTGTAACTTTCCCTAATAATGATTATACATGTACTACTTCAACAAACGGTGCAATGTTTATGAATTACATGGATTATGTTCCAGATGCTTGTATGGCGTTTTTTACTACAGGACAAAAAGCTATTGCAACTGCAACAATGAATGGGCCAAGAGCAAGTTTAAAAACTTCAAATGGTTGCCAATCTTTGAGTGTGACAGAACAAGAAGCTATCAATGCGATTGCTGTTTATCCAAACCCAGTTAGTCAGTTCTTTATGATTACTTCACCACAAATTAACGTTGATTTTGTAGAGGTGTTTAATACAAGTGGTCAGTTAGTTAAAACTCAAAAACTTGATGAGGTTAACAATAAAATTCAAGTTAGTGAACTACAATCTGGAATTTATTATTTAAGAATATACAATGAAGGTAAACTTCTTAAATCAGATAAGTTAATAAAAAAATAATCGATATTTTAATAATAAAAAAAGCTCCTTTTTGGAGCTTTTTTTATTTACCATTAAATTCGTTCATGGTAATTGGTAGTCCAGCCAGAACAAAACTTTCAATTGCTTTTTTGGCAACTTCAAGGCGCTCAGGTAATTTTAATTTTTCTTCATCATTCCATTCGCCAAGAACATAATCAACTTGTTGGCCTTTTTTAAATTGATCGCTAATCCCAAATCTAAATCTAGAATATTCGGTAGAATTGAGTGTTTGCTGAATGTTTTTCAACCCATTATGCCCACCATCACTTCCTTTTGACTTTATTCTAATAGTTCCAAAGGATAAATTCAAATCGTCAGTTATAACAAAGATATTTTCTTTTTCAATATTTTCTTTTTCCATCCAATACTTAACCGCTTTGCCACTCAGATTCATGTAGGTGTTTGGCTTTAGAAAAAGTAACTTTCTTCCTTTTATAGAATGTTCTGCTAAATCGCCAAGTTTTACAGTTTGGAAAGAAAGATTTTCTTTATTTGCAAAATAATCCAATATTTTGAAACCAATATTGTGTCTTGTATTGGCATATTCTGAACCAATATTTCCCAACCCAACTATTAGAAATTTTTTCATTTGAGAGTTTGTTTTAACTTCTTGTTTTTTAAATATGATTTTAATCCAATCAATCATTGCAAATGTAGTTTTAAAAATAAAAAAGCACCGGGATTTCCGATGCTTTTCTTATATAAAGAATGAAATTTATTATTTTTTCTTTCCTTTTGTTGCGGCTTTTTCTGCTTTTGCAGCTTCTTGAGCAGCTTTCATTGCAGCACGTGAAATCTTCACTTGACATACAACAGTATTATCTGGGTGCATCAATTTGAAATTGTTAGTTTCAACTTTAGTAATATATAACTTATTACCCATTTGCAATTCAGAGATGTTTGCTTCTACATAATCAGGAAGATTTTTTGGTAAAGCTTTTACTTTCAATCTACGTTGATTAAGACGTAATTCACCACCCAAAAGTACACCTGGTGAAGTTCCAGTAATCTTTACAGGAACTTCCATGATGATTTCTTTTTTGTCATCCAATTGGAAGAAATCAATGTGAAGAATTTTATCAGAAACTGGATCAAACTGAATATCCTGAAGAATTGCATCAGTAGTTTTACCATTCAAATCTACTACAACTGTATGCGCATTTGGGGTGTAAACCAAGCTTTTGAATGCTTTGTCTTCTGCAGCAAAATGTACTGGTTGTTTTCCTCCGTAAATAACGCAAGGAACCATTCCAGCATCACGTAAGGCTTTTGTAGCTTTTTTGCCTACGCTTTCTCTTTCTTGTCCTTTAATCGTAATCGATTTCATTTAAAAATATTTATAGTTAATAATAATTTACATTAAAAATTTTCCACTGATGGAAGTATTGTTTTGTACCATGTGCATTACTTCTGCAAACAAAGGGGCACAACTAACAACTTTTATTTTTTCAGACTCTTTTTTCAACGGAATTGAGTCGGTTACTATCAATTCTGTTAATTTAGAATTTTCAATTTTTTCGTATGCGCTTCCAGATAGTATGGCGTGTGTACAAATTGCTCTAACACTCAAAGCTCCTCTTTCTATCATCAAATCTGCTGCTTTTGCTAGCGTTCCACCAGTATCAATCATATCGTCTACCAAAACCACATTTCTGCCTTTTACTTCTCCAATCAATTCCATAGTATCAATAACATTGGCAGCTTTTCTTTGTTTGTAACAAATAACAACATCAGACTCCAGGAACTTGGAATATGCATAAGCTCTTTTTGAACCTCCCATATCTGGTGATGCAATTGTTAGATTTTCCAATTTTAAACTTTTTACATACGGTAAAAAGATTGTAGATGCAAACAAGTGGTCAACAGGCTTTTCGAAGAAACCTTGAATTTGGTCAGCGTGCAAATCCATCGTCATGATTCTTGTTGCTCCAGCTGTTTCTAATAATTTAGCTACAAGCTTAGCTCCAATCGGCACACGTGGTTTGTCTTTTCTATCTTGTCTTGCCCAACCAAAATAAGGGATTACAGGAGTTATGTGTCTGGCAGATGCTCTTTTTGCTGCATCAATCATTAACAGTAATTCCATTAAATTGTCTGCGCTAGGAAATGTAGAACATACAATAAAAACACGTAAACCTCTAATAGACTCTTCAAAAGAAGGTTGAAACTCACCATCACTAAATTTAGAGAACGTAACTTTACCTAGAGGAACACCATATTGTTTTGATATCTGTTCTGCTAGATAGACGCTTTGTGAACATGCAAATATCTTTGCTTCTGGTTCTTGATGCGACATTATAATTTGTTGTTATGTAGTTAGTTAGTTGTGTGTTGCTTTTCAGCGGTGCAAATTTAGGAATTAAATTTAACTATAGAAGAATATTTTTGAGTATTTTTTTGATAAAATGTATAAAAATGTTTTACATTTGCACCCACCAATAAAATCAAAATTGCCCGGATGGCGGAATTGGTAGACGCGCACGACTCAAACTCGTGTTCTTCGGAGTGTGGGTTCGATTCCCACTCCGGGTACAAAACCTCTCAGAAATGGGAGGTTTTTTTATATCCCTAAGATAAGTTTGGCAATTGTAAAGTATAATAAAATCCCGAAAACATCATTTGTTGTTGATATAAATGGGCCAGTAGCTATTGCGGGATCAATCTTGTTTTTATGAAGAAATAGTGGCACAAGCGTTCCTGTAATTGCTGCAAAAAGAATTACAACGATTATTGATATTGATATAGCCATACCTACTTGGTATTGTTGATAAACAATCGAATGAAATGCTAGAAGCATTAGGGAAATAATAGTTCCTGAAATCATTGCTACAGAAAGTTCTTTTGTTAGATAGTTTCTGTTGAATTCTTTTAACGTTCCGTTTGCTAAGCCTTGAACAACAATTGCTGATGCTTGTACACCTATGTTTCCTGCAGTAGCTGAAAGTAGAGGAACAAAAATGATTAAAGTTTCAAATTTGTGAAACGCAACCTCATTTCCTTTTAAAATGTATGAAGCAATAATTTCTACAACCATACCGATCAAAAGCCATGGCAATCGAGCTTTTGTGAGTTCAAAAACACTATCGCTTGCTTCTACGTCTTGAGTAATACCTGCAGCCATTTGGTAATCTTTGTCGGCTTCTTCCTTGATTACATCAACGATGTCATCAATCGTTACTCTACCTACAAGCCTTCCTAGTTCATCAACAACTGGTATTGCCTCTAGGTCATATTTTTGCATAACTCTGGCAACTTCTGTATTTGGAGTATCAACTTTTACGTAGTCAACTTTCTTAATGTAAACTTGGCTAATGGGTGTTTTTGTAGATGTAGTTAATAAATCTTTCAGCGAAAGTCTTCCTTTTAATCTATTTTCGTCATCTACAACATATATTGAGTGAACTCTAGTAACATGTTCTGCTTGGATTCGCATTTCTTTTACACAAGTAAGCACATTCCAATTTTCATTCACCTTCACTAACTCTTTACCCATTAATCCACCAGCTGTATCCTCATCATAGCGAAGTAGATCAACAATATCTTTTGCATGCTCAACATCTTCGAGCTCAGATATAACTTCCTCTTTTTTGCTTTGTGGTAATTCAGCTATAATGTCGGCAGCATCATCGGTGTCAAGCTCATCAATTTCTTCTGCAATTTCTTTTGCGGAAAGACCTCCAAGGATTTTTTCTCTTATGTCTTCTTCGAGTTCAAGAAGTATTTCGGCGGTTTTTTCACTATCGAGTATTTTGAAGATGTAGATAGCATCATCCACATCTAACTCATCAAAAATTTCTGCTAAATCGGCATGATGCAAATCATTGAGCAATACTTCTAATTCACTGTCTTTTTTGTCGTGAATGAGAGATTCTATTTGCTCTAATAATTCTTTGCTGATTTTAAATTGCATGTGCTTCAATTTTTTGAGTTAGTTCTATAAACTGCTCAACCGAAAGTTGTTCCGGACGCAGTGCAAAGATACTATCTTCTTTTAAATTATCAGATATAATGAGGCTTTTTAAACTGTTTCGAAGCGTTTTTCTTCTTTGGTTGAATGCGGTTTTTACTACGGTAAAAAACAACTTTTCGTTGCATGCTAATTGATAGTTTTCTTTACGTTTCATGCGCATGACACCCGATTTTACTTTTGGTGGTGGATTGAATACATTTTCATGAACCGTAAAAAGATACTCTACATCATAAAAAGCTTGTGCTAAAACAGACAGAATGCCATAGGTTTTACTGCCTTTTTTTTCACAAATGCGTTCAGCTACTTCTTTTTGAAACATACCTGAAAACTCAGGAATTTGATCTCGCATTTCGAGGCATTTGAATACTATTTGAGATGAAATATTATAAGGATAATTTCCAATTAGCGCAAAAGGTTTTCCATTGAATACTTCATTTAAGTTGTATTTCAAGAAATCTTTTGAGATTATTTTTCCATGCAATTTTGGGTAATGTGCGTTCAGGTAATCAACAGACTCGGTATCGATTTCAATAACATAGGTTTCAATGTTTTTTTCTAAAAGATATTTTGTCAAAACACCCATTCCTGGACCAATTTCCAAAACCAAATCATAGCCGTCCAATTGTAAAGTGTCGGCTATTTTTTTTGCTATATTTTCATCGGTCAAAAAATGTTGCCCGAGGTGTTTTTTTGCTTTTACTTTTTCCATAATGTCTTTGCGAGGCACGAAGCAATCTCACCGTTTTTATTTCTCGCAAAGTCGCAGAGTCGCAAAGTTACGATGTTGTTTTTTGTTTGTTAATGCTCACTAATCAGTTCCAATTCCGTTCTAAAAGCAAGCATTTTGTCGCCAAATAATTTTTGTCCTTCTTCTCTCAATCGTGGCGCATCTTCATCATAATATCTTTGTAAAGTTTCTTTGCTGTCTGTAGTGTATTGAATAGAATAGGTTGTTCCACCCATTTCCTCCTCAACCAAAACTTTGACCATTCGGGCTGATGAAAATTTACCTGTGCTCAAAACATCGTTGATGTGTTTTTCTTGCATCCATAGCATCCATTGGTCATGAACGCTTTCGTGTATATTGATGGTAACGTTGTATAATATCATGTTTTTTTGATTTGAGAATTAATGTTTTGCAAATTCAATATGAAGTTTATAAACTACAAATTGGCGTCGCCACGCAGTTGACGGTATTTTTTTCTAGCTTCTACAAAGTAAATACTATCCTCGTGGTTCATTATTATTGCCTCATACATAGGTTTGGCTTTTTCAAATTCTTTCAACTTTTCATTGTAAATTTCTGCCGAATAAAAATAAGCTTCATCTATGTAAATACAATCCTTGTGATTATTGATGATGGCTGAGTAGTTTTCTATTGCATTGGTAAAATCACCCAATTTTTCATAGATTTTCCCAATTCTCAATAACGTAACAGGTTCAATTTCTTCACCTTTGTGTTCTTTTAATATATTTTGAAATGCAACTAGTGCTTCTTGTTTTTTGTTTTGAAAAAGTAAAAAGTCGGCACGAGCAAACTTTTTCAAAGCTACTTGTGTGGAGTCTTCAACAGTGTTATCGCTAATCAATAAAAACAAATCTAATGCATCATTGGCAATCAATTGTGTTGATGCCGATTTGAGAATTTTTAACTGGTGTGATGCCCATTGAAAATCCGCTTTGTAGTAACTAGTTTTAGCAGTTTTAAGGCTTGCTTCTTGACCAATAATGCTTCCACTCATATCATCATTCACTTGAGAATAATAGATAAGCGCTTGGTTGAATTTTTCCTCAAAAAGTAAAATATCGGCTAGTTCCATTTTGATTTCTGCAATTTGATTTTTATCCAAATCCATTTCTAAAGCATTTTTTAGTATAGTTTTGGCTTTTTCCACATTTTTAAGATGGAAAGCTGAGAATTCGGCATCAAGTTTCAGTAATGGTATAGTATATGGACTTATGCCAAATTCTTTGATGAGTTTTTCCAAATCTGAAGTTATGGCTGGATAATCTTTTTCGGTTGCATTTTCAATTCTCATTTCGAGTAAATAGCTATTTGCCTCAATGAGTAATTCAAGATTATTGGTGTTTTCTAACACAAACGTCAAAATTTCTTTGGCAGCTTCCATGTCTTTGTCGTCCATTGCCATTTGACCAAGATTTACAATATTAGCAAATGAGTCTGGACTTCTTTTGTAAATGGCTTTTTGTTGAATGAACGCTTTGCCATATTCCTTCAACTGAATAAAATACCAACTCAGGAAATCATTCCAAAAAAGATCTTGCGTTTTTTGTGCTCGAGTGAGTAAAGCTTTTTTGAGTAAATCGTTGAAATTTTCATTGGTATCTTCCGTCATAAAACGGTTCAACTGATTTTGAATAATAGGCAGGTTTTGCGGATTTTGATAACTTTCGTTCAAGAAAGTTTCAAGCATTAGTTCTGTTTCTCCTTTTTGACCGTAGAGAACTGCTATTTGAAAGTTGAAATTCAATCTCGAGTCGATATTTGCAGCAGTTTGATAGGCTTGTAAGGCATAATCTGTAAGTGCTTTTCTTTCAAATGTGTAAGCAACGCCATACACTTCATTGGCATTTTTTTTAATTCTATCAATAGCTTGATCGTAGTATTTCTTTGCCTTGTCAGAGTTTTTTTGAAGTTGATAGTTGTAACCTAATTCAACCAGAAGATTGGCTTGTTTGTATTTGTCTAATCTATCTTGAAGAGCCTTTTCTGCTTTTTCAAATTGTAGAAGTTGTTGGTAACAATCAATTGTTTTTTGAAAATAAATCATATTTCCTGGTTGAGATTTGAGTAAATCTTCATAGGAAACCAATGCTTTTTCAAATTCTCCACGCTCAAAATAATTGTTAGCCAACTGTTCGTTTTGAGCATTGACAAAAATTGAAAAGAGAATTAAAAAAATGATAATGATTTTTCTCATAGACTAAAAAAACAATGTACTAAAGTAACACATTTTGCGCTAGTTTAGTACATTATTTATATAAGATTAACGTTTAATTGATAATATCGAATCCAGTGTATTTTCTCAATACTTCTGGGATAACAATTCCTTCTGGTGTTTGATAGTTTTCTATAATTCCAGCTAAAACTCTTGGTAGTGCTAGTGAACTTCCATTTAATGTGTGTGCTAGTTGAGTTTTTCCATCTTTTCCTTTGAAACGAAGTTTCAATCGATTAGCCTGAAAAGTTTCAAAATTTGATACTGAAGAAATTTCGAGCCATCTATCTTGAGCAGTAGAAAACACTTCAAAATCATAGGTTAGGGCAGAGGCAAATCCCATATCACCACCACAAAGACGCAGGATTCTGAATGGTAATTTTAGTTCGCGCATGATATTTTTTACATGTTCAACCATTTCGTCAAGAGCTTCATGCGATTTTTCAGGATGTTCTATACGAACAATTTCTACTTTGTCAAATTGGTGTAAACGATTCAACCCACGAACGTGTGCACCCCAAGATCCAGCTTCTCTACGAAAACATGGTGTGTAACCTGTGGCAAGTATTGGTAAATCTTTTTCTTGTAGAATTACATCACGATAAATGTTGGTCACAGGAACTTCGGCTGTAGGAATTAGGTACAAATCATCTTTTGCATCATGATACATTTGACCTTCTTTATCTGGCAATTGACCTGTTCCATAACCAGAAGCTTCATTTACTAAATGAGGAACTTGAAATTCTTGGTAACCGGCTTCAGTATTTTTGTCTAGAAAATATGAGATTAAAGCTCTTTGTAATTTTGCACCTTTACCTTTGTAAACAGGAAACCCAGGTGCGGTAATTTTTGTTCCAAGTTCAAAATCGATAATGTCATATTTTTTGATTAAATCCCAGTGTGGTTGTGCACCATCATGCAAAACCGGAATTTCACCTTCTTGAAAAACATTAACATTGTCATCTGCAGATTTTCCTTGAGGAACAATTTCTGCTGGAGTATTTGGTAATAAATATAATTTTTGTTGTAGTTCGTTAGAAAAAATATCTAGAGATTCGGCAAGTTCTTTGCTGCGTTCTTTTAGAGAAGCAGTTTGGGATTTCATTGACTCGGCTTCTTCTCTTTTTCCGCTTTTCATCAATTCGCCAATGGAAGCCGAAAGTTTATTGGCTTCAGCCAATGTATTATCTAGTTCTACTTGAGTACTTCTTCTTTTTTCGTCTAACGCAATAACTTCATCAACTAATGCTGTAGCATCAAGATTTCTTTTTGCTAAAGCTCTAATTACTTGCTCTTTGTTTTCTCGGATGTGGCTAACTTGTAACATGACATTTTCATTTGTAAGGTCGCAAATTTAGTGAATTGTTTAGTAAAAATGATTTTAAAAAAGTATAGATTTTCTTAAAATTTGGATATTTTTTTATTGTATGGTGAGTTTTGTGAAAAACTTAATATACAAATAGTTGCTGAATTATTATATTCGCAAAAAAAATACCGCTGATGAGAATTTTTTATACTTTAATATCTTTTTTTGTAACTGAAGTAGTTCTTTCACAAGTAAATCTTAATGAAAGACATATGATAGCAGAGTCTGAATTGAAAGCATCGAGTAAACTGGTCAATTTTCAGGCTAATCCTAATACCGCAAATTATGATATTACTTATCATAAACTAGAGTTTACAATCAATCCAAACGTATATTTTATAACAGGGAAAGTTACTACTACTTTCAAAGCACTAAGTAACATGAATACCGTTACCTTTGATTTAAGCAATCAATTGACGGTTAGTAGTGTTAAATTAGGAACTACTAATTTAACTTTTTCACAAAATGCAAATGAAGAATTGGTCATCACATTACCATCAACATTAACTACTAATAATTCTGCTACTGTTGAAATTAATTATTCTGGTGCTCCAGACTCTGGAGAACAAGCCTTTGTTAAAAGCACACACAACGGAACGCCAATAATATGGACACTATCTGAGCCATTTGGAGCAAGAGATTGGTGGCCATGTAAGCAAGACTTAAATGATAAAGCAGATAGTATAGATGTTTTTATTACTGCGCCTTCACAATATGTTAGCGTTTCAAATGGAATTGAAATTGGAACACCAGTTGTTTCTGGAACTAATAAAATAACCCATTTTAAACATAACTACCCAATTCCTGCCTACTTAGTAGCTATAGCGGTTACAAACTATCAAGTATATGAGCAAACCGCAGGAACATCGCCTAATAATTTTCCAATAATAAATTATATATACCCCGAAAATTATTCATCCGCAGTTAGTCAATTAGATGAAACGGTTCCAATTATGGATTTATATGAAACGTTATTTGAAACTTACCCATTTCATAATGAAAAGTATGGTCATGCTCAATTTGGATGGGGTGGAGGAATGGAGCACACAACAGTTTCATTTATGGGAGGTTTTAGTCGTGGATTGATAGCTCATGAGCTTGGTCATCAATGGTTTGGTGATAAAGTAACTTGTGGTACATGGAAAGATATTTGGCTCAATGAAGGATTTGCAACTTACTTAGCAGCAATGGTTATTGAGAATTTTGATGGTTTAGACTCTTTTATTGCAGAAAAACAGGATATGATTAATTATATTACTTCTAGTCCAAACGGCAATGTATATTTAACAGACTCTCAAGCGACAAGTGTAAATAGAATTTTTAGCAGCAGATTGAGCTATGACAAAGGAGCAATGGTGCTCGAAATGTTACGCTTTAAGATGGGTGATGAAGCCTTTTTTCAGGCATTGAGAAACTATTTGGCGGACACAAATTTAGCCTATAAATATGCTGTCACTACCGATTTAATTTCACATCTTGAAGCAGTTTATGGACAGAGTTTAACAGAGTTTTTCAATGATTGGGTTTATAATCAAGGTTATCCAACGTACAATATTACAGCTCAAAATTGGGGAACAGGACAAGCACGTTTTGTTGTTAATCAAACTCAGTCTGACCCATCGGTGACGTTTTTTGAAATGCCTGTGCCGGTTAGAGTTTATGGTTCCAATGGTAATTCCTATGATTTGATACTAGAAAATACTGCTAACAATCAAGAGTTTATTGTTAACGTTCCGTTTCCTATTACAAGTCTAGAATTTGACCCAGAAAAGCATATAATTTCCGCAAACTCAACCACAGCACTTGGAAATGAGGCTTTTGATATGGATAAACAGGTAACCATTTACCCAAACCCTGTTTCGGATGAACTTAATGTTCAATTACCAACAGACTTTTCTGTGAACCAAGTTACAATAAGAAATAGTTTAGCACAATTAGTGTTGAAAAGTAAAGAAAATAAAATAAATACTAGTTTACTTTCATCTGGTATTTACTTTGTAGAAATAGAAACAAATAAGGGTATTTTCTTCAAAAAAGTAGTCATAAACTAGCTTAAAATTATTTTATTATAAAAGTGTTTAAAAACATTACTTTTGTACCTCAAAATTTAATGCATTATAATTAATGGAAATAGCGATTAAGTTATCTCAATTTTTATTGAGTTTATCTATCCTGATAGTCTTACACGAATTAGGTCATTTTATCCCAGCAAAACTATTCAAAACTAGAGTTGAAAAATTCTATCTTTTTTTTGATATCAAATATTCACTTTTCAAAAAGAAAATAGGTGAAACCGTGTATGGAATAGGTTGGTTGCCTCTAGGCGGATATGTAAAAATATCTGGAATGATTGATGAGAGTATGGACACAGAACAAATGCAAGGCGAGCCACAACCTTGGGAGTTCCGTTCAAAGCCAGCATGGCAAAGATTGATTATTATGCTAGGCGGTGTTACAGTGAATTTTATTTTAGCATTTCTTATTTATATTGGTATGACATTTTTCTACGGAGAAAAATACATTTACAACAGTGATGTTAAAGATGGGGTATGGGTGCAAAATAAAGAATTGGAAAAAGCCGGTATACTAACAGGAGATAAGTTGTTGTCCATAGATGGAAAACCAATTGTAAAATTTAGCCCATCAATCAATATGGATGTATTAATGGCTAAAAGTGTTTTGATAGATCGGAATGGTCAAGAAAAAACTATAACACTTCCAAGCAATTTTATTGGTAAGTTTATTGACCAAGATAAAAAAGGGCTGATAGGATTGAGAATGCCTTTTGTTGTTGGCGGTTTTTCAGATGATTCAGCAAATAAAGAACAACTTAAAGTTAAGGACGTTTTCGTATCAGTTGGCGGTCAATCATTGAGGTATTATGACCAAGCTAGTGATGTTTTTTCATCTCATAAAAACAGCAAAGTAGATGCAGTTGTCTTGCGTGATGGTAAAGAGATCAAAGTTACTTTGACGGTAAATGATAAAGGGAAAATCGGAGTTGCCCCAACTCAGATAACAGAAGCTAATTTAGAGAAATTAGGGTATTACAAGTTCAGCACTGAAACATTTGGATTCTTCGAATCAATTCCTGTTGGAATAGATAAGGGTTTTACCCAATTAGGGAATTATTGGAAACAACTTAAGTTAATTTTTAATCCTAGCACAGGTGCTTACAAAGGGGTTGGTGGCTTCGCAGCTATCTACAACATTTTCCCAGATTCATGGAGTTGGGAAATATTTTGGAGTATTACAGCATTACTTTCTATAATGTTAGGCGTAATGAATCTTTTGCCTATTCCTGCTCTTGATGGTGGCCACGTCATGTTTTTAATTTATGAAATGATTTCAGGTAAGAAACCTAGTGATAAATTCATGGAAAAAGCACAACTTGTTGGTTTTATTTTACTTATATCATTATTGTTATTTGCTAATGGGAATGATATTTATAAGGCTATAGTTGGAAAATAAAAAAAAATAAAAAATATGTGATTTTTATTTGTAAAAAATAAAAATCATTATATATTTGCAACCGCTTAAAAGATATAAGTATCTTCCTCCTTAGCTCAGTTGGTTAGAGCATCTGACTGTTAATCAGAGGGTCCTTGGTTCGAGCCCAAGAGGGGGAGCAATTTAAATCCAGTTTAATTTTATTAGACTGGATTTTTTCTTTTACAATGATTTTATAACATGTGTTACGATACCCCAAACTATAAATTCATTTTCTCGGGTTATTGTAATAGGCGTATAGTTTTTATTTTCTGGGAGTAATTGGATTAGATTTTTATTTATCGAAATTCTTTTTACAGTGAAATCTCCATCAATATAACAAACCGCTATTTTACCATTCTCTGCAGGTAAACTTCTATCAATTACTATAATATCTCCATCATCTATGCCTGCACCAATCATTGATGTTCCAGATGCTTTTGCATAAAAAGTCGTTTCTTTATTTTTTATTAAAAACTGGTCAAGACTTATTTTTGTTTCATCAAAATCCCCTGCTGGCGAAGGGAATCCGGCTTTTATGCCTTGTTGATAAAACATGACATTATTTTTTGTATCATAATTAGGTGAAAAAAATGCTAGCTTTTCCTTTTTTAACATTTCACAATTAGTAATTGATTAATATCGGTTGTGTATTTTTTTGATAAATGCTCCTGCTTCATCATCCAAGTTTTTTTTAAATCTTGGCTACCTAGTTTGATTTTTGTCTTACCTATTTTTTTGTGATACTTATCAATTGCTTCCATGAGTAATTGATGTTTTGGATTTTCTTCTCCAAATAATTGATATTGTTTTTTGTCTTCGGGAATAATTTGTGATACAATTACTCCAGCTTTTTTATAGGCAGTTTTTTCTTTATATAATTCATTAAGCATGCTAATTGCTGCTTTGCTGATTGTTATACTAGATTGGGTAGAAAATGGAAGTAAAGTTTGTTTATAAAAACTAAGTTGTTGATTCCTATTTTCTATTTTGTGTTGGTCTTTTCTCAAATACAATGTGACAACTTGGCAACAGGATTGTTGTTTTCTAAGTTTTTCTGCGCACACTGACGCAAATGTAGAAACTCTTTCTTTTAATTGATCAAAATCTGAAATGGTTCCTTCAAAACTTCTGGTAATGGCAATGTTTTTTTTGTCCTTTACTTCTTCGAGTTTTATAACAGATTTACCTTCTAATTCATATTTTAATCTCATGCCCACAATGCCCATTTCTTTTTTTATATAGGCTTCATTAACAGGTAATGTGAAATCATATGCGGTAACTATATTTTTACCCTTCATTTTTTTAGATAGTTTATATCCAATTCCCCAAACATCCTCTATTTTGGTCCATTTTAAGGCTTTAATTCTTTTTTCTTCACTGTCTATTACATAAACCCCTTTGGTTCTATCTTGGAACTTCTTAGCAATTTTATTTGCAACCTTTGTCAATGCTTTGGTTTTTGCAAAACCTATGCATACCGGTAAACCAAGCCATTTTTGTATGGAATATTTTATTTGAAGGCCATGCGTATTATAATCTTCAATGGAAATACCTTCAAAATTCAGGAATGCTTCATCTATGCTATAGACTTCAATGTGAGGAGTAAAT
This sequence comes from Flavobacteriaceae bacterium, assembly GCA_046329205.1. GTDB lineage: Bacteria > Bacteroidota > Bacteroidia > Flavobacteriales > Flavobacteriaceae > Flavobacterium. Next base: position 26,406 of record JAXLVF010000011.1, on the reverse strand, counting down.
TTTTCTAACAATTTCATTACTCTATTGCTCATGTCACCATACAAAGGATAATTTGACGAAAAAACATGCACATCATTTTTTTTCATCATTTCTCTGTATTGGAATTCTGGTGCACCCATTGGTATACCGATATCTTTTGCCTCATAACTTCTAGAAATGACACAACCGTCATTGTTCGACAGAACTACAACTGGTTTTTCGTTGAGATGAGGTTGAAAAACTCGCTCACATGAAACATAAAAATTATTACAATCGACTAAAGCATACATACTGTAAAGTTATATGATATACTTTATTTTTTAATTTTTACAAATGTTAAATTTTAAATGAAAAAGGCTGGAGTATCCAGCCTTTTTAAAAAAATATGATTTTTTTATTTGAGTAATTGAGTGACCAATGATGGATAAACCCCAATAATTATATTTAGTATAATCGATAAAGCTGCCACAATGCTATATAAATAGTAACCTGATGGTTTGTTGTGCTCGCTGCTGTCTGAGTCTTTTGTATACATAGCTAAAACAAGCTTGAAATAATAACCAATACTTATGATGGAGTTAATCACACCAGCAATAACAACAACGATATATCCAACTTTTACAGTATCGCTAAAAAGCATGAATTTTGCAAAAAACCCTGAAAATATTGGTATACCAGCCATCGACAAAAGTGAAGCAGTTAAAATGGCTGCCATTAATGGGCTAGTTTTACCGAGACCATTGAAATTTTCAATGTTTTCATTCTCTTTATTTTTTGTAGCCATAATTATAACCGCAAAAGCAGATATACCAGCTAAGGCGTAAGCAAATGTGTAGTATAACAAATTATTGGCAGCGGTTGAAATATTCAAGAATGCCATCAGCATGAAACCTGCATGAGAAATTCCAGAAAAAGCTAGCATTCTTTTTACGTTTTTTTGACGCAAAGCCATTATGTTACCTACGGTCATAGAAAGAATTGAAATGACAACAATTATATTTTCTACTTTAAATCCTATCGTAACCGAGAATCCACTAACAAGTTTGTAAAGAGTTGCAATTGCAGCAACCTTAACAAGTGTACTCATAGTAGCTGTTGTAAGTGTTGGGGAACCTTCATATACATCTGGTGCCCAAAAATGGAACGGAGCAGCAGCAATTTTGAATAACATTCCAATTATTATTAATGCAACACCAATAGGATACCAAACTGGAAGACCAACTCCTTGTGATAAATCATAGATTTCTCCCATGTCAAAATATCCTGTTGCACCATATACTAAGCAGATTCCAAAAAGAACTAAACCTGATGCAAATGAACCCAAAAGGAAGTATTTCATTCCGGCTTCATTACTTTTTACATTCAATCTTTCGCTTGCAGCAAGAATATAGACAGAAATAGATAACACTTCAATGCCTAAAAAGAACATTGCTAGGTTTGTAAAAGAAACCATAGCTACTGCACCTGTTAAAAGGAACAACTTGATAGCAATAAAATCTGAAAATTTCGTTGGATGATCTTTATAAAAATCATCACTCATCGCAACAAGGAAAATTGTGAGCAAGATAAAAAGTGTTGAAAAGGCAGATGAAAACTTATTTGTAGCAATCATACTGCTAAACTGAGTGTCTAAAGAACTATCTATTGACCAAAGATTTAGTGAGATACCTAAAACGGCAAGTAGACCTATTACAGTAATTGGAACCAGTAATTTTCTTAAATTGAAAACTTCTGCCAACAAGCAAAAAACTCCTAATGATACTATTGATATTAATACTTGCATTTTATTATCTATTTATTACTGCTAAAATTTCTTTAATTGCTGGATTTACCAAGTCATTGATTGGTTTTGGATACAACCCGAAGAATAGAAGGAAACCAATAATTGCTACAAAAACAATTGCTTCGCTAACATTTACATCTTTAAAAACTTTGGTATTGGTTTCGCCAAGCATCACATTTTGGAACATTTTCAACATATAGTAAGCTCCAAGAATAATGGTTGTTCCGCCAATTAATGCATACCAAAGATTAACTTGGCTTAAACTGTACAAAACTGTAAACTCACCGATAAAGTTATACGTTCCTGGCAATGCAACAGATGCCAAAACTAATATCATAAACATAGAAGTAAATCCTGAAGCTTGCGAACGTATTCCACCTAGTTCTTTAATTTTTCTTGTTTCAAATCTTCTAAAAATCACCTCTGCAGCGAAGAATAAACCAACGATTACAAAACCATGAGCAATCATTTGATAAACAGCACCATTTAAACCGTCAGCTGTTAAAGTATAACAACCTGCTGCGATTAAACCAACATGTGCCAAAGACGAATATGCTAATAATTTTTTCAAATCTTTTTGGCGAAGCGCAACGATTGAACCATAAATTACTCCAGCTATACTCAGTCCGATTAAGATTGGCATGTATTCTTTTGCAGCATTTGGTGCAATTGGCAACTGCCAACGGATAACACTGTACAATCCCATTTTCAACATAATACCCGATAAAAGCATCGTGCCAACTGTCGGTGCTTTTTGGTACACTTTTGCTTGCCAAGTATGGAAAGGTATAATTGGAATTTTGATAGCATATGCTAAAAAGAAAGCAAAGAAAATCCAGAACTGTTCACCATTTGAAAGTTCTAATTTATATAAATCTTCCAGAAGGAAACTCCCAGCTTTTGAATACAAGTAGGCAAATCCAACCAACATAAACAATGAACCTGCAAGTGTATAAATGAAAAATTTCACTACGGCTTTTTTGCGTTCATCAGTATCGCCATTACCCCAAATTAAAGCAATGAAATAGATTGGGATTAATGCTAATTCCCAGAAAATATAGTACAACAAACCATCGGCTGCAAGGAAGGTTCCAACCATTGCAAAAGCCATCAATAAGATTAATGCATAGATATTTTTTCCGCTTGAAAAATTATTTCCAAATGATGATAAAATAATTATTGGGGTTAATGCTGTAGTCAATAAAACCATTGCCATCGATAAACCATCAGCTTTTAGGGCTAAAGCTACTTTTGGGCTTTCTATCCAATTTGAAACAAAACTAACATCAACTCCTTGAGTGAATTGTAATAATAAATTGATTGATAATCCGAAAGCTACTAAACTGAATAGTAAGGCTACTTTTGAAGCTAGTTTATCACCCGAAACAAGTGTTGCAACGGCTCCAATTAAAAGTAGTATTAATAATGTAGTTACATCCATTATATGAAAATTATTGAGCTATGAATAAATAAGTTATGATGGCACAAATACCTAATACAAATACAAATAAATATAAACCAATATTACCATTTTGTAATTTTCTTCCTTGTGATGCTATTCCGTAAGCAACAGTTCCAAAACTGAAAACTATTTTACCTAGAGCAGGTTCAAGCGTAGTTCTGAAAAAGTTTGAAATCGCATTAATTGGTTTTACGATTATCGCTGTATAAATTTCATCAACGTAGAATTTGTTATATATCGTTTTTGATAAACCTTCAATTTCTGCGTCAGGTTTTGGAACAAAAGCTTGCTTAATATATTTTGAATAAGCCAATGCTATTCCAACTAATGCACCAACTAATGCAACTCCCATTAACATGTATTCTGTTGTTCCTAGGTGATGTTCTTCATGTTTACCAACCAAAATTGGTTCCAAAAAGTGATTAAGCCAGTTACTTCCAGGGAAGTTTATTGCACCACCAATTGTTGCAAGTATGGCCAATATAACAAGTGGAATAGTTATTAAACTTGGGCTTTCGTGTAGATGATGTTTTTGTTCTTCTGTTCCTCTAAATTCTCTGAAGAAAGTAAGATACATCAATCTAAACATATAGAATGCTGTCATGATTGAGGCAATTGAGGCAACAATCCATAACACTTTATTTTCATGAAAAGCAGTCATCAAGATTTCGTCTTTTGACCAGAAACCTGCAAAAGGGAAAATACCTGCAATCGCCAAGGTTGAAATCATCATAGTCCAAAAAGTGATTGGCATTGCTTTGCGTAAACCACCCATTTTTCTCATGTCTTGTTCGCCGTGCAATCCGTGAATAACAGAACCTGAACCTAAGAACAAACATGCTTTGAAAAATGCATGCGTAATTACGTGGAAAACAGCAACTGTGTAAGCACCAAGACCTAAAGCAAGGAACATCAAACCTAATTGTGAAACGGTTGAATATGCCAATACTTTTTTGATGTCATTTTGTAATAATCCTATCGAAGCAGCAACCAATGCCGTTATTGCTCCTACAACCGCAATGATATGTTGAACATTTGGAGTTAAATCGAATAAAAAATTCATTCTGGTTACCATAAAGATACCAGCCGTAACCATTGTTGCTGCGTGAATTAATGCAGAAACTGGAGTTGGTCCAGCCATGGCGTCTGGTAGCCAAGTATATAATGGAATTTGCGCTGATTTACCAGTTGCTCCAATGAAAAGACAAAGAGCTGCCCATTGCAAAGCTTGATTTCCTCCAACTTTATCCAACGAACTTACACCTGATTTTAAATCAATAAAATTAATTGTATCTAGATTTAAAGCAAGAATAAAAACACCAATCAATAATCCTAAATCACCAATTCTATTCATGATGAAAGCTTTCTTTGCGGCATCATTATAATCTTGATTTTTATACCAAAAACCAATTAGTAAATAAGAACAAAGACCAACACCTTCCCAGCCAATAAACATTACCAGTAGATTACTTCCAACAACAAGTGTTATCATGAAAAACACGAACAAATTCAAATAAGCAAAAAACTTATGCATATTCTCATCGTCGTGCATGTAGCTTATTGAATACATGTGAATTAATGAACCAATTCCGGTAACGAATAGTAACCAAAGTAATGATAGTTGATCTAGTAATATTCCAAAGTCTAATTTAAAATTGTTTACTTGTATCCAATCGAAAAGAGAAATTTCAAATGGTTTCCCGTTCTGATTTAATTGTGCAAAAAAGCAAACACTCAACAGAAATGATACAACAACTGTTAAAGTACCGATAGTGCCAGAAACACCTCTGCTAACTTTTTTCCCAAGGAAAATATTGAAAAGAAATCCAACAAATGGAGATAATAATAGTAATAAAGCCAAGTTTGTATCCATTTTTGATTATCCTTTTAAATTTTTCAAATTATCAATATCTATAGAGCCAAGATTTCTAAATACCGAAACTAATATGGCTAAACCAACGGCTACTTCTGCTGCTGCAACTGCCATTGAGAAAAATACAAAAACCTGTCCTTCGGCATCTTGATGATATGTTGAAAATGCCACGAATAATAGATTCACCGCATTCAGCATAATCTCGATGGACATAAAAACTATAATGGCATTTCTGCGATAAAGCACACCAAAAACTCCAATACAGAACAGTAATACTGAAAGGAAAATGTAGTTTTCTATACCTATTTCATTTAAAATATTTCCCATTTTATTTTCCAGATTTTTCTTTTTTAGATAATAATACAGTTCCTATCATTGCAACAAGTAGTAAAACTGAAGCATATTCAAAAGGAACCATATATTCGTTCAACAACACATTTCCTAGTTTTTTGATGGATTGAAAATCTTCACCACTAGTATCATATTCTCCAACTATTGTTTTTGAGTTTATAAATATGGTAACCAATACAATACTCATTACGATAAAAACAACTATGGCTCCAAGTCTTGTTATTCTTGGTTTGTGTACTTCGTCTTCCTTGTTGAGGTTCATGAGCATGATGGTAAAAAGCATCAAAACCATGATGGCGCCAGCATAAACTATGATGTGAACTATTGCTAAAAATTGAGCATTAAAAAGTAAATAATGACCGCCAATACTAAAGAAACAGATGATTAGATAAATTGCACTGTGAATAGGGTTTTTACTGTAAATTGTCAAAAACGCCGATGCCAAAGTTATGGCTGCTAAAAAATAAAATGTTATTAATATTGGTGACATTAGTTAGCGTTTTTAAGTTGAGTATTTTTAATAGCCATTTCTAGAGGCATTACTAATTTATCTTTACCAAAAATAAAGTCTTCTCTATCATATTGTGCTGGTACTAATTCTTTTGAAATAGTTAAATAAATAGCATCTTTTGGGCAAGCTTCTTCACACAAACCACAGAAGATGCAACGCAACATATTGATTTCATATATTTCGGCATATTTTTCTTCACGATACAAATGTTCTTCTCCTTTTTTGCGCTCAGCAGCTTTCATGGTTATTGCTTCTGCAGGGCAAGATAGTGCGCACAAACCACAAGCAGTACAGTTTTCACGTCCTTGCTCATCACGCTTTAGCATATGTCTACCACGATAAACTGGACTAAATGCTCTAACTTGTTCAGGATAATGAATAGTAGCTTTCTTTTTGAAAAAGTGTTTAATGGTTATCCACAAACCTTTTACTATAGCGATAAGATATAACTTTTCCCAGAAAGTCATTTCCTTGTTGGAAACTTGCTTTTTCTTTCCTGATAATGATATATTTTGAATAGCTGTTGACATACTTTTTTATTTAAAAACTAGAATACAAATTCCAGTTACCATAATATTTACTATTGCTAATGGAATTAAAATTTTCCAACCTAAATGCATTAATTGATCGTATCTAAAGCGAGGTATTGTCCATCTTACCCACATGTAGAAGAAGATGAAGAAACATATTTTTATAAATAATACTATAATACCAAGAACATTTGCCGCATTCACACCCACGTTATCAGTCATCCATTGCATTCCAGGATAATTGTAAGCACCAAAATAAAGCACAGCTAATATTGCTGAAGAAATAAACATATTAGCATATTCAGCAAATAAATAGAATCCCATTTTCATTGAGGAATATTCGGTATGATAACCGCCAATTAATTCTGATTCACATTCGGCTAAATCAAACGGTGTTCTATTGGTTTCAGCAAATGCACAGATTAAGAAAATTAAAAAACCAACTGGTTGATAGAATACATTCCAGTTCATACCTGCTTGTTGTGCTGCGATTTCCTTTAAACTCAAAGTTCCTGACATCATCAATAAAGCTATGATTGCTAACCCCATGGCAACTTCATAAGAGACCATTTGAGAAGCTGCGCGAACAGAACTCATGAGAGAGAACTTATTGTTTGATGCCCAACCACCAATCATAATACCATAAACACCAATAGATATAATCCCGAAAACATAAAGAATGGAAACATCAATATCAGTAGCTTGAAGTATTACTGTTCTTCCAAAAATTTCTAATTTATCACCCCAAGGTATTACTGCGCTGGTCATCAACGCTGTACTCATTGCAATCGCTGGTCCTACAACAAATAAAAATCTATTAGGAGTATTTGGAAAAAATTCTTCTTTGGCAAAAAGTTTCATTCCGTCTGCTAGTGGTTGTAATAATCCACCCCAACCAGCTCGATTTGGACCAACTCTATCCTGAAGATAAGCAGCAACTTTTCTTTCTGCCCAAGTAGAATACATAGCCATTATCATTGTAATTGCAAAAATTACAACTATGAACACACTCTTTTCTATAATAAATGCACTATCCATTTTAATTATTTAGTTTGCTACCATCAATTTTTTCATTGTAATCAATTTCAGCCATTGATATTTTCTTTCTATCGATATCTCTACCCAGAAGAATACCTTTTTCAGTTTCGATAACAACTTTTTCAGTTGTATTGTACTTTTTATTTTGATTGATTACGGAGTCTTTTTCAAACTTTCTTGGACCTTCAATAACCCAGTCAGAAACTTCTTTTTTGTCAAAACGACAAGTATTACAGATGAAATCTTCTACTTCGTGATATTCATCTTTTCTGGCTGTAACTCGTTGAATTTCGTTACCAAACATCCAAAGAGTTGTTTTACCACAACAACCTGGCGTAGTACATTCTCTGTGAGCATTGAAAGGTTTGTTAAACCATACTCTTGATTTAAAACGGAACGTTTTATCTGTTAATGCACCAACTGGACATACATCAATCATATTTCCAGAAAATTCATTGTCTATTGCAGTTGAAATACAAGTTGAAATTTGAGAATGATCACCACGATTTAAAACTCCATGAACACGTTTATCAGTTAATTGGTCAGCAACTTCAACACAACGTTGACACACAATACAACGGTTCATGTGAAGTTGAATATATGGTCCAATATCTTCTGGTTCAAATGTTCTTTTTTCCTCAATAAATCGAGTTTCAGATTTTCCGTGTTCGAAGCTTAGGTTTTGCAAGTCACATTCACCAGCTTGATCACAAACTGGACAATCTAAAGGATGATTAATTAGTAAAAACTCTGTTACTGCTTTTCTTGCTTCTTTTACTCTATCAGAAGATTTGCTAGCGACTTCCATTCCGTCTTGACAACCAGTAACACAAGATGCTACAAGTTTCGGCATAGGTCTTGGATCGGCTTCACTACCTTTAGTAACATCTACTAAACAGCAACGACATTTTCCGCCTGTTCCTTTTAATTTTGAATAATAACACATGGCTGGCGGAACACTTTCTCCACCAATCATACGAGCAGCTTGCAAGATTGTTGTTCCTGGTGCTACTTCAATTTCTTGACCGTCTATGGTTACTTTCATATTTTTTTGCTCTAAGCTTTAGGCTTTAAGCTCTAGGCATAAGCATTTTAGGCTTATTGCTTACAGCTTATTGCTTACAGCCGTTTATACTGTTTGCTTTGCTACTAAATGTTTTACTTTTTCAAATGGTTCAGCAACAAAATGATCTCTATTTTTTACTTTTTCTGGGAAACGAATATGGTATTCGAATTCATCTCTAAAATGACGAATTGCTGCAGCAACTGGCCATGAAGCCGCATCACCTAGAGGACAAATTGTATTTCCTTCAATTTTAGACTGAATACTCCATAACAATTCGATATCTTCTTCGCGACCTTGACCATTTTCGATTCTCCACAATACTTTTTCCAACCAACCTGTTCCTTCTCTACAAGGAGTACATTGTCCGCAACTTTCGTGGTGGTAAAATCTCGAGAAATTCCAAGTATTTCTAACGATACAAGCTCTATCATCATATACTATAAATCCACCTGAACCAAGCATTGAACCTGTTGCAAATCCGCCATCAGAAAGACTTTCGTAAGTCATTAATCTATCTTCGCCATTCGCTGTTTTGTAAATTAAATTGGCTGGTAAAATTGGCACCGAACTTCCTCCAGGAACAAGCGCTTTCAAAGGTCTATCGGTTTGCATTCCGCCACAATATTCATCAGAATTCATGAATTCATAAACAGATATTCCTAGTTCAATTTCGAAAACACCTTGATTTTTTATATTTCCTGAAGCAGAAATTAATTTTGTTCCAGTTGAACGACCAATTCCTATTCCAGCATAATCAGCACCAGAATTATTTACTATCCATGGCACTGCAGAAATGGTTTCAACATTGTTAACAACGGTTGGATTTTGCCACAAACCTTGTACAGCAGGAAATGGTGGTTTCAAACGAGGATTTCCACGATTTCCTTCTAAACTTTCGATAAGAGCAGTTTCTTCGCCGCAGATATATGCACCACCACCAATTTGAACGTACAAATCCAAATCGTAACCTGAACCTAATATATTTTTACCTAACCAACCAGCAGCTTTAGCTTCGGCAATGGCTCTTTCAAGGATTTTATAAACCCACATATATTCGCCACGAATATATATGTAAGATAAATTTGCACCAAGCGCATAACTAGAAACAATCATTCCTTCTATTAATAGATGTGGAATGTATTCCATAAGAAATCTATCTTTAAAAGTTCCAGGTTCACTTTCGTCTGCATTACAAACTAAATGGCGTGGTTTACCTGATTTTTTATCAATAAAACTCCATTTCATTCCAGCTGGGAAACCTGCACCACCACGACCACGAAGTCCTGAAGTTTTTACTTCTTCAACCACTTCATCAGGTGTCATTTTTTTCAAAGCTTTTTCTACAGATGCATATCCACCTTCACGACGATATACTTCGTAGGTTTTTATTCCTGGAACGTTTATTTTCTCTAATAATATTTTTCTTCCCATGATATTATTTATCGTGTAAAGTTATTTTTCCAGCTTTACAATCTTCGATTAATTCATCGATTTTTTCTTTTGTTAAGTGTTCTTTATAAAAATCACCTAATTGCATCATTGGAGCATAACCACAAGCACCAAGACATTCTACACCACGCACTTCAAAAAGACCGTCAGCAGTTGGTTCGCCAACTTTTACACCTAATTTATTGCATGTATAATCCATTAAATCTTCAACACCATTTTGACAACAAGGAGATGTTTGACAAAATTCAAACATATACTTTCCTATTGGTCTTTGGTTAAACATGGTATAAAAAGTAACCACTTCATACACTTCAATAGGAAGAATTTCAAGAATTTCAGCCACTTTGTTTTGCAACTCAATACTCAACCAATTGTCGTGTGCATCTTGAACTTCGTGCAAAACAGGTAATAAAGCCGATTTCTTTTTATCTGCTGGATAATGGCTTATCAATTCATTAATTCGCTCCATTAATTGTGGAGTGATATTAATTTCTTGTTTTATATGTGATCTTTCCATTTCTAATTCAATTAAAAATTAAAAATTAAAAATTAAGAATTTTTGTAATTCGTAATTATTAATTCGTAATTAATTATGCGTCTAATTCGCCAGCAATTACATTCAAACTTGATAATATTACAATTGCGTCAGAAAGCATTGCGCCTTTAATCATTTCGGGATATGCTTGATAATAAATATAGCATGGTCTTCTCATTTTTAATCTATATGGTGTTCTACTTCCATCAGAAATTAAATAAAAACCAAGTTCTCCATTTCCACCTTCAACAGCATGATAAATTTCTTCTACTGGAACTGGAACTTCACCCATAACTATTTTGAAATGATAAATTAAACTTTCCATGTTGTGATAAACATCTTCTTTTGGAGGAAGATAATAATCTGGCACATCAGCATGATATGGTCCATCAGGAAGTTTTGCAAGCGCTTGTTTAATGATGCTTATACTTTCCCAAACCTCAGCATTACGAACACAAAATCTATCATAAGTATCACCAGATTTTCCTACAGGAACATCAAATTCAAAATCTTCATAAGAAGAATATGGCGCAGCTTTTCTCACATCATAATCAATTCCTGCGGCACGAAGATTTGGTCCAGTAAAACCATATTGCATAGCTTTTTCAGCTGAAATTGGTCCTACATTAACCGTTCTATCAATAAATATCCTATTTCTTTCGAATAGGTTTTCAAATTCTTTCCAAGCAATTGGAAATTCTTCAAGGAAGGTGTTTAATTTTTTGAATGCTTCATCAGACCATTCTCTTTCAAAACCTCCAATTCTACCCATATTTGTAGTTAAACGAGCACCACAAATTTCTTCATAGATTTCGTATATTTTTTCTCTGAATTGAAAAACGTATAAGAAACCAGTATAAGCACCAGTATCAACACCTAAAATAGAATTACAAATCAAATGGTCAGCGATACGCGCTAATTCCATCACGATAACTCTTAAATATTGTGCTCTTTTTGGAACTTCGATATTCAAAAGTTTTTCAACTGTCATCCACCAAGCCATATTATTAATAGGAGAAGAACAATAGTTCATTCTATCTGTTAATACATTTATTTGATAAAACGGACGATTTTCAGCAATTTTTTCAAAAGCACGATGAATGTAACCTACAGTTGGTTCTGCATCAAGAATGCGTTCACCATCCATAAGCAAGATATTTTGAAAAATACCGTGAGTTGCTGGATGTGTAGGTCCAAGATTTAATATTGAAAGTTCGCTACCGTCTTCGTTGCGTTTTTCTTCAATAACTTTAGCATATCGATGCTCTGGTGGTAATAATAAATCTGACATTTATAATGTTGAGTTATTTATTTAACAGTTAACAGGAGTTCTACCGAAGAAACGATCATCTTTATCTGTTCTTCCGCCATCTTCCATAGGAAATTCTTTTCTCATTGGATGAGAAACCATTTCATCCATATTTAAAATTCGTTTTAATTGTGGATGTCCAGTGAATTTTATTCCATAGAAATCCCAAGCTTCTCTTTCCATCCAATTGCTACATAAAAATAAATCTGTTATGGTTTGAACTTCAGGATTTTCTCCATTAAGAAAAACTTTTATACGAATTCTAGTATTTTCTATCCAATTGTGTAATTGATAAGTTACAGCAAATTGTTCTTCAACAGCATTATCAGGGTAATGAATTCCTGCTAAATCTGTCAAAAAATGAAAATTCAGTTCTTCGTCTTCTTTCAGAAATTGAATGATTTCGTGAATATTATCTTTGTTTGCTTCAAGTGTAAAAATATCTCTCATAGTAGCAAAATTCTTAACAGAATTGCCAAATTTTTGAGAAAGTTTTTCTTGAATAAATATATTTTCTAAAGCCATTTTATAAATTATAAGATGCTAAAAGTTCTTTGTATTCTGGTGAATTTCTTCTACGAACCGACTCGTTTTTAACCAATTCTTGTAATTGCATCACACCTTGAACGATTTGCTCTGGTCTTGGTGGACAACCTGGAACATAAACATCAACAGGGATTACTTTATCAATTCCTTGCAGTACAGAATAAGTATCAAAAACACCTCCAGAACATGCACATGCACCAACTGAAATTACCCATCTTGGTTCACTCATTTGTTCATATACTTGACGAAGAATTGGAGCCATTTTTTTTGAAATAGTTCCCATTACCATCAACATATCTGCTTGTCGAGGAGAAAAACTAACACGTTCAGAACCAAATCGTGCTAAGTCATAATGCGAAGCCATTGTAGCCATAAATTCAATTCCGCAACAAGATGTTGCAAATGGCAATGGCCAAAGAGAATTTGCTCTTGCTAAACCTACGACATCGCTTAGTTTTGTTGCAAAAAAACCTTCGCCCGAAACTCCTTCTGGTGGAGCAACCATTTTTGTTTTTTCTTCCATTATTATAAATTTTAAATGAAAATCAATTTAAAATTCAATATTTATAATTTAAAATATTTTATTATTCCCACTCAAGAGCTTTTTTCTTTATGATGTAGAAGAAACCAACAAGAAGCAAGGACATAAAAATGATCATTTTTATCATTCCATCCATGCCCAAGTCTTTGAAGTTTACAGCCCACGGATATAGGAAAATAACTTCAACATCAAAAAGAACAAAAAGAATTGCGACAAGGAAATATTTTACCGAAAAGGGAATTCTTGCATTTCCTATCGACTCTATACCACACTCAAAGTTTTTATCCTTGTTTTTCGAATGCCTTTTTGGTCCTAAAAACCCTGATATAATGATAGTTCCTACAACAAATCCAACTGCTAATAACATTTGCATTAGAATTGGAAAAAAATCAATTTGATTAGATTGCATATGCAAAAATTTTAAAACGATACAAATATACAGCGCAATATTTAAATCGCAAGTAACTAAGGCTAAACGTTTGTTATTAAATAGCTAAAATTGGTTTATTTAAACTGATTATAAATAACAAAAGCCTTGAAATTTTCAAGGCTTTTATAGGTAATCAAAAATACAATATATTAATCTTTGACAACAGTTACTTGAGCTGCTATTTTACCTTTTTTCCCGTCTTGTTCTTCATAGGAAACTTTATCTCCTTGGTTTAGAGATTTGTTTTCCACACCAGAAGCATGAACAAAAATGTCGTTTCCAGTTTCTCCATCTGTGATGAAACCGTAACCTTTTTCTTCGTTGAAGAATTTTACTGTGCCTGTTCGCATTTTAATATAAAAAGAGTTAATAATAATCAAAGATAGTTTTATTTGTCAAACAGCGCTATTTTTTATGTTAAAAAAATGTAAAAATTTTAAATAAAAAACTAAAAAATAGAATATTTTTCAAATAAAACTTTGTGTAATTAAAAATATTTCATAAAAAAAGCATCACCTTTTTAAAAATTTCAGTTGATGCTTCTTAAATTTTTATGAATCTGACAATTATTTACCCGAACTTATTCTTATGTGCAATTCCTCTAATTGTTTGTCATCAATTACTGATGGAGCATCAATCATAACATCTCTTCCCGAATTGTTTTTTGGGAAGGCAATAAAATCTCTAATGGTTTCTTGTCCGCCGAGAATAGCAACTAATCTATCAAGACCAAAAGCTAAACCGCCGTGTGGTGGCGCACCATAAGTAAAGGCATTCATTAAGAAACCAAATTGATTTTCTGCTTCTTCAGGAGTGAAACCTAACAAATCAAACATTTTGGACTGGAGTTTTTTATCATGTATTCTTATTGAACCACCGCCAATTTCGTTTCCGTTTAACACCATATCATAAGCATTAGCTCGAACTTTACCAGGATTGGTTTCAAGTAAATTAAAATCTTCAGGTTTTGGTGAAGTAAACGGATGATGCATTGCATGATAACGATTGCTTTCTTCATCAAATTCTAACAATGGGAAATCTACAACCCATAATGGTGCAAAAACTTCAGGATTTCTTAGTCCTAAACGAGTAGCTAATTCCATTCTAAGCGCAGAAAGTTGTGTTCTAGTTTTATCTGCTTTTCCAGAAAGAATAAAAATCATATCTCCAGTTTTAGCATTTGTTGCTTCTGCCCATTTTTTCAAATCATCTTGGTCATAAAATTTATCTACAGATGATTTATACGTTCCATCTGCTTCACATTTTACATAAACCATTCCTGAAGCACCAACTTGTGGACGTTTTACCCAATCAATTAAACCATCGATTTCTTTACGTGTGTAATTTGCACAATTTGGAGCGGCAATACCAACTACTAATTCAGCCGAATTGAAAACTGAAAAATCTTTGTGTTGAGCCACTGTATTCAACTCACCAAATTTCATGTCGAAACGAATATCTGGTTTGTCATTTCCGTATGTTTTCATGGCGTAATCGTAGGTAATTCTCGGGAATTTATCTACTTCTATGCCTTTTATTTCTTTTAGTAAATGACGTGTTAATCCTTCAAAAACATTCAAAATATCTTCTTGTTCTACAAATGCCATTTCGCAATCGATTTGAGTAAACTCTGGTTGTCTATCGGCACGTAAATCTTCGTCGCGAAAACATTTTACAATTTGAAAATATTTATCCATTCCACCAACCATTAAAAGTTGTTTAAAAGTTTGTGGTGATTGAGGTAAAGCATAAAATTGACCTTCGTTCATTCTACTAGGAACAACAAAGTCTCTTGCTCCTTCTGGTGTTGATTTTATTAAATAAGGAGTTTCAATTTCACAAAAACCTTGTTCTGACAAGAAGTTGCGAACATGCATGGTTACATTGTGACGAAACATCAACGCATTTTTTACAGGATTTCTTCTAATATCTAAATAGCGGTATTTCATTCTAATATCTTCACCACCATCAGTTTCATCTTCTATTGTAAATGGAGGAAGTTGTGCCGCATTAAGAATATTTAATTCACTAACAAGAATTTCTATTGCACCAGTGGGAATGTTTGCATTTTTTGATTCACGTTCAATTACAGTTCCTTTCACTTGAATCACAAATTCACGACCTAGTGTTTTTGCTAATTCAAAAACGGATTTTTCTGTTCTACTTTCGTCAAATATTAACTGAGTGATTCCATATCTATCGCGCAAATCTACCCATATCATAAAACCTTTATCTCTTGTTTTTTGCACCCAACCAGCAAGGGTTACTTCTTCATTGATATGATTAATGTTTAATTCGCCGCAATTATGACTTCTATACATTTTAGAATAAATTTTATTATAAATAATTATCCGACAAGTCGAATCGAGTGCAAAAGTAAAAAACTAAAATCAAAAACAATCAATAAAACGCAATACAAGTTTTTGTTAATTAAGAGAAATATTAATTGAAAAAATATAAATTTGAACTTATAAATATTAAAATATGAAAAGACAACTATTTTTTTTCGCTACTCTTTTTATTGGGTTACTATCGAGTGCTCAAACCACAATGACTTTCTCCGCAGATATTGTTAATAGAAATGGAGATGTTCTTTTTATCAAAAAAGGGAAAACTATTGTTCAGGAAATAAAAGCTGATGATAAAGGAAAATTCAAATCTACATTCGAAATAAGTGAAGGTTTATATGAGCTATATGATGGTGTAGAATATGCTCAATTATATCTGAAAAATGGTTTTGATTTAAGCCTAACGATGGATGCACAACATTTTGATGAAAGTATAAAGTTTACTGGCAAAGGAGAAAAAGAGAATAATTTTTTGGCAAATGAAACACGAGAAGATTCAAAATTTAATTACGAAGAATTACTTTCAAAGGACGAAGCAGATTTCAAAGTAGCTTTCGAAAAAATGAAAGAAGATGATTTGTCAAGATTAAGCAAAGCAGGTTTAGATGAAACATTTGTATCCAATTACAAAAACAATCTTACAATGAAAAATATGGGATTGTTTCAGTATCATACTCAAATAGTTGGAAACAAGAAATTGAATAACACTATTGCACCAAATTTTGATTACGAAAATGCAAAAGGCGGAACGACATCTTTAGAAAGCCTAAAAGGGAAGTATGTTTACATTGATGTTTGGGCTACTTGGTGTGGACCATGCAGGGTAGAAATACCATTTCTTAAAAAAGTGGAGGAAAAGTTTCATGGTAAAAACATTGAGTTTGTAAGTATTTCTGTAGATGTTGAAAAAGACCATGACAAGTGGAAAAACTTTGTTAAAGAAAAAGAACTTGGCGGAATTCAGCTATTTGCTGACAAAAATTGGGAATCTGATTTTTTGAAAGCTTATGGAATTAATTCTATACCAAGATTTATTTTAATTGACCCGAACGGAATCGTTGTAGATGCTGATGCTGCAAGACCTTCAAGTCCAAAGCTAAAAGAACAATTGGATAAATTGGTTAAATAATTTTTCTAATCTAAATATATAAAACCTTGCAAATTGCAAGGTTTTTTTATTTTCCAATGTTAAGTTTTTCTCAATGTTACGAAATTGTTAAGTAAAAGTTTTTTTATTGTAAACTAATTAAATACATTTGTTATATAGTTTATTAATAATTAAAACCTACAACAATGAAAAAGATATTAATACTAAGCTCATTTGTGTTTTCAGGATTTGCATTTGCACAAGAAATAAAACCAATTTTAGAGCAAGAAGGCAACTTGGTGAAAGCAACATACTACTATGAAAATGGTAAAATTCAGCAACAAGGTTTCTTTAAAGAAGGAAAATTAGAAGGTCAATGGGTTTCTTACGATGAAAATGGTAATAAAAAATCTATTGGAGAATATAGCAATGGAGAAAAATCTGGAAAATGGCTTTTTTGGAATGACAAATCACTAAGTGAAGTTGATTATTCAAAAAGCAGAATAGAAAAGATTAAATCTTGGAAAGAAGATGCTGTTGTAAACAAGTAAAACATATTAATTCAATAAAAAAAGGAACTCAAATTTGAGTTCCTTTTTTGCTTGTTATTCATAATATCAAGGTTTAGCTTTCTTACTTAAATTTGGATTAAATGAAAATCCAATACTAAAATAGCCTGTTCCATCTTGTTTATTAGAAAAAATATAGTCGTTGGTGTTTTTTCCTCTTTCTGAAACTCTTGCATTGAAAACAGTTGCTAATCCAGTTTTGAATGTTGCAATTATTGATTTGCTAAAACAATGCTCATAGGTTAAACCAGAATTGATTTCGAGTGTTCTGTAATCATATACTTTTGCAAATCCGGGTTGGTTTATATACGTATAAAATCCGTTAGTATTTAGCTCGCTTCCTAAAGAAATCCTTCCGTTTTCAAATAGATTTCTTTTAAATAAAAAACGTTGTGGAAGAATAAAGTCTAAACTCCATTTTGAATCTTTAAATTGGTGTTCCAATAAAAAAGTTGGAGAAGCTGGAACTGGAGAAGTTGGATCGACTAACACAATAAGTCCAACGCCAATTGTAGTTCGCTCTGTTTTCTTCAAAATTATTGTTGCGCCAAAAAAGCCTTTTATCCGTTCGGCTTCTTTCTCTGTTCCGTCAACAATTACACTTGCATTATATAGAAATGGTTTTTTAAATAGTTGTGAAAAATAAGTAAAACTCAACGCTCCAGAAAGATAATGATAGTTTAGTTTTTCATCATAAACTGGAATCGAATTATCAACTCGACTGGCAACATCATTCAGTTCAAATGCTTCATATCTGTATCTAAAAGAAGATGTTATATTCCATCTTTGCTTTTTAATTATCGGAATATTGGCACTTGCGCTAAAACGGTAATGGTTTTTGATTTCTCCTTTTTCAAACGGATCATCAAATAACTCTGAATCATAATCTGTTGGCAAATAATTTTCAAATTTTATGTCAAATATCCGAGTAGAAGGAAATTTATCGGTGATTGTCGTTTGTGCTTTTTCTTTAAATTCTTTATTTTCTTGACCATTTGCAAAAATATAAATGAAGCACATTAAAACAGAAAAAGTTATTTTCATTGATTGATGATTTGGGGTTTATTTAGTAAACGTTATTCTGTGTGAAATAGTATTTTTGATGTTTAAATTTTCAACATTTTTTTAAAATAAAACGGCTCAAAATATTGAGGCGTTTTTATCTGCTAAAATTATTTTAATGCTTCGGTGTGAAACCGTCTTCGCTTAATTCTCTGTGTTCATAATCAGCAACCATTTCGGCTTCATAATCTACTTTTTCTCCTTTGGAGAATTTAGCGATTATTTTTTCCATGATTTCATAGATTACAGGAACCACAATTAAAGTTAAAAACAACGATGAAATTAATCCACCAATGATTACCCAAGCCAAACCGTTTTTCCATTCTGCTCCAGCTCCAGCAGCTAATGCAATTGGGAACATACCAAAAACCATCGCAATTGTGGTCATCAAGATTGGACGTAACCTTGCATGATTTGCTTGAATTAATGCGGTTCTAATAGTTTCACCTGCTTTACGGCGTTGATTGGTATAATCTACAAGCATAATGGCATTTTTACACACTAACCCGATAAGCATAATGATACCAAGAATAGTAAATATATTTAATGAATTGTTAGTTAATGCCAATGCTAATAACGCACCAATAAACGATAACGGAACAGAAAACAATACTACAAATGGATGTACAAAACTATCGTACAGACCAACCATTACTAGGTAAACCAATATAATAGCTGCAAGTAATGCAATTCCTAATGTACCGAAACCTTCACTTTGATTTTCCTGATCACCAGCCCAAATGTAATTTACACCTGTTGGTTTTTCTAATTTATTAAGTCTTTCTTGCCATTGTTGAACAATAGTTCCCGAAGGCACACCAATGTTTTGACCTTGTACAGTTACAGATGCCGTTTTATCTCTACGTTCAAGCTGACTTGGTCCTGAACCTTCAGTAATAGTAGCAAATTGATTTAACTTGATTTGTTGTCCTGCGTTGTTTATAAAAATTAGATTTCCAACATCATTTATGTTTTTTCTATCAAATTCATTATACTTAATGTTAATATCATATTCATATTCACCTGCTCTAAATTTGCCATCAGTATTTCCACTATAAGCAGTTTGCATTGTTAAACCAACTGTTTGAAGAGTTAATCCTAACGAAGCCATTTTATCGCGATCTACCTGAACGTTTATTTCGGGATTTCCATCTTCAACGGTTAATTTAATTTCGTTTGTACCCGGAATTTGACGCAATTCGGCTTCGGCCATTTTGGCAAATTTCATAGCACTTTCTACATTTGGACCCGTAACAACCAGTGCTAATGATGCATTTTCGGCAGTACCAATAATACCAACTGGTACCGTTTTTATTTTAGCTCCAACTAAGATTTTTTGAAGTTCTCGTTTTACTTTTGCGGCATAAACTTTTGCTTCATCTTCTCGTTCTTTTTTATCAACCATTTTCACATCAATCTCAGCTTTATAAGCTGTTGCTTGTGATGCTCCCATACCTTCACTGGTTTGACCTACGGTTGTAAACTGAGTTAGTACATCTTCTTGCGATTTTAAAAACTGTTCTGCCTTTTGTGTCATTAAATTGGTTTGTTCTAATGAAGCTTCTTTTGGCATTTCTATTTGAACTAAAAATTCACCACTATCTGACGAAGCAAAGAACTCACCACCAATAAATCCGGCAGGTATTAAAGCAATAGCACTAAAAAACAGAACTAAAACGATAACCAATGCGGTTTTATAACGGTCTAAACACCAGGTTAATATTCCTGAAATCCAATTTGTAAAACGTGTTAAATAATTTTCAAATCCAAGTATGATTCTTCCAAATAAATTTTTCCCTTCTATGTGTTCTAATCTTCCGAAACGAGATGATAACCATGGAATAATTGTAAATGATGCTAAAAGTGATAATAAAGTTGAGATTACAACTGTCATACAGAATTGCGTAATGATGTTTGAAACTAGTCCAGAACTCATTGCAATAGGTAAAAACACCACCACAATTACCAAAGTAATAGAGGTTACTGTACCACCAATTTCGGCAGTACCGTCATAAGCGGCACGAACTCTACTTTTACCCATTTCCATATGGCGGTATATGTTTTCGAGTACAACGATGGCATCATCGACTAATATACCAACAACTAATGAAAGTCCTAGTAAGCTCATTAAGTTTAAAGTATATCCTAAAAGATATATCCCGATGAAAGTAGCAATTAAAGAAGCTGGTATAGAAACCATTACAATTAATGAGTTTCTAATACTATGTAAGAAAAACAACATTACTAAAGCTACTAGAATTACGGCTATTAATAAATCGTGAATTACAGAGTCTGCTGCTTCAAGCGTAAAAATGGTACTGTCTTTTGCAATTTCTAACTTTAATTCATTCGCTTTATATTCTTCCTCAAGTTTTTTAATTGTACTCACAACTTTTTCACTTACTGCAACCGCATTAGCATCTGATTGTTTGATAATTTGTAAAATTATAGCGCTTTTTTGATCTACACGTGCAATTTTTTCAGCTAGTTTTTGAGTATCTTGTACATCGGCAACATCTTTTAAACGAATTTGAATTCCGTTTTGTGATAGTACTACTAAATTTCTTAATTCATCAACATTTTTGTATTTACCAGCTAAGCGGATTAATATTTTTTGATCACGGGTTTGAACATTACCTGTAGGGAAATCTAAATTTGAACTTAATATAATTTGTTGCACTTGAGGAACAGATAAGCCATATCCTTGAAGTTTTGTAGCATCAAGATTTACTTGAATTTCACGTTCCTGACCACCAATAATATTTACTTGAGCAACACCTTCAACTCGTGATAATACTGGTGATATTTTTTTATCAATTAAGTCATAAAAGGCTGCTTCGTCCATTTTTCCGTTTGCACCAAGTGTCATAATTGGCATATCACTCAATGAAAACTTGGTTAATGCTGGCGGATCGGCATCGTCTGGCAAATCACCTAAAATAGCATTAATTTTTCGTTGTGCATCGTTCATCGATACATCAACATCGGCATTAGATGTTAATGTAATAGATACGATAGAAAGACTTTCGTATGATTTAGAATCAATTTTTTTGATGTTTTCTAACGATGCAATAGCATCTTCAACTTTTTTGGTAACTGTATTTTCTATTTCACTAGGTGAAGCACCAGGATAAACTGTAGCAATTGTAATTACGTTAGTTTCAAATTTCGGGATCAATTCATACCCCAAATTACTGTAACTAAAAAGTCCACCAAGTGTTAGAATTGTAAACAATACAATTACTAGCGAAGGACGTTTTATGGATATTTCTGCTAATTTCATTTTTTTCTTTTAAAAGAGTGAATAGTAATTAATAGAAAGCTTTTATAACTTTCTAGAAATAACTTTTATTTGATAATTTCTACTTTGCTTCCGTCTTGAAGATTGATTTGTCCAGTTATAATCACTTTTTCACCATTCGATAATCCGTCTAAGATTTCGACTTTATCACCTAGAATTCTACCAGCAGTTACTTTTTTAAGTTTAGCAGTTTCGTTTTCAACTACAAATATTTCATTACTGCTCACACTACCTACGAATGCATTTCTAGGTACAATTTTCAAAGTTTGTTTTTGTTGGTTTGAAGCAAATTTTGCTGTTCCATACATACCTGCTTTTAAATCGTTTGAACTGTTGTTTGTAATTTCAATTTCAACAGGGAAGTTTAAACTTGTGTCTGCTTTTGCAGCAATAAAAGTTATCTTTCCTGAAAATTCTTTATCTGGATAGACATTTGTAACTACTTTAATTGGAGTTCCAACTTTCAGGCTTGCTACTTGACTTTCATTAACGGTAACATTCAATTTTAATTTGGAAACATTTACAATTTCAAATAATTCTGTTGGTGGCATTCCAGATAGAATAGTTCCAACTTCTATAAGTTTTTTATTGATAAAACCGCTAATTGGTGCTTTTATTCTGGTATCGCCAACATTAATATTTGCTTGTGTTAAGTTTGCTTTAGCATTTACCATTGCCAGTTTTGCTTGATCTAGTTGCTGTTTTGTTACACCACCAGTTTTGAATGCATTTTCAAATCGGTTATAATCCGCAACTGCGTTTTGATATACTGCATCAGCATTTTGAGCATTTACATTTATAACATCGCTTCTAACAATAGCAAGTGTTTGTCCAGCTTTTACATAATCACCTTCTTTGACTAAAACTTGAGTTACTTTTCCAGATTTTTCAGCAGAAAATTTTAGTTCTTGTATTGGTTCAAAATTTCCGTTTGACACGAAGTCTAACGAAACTTCTTCTGTTTTTACAGTATCAATTTTTACTGAAACTGAAGCGTTTTTTTCGGCAACAATAGCTGTTTTTGCTTCGTTTTCAGCTTTGTTTTTTGTTAGGATAAAAGCAATCAGACCTAATGATGCTGCAATTACTACTATTGTTATTATTATTTTTTTCATTTCGATTATTAGTTAGTTAATGATTTTAATTCTCCTCTTGATTTGATTAATTGTATTTCTGCCAACTTATAGTCCAAAAGTGCAGTATTGTAATTGTTTTGAGCTTCTACCAATGAATTTTCAGAATCCAATAAATCGGTAAGTGTTGCCAATCCGTTTATATAATTGTTTTGGGTGTTTTCATATACCTCTTGAGCTAGAGAAACATTTTGCTTTTGATTTTCAATAGTAATCAAACTGTTTTCTACTTGTGTTTTAGCATTCTTGTAGGCTAAGTCCAAAGCCAATTTGGTGTCGGCTAAATCAACTTCGGCTTTACGAAGATCAATGTCTGCTTGGCGAACTTTGGCTCGGGTTCCAAAACCGGTAAAAATAGGAATGTGTAGATTTAACCCAATAGAAGAAAAATCGGACCAATAAACACCTTCTGAAGGTTTTGCTCCCAAAGGCATTTCAGGACCTTGACCAATATAATTGTATCCTGCAGTTGCTGAAAGTGTTGGGTAATACAAAGATTTCATAGCACGTTTGTTGAATTCTAATAATCTTTTTTGCGTTTCCATCAATCGGTATTCTGAACGATTTGCTGTTTCGGCAGTTTCTTCTAAAACTACGGGAAGTATTTTTACTTCTGATTCCGGAATGATGATTTTATCATTTACCGGCATTCCCATATAAAATTTCAAAGCATTTTCTTGGATTTCAACAGCGTTAAGCAATTGTTGACGAGAAGTAGTAATGTTATTCAGGGTTACTGTAATTCGGTCTAGGTCTATTTTTTTAGCTAAACCATTGTCAAATAAATTTTTGATAACGTCTTTAACTTTGGTAGTATTTTTTAAGTTGTTTTCAATAACCGTAAGTTTTTGACGTTGTAAATACACTTGATAATAAGCCGTTGCTACACGTTCAATCACTTGTTCATCAGTAAGTTCTTTGTTAATTTTGTAAAACTCACGTGTCGTTTTTGCTGCTTTTAATCCGGTAAAAACTTGTTCGTTAAAAATGGTTTGAGTTAAAGAAACTCCTGCTACAGAAGTCCATTTTTGACCAAGTGGCGCCAAAAGCGTTGTTCCCGGTGCTCCAAAAAAGTCTCCCGGCAAAGCATTCAATTGTAAAATTGGATTATAGGTTAAACTTCCATTAGCAGAAATTTGAGGTAAAGCTTGTGAACGAACTTCCTGAATTTTATATTCGGCATTTTCTACATCCAAAGCTGCTTTTTTTGCTTCTACTTTATTTTGTAAAGCATAGTTTATAGCGTCTTTCAGCAGAAGAGTTTTTACTTCCTGTGCTTGTAACTGGAAAGCAAATACAACTAAAAGAATTATTAATTTGTTTTTCATTGATGATTATATATTAAATTTTACTAATTGTTTTTCTAGTTCTATAATTCCCTTTGGCGTTGCCAAAGCTCGTGTGTGATATTCTAATGCTTTTCCTTCAAGGATATATGCATCACGCTCTAACAATGTGTTTTCATTTATCGAAAAAATAAGTGTGTAGTAGAACTTCGTTGCAGCTTCTATATCAATTTCTGGTCGATATAATCCTTGCTCAATTCCCTTAACAATGTTTTGTGAGAACATAGAATGACAATCTTCTATCTCATTCTTCATCATTTTTTCGTAAATTTCTGGGTAATGTTTTTTTAGCTGATATGCAGGTGAATGATCAAAAGACTGAAACATTTCTTTGAACATTTTCCTCATTTCAAAATTTTCTTCAATGGCATTAAAGTTTTTCGCAACTACTTCATCCATAAGTCTGTGGATGTTTTGATGGACAATTTCGGTTCCTTCTTCAATAAGTTGTTCTTTATTGCTGAAATATTTGTAAATGGTTTTTTTTGAAATACACATATCACAAGCTATATCATCCATAGTAACGCTTTTAAAACCAAGTTTTAAAAACATATCTGTAGCCCTTGCAATAATTTTATCTTTCATTACTTGTATTAAAGTTGAGTGCAAATGTATAATGGAAACTTTTAATACCAAAATAGTTTCCAAAGTATTTACATTTATTTAACATTTGAAAAAATGTTTAAATAGACTTACATTAGCCAAAAAATTAAAAATGCAACCCCTTTCATATTACCAAGAAATTATAGCTAATCATTTTAATAATTTGATTGTGAATAAAGAACCTTTAAATCTTTATGAACCAATTAAATATATATTATCATTAGGTGGAAAAAGGATGAGACCTGTTTTAACACTCATGTCAACCGAAGTTTTTGATGTTGATTGCAAAAAAGCGCTTGCAGCAGCAACAGCGGTAGAGGTTTTTCATAATTTTTCACTCATTCATGATG
Source organism: Flavobacteriaceae bacterium (assembly GCA_046329205.1). Lineage (GTDB taxonomy): Bacteria > Bacteroidota > Bacteroidia > Flavobacteriales > Flavobacteriaceae > Flavobacterium. Next base: position 1,204 of record JAXLVF010000011.1, on the reverse strand, counting down.
ACATTATGGATGATGCGCCGCTTCGAAGAGGAAACGAAACCGTTCACGAAAAATGGAATATTAATACTGGGATACTTTCTGGTGATGCAATGTTAATTTTGGCATATCAATATTTTGAACAATATGATGCAAATATATTTACTGAATTAGCAAAACTTTTTAGCAAAACTGCACTTCAAGTTTGTGAAGGACAACAATATGATGTGGATTTTGAAACGCGTGATGATGTTACTATTCCCGAGTATTTAAAAATGATCGAATATAAAACGGCTGTTTTGGTTGGTGCCGCGATGAAAATGGGCGCAATCGTTGCTGAAACTTCCGAAGAAAATAAAAATCTGATATACGATTTCGGATTAAATCTTGGGATTGCTTTTCAGATTCAGGACGATTTTTTAGATGCTTTTGGAAATCCTGAAACTTTTGGAAAACAAGTTGGCGGTGATATTATAGAGAACAAAAAGACATATTTGTATTTGAAAGCGCTCGAATTTTCCAACCAAAAGGAAAAAGAACAATTGCTTCATCTTTTCTCGATACAGCCAAGTGATAATACCGATAAAATAAATTCGGTAAAAGAAATATTTGATAAAACTGGCTCAAGTCGTGAAACAAAAAAAGCGATTGAATATTATACTCTAAAAGCATTTGAAACTCTAGAAAGAATGCAAATCAAAGATGATAAAAAAGCTATTTTGAAAGCCTTTGGCGAAAAACTCATGAGCAGAAATGTCTAGTTTCATAAACCCATCGACGACAGACAACTTGCTTCTGCAAGCAGAGAGCGAAAACCTTTATTCAAAACTTATTGAGCAAATTAATAAAGATTTCAATTTTGCTAACGAAGCAATTGATTTTCCTAAAAGTACTTCGCCCGAAGAATTGAAAATTCAACTTCACGAGAAAATTTATCGCTTAATTCAATACAAGTATACTGAATTACTCAACTTACTCTACATTATTGATGTTCCCGAAGAAAACATGAAGCAACTTGACGGTTCAGATACGGTTGAACTTGCCGAACAAATTTCATTTTTAATTCTAAAAAGAGAATGGATGAAAGTTTGGTTTAGGAATAGGATGGAACGTTAAAAAAATGCCTAGCAGGCATTTTTAGTGAACAGGCCAGATGGCGTGCTGGATTAAAAATAAACTCTCACAAAAGGCATAAAAGCATCTCCATAAACATTTTTATCTCTGTCAA
>JAXLVF010000010.1:0-105775 GCA_046329205.1 Flavobacteriaceae bacterium | reverse complement strand
ATTTCCGAGAAAGATAAAGTACAACCAACATTAGAAAACGCCAAGAAAGCATGGTAGTTTTAGTTACAGGAAGTTCGGGACAATTAGGTCAAAGTTTGCAGTTTATTGCTCCAAATTATCCGCAAATAGACTTTGTTTTTTGTGACTCAAAAAAGTTAGACATCACTAATCTCGAAAACTGTAATCAAGTTTTTGATAATTATAGACCCAATTTTTGTATTAACGCAGCAGCATATACTGCGGTTGACAAAGCCGAAAGCGAACCTGAAAAAGCATTTGCTATCAATGTAAATGGAGCAAAAAATTTGGCTGAGGTTTCAAAAAAGTTTGATACTATTTTACTGCATATTTCTACTGATTTTGTATTTGATGGCAATCGAGATGTCACATCGAGCGCAGTCGAGATGCCATATACAGAAATCGATATTCCCAATCCAACAGGAGTTTATGGACAAACTAAATTGGATGGTGAAAAAGCAATCCAAGAAGTTTGGGAAAAACATTTCATAGTAAGAACATCATGGGTTTATTCACAATTTGGGAATAATTTTATGAAAACCATGTTGCGTTTAGCTTCAGAGAGAGATACAATTTCAGTTGTAAATGATCAAATTGGAACTCCAACTAATGCTGTTGATTTAGCTGAGGTTTTGATAAAAATAATTTGTCACACTGAGCGCAGTCGAAGTGCAAATAACTCGCAACTCGCAACTTTCAACTTTGGAATTTATAATTTCTCTAATGAAGGACAATGTTCATGGTATGATTTTGCCAAAAAAATATTTGAAATTAATAATATAAGTATAAATTTACTTCCTATACCTACAACAAGTTTTCCAACACCAGCAAAACGACCGAGTTTTAGTGTTTTGGATAAAAGTAAAATAAAAACCGTTTTTGGAATAGAAATTATCAATTGGGAAGAAAGTTTAAGATATCAAAGTGAATAATAGTCCTAAAATATCAATCGTAAGTCCGGTTTATAGAGCCGAAAGAATTGTTGTGAATTTGGTATCCGAAATTCAAAAGACAATGCAACAGATGGATTTGTCTTATGAGATTGTCTTGGTAGATGATAGAAGTCCTGATGATTCTTGGCGAGTAATGAAATCACTTTCAGCACGATTTGATACTGTTAAATCCATTCGATTGAGTAAAAACTTTGGTCAACATCCAGCAATTATGGCTGGTTTGGCTAATGCTTCGGGCGAATGGATTGTAGTTATGGACTGTGATTTGCAGGATCAACCTAAGGAAATTATAAAATTGTATCAAAAAGCTCAAGAAGGTTTTGAAATTGTTCTAGCCAGAAGAGTACAACGATCGGATACTTTTTTGAAAAAATTATCATCAAAAATTTTCTCAAAAGTGTATAGTTTTTTTACCGAAACAAAGTATGATAATGAAATAGCCAATTTTGGAATTTATCATAGAAAAGTAGTTAATTCTATTTTAGAAATTTCTGATTATATTAAGTTTTTTCCATTATTTGTCAACTTTGTTGGGTTTAAATCAACGTCAGTTATTGTTGAACATGCTTTTCGTGAAGAAGGAAAATCAAGCTATAGTTTTTCTAAATTGGTAAGTTTAGCATTCAATACCATTATTTCTTTTTCTAACAAGCCATTAAAACTGTTTGTGAAATTTGGAATGATAATATCGTTATTATCATTTTGCGTCGGCATTTATTATATATACCAAGCGTTACATCATGAAATTGCAGTTTTAGGATTTACATCTTTAATTGTATCCATTTGGTTTTTATCGGGAATAATAATAACAACTATTGGTGTTGCCGGAATTTATATTGGAAAGATTTTTGACCAAACAAAAAACCGTCCTGTTTTTATAATTGACGAAATAGTATGATAGCGGAAAAGAAATGGGATTCAGATTTTTTTAATCTAAAAATTGGTGAAGTAAATTTTGCCGATTGCAAACATTCTTTAAACTTTTCTGATTATGATTTGTTGTATGTTGTTTCAGATGAAGATTTTGATTTACAAATAGACGATTTTTCAAATACTTTTTCTGAACAAAAAGTCAAATTTCACAAAAAACTGAGCGAAATTTTTCAAACTAATGAAAATGTTTTTTCACATTCAGAAATAGAATATAACATTCAAGAGTTATATCAATTAGCTTTTGAAAGCGGAAAGCATAGTCGATTTTTACTTGATAAAAACTTTGGCACAGAAAAATTCAAAGAATTATATCGTCTTTGGATAGATAATTCTATTTCAAAAACTTTTGCAGACAATGTTTTTTTGTATAAGAACAATCAAGAAATTGCTGGTTTATTAACCTACAAAACTACTGATGATAACGCAACAGTAGGATTAATTGCAGTTTCCAATAAACATCAAGGAAAAGGAATTGGCGGAATTTTATTGAAACATTTAGAAACTATTTTATATCAAAAAGGAATAACGAGCCTAACGATACCAACGCAATTTGAAAATAAACAAGCGTGTAATTTTTATAGTAAGCAAGGATATTCTATTTTTGAAAATACCTTTATAAAACATTATTGGAAAATATGATACCATTTAATAAACCTTATTTAACAGGTAAAGAAACACAGTATATTGAAGAAGCTGTTAAGTCTGGAAAAATTTCTGGTAACGGAATTTTTACCAAAAAATGTCAAGATTTTTTTGAAACAAATTATAATATCAAAAAAGCACTTCTAACCACTTCTTGTACTGATGCGCTAGAAATGGCAGCAATTTTAATCAACATTCAAGAAGGCGATGAGGTAATTATGCCTTCTTATACTTTTGTTTCTACTGCAAATGCATTTGTTCTTCGTGGCGCAAAAATTGTCTTTGCCGATAGTATGCCAAATCATCCAAACATTGATGCATCAAAAATAGAAGCATTAATCACTTCTAAAACAAAAGCGATTGTTCCTGTTCATTATGCTGGAGTTTCATGCGATATGGACACGATTATTGATTTAGCAAAAAAACACAATCTATTTGTTATAGAAGATGCGGCTCAAGCTATTGATAGTTATTTTACAGGAAAAGATGGAAAGAAAAAGGCATTAGGTTCAATAGGACATTTAGCCGCTTTTTCTTTTCATGAAACCAAAAATATTATTGCTGGTGAAGGCGGATTATTAGCTATAAACGATGAACAGTTTATCAATAGAGCCGAAATTATTTGGGAAAAAGGAACCAATCGTTCTTCATTTTTTAGAGGAGAAGTTGATAAATATGGTTGGGTTGATATTGGAAGTTCATTTCTACCATCAGAAATTATTGCCGCTTTTCTTTGGGCACAACTCGAAAACCTTGAAAAAATTCAGTCCAAAAGAAAGGAAATATGGAATGATTATTATTCCAAATTAAATGATTGGGCAAATGAAAACGAAATTAGTTTACCAGAATTGCCATCTTATGCAACCAATAATGCACACATGTTTTATTTGGTTTGTAAAAATTTAGAACAAAGAACCCAACTTATAGAAAGTTTAAAAGCAAATGGTATAATGGCGGTTTTTCATTACATAAGTTTGCATAAAAGTCCCTTTTATCTAGACAAACATGATGGAAGGATTTTACCTGAAACGGATAGATTTACCGATACATTAGTAAGGTTGCCACTTTTTTATGAACAGAATGTAGATAAAATAATAGAAGTGCTTTTAAAAGTCGAATTGTGAAAATAGTTACTCGATTTGTCTATTCACCAGGAACAGGAATACCTTTCTCATTTCCTAATTTAACGACAACAATATTTTTAAACATTCTAATAGACTCATAATCAGGCCATGTTGGCATTTTAGACATAGAGTCTCTTATTACATCAAATTTTTCTTTACTATCTATCATTTTATAGTCTGCTATATCTGCTTCCCTAAAAAAATTAATTATTCTGTAGTTATTTCCATTATCCCAATTAAATACTGAACCACCAAAAACTTCAGCATCTTGTAATCTGAATTTTTGATGATACTCATACGGGAAATAACCATAGAAATAAACCAGTTTTTCTGTCGACGAAAAATTTGGATACTTAGTTTGAATTATATTGTCAATTTTTTCGGCAGTTCTCTTATCATTTTTGTAAATTTTATTGACGGTATAGAAAAGCTTTGTTACAAAGTAAATGTTTGTGATAGTTATTAATACTATAGCAATTTTTGAAATATCAAAAGAGTGTATTTTAGAATGATATAGTACAAAGACTATTAAAAATGCAAAAACAAGATTAGAGGTTAAATACAAACGTGGAGGATGATAACCATTTGTAATAATGGTCGACATAAGGAAAGGCATGAGTAAAATAGCAAAAAGAGATAAAGAACGAATGAGAACAAGTTTTTTTTCTATAAAAAAACGAATAAACAAGAATATACTTACTAGTAATACGACTACGAATGTTCTTTCCCCATAATAAAAACCGCCAACTAGATTTTTAAACCAGATGGAACAAAACTCTAAAAACTGATTTTTCCCATTTACGCCGCCTCCAACGAATGAAGTAAGATAACTGCTGTTCTCAGTTTCTGGACAAATTATTTTTACAGAAAGATAATATAATACTAATGAAACCAATGTCAGGCACCCAAAGAAAAAGCTCTTTTTTATTTCTACCTTCAATTCGAACGAATCTTCATAAGTGCTCTGAAAAAAGTAAATAATGTATATTGCTGGTGGCACTAATATGAATGCTTGGTATATGGAAAGTGTAAACATTAATATCAGAGCGATTAGTATAAAAAGTGATATCTTTTTAACCGTAGACTTCATCTCAACTGCTTTTGTGAATAATTCCACACATAAAACAGATAATAGAACACCTAAAGCAGCAACATCTGCCATCATTCCAAAGACAACTTGATAGGAAATTTGAGGAAAAGTTATAAATAGGGCACAAAAACAATAGGCAAAAAAATTCTGAAACCTAAATAGCTTAGCAATTCGAACAGCAGCAATACTAAATAAAAAAAGGCTTAATATAAGCGAAAAATATTGTAAATGCCCTTTAAAGAGATGGTATCGTATTAAATTTTGCCCCCATCGACCCAAATCTAATCCATAATCCGCGTAAATCGGAATTTCATTATCAATGCTTATGGTAAAATTTGTGAGAGCAAAACCATAGGTTAATATGGCTAATAAAAAAGAAAACAGAAATAATTTATAAATATTTTCGTCTTTAATCTTTATTGAATGTGTCATGGATATTGAGATGTATAATGTGACAAAACTAATTTAAATTTGTTAATTACAAGGATAATTATTTATTTTACACAAAAAAAATCGTAATACATTAATTAACACAGAATGAAATTAAAAAATTTATTTATAGTACTGATTTTAGCTGTAATCGTAGTAAGTTGTAAAGACGAAGCAAAAAGCACAGAAAATGAAGCTCGGGGTCAAGAAACTAATGTTGCGGCTAACGCTTTTAAAGTAACTCTTAATTTTGTTGCTAAAAATAATGATGATTTTTGCTTACTTTATACCGAAGATGGATCACTTGATTTTAAAGATGGAATTTGGAAAGAAGTTAAAGGATCGGATAGTGACCAAACAATTGAATTCACTTTGCCGGAAAATGCATTTCCAACACAGTTAAGAATGGATCTTGGTAAAAATCAAGATGAAATTTTGTTAAAGACTGTAAAATTTGAATACAACGGAAAAAGCAGAGAGATTAAAGGTTTTGAAACAGGAGTATTCTTTAGAGCAGATGCTTCAAAATGTTCCTATGATGCTACAATAGGTATCATCAAACCTATTGTAAAAGATGGAAAAAAAGAGGCAATTTCTCTATATCCAAATGAAAAAGTGATGGCGGCAGAGTTGCCTAAATTGAAATAACAAACTATACAAAATAACGAGAAGCCATAGAATTTTAATTCTGTGGCTTCTCGTTATTTTATCTATTTTTGAAAAAAATACAGAGTTACAAGGCGGTAATGTTAAAAGGGGAAATAACAAGTAAACTTAAAAGTCAAAAAATAAAAAATTTTATAATTTATGGCTTAGGTCAGGGCGTAAATATATTAAGTCCATTATTAATAACCCCCTATCTAATTTTTGTTTGCGGATTAGAAAAGCTTGGAGTTATAGCTATGGGTCAATCTTTGGCTTATATTCTAATAGTAATTGTTGATTATAGCTCGTATGTTATTGGAGTTAAAGAGATATCTATCAATCGTAATGATAAGACTAAACTAGAGGAACTGTTTAAAACTATTTATTTTGCAAAGCTGTTTCTGGTGTTTTTAGTTTTGTTAATTGTTTTATTGCTGGTTTGGTTCATTCCTTTTTTTAGCAATAACATTTCAGCGATACTATTTAGTTTCTTTATAATTTTAGGTCAATTTGTTAATCCGACATGGTTTTTACAAGGCGTTGAAAACTTTAAATGGATAACAATAATCAACATTTTATCAAAAGTTATTTATGTTGTCGGTGTTTTCATCTTCATCAAATCAGAATCTGATTTTGTTTACGCTAATTTTTGGTTAGGTTTTGGAGCAATTATATCTAGTTTGATAGGGTTAATTTACATTGTAAGAATGTACAAATTTAAGTTTAATCAAATTTCAATCATTCAAGTAAAAGAATTATTGATAAATGATTTTTCTTTTTGTGTTTCCCAATTGTTCTTTGCTGTTAGAAATTATTCCACAGTATTAATTATTGGTTTTTTTTCTGGTGAATATACCGCAGGACAATTCAAAGTGATTGAACAGATAACGAGTCTTTTCAGAACCTATCTGCAAATGTTTTTTAAGTTTTCCTATAGTTATGTTTGTTTCGAAGTCGATAAAAGCATAAATAAAGGACTGCTTTTGTGGAAAAAGTTTAATGGCTTAAATTTTATATTGGTGCTCGGACTACTTCTCCTGACATTTTTATTTTCGCATAACGTATTAGTTTTTTTTAAAGTTGACAATAGCATTATTAAACAGTTAGAATTTTATCTACATATTGCACTATTAATTCCGTTTTTTACAGCAATTACATTACCTTTAGAGCAGTTAATTTTCAGTTTGAATAAAAATAAGATTTACATTATACTTACAATTGCAACAACAATTTTTAATATTGCAGGAATTTCATTTTTAATGATTTTTTTTGGATTACTTCAAGTATTTTTTCTGTTAATAATAACTGAGATATTCTTGATAACAATGTATTTTTCAATATTAAAAAAGTATTTTACTAAAACTAAAAGCATATCATGAAAGGCATTATAAAATTACTTTATAAGAAAATTTATAATAAATTAAACTATGATGTTCAAAAGGCATTATTGTTGAACGGAAAAATTCTATCGGAATTAAATAACAACAAGCAAAAGATAAAATCTCTAGATGAAGTTGAATTTCAAGTATTCTCACAAAGAGGAGAAGACGGGATAATTCAGTATATCATTAACAAAATAGAAATCCCAAATAAAATATTTATTGAATTTGGAGTTGAAACCTATAACGAGTCAAATACTAGGTTTTTATTGATGAATAATAATTGGTCTGGATTAGTGATTGATGGAGATTTTAAAAACATAAAATATATTAAGGAAGATTTTATTTATTGGAAATATGATATAACAGCAATTCAAAGTTTTATTACAAGAGATAACATTAATGAATTAATATCATGTTACACTTCGCAAAAAGATATAGGATTACTTAGCGTTGATATTGATGGTAATGATTATTGGGTTTGGGAAAGCATTAATTGCATCAATCCAAGAATAGTAGTTTGTGAATATAATTCAGTATTTGGGCCAAATAAAAAAGTTACTGTTCCATATAAATCAGATTTTGTGAGAAGTAAAGAACATTTTTCAGAGCTTTATTTTGGAGCATCTTTAGCAGCATTTTGTCATTTAGCCGAACAAAAAGGATATGATTTCATTGGAACATCAAGTGCAGGGGTTAATGCATACTTTGTTAGAAAAGATTTGTCTGAACCTTTCATGAAATATAGTGCTTTAGAAGGATTTAACGAGTCTGCTAATAGAGATTCAAAAGGAAGAAAAGGTGAATTAATCTTTTTAAGACATCACGAAAGAATACAAATGATAAATGAACTTAATGTTTTTGATATTGATACCAATCAAAACGTCAAAATAAAAGACATTTTATAATTGACGAAGTTGTGTTAAAGGAATTAAAAAACAACTTACAATAATTCAAATGATAGAAGGGAGTTCTAAAATTACATTTTATCAATATCTATATGCTATTTGTATAGCAGTACCTTTTATTAATAATTATGAGCTGACATTTTTTGTTTGGTTTTCAACCGTTTTAATAACTATCTCGAATAGATACTCATTAAATGTAATTAAATATCTCGCTTGTTTTTTAGTCATCTTAGTAATATCATTCATTGCCAGTTTCTTTAATGCCGAAAGCACTTATAATTTTTTTAGAGATATTGCATACTTGTTTAAACCAATAATTGGAATTTTGGTAGGATATCAACTATACAAGAAATGTCAAGGTAAGTTCTTTTCAACAGTTATTTACACGGGCATATTTTTATCAACAATCCATCTTTTAATCGTTCTAATTACATTTCTAAGATTTCACACAATTTCCGTTAATTTACTAAGGGAATATTGTGGATATCACAGTGATTATGAAGTATATGTTTTAATAATTTTATTGTTTTATAAAAAATTCCAACTCTGCTTGTCAACTAGAACGGTATATCTCTTTATTTTTCTTGTTTCAGCATCAAGCTTTTTGTATTTATCTAGGACAAATTTTATACAATTTATCGTTCTCTACATTGCTATAAAAGGCTATTTTGTAATTAATAAAAGGTCAATTACAGTAATTTCATCAGTTATTTTATTTGTGATTTTAGGGTATACAGCCATATATCATCTAAATCCTAATCGTTCGGGAAAAGGAATAGAGGCTTTTTTATATAAGATAAAAAATGCTCCAATTGAAGCTTTTAAAACAAAAATTAATAAAGATGACTGGAAGGATTTTAATGACAATTATAGGTCATATGAAAACATCTTAACAATAAAACAGGTTAGTGCAGATGGCACACAATCAATATTATTTGGAAAAGGCTTGGGATCAACCGTAAATCTTGGGAGGGAAATTTGGACCAATGATGGAGAACTTATACAGTACATACCAATACTTCATAATGGCTTTGCAACTGTTTTTCTTAAATCTGGTATTTTTGGTGTATTGTTCCTGATTATTTTCATGATTTTGTTAGGAATACATAAAAAAACCAATTTAATTTCCGTTCAGAATATTAATTTATTACTTGTGGGGACAGCAGTTTTTCTTATAGTTTCGAATTGGGTTTTTATGGGATTGTATTTGAAACTAGATAATAAATCAATCTTATTAGGATTTATGATTTGTTATAGAGAAATTCTAATGAAAAATGAGATTGTACAAAGCGCAGAATCAAAACAGCTTTTATGAAAAACACAAAAATATTTGTTGATTGTCATGTTTTTGATGGTAATTTTCAAGGAACAACCACTTATCTTAAAGGACTATATTTAGTCCTTTTAAAAGAAAAAGACATTCAGTTCTATTTTGGTGCATTCAACACAACATTTCTCGAAACTATATTTGGAAAACATGACAATCTCTCTTATGTGAGTTACAAATCCAAAAATAAATTTTACCGATTATTGATTGATATTCCTAGAATTATCAAAGAAAATAAGATTGATTTTGCTCATTTTCAATATGTAATTCCACCAATAAAAAAATGTAAATATATAGTAACTATCCATGATGTTTTATTTTTAGATTTTCCTGATTATTTTCCTTTTTTGTACAGAGTAAAGAATAAGCTTTTATTCAAAAAAAGTGCTAAAAACGCTGACATTGTACTGTCTGTTTCAGAATATTCTAAAACACAAATTCAAAAACATTTTAAAACTCAAAAAGTTGTTGTCACACCCAATGCAGTTGACCCAATTTATTTAGAAGAGTATGATAAAAAGCAAATTCAAGCACAAGTTGAAGTAAAATTCAAAGTAAAAAATTATTTTCTGTTCGTAAGTCGATGGGAACCAAGAAAAAACCACCATCGTCTTTTGAAAGTTTTTGTAGAAAAGGAATATTATAAAAATCATTTATTGGTTTTTATAGGAGATAAAGCCATTGAAAATATAGAATATAACAACTATTATAAGTTTTTACCAAAAGAAATAAAAGCAAAAATAATTTCCTTTAACAAAGTTAGTTTTCAAGATTTATTATTGTTTGTTCGGGGTGCAGATTTGTCAATTTATCCTTCTTTAGCCGAGGGTTTTGGTATTCCACCATTAGAATCTTTGGCAGCAAAAATTCCAACCATTTGTTCCAATACAACTGCGATGTCAGACTTTAAGTTTTTCGAAAATTGTCTTTTTAACCCATTCGATTTAGAAGACATTAAAAATAAAATAGAAATAGGTTTAAAAGACAACAGAGTCGCTCAAAAAAAAGATGCTATGGAAGATAAATTCAATTGGAAACTAGCGGCAGAACAATATAAAAAAGCTATTTCTTAAATAAATTAAATTCAAATCTATTTGTTATGTTTGCATGTAGAGAAAAAATTGTAAAACACAATAAAAATTGATGAAAATAGCAATACTTGGAACAAGAGGAATTCCAAATTATTATGGAGGTTTTGAACAGTTTGCTGAATTTTTTTCGGTATATCTTGTTGAGAAAGGGCATGAGGTGTATTGCTATAATTCTCATAATCATCCATTTCAAGAAAAGGATTTTCATGGAGTTCATATCATTCACCAGTATGATCCTGAGTATAAATATGGAACTTTTGGGCAGTTTATTTATGATTACAACTGTATTATTGACGCCAGAAAAAGAGATTTTGATATCATCCTTCAGTTAGGTTATACCAGCAATTCAGTTTGGTTTTTTCTTTTGCCTAAAAAATCTATTGTCATCACCAACATGGATGGTTTAGAATGGAAACGTTCAAAATATTCACGCCCAGTACAACAATTTCTGAAATTTGCTGAGAGATTAGCAGCCATTAGTAGCGATTATCTAGTTTCGGATTCCATTGGAATTCAAAAATTTTTAAAAGAGAAATACAAAAAAGAATCAACCTATATTGCCTATGGTGCGTATCCTTTCAATGAACCCAATGAGGCTTTTTTGGAAAAATATGACGTTCAAAAAGGGAATTACAACATGATCATGGCTCGTTTTGAACCAGAAAACAATTTTGAAATGGTTCTTGATGGTGTTGCAACAAATGATGATAAAACGCCTATATTAGTAATTGGGAATCACAATACTAAGCATGGTGAGTACTTGAAGAACAAATATAAACTTCAGGCTAACATTCGTTTTATTGGAGCGGTTTATAATTTGGAACACTTAAATAATTTAAGATATTTTTCAAATATTTACTTTCACGGTCATTCTGTAGGTGGAACAAATCCATCTCTTTTGGAAGCTATGTCATCACAAGCCTTGATTGCTGCTCATAATAATGATTTCAACAGAGGTATTTTAAAAGACAACGCCTTTTATTTTTCTAATTCTGTCGAAGTGAAAAATATTCTCCAAACAATCAAAAAAAATGATAACTTGCAATTGGTTCAAAATAACTATCAAGCTATAGTAAATGATTTTAATTGGGAGAAAATTAATGGAGAATATTTACAACTCTTTGAAGAATGCTTTTCAAAATCTGATAAAAGAAAACAAAGAAAATAAAACCCTAATACCTTTTTTTCTTCTTCTTGTAACGATTCCATTTCCTTTTGCTGTAAATAATATTGCCTTAGGTATTTTTATAATATCTGCAATAATAAACTTTAAAAAACATCAAGGATCTGTTACTAAATTATTGGTTTTGCCTATCATACTTTATTTATTGATGGTTGTTTCTTGTATATGGTCTATTGATAAAAATGAGTCATTTAAAGCTTTATCAAAAGAAATCCCACTGTTACTTATACCGGTTTTTTTCATGTTAAAAAAACCTTTTACCAAAAATCAAAAGAAAAGGATAATTGAATTTTATAGCCATTCAATGGTATTGCTTGCGATTTTTTTTCTAGTTAGAGCCGTTGTCAGATATTTTATTAGTAATGACTCTCGAGTGTTTTTTTATCATGGAGAAGATTATGTAGATTATGGATTAGTACCAAAATTATTAAATGCTATACATGTATCCGTTTTTGTTGCAGTAGCATTTTTCTATTTTTTTTCAAAAGAAAAAAAATCCTTTTTAGACAAAGCATTTGCACTCATTCTTTTCGGATTTTTGTTGCTGCTTTCATCGAAAAATATTGTCATTACAGTCGTTTTACTCGTGCTAATATATATTTTCTTTTTTTCAAAATCTGGCTATAGAATGCGATTGCGAAACATTATTGTCTTGGGATTAATTGTTGCTTTAGGTTTATCTATAGGCAAAATAAAGCAACGTTTTGAAGTTGAGTTTTCAAGTAACACAAAGCGAAGTCTCAGCGCAGATGTTGTAAATGGGATTCCTCAAGGCGTTCACTACGTTAGTATAAAAGAAGCATGGACAAATAAAACATTTACCCCAAATGATTATTTTCCTGGAACAGCTTTTAGAGTTTATCAATTAAGAATTTTCAAGGAGTTTTTAAGTGAAAACAATATATTCTTTTCAGGATTTGGTCTCAATGCTTCCTATCCAATGATATACAATAAAGCAGTATTCTACAATCTTTATATGGGTAATGATGGTTACCACGACAAAAATTTTCATAACCAATACATTCAAATTTTTGCAGAATTAGGAGTTTTTGGTTTTTTAATCATCATCATCATGTTAATTTATAATTTAAAAAATGCAATTAAGAGTAAAGATTTTGTCTTTTTTGCTTTTGCATTTCTAATGATAAGTTTATTTTTGACAGAATCTTTTTTATGGAGGCAAAGAGGAGTAGTCTTTTTTACTGCTTTTTATTGTTTATTTAACTCTGGATATCTTCATATAAAAGAACCTAAACAAAACGAATGAAAAGAATATTAATAACTGGAGCTGCCGGATTTCTTGGTTCGCATCTTTGTGACAGATTTATAGATGAGGGTTATTATGTTATCGGGATGGATAATCTAATAACAGGAGATTTGAAAAATATCGAACACTTGTTTAAACATCAGAACTTTGAGTTCTACCATCATGATGTAACTAAGTTTGTTCATGTACCAGGAAAGCTAGATTATATTCTGCATTTTGCTTCTCCTGCAAGCCCAATAGATTATCTGAAAATACCCATTCAAACTTTGAAAGTTGGCTCTCTTGGAACTCACAATTTATTAGGTTTAGCCAGAGTTAAAAAAGCAAGAATTCTTATTGCATCAACTTCTGAAATCTATGGTGATCCGTTAGTTCATCCACAAACAGAGGATTACTATGGTAATGTAAACACTATTGGACCAAGAGGTGTTTATGATGAGGCAAAGCGTTTTCAGGAGTCAATCACTATGGCATACCACACCTTCCATAATGTAGAAACTAGAATAGTTCGCATTTTTAATACATATGGCCCAAGAATGCGACTGAATGACGGAAGAGTTATACCAGCATTTATCGGTCAAGCTTTGCGCGGAGAGGATTTAACTATTTTTGGAGATGGAAGTCAAACTCGTTCTTTTTGTTATGTTACAGATCAAGTAGAAGGCATATTTAGATTATTGCATTCAGATTATCATTTGCCAGTAAATATTGGTAATCCAGACGAGATAACGATAAAGGATTTTGCGGATGAGATAATTAAACTCACAGGTACAAACCAAAAAGTTGTTTATCACCCATTGCCAATTAATGATCCACTACAAAGACAACCCGATATTACTAAAGCAAAGCAAATTCTTGGTTGGGAACCAAAGGTTTCCAGAGAACAAGGAATGAAATTAACTTATGATTTTTTCAAATCACTATCAAGTGAAGAGCTTTTGAAAGAAGAACATAAGGATTTTAAAAATTATATACATTAAAATTAATTTATGCATCATACAGGAAGATATTCAAAATATATCCGTCCGATAAGTATTGTTCTTGATGTAATGGTCATTACATTATTAAGTCTTTATTTCTTCAAAGATTTAAAGCTTAATATATATGTGTATATAACATATCAAACGTTTGCTTGGTTGCTTATTGCTTTTTTGGTAAAATTCTACGAAGTTTTTAGATTTACAACACCTGTTGAAATTATATCAAAACTATTTAAGCAATTCAGTATTTTTCTTTTAGCGATTATAGCTTTTTTTCCATTTCAGAAAACAAGTATTTTCAGCGGAAAAGCAATAGCTATTTTCATGATAATAAGTTTTGTTATAATAGTTCTTTTTAAGTATTTCTTTTTTTTCTACTTAAAAAAATACCGATTGATGACTCACAATAATTATAGAAATGCAGTAATTATAGGGTATACTCAAGAGGCAATAAGATTGAAAGAAGTATTTGAAAACAGAAAAGATTATGGATATAGGTTTCAAGGTTTTTTTTCAGATAAAAAGCAAAATTCCGAAGTTAAAGGTAGAATAGATGATCTAAAACCATTCATTATTGAAAACAAAATAGATGAAATATATTGTTCATTAAATGAAATTTCTAACGAAAAACTCAAAGAATTAGTAGAATTTGCCGATGATAATAAGAAAACAATAAAGTTCATTCCTGACACAAAGGATATTTTTTCAAAGAATCTTAAGATTGATTATTATGAACTTTTCCCAGTTTTATCTTTACAGAAAACCCAACTTCATAATCCTGCAATAAAGGGATTAAAACGTTTTTTTGACATACTTTTTTCTCTTTTTGTTATTGTTTTTGTTTTGTCTTGGTTAATACCTTTAGTAGGTATTATAATAAAGATTGAATCAAATGGTCCAATATTTTTCAAACAAGGAAGACCAGGAATTGATGAAAAAGAGTTTTTTTGTTATAAGTTCAGGTCGATGAAAATCAACGGAACCACAGAAAAAGAAGCTTCACGAAATGATCCTAGAGTAACTAAAATTGGAAAATTTTTAAGAAAAACTAGTATAGATGAGCTGCCTCAGTTTTTCAATGTTTTGCTTGGAGATATGTCTGTCGTTGGACCTAGACCTCACCTTTGGTCACAAAATAAAGCTTATGCTAGCAAAATTAAAAAATACATGGTACGCCACTACGTAAAACCAGGAATTACCGGATTGGCTCAAGTTAAAGGTTATAGAGGCGAGATTGAAACCGATGAAGACATGATCAACAGAATTAAATATGATGTTTTCTATATCGAAAACTGGTCTTTTGCCATGGATTTAAAAATAATTGTTCAGACAGTCGTGAACATCTTCAAAGGAGAGGAAAAAGCATATTAAAAAGCATTTTTTTTAATCAGTCCTTCAATTTGATTGTCAAGATTAAAGTTGATTTGAGCTTTTTCAAAAATATTCTTCTTCAATAAATCTAGTTCATTCTTTGATAAGTTTGATATTTCTTTAATTTTTGAATTCAACTCTTCGTAATTTCCAACATTGGCAACCCAACCCATTTGATTTTCAAAAACGACAGTTTCGCCTTCGCCACCACCAAAATATAGAATAGGAAAACCTAAAGCGCCGTATTCAAATATTTTTGAAGGAACTGAGCCATAAATCCTAGTTTTTAGTGGAACAACGGCAATATCAAAGGATATAATTTTTTTATGCAATTCGTTTCTGTCCAACATGCCATGAAAGAAAATTTTTGGCTCATTAGCTGATAAAAGCAAAGTTTCAATTTGTTTTTTCTCGGCACCATCACCAAAAATGTGTAACTCAACGTTTAATCCTTTTAAATCGATTTTTTCACACAGTTCAAATACTCCTTGAGCAATTCCCAAAAGCCCAGCATAGAATATTTTGACGGGTTGATTTTCTTCGGTTTTTAGTTCAAGATTGTCAACTTTGTGGTCTGGAAAATTTCTGTAGAGGAAACATTTTTTACTGGGAACAATTGTTCTAACATGTGTTATTATTTCATTTGATTGACCAAGAATTAGCGTCGATTTTTTGTAAATAAATCGCTCAAGCCAAAGTGAAAATTTATGTGAAAAAGAGTGCTCTTTCAATGCTTTCAATTCAATTGCGGCAAGCGGCCAAAGATCAGAAATATTGAGAATTATTTTCTTGTTTTTTAATGATAAAACAAAAACCGAAAGGAAAGAAAGCAATAATGGCGGCGATTGAACAATTACTTTTTTAGGTGTTTTTTTAAATAGTAAATAAAAAAACAAACTCAATGTGAACGATAGGACAGAAAGAATTCTAACCAATAAATTTTTACTCACACTAGGAAAAATCCAAAGTCTTTTCACGGTTATATTGTCTCTGTTTTCAGTAACGGAAAACTTGCCTTTGTATTCTGGAAATAATTCACCTTTTGGGTAATTTCCCAAAGGACAAACAACAGAAACTTTATAATTGTTTTGAAATAATTTCAAAGCCAATTGTTCAATTCTGTTAGCAGCAGCACCTTTTTCGGGTGGATAATAATTGGATATAATTAAAATTTCTTCCATTAATGTGACAACAATATGTCAATGATTCTTTCTGATGCTTTTCCATCCCACAATTGTGGAATTCCACATTTTCTTGGTTCCGAATTTAAAAATTCAGAGTAAATTTTTTCCAAATTTTTTACCGATGTTCCCACAAGATTATTGGTTCCTACAGTAATTGTTTCAGGTCTTTCTGTATTGTTTCGCATAGTGAAACATGGAATTCCTAGAACGGTTGTTTCTTCTGATAAGCCACCACTATCAGTAATTACCGCAAAACTATTTTTCACTAAATACATGAAGTTTAGATAACCTTGAGGCTCAATCATGCAGATATTTTCAACTTCTAATTTTTTTTCACCCAAAATCGATTTTGTTCTTGGATGAATTGGGAAAATGATTTTTTTACCATTGGCCAATCGGTCAATTCCTTGAAGTAAATTAACCAACGAGTCAACTTCATCAACATTTGCTGGACGATGCAATGTTAACACAATATAATTTTTTTCTTCGAGATTGAAGTCATTCCAAAAAGCTGGTTGTTCAAATCTGGATTGGTTTTGATAAAGTGTATCAATCATCACATTACCAACGAAGTGAATATCATTAGTATCTACACCATATTTCTTCAGATTTTCTGATGCGGTTTCTGATGTAGTAAAGAAATAATCAGTGATGCTATCGGTTACAATTCTATTAATTTCTTCGGGCATTGTCATATCACCAGAGCGAATTCCAGCCTCAACATGCGCAACTTTTGTGTTTAGTTTTTTTGAAACAATTGCACAAGCCATAGTCGAGTTTACATCGCCAACTACAAGAACCAAGTCACTTGGATTTTGTATCAATTCTTTTTCAAAAGCAATCATGATTGCCGCTGTTTGTTCAGCTTGTGAACCACTTTTTACTTCAAGATTAGCATGTGGTTTCGGAATGTTTAATTCTTCAAAAAAGGTATCACTTAGATTTTTATCATAATGTTGTCCTGTGTGAACCAATCTGTAGGAAACATTTGCTCCTGCTGATTTCTTTTTTTCGATAGCGTTAATGATTGGTGCTATTTTGATAAAATTTGGTCTTGCTCCAGCAACTATGGTAATTTTCATTATTGATTATTTAATAGGGAAACAAATTGTTTTAGTTTACCGCTTTTTCCTCTTTCTAATTTTTCTTTTTTCACAAAGGTAAAGTTCAAACCAGTTTCTAGATAGGTTGTTATGGCTTTTTCTATAGCTTTAATTTGACTTTCGGTTAGCTCAATAGCACTTACATATTCGATGTCAAAAGTATCTATTTTAGTTTGTTTTACAACAAATTCTTTTACATTTCCGTTATCTTCAATAATACTTTTAGTAACGTAATAAAAAGTTAATCCAGGAGATTTTTTACCGCTAGGAAGCAGTGCAATATCATTTGTTCTTCCAATAAGCTTCTTCAGGATAGGTTTTTGAGGTGTGCTTTTTTCATCTAAAATACCAATATCGCCAATATCATATCTAATGAATGGATGTGCTTTATTGAAAAGTGAAGTGATCACTACTCTTCCTTCTTGTCCATTCGGAAGTGGATTATTGTTTTCATCCAAAATTTCTACAAATAGTGTTTCGCTGTTTACAACCCATTCATCATCTGTATTTTGAAAAGCAATCAAATCAAGTTCAGAAGCGCCATATTCATTGATAATTGGAACGCCAAATTGTTTTTCCATGAGCGTTTTATCTTCTTGAAAAAGCATTTCAGATGTGACAACACAGCATTTTAGAGTAGGGCAAACATCTTTAAGAATTATTTCTTTTTGTTTCAAAAATTTAGCAAACAATACTATAGAACTTGTATAACCATTTATGTAATCAAAAGATGTTTTTCTAAATTTAGTAAGTACAGTTTCTAGCACTTTATCAGAAAGATCAAAAATTGGGAAACGATAACTTTTTTTAATAAAATCTTTCAATCTTTCTTTGTTATAACCAATAAAATCTAGTGGAATTCCATAAAATCTGGCTTGTTTTGATTTGTTAAAATCAATTCCATAATCGCCGAATTTGTGGATAATATTAACCCAAGTCAATGCGTGGCAAAACTTATCTTTTGCAAAAATGAATGGATCACCACTTGAGCCAGATGTTTTGTTTACATAAATATTTTTTTGGTTGTACCCTGTAGATAATCGCTGCAAAAGTGGTTGTTGAAAATCCTTTTTTGTCATTACAGGCAAATCGAACCAATCATTGATTTTCTTTCCATGTATCAAATTTTTATAAAGCGGATTGTTTTCAGAATGAAATGCTACTACTTCATTCTTTTTGTTTTTCAAAAAAATGGAGTACTCTTCTTCGCTTTGATTTATAATTTGATTATAGATTTCCTCAGCTTCTTTAATTGGAAAACCATTTATTTTCAGACTTAAATTGAAAATTTTCAACATATATTAATAAAAAAAGGGCTAACTGATGTTAGCCCTTAAAATTACAATTTATTTTAATTAGTTTTTCACAACTTTAATTGTATCAGTTCTGTTACCAGATTTAATTTCGAACAAATAAATTCCAGAAGCATAATTTGAAACATCTACTGTGTTATCCATTCCGCTCAACTCACTGCTCATCATAACTTTCCCTGACAAATCAGTAATTTTTAAACTGTAAGCATCGGTTGATTCGGCTGTTATTGTTACAAAATTGTTAGCAGGACTTGGATAAACTTTAAATTTAGAAGGTGTAAAAATTTCGTTTGAAAGGTTTCCGTTCAATTTAAAAATACCAGCAGAAACCAACGGGTCAACAGCATCGCTAAAACCGCCACACCATCCTGTAGAACTATCAAACATAGAAATAGCACCTCTTTGCTCACCAGAATCAATTGTTGTCCAACTTGTACCATTGTCTAAACTGTATGCAGAACCAGATGTGCCAGGAGGAGTTGAAGTTGCAGACAAAGCAGAAGTTGCAACCAAAATATTAGTATTTGGCACATAATCTATAACATAATAAGCACCTGTATATGGAGTTGCAGCTGACCAAGTTGTTCCACCATTAGTGGTAGTGTAAAAAGTGTAAGTTGTATTTACTTTTTTCAATAGACAACCATTATTTACAGTACTGAAATGAATATTTCCGCTTTGTGAAGTTCCACTAAAATCTGTTAGTGGCGCTTGAGACACAGTCCATGTAGCTCCCATATCACTTGTTCTTAAAATTCTACCTTTGTTTGTAACTAGCCAACCTGTAGATCCTACAAAAACATTACCCCCATTGTAACCATATTCATTTGATAGCGGGTTTGGAACTGCAGAAGCCGCTAAACGTGTCCAAGTGTTGCCGCCATTCGTAGTCCTATATATTTCAAATTCACCACCTTGAGGGTCACCAAAGGCAATACCAACATTTTCATTAAAAAAATGGATGCCATTCATAAATGATTCACCAGAAACTTGGAAACCATTCGGGTTTTGTTGAACCCAAGTAGCACCTCCATTTGTAGTTTTATAAGTAACTCCAATGCCATCATTGAGGTCTGTTACACCAGTAACCGTTGGATCAATCGCAGAAACCCAAGCAGTAGTTGCACTAACAGCTGAAATATTGTTAATATTATAAGAAGAATCTCCCACATCAATTGTTCCTGATATCCAAGTAACCCCGCCATCAATTGTTCTTGTAAATTCCTGTATGTTTAATGTTTCCGGATGACTTGCAGATATTGGTTCACCATCATAACCTAAACACCACACCGTATTTGCATCAACAATCGTAATTTCATTAATTCCTCTTTGTGCCGCAGGAAAAGTAGGTCCTTGTTCAACCCAACTTTGAGCATTGGAAAAAAAAGTTAATGAAAAAAAAGAAATAGAAAGTAAAATTTTCTTCATAGTTTTCGTTTTTTTAAATTAAGTTACTAAATTATAAATAAATTAGTTGATAAAAAAATAAACTGACTAATTTTGTCTTCGCCAATAAACAACACAATTATTATGACTATTTTACTACTTGGTTCAGGAGGAAGAGAGCATGCCTTGGCTTGGAAAATATCTAAATCCTACAAATGTTCAAAACTATTTGTTGCTCCAGGAAATGCTGGAACAGCTACAATCGCCAACAATGTTTCTATAAATATTCTAGATTTTGAAGCTATAAAAGCATTCACAATTCAAGAGAAAGTAGAAATGATTGTTGTTGGTCCCGAAGATCCTTTGGTTCATGGAATTTATGATTTTTTCAAAAACGATTCGCAACTAAATCACATTCCACTTATTGGTCCTTCAAAAAATGGTGCACAACTTGAAGGTAGTAAAGAATTTGCTAAACAATTTTTGATAAAGCATAATATTCCAACTGCTGCTTACAATAGTTTTACGGCAAAAACAGTTGAAAAAGGTTGTGATTTCTTAGAAACTTTGCAACCGCCATATGTTTTAAAGGCTGATGGTTTGGCTGCAGGAAAAGGTGTTTTGATAATTCAAAACTTAGAAGAAGCAAAAACCGAATTAAGAAATATGTTGGTTGGTGAAAAATTTGGGCAAGCAAGTTCAAAAGTAGTTATCGAAGAATTCTTAGATGGTATAGAATTGAGTTGCTTTGTATTAACAGATGGAAAAAATTATAAAATTCTTCCAACCGCGAAAGATTATAAAAGAATTGGCGAAGGAGATACGGGTTTGAATACAGGAGGAATGGGAGCAGTTTCTCCGGTTCCTTTTGCGGACTCTGTACTGATGGAAAAAATTGAAGGCAGAATTGTAAGACCAACTATCGAAGGCTTGCAAAAGGATGGAATTGAATACAAAGGTTTTGTTTTTATCGGTTTGATTATTGTTAAAAACGAACCAATGGTTATTGAGTACAATGTTAGAATGGGTGATCCAGAAACAGAAGTTGTGATTCCTAGAATCAAATCGGATTTGGTTGAGTTATTCATTTCGACTTCAAATCAGACTTTGGACAAATTCTCTTTGGATTTAGACACAAGAACAGCAGCAACTATTATGGTAGTTTCTGGTGGTTATCCTGAAGATTATGAAAAAGGCTTTGAAATTTCGGGATTAGAAAATATAGATGGCTCAATTGCTTTTCATGCAGGAACAAAACTAGATAATGGAAAAGTAGTAACTAACGGCGGAAGAGTAATTGCTGTTACTTCTTTTGGAGATACTTTTCAAGAAGCTACAAAAAAATCTTATCAAAATATAGATAAACTACATTTTGATAAGATGTACTATAGAAAAGATATTGGTTTCGATTTACTTTAAGAAAGAATGAGCTGTGGTATCTTGATTATCTTCACCACTTTCTTTATGTTTTTTTAGTTCTTTACACCAGTACACAATGTATTTCATGCAGATGATAATAAAAATCCAACTGATTAAATTTGCTAACCACCAGTTTTTCAATTCCAAATGACGAAGAAAGTCAAGAGGTAAAAACAAAAAGTCAACAAACAAAGATTGTATTGCTTCGAAAAACGATTTCATTGTTATAAAATATTATATTTACAATTACAAAAGTATAAAATATCATCATGTTTACAAGTCTTTTTAGAAAATCTACGTTTATAAATTATTTTTTAGTAATTTTTACTCTATTTATTTTCTATTTCTTGTTTCAATTTCGTCATCAAACGGACCAAAAAAGTGCTTTTTTAGAAATAGTTTTTCAAATAAGCATTCTTACAGCATCTTTTTTTCTTGTAAATTTTATTGTTAAAAAAAATGGGTTAACCAAAAACAGTAGTTACCCCATCTTGTTCTTCTTGTTGTTGCTAGCAATGTTTCCTGGAGTTTTTATTAACCTAAAATTATTGATTGCTAATTTCTTACTATTACTTTCTTTTAGAAGGATGATTTCATTACAATCGTTAAAGGCGCCAAAGCAAAAGATATTCGACGCTTCAATGTGGATTTTTATTGCAAGCCTTTTCCATTTTTGGTGTATTATTTTTATAGTGTTGGTTTACATTTCCATAATTTTTCATGTTTCGAGAGATTATAGAAACTGGATAATCCCTTTCATAGCTTTCTTCACTTCGATTGTGGTTTTTTTTCTTTTTTCTCTGATTTTTGAACCAAACTTAATAAATAGTTTCAAAGAAAATCTTTTGATAAATATTGATTGGAATTATTTCGTCAAAAATTATCAAAATGGCGTTTTATCACTTTATCTTTTGATAGCTATTTATTTCACTTTTTCGATGATTTTTACCCTTACGAACAAACCTTTGATACTACAAGCATCCTATAAGAAAATGATTTTTGGTGTAGTAATCGGAATAATTGTTTTTTTAATAACACCTTCAAAAAACCATCAAGCTTTAATTTTTACTTTCTTTCCTTTGGCAGTTCTTGCAACTAATAATATTGAATATGCTAATAGCAAAAAATATCAGGAAATTATTTTGGTTTTGATGGTAATTATTAGTTTGATAAGTTTCTATTCAAAACTATAATTTACTACCATAAGCCAAGTCACCAGCATCGCCAAGACCCGGAATAATGTAGTTTTTTTCATTGAGTTTTTCGTCCAAAGCCGCAACCCAAAGATGACAATTAGACGGAAGATTTTCTTCTAAATAAGCTATTCCTTCTGGTGCTGCAATGACTACTGCAATATGAATTTCTTTTGGTTTTTGTTCCAAATGTAATTTATGCAAAACAGCCACAACCGATTGACCTGTTGCAAGCATTGGGTCAATAAGAATTAAATTTTTCCCTTCAAATGATGGCGCAGCTTGATATTCGACTAAAATTTCAAATTTATCATCGTTGTCAAAATGATGACGATATGCAGAAACAAATCCATTTTCGGCATCGTCAAAAAAATTCATAAAACCAGTATGCAAAGCCAATCCAGCTCTAAGAATAGAGCACAAAACTACTGGTTCAGCAACAGTTGTAGTATGTTTTATGCCAAGTGGCGTTTGCACATCAATTGCCTTATATTCAAGAGTTTTACTCAATTCATAAGCCATAATTTCGCCAATACGTTCAATGTTTTTTCTAAAACGCATGCTGTCTTTTTGTATAGAAACATCGCGAATTTGTGCCAAAAAATGATTAAGAATACTATTTTGTTCCGAAATATAATGGATGTGCATAAAGCTGAAAAATTTGTATGTTTGGGTAAAAGTATAAAAACTATCTTTGCAATAAAATTTTACTACTATGTTTTCACAATTTGCCTTTCCTATTTTTGAACAAAGCATCAAAGATTATCATATTGTTGATGATGTGTATCAACCAACAATAAATCCTTATGAAAAAGGAAGTATAGAGTATCTTTTGTATGCAAAAAATTGGGTTGACACTGTTCAATGGCACTATGAAGACATTATTCGTGATCCACAAATTGATCCAGTTGCAGCTTTGGATTTAAAGCGAAAAATTGATGCTTCCAATCAGGTTCGTACTGATATGGTGGAATATATTGACAGTTATTTTCTTCAAAAATATGCTTCGGTTCAAGTAAAACCAAATGCCAAAATCAATACCGAAAGTCCAGCTTGGGCAATTGATAGATTATCGATTTTAGCGTTGAAAATTTACCACATGAATGAAGAAGCAACTCGCGTAGATGCAACGGCTGAACACAGAGCAAAATGTCAGGAAAAATTAAACGTTTTGTTAGATCAAAAAAGCGATATGTTTACCTCAATCAATGATTTATTAACCGATATTGAAAATGGTGATAAATTCATGAAAGTGTACAAACAAATGAAAATGTACAACGATGATGATTTGAATCCAGTGTTGTATCAGAATAAAAAGTAAACTTTTATAATTTTTATAAATATGATTTGTCTATGATAACAATTGAAAAATTAAAAAAACTCAAAGAGTCAGAAGACAAAGTTGAATTTAAAAAAGGTGAAGGAGGAAACGTTTCCTATAATGGAGGAAACAAACCAAATCCTAGTGACAGAAGACGTTGTATTTTAGGTTATGTTACTGCATTGTGTAATGAAGAAGGTGGATATTTGGTAATTGGAATGACAGATAATTATCCACATGAAGTTGTTGGAACTAATCAAAATTTAGGAACAATTGGAGAATTAGAATCAAGTATTTATAGAGATACTGAAATAAGACCAAATATTTATGAATTGTATGAAAATGAGAAAAGAGTTTTAGTAATTGAAGTTCCTTCTCGTCCTGCAGGAAAGGTTTTTAAATTTGAAGATGTGCCTTTAATGCGAGTTGGAGAAGAACTAAAACCAATGTCTGATGAGGTTTACTTAAAGATTATAAATGAGCAAGAACCTGATTTTTCTCAACAATTTTGTGAAGATTTACAAATTTCAGATTTAGATGAAAGAGCAATCACAATTCTAAAAGAAAAATACTCATTAAAGCAAAACAATCCAAATTTTAAAACACTTTCCAACGAACAATTATTATCTGATTTAGAACTTTTAAAGAATGGAAAATTAACAAATGCAGCTCTAATTCTTCTTGCCAAAAAAGAAGTTTTAAACCAAAAGCTTCCACAAGCAGCAGTTATGTTAGAATATAGAAATTCTGAAAATCAAATACCATTTGATAATAGAATACCTTTTTCGCAACCTTTTTTTATTTTAATCGATGAACTTTGGAACACTATTAACTTAAGAAATGGAAGTTTTCCAATCCAAGATGGTGCTTATATTTTCAATATTCCTTTTTTTAACGAAGAAGTAATTAGAGAGTCTATAAATAACGCTATTACTCATAGAGATTATAGAAAAAACTCTGAAATAGTAATAAAACAGTTTCCTCAAAGATTAGATATAATTAATGCTGGAGGATTTCCTATTGGAGTTAATTTAGAGAATCTATTAAAAACACCAAGTACGCCAAGAAATAGATTGTTGGCTGATGTTTTGCAAAAAACAGGAATTGTAGAACGTTCTGGACAAGGCGTTGACAAGATATATTATAATACGTTAATAGAAGGAAAAGCGGAACCTGATTATTCCAAGTCAGATTATTTCCAAGTAAATTTAAAATTATCAGCTGTCCTTGAAGACAGGGCTTTTGCTTTGTTTATAGTTGCTGTTCAAGATGAATTGCCTGAATCAGAAAAGTTATCAGTTTTAGAAGTTATTACTTTAAATATGATAAAAAAAGGTGTTTCTAAGAGTAATTTAGATACAGAAATAGTTACTAAACTTTTGCAAAAGAAATTAATTGAAAAAAGAGGTAAAACAAACGCCATCTATTACATTCTTTCAAAAGATTATTATGATTTTACAGATGAAAAAGCAAAGTATTATAATCTTCAAGAATTAGATGACAATCAGGTTTTTAATACTATTTTTCAATTTTTATTAAAGGAAGAAAAAGCTAGAATGAAAGATTTTGTAGTTCTTTTTGAAGACAAATTATCTCGGAAGCAAGTAAGAAATAGAGTAGAGAAATTTGTTTTAAATAAAACTATTGAACAACAAGGTTCTATTTATAAAATTAAAGAGGATTATATAAAACAGATAGAAGTATTTGCAGAAGCAGTTTCTAAAACTATTTCTGATTTGGAGAAAAATAATGAAAGGGCCAAAAAAGGGCCAAAAAAACACCAATAATTTGTTAAAAACAAGCGGCTTTTGTTAATAACTTTGTCTTTAACCCTTGATTTTCAAGTTATTTAAAAGTAACTAAAAGGCCAAAAAAAGGCAAAAAAACACCACAAATTTCCACATTTAAGAATAAGATATTCAAAGTTTTGTCACAAAAAATAAAACATATCGCCGTAATTCGTCTCTCAGCAATGGGCGATGTTGCCATGACCGTTCCAGTTATTCGCGCATTGATTGAACAAAATGCAAACGTAAAAATCACTGTCGTTTCTCGACCATTTTTCAAACCTTTTTTTGACGGAATTCCCAATGTAGATTTTTTTGCGGTTGATGTAAAAGAACGGCACAAAGGTTTCTTCGGATTATTGAAATTATACGCTGATTTACAGCAATTAAACATCGATGCTGTTGCCGATTTGCATAATGTGTTACGTTCTCAAATCATACGAACATTATTTTCATTGTCGGGAAAAAAAGTTGCCGCAACCGATAAGGGCAGAGCAGAAAAAAAAGCACTAACTCGTGCTGAAAACAAAGTTTTTCAACCCGTTAAAACAATGGTCGAAAGGCATGTTGAAACGTTTAAGAAATTAGGTTTTTCTGTTGATTTAGCTGAACCAAGTTTTCCTAAAAAAGCTATTTTATCTGAAGAAATTTTGAGTATTTCATGCAAAAAAGATAATTTTAAATGGATTGGAATTGCGCCATTTGCTCAATATGAAAGTAAAGTATATCCTTTGGATTTAATGCAGAAAGTAATTGATAATCTAGTTGAAAACGGTAACTATAAATTATTCCTTTTTGGTGGTGGAAAAGAAGAAACCGAAAAACTAAACGCTTTATCAAAACAAAGAGAAAATATCGTTATTGTAGCCGGAAAACTAAAATTCAATCAAGAATTACAACTTATTTCCAATCTTGATGTAATGCTTTCTATGGATAGCGGAAATGCTCATATTGCCGCAATGTTAGGTATAAAAGTAATCACACTTTGGGGTGCAACACATCCGTTTGCTGGATTTGCACCATTCAATCAACCTTTGGAAAATTGTTTAACAGCTGATAGAAATCAATATCCTTTGTTACCAACTTCGGTTTATGGAAATAAAAAAGTGGCTGGTTATGAAGACGTGATGCGAAGTATTTCTGTGGAGAAAGTAGTTTCCAGTATTCAGTCGCAATTGGCAAAAAACTAATTGCTTTTCACTAATCACTAATTCTACACGTCATCATAATCTACATAAATTTCTACTGAAGTTGGATGTGCTTGACACGTTAAAATCAAACCTTCGGCAACTTCATTGTCAGTCAAAATCGAATTCTTTTTCATCTCGGCAGAACCTTTTGTAATTTTTGCTATACAACTACTACAAATTCCACCTTGACAAGAATATGGAGCATCAATTCCTTGTTTCAAAGCTGCTTCAAGCACCGTTTGTTTTTGCGACATTTCAAAAGTAGTTTCTTCATCATCCACCAAAACGGTTATTTTAGTATGACCAGATTGGTTGCCAGCGTTAGTATTTTCAGCAGTTGAGGTTGAGAATAATTCAAACTTAATATCTTTTTCGGCTATGTTGTGTTCTTTTAAAACCGATGAAACCAGATTAATCATTTCCTCTGGACCACACAAATAGAATTTATCGAACTCTTTTTCTTTGTGTTTGTTATTCAGAATAAAATTTACAGCCGATTTATCAATTCTTCCAAAAAGATCGCCACCATTTGATTTGCTGTAAACAAAATGTACAAACAAACGTCCAACATATTTCAATTGTAAATCGTGAAGTTCTTGATGAAAGATGGTTTCTTCAGGCGATTTATTACCATAAACCAACACAAAACTACTTTTTGGTTCACTTTCTAAAACCGATTTTAAGATGGACATTACTGGCGTTATTCCGCTACCTGCAACGAAACCTGCATAATTCTTTTGCTTTTCAGCATTGGGTTCAAATGTAAATTTTCCTTCTGGTTGACCAACTTCTATGATGTCACCAGCTTTCAAATTTTCATTAGCAAATTTTGAAAAATGTCCGTTTTGAACCGATTTAATAGCAATGCGAAGTTCACCACTATTTGGAGAAGAACAAATCGAATAGGCACGACGAATTTCTTGTCCGTCAAGTGTTAATTTTAAATTAATGTATTGACCGGCAATAAATTGGTAAGCCGATTTTAATTCGTTTGGAACTGTAAAAGCAACCGAAACTGCATTTGGCGTTTCACGTTTTACTTCTTTGATATTTAATTTATAGAATGTTGACATGGAATTTAATTTTCCACAAAGGTAGCAAGAAATTTTGCTTGATTACTACTTCAAATTTTTCGTTTAGTAAAAAAAGAAAAGAACAAAAAACCTCAAAGAACTAATTTTCAATGAGGTTTTTTATTTTCTATTCTTCGGTAGATTTTATATTATCATCAGGAATTCTATCTACCAAATAATTGTAAGGATCAATTCCAGCTTTACTTGGTTTTTCTTTAGCTCTAAAGGTAAAAATGTTGTCTTTTTTAGTGATTTTTATTCGTTTATAAACCAAAGGTTTCCCTAAATTTTGATCGTTATCACTTTCACTAAAAACACCAATATCAATATAATCTGCCAGTGGTTGTGAGGTTTCTTTTCCTAAAGCTGTTGACCTAAATTTTTCTGAAGAGGTGGTTATTTTAACTTCATATTCAGCTCCTATTTTTTTGTATTTTACACTCATGGTGCGGTTAGAGAATAGCGTAATGTTTTCAAATAAATCGCTTACTAAATACTGTAAACTATCGGGTGTTACTGCTTTAAATTCTCTTACAGCATCAATAGAAGTTGGATAAGGCGGATTTTTATAAGCAAATTTTGTAATTAAATTATTCATGGCTTTATTCACATTTTGCTCACCAATCATTTCCTTAAAATAATACAATACTACACTCGCTTTGTTGTAATGAATATACCCTTGATGTTCGGTTTTCATAAGTGCGTTTTCTCCTTCAAATTCGTTACTTCTACCTACTAAATATTTATTCATTTCGTATTCAAGGAATTTTTTCATCTTGTCTTTTCCATATTCTTTTTCCATAACCATTAGTGCTGCGTATTGAGCAAAACCTTCGCTCATCATTTCGCTTCCTTGCATGTTGGCACCACAAATTTGATGTGCCCAATATTGATGTCCCATTTCGTGTGCAACAACATAAAAAACCATATCAATATCGTCTTTAGTAACATCGCGCAAATCAGTAATAAAGCCTATTCCTTCACTGTAAGGCATTGTTCCGGGGAATGCTTGTGCAAAACTTCCATAACGAGGAAATTCTATTATGCGACATTGCTTGTGGTAGTATGGACCAAAATTTTTAGTGTAATATTCCAATGCTTTTTGCATACTCTTCATCATATTAGGAACATTTACGGCATGCTTTTCATCATAATACACTTCTAAATCGATACCTTTCCATTTTTTACGTGCAACTTTGTATTTAGCAGAAATAAACGAGTAAAAATTGAATGATTTTTGGTCTAATTTATAATTAAAATAATTTCGTCCGTTAGCAGTCCATTTTTTTAGTAACGAACCCGGAGCAATTGCGGTTTGATCACTTGATGTGCTAATAATAGTGTTTACTTCAACCCAATCAGAATCGTTACTTATGTATGTATTGGTCCTAGCTTTTAAATTATTTTCGTCAAGTTTTTCCATTCGCTCTCGTACAGGCAATTTGCGTTTTTTTCGTAAATTTTTATCTCCAATTTCATAAGCTGCATTATAACCAAAGGTTGGCATAATATCTGAATTATTAAAAAATGTGCCGTTTTGAGTGAGTTGTGTAAAACTTACTTCATTTTCAAATCCTTTGCTTACTAGTTTAGTATT
Source organism: Flavobacteriaceae bacterium (assembly GCA_046329205.1). Lineage (GTDB taxonomy): Bacteria > Bacteroidota > Bacteroidia > Flavobacteriales > Flavobacteriaceae > Flavobacterium. The sequence goes on along the minus strand of JAXLVF010000010.1, from coordinate 75,869 downwards.
AATGATAATTTTTATAGAATCATTTGCTAGTAATGGCTTGGATAAACTATAAATTCTATACGAATGATCTACATCGTTCAATTTTAATTTAGCATTAGGAATTGAAATGGTTATACTGTCTTGCGGTAGGGTAAAATGAAGTTCAGAAATGGGTTTGCCCGAAAGGTTTCGCGCCCAAGCCGTTACTTTTGCTTTTAAACCACGTTCTTCTGGCATAATATCTAAGTTGTAATCCAATTTATAAAAACGAGGTTGGGCTAAATTTTCGTATTTTTTATATTTTAATTCGTAATTAACTTGCGCGTCTTCTTGTTCTTGAGCTGAATCGAAGGTGTTTAAAACTTTAGTGTTATAATAAACAAATCCACCACAAACCACAAAGGCCAAAACACTCAATAATAAAGCACTTTTATTCTTTAAAAATTCAGTTTTAGCAAAGTGTAGGCGTTGTTTAAAATGGGTTTCTTTTCCTCTCACATAAAAAAGAAGAATCACGAAAAATAAAATCAAACAAAACAATCCCCAATATAAAGTAAACCAAATAGTTGAAGGTACAAAAGGCCCAAAACCATTCATGTCAGAATAAGTAATATCAGGTTTAGCATTAAATCTAAGCATGTTACTATCAAATTCTAATAATCCCCAAATAAATGAGTTCACAATTAAAAAGGCAACCACTGCAAAATAGGCGATGTATCGATTGTTAATTAAATAATGAAATAGTAAGGATAAAATTACTAAATAAGTATAGCCCAAAAGTTTAATCACTAATAATGATTTAGCATACACATCCAACTCATATCGATAATATCCGTGTAAAGTTTGAGCAATTACACTAACGATGATCGTAACTAATAAAACAATAGCCATAGAGATAATTATGGCAATTACTTTTGACGAAAATAAACTTATGGTTTGTATTGGCGTAGCATCTTGAATTTCATTGATTTTTGCATCGCGCTCTTTCCATACTAAAACACCTGTGTAAAAGATGATAAAACCAACCATAAACAAAGCAAAGGAACTATCGATAATATCAATTACCTGATAGGTTACAGGATATTGTACTACGCCATAACCGCTAGAAAAACTAGTTAAATTGGTAATCAATAAAATCATCCCAATGGCTACAATAATTATAAATGTTGGGTTTTTAATAATGGCTTTTAGTTCAAATTTTATGAGCGAAATTAATGTTGAAAACGAAAACACACCCGATTTTGTGGGTTGAAACACTTGATTAGAAACTATTGCTGGTGCAGATTGTTTTACTTTTTTTACTTTTTTAACGGATTCTTTTTTAGTAGAAAACGAAAATTTTAAATAAACAACATACAAGATAATCAGCATTATCGCTAACCAAACCAATCGGTTAATTAATAAATCGCCTTGAAGTGGCGTTGCAATTAAATTTTTTTCATCAACCGTTAGGTATTTGGTCATGGTAGAAAATGGTCTTCCACCAAATGGATCTAAGATATTGGCTAACCATTCTTTTTTAATATCTTCTGTAAAAATCCCTGAAACGATGTAAAAAACTAAAATTAACATCGACCCAATAAATGAAATAATGGTATTGCGGTAAATAATAGCTAGTGAAAAAAGTAAAACTCCTGAAATAATAATATTGGGTAAACCAAAATTTACAATTCCGTAAAAATGACCTGCCCAACTTATGTCACCAAAACGTTCGGCTGGTGTCATGTCAAAAATGGGAGCGAAAATACTACCCAAAATTACGCCAAGCGAAACACCAAGTAAAGGAATTACTGCGACTAGTGCTGCTCCAAAGAATTTTCCAAAAAAGTAATCTCGTTTTTTTATGGGCGATGAAAACACAAACTGATACATACCATATTGAAAATCGCGGTTGGCAGTAGCATTCATAAAAGATGTGGTCATCAATAAACAAATGATAGACAACACCATATAGTACTGTTGAATAACATAAGGCGCATTTTTATAAATATTTCCAATTCCGCCACCAATTGTAACATTTTCTGATGCTGTTGCAAAGAAGACCAATAAAGTATTGATGACTAAAAATATCCAAACCATTGGTCTTTTTATCCAATATTTAAGTTCAAATTGTATAAATTTCCACATAATTATTTATTTTAAAATTTATACCAATTGATTTAATTTGGCAAAGAAAACATCTTCAAGATTTTCTTCGGCAGCTGTAAAACCATCTAAATTATTTTCAGAAAAAACATGAATTAATGGATTTCCACCTACTAATTTATTGGAAATCACTTTGTATTCTTCTTGGAACTTGGGTAGTTCTAATTTGGTGACTTTTTTCTCCCAAACTTTGCCTTTTATTTGTAGCAAAGCATCATCGGTATTGCCTGAATATAAAACTTTACCTTTGTCAACAATTGCCATTTGAGTACATAACTCTCTTACATCTTGAACAATATGAGTAGAAAGAATCACGATGGTATTTTCTCCAATTTCACTTAAAATATTATAAAATCTATTGCGTTCACCTGGATCTAAACCCGCAGTTGGCTCATCTACAATAACTAATTTTGGATTTCCAATTAAGCATTGTGCAATGCCAAAACGCTGACGCATTCCACCACTATAACTACTTACAGCATTTTTACGATGATCCCAAAGATTTACTTTTACCAACAGTTGTTCTACCATTTGTTTTCGATCAGTTTTATTTTCAAAACCTTTAAGTAATGCTAAATTATCAAGTAAATCGACCGCAGAAGTTCTAGGATAAACGCCAAATTCTTGTGGTAAATAACCCAGTATTTTTCGTACCGCTTCTTTGTTGTTTAACACATCAATATCACCAATCATTACACTACCACTATCGGCATCTTGAAGCGTTGCTAAGGTTCGCATAAGCGATGATTTTCCAGCACCATTTGGACCAAGTAATCCAAACATTCCGGTTTTTATCGTTAAAGAAACGTTGTTTAAAGCGTGAACACCATTAGGGTATTTTTTGTCTAATTCTTTGATTATTAATTCCATCTTTTTGTTTTATGATTGATAATAGTTGGACGAAGTAGGTTGAAAATTGTTACAAACGTGTTTCCACATACATTGTGTTTGATTTTACTTAGCGATTTCTGTAACTTTTCTGTAAATTTATAAGGTTCTATATTGTTTATAATGGGTAAATATAAAAAGATTATTTATGCTTATGCATAATGTAACAATATCAAGTTCAATGACAATTTCAAAAATCAACTTCAAATTCATCTCGTCCCAAAAGACGAGACAATTTCAAAAAACAAATTAGACTATTAACTTTATACATAAAACTATTATATATATAAAAAACTTATATATATTTGTATCTTATGTAAAAAGATATGCTTTATAAAATCGTAATGACATGAAAAACTCACAATTATATAAAGGAAGTTTGAACACAATAGTTATGAAATTATTGGAAGAAAACGGCAGAATGTATGGTTATGAAATTACGCAAAAAGTAAAAGAAATTACCAAAGGCGAATTGAAAATAACCGAAGGTGCGTTGTATCCGGCGTTGCATAAACTGGAAGCCGAAGGTGTTCTTGAAGTAGAAATTGAAAACGTGGACAATCGACTGCGTAAATATTATAAACTTACCGAAAAAGGAACTGCTGAAACTGTAAATCGATTGGCGGAACTGGAAGAATTTATCAAAAACATGCAAAGTATTGTAAATCCAAAATTGACTTAATTTATGAAACTAAACAAAAACCAAATACAGTTTATTGATGGTTATCTACAACGCAATGACGTTATTTATGTTGATATTCGAGCAGAAATGATTGATCACATTGCCACTGGCGTTGAAGAAAAAATGAAAGTTGAAGATATTGAATTTCATGATGCTTTTGTAAGTTATGTCAATTCAAATCGAAAAGAAATTTTCAGTATGAATAAAAACTCATGGCGAAACACATTTTTAGAATTAAAAAATTATTTTCGGTTTTTTTTAAAACCAAAAAGTTTGTTTGCTGTTGTTTTGATTATTGCATTGTTTTTTAGTCTTAGAGAAACAGAGTTTTACACTTTCATAAAAGAAGATTTATCATTTTACTTTTTGCTTATTTTTTTGGGCTATTCTGTATTGAGTATGATTTATTTTTACGGGATTAAGAAAAAGAGATATTATTTTATTGAAAGGACTAACATTGTTTTATCGATTTTATATTGGATAAACCTATTCATTTTTAAACCTTTTGAAAAACAAAAGTATATATCAGATGTATTGACAATCGTTTTTATGTGTTTATTTGCTATATATGTTCTTTATGCGATAAATCAGATAAATAAATTTTTTAATTCAAAGATGATTATTAAATGAAACTATCTGCCGAACAAATAGAAAGATTATACCAATTCACGCGTCAACATTATGTGGAATACTATGATTTACAAACCGAATTGGTTGATCATTTAGCTAATGCTATAGAAGAACAATGGCAACAAAATCCGAAACTATCTTTTGAAGAAGCTTTGCAAATTGAATTCAAAAAATTTGGTGTTTTCGGTTTTATGGATGTTGTTGAACAAAGACAATCTGCCTTGAACAAAAAGTACAATAAATTGGTTTTTAACGAATTGAAAACTTTTTTTTCGGTTCCAAAAATTATTGGAACAATTGCCGGAATTGGAATTATATTTTATCTAATAAAACAGCTTCAAGGTGAATTTTGGGCAGTTCAATGTTTGTTTTTCGGTTTAATCATTTCCTACATTGTTGGAATGGTAATTTTGATGCGAAGAAATAAAAAGCGTAACAAGCAAAACGGTAAAAAATGGTTGTTGAAAGAAATCATTTTTGGCTACAGTTCTTCGGCTGGATTGATAAATTTACCGATACAATTTGCACTTCATTTAAAAGGCGAAAATTACCATGATGGATTTCTTTTGTTATTTAGTTTTCTATTGATTGTCTTTGGTTTAACCGAATATATTATGCTGATTTTAATTCCGTCAAAAGCCGAAGATTTTTTAAAAGAAACCTATCCTGAATATCAAATTTCAGTTGGGAGTTTATAGTTTGTAGTTTTTCCAACTCCCAACTCCTAACTTCTGACTTTCAACAATTTTTCTACAATATTGTAACATTTTGTTGCCTTTAGAAACTAACTACTACAACCAAAAAAACCTTTATATGTTCAAACATTTTATCACTCTAGAATGGAAGGCTTTTCTTCGTTCAGCATCATTCGGTTCCAATCTTTTCATGAAAATTGTCATGGGCTTAGTTGCCCTATATTTTCTAGCTTGTTTTGCAATCATGGGAACTGCCGCTTTCTTTGTTTTAAAGGAAGAAGGTTTTGAACCATTATCAACAGTAAATAAATTTATGATTTATTATTTTGTTTTTGATTTGGTCATTCGCTATTTCATGCAAAAAATGCCAGTAATGAACATTCGACCATTGCTAACTTTACCTATCAAAAAAGCAACAATAGTGCACTTTTCATTAGGGAAAACCGCTTTGTCGTTTTTTAACTGGACACATGCTTTATTTTTCATTCCGTTTACTGTAGTGTTATTGGTTAAAGGATACGGTTATCAAGCAATTTTATGGAATATTGCCATGTTTTCATTGGTTTATTTTAACAACTTTATCAACGTTTTAATCAATAACAAAAACGTTGTTTTTTATACTGTTTTGGCCATTTTTGTTGGATTTGGATTGACACAGTATTATAAAGTTTTTGATATAACTACTTACACTCAACCTTTTTTTCAAAGGATGTATAACACTAACTATTTGTTTTTACTTCCTATTGTTTTGTTGATTTCAGCGTATTATTATTCATTTCAATATTTTAAAAACCGACTCAATTTAGACGAAGGTTTAGCAAAGAAAAGCGAAGTGGCTCAAACTGAAAATTACACATGGTTGGAACAATTTGGAACATTAGGAACATTTTTGAAAAACGACATCCGATTATTGAGAAGAAACAAACGCTCAAAAACCACATTGATAATGAGTGTTGTTTTTATATTTTATGGATTATTGTTTTTCACACAATCTGTTGATGCTTATAACAACCCTGCAATGAAAGTTTTTGCTGGAATATTTGTTTCGGGTGGTTTTTTATTCACCTTCGGACAATTTATCCCAAGTTGGGACAGCGCTTATTATCAATTACTAATGAGTCAAAATATTCCTTACAAAGAGTATATAAAATCAAAATGGTGGCTAATGGTTATTGGAACGGTAATATCTACAATACTAGCTTCTTTTTACCTCTATTTTGGGTTACATACCTATCTAATAATCGTAGTAGCAGCTATTTTCAACATCGGAGTAAATTCGCATTTGGTAATGCTTGGCGGAGCTTTTGTAAAAACACCAATAGATTTAACTACGAGCAAACAAGCATTTGGAGACAAGCAAGCATTTAACGTGAAAACATTATTGATTTCATTGCCAAAAATGTTGGTTCCAATGGCATTATATGCTGCTGGATATTACTTTTTTTCGCCAAATATAGGTTTGCTTTTTGTGGCTTTGGCTGGAGTTATTGGATTTTTATTTAGAGATTATGTATTTTCTAAAATCGAAAAAATCTACAAATCCGAAAAGTATGCAACCATTGCCGCTTACAAACAAAAAAATTAGTATTCAGTCCCGAAGCGTCGGGACAGTTTTTAGTATTCAGTTCTTGAAACTTATAAACTTTTAAACCATAAACTTTTAAACTATTTTCAAAATGATACAAGTACATAACCTTTCAAAAACATATAACAACGGAGTTAAAGTATTAAACGTTGAATCGCTAGAAATTCCAAAAGGACAAAGTTTTGGTCTAGTTGGCAATAATGGTGCAGGAAAAACTACTTTTTTTAGTTTATTATTGGACTTGATTCAACCAAGTTCAGGACATATTATCAACAACAATGTTCAAGTAAATATAAGCGAGGCATGGAAACCGTTTACTGCTGCGTTTATTGACGAAAGTTTCTTGATAGGATATTTGACAGCAGAAGAATATTTTTATTTCATAGGAGAATTACGCGGACAAAACAAAGCCGATGTTGATGCGCTTTTAGCCAAACACGAAGAATTTTTCAATGGCGAAATATTGAAAAGCAAAAAATACCTTCGCGATTTATCCAAAGGGAATATGAAAAAAGTGGGAATTATTGCTGCATTAATTGGAAACCCTGAAGTAATTATTCTAGACGAACCATTTGCCAATCTTGATCCAACAACAGTCAATCGTTTGAAAAAAATCATTAAAGAACTAGCCGATGATGCCAATACAACCATTTTGGTTTCTAGTCACGATTTAGTTCACACTGTTGAGGTTTGTAATAGAATTGTTGCTCTTAATAAAGGTGAAATAGTGAAAGATATTCAAACCTCACCAGAAACATTGAAAGAATTGGAAGCATTTTTTGCGGTGTAATACAACTTATTTTTAATAATTATAGCCGCATGTCATAAAAAACATACGGCTATTTTTTTGCCATTTCAAAAAGAAACGTATTTTTACCAGTTAGTTATACTATAACAGTATATATATACGTTAATAAATAAACGTTAAATTTTGAAAACGAATACTTCGCGATATATAGCTTTTCTTGCGGTTTCCATATTTCTGATAGCTTGTTCTACCAGAAAAGACACGTTCCTTTCCCGAAATTCTCATGCTTTGAGCACAAAATATAACATTCTCTACAATGGAGGTTTAGCAATGGAGCAAGGATTGATGGATTTAAGAACTCAGTACAAAGATAATTTTTGGGAAATTTTGCCAGTCGAACGAATGCAGATTGATGATAAATCAATGCTGCCAGGAGAAAATAAAAACAGCAACTTTGATCGTGCAGAAACCAAAGCTACTAAAGCTATTCAAAAGCACTCAATGAACATTCAAGGTTCAGAGAAAAACCCACAAATGGATGAAGCGCATCTTATGCTAGGAAAATCAAGATATTATCAACAAAGATTTGTTCCTGCTCTAGAGGCTTTCAATTATGTTCTTTATAAATATCCGAGTAGTGATAAGATTTATGAGGTTAAAATTTGGCGCGAAAAAACAAATATGCGTTTAGACAATGACGCACTGGCAGTAAACAACTTAAGAAAACTGCTGAAGGAAATTAAATTTAAAGACCAAATTTTTGCTGACGCCAATGCTACTTTGGCGCAAGCTTTTTTGAATTTAGAAGAAAAGGATAGCGCAATAGCCAAACTAAAATTAGCCCGTGATTATACCAAACTCAATGAAGAAAAATCGAGATATCGTTTTATTCTTGGACAATTGTATGATAAAATGGGTTATAAAGATAGCGCTTATGCTGCTTATCAAGAAGTAATTGATATGAACCGACGTGCAGCTCGTCAATATGTAATTCATGCTCACATCAATCAAGCGGCACAATTTGATTATGAAAAAGGCGACACGATTGCTTATCTAAAAAAATTCAATGATTTAATCGATGATAGAGAAAACAGACCATACTTAGATGCATTGTATCATCAAATGGGCAAGTTTTATGAAAACAAAAAGGACTTTGCACAAGCAAAGAAGAACTATAATTTATCTTTAAAAAAGAAAACTCAAGATACCTATTTGGTTGCTTCTAATTATAGAAACTTAGCAACAATTTATTTTGATGATGCAAAATATGCAACAGCAGGGAAATATTATGACAGTACATTGGTTAATTTAAAACCCAGAACTAGAGAATATAATGCTATTAAAAAGAAAAGAGAAAACCTTGAAGATGTTATAAAATATGAGGCAATTGTTCAGAATAATGATAGCATTCTTTCTTTAACAAAAATGAGCCAAACGGATAAAACAGCTTTTTTCCAAAAATATATAGATAAATTAAAAGAAACCGAAGCAAAACTTCAAAAAGAAACAGAAAAACAAGAGCGAATCAAAGCCAATCAGCAAGATACTGGCGATGCAAATGCTTTAAAAAATAAGACAGAACAACCAGTTACCAATGCAAATATGACTGGAAAGTCTAATTCGTTCTATTTCTATAATCCCACAACTGTTGCTTTTGGGATGAAAGAATTTGCAAAAATTTGGGGCAAAAGAGAATTAAAAGACAATTGGAGAATTTCATCCTTATCTTCAAAAGATGAAAAAGGCGACGAAGCAGACTCTGATGATGAGAAAGGAAATAATAAAATTGATAAGCCATCAGATGGACAATTTTATAATCCGGATTTCTACATAAGCCAATTACCTTCATCTCAAACAGTAATTGATAGCTTAGCAAAAGAAAGAAATTTTGCCTATTACCAATTGGGAGTTATTTATAAAGAAAAATTCAAAGAAAATAAATTAGCAATAGACAAGTTTGAAAAGTTATTGACTTTCAATCCTGAGGAAAGATTGGTTCTACCTTCTAAATACAATTTATTCAAATTATATGAATTGACGGATAAATCCAAAGCAGAGAAAATTAAAAGTGAAATCATATCTCAATATCCAGAATCAAGATATGCTCAGATTTTAGCAAACCCATCATTAGAAATTCAAAATTCTAATGAGTCTCCAGAAGGAACATATCAAAACCTTTTCAAGCAATATGAATCTGGCGATTATAAAAATGTTTTAGTTCAAACAGAAGCAGCTATAAATAAGTTTAATGGAGATGAAATTTTACCAAAACTTGAATTACTAAAAGCTAATGTTATTGGTAAATTGAATGGATTAGCAGCTTATAGAAGCGCATTAAATTTTGTAGCGTTGAATTATCCAAATGTAGAAGAAGGGAAAACAGCTGAGAAAATTATTGCAGTCAATATCCCAAAACTAGAAGCATTACAACTAGGCAAATACCAATCTACAAATTATAAAATGCTTTATCCTACCAAAAATTTCGATGATAAAGCAACTAAAACTTTGATAGAAAAAATCACTAAGTTCATTAAAGAAAGAGCTATGGATAAGCTTTCTGTTTCCAAAGATATCTATACAATGACCGATAACTTTGTTGTGATTCATGGATTAAAATCTGAAGACTATGCCAAAGGAATTGCATCTATTCTAAAAGAGGTTAAAGAATACAAGGTTCAAGAAACACCTATTATAATTTCTTCGGAGAATTATACAGTTGTCCAGATTAAGAAAAACTTACAGGACTATTTAGATGGTAAATTAGTAGAAAATCCGAAACAACCAAACTGGGATGGAACTTTTGAAAGACCAGCTCCACCAAAAGAAGAACCAAAAGAACAGCCAAAACAACAACAAGATGTTCAGGTTCAGAAACAAGAGATAAAGAATAATGTAAAATCTCAAAAAAATAATTCACTCGATACAAACTCTTCAATTGAGGAAGATGATAGAAATTTTGGTCCACCACCAGCACCATCTGGAGGAGGAAAAACAGGAAGATAAATTATGTTTGAAAAAAAGCCAAAATCATATACAGAACTACTAGGAAAAACCAATAGAATTGTAGAAGGAACAATTATTAAAGGCGATATTGAAACTTCGGGCGATTTTAGAATGGATGGACATTTAATTGGTAATTTTCAAACAAAAGGGAAGATTGTAATTGGTCCTGCAAGTTCGGTAAAAGGCGATATAATTTGTAAAAGCGCTGATATAGAAGGAAAGTTTGAAGGTAAAATTCAAGTCCAAGAAATACTCAATATAAAATCGAAGGCAAGCATTCATGGTGAAGTAGTTTGTGGAAAATTATCAGTTGAACCTGGAGCAGATTTTAGCGCAACTTGTCAAATGAAACCGATTTTGAAAAACCATCATGGACAATCAGCAGAAGAAAAAACAGCGCAATAAGTGGCTAGCACTTATTAATATTCCTATCCAAATGGGAGCTATTATTTTTCTTTTTGCCTCATTAGGAAATTGGCTCGACGAAAAGTATCCAAACGGAAATGATTGGTATGTTAAAATTTTAGTTTTAATAGGTGTTGCAATTGCTTTCTACAATATCAATAGACAATTAAAAGAAATCAACAAAAATGATGAGTAGCTTTAGTCTAAAGAAAGAACTTGTTGCCTCCACAAGAATTGTTTTAATTTTCACTTTCATTGGGTTTGCAATTGATTTTACAGTCTATAGACTCTTTTTTTCTCAACAAGCTTTGTATTATCCAATTTATATTCTATTCGTTATTTTCATGATAATGTCATTATGTATAGTGGCAGTTTTAAATGTTATTCGAAGTAAAAATATCGATTACGTTGGTTATACCTATTTAATGATAACATTCATCAAAATGATAATTGCTTATCTGTTTCTAAAGCCTATTTTGAACAATTCGATAGAAAATCAGAGTTTTGACAAATCCAATTTTTTTCTCATTTTCATTTATTTTTTAATAATTGAAACCCTTTTAACTATCAGAATTTTAAATAATAAGCATTAAAAACAATAAAAATTAAACATTCCTTCAAAAAAACTAAATCGAATACTTTTTAATATTAATTAAAATTGTACTTTTGCACCGAAATTTTAAGAAATATTTTTAAGACAAAATTTAGATATGGTGTTTTCAAAAAAACCACTTCATTTTATAATTGCAACATTAATTGCTTTTTTACCACTGATTAATTTTGCAAACCCAAATACAGATACAACAGCTGTTGAAAAACAGACAGTTGAAACAGAAGCTCATTCTACTGAACATAATCAGGAAGAACCAAAAGATTTAAAAACAGAAATCAAAGAATTTATTTCTCATCACCTTTTGGACTCATATGATTTTCATTTGTATTCATACAAAGATGACTCGGGAGAAGAACATCATGTAGGTTTTCCACTTCCGGTTATTTTGTGGGATAATGGTCTTCAAGTTTTTTCGTCTTCTAATTTCCATCATGGAGAACACGCTGCTGAGAGCAACGGAAACTACTACAGATTATTTCACGGTAAAATTTATAAAGTAGCCAATGCTGAAGAGCAAGTTACAGTTAATGAACATGGTCATGCAGAAAACGTTAAACCACTAGATTTTTCCTTCACTAAAAATGTTTTTATGATGTTTTTAGTAGCGATTATAATGTTCCTGTTATTTTCTAGTTTAGCAAAATCTTATGCTAAAAACGGTGGTATTGCTGCTGGTGTTGGTAGATTTTTTGAACCAATAATACTTTATATCAGAGATGATATTGCTATTCCAAACATTGGAAAAAACTATAAAAAATATATGAGTTATTTATTGACTATATTTTTCTTTATATGGTTTCTTAATCTTTTTGGATTAACTCCACTAGGAGTAAATGTAACAGGAAACATTGCCGTAACCGCATGTTTAGCAATACTTACATATCTGATAACTACTTTTACAGCAAAAAAAGATTATTGGGGACACATTTTTTGGATGCCAGGCGTTCCTGTTCCAATGAAAATTATTTTAGCGCCAATAGAGCTGTTAGGAACAATAATTAAGCCTTTTTCATTAATGATACGTCTTTATGCAAACATTGTTGCTGGACACGTGGTTTTAATGAGTATAATTGGATTAATGTTTATTTTCAAAAACTGGTTAGGAAGTAGTTTGTCTTTCGTACTTGCTTTTGCATTATCATTATTGGAGATTTTAGTTGCCGCTTTACAGGCATATATTTTCACAATGTTATCAGCACTATATTTTGGTGCAGCAAACGAAGAGCATCATCACGATGATGCTCATCATTAATAAATTGAATGTTTAATTAAATACATTATATTATGACAATTCCAAACATTGTAGGTGCAGGTTTAATCGTTATTGGTGCTGGTTTAGGTATCGGTAAAATTGGTGGTTCAGCAATGGACGCTATTGCTCGTCAACCAGAAGCATCTGGAAAAATCCAAACAGCTATGCTTATCGCTGCTGCTTTGATTGAAGGTATTGGTTTCGCTGCTTTATTTGCATCTTAATCAAAAAACAACAACAACAGTTGCAACGGTTGGTTGTAACTGTTGTTTTAAAAAACAAAAATTTCTAAAATAGAATTCATAAGTACATGGAAAAATTAATAGAACAATTTTCATTAGGTTTATTCTTTTGGCAGTTTATCCTTTTTGTAGGATTGATTTTTTTACTAAAAAAGTTTGCTTGGAAACCAATTCTTAATGCGGTAAACGAAAGAGAAGAAGGAATTAAAAACGCATTACTTTCTGCTGAAAATGCTAAAAAAGAAATGCAAAACCTAAAATCTGATAACGAAAAATTGTTAGCAGAAGCAAGAGCTGAACGTGATGCAATGATGAAAGAAGCTCGTGAAATCAGAGAAAAAATGATTAACGACGCTAAGATTGAGGCTCAAACTCAAGGTGAAAAAATGATTGAACAAGCAAAAGCAGCAATCGAAAGCGAAAAAAATGCCGCTATGGCAGATTTGAAAAATCAAGTTTCTAGCTTGTCATTGAGTATTGCTGAGAAAATATTGAAAGACGAATTATCTAACAAAGAAGCTCAAACTAAAATTGTTGAGAAAATGTTGGATGAAGTAAAATTAAATTAATCAATATGTCAAGAGCAGCGATAAGATACGCAAAAGCGATTATTGATAATGCAGTAAGCAACGGACAAATAGATTCTGTTAATAATGATATGAACAACATTATTGCAGCAATCAATGAAAGCCGTGAACTTGAAGTTTTTCTAGCAAGTCCAGTAGTTTCTTCTGAGATTAAGTTAAAAGCTTTATTAGAAGTTTTTTCTAATTCTAATAATGAGACAAAAGCTTTGTTCCAACTTCTATCAGCAAACAAAAGATTTGGAATTCTTCAAGAAAATTGCTTTACAATAAAGAATTTGTACAATCAGCGAAATGGTCTAAAACAAAAGTAACAACAGTCGTTGCTTTGACTCCAGAGCTTGGAGAGTAAAATTTTGGCAAAAGCTTAAATAATGACAACCAAAAAATTGACAATCGAAAATACTATTGATCCATCAATTATTGGAGGTTTTATATTAAGAATTGGAGACATGCAGTTCAACGCATCAGCCACAGATTACAAGAATTAAAAAGAGAATTTAGTAATTAATTACCATTAAATATATACAATGGCAGAAATTAAAGCCGCTGAAATTTCAGCAATATTAAAAAAGCAATTATCTGGTTTTGAATCAGGAGCATCACTAGAAGAAGTTGGAACAGTACTTCAAGTAGGTGACGGTATTGCTCGTGTGTATGGTTTGTCAAATGCACAATACGGTGAGTTAGTACAATTTGAAAACGGATTGGAAGCAATCGTTTTGAACTTAGAAGAAGACAATGTAGGTGTTTGTACTTCTGGTCCATCTGTTGGAATTAAAGAAGGTTCAACTGTAAAAAAAGAACACAACGTATCGCTTCATTAAAAGCTGGTGAGCAAATGAAATAGGTCGTGTTGTAAATACACTTTAACCAATCGATGGTAAAAGGGGTCCAATTGGCGGTGATTTATATGAAATGCCATTAGAAAGAAAAGCTCCTGGAGTTATTTTCCGTCAGCTAAAAGTCATTGTTACGCTAGGTGATTAAACGTTTATCTTTAAATGACTTTGCAGAAAAGAGAACAATGCAGCTATTGTTATCGCTCGTTAAAAGAAAATTTCATACCAGTATTTATTTATTCCAATCAAAAAGAATTTTATGATGCTGGTCAACCATTTTGTATATGTTGCTATGGACAAAAAGCTTCAACTGTAGCAGGTATTGCCAAAACATTAGAAGACAAAGGCGCAATGGCTTATACAGTTATTGTAGCCGCAAATGCTTCTGATCCTGCGCCAATGCAGGTTTATGCACCTTTCGCTGGAGCAAGAATTGGTGAATATTTCCGTGACACAGGTCGTCCAGCTTTAATTGTTTATGATGATTTGTCAAAACAAGTTGTTGCATACCGTGTGAGGTTTCATTGTTGTTAAGAAGACCACCAGACGTGAAGCATCCAGGTGACGTTTTTCTATCTTCACTCAAGATTATTAGAGAAACAAAGTATTGCAGATGACGATATTGCAAAAAACATGAATGATTTACCAGAATCATTACGTCCAATCGTAAAAGGTGGAGGTTCATTGACTGCATTGCCAATCATTGAAACAATAAGCTGGTGACGTTTCTGCATATATCCCTACAAACGTAATCTCGATTACTGATGGTCAGATTTTCCTTGAGTCGATTTTATTCAACTCTGGTGTTCGTCCTGCTATCAACGTAGGTATTTCTGTATCACGTGTTGGAGGTAACGCACAGATTAAATCAATGAAAAAGTAGCTGGAACATTAAAACTTGACCAAGCACAATTCCGTGAATTGGAAGCTGTCGGTAAAATTTGGTTCAGATCTTGATGTCAGCAATGAATGTAATTGAAAAAGGTAAGAGAAATGTTGAAATCTTAAACAAGCCGTAAACGATCCTTACACTGTAGAAGACCAAGTTGCAATTATCTATGCAGGTTCTTAAAACCTACTAAGAAGTGTTCCTGTGAACAAAGTTAAAGAATTCCTGAGAAAGATTATATCGAATATTTGAACAACAAACACAGAGATACTTTGAATGCTCTAAAAGCAGGTAAATTAGATGATAATATTACTGACGTTTTAGAAAAAGCGCTCTTAAAGAAATTTCAGCAAAATATAATTAATTTTCAGTGAATAGTGAATAGTAGGTGAAAAGTTATTTACTATTTACTAATTTACTAATTACTATAAAAACATGCAACTTTAAAGGAAATACGTAATAGAATTACTCGTTCAATCGACGATGCAAATTACATCAGCGATGAAAATGGTTTCGCTCTAAAGTTGAAAAAGCACAAGATGCTATCACAGCGATGCGTCCTTATGCCGAAAAATTAACGGAGTTATTGCAAAGTGTTAGCGCAACTCTTGAAGGTGATGCTGGTGGACAATTCACGGCACAAAGAGAAGTGAAAGTATTGATTGTTGCAATTACTTCTAACCGTGGTTTGTGTGGCTTTTAATTCAAACGTAATCAAACAAGCAAAAATTGCCGCTGATGGCTATGCTGGAAAACAAGTTGATGTTTTTGCCATAGGTAAGAAAGGAAATGATGTTTTAAGAAAACCAACAATGTCATTGAAAAATAAAAAGTGAAGTTTTTGATAATTTGACTTTTGAAAATGTTGCAGAAAATAGCTGAAGTATTGACTTCGAAGTTTACTTCTGGTGAATACGACAAAATAGAATTGGTTTACAACCAATTTAAGAACGTGCCTACTCAAATTGTGCAAACCGAGCAATTCCTTCCTTTTTTAGTTCCTGTTCAGTCTAATCAATCTGCTGTTGCTGATTATATTTTTGAACCTTCGAAAGAGGAAATAGTTGAAACATTAATTCCAAAATCGCTTAAGACACAATTGCATAAAGCAATTAGAGACTGAAATGGTAAAGAGAACACGGAGCACGTATGACTGCAATGCATAAAGCAACAGACAACGCTACAGAGTTGAGAAATCAATTAAAATTAACATACAACAGCACGCTCGCTTAAGAATTACTGGAGAAATCCTTGAAATCGTTGGTGGAGCGAAGCTTTGAACGGATAAGAAATTGATAGTTTTTCAAATCTTCAAAATGCGAAGCTTTGAACGGATAAGAAACGATAGTTTTTCAAATCTTCAAAATGCGAAGCTTTGAACGGATAAGAAAACGATAGTTTTTCAAATCTTCAAAACGCGAAGCTTTGAACGGATAATTACCAAGTCTAAATTTTCAAAAAAGAGATAACATTCGTTGTCTCTTTTTTTATTGGTACAATTTAATAGCTATTTTTGTTAAAAATATATAGAAGTTTCACATTGAGTTTATATAGAAATCTTTTTAAGCAAACACTAATCTATGGATTGGCAACCGTTTTGCCTCGAATGATAAGCTTTTTGCTTAATCCATTGTATGTCAAAAAGCTGCCAAAACAAGAATTTGCAGATGTCTCTATTGTTTTTGCATGGTTGGTTTTTTTCAACGTGATTTTATCTTACGGAATGGAAACCGCATTCTTTCGATTTTATAATAAAGAAGAAGATAAAAAAAGTGTTATTTCTACAGCTACAGTTTCTATTTTTTGGTCGTCGATTTCGTTTTTATTTCTTGCCTTAATTTTTAGAAATACATTGTCTAATTGGGCTGAAATTAAAGTAGAATACATCACTTATACTATTTGGATTTTGGTTCTTGATGCACTTGTAATTATACCTTTTTCAAAATTAAGGGCAACCAAAAGACCAATGCAATATGCCATTATCAAAATAGGTAATGTCACCGTGAACATGCTTTTTAATTTGTTCTTTTTAATAGTTTTACCCAAATTAGCCAAATCAAATCCCGAAGGTTTTTTCAACACTATTTATTTTGAAAACTTTAAAGTAGGTTACATATTTGTCTCTGGTTTGATAGCAAGTTTGTTAACATTTATTGTTCTTTCGCCTGATTATTTCAAAATAAATTGGAAATTCGATTACAAACTCTGGAAACAAATGATGCAATATGGTTATCCAATTTTGATTGCAGGTTTAGCTTTTGCTATTAACGAGCATTTCGACAAAATTCTTTTAGATTGGATGAACGTTTCAAAAGCAGATATCGGAGCTTATTCAGCTTGTTATAAGATAGGAATGTTTATGGTTTTGTTTAGAACGGCTTACACACTCGGTATAGAACCTTTTTTCTTTAGTCATGCAGGTAATGAAAATGCACCTCAAACCTATGCTACCATTACAAAGTATTTTGTAATATTTGGTTCGTTCATAAGTCTTTTTGTGATAGTTTTTATTGATTTATTGAAACAACCCTTAGTTCCAAATGATAAATATTGGGATGCTATAAAAGTAGTTCCATTAATTGTTTTAGCCAATTTTTTTCTTGGTATTTATACTAACCTATCTGTTTGGTATAAATTAATTGATAAAACAAAAATCGGTGCTTACATATCTATAATTGGTGCGATTGTAACACTAGTTTTGAATTATTTATTAATCAAGGAATTCAGTTATTATGGTTCAGCTATTGCAACTTTAGCGGCTTATGGAACAATGATGATTATATCCTACAAAATGGGACAAAAAAAATATCCCATACCTTATGAAATCAATACAATTCTGAAATATTTAGTCTTATCAATTACATTTTCAGCTATTGCTTTCTATATTCCTTATTTGAGGGAAAATTATCTAGCTAAAATAGTTATACTTTCATTATTTTTATATTTCATTTATAGAAATGAAAAGGAAACACTTTTAAAAATCATCAAAAGAAAAGCATAAATCATGACGATAAAAATCATCAATAAATCACAACACAGCTTACCGAGCTATGAAACCATTGCCTCAGCAGGAATGGATTTACGCGCCAATATTCAAGAACCAATAACGCTAAAATCATTAGAAAGAACCATTGTAAAAACAGGACTTTTCATTGAATTACCCATTGGTTATGAAGCACAAGTTCGCCCAAGAAGTGGATTAGCTGCCAAAAAAGGAATAACAGTTCTAAATTCTCCTGGAACAGTCGATGCAGATTATCGCGGTGAAATAGGTGTGATTTTAGTAAATTTATCCCATGAAGATTTTGTAATAGAAAACGGCGAAAGAATTGCACAACTAATCATTGCCAAACATGAAAGAGCCGAATGGATTGAAGTTGAAGAATTAACTGAAACATCTCGTGGCGAAGGCGGATTTGGAAGTACTGGAGTAAAGTAAAAGCCTCTAACCCCAAAGGGGAATTACAAGATTGTGAAAAATGAATGAAAAAATAAAAAATTAATAATTAATAATTATAAAACCCTATTTACCCTAATAGAAATTTCCTCTTTTGGAGGGATTAAGGGGAGGCATTTATGAAAATAATAGTACCAATGGCTGGTCGTGGTTCAAGATTACGTCCACACACATTAACAATCCCAAAACCATTAATTCCAATTGCAGGAAAACCTATCGTTCATCGTTTGGTTGAAGATATTGCAAGTGTTCTAAATCAAGAAATTGAGGAAGTTGCTTTCATCATTCATGAAAGTTTTGGAAAAAAGTAGAAGAAGAATTAGTAGCAATTGCAAATAAACTAGGTGCAAAAGGAACCATCTATTATCAAAACGAAGCGCTAGGAACTGGTCATGCTATAATGTGTGCAAAAGAATCTCTTTCTGGTCCAGCTGTAATAGCCTATGCAGATACTTTAATCAGAGCCAATTTTGATTTGGACACAACAGCAGATAGCGTAATTTGGGTGAAACAAGTAGATCAACCGGAAGCTTTTGGTGTTATCAATTTGAATGAAAATAATGAAATCGTAGAACTTGTAGAGAAACCAAAAGAGTTTGTTTCTGATTTGGCGGTTATCGGGATATACTTTTTCAAAGAAATTTCCGTTTTAAGAGATGAACTTCAATCTGTTCTTGATAACAACATCATTCATGGTGGGGAATATCAAATTAATGACGGAATAAAACAAATGATGGCTAAAGGCATGAAATTTGTACCAGGTGAAGTTGATGAATGGATGGATTGTGGTAACAAAGATGTAACGGTAGAGACTAATGGAAGAATGCTTGGATTTTTACATCAAGACGGAGAAAATTTGATTTCAGACGATGTAAAAATTGAAAATTCAACTATTATCCCACCATGTTTTATAGCTGAAGATGTGGTTTTGATTAATTCTACTGTTGGACCAAATGTGTCACTTGGAAAAGGAACGCATTTGATTAATGTAAAAATACAAAACAGCTTGGTTCAAACACATGCACATGTTAGAAATGCAAAACTAAATAATGCTATGATTGGCAATCACGCATCATTCAATGGTGATTTTACTAGTATAAGTATAGGAGATTATTCAGTTTTAGAATAGATGAAAAATAGTTTGAAATATTTGCTTTTCATAGGAATGTTCACCATTTCTACAAACTCTTTTGGGCAAACCGAACCCGAAGATGTGGCAAGTGTTTCAAATGAATTTCAAGACAATTTTTTCGAATCGCTTAAGCAAAAGGGAATTGAAAATTATGATAAAGCCGTTGAATTTTTAGAAAAATGTCAGCAACTTGAACCCAATAATCCAGTTGTCTATTTCGAATTAGGTAAAAACTATTTGGCCCAGAAGAAATATAAAGAAGCTTATGATAATTTTGAAAAAGTAACCAAACTTGAGCCAAATAATCGTTGGGCTTGGCAAGGAATGTATGATGTTTGCTATGAAACTCGCGATTTTAATCAAGCTATTGTAATTGTAGAAAAGCTCATAGAATTCAAAAGCGATTATAAAGAAGATTTGACTTCTCTTTATATGGAAACAAACCAGTATGACAAAGCTTTGGATTTAATAAATGATTTGAATGAAAATGTCGGAAAATCTGAAAAACGCGAGTTATACAAAGCACAGATACTTAAGGATGAGAAATATCAAAGTGTTGAAAAGAATAATTTGCTTGAGCAAATCAAAAAATTTCCAAAAGAAGAATCAAATTATATCCAGCTAATTTATTTGTATTCACAAAGTAATCAAGAAGAAAAAGCTCTTGAAATTGCCAAAAAACTTGAAAAAGAAATCCCAACTTCTGACTGGGCTCAAGTAAGTTTATTCAAATTTCACCTCAATAATAATGATGGTGCAAATGCAGTAAAATCAATGAATATTGTGCTTCCGAGCAAAAAAATCGATAACAAAATCAAGCATAGAATATTAAACGAGTTTTTAATTTTTGCCAAAAACAATCCACAGTTTGAACCAGATTTAGACAAAGCAATAAGTTATTTCAAAGATGACAAACAGGTTTTAGTGGCAAAAGAAATAGGCAAATTTTATTATTCAAAAAAAGATTGGAACAAAGCAATAAAATATTTTGAGATGCAACTTTCCAACACTACTGATGATGTAGAATTAGAACTTCTGTTGTTGCAATCATATACTGAAACGCTCAATTTTGATAAATTATCAAAAAAAGCAGACGAGCTAACCCAACTTTATCCAACACAGCCACAATATTATTATTACGCTGGTTTGGCATTCAATCAATTGCAGAATTATAAAAAAGCAAAAGAGTTCCTTGAGACAGGTTTAGATTTTGTTGTAGATGATTATTCATTGGAAATTAATTTCTATATACAACTTGGTGAAGCTTACAATGGGCTTGGCGATATGAAGAAAAAAGACTCCTATTTTACAAAAGCCAATGAACTTATTAAAAAACAAAAAAAATAATATGTTGAAGAAAATAAGTCTGATTTTCATAATGCTATTTTTGGTTTCTTGCAAGCCTAAGGCTCTTGTAGCTGAAAGCCACGCATCAGACGTTATGAGTTCAAAGAACATTATAGAAAACCATTATAAAATAAATCCAGATTTTAAAACATTATACATAAAATCTGCAGCTGACTATGACGATGGAAAACAATCCTACAGCATGACAGCAGAGATTAGAATAAAAAAAGATGAAAAAATATTGGTCAGTATCCGCTTTCTTGGAATCACCATGGCTAAAGCTTTGATTACGCCAACTCAGGTGAAATATTACGAAAAAATGGGCGGAAAATTCTTTGAAGGCGATTATGAATTATTGAGCAACTGGTTGGGAACCGAACTCGATTTTCAAAAAGTACAAAACCTTTTTCTGGGACAACCAATAGATGATTTAAACAAAGGAAATTATCAAAGCCAAATTTTCGAAAATTTATACCGATTGACAGGAAATGATCGTCAAGTAGAAAAAGCATTTTATTTTGAAGCAGAAAGGTTTTTGTTAAAAAAACAAGAAATCACTCAACCTGAAAAACAACGAATGGTTTCTATAAATTATCCATCATTTCAGGAATTTTCGTCACTATTCTTACCTTCTAGCTGGACAATTTTAGCAAATCAAGCCACAGGAAGAACTACTATAAAAGCTGATTATAATTCTGTTGCCATTAATGAAGAAATGAGTTTTCCTTACAGCGTTCCAGATGGTTATGAAAGAATTGAAATTAAATAAATTTTAAAGAAACATTATGTCTAAAAAACTTTTGACTATACTCTTTTTTTGTTTTGCTTCACAGTTGTGGTGTCAAATTACTCAAGAACAACTTGAGGAAAGAAAAGCCAAAATCCAAGCCGAAATAAAGGAAAAAGAAGATCTTTTAAAGTCAATGAAAACCAAAGAAAAATCGGTTATCAATCAGTTATTGATACAAAAAGAAAAAATTGTTTTAAAAGAAAAACTCATTAGAACAACAGAGAGTCAGACAAAAGTTTTGAGCAATGATATTTATGTAAATCAACTAAAAATTAATCAACTCAATAGAGATTTAGAAAAACTCAGAGAAGATTATGCAGAAATGATTAGAAAGTCCTATAAAAGTCGTTCTGAGCAAAGCAAATTAATGTTTCTTCTTTCGTCTGAAAACTTTTTTCAAGCATACAAAAGAATTCAATACATGAAGCAATATGCTAGTTTTAGAAAAATGCAAGCCGAAGAAATAAAAAGCAAAAGCGAAGAGCTTGAAGTGCACAACAGAGTAATCAGTGAACAAAAAACAGAAAAAGAAAAGCTCATTGCAGAGAACGAAAAAGAGCGAAAAGAACTGGAAAAGGAAAAACAAGAGCAAGAAAAAATTGCCAATCAAATCAAGAAAGACAAAGGCAAAATTGCAGCTGAAATAAAGAAAAAACAACAAGAAACAAAACGAATTGATGCCCAAATTCAAAAATTAATTCGCGATGCAATTGCTGCTGCCAACAAAAAAACAGCTGCCGCCAAAGCAAAAGCAAACCCTAAAACTACTACAGCTGCTGATACCAAAAAAACAGAAACATCTGCCAAAATTGTATTGACTCCAGAAGGACAATTGGTTGCTAATAATTTTAGAGCAAACAAAGGAAGACTTCCTTGGCCTGTAGAAAAAGGTGCTGTTTCCTTGCCTTATGGCGATCAACCACATCCGGTTTATAAAACATTGACGGTGCACAATAGTGGTGTAGAAATTTCAACAGAAAATGGAGCCAATGCAAGAGCAGTTTTCAATGGAGAAGTTGCCAATGTTATTGTTCTTTCGCCAGTGAACAAAGCGGTTATGATACAACACGGCGACTATTTTACGGTTTATCAAAACTTGAGTAGCGTGTCTGTTTCGAAAGGTGATAAAGTCAGTACAAAACAAAGCTTAGGCAAAATAAGAACCAATGGTGAGACAGGCAAAACGGTGCTGAAGTTCATGATACTTCAAAATACTACATACAATAACCCTGCAAGTTGGTTAAGCAATATGTAATAAAAAAGTCCTGAGAAATCAGGACTTTTTATTTTATTGAAACAATGCTTTCAGTTCAGTAGCGTCATGTGGTTTCATTTTTCCAGCAAGAACTAGGCTAAGTTGCTTTCTTCTCAAAGCTGCATCAAACCTTGCTTTTTCTTCATCTGTTTGAGGTTCAATAGGAGGAACAGGAACAGGATTTCCCATATCATCTACAGCCACAAAAGTATAAATAGCTTCATTTGCTTTTATTTTCAGTCCCGATTCTCTGTCTTCAATCCAAACATCAAGATAAATTTCCATTGATGAAGTAAATGCTCTAGAAACTTTTGCCTCGACAGTTACAACGCTTCCAAGAGGAATAGATCTGTTGAATGCTACATGATTTACAGATGCGGTAACAGTAATTCTTCTGGAATGTCTTCTTGCTGCTATACTTGCTGCACGATCCATTCTAGCCAGTAATTCTCCACCAAATAAGTTATTCAATGGATTTGTTTCGCTTGGCAAAACTAAGTCGGTTAATATAGTAAGTGAGTCAGAAGGGAATTTAGGTGTCATGTTTTTTTTACAAAGGTATTTGATATTAATTAAAATAAAAAATCCCGAAATTTTCGGGATATTATTTAAGTTCTTCTATTAGTAACCAGGCATCTTTATTGTCTAGTTTTTGAATGTCTTTCATGGCTTTATATGCTTCGGCATAATTAGGATAACTACCATATAGAACTGGATATAAACCATGCTTATTTTTAGAAATTCTTTTTGCTTTGAAACCAAGTCTTAACAAGGTTTGATATGCTTTTTCTGCATTTTCTTCAATTCTAAATGCTCCTGCAACTACGTGATAAGGCGTGTTTACATCACTATTTGGAACCGTTAATGTAACAGATGGCAGAGGATTATCAATAAAGAAAGTAGCTTCTTGGATTTTTGCATTTACTTTTTGCTGAACATTCTTTTCAACCAAAAGTGTTTCTTGTGCTATTTTCTCTTCATAATTTTTGTAAAGCTTAAAACCAATTCCTCCAGTTACTCCAACTGAGAGCACAAAAATTGCCGCATATTTCAACCAAGAGTTATTTGCTCTTTTTTCAGGTGTAATCGCTATTGGCGCTTTTTCCTCTAGGATTTCAACTTCTTCTTTATAAACTTCTCTTTTTACCAATGGAGAACCAAAAGAAGACAAACCAAAAGACTCTTTCAAAAAATTAACTTGATCAATGGGAGAAAAAACAATGTTTCTTTCTGTATTTAGAATAAAACCACCAATGTTTTTCAAATTAACTTGCCCTAATTCTTGTAACATTTTCAACCAAGAACTTACTTCTGTTTGGATAATATTTACAGCAACATCGTAAGTAATTTTTTCTTCGTGTGCCAAATGACTTGCCAAAAGCCCATCATTGTTTTTAATATAGGGATTGAAAGAAATTATCTTTTTTGGAGGATAGAAAGAATGCGTTTTCTCATCAATTTTTGCCGATTGATAATCCGTTAAAAAAGCCCCAAATCCTGGGACTGTAACACATTGATATCGGTATAAAAGTTGCGAAATATATTGCTCTATCTTCATGTTAACAAAAATAAATAATCAATATTTGTTTCAAAAAATTATTCACAAATTTTATTAACAATTACAACAATAAATTATCTAAATTGACCCACAAATAGTTACTATGAATTTTGAAGATTTGTTTTACATTTTAGCACTACAAAAAATAGAAGGTGTAGGAGATATTGTTGCTAAAAAACTGATTAATCATTGTGGTTCTGCCAAAGAAATTTTTTCAGCAAAAAGCCAACAACTAAGAAGTATAGACGGAATAGGGGAAGTACTCATAAAAAATCTTAAAGATAAGTCTGCATTTCAAAAAGCAGAAGCCGAGTTGAAATTTATAGAAAAAGAAAATATTTCGGTACTCTATTTTAAAGATAAAAACTATCCAGAAAGATTAAAACACTGCATTGATGGTCCTATTCTTTTGTTTCAATCGGGTAATATTGATTTTGAAAACAAAAAAATAATTAGCATAGTTGGAACAAGAAACATAACGTCCTATGGCACAGAATTTACTAAGAAGTTAATAGAGGATTTGACAGTTTTTAATCCCATAATTGTAAGCGGATTTGCTTATGGTGTTGATATTGTTGCTCATCAAGCTGCAATGGATAATAACTTACAAACCATAGGTGTTTTAGCTCATGGGCTCAATCAAATTTATCCCAAAACGCACAAAAAATATGTTTCCAAAATGGAACAAAATGGAGGTTTCATGACCGAATTTTGGAGTTCATCAAACCCTGATAAGGAAAATTTTGTTCGCAGAAATAGAATTGTAGCAGGAATTAGTGAAGCAACCATTGTGATAGAAAGTGCCGAAAAAGGAGGTTCATTAATTACTGCCAATGTAGCTAATGATTACAGCAGAGATGTATTTGCTGTTCCGGGAAGAACTACAGACAAGTACAGCCAAGGTTGTAACGATTTGATTAAAACTCAACGCGCACATCTACTAACGTCTGCGGCAGATTTAGCATATATATTAAACTGGGAATTGGAGATTGCTTCGAATTCTCGCAATGACAAATCGATACAAAAACAACTTTTTGTAACTCTAGAACATGATGAACAGAAGGTTCATGATTATCTAATGAAAAATGGTAAGCAATTGTTAGACATTATTGCATTGGAATGTGATTTTCCTATTTTCAAAATTTCTACTATCTTGCTGAACATGGAACTCAAAGGTGTCATAAGACCTTTGCCGGGAAAACTTTTTGAAGCGTTATGAAAACAAATATAATTAGTGTTGCCAATTTACTTTCTCTTAAAAACAGGACACTTTCGGATATAGATGATAATGAAATAGCTGATTTAGAGAAAAAAATAGATGATGAAGGTATAAGTGTTGATAAAAAAGTTTTTTTCAAAGCTTTGAAAAACTATCCAGATTCTTTTCAGTTTGTTTTAAATGACAAGTCATTCTTCAATTTTTTTACCGATAAAAACTTGAATAAAAATCAATTTTCAAACGACAATCTTGTTGTGAATGTCAGAGAAATTCAATTTTTTATTAAGACGTTTCTGTTTGATGAAATATCTTTTTTTATCGATAATAAAATGAAATCTAATGAATTTGAAAAGTTAGCTGAATTATCAGGTTCATTACGCTATTTACCCGATGATTTGAAAAAGAAAATAGAACAACAGTTAATAGAAAAAATAGATTATGCCTATCATTCATTTTACCCTGTTCCAAAGGATTTTTCAAAAATAAATTATTTAAAAAACTATTACTTCTTTGTTTTGGTGAACAACATCAACGACCCAATTATTGAAGAAAAAATGAAAGCTCTTTTTACAGCGGTGAAGAAATATTTTCAAAACAGCAAAGGTTCAGAGTTTTCAAAACAGGTTTTTGCAGCAATGAAATTCTATGAACCAACTGATAAGAATTTTCAAGATGAAATTAATCTAATTAAAGAAAAAGCCGAATTAAGTTTCAGCTCTATTCATTTCAAAAAAAGAAAATACTATTGGCTCTACGCAATAGCTTTGGTTTTAATTTTATATCGAGGAGCTGTTTTTTACTCGGCTTTTTCAGAACAAATTCCCGACACGCAAGATTATGAAACTGAAGATTATTATGAAGAACCCAAAATAGATCGATATTATACAAACATGAAATATCAGATTGATAGTTTTCAAACTTTTTTGGCAGGTTTCAATGAAAAACAAGTAAGAAATTTGAAAAAGACTTCAATAAAAACAGGTGATAATCCTTTTGAAACTTTTTATAATTATGTTTCCCCAAAAGACAATTTCGACTTTCTAAGAATTGAAAATGACAGTGATTATGATTTAATTTTATTAGAGAGCAACATTGTTTATGATTCTATAAAAATGCCAAAATCTGCTTATTTCATAAAGGCAAAAGATGTATTACATTTTAAAAATCCTGGATCATTATCGAGTGAAGTTTTCAATGTTTATTTTGGCAAAAATCTATCTTCTTTTCAAACGGAAAGTTTTCATTTATTCATTAGAAAAGGTTCTGTGGTAGAAAACCGTTTTAGCGAGTTGCATCCACAGTCAAAAACAATTCTCAAAAAAGATATTAAGATTACAGATGATGTAAAACTCTCTATAGAAAATGGAGATTTGGAGTTGAAAAAATAAAAAGGAATTTTATTATTCAAACCCCAATTTTTCTCTAACTCTTTTTAGAACTTCGTCTGCCATTTTTCCTGCTTTTACAGCGCCTTTTTCTAGCAAAACATCTACTTCACTAAGATTGTTGATATAATAATTGTATTTTTCTCTTTCTGTTTTAAATCGTTCGCAGATGAGTTCAAACAAGGCTTGTTTTGCATGACCGTAACCAAAATCTCTATTTTCATTTGCATAACGAATTTTCATAAGAGCTATTTGTTCTGGACTAGCTACCAATTTATAAATAGCAAATATTTTGCAAGTATCTGGGTTTTTTGGCTCTTCTAGTGGCGTGCTATCTGTTTCGATACTCATGATTTGTTTGCGCAACGCTTTATCATCCAAGAAAACATTAATAATATTTCCTCTAGATTTACTCATTTTTTGCCCATCAGTTCCAGGAACATACATGGTTTCTTCTTGAACTTTAGCTTCTGGTAACACAAATGTTTCTCCCATTTGGTGGTTAAATCTTGAAGCAACATCACGTGTTATTTCTATATGCTGTAATTGGTCTTTTCCTACTGGAACATAGTTTACATCATAAAGTAAAATATCAGCAGCCATAAGCATTGGGTAAGAAAATAACCCTGCATTTACATCTTCTAATCTATCCGCTTTGTCTTTGAAAGAATGTGCTAACGTCAATCGTTGAAAAGGAAAAAAACAACTTAGGTACCATGATAACTCAGCAGTTTGAGGAACGTCACTTTGACGGTAAAAAACAACTTTGTCAATATCTAGTCCACATGCTAACCATACAGCAGCTGTACTGTAAGTATTGTTTCTCAATTCTGAACCATTTTTTATTTGTGTCACAGAATGTAGGTCAGCAATAAAAAGAAACGTTTCATTTTTTGGATCTTTCGATAATTCTATCGCTGGAATTATAGCTCCTAAAAGGTTTCCTAAGTGTGGTGTTCCTGTACTTTGTACTCCGGTTAATATTCTTGACATAGTAATTGTTTTTTTGCAAAGTTAATCCTTTACTTCAAAAATTAATCTTCTTTGATTATTTTTGACACTATGAGATTTTTCAAGGTTATATTTTGGATAGTATGGAGGGTTTGGTTCTATGTTTTGGTGCTAGTGCCTATTTTAGTGCTTTTACCATTGTTGGTTATTTCTATATCCAAAGAAAAATGGTATCCCTACTTTTTTGTTTTGGCTAGGATTTGGGCTAAGTTCATTTTATTCGGCATGGGATTTAGAGTGAAGATAGATTACGACCAAGAGATAGATCCTAATAAAAGTTATATGCTAGTTGCCAATCATACCTCTATGACTGATATCATGCTGATGCTATCTGTAACGAGAAATCCTTTTGTTTTTGTTGGAAAAAAAGAATTGGCCAATATTCCTTTGTTTGGTTTTTTCTATAAAAAGACATGCATTTTAGTAGACAGAAGTAGTCAAAAAAGCCGATTTGAAGTTTATGAAAGAGCTCAAAAAAGACTTAATCAAGGCTTGAGTATTTGTATATTTCCCGAAGGCGGTGTTCCTGATGAGAATATTATTTTGGATGAGTTCAAAGATGGTGCATTTAGGCTTGCTATTGAGCATAAAATTCCCATTGTTCCCATGACATTTTATGACAATAAAAGAAGATTGTCATATACTTTTTTTAGCGGTAGTCCTGGAATTATGAGGGTTAAAGTTCATAGATTTTTTGACACGATTAATTTAACGATGGAGGCCAAAAAAGAACTTAAAGAAGATGTTAGAGAAGTAATACTTACCGAATTGATGACTGATATAAAAACAAAATAGCACTGAATTTCAGTGCTATTTTTAGTTATCATTATGATAACCTAACTTAACTAATTTAAACAAACTAGAATTTATAGCTTAACCCTGTATAAACCCCAAATAAGTATGGTTTGAAATTACCTGAACCTGAACTAAAAGTATTCAATTGATATTTGAAAGTGGGTTCAAGATTATACTCCAAAGCTTTTAAAATTTTATATTTCATCCCAATTCCAAAATTGGTACTAAAATGGATTGAGTTTAGGTTATTGGCTTCACCTAAAATCATGTTCATCGAATTGGAACTCAATGAAACCTCATTTTCATTCAGAAACAAAGTACTCATTCCTGCAATAACATTAAGTCCAAATTTTTTATCAATTAAAGCATAACTCATTTCAAAAGGAATCTCAAAATATCCTATTTTTTGGTTTATTACTCCTTTGTTATTCTGCACAATATTTGTTTCCTCTGGTGCAACGAATTGACTTGTTGCATAGTCTTGTACTACTATATTGGAAGCATCAGTAACCAAGTCTAAATTTGTCATTCCTTTGCTAAATAAATCTGCAGAAAAAGCAATATCATTGGTGTTGTAATCTACAACGAATTTATTCACGCCTGTTCTAAGGGTAATTTTATCAGTAGCCTTGTAAGCTACCCCAACTCCAAGACTAAGTCCAGTATTAAATTGTTTAGAATTATCGCTTAGAGTTCCATCAATAGGCGAACCACTGGAAAAAGAACCCATAAAAACAGGAGCAACATTTGAGGCAATTAGCCACCTGTTGTTCATAGGTTCTTTGTTTGTTTTGCTTTCTTTTTCATTTAGCAATTCTCCCAACGTATTTTTTTTCAAGTTGTTAGGTTGTGTAGAGTCCTTTTTTGTTAAATTATTTTCTTGAATAGCGATGCTATTTTCAGAATTTAATTCATTTTTGAGCTCAACAGGATTTTTTCCCAGTGTTATTGAATGTGAAGATGAATTTATAGTATGGTCTGTTTTATTTTCTGTTTCTGATTGGTTAGTGTTCTTTTTTTCCAATGCCTCTTTATTATTGTTTGCAATAGCGGTTTCATTATTACCCAAGGTTAGGGTTTTGGATGGTTTTTTTATTCTTTTAGACAATTTATTTTTGTTATTAATCTTTGTTATTTCCGAACCATTAGTGTCACTAACATTTGACTTGCTATTGTTCAAGCCAGCACTAGCACTGTCATTACTCTCATCACTATCATTAGAGGCAACTTGATTGGTTGATGTTGGATTATTAATGGTTTTAATTTCATCAATTTTATTTTCTACACCATCTTTCGCACCGTTACTATTTGAATTTTTCTCGGAATTAACAATGGGAATATTTTGGTTTTTATTCTGTTGTAAAAAACCATTTTTAGTAAACATCAAAAATCCAATAACAAAAACAGCAGCAACACCAGAAAGTTTCCACCAAAATGGAATTACTCTGCGTTTTTCTTTCTTTTCTAGTTTTGACTCTATGATTTCCCAACTCTCAGTAGGAGCTTGTTGCTCAAAATCTTTGAATCTCTCTTGAAAAAGTCTTTCTATATCTTTTTTTTCAATCATTTCGCAGACGGAAAATTTGAATTCATACTTGTTTTATAACTCTCTATTTTAGTTTTCAAAATCAATTTTGCTCTAGATAAATTTGATTTTGATGTACCAATTGAAATGTTTGTCATTTCAGCAATTTCTTGATGCGAATAGCCATCTAGAACGTAAAGATTAAATATCAATCTATACCTATCGGGCAATTCTTGAATAATTTTTAATAAATAATCTAAACTAATATTTTCATCTTCAAGTTCTATTTCATCATCAATTTCTTCTTTCTCCGGAACAAGGTTTAGAAATGTTTCTTTCCTATACTGTTGAAGGACATAGTTTATCATTACTCTTTTCATCCATCCTTCAAAAGAACCTTTAAATGAATATGTTTTTAGTTTCTCAAAAATCAACAAAAATCCTTCCTGAAAATTGTCCTGAGCTTCCTCATAATTACGAGAATACTTTTAGGCAAACGCCAAACAATTTTGATGCATAAATCTGATATAATTGTTCTTGCGATTTCCTGTTGTTATTCTTGCATTCATGTATGAGTTGCTTTAAATCCAAATTGCAACAAGTTTTACTGTTTTTTTAATTGACAGGTATTTCATATTCTAAAAAAATATCATTTCCACTTTCGTCTTTACCTTTCCAAAATTTAAAAATATAGGTTCCATTGCTGGTCACATTAAAGTTAAAAGAACACTCTTGAACATTATCTGTGAGTTCTTGGCAATTGTTCCTTTCTTCTACAACACTTTCTACGGCTACAGTTCTAATATTCAAATCTTTGTCATAATAAATACTGTTGTAATAATGACAAGTAGAAGGTCTTGTGTAATACATTTTAATAGGATATGTATTTCCCAAAGTAAAATTTGTTGGAATATCAACACTGTCAACAGCTAAGAGCTCAAAATGGAAGTTTGAACTATTATCATCCAGTGAACAAGATGCTAACAATAGAACAAGGACAAATGAGGCTAAAATTTTTTTCATTTTTTTGAAAACTTTTTCTGTTAGATAATTAATTTTTGAAAAGGTTGCGTGAATAAAATAAAAAAACCTGCCGAAGCAGGATTTTATTAATTTTCATGACCTTCTTTTATATGGTCTTTTATGAGTTGTTCTAATTCATCTGCCAATTCTGGGTTATCTTTTATCAATGCTTTTACGGCATCACGACCTTGACCTAGTTTTGTTTCACCATAACTAAACCATGAACCAGATTTTTTAATTATTTCAAATTCTACAGCCAAATCAAGTATTTCACCAGTCTTTGAAACTCCTTCGCCATACATGATGTCAAATTCAGCTGTTTTGAATGGTGGCGCAACTTTGTTTTTAATAACTTTTACTTTAGTTCTGTTTCCTATAACATTTTCACCATCTTTAATTTGTGAAGCACGGCGAATATCTAATCGAACAGAAGCATAAAATTTCAAAGCATTTCCTCCTGTTGTTGTTTCTGGATTTCCAAACATTACACCAATTTTTTCTCTTAATTGGTTGATAAAAAATACAGTACAATTAGTTTTGCTGATGGTTGCCGTTAATTTTCTTAGAGCTTGAGACATTAATCGGGCATGTAAACCCATTTTTGAATCACCCATTTCACCTTCTATTTCGCTTTTTGGTGTCAAAGCGGCTACGGAGTCTATAACCACAATGTCAATAGCGCCAGAACGAATAAGATTTTCAGCAATTTCTAATGCTTGTTCTCCATTATCAGGTTGCGAAATGATGAGGTTTTCAATATCTACACCAAGCTTTTCAGCATAATGTCTATCAAAAGCATGTTCCGCATCAATAAATGCTGCAATTCCACCAGCTTTTTGTGCTTCGGCAATAGCGTGGAGAGTTAAAGTGGTTTTACCAGAAGATTCTGGTCCATAGATTTCTATAATTCGTCCTTTTGGATATCCATTTACACCTAGAGCTAAGTCTAATCCTAATGAACCAGATGGAATAACTTCAACTTCTTCAACAGCTTTGTCACCCATTTTCATCACAGTTCCTTTTCCGTAAGCTTTGTCTAATTTGTCTAGCGTTAGTTGTAATGCTTTTAATTTTGCTTCTTTTTCTGAACTCATTTTCTTAATAATAAATTTGTTTTGCTTTATTTTTCGTAAAAATACTTCTTTTTTGATTATAATTTCAACAACAAATTAAGATTTATAAACAATCTAAACCCAATTATAATCCTTACTTTTGCATTCAATTTTTGTTAACTATGGAAAAGCTAATTTCTTATCCAATATCGATACTATACTATTTGTGTTTCGGATTAACATTGGTTGTTTTTCATCCAATTCAATGGGTTTGTTTCAACGTTTTTGGTTATCAAGCACATAAAAAAAGTGTAGATTATTTGAATTTGTTTTTAGTTAGATGCACAAACATTCTTGGAACTACATATACTTTTAAAAATAGAGAAATAATTCCAGAGAATGCACCGATAATTTTTGTAGCCAATCATCAAAGTTTATATGATATTATTGGAATTATATGGTATTTAAGAAAGTTCCATGCTAAGTTTGTAAGTAAGAAAGAACTTGGAAAAGGTATTCCAAGTGTTTCCTATAATTTGAGACATGGAGGTTCGGTTTTAATAGACAGAAAAGATCCGAAGCAAGCTCTTCCAGTTATAAAAGGTTTAGGCGAATATATTGAAAAGCACAAACGTTCAGCTGTAATTTTCCCAGAAGGAACGAGAAGTAAAACAGGAAAACCAAAAGAGTTTGCTCAAAGCGGATTGAAAATTTTATGCAAGTATGCGCCATCTGCATATGTAGTGCCAATAACGATAAACAATTCTTGGAAAATGGTTAAGTTTGGTGCATTTCCTATGGGTTTAGGCAACAATTTGGAATTTACAATTCATGAACCACTCGCAGTAAAAGAATACTCTTTTGAAGAATTAATAGAAAAAGCAGAAAAAGCTGTTGTTAGCGCAATAAAAAATAATTAAATAATAGAATACTTAATGTCTTTAAAAAATGTGAGATTAGAAGTGATGCAGTTTTTGGAAAAAAACGTTGACAGCTTCGTAGAACAATTTTTGATACCGGTTGAAAAAATCTGGCAACCAACAGATTTTTTACCAAATTCTGAAAGCGAAAATTTTGTTGACGAGGTAAAAGAACTTCGCGAAATTGCAAAAGATTTGCCTTATGATTTTTGGGTAGTATTAGTTGGTGATACCATTACAGAAGAAGCTTTACCAACTTATGAAAGTTGGCTTATGGAAGTAGAAGGTGTAGATAATGAAGCCAGAAATGGTTGGTCAAAGTGGATTCGTCATTGGACCGGAGAAGAAAACAGACATGGTGATTTATTGAATAAATACTTGTATTTGTCTGGTCGTGTAAACATGCGTGAGGTTGAAATTACTACACATCATTTAATCAATGATGGTTTTGATATTGGCACTGGAAAAGATCCTTACAAAAACTTTGTTTACACTAGTTTTCAAGAACTAGCAACCTATATTTCCCACAATAGAGTTTCAAAAATTGCAAAGGAATATGGTGATAAAAAACTATCTAGACTTTGCAACATGATTGCAGGCGATGAAATGCGTCACCATCATGCATACTCTGAATTTGTAGATAGAATTTTCAAAGTTGACCCAAGCGAAATGATGCTTGCTTTTCAACACATGATGAAACTAAAAATCACCATGCCAGCACATTTTCTTAGAGAGTCTGGTGAAAAAATAAGCACAGCTTTCGAAGAGTTTTCTAATTCGGCTCAAAAAATAGGTGTTTATACAGCAAGTGATTATGTTGATATTTTGCAAAAATTGATAGATAAATGGCAGATAGATAAAATATCTGGTTTAACAGATGAAGCAGAAAAAGCACGTGATTATTTGATGAAATTACCAGCTAGAATGGCAAAAATTTCTGAAAGATTGGTTCTTCCTGATGAGACAAAAATTTTCAAATGGGTGCAACCTGCTTTGATAAGATAAAACATAAAATCCTTTCCTGTAAGAAAGGATTTTTTTAAATAAAAGTTTATGTCAGTTATAGATAATACGATACTTTTTGTAAAACAAAAACTAGAAAATGCAGAAGCTGGTCACGATTGGTTTCATATTGAGCGTGTTTATAAGAATGCTTTGTTGATTGCACGAGAAGAAGAATGTGATTTGGAAGTTGTAAAACTCGGTGCATTACTTCACGATATTGCTGATAGTAAGTTCAATGATGGCGATGAAACTGTTGGTCCAAGAATAGCTCGTGAATTTCTCGTAGGTCAAAATGTGGAGAAAGAAAAAATCGAACATGTAGTAACATTTACCTGAAAATATCTCTCAAAGGAGGTAATTTTGAAAAGAAATTTACTTCAGTAGAACTTGAAATTGTTCAAGATGCGGACAGATTGGATGCTATAGGCTATTTTTACAGGAATTGCTCGAACGTTCAATTATGGTGGTTTCAAAAATAGACAATTGTACAACCCAAATATTTCTCCAAAAATGAACATGACAAAAGAGGAATATAAAAACTCTGATGCACCAACTTTAAATCATTTCTACGAAAAATTGTTGTTGTTGAAAGACAAAATGAACACCAAAACAGGGAAAGAATTAGCCGTTAATAGACATCGGTTCATGGAAAATCCCCTGTCGCAGTTTTGCGCCGAATGGGATGGCGAAAAATAAAAAGAGAACCAAATTTGGTTCTCTTTTTATTTTTCCAGTAAAACTGGCCTTTCTTTTTTCTAAAAATGCTGTCGTACCTTCTTTAAAATCTTCGGTACCAAGCATTTTCCAAAAGTTTCTGATTTCTGGCATCAAATCCGTCAACATCGTGTTTATAATTGGCATTTATCGCTTTGATGGCTTTGCTAATTGCCATTGAGTAATTTTTTCTGCGATTTCAGAAGCAATTCCTTTTGTGAATTCAATAACTCAGCTTGTGAAACGACATGATTTTTACTAATCCGTAGGATTTTGCGTGTTTTGGCATCAATCATTCCAGCTGTCATGATGAGTTCCATTGCACGACCTTTCCCAATGAGTTGAGGCAAGCGTTGCGTTCCTCCATAACCAGGAATTACACCTAGTGACACTTCTGGTAATCCCATTTTGGCATTATCTGAAGCAATTCTAAATGACATGCCATAGCTAGTTCCAGTCCGCCGAGTGCAAAACCATTTACAGCAAAAGAATAACAGGAGTTTTTAGCTTTTCTACAAAATCAAATAATATTTCTTGTCCTTGAGTTACAAGTTGCGCACCTTCTTCTATAGAGAAATTTGCAAATTCCGAGATATCTGCTCCAGCAACAAAAGCTTTTTCGCCTTCACCAGTAATAATAATCACGCGAACATTTTCATCTTTTTCAAGATTTTCAAAAGCATCATGAAGTTCTTGAATAGTTACTTTTGTTAAGTGCATTCAATTTAGATGGACGATTGATAATAATTTGAGCCAATCCGTTTTCGTGGTTAACGATAATATTTTCAAAATTCATAATTATTGATTTGTTATAGGTAGTGAACCGTAAAATTGTCCCTTTACCAAGTTCTGTTTCAAATGTAATAGTTCCTTTGTAATTTTCTATAATGTTTTTGATAATTCCTAAACCTAATCCCATTCCACTGGTTTTGGTGGTGAATTTTGGTTCAAAAATTTGGTGAATATTTTCAGCTTCACCACCGGTTCCGTTGTCTTGAACCTGAATAATTACCATATTGTCTTTTACGTGAACATTTATTTTCTTTTGTTCTTGCGAGTCTGGAATTGCCTGGAATGGCATTTTTCACCAGATTAGTAATTATTCTCACCAGTTGAGTTCTATCAATTTTCGAAACTATTTCATCTTTTTCAGTTTCAAATTCTATGTAATCTTCATTAAAAATATCCAAAGAAAATTCTGTTGGTCCTCCACAACGTTTAGCGTTTCGTTTGTTGCGCTGGCATTGAAGCAAAATTTGAAAATGCTGATGCTACTGAACTCATGGCATCAATTTGCTGTATCAATGTTTTTGAGTAATCATCTAGCTTTTGTTTCAAATTTGGATCATTTGCATCAAATTTTCTTTGAAAACTTTGTGCCACTAACCGCATCGGCGTCAACGGATTTTTGATTTTAGCCACTTTGTTTTGCCATATTTCGCGCTTGCTATGCTTGTTCACGTTCACTTGGGCAAGTTTACTGGCACTTTCTTCAAGCTATCAACCATTTTGTTATAGGCAAGAATCAGTGAATTGATTTCGCGACTATTGGCTTCAATAACAATTTTTTCATTCTTTTGGTTTAGTCCAGTTCTGTTTATTTTGTCTGAAATTGTTTTTTTGTATGATTTGGTGATATATGATGCTAAGAAGTATGCCAATGCAAAAGCAATAATTAGCATGAAGGAATATACTTGGCTCAGTCTTAGCAAAATTGGCGCAATTCGGTTTCATATAAAAATCATCATCTTCTACATATGGAATGTTGAGGATACCGAGTGGTTTAAACTTGTCGTCTTTTATCTGGCTGTATGACGAGCGATTTTTTACACCATCTATATTTTTTATGTCAACATATCTTTTTTCGACAGATGATTGAACGAGTTTAAGTATGTATTTGGGAATTGGCGGAGCAATTTTATCAACTGTAAAAGAGCCTTTGGATGACTTCAATAATTTTCCATCAAGGGAATAAATATTAATTTCAAGATTATGAATATCGGCTAACTCGTGAATTTTGTCTTTAAAAATTAATGGCAGATTTTCTGGAGTTAAAGGATATGTGGTTGTAGAAAGCACATAATTGATGTGTTCCTTAATGGCAAATTCTTTTCTATCCAATCTTTCCTGATGGTAATCTCTTGCTTCATTTTTAAACTGAATAATAGAAATAGAAGCCATCAAAATAGAAGCTATCAAGATAACGATAATCATCGATAGGAAAATCCTTGTTCGAAGCGAAAGTTGCGATATTCTTATTTTGTTCATTTGTTAGTTTTCAGCCTTAGTTTTCATTTTTCAGTCAGCTGATTACTGCGACTGAAAACTATTTTCTTTCTCTTATTCTTTTATAAAATTTAAAACCAAGCATGATTAGAATTGAAAAAGCAATTATTCCTATTACGCCATAAATCCAATTAATGGCATTTTTTAAAATTACTAAAAAAACTACTGCAAATAAAATTATTGTTGCTCCTTCATTCCAAAGACGCATATAATTTGAAGAATAATTGAATTTGTCATTTTGCAATTGCCTATAAATGTTGTGACATTTTAAATGATACAAAAACAACGCCAAAACAAATCCAAGTTTCACATGCATCCAAGGCATTTGCAACCAAACAGGCATCAAAATCAACAACCAAACTGCAAATATAGTTGCCAAAACCGCACTTGGCCAAGTAATAATATACCAAAGCCGATAAGTCATTATTTTATATTGTTTTAGTAAAATTTCTCTTTCCGGTTGCGGTTTTTCGTTGGCTTCAATTTGATACACAAATAAACGAACAATATAAAATAATCCTGCAAACCAAGTGATTACAAATATTAAGTGCAATGATTTTATGTAGTTGTAGAGTTCCATGTTATTAGTTTCAAGTTTCAAGTTTCAAGCTGTTTGAAGTTGCTAAGAACTTGAAACCTGAAACTTGAAACAAATTTATTTTTTCCATTCTTTTATCCAATCAGCTACAACTTCACACCAAGCATCATCATCATTTAAACATGGAATGGCAAGAAACTCTTTTCCGCCGTTTTCAATAAATTCTTCATTGGCGCGCATTGCTATTTCTTCTAATGTTTCTAAACAATCAGCAACGAAAGCTGGAGTTACAACAGCCAGTTTTTTAATTCCTTTGCTTGGCATTTTGTTAATTTCAACATCTGTGTATGGTGTTAGCCATTTATCTCCAGCTAGTCTGGATTGAAATGTTTGGCTATACTTTCCTTCGGGAATTCCGAGCAATTCTACAATTTGACGTGTTGTTTCATAACATTGATGACGATAGCAAAACTCATGAGCAGGTGAACTAGTTGCACAGCATTTATCATCGATAGTGCAATGCGATTTGGTTACATCGGTTTTGCGAATATGACGTTTTGGAATTCCATGATAAGAAAACAATAAATGATCATAATCAAATCCTTCTAAATATTTTTTATACGAATTGGCCTGAGCAGCGATATAATCTTTTTTGTTATAAAAAGCGGGCACTTTTGTCAGTTTCATTTCTGGGAATTTGGTTTTCACCAATTCCTCTGCTAATGCCCAAATAGTTGTAGTTGAAGCCATTGCATATTGAGGATAAAGTGCTAATAGCATGACATCTTTTACACCTTTATCTTTTAATTCTTGCAGCCCTTTTTCGATGGTCATCGTGCCGTAGCGCATGGCTAAAGCTACAGGAACATCAACTAGTTTTTGAACTTTTTGATGCATTCTTTTTGAGAATACAATTAGTGGCGAACCTTCATCTGTCCATATTTGCGCATAAGCATGTGCTGATTTTTTTGGACGTGTTTGCAAAATAATCCCTCTAACTAATAATGCACGCAATAAATAAGGAACATCAATCACATATTTATCCATTAAAAATTCGTCTAAATACGGCTTAACATCTTTTGGCGTTGGACTTTCTGGCGAACCCAGATTTACTAATAATACTCCTTTCATATTTTACACATTAACATTCAAATTCATTAAATATTTTTTTGGTGTTGTACCAAATTTTTTCTTGAAAGCGGCAATAAAATGACTTCCTGTACTGTAGCCAATTTTTAGGCCTACTTCGTTTACGTTATATGAACCGCTATCTAATAACTGTCGAGCATAATCCATTTTATAGTCAAAAAGAAAGCCATAAACCGTATCGCCATATATTTGCTTAAAACCCATTTTCAGTTTTTTTAAACTTAGGTTAACCTGTTCTGCAAGTTCTTCAAGACTTGGTGGTTCAGCCATATTTGCTATAATAATTTCTTTAGCTTTTTTTATTTTCAAAACGTTTTCTTCATCTATCAAAAACGGACAATGCTCAGCATTTGGGTCTTCGCTTCTATTAAAGAATAAACTCAAGAGTTCATATCCTTTTCCTTTGTAGTACAAATTTTTTATAGAAGGACTGAGGTTGTAGTGAAAAAGCTGACTAAGAACAATTGCCATCGATGGGCTTATATCGTTTTCTTTATAATATTTACGGTCTTTGTTTTCCTCACTTAAAAAAGGAATATTTTCGGTATCGTTTGAAAAAAGACTATGAAATTTTTTAATAGATACAATTACCGAAATTACCCAAGAACTCGGAGAAAGCTCAATATTGATTGGCAATTCCTTTTGAGGATTATAAAACAACAAGGATTTTTCTTCCTTCATTTCCAATGCATAATTTCCTTCGTTGAAAATAAATTTTGCTTTGCCTTTTATTCCAAAGTGGAATTGGATTAGTCCTTGTTGAACATGTCTCTTGAAATGAAAGCTTTCAGTATCATCACTTTGAAGTCTGATTAGGGTAAAATCATTTTCGATTGTTATTATCTCATGTGAACTCATAGCGATATTTTTATATTTATCATATGATAAAAATCAGGATAGTTATTTAGAATTAATCTACATAATACAATTTAGAAACCTTGATTTTATTGCAAATTTAAAATAAATAACGCCAAAAAGACAAAATGGTATAAAAATTTCTCTGAACGATACAAAAAGTACTTTTAGCGTTATTTTTATAAACAATAGAATAATAATTTTGT
Source organism: Flavobacteriaceae bacterium (assembly GCA_046329205.1). GTDB lineage: Bacteria > Bacteroidota > Bacteroidia > Flavobacteriales > Flavobacteriaceae > Flavobacterium. The sequence goes on along the minus strand of JAXLVF010000010.1, from coordinate 35,465 downwards.
TTCACTCATTAGGTAAGAGCATTTATGGAAAACGGAAATATAACCAAAACATCCTCTTTTTATACTATCGGATTGAGTTATAAAAAAGCTGATGCTGAAACAAGAGGTAAGTTCAGCCTAGATGAAATAGCTAAATCAAGATTATTACATCAAGCAAAAAACGAAGGAATAGAAGCTTTGCTCGTTACTTCTACTTGCAATCGAACTGAAATTTATGGTTTTGCTCAGCATCCGTTTCAATTAATAAAATTACTTTGCGAAAACAGTAAAGGAACTGTTGAAGATTTTCAAAAAGTTGCTTACGTCTATAAAAATCAAGAAGCAGTTTCGCACATGTTTCGTGTAGGAACAGGTTTGGATAGTCAAATTTTGGGAGATTTCGAAATTATTAGCCAAATCAAGAACAGCTTTATGCAAAGCAAAACATTACAACTTACTAATAACTTCCTTGAGCGATTGACAAATGCTGTTATTCAAGCAAGTAAAAGAATAAAGAATGAAACTGAAATATCTTCTGGAGCAACTTCGGTTTCTTTTGCGGCTGTTCAATACATATTTAAAAATGTTGAAAACATTGCCAATAAAAATATTTTACTTTTTGGGACTGGAAAAATTGGAAGGAATACTTGCGAAAACTTAGTAAAGCATACCAAACACGAACAGATAACACTCATCAATAGAACAAAAGACAAAGCAGAAAGATTAGCAAGAAAACTCGATGTTATTGTTAAAGATTACACCGATTTGCAACTTGAAATTCAAAAAGCCGATGTCTTGGTTGTGGCAACAGGTGCACAAAATCCTACGGTTGATAAAGCAATTTTAAACCTCAAAAAACCGCTAACGATTTTAGATTTATCAATACCAAAAAATGTTAACGAAAATGTGTTGGATTTAAAAAATGTTTCACTAGTTCACATGGATTTTCTATCTCAAATGACAGATGAAACTCTCGAAAACAGAAAATTACATATTCCAGCTGCCGAAGCTATCATTGAAGAAATAAAAGAAGAGTTTTTGGCTTGGACCAAACAAAGAAAATTTGCTCCAACCATTCATGCACTCAAAGAAAAATTAAATTCTATCAAAGAAGGTGAACTGAATGTTCAAAGAAAGAAAATTACCAATTTTGATGAAGAACAAGCAGAACTGATTAGCGCAAGAATAATTCAAAAAATTACAAATCACTTTGCTAATCATCTAAAAGATGAAAACACTACAGTTGATGAAAGCATCGATTGGATTGAACGTGTTTTTCAATTAGAAACTTCAAGAAAATGAATAAAATCATTCGAATAGGAACTCGTGATAGCGAATTGGCTCTATGGCAAGCTAAAACAGTCGAAAAAAAACTCAACGATTTAGGATACAAAACAGAAATTATAGCTGTAAAATCGCAAGGCGATATTATACTCGATAAACCGCTTTACGAACTCGGAATTACTGGAATTTTTACTAAAACATTAGATGTTGCCATGATAAGTGGTCAAGTAGATATTGCAGTGCATTCCATGAAAGATGTTCCTACAGCTTTGCCCAAAGGAATTGTTCAAGCAGCTGTTTTGGAAAGAGCTAATATTTTAGATATTTTGGTTCATAAAGGAAATATTGATTTTTTAGATGGCGATGCAATTATTGCCACAGGAAGTCTGCGTCGCCAAGCACAATGGTGGCATAAATACCCAAAACATACTGTGGTAGATTTACGAGGAAACGTAAACACACGTATGCAAAAACTCAATGAAAACAATTGGGATGGAGCTGTTTTTGCCGCTGCTGGTTTAGAACGAATAAATTTAAAACCACAAAATTACATCAATCTCGATTGGATGATACCTGCTCCAGCACAAGGTGCAATGGTTGTTGTTGCTATGGCTGAAGACACTTTTTGTTTAAATGCACTTTCAGAATTAAATCATATCGAAACAGAAATTTGTACCTATATAGAAAGACAATTTCTTCGAACACTCGAAGGCGGATGTACCGCACCAATTGGTGCTTTAGCAAAATACAATGAACAAAATGATACTATCGAATTTCAAGGTGTTTTGCTCTCAGTTGATGGAAAACAAAAACTAGAAACCAATAAGAATGTTGATATTTCTGAGTGGAGAAAGCTAGGATACAATGCAGCACAAGAAATTTTAAATAATGGAGGAATTGAATTGATGAATGAGATTAAAAAGAGTTTAAAAAAATAATTTGTGCCAAAAACTTTAACCATATTATCTACCAAAAAGCTTTTGCCAAATCAAAAGCAAGTTTTACTCAATGCCAATTTTGAAGTTATCGAAGAAGATTTTATTTTCATTACGTCATTGCGAGGAACGAAGCAATCTCATATTAACAACAATTTAATTTTCACTAGCCAAAACGCTGTAAATGCAGTTCTTAAAAGAGATGATTTAAAAGAATTAAAATCAAAAAATGTTTTTTGCGTTGGAATAAAAACCAAATCATTACTAGAAGAAAACGGATTTAATGTTGTTGCTCACACGGGTTATGCAGCAGATTTAGCAGAAATAATTTCATTAATTTACAATAAAGAAAGTTATACCTTTTTCACCGGAAATTTACGCCGAGATGTTTTACCAAACATTTTAAAAGAAAACAGAATAACATGTAACGAAATTGAAGTTTATGAAACTATTCTAACCTCAAAAAAAATAACTGAAAAAGTTGATGGAATACTATTTTTCAGCCCATCAGCAGTGGAAAGTTATTTGAAATTGAATACCATAAAAGAAGAAATGTGCTTTTGCATCGGAGAAACTACCGCTGAAGCATTAGAAAACAAGAAAATTAAAAACATCGTCATTGCAAAAAAAACAACAGTTGAAAACGTAATCGATGAAGTGATAGAATATTATAATTAAATTCAATATTGCCTAAAGCGAAATGCTTAAAGCCTAAAGCAGAAAAACAATGATCAAAAACGACCTATTTCTTCGTGCCTTAAATAATGAAACCGTAGAACGTCCACCAGTTTGGATGATGCGTCAGGCAGGAAGATATTTACCAGAATTCAGAGCTTTACGAGACAAATACGATTTTTTCACACGTTGTGAAACTCCAGAATTAGCTGCTGAAATCACAGTACAACCTATCCGAATTGTAAAACCCGATGCTGCCATTTTGTTTTCAGATATTTTGGTAGTACCAAGAGCAATGGGAATTCACGTTGAATTGAAAGATAATTTAGGCCCAATTATACCCAATCCAATCCGCACGATGGAACAAGTCAATCAAGTTTTTGTTCCAAATATTGAAGAAACTTTGGGTTATGTGATGGATGCTGTAAAATTGACCAAAGAAATGCTAAACGATGAGGTTCCACTGATTGGTTTTGCAGGTTCACCATGGACGATTTTCTGTTACGCAGTAGAAGGAAAAGGCTCTAAAAGTTTTGATACGGCTAAAGGATTTTGTTTCTCCAATCCTGTGGCAGCGCATACATTATTACAAAAAATCACCGACACAACTATTTTATATTTAAAAGAAAAAGTAAAAGCAGGTTGCAACGCCATTCAAATTTTTGATTCTTGGGGCGGAATGTTATCGCCAGTTGATTATCAAGAGTTTTCATGGAAATACATTAATCAAATTGTTGAAGCTCTTTCTCAAGACACAAAAGTGATTGTTTTCGGAAAAGGATGTTGGTTTGCTTTAGGCGAAATGTCAAAATCGAAAGCATCAGCTCTTGGTGTAGATTGGACATGTTCAGCAAGAAATGCTCGTTATCTATCAGGTGGAAAAATCACTCTGCAAGGAAATTTTGATCCAAGTCGTTTACTTTCTCCAATTCCAACCATCAAAAAAATGGTTCACGAAATGATAGACGAATTCGGAAAAGACAACTATATCGTAAACCTTGGTCACGGAATTTTACCAAACATTCCTGTCGATCATGCAAAAGCTTTTGTGGAAGCTGTTAAAGAGTATAAATAGTTGATGTAATTTCCAAACTGCCAACCGACAACCGACAACTAAAAAACATGAAAGACAAATTCCTAACATACATTCAAAACCTCCAAAACCAAATCAGTTCAAAACTTGAAGAAGTAGATGGTGTTGCCAAATTCCGAGAAGACATTTGGGAACGACCAGAAGGTGGCGGCGGAAGAACGCGAGTTATTGAAAACGGAGAAGTTTTTGAAAAAGGCGGCGTAAATATTTCGGCAGTTCACGGAAAATTACCTGAAGCGATGCAAAAAATGTTCAACGTTGGAGAAGCCGATTTTTTCGCTTGCGGATTGAGTTTGGTCATTCATCCTAAAAGTCCGATGGTGCCAACAGTTCATGCCAATTGGAGATATTTTGAAATGTATAATGAAAAAGGAGAAATTATAAATTCTTGGTTTGGTGGCGGACAAGATTTAACACCTTATTATTTGTTTGAAGAAGACGGAAAACATTTTCATCAAATTTGTAAAACCGCTTGCGACAAACACAATCCTGAGTTTTATCCAAAATATAAAAAGCAATGTGATACCTATTTTTGGAACGCTCATAGAAACGAAGCTCGTGGACTTGGCGGATTATTCTTCGATTATTGCAAAGAATCTGAACAAATGACAATGGAAGATTGGTACAATTTCGTAACCGAAGTCGGCAACAGTTTTCTGGAAGCCTATGTTCCAATTGTTGAAAGAAGAAAAGATTTACCTTATACTGACGAAAACCGAAAATGGCAAGAAATCCGTCGTGGACGTTATGTAGAATTCAATCTAGTGCACGACAAAGGCACTTTATTTGGTTTAAAAACCAACGGAAGAATAGAAAGCATCTTGATGAGTTTACCACCACATGTGCAATGGGTTTATGACCATCATCCAGAAGCTGGAAGCGAAGAAGAAAAGCTAATTAAAGTATTAGAAAATCCTATTGACTGGATTTAAAGCTATAAGCTGTAGGCAATATGCCTCAGGCTTTTTATAATATTAATTTGGCTTATAGCATATAGCTTGTAGCCTAAAGCAAATAAAAATATGTTCCCATTACAAAGAGGCAGAAGACTACGCGTGAACGAAAGCATTCGTTCATTAGTTCGCGAAACCACATTAAGTCCAAGTGATTTTATGTTTCCAATGTTTATCATGGAAGGAGAAAACACAAAAGTAGAAATTCCATCCATGCCAGGAATTTTTCGTCGTACATTAGATTTAACCGTAGAAGAAGTAAAAGAACTTTTCGCACTAGGAATTCGCGCTGTAAACATTTACGTAAAAGTTAGTGATGATTTAAAAGACAACACGGGAAAAGAAGCTTGGAACCCAAACGGATTGATGCAAAGAGCCATCAAAGCCATTAAAGCAGCTTGTCCTGAAATGATTGTCATGCCCGATGTTGCTTTGGATCCATATTCCATTTATGGTCATGATGGTATTATCGAAAAAGGTGATATTGCCAACGATGCAACCAACGAAGCATTGGTAAAAATGGCAGTTTCCCATGCTCAAGCTGGAGCCGATTTTGTTGCACCAAGTGACATGATGGACGGAAGAGTTTTGCGTTTACGCCAAGGATTAGACGCAGCAGGATTTCCAAATGTTGGCATTATGAGTTATTCGGCTAAATATGCTTCGGCATTTTACGGACCATTTCGTGATGCTTTAGATAGCGCACCAAAAGATGCAGATGTCGAAGTACCAAAAGACAAAAAAACCTATCAAATGGATTACGCCAACCGCATAGAAGCCGTAAAAGAAGCCCTTTGGGATGTAGAAGAAGGCGCTGATATGGTTATGGTAAAACCCGGAATTGCCTATTTGGATATCGTTCGCGAAGTAAAAAATGCAGTAAATGTTCCCGTTACTGTTTTTCATGTTTCAGGCGAATATGCCATGATAAAAGCTGCTTCCGAAAGAGGTTGGCTCGATCACGACAAAATTATGATGGAACAACTCATGTGTATCAAACGTGCTGGAGCAAGTTTGATTTCGACTTATTTTGCCAAAGAAGCAGCAATCCTTTTGAATTCTCAAAAGTAACATGTGTTACAATCTGATAAAAGTCATGTTTTTAGCTCTATGGCAAGATTAGTTTTACTGAAAATTTAATATAAAATGAAAACATTAGTAAAATCAATCATTCTGTTGACCATAACATTATTTATAACAAGTTGTGGCGATAACAAAAAAGAAGATAAATACGGAAATCCCTTAACTAAAGAGGAAACAAAAACAGCAAATGAAACGGCTAAGCCAGAAGCTACATCATTAGCTGAAAAGGGCAAAGAGATTTTTGATGGTAAAGGGACTTGTGCTACTTGTCACAAAGTTGACACAAAAGTTGTTGGACCAAGTTTGCAGGATATTGCAAAAATTTATAAAGAGAAAAATGCAAGTATTGCAACCTTTTTAAAAGGTGATGAAAAACCAATTGTAGATCCATCACAATTTGAAGTGATGAAGGCTAATTTTGCTTTGACCAAAACATTTACCGATGAAGAACGTCAAGCTCTTGAAGATTATGTCTTAAGCCAAGCAAAATAGAAGAGTTTCATCTGAAACCTAAAAAATTAAACCTGTAGATTCAATATTTTACAGGTTTTTTGTTTGAAAATAAATTTGTTACTTTTATGAAATGGAAACTGTATTTATTCAAACACCTTTGGGGATTGCCAAGATTGAAGGAAACGAAAACGGAATTTCGGTTGTTTCAGTTACTCAAGAAGGTGAGCTATCTAGCAAAATACCTAAAAATTTAAAACAAGCAGTTACACAACTCAACGAATATTTTGAAGGAAAACGCAAAGAATTCACGTTTTTAATAAATCCTCAAGGAACAGAATTCCAACAAAAGGTGTGGCAGGAATTGCTCCATATTCCTTTTGGGAAAACCATGTCATATCTTGATTTATCAAAGAAACTTGGCGATGTAAAAGCCATTCGAGCTGTTGCTTCTGCTAATGGTAAAAATCCACTTTGGATAGTTGTTCCGTGTCATCGCGTTATTGGAACAGATGGTTCATTAACTGGTTACGCTGGAGGTTTGTGGCGAAAAAAATGGTTGCTTGAACACGAAAATCCTATCAAACAACAAAGTTTATTTTAAAAGATTTTTATTACATTCGTAGAAATGTAAAAAATCATGATTGAAAAAATAAATCTCAATAACATTCTTTTTCTTGACATAGAAACCGTTCCATTGGAAGAAAATTTCAGTTCGCTTGACGATGAAATGAAACAACTTTGGGAACAAAAAACCCAGTATCAGCGTAGAGAAGAATATTCGCCTGAAGACTTTTATGACAGAGCAGGTATATGGGCAGAGTTTGGGAAAATAGTTTGTATTTCAGTCGGTTATTTTGTCAATAAAAGTGATATTCGAAATTTTAGAGTTACGTCTTTTTTTGGCGATGAAAAAAAGATTTTAAAAGATTTTTCAGCCTTGTTGGACAATCATTTCAATGGTGCTCAATATTTACTTTGCGGACATAATGCTAAAGAATTTGACATTCCATTTATTGCTCGCCGAATGATTATCAACCAAATTGCAATTCCACAAAAGTTGAATTTATTTGGAAAAAAACCATGGGAAATTCCACATTTAGATACATTAGAACTTTGGAAATTTGGCGATTACAAACATTTTACTTCTTTAAAATTATTGACTAAAATTCTCGGAATTCCTTCTTCAAAAGGGGATATAGATGGAAGTCAAGTTGGACATGTTTACTATGTAGAAAAAGATATTGACCGTATTATTACTTATTGTGAAAAAGACGTAATAGCTGTAGCTCAAATATTTCTTCGTCTTCGCAGAGAGGATTTATTGGTTGACGATGAGATTATTCATGTCTAAATAGACAACTTCAAAAATCAACTTCAATCTCAAATTTAAAGGACAAAAGCAAAATTATTATGACTGAACCAAATCCTTTCAGTGAAAAAATATTTGATTTCGATGAAAGATTAATTCGTTTCGCCGGAGAATGTATTCTCTTTACACGAAAATTGAATAAAAGTTATGAAAATGAGTATTATAAAAATCAACTTATTCGTTCATCAGGAAGTTCATCTTTAAATTTTGGTGAATCACAAGGAACCTTATCAGATTAAGATTTAGTATTCAAATTAACACTAGTTGTTAAAGAGTTAAAAGAGTCTAGGAACTCTTTAAAAATTTTAAATTATATAAATGAAGGCAATCAGGAACTTAGAATTTTTCTTCTAAATGAACTTGAAGAATTAATAGCAATTGCATCTAAAATGATAATTAACAAAAAGTAATTAGTTTTTAAGTTATTAATTTTTTGAATTTGAGGCTGATTTTTGAACTTGACTTTTGAATTTGAGGTTGATTTTTGAACTTGAATTATTATTTTTACAAAAAAACTATCCTCATGGTTCTCAGCAGATTTTGGCTTACGATATTTATTGCATCCATTCTTTTTATAATTATTGGTTTTTCAATAGGAAACAGTTACTCAGTAGATTATATTTTGAATGGAAAAAAAGACGACCCGATTCTAATTTCTGAAAAATATCTCAACGAACTACCAAAATTTCTTCAAGATAGTATTCAAAAAAATGATGAAAAAACATTCGTCATCAATAGAGATACAATAAATGCTGACACAACCTATGTCTATAAAAATCAAACCGTAAAAATTTACAGTGGCGTTCAAAAAAGCGATGGTTTGTTGCCAACATGTAAAAATAGTTTGTTCGATATCATACTGCCGTTGATTGCTTATCTAGCATTCTTTTGCGGATTGATGGAGTTGCTCATTACATCTGGAGCAGCCGAAATTTTAGCCCGAAAATTGAGTCCGGTTTTTGCAAAAGTTTTTCCAACTGTTCCCAAAAATCACGAATCAATATCCTACATGACATTGAATTTTGCTGCCAATTTCCTTGGATTAGACTCTGCGGCAACGCCGTTTGGATTGAAAGCTATGGAAAGTTTGCAGGAAATCAATCCCGAAAAAGACAAAGCCAGCGATGCACAAATTATGTTTATGTGTTTGCATGCTGCAGGTCTAACTTTGATACCAACATCAATTATTGGTTATCGTGCCGCACAAAATGCTGCCAATCCAGCCGATGTGATGTTACCGTGTATCATTACGTCTTTCACAGGAACAATTGCTGCGTTACTAATTGTAGGTATTCGACAACGAATTAATTTTTTAAGTGCAACATTGTTAACTGCTTTAATGACTGTTATTGCTGCAATTGTTGGGCTATTATTCTATATCAATTCGCTCGATTTGGTGGGCAAAAACGCTTTTACATCCAATCTTTCTGGATTGATGCTAGTAGTCATTATTGGTTTTACTCTGGTGTTTTCTTTTGTGAAAGAAAAACGATTTGCCGAAAAAAACACCACTGTTTTCGACACGTTTGTCGATGGTGCAAAAAACGGATTGAATACAGGTGTGAAAATTTTTCCATATGTCATGGGAATGCTAGTGGCTATTTCATTCTTTAGAAATAGTGGTCTGTTTGAAATTGTTTCCAATTGGATTGCGATAGGATTTTCGAATATTGGCGTTTCCAAGCAAATTACCGATTCCTTACCAGTTGCCATGCTTCGACCATTTAGTTCTGGTGGTTCAAGAGGGTTTATGATTGATGCGATGCAAAATTTTGGACCAGATTCTTTCACTGGTCGTTTGGTTTGTATTTTTCAGTGTAGTGCCGAAACTACATTCTATGTGATTGCGGTTTATTTTGGTTCGGTGAATATCAAAAACACTCGTTACACACTTGCAACGATGCTTTTGGTAGATTTGATTTGTGTGATAGCAGCAATTTTTGTGGCGAGTTGGTTTTTTTAATTACTTAAATAATGAAAAAAGAACGATTTGAAGCTATTACTGACGCAGTTTTAGCAATTATAATTACTCTTATGGTTTTGGAAATAAAAATCCCAGAACTAACACTTGATAATCTATCAATTGTTTTTCAACAAGTTTTAATTTATGGAGTTAGCTTTGTGTGTATTGCTATTCTTTGGCTAAATCACCATCATATTTTTGTAAAAGTAGAAAAAGTACCGATAAACATAGTTTGGATTAATTTCGCTTTACTTTTTTTCACTTCACTTTTACCAAAAGCTACCGAACATTTGAGTTCTAATTTTCATCAAGTTGCTAATCATATATTTTTTGGGTTAACTATGGCAATTATTACATTTTTGTATTCATTGATAGAAATGTTTGTAATGAAACAGAGTAATCGAGTAGATCAAAAGGCTGATAGAAGGAATTGGATTTCTGTAGTTTTGTGGCTATTGAGTGTTTTGCTTTGCTTTGTAAATTTATATTTGTCAAGTGCAATTTTTGTTCTATTACCAATAATTTATTTTTTAGTTTCTAAAAAAGAAATTCAACAATAGGTTTGCATTTCAACGAAGACTACACCAATTTATTAAATTATTCACTTTTTGTTCTGCTAACTTTCCGTAACTTTACAATACTAAAATTTCAATAAAAATGGACTTTATATATCAAGATCCGTATCCAATTTTAAAAGACGATACGCAATACAAAAAAATTACTTCTGATTATGTAAAAGTTGAAAAACTTGGCAATAGAGAAATTCTCACCGTAGATCCAAAAGGATTAGAACTTCTCGCTGAAGAAGCCATGAAAGATGTGTCTTTTATGTTGCGTTCTTCGCATTTGCAGAAACTAAAAAATATTATTGATGATCCTGAAGCTACCGATAATGACCGATTTGTAGCATATAACCTTTTGCAAAATGCTGTTGTAGCTGTTGCCGGCGAATTGCCTTCTTGCCAAGATACTGGAACGGCTATTGTCACGGCAAAAAAAGGAGAGGACGTTTACACAGGTGTTGATGATGCTGAGTGGTTGTCAAAAGGGATTTTCAATACTTACCAAAATCGAAATTTGCGTTATTCACAAATCGTCCCAATTTCGATGTTTGAAGAAAAAAATTCAGGTTCCAATCTTCCGGCGCAAGTGGATATTTATGCCAAAAAAGGAAATTATTATGAGTTTTTGTTTTTAGCAAAAGGTGGTGGAAGTGCTAACAAAACGTTTCTATATCAAAAAACAAAATCGCTTTTGAACGAAAAATCTATGGACGAGTTTATTCGAGAAAAAATCATGGATTTAGGAACATCGGCTTGTCCACCATATCATTTGGCTTTGGTTATTGGTGGAACTTCGGCAGAAGCAAATTTGGCAGCAGTTAAAAAAGCATCAGCAGGATATTATGACAATCTTCCAACAACAGGAAATATGGCTGGACAAGCGTTTCGCGATCTGGAATGGGAAGAAAGAGTGCAATTAATTTGTCAAGAAAGTTCCATAGGAGCACAATTTGGAGGAAAATATTTAACGCACGATGTTAGAGTTATTCGTTTGCCTCGTCACGCCGCTTCTTGTCCAGTTGGAATGGGTGTTTCTTGTTCGGCTGATAGAAATATCAAAGGTAAAATTACTAAAGATGGTATTTTCTTGGAACAATTAGAAACTAATCCAGCACAATTTTTACCAGAAACAGCACCACATTTAGAACCAGCTATAGAGATTGATTTGAATCGTCCAATGAAAGAAGTGTTGGCTGAGTTATCAAAATATCCTATCAAAACACGTTTGAAATTAAACGGAACATTAATAGTTGCTCGTGATATTGCGCATGCTAAAATCAAAGAATTGCTCGATGCAGGAAAACCCATGCCAGAATATTTCAAAAATCATCCAGTGTATTATGCTGGACCAGCAAAAACTCCTGAAGGAATGCCTTCGGGAAGTTTTGGACCAACAACAGCTGGACGTATGGACGTTTATGTAGATGAATTTCAAGCTGCTGGTGGAAGTATGATTATGCTTGCCAAAGGAAACAGAAGCGCCGATGTGATGAATGCTTGTAAAAAATATGGCGGTTTTTATCTTGGTTCGATTGGTGGACCAGCTGCTATTCTCGCAAAAGAAAATATTTTGAGTGTAGAAGTAGTTGATTTCCCTGAATTAGGAATGGAAGCTGTTCGAAAAATTGAAGTAAAAGATTTCCCAGCATTCATTATTACTGATGATAAAGGAAATGATTTTTTCTCGGCATTAAGTCATTAATTAAAAACAAAATATAAAATAAAAAAGCCTGAAATTTTCAGGCTTTTTTTATTCTACATACAATACCAATCCTTTCAAGTAATGTCCTTCAGGATGGTAAATATTCGTTGGATGATCTGGACCTTGACCTAATTTGTGTAGCACTCTTATATTTCTCCCAGTCTCAATAGCTGCAGCAGCTACAGTATTATAAAACAAAACATCGTCAATTACTTGTGAACACGAAAATGTAAACAAAATTCCTTTTGGCGCCAAAGCTTTTAATCCAGCAATGTTCAAGCGTTTATAAGCTTGCGTTGCAGTATGTTTACTTTTAATACTTTTAGCAAAAGCTGGCGGATCAAGTACAATCACATCATAAATTTGATGATTTTCCTTCATAAAATTGAATACATCATCTGCAACAGCTTTATGATTAGTATTTGGGAAATTTAGTTCCATATTGCTTGCTGCTAAATCGACGGCTTTTTGAGAAATATCAACTGAAGTTACTAGTTCGGCTTTCGCTTGCATGGCGTAAATAGAAAAACCTCCTGTGTAGCAAAAGGTATTGAGTACTTTTTTTCCTTTGGAAAATTCGCCTAATAGTTTTCGGTTATCTCGTTGATCAAGAAAGAAACCTGTTTTTTGACCTTCAACCCAATTTACCGAAAATAGAATATTGTTTTCTCTTGCAATAGTTTCAGAATTTGTTCCTAAAAGGAAATAATCTGTTCCAGTATTAGGTAACGTTCCCGAGCTTTTACAATAAATCGTTTCACAAAAATCAGAGAAATTTGATTTTATAGCTTCAGAAATTTGTTCTATTTGCAAAAATATTCCTGTGGAATGCGCTTGAATTACCCAATTTTTATTGTAATAATCGATGATTAATCCTGGAATACCATCACCTTCACCATGAATGACGCGGAAAGCATTGGTTACATCTAAATTCAATAATTTCAGTCGTAAATTCCATGCCGATTGTAGTTTTTCGTTCCAAAAGTTATCAGAAAAAGTTTCATTTCCAAAAGTTAGTAAACGAACAATAATACTTCCTTTATCGCTAAAATATCCTGTTCCTAAATGTTGGTTTTGAGAATCAACAACATCTACTAAATCTCCGTCACTTAGTTCCTGAGTTACTCCATAAACTGCACCGCTAAATACCCAAGGATGTCTGCGTTGTATGGATTTTTCTTTACCTTTTTTTAGGATTACTTTTGGTAAGCTCATTTTATTTGAAATATAAAACCTGACAGGTTTCTATAATCTGTCAGGTTTAGAAATAATAATTTTTGTATTAATTGATAACCATTTCAGGAATTTCTCCTTCAATAATTAAATCTGCTTCGGTCGCTTTAATAATATCTTCAACTGAAACTCCAGGTGCACGTTCTAATAATTTAAATCCATTAGAAGTTACATCTAAAACAGCTAATTCAGTTACTACTTTTTTCACACAACCAACACCAGTTAAAGGCAAAGTGCATTTTTTTAGTATTTTACTTTCACCAGCTTTATTGACATGCATCATTGCAACAATAATATTTTCAGCAGAAGCTACTAAATCCATTGCTCCGCCCATTCCTTTTACCATTTTACCTGGAATTTTCCAGTTAGCAATATCTCCGTTTTCTGAAACTTCCATAGCACCTAGAATGGTTAAATCTACTTTTTGTGCACGAATCATCCCAAAACTAAAAGCCGAATCAAAAAAACTTGCGCCTGGCAAAGTGGTAATCGTTTGTTTTCCTGCATTGATGATATCAGCATCTTCTTCTCCTTCAAACGGAAATGGTCCCATACCTAGAACGCCATTTTCACTTTGAAATTCTACCGAAATGTCATTGCGAACATAATTGGCAACCAATGTAGGAATACCAATTCCTAAATTTACATAATAGCCATCTTTTACTTCTTTGGCTATTCTTTTTGCAATATCTTCTTTTGATAACATAATTGACTGTTTTTAATCATTAAGTTGTAAAGGTTCATAGAGTGTTATCTTACTGAACACTTAAAACTGAATACTGATTACTTTTTTCTAACCGTTCGTTGCTCAATTCTTTTCTCAAATTTTGCTCCTTGAAAAATTCGATTAATCATGATGCCAGGAATGTGAATTTCATTTGGATCTAATGTTCCTGCTGGAACTAACTCTTCAACTTCTGCAATGGTTATTTTAGCAGCGCCAGCCATTGGTGCGTTAAAATTTCGAGCAGTTCCTTTAAAGATTAAATTCCCAGCTTCATCACCTTTCCATGCTTTAACTATTGAAAAATCGGCTTTAAAAGCGTGTTCCAAAATATGCATTTTCCCATTAAACTCTCTAGTTTCTTTTCCTTCGGCTACTTCTGTTCCATAACCTGCTGGTGTGAAGAATGCCGGAATTCCAGCTTGAGCAGCTCTGCATTTTTCGGCTAATGTTCCTTGTGGTGTGAGTTCTACTTCAAGTTCACCAGAAAGCATTTGGCGTTCGAATTCAGCATTTTCTCCCACATAGGAAGATATCATTTTTTTGATTTGTTTTTTTTGAAGCAATAATCCTAATCCGAAGTCATCAACTCCTGCATTGTTTGATATACAGGTTAGATTAGTAACACCTTTTTTCACGAGTTCGGCGATACTATTTTCTGGAATACCACAAAGTCCGAAACCACCCAGCATGATGGTCATTCCGTCTTGAATTCCTTCTAATGCTTCCTGAACATTATTCACTTTTCTTGAAATCATATTGGTTTTGTTTGTTGTTTTATGCTAAAGAAAAATCTTGAATTATAATCCAAATTCATCAGTATTTTGTTCTTCCTCTACAGGAACAGCGGTTGAGTCGTTTTCAACTTTTTTTGGTGTCCAGCAATCTACTTTGATTGCAAGATTATCAGGTCTTTGGAAAGGATCTTTTGAAACTTGAAGGTCTGGATCTTCATAACATTTTTTCATAAAATATCCCCAAACAGGTAAGGCAGCTGTAGCACCTTGACCATAGGTTATTCCGTTAAATCTTGCTGAACGATCTTCGCAACCAACCCAAACTCCAGTAGCTAGATTTGGCACCATTCCGATAAACCAACCATCAGATTGGTTTTGAGATGTTCCTGTTTTTCCAGCAATTGGATTAGTAAACATGTACGGATAACCAGTCCAACGATTGTCACCACTTCCACCAGATTGTGTTCTTAATCGAACACCAGAACCACTTTCTGTAACACCTTCAAGGAGTTTTATTACTGCATAAGCGATGTCTTTATTAAGGACATCATGACTTTCAGGAACTGGTTCATATAGTACAACTCCATTTTTATCCTCAATTCTACTAATGAATTGTGGTTTCATATATACACCTTGATTGGCAAAAGTAGAATAGGCCGCAACCATATCTTCAACAGTAATATCAACAGCTCCCAATGCGATTGAAGGTTGTATAGGAATATTGGTTTTTACTCCCAATTTTTTTGTCAGTTCTACAACGGCTTCTGGTCCAGTTTTATCAATAAGTTTTGCAGATACAGTGTTGATGGATAAAGCAAGTGCTCTTTTTAATGTGACCATTCCTCTGTATTGTCTATCAGAGTTTTTTGGTTCCCAGTCTTCAGTTACATGATGACGACCTTTGTGTATCATGAATGGACTATCAATAATAGAGTCACATGGCGACATTCCTAGTTGTTCGATGGCTGTTGCATACACAAAAGGTTTGAATGTAGAACCTACTTGTCTTGCGCCTTGACCAACGTGATCGTATTGAAAATACTTGTAATTAATACCGCCAACCCAAGCTTTGATATGTCCAGTTTGCGGTTCCATAGACATCAAACCTGCTTGAAGGAAATGTTTGTAATATCTGATGGAGTCAAGAGGAGTCATGATTGTGTCAATTTCACCTTTCCAAGAGAAAACTTTCATTTTTGTTTTGACTTTGAAAGAGGCAATAATTTCCTCTTCAGATTTTTCCATGTCTTTCATCACACGCCAACGTTCAGAATTTCGCATGGCTTGGTTGATGATTTTCTGAGTTTCGGCTTCAGTAATATTGACAAAAGGAGCATTTTTGTTCGTTTTTTGTTGAGCAAAAAATTCTTGCTGTAAGTTTTTCATGTGAGCTTGAACAGCTTCTTCTGCATGTTCTTGCATTTTGGAGTCAATGGTTGTGTAAATTTTTAGACCATCGCTGTAAATATCGTAATCTGAACCATCGGGCTTCTTATTTTCTTTTGCCCATTTCTTCATGTACTCACGCAAAAATTCTCTGAAGTATGTTGCTGTTCCTTCTTTGTGACTTTCAGGTTGGAAGTGCAAAACGATTGGTTTTTTTTCGAGTTCCACTTTTTGGTTTTCGGTCAAAAATTTATTTTTCACCATTTGTCCTAGAACTGTATTTCTTCTGTTGAGTGTTTTTTCTGGTCGACGAATAGGATTGAAGAGCGAAGGGTTTTTGAGCATTCCAACGAACATTGCTGCTTCGTCTATTGTTAAATCTTTTGGTTCTTTGCCAAAATAAACTTTTGATGCAGAACGAATACCCACAGCAGTATTAACAAAATCGGCTTTGTTAAGATACATTGCTATGATTTCATTTTTGGTGTATTGACGTTCCAGTTTGATAGCGATAATCCATTCTTTTACTTTTTGTATCAAACGAAAAACTTTAAAACTTGAACCTTCACCATGAAAAAGGAGTTTGGCCAATTGTTGTGTTAAAGTACTTGCACCACCATCTGAACCAAGTTTTAATGCTGCTCCAAATGTTCTTCGAGCATCAATACCTGAATGTTCGTAAAAACGCTCATCTTCTGTGGCTACTAATGCTTTCACAAGATGTGGCGGCAAATCTTCATATTTGATAGGAGTTCTATTTTCGTTGTAAAATTTACCAATCGTTACCCCATCAGATGAAATGATTTCTGTAGCCAAATTTGACTCGGGATTTTCTAAATCTTCAAAGGAAGGCATTGCGCCAAAAAACCCCCAAGAGGCAAGAAAGAAGAACAAAAGCAAACCACCAAAACCTATGAAAAAAACTTTCCAAAATTGTTTTTTATAGTAATTGATGTCTTTTGTAGCTGTATTGTTTTTTTGAGCCATAATATTATTCTTTTGATTCTATTCTAAAACCTACATCTGAAATTCCTTTGAGCTTATCTACACCTTCTACTTTTCCGGTTTGACGAACAGCATGACGGATATGAATTTTATAAACGCCTTTTTGAGCAAACGACTCACCGTTTTTGTAAAACAATTTACTTTCTTTTATATCACCAAAACCATCGCCAAGTAATGTGCCATCTGGGTTTGTCATTTGGTATTCGAGAGTATCAACTTTTACTTGCCTATTAGGTTGTTCTAACGAAACTATCAAAAATAAATTACTGTATGGGTAATCATCGTTGTCTCTTACGTTAACAAATAAATCGTATTTTTTCTTTGGGTCTAATTTTGGTAATTCAAATGTGACAACACTGTCTTTATGCCAAGCATTGCCTACATTTTTATATTCATCAAACACTCTTTTTTTGTCACATGAAAACAAAAAAAGCAAACATAAAAAGGCAATTAGTAAACTACTTTTTGTTTTCATTTTTATTATCACTGTTTTGTTTTCTGTCTCTAGAATGATTTCTTTTTTTGTTGTTTTTCTTTTTCTTTTTTGGTTGGTCAAATCGAGTAAGACTTTCTTGACCCATGGCATTGTTGAAATCTATTTTTGCTTCAGAAGCAACCTCTGTTGCATAATCTTCTAGTGAGGAAACTTTTTTCTTTTGCTTATTTTCTGCAATGATTTCCTTTACTTGTTCTATATTCAGCATATGCCAAACAGCAAAATTATCAGTGTAAGCGTACCACATTAACCCTTTGAAAATATCCTGCTTTTGGCAAACTGCATCACCTTTTTCGGTATGAAGTTTGGTTTCAAAATCAGGAAAATCCTTTAAAGCATCTAGATAAGTGTCTAATTCATAGTTCAAACAGCATTTTAGTTTTCCGCATTGACCTGCTAATTTTTGTGGATTTAACGAAAGTTGTTGGTAACGCGCAGCTGAGGTATTTACACTCCTAAAATCTGTTAACCAAGTAGAACAACACAACTCTCTACCACACGAACCTATTCCACCAAGACGAGAAGCTTCTTGTCTGAAACCTACTTGTCGCATCTCAATTCTGATGCTAAATTCTTTGGCAAAATCTTTTATCAATTGTCGAAAATCTACTCTGTCATTTGCAGTGTAATAAAAAATGGCTTTTGAACCATCACCTTGAAATTCAATATCAGAAATTTTCATTTCGAGATTCAAAGCAATTGCTAACTCACGTGCCCGAACCTTCATTGGCTCTTCTTTGTCTCTTGCTTCACTCCAAATGTCAATGTCTTTTTGGGTTGCTTTTCGGTAAATTTTTAGAATTTCACTAGAATTTGGGTCAACACCTTTTTTCTTCATTTGAATTTTAACTAGTTCACCGGTTAGTGTTACAATACCAATATCATGACCAGGAGAAACTTCAGTGGCAACAACATCACCTATGCTCAATGATAAATTTTCGTGATTTCTAAAAAACTCTTTTCGTCCGTTTTTAAAACGCACTTCTACACAATCGAAAGGTTTTTCTCCATTGGGCAAATTCATATTTCCCAACCAATCAAAAACCGTCAATTTATTGCAGCTATCGGTGCCGCAAGTCCCATTATTTTTGCATCCTTTAGGCGCACCGCCATCAGATGTTGAACAACTTGTACAAGCCATAATTTGTGTATAGGTATGTTGATGGTCTCGTTTAAAAACCGAGACTACTAATCATAAACGTTAAAAGTGTAAAGATAGTATTTTTTGAAGTTTTTAAAATTCTTTCGAATTAATATTTGATTTTGTTTTTTTTATAAGATAATTTTTCTATTTTAGCTCTTTAACCTATAAAAACTAAAATTTAATGAAAAAAGTAAGCGTATTATCCTTGGCGATTTTGTCGGCTTTTGCTATGTCTTGTTCTTCTGATGACAGTCCTACTACTTCCGGAGATATATTAGGCAAATGGTATTTTAAAGAGTACAAAGTTCAAGGGCAAACTATTCCCTATGATGACCATGAAGAATGTGGTAAAGATTATGTTCAATTCAATGCAGATGGTTCAGGAGCCAATGTAGATGTTTGGAATTGTGAGTTGGATGTAGCGCCTTTTACTTACACCAAATCAGGTAATAATCTTACCATCACTTCTGACGGTGTAACTGATATTGTTCCAATAGCGGAGCTTTCATCAACAACTTTAAAAATAAAAACGATTTTTGATTTTGATGATGACGGCGACGATGAAACAGTTATAACAGTTCTAACAAAAAACTAAAAATAAAAACCGAGTTAAACTCGGTTTTTTTATGTTGTTTTTACAGCGATGATGTGTACCGGACAGGCTTTTTGTGCCAATTCGCAGTTTTCAATTATGGTATGGTCGGCCGATTTTAAAGTGTGAAATCCTTTGGCGTTGATTGATTTCAGCAATACTGATTTCCCGTCTTTTTTAGACATTTGAAATTGTGCGGGTGCCATTTCTACACAATAATTGCAACCAATGCACTTGTCTCTTTGAAGCGTAACAACAACCATTAGTTTTCTACAATTTTATACATTTTGTCGGAAAGACGAATGCGGAATGGCACTTTTAAGGTACAACTGTCGCCTTTGCTAGCTTTTTCTGAATTCAAATCGTTTACTAAGAATTCTTCTAAAACCAATTCTTGAGCGCCAGTACTTGGACCTGTAATTAAAATTTTATCACCTTTTTTGATATCGTAGGCTTCAATTTTGAATTCGGCTATACTCGATTTTGGGAAATAATGCACACCTTTGCCAACATATACTTTTTTCTGCGTAGCACTCGAACCCGGATTATCTGACCACTCGCCTAATTTTTGTCCCAAATAATAACCGCTCCAAAAACCACGATTGTAAACCGTTGCCAAGGCTTCCATCCAAGTTTGAATTTTTTCTTTGGTAAACGTTCCTTCGTAATAAGAATCGATTGCTTCACGATACGTTTTGATAACAGTTGCTACATAATCAGCTGCTCGTCCTCGACCTTCAATTTTTAAGACTTTTATTCCTGAATCGATAACTTGGTCTAGAAAATCTAACGTACATAAATCTTTTGGCGACATCATATATTCGTTATCTATTTCGATTTCAAAACCACTTTCTTGGTCGATAACCGTGTATTTTTTACGACAATTTTGTTTGCAAGCACCACGATTTGCAGAGGAATTATGTGAATGTAAACTCAAATAACATTTTCCAGAAACCGCCATACACAAAGCACCGTGACCAAAGATTTCAATCTCAACTAAATTACCACTTGGTCCTTTGATTTGCTCTTTTTCGATGTCATCGGTAATTTTTTTCACTTGGCGCAAACTCAATTCGCGAGACAAAACAATTGTATCAGCAAACATCGCGTAGAATTTTACGGTTTCGATGTTGGTTACATTCAATTGGGTAGAAATATGTACTTCCATTCCCATCGTACGAGCTGTCATAATAACTGCTTGGTCAGATGCGATTACTGCTGTAATTCCTGCTTCTTTAGCCTTGGTTAAAAGTGTTTTTACAATCGATAAATCGTGATCGTAAATAATGGTATTTAAAGTGAGATACGTTCTAACATTTTTTTCATTACATCGACGCGCAATTTCTGGTAAATCGTCTAAAACGAAATTTACTGTTGCTCTTGCACGCATGTTTAATTGTTCGACACCAAAATAAATCGAGTCGCAACCATTATCTAAAGCTGCTTGCATGGATTCGAAATTTCCTGCAGGCGCCATTAATTCTATTCTTCCAGAAGTTGTCATTAGCTGATAATTTTAAATAATTTATCGGATAATCTTACTCTAAAAGGCACTTCAAAAGTTACTTTATCGCCAACTTTTGCAGAAGAATTTTCTGTTCCGTTTACGAACATTTTTTCTAAAACCAATTCTTGATTTCCAGTTGTTGGTCCAGAAATTAAAATTCTATCTCCAACATTAAGTTCTTGGTTTTCTATAACGAAAAGTCCCACTTGTGCTTTCACATAATAATGTTCGGCTTTACCAAGAAGTGTTTTTTTGTCCCGACGCTTCGGGATTATCTTTTGACGAATGTCTTTAGTTTCTTTTGTTTTTGCTAGAGCAATATCAGATAGTTCACCTGAATGTTTGAATTTTAAATTCTCTGATTTTCCTTTTCTAAAAACTTTATTTCCAACTTGTTTTCCTCTACGAAGTTTAACTTGTTCGGCTAATGGTAAATGAGTGATTTCTAAACATTCTGTAGAACAACAATTTTCCATAGCTGCTTTACATTCGTCACATTGGATGAACAACAAATGACAACCATCGTTCAAACAATTCGTGTGATTATCGCAAGGTTTTCCACATTGATGACATTGTGAAACGATATCATCTGTAATTCTCTCGCCTAACCTGTGGTCGAAAACAAAGTTCTTTCCAATGAATTTACTTTCTAAGTTTTCTTCTTTGATTTGTTTAGCGTAATTGATAATTCCACCTTCTAATTGGAATACATTTTTAAAACCTTGATGTTTGAAATACGCAGACGCTTTCTCACAACGAATTCCGCCAGTGCAATACATCACTAGGTTTTTATCTTCTTTAAAGTCTTTTAACTGCTCGTTGATGATAGGTAAACTTTCTCTAAAAGTCTCTACATCAGGTGTAATAGCGCCTTTAAAATGCCCAACTTCACTTTCGTAGTGATTTCTAAAATCAACCACAATGGTGTTTGGATCATCCAAAATTTCATTGAAAGCTTTGGCATTAAGATGAACGCCTTTATTGGTTACGTCAAAGGTTTCGTCGTTCAAACCATCGGCTACAATTTTGTGACGCACTTTGATGGTGAGTTTCAAAAACGAATGATCGTCGTGTTCTACTGCTACATTTAGGCGAATGCCACGCATGAACTCATAAGTTTCAAGAGTTTCGCGGAAAGCTTCAAAGTTTTCGGCAGGAACACTCATTTGAGCATTAATTCCTTCATGAGCAACATAAATTCTGCCTAGTGCATCAAGTGCATTCCAAGCAATAAATAAATCGTCGCGAAATTTTTTAGGATCTTCAATTTTGGCATACGCATAGAAAGATAATGTAAGACGTTGTTGTCCGGCTTCATCAATTAATTGTGCTCTTTCTTCTGCGCTTAAGGTGTTATACAGTTGCATGCTATAAACGTTTAAGTGAGAATGATGTGATGAATTCTAAATGGAAGAATTCAGGTGCAAAGGTATAATTTTTTACAAATAAAAAAACCCAATCGATTTTTCAACCGAAAGGGTTTTTTCTTCATAGCAATTATTCCCCAATTAATTTATTATTGAACAAATTCCGTTAATACAATCTACTTCATTTGGTGGCATTACTACCGCACAATCTGAAATTGCACCAGTCTGAAGATTAAACTCGTGCTGCATTTGGTTGTATTCATTCACCATGTTTTGGAGCGTTACAAGATTTACGCTGCTCGAAAATGCAAGGTATTCCCATGGTCCGCCACAGGGTTTTGAACCAAAGGCGATGTAGTTACAACTATCAACACAAGGAAAACTATTGATGTAATTGAGAACATCTTGTTTTTTTGCATCAAGAGTAGCTTGAGTGATTTCGTCGTTTTGTCTTTCGGAATTATTAGCATCATTAGAACTTGAGCATTGAATACTCAATGCTAAAAGTGCAACGGCTGAAAGGGTTAAAATTTTTTTCATAGCAATTTTTGTTTTTGGCAATTTCTCAAAAGATGAAAATTAATAAGAAGGGTTGCGTCATGAAATAAAAAAAACCTTTCATTCGAAAGGTTTTATATTTAACAGAATTCAGCGTAAGCGTCTTTTAGGTTTTCTGCAATCATTTCTGCTGGACGACCTTCAATGTGGTGTCGTTCTAACATGTGAACCAATTCACCATTTTTAAACAAAGCCATACTTGGCGATGAAGGTGGGAAAGGGAACATGTGTTGACGAGCAGCATCTACAGCATCTTTATCTACACCTGCAAAAACGGTTATTAAATGATCTGGTTTTTTAGAACTGTCCAAACTCATTTTTGCTCCAGGACGAGCATTTCTTGCTGCACAACCACATACTGAATTTACCACAACAAGAGTTGTTCCTTCAGCTTTTAGAGCATTTTCTACTTCTTCAGCACTATATAAATTTTGAAAACCAGCATCTGTAAGTTCAGCACGCATTGGGTTTACCATTTCTTCTGGATACATAATTATTTATGATTTAAGATTGTTGATTTCTGAATTTTGATTTTAAAATCTTTTGCAAAGATAAAGAGAATTATAAACTTAAATTTTAAAGAAATGATAAAGTTTATCTATAGTTTTATTTGAATATCCTTCCGAATAGTGAATTTAAAAATGGTTTTTTCGGGCATTTCCAAATTACCTGCAAGTCTTCCCAAAGTGTAGTTTCTTCATCAAGAAATTTGAAAATTAAGGTTGGATTTCCTTTTTTGAATAATGACGAAAATACTTTTGAACCTAGGTCATTTCTTCGGAATAATACATCAATAAACAAAAGGTCATACAACCAAAATTTGTCTTTTTTATTAAATTTTCTTAAGTCAGTCTCACTGAGCGATCCCGAAATTTCGGGAGAAGTATCTTTAGATAAAAACGCAACCAATGCTTTCGATTTTTTAATTGTATTGGCAAAAGTGTATCCTGTGCTGGCTTTCGTCCATCCACCAATTGAGCCAATGTTGATGATGTTTTTGGTATTGTGTTTCCAAAATGCATAACATGTCATCGGGATATTTCCTTGTTCTTTTTCGATGATTTTGTATTCTGTAATTCCTAATTTTTGAATATAGTTCTGAATTTCGTTTTCATATTCCTCTTTAGAAAGTAAATCTTTTGAAAACAACGTATATTCCAATAAAGCTTCGGTTGAAGAAGTTGGCAGAACGTACATAAATCGAGTATTTCCTTTTTGTTCCACCGAAAAATCCATGAAAGTAGCTTTGTTTTTATCAAAAACTTCTTCTTTTGACTTTATAAACCAACCAATAAAATGCTGCTGCAACAACGGATATTTCGATTGATTTTTTACAAGATTCGGGTTGTAAATGGAGTTGAAAATTTTGTTACAAGTATAACTTTGACTTTCTGTTTTTACAACGCAATGATTTCCTAATTCTTCAAAATCAACGACTTTTTGGTTGGCAAAATGAATGTTTTTTTGCTTAGAAATCAAATCGAAAACCAAATTGTAAAAATCCAATCCACGAACCATTTTGTATTGATATGGATGCAATTTTAAATCTCTTTGAAAGTTTGCATCGGCAAAAAGTGCTACATCCCATTTTTTGGAAACGATTTCATCAAATTGAGTAGAGTTATTCCAAAAGCACCACGTTCGATCATTACTTTTTTTAGGATTTTCATCAATCAGTAAAATGGTTTTATCTTCGAATTTACCTGACAAAATCATTTCATAAACGGTCATTAAAGCTGCTAATCCAGAGCCTGTGAATATGTAATGGTAGTGTTGCATTTTTCAAAGGTAATTAAATTCGGGGCAAATATAAATTTAGTCTTGTCTAAAAAATATTTTTTATTAACCATAAAATTAAGTAAGTTTGCCTATATAATCTGAATATGACAACATCTGAAGAAAACTATTTAAAAGTTATTTATCATTTGACTATTGCTTCAAAAGAAGGAGTTACAACGAATGCTATTGCGCAAAAAATGCAGACAAAGGCATCATCAGTCACTGACATGTTGAAGAAGTTATCGGATAAAAAATGGGTTATTTATCAAAAATATCAAGGCGTTTCATTGACAAATGAAGGACTTTTTGAAGCAAAAATGATTGTAAGAAAGCATCGTTTGTGGGAAGTTTTTTTAGTAGATAAATTAAAATTTTCTTGGGATGAAGTTCACGAAATTGCCGAAGAGCTTGAACATATTCAATCGAATGTATTGATTAATAAACTTGAGGAGTTTTTAGGTTTTCCCGAAAAAGATCCGCATGGTGATTTTATCCCAGATAAAGAGGGAAATATTTCTAAAATAAAAAGACACTTATTGTGTGAACTCAATAAAAATCAAACGGGAATTTGTGTTGGAGTTAAAGATTCATCGTCAGATTTTTTAAAGTATTTGGATAAACACAATATCGCTTTGGGCTCAACAATAAAAGTAGTTGAAAAAGAATTGTTTGATGAGTCGATGACCATTGAAATAGGAGGAAATATTTTTTATGTTTCCAATAAAATAGCTTCTAACCTTTACATAAATATGAATTAAAATGTCATCAGGAAAATCATTAGAAGAAGTTCACGAATCAGTTTCTACAGAAGGTAGAAAAAGCAATTTTAGAAAAGTTTTGGCTTTTCTTGGACCTGCTTATTTGATTAGTGTGGGTTATATGGATCCGGGAAATTGGGCGACTGATTTGGCTGGCGGAAGTCAATTTGGTTACACATTAATTTGGGTTTTATTGATGAGTAACATCATGGCATTGTTACTTCAAAGTTTGAGTGCTCGACTGGGTATTGTCACACAACATGATTTGGCACAAGCATCGCGCGAAACCTATTCAAAAGGAATAAATTATGTGTTGTATTTTTTGGCAGAAATAGCTATTGCAGCTTGTGATTTGGCTGAGGTATTGGGTATGGCAATAGGGTTGAATTTATTGTTTAACATTCCTTTGATGGAAGGCGTTTTAATCACGATGCTCGATACTTTTCTATTGCTGTTTCTCATTAACAAAGGAATCAGAAAAATGGAAGCTTTTATCATTGCTTTAGTGGCCATTATTGGGTTTTCATTTGTTTTTGAAATGATTTTTGCTCAACCAGAATTGGGTAAAATAGCAGCTGGATTAATTCCAAGTATTCCAAACGAAAGTGCATTATATATTGCTATAGGGATTATTGGTGCAACAGTAATGCCGCACAATTTATACCTTCATTCCTCATTGGTACAAACCCGAAAATTTGACCGTAGCGAAAAGGGAATTAAGCAAGCATTGAAATACAATTTTATTGATAGTACTATTGCATTGAATTTAGCTTTTTTTGTCAATGCGGCTATTTTAATACTAGCTGCTGCTACATTCTATAAAAATGGAATGTTTGAAGTGGCAGAAATACAAGATGCTCATCGATTGTTAGAACCAATTCTCGGAACAAAATGGGCACCAATACTTTTTGCAGTAGCCTTAATTGCAGCTGGACAGAGTTCAACTATTACAGGAACTTTAGCTGGACAAATCGTAATGGAAGGTTATTTGAACTTGAGAATTCAACCATGGGTTAGAAGAATTTTGACAAGGCTAATTGCTATTGTTCCTGCGGTTGTAGCAATATTATATTTTGGCGAAAGCGTAACAGGAAAATTACTGATTTTAAGTCAAGTGTTATTGAGTTTGCAACTTGGTTTTGCTATAATTCCCCTTATCCATTTTGTGAGTGATAAAAGAAAAATGAAAGGTTTTCATATTTCTAAAACAACACAAATAGCAGCTTGGATTATTGCCATAATCATCGTTTCACTGAATGCAAAATTGGTTTATGGAGAAATAAAAAACTGGATAGAAACATCAGAAAACCCAATAGTTATTTGGTTTACAGTTGTACCTTTAGCAGTAGGTTTTGGAGGTTTGTTACTATACATAATCTTTGAGCCATTTGTAGCTAAAGCAAGAAAAGAAATCGACAATCACTCACCGCATACCATAACCTTGAGTATAGAAAATTATAAAGAGTACAAAAAGAAAAAAATTGCCATTACTGTTGATTTTACCTCGGCAGATGAGCAAGCAATTCTTCATGCGCTCGACCTTGGTGGAAAAGATGCACAGTACACACTAATTCACGTTGTAGAAACAGTTGGAGCAATGATTTACGGAAATAAAATCAAAGATCATGAAACAACAATAGACGAAAAATTATTGCTCGATTATTATCATATGCTTGAGGCAAAAGGTTTTAATGTTGATACAAAACTTGGTTTTGGAAAACCTGGACATTTTATTTCAGAATATATTAATGAACATTCATTTGATTTGCTCATCATGGGAACTCATGGTCACAAAGGATTGAAAGATATTTTCTTTGGAACAACTGTCGATTTTGTTCGTCACAGAATAAAAATTCCGTTGATTTTAATTAAAGATTAATTGCATCCACAATTGTCATTGGAACAATTCTTTTTTGATTTTTTTTTAAAGAAAAATTTCTTTGTCAAAAAAATAATAGCGGCAATCAAAGTGATGTAAACTAATAGTTCTTGCATGTTTTTATTTTAAAAACTGATACGTTAACAAAGCAGATACATAAGCCAAACCACTCATGAAAACCAATTGAATTAATGGCCATTTCCATGAGCTAGTTTCTTTTCGAACTATTGCCAATGTACTGATACATTGCATAGCAAAAGCATAAAAAATCAACAATGAAGCACCAGTTGCAAACGAAAATGTTGGCGTTCCATCTTCTCTAATTTCTGCTTTCATTTGGTGTTTGATAGTGGTTTCTTCATCGCTATGACTACCAACACTGTAGATAGTTGCTAATGTTCCCACAAAAACCTCGCGAGCTGCAAACGAACTAATAACAGCAACACCTATTTTCCAATCATAACCAAGCGGTTTGATGACAGGTTCAACAAATTTTCCAAGTGTGCCAATATATGAATGTTCTAATTTATATTCCGAAACTCTATCGGGAATGACAGATGGATTTATAGGAATGTCACTCGAATAAACTTCTTTTTCAATAATTTGTTGAGCGTTTTTAAAATCTTTTCCTGGACCATGAGAACCCAAAAACCACAATATTATTGATAATGCTAAAATGATTTTTCCAGCACCAAAAACAAATGATTTTGTTTTTTCCAAAACAGTAATTCCAATATTTTTTGGCAAAGGAATTTTGTAATGTGGCATTTCTACAACAAAATAGGATTTCGATTTGAACTTCAATACTTTATTTAGAATTGAAGCCGAAAAAATGGCCATAAAAAATCCCAGAAGATATAAAGTCATTAATGATAAACCTTGCAAACTAAAAATGCCAAAAATTCTTTTTTCAGGAATGATTAAAGCAATCAAAATAGCATAAACAGGCAATCTAGCTGAACAGGTAATAAAAGGAGTTACAAGAATAGTAATCAATCGTTCTTTCCAGTTTTCTATATTTCTAGTTCCCATAATTGCTGGAATAGAACAAGCAGTTCCAGAGATTAATGGTACTACACTTTTGCCAGATAGACCGAATCTTCGCATGATTTTATCCATCAAAAAAACCACACGACTCATATAGCCACTTTCTTCTAAAACAGATATAAACAAAAATAATACGGCAATTTGTGGTATAAAAATTACTATTCCACCTATACCCGGAATAATACCTTCGGTAATTAAATCTGTGAAAACACCTTTTGGTAAATTGGCTTTTGCATACAAAGATAAATCGGCAAAAGTGCTGTCAATAAAATCCATTGGAACACTACTCCAATCAAAAATAGATTGAAAAATCAAAAACAAAACGCCAAAGAAAATAAGATAACCAAATATTTTGTGGGTAAGTATTTTGTCTAATTTTGAGTGTAAATCAGTTGCTTTTGAATGGTCTATTGTCAACCCTTTTTTTAGTGTTTCATTAATGAACTGATAACGCTTGATGGTTTCTTTTTGTTGAAGCCTTTTTAGTTCGTTGTTAGATTTTGTGAATGAATTTCTAACCTCGTTTCGTTCAATATTCGAAAAATTGACATCTTGAGTAATTACTAACCAAAGCTTGTACAAAAGTTGATTTGGAAAAGTTTTTTTCAGTTTTTCAAAATATTCAACATCTATACTCGAGGCGTTCAAGCAAGGTTCAGTAGGTATCGATTTGTATTCTACAATGGCCTTTTTCAGATTTTCAATACCAATTTTTTTTCTTGTACTTACAAGGACAATTTTAGTTTTTAGTTTCTCCTCAAGGAATGTAATATCTAGCGAAATACCTTTTCTAGACATTCTATCAATCATATTAATGACAAGAATAGTTGGTATTTCTAAATCTTTTATTTGTGTAAAAAGTAAAAGATTACGCTTCAAATTTTCAACATCAGTTACTACAACAGCTACATCAGGATAGAGTTTATCATTCTTGTTCAGCAAAAGTTCAATCACCACATTTTCATCTACAGAACTTGCATTGAGACTATACGTTCCTGGCAAATCAATAACATTTGCTTTTGCATTGTTGGGCAGTTTACAAAAACCTATTTTTTTATCAACTGTAATACCTGGGTAATTTCCAACTTGTTGATTTAAACCCGTCAATTCATTGAAGACCGAAGTTTTTCCAACATTAGGATTACCGATAAGTGCTACATTGATATTCTGCATTTAGTCTACTTTGGTTGTTAGAATTTCTACTTCAATATCTCGAGCAGTTTCTTTGCGAATGGCAAGATGCGAACCATTATTTACATCAAAATAAATAGGATCGCCAAAAGGAGCAATCTGTAAAACCTTGATTTCGTTTCCAGGCAAACAACCCATTTCTAGTAGTTTGAAAGGAATTTTATCAACGTCAAAATTTGTCACTAAAGCAACATCGCCAATTTTCAATAAATCTGCAGTGGTTTTCAAAAGCTTATTTAGATTGAATAAATTTTAAGCAAATGTAAGCATTTTAAATTTGTGCAAAAAATGATATTTATCAATTGGGAAATAATTGTATATTTAAGCATTAATTCATTAGAAAAAAATGAAAAAACATTACCTTTCTTTTTTATTCCTGTTAACCTTTGCAACCAGTTTTTCGCAGTGTTGGCAAAAAGTAGTAACAACCTCTTTTACATCCATAGGTGTAAAAACTGACGGTACACTATGGTCATGGGGAAGGAATTCATCAGGAATGCTTGGTAGAGGATTGCCAAGTAGTAGTACAGTTTACCCAATTGGTCAAATTGGGACTGATAACGATTGGAATTCAAACATATTTGTTTACGCAGGTACAGTTTTCGCCATAAAAAATAACGGAAAATTATTTGCTTGGGGAAGTAATTATTGGGGGCAATGCGGAAATGGTACACATAACAATAATTTACTTTCTCCACAACAAATAGGTAATGATAACTGGTTAACAGTGGATACAGAAGTCTCTTTTTCAGCAGGTATAAAGGAAGATGGAACACTATGGGTTTGGGGTAATAATGGTAATCAACAGTTAGGTTTTCCAACTAGTGTAATTGACAAAACTTATGTGCCAATTCAATTGAGTAGTGATACCGATTGGGTTAAAGTGTCAATAGGCAATCGCTATGGATGTGCTATAAAACAAGATGGAACTATGTGGAATTGGGGCATTACTAATGTATGTAATAATTCAAGTTTATGTATTATGCCAGGTGAAAACTGGTTAAAAGCATCTTGTGAAAGTACAACTAGGTTTGCTGTTAAAACAGATGGAACGCTTTGGGCATGGGGTGCAAATGCACCTGTTCAATCTGATAATTTTTTTTATGGTAATGGACAAATAGATAACAATGATTATACAGCAGCCACACCAATTCAAATAGGCGTTGATACAGATTGGGTTGATGTTGTAAACAGTTTAAGGTACGCAGTTGCTTTAAAAAATAATGGTACAATTTGGGCTTGGGGTGAAAATAGTAGTGGTGAGTTAGGCGATGGCACTTTTGTTGATAAGTATGTACCCACACAGATAGGTACTGCCACGAATTGGTCATATGTATATATGGGTAATTCAGATTGGAGACCAAGATACTTTGCTATCAATGAAAACAATGATTTATATAAATGGGGTTTTGATTTAGATGAAAATATTGCTGCTGTCACATCTACGACGCCTGTACTCTCTGGTACTAGTTGTGCATTGAGCATTGATGATTTTGAAAAAAACAATGTAATGGTTTACCCTAATCCTGCTTCACAAGTGCTAAATTTGGAATTGCTCACCGTGCAAAGTGTTTCGGCAAAAGTAACTATTGTGAACACTTTGGGTCAAGTTGTACACAGAGAAGATATTATACTTGAAAACGGACTAAACACAACATCAATAAACGTTGCATCATTACCGCAAGGAGTATATACATTAAAGCTCAAAACACAAAACCAAACCTATTGCGAAAAATGGATTAAGAAATAATCATAATCCTTTAACTTAAAAAAAACTAATTTTCTTTTAAAAGGATATTAATGTCTTTCAAAAGTTGAGTGACGTTTTTGACACCATCTTTTGTAGGTTGGTCTAAATTTGTTCCGTCATAAAAACCTCGAATACGTTTTTTACTATCTACTAAAACAAAATTTTCGGTATGAACCATGTCATATAGTTCTTCTGGTTTACCAGTTTTTACAACCAAGAAAGATTTTCTTGCTAAGTAATAGATATCTTTTTTATCACCAGTTAGCAAGTTCCATTTACTATCAATTACGCCTTTTTCTATAGCATATTTTTTTAGAACCGAAACACTATCAATATCTGGTGTTACAGAAAATGAAAGTAATTTTATCTTTGGATTATCTTTTATTTTTGATTGTAGCCAAGCCATGTTATTGGTCATTTTTGGGCAAATGGATTGGCATGTAGTGAAGAAAAAATCGGCTATATAAATCTTGCATTCATAATCTTTTTGGGTAATTGTTTTACCGTTTTGATTAGTAAATGAAAAGTCATCTATGGTATGATATTTTTCCACGTACTGAACTGTGCTATCTACCAGTTCTGGGTTTACATCCGCAGGATTGAAGATGGGAAGACTTTCCTTTGGTTTAAGTGCATTATAAAAAAGTATTATGGTAACAACCGAAAACACAATCAAACCAAGAAAGAAATAGCGGTATTTTTTAAAAAAGGAGAGCATCTTTTTTTTTCGCAAAAATAATCAGTTTATTTTCAAACTGTAACAAAAACAACTCACTTATGTCATATATTTTTGTTAAATAAAATCCTAAACGATTTTTATAAATAAATTTGTAGAAAACTAAACTAACTGATTATGAAGATAACAAAGGCAAAATTAATCCTAGCAGGTACAATTGTACTCGGATTAACACAAGCAGAAGCTCAGAAAAAAACGCATGGTATCGATATTACCTTGATGGATATGGATGTAAAACCTTCTCAGGATTTTTTCAAATTTGTGAATGGAACTTGGCTCAAAAAAACCGAAATTCCAGCAGATAGAACACGTTGGGGAAGTTTTGATGAACTCAGAAAAAACACAGACAATGACGTTTTAGCAATACTAGAAGAAGCTGCAAAAAGCGATAAGTACAAATCTGATACAGATCAAGGAAAAGCAATCAATTTGTATAAATCGATAATGGATACAGTTGCAAGAAACAAAGCAGGTATTAACCCAATTAAACCTTATTTAGCAAAAATTGATGCAGTAAAAAATGTAAGCGATTTACAAAAACTAATGATTGAAATGGCACCTTATGGTGGAATTGGTTTTTTTGGTGTTGGTGTTGGTGCTGATGCAAAAGATAGCAACAGAAATGTTTTAAACCTTGGTCCAGGACCATTAGGATTACCAGACAAAGATTACTATGTTTCTGATGATGCAGATTCTAAAGATAAGCGTGAAAAATACAAAGCTCATGTGGCTAGAATGTTGCAGTTTCTAGGAACTAAACCAGAAAAGGCAAAACAAGAAGCCGAAAGTATTTTGGCTTTTGAAACCTCAATGTCTAAACCTAGACTAGATAGAGTAGAACGCAGAGATAGAAGAAAAACATACAATCCTAAAGCTATTTCAGAGCTTTCTACATTGACACCATCAATAAAATGGAATGAATATTTGAGTGGTTTAGGCATAACTGGTGTGGATACAGTTATAGTTTCTCAACCAAAATACATGGAAGCACTTCAAACTATTTTTAAAGAAAATAAAGTTGAAGATTGGAAAAATTATATGCGTTGGACTTTATTAAATGGTGCTGCAGGTGATTTAACAACGGAGATTGAAAAAGCAAATTGGGAGTTTTATAGTAAAACGTTGAATGGTGCTTTAAAACAAAGACCTAGAAACGAAAATGCACTACAAGATGTTAATGGTGCAATAGGTGAAGCATTAGGAAAGCTATATGTTGAAAAAATGTTCCCAGTAGAAGCAAAGAAAAAAGCCGAAAACATGATAAATAATATTATCAAAGCTTATGGCGTAAGAATAAAAAATCTGCCTTGGATGGATGAAAAAACCAAAGAAAGTGCAATAGAAAAACTGGAAAAAATAAGAATTAAAATTGGTTATCCAGATGAGTGGAAAGACTATAGTGCGCTGGTTATAAAAAGTCCAGCTGAAGGCGGAACTGCTTTTGGTAATGGTATGAATATTGCCAAATGGAACTTCAAAAAGAATATAGAAGATTTGAAAAAACCAGTTAATAAAGATGAATGGTTCATGTCTCCACAAACGGTAAATGCATATTACAATCCTTCCTATAACGAAATCGTGTTTCCAGCAGCAATTTTGCAACCACCATTCTATGATTACAAAGCAGATGAAGCTGTAAATTATGGAGGAATAGGAGCAGTAATTGGTCACGAAATATCTCATGGATTTGACGACTCAGGTGCAAGATATAACGCTGATGGAAATTTAGTAAACTGGTGGACAGAAGAAGATTTAAAAAAATTCACAGAACTAGGCTCAGCATTGGCAGAACAATATTCTGCTCTTGAACCACTTCCAGGAACTCGTGTTGATGGGAAATTTACACTTGGTGAAAACATTGGAGATTTGGGAGGAATAAATGCAGCTTACGACGGTTTACAATTGTATCTAAAAGAAAACGGAAATCCAGGATTGATTGATGGATATACTCCAGAACAACGCTTATTCATTTCATGGGCAACTATTTGGAGAAGCAAAATGCGCGATGAAGCCATCAAAAACCAAGTAAAAACCGATCCACATTCGCCAGGAATGTACAGAGGATATGTGCCATTGTTGAATTTAGAAACCTTTCATCAAGCATTTGGTATAAAACCAGGTGATGGAATGTATCTTTCTCCAGAAAAAAGAGTGAAAATTTGGTAAAAAATAAAACCTCAAGTTAAGCTTGAGGTTTTTTTATGTTTTTGAACAAGCCAAGAATACTCACTATTGCCCAAGTTGCTTCCAAAACAATAAAAGGCATATAATGAATTAAATAAGAAGCAAAACAAGCTATACTTGCACCAATGATATTGAGAATAAAATAGAAATTTCCGTCTTTTTTTATGAATGAAAAAATATTTAAAAAATAAGCAAGCAAAATGATACCAACACCAATTGCTCCTATGCTATCATTGTAGTTCATAATTGAGGTTTTTTGAATGTATATTCTAAAACAGTTTCTACTTTTTCTGAAGAAATTATTTTACCAATGGATTTTTTTCCTTCTTCAAATTCTGGTAAAGGCAATTGAAGCTCTTTTGCTTTTTGTTGATAATAGTCTTTTCTGGTTGGATGAAATGGCGCAACAGCATTTATAGTTTGGTCAAAAAAGTTTTTCTCAATAATTTTTTCAATAATTCCTATGCAATCATCAAGATGAATTAAGTTGATTGCTGCATCAGGATTTTCGATATTTTTTCTTCCCGCCAAAAAAACAATTGGATGTCTGTCTTCGCCAATCAATCCACCAAATCGAATAATGGTAGTTTTAAAATTTGGGTTCTTTTGCAATAGTATTTCGGTTTCCAAAAGTTGTTTTCCGCTTTCGGTATCTGGTTTCGGGATTGCTTCTTCAGTTATCAAATTTATTGCAGTGTTATCAGAATAAACCGAAGTTGAACTCACGAATATCACTTTTTCAACCGATGATTTTTCGATAAATGGAATTAGATTTTTAATTTTTTGGACAAAATTTTCATTAGAATTTCCTCTCAACTTTGGTGGAATATTAATGATTAAAACTTCAGTATTTTGGAGAAATGTATTGATTTCATTTTCATTGTTTTGCCCTTCTACTGCGCTCAGGGTGACAATTGATGGTTGAATTCCATTTGCTTCCAGTTTCGAAATTTTCTCCAAAGTAGTTGTTGAACCTTTTACCTCAAATCCTTTTTTCAAAAGTGATTTTGCCAAAGGGAAACCCAACCAACCGCAACCTAAAATTGATATTTGCATTATCTGATAGTATCGTTTTGCAAAGGAATACTGTCTTGAGCTACTGCATTTCTTCTGTAAAAAGGTCTTTGTGGTTGTTCAATTGCAGCAACTGGCGTTGGTTTTATTTTTTGAGTAATCACAACGGCATCGTTCAACACAAAAGGCGTTGGCATCATCCAGTTTTTTCTTTTGGTCATCTTAAACATTGGATTACTCATCAAATCGAAGGAACTTTCTACTAAATCCATATCTACTTTTTCACCAGCAGGAATTGTAAACTCCATTACCAATGGTTCGTTATT
>JAXLVF010000001.1:0-11714 GCA_046329205.1 Flavobacteriaceae bacterium | reverse complement strand
GCGATGTGGGGAAAACCTTGTCTGGAGGAATACGACAGATATAAGGGCATAGAAGAGCTTTTACCATTCGCCAAGGGTGTAAGTGCCAAATCGTACGACTTTGATGCACAAGGCAATGACACCAAAATTGACTATAAAAAGATGCTTGACCTGGTAAAGGCGTCAAAATACGCTGGCTTTATTGGTGTTGAATATGAAGGAGAAATCGATGCTGAAATAGAGGGCATTAAAAAAACCAAGGCACTGATAGAGAAGAATTGGTAAGGAAAATTCTTATTATAACAAAAGATTTAGTAAATTTGAAGTTTAAAGTTTAATAATTCACCGGATGAAAACTAAAATTTGTGTCTCTTTCCTTCTTTTTTTAGTCAACTATAATGTTTTACAAGCTCAAACAGTACTATTCAATAACACATATGGTAGTAGTGCGGCGGAAGCGGCATTTTCATCAGTCCTGAGCAAGGATGGTGATTACTATACTGTTGGCTGGACAGAAAACACTTCCAATGGGAATTCAGATATTCTTGTTATTAAAACAAATAAAGACGGAACTAAAGTTTGGGAAAAGACTTATGGTTTAAGTGATAAAGAATCTGGGATTTCTATATTAGAGCTTTCTAACGGAGATTTAATAATTGGGGGCTCTGGAAGATCCTTTGGTACTGGACTAAGTGATTGCTTATTAGTTAGAATCAATGATAAAGGCGAGGAAATTTGGTCAAAGTCATATGGTACAACTGTTGAAGATTACCTTAGAAAAGTAGTTGAATTACCCAACAAAGATTTATTACTTTGTGGATATACTCAAGCTGGAAATGGTGGCACTAACTTATTGGCAATACAACTTGATGAAGATGGAAATATAATATGGTCTGATGCTCTCGGAGGAGATTCAGACGAGGAGGGATGGACAGTTGCTTATGACAAAATGGGTAATTCTTACTTTGGTGGATGGAGTAAATCAACATCTAATAACAACAGTGATTTTTTTCTAGTGAAAAAAGATGTTGAAGGAGAAACAATATTTGAAAAAAAATTTGGAGGAAGTAATGTAGATTCAGGTTTATCGCTCTTAGTTGAGGATAATCATATTCTATTTGCAGGTTCAACTCTAAGTTATGGAAATGGCAAATCAGATTTATTATTATATCGCCTTGATTTAGAAGGTAATATAATTTCATCTGAAACTTTTGGTAGCACTTCAGATGATTATTGTCGGTCCATTTGTAAAACAAATAATGGCTTCTGCTTAGTTGGATATACAACAGGTTTTAATTCAAATGCAAACGATGTACTAATCGTTCTAGCAAATGAAAATGGCTACTTTGGCGAGCATTTTGTAATAAATGAACCTAAAGATCAAGATGCCTGGGGAGTAATTAACACAAATGATAATACAGTCTTAATTACCGCAAGAGGTATCAACCCCAATCGATCAGATTATGATGTTAAATTAATAAAATATCGCATTGGAGTAAGCGAAACAACTCAAGAGAGTATTTTTAATATGGGACTTGCACCAAATCCTGCAAACCAATTAATTCAAATTAGTAATTTTAAACCTGATGCAAAATATGAAATTTTTGGTCAAACAGGAAAACGATTTAATATCAATACAATTTCTCAAAGTGGTATAATTGACATTTCAGAGCTTGAATCAGGGCTATATTTTCTGAAGGTGAATTCAAATAGAAATGTAGACGTTTTAAAATTTATAAAAATCTAATATAGATAGTTTTAATAATTAATAAAATCCATGAAAATGAAAAATGTATTGCTTACACCACTTTTTGTCATTAACGTTGTTTTTTTATCAGCTCAACCAGTTGTTTTCAATAATAATTATGGAACAAATAGTGAGGATGTCGGATTTTCATCCGTTGTACTTCCAGATGGGAATTATTTAACCTTAGGATGGACAGAAGGCACTTCAAATGGATTGTCAGATTTTTATTTAGTCAAAAATGATGCGTCCGGAAATGTTTTATGGAAAAAAACATACGGTTATTTAAATAGAGAATCTGGATTAAGTATCACCGCCTCAGTTACTGGAGGCTACATTCTTGCTGGTTCGGGAAGATCAATAGGTAACGGCTTAAGTGATTGTCTCATTTATAAAATTGACGAAGATGGTAATGAATTATGGCATAATACCTTTGGATTTCCAACAGATGATTATCTGCGTTCACTTCATGAATTACCCACAGGAGAGCTATTAATTTGTGGTTACACAGAATTTGGAAATGCAGGTAAAAACTTATTAGCTGCAAAATTAGATGCAGAAGGAGACGTTATTTGGTGGGAATCAATTGGAGGAAGCAGTGCTGAAGAAGGATGGACAGTTACTGCAGATGCATCAGGCAATTCTTACTTTGGTGGCTGGACACAATCGACTTCAAATGGGAACAGTGATTTTTTATTGGTTAAGAAGTCTGTTTCCGGAATCACACAATTTATAAAAACTTATGGAGGAAGTAATGTAGACTCAGGTTTGAAATTACTAATTGATTCCAATCGTCTTGTATTCGCCGGCTCCAGCCATAGTTATGGTAGTGGATTATCAGATGTGCTCTTGCTTAACTTAGATTTAAACGGCAATCAAATTTCACAAAAAACTTTCGGGGGTCCAGATCATGATTACTGCAGATCTATATGTAAAACGAATGATGGTTTTGCTTTAACTGTAAAATCCATTCTAATTGACCACCTCAATCCAATTTTAATTGACCACCCTAAATTGGTTTAACAAAGATAGATAATTTGGCTTTCATTGCATCTTTTGTTTCAGGGCTTAACTCTGCTGAAGAGCCTTGTCGAGGGAGCCCGTAGGGCGACCGAGGGAAGGCTCTTCAGCAGGCCCATTTTGCTTTGATTTTTCTCTCATCGAGGTGCCTTTCAGTTCTATCCTATGTGCATTGTATATTATCCGATCGACTATTGCATCACCTATGGTTGGGTCACTTATTACTTGTGCCCATTTATCCACTGGCAATTGACTTACAATGATGGTTGATTTTTTATTATACCGGTCTTCCAGGATTTGGAGTATGGCCAGTGCCAGCTCTTTGTTTATAGTCTGTAAGCCAAAGTCGTCCAATACAAGTAATGGGTATTTTTCTAATCTTGCTAGCAGTTTTAAATATGTGCCATCTACCTTGGATAGTAATATTTGCTCTGTCAACTTATTCATGTTAAAATACATGGCTTTAATCCCTTTGGCACATGCTTCATAGGCCAGTGCACATGCCAGATAACTCTTGCCACACCCGGTACTGCCACTTATTAATATATTCATCCCCATTTTGATGTACATACAATCAGCCAGATTGGTAAGGGTCTCTTTGGATAGGTTCCTCTTAGGACTGCACGTAACATCCTCTAATGTTGACTTGTATCTCAACTTACTTAATTTTAGGTACAACTCCTGGCGCTTGTTTTTCTTGTTGTAGTATTCCTTTTCTGCCAGTTGTGCCAGCATCATGTGACCTTCTGGTTGTTTGTTAATTGGAAGCTTTATGATTGCTTCATACCCTTCTGCCATTCCATGCAGTCCCAGCTCTATGAGCTGATGTAATGTTTGCTCTCTATTCATTGGTTTATTATTTACTTTGATATTGAGGTTTTGTAATATGCCGTATGTTATCATGGACTATAGGTTGTTCATCACTTTGCTCGCCCCTGATTATTTTGAGTCGTGACATTCCCCTTTCCAGATATGCACGCACAGATTGATATGTACATTTTAAATCTTTCAGCTCTTTACATGCATTTTCTAATACCTCCTTTCCATACTTTTTCTCGAGTGCTATGACTCCTAATGCACTTTTAAACCCTTGTTGTACATATGGATTTCTTTCCATCATTTTCTCTACTAATTCGCTGGTATTGGCCCCAGTTTGTAAGGCCATTCTCATAATATCTTCTTTTGTGTACCCCAATACTTTTTTGGCTATTCTATGATTTGCAGGCATATGACCCTCTACTGTAGTGTATTTCCCGGGAACTTTGGATCTGCTGTGGAGAGCTATTCTTTCCCCTTTATAGTATATCTCAACCGCACTTTCACTGTATTTCATTTTCACTTCTTGTCCGGTATAATCAAAGGGTACACTGTAATAGGTCTTGTCTTCAGTGAGTTCTACATGATAGTTTTTACCCACTTTGCACGTTCTGCTTTTTTTGATTTCCATCAATTGAGTTACATCCAAGGGAAGCATATGAGTCTGTTCATATTCCTCATAAATTTCTTTTCGAGATGGCTTCTGATTGATTTTTCTGGTATTTAGTTCTTCTAACTCCACCCATATCATTTTATTAAGCTCCTCGATTCCTGTAATTTGACGATCTCGTAACTTTGCATAAATCCGTTGATAGATAATTCGTACGGATCTTTCTACATTGGCCTTGTCGCGAGGTTTTGCCACTCGGGTTGCATTTATCTGAAGTTTGTAGTATTCAGAAGCTTCTTGCGCTAATTCGGTTAATTCTGCTTCATACTTATCTGCCTTTTTAACTCCACTTTTTAAATTGTCACTTATGATCGTTTTAGGTTTCTTTCCAATATACAGCAAAGCTCGGCCAAGCCCATTTATATAGCTCTCCTGCCTTTGATTTAATTGAGCTTCGCAGTATATTAGATTGCTGTATGGCAGCACACATACCAACATTTCACATTCTACTTCTTCGCCATCATGAGTAATAATGCGCAACTTTTTACCCGCATAATCTACCTCCATTACTTCTCCGGGGTTTCTGGTCTTAGTATATGTGACCTCATTTTTTCTGCATATCAGTCCCATTTGATCATAAAATGTACTTCGACCCATTTTGCCTCCTTGTTCAATAAATTCCTCATAAAGCAATTGGATCGTAACATGACTTTTATCCAATTCACTCAGATAGTAATCTTCTTGACACTTAAATTCATCACAAACATCTGATCCAGAACGCTTTTTGTAAATTATTCTCTCTAATTCATTCTCATTAAGAGCTATAGCTTGCTCAAGGCTGTAACCAGCCTGATGCACCTTTGATCTGTACTCTTTTACTGTGTTTCTGGTGATTTTACATGACTTGGATATGCCACTTATGCTCTTTCCGTTAATTAAACATTGAAGGACCTCCTTTACTTTGATCATTTTCCTTGGTTTATTACTCATTATTCGCCAAATTTTATTTGGCAAGCTAAACCAATTTTTAACCCGCTTTTACTTTCTGAAACCTTCCTTTGGGGGTGGTCAATTATTTCCGGATTTGGGTGGTCAATTATTTTGGATTTGCCTGGTCAATTAGCGTGGATTATACATTAACAGGATTTACAAGAAATTTTGGAGCACAAGGAAATGATTTTTTCATTGCATTTACTAATGATTCACTAGAGGTAATTAATCACTCTGTAATCGTTGAGGCTAATGATCAAGAAGGATGGGATATTGATTATTTGGGAGATAATGCTTTTATATTGACTGGAAAAGGAATTGGACCAGGAAATAATGACAACGACATGAAGCTGATTAAATTAGATTATTATGCGCTTAATTCGACTGAGGAGAATATTGAAGATTGGCAAATAACCCCCAATCCTGCAGCCAGTGAGTTGAAAATTACAAATGTTAAACTTGATTCTAAAATATCTATCTATAACAGTTTAGGCCAATTAATGTCCACCTTTAAGCTTAATTCACCCATTATCGATGTTTCTGAATTGACGGATGGAATTTATTACATATGCGTAGATTTCAAAAATAGAATAAACGCTAAAAAATTAATTATTGCAAGGTAGCATCATGTCATAATTTTTTTTATAAAAAATTTAATACGTTCGAACGATTTCAATATTCTGATCTTATTCGAGGAAATGGGGCTCATTTTAAGTTCATAAATTGGTTTTGCCATAATATAAATGTAATCGGGCTCAAATGTGATCAGAGAATAAGCTAAAAATTTGAATAACAATAAATTATTATTTAAGAGAATTGATGCAATATGATCGGGAAATAATGACTGATCAATTACTTGCAATTTTTCCGGCATATTCTTTCGGACATACTCTAGCGACAAAGGATGTGGGATATGAATTATTAGCTTGCCATCATTTTTAAGCAACTTTGAAAGTGCTCCAAAGAGATTATTATGTTGCTCAATGGGTATATGCTCAATTACATCGGGTAATATGATGAAATCAAACTTATCATCACTGTGAAAGTCAACCATATCTGTTACGATATAATCAATATTTTTGAATTTTTTAAGATTTTCTTTTGCAGTTAAAATTGAGCGATCACTAATATCTGTTACTAATATTTTCCCTCTGCGTACTATTTGTGCAAGAAGTGTAGTTAATGTACCTATACCACACCCAACTTCTAATACCGAACTTTCAGATCTTAACCCATCATCAATAATTTGGTTTATCAGGTGATAATGTCGGATATTCACTCCAACCGCAGATTGATTAATAACATATGAATTATACCACTCTTTAACTTCACTCATTTTTTAAGCAACATTTTATTTAAAAATTGTTTGTCTCTTATTTCGCAAATCAAATCATTTATGATCGGGCTAGGCTTAAATTTCAATATATAACCCACATACAATAAAACCAACAGTATTAAATTAACCAGAATTCCAATGTATGGAGATTGAATTTTTGGAGCTAAATACCATACTAAATGTAAAATAAATACAAAAATTGAAAAAAACACAATTTTTCTATTTACTGGATTCATACCCATTGAAGCCCAAATAAATATTGTTTTAATGAAATTGAAAAGCAAAATTGAAATTAACACAGAGGAAACCACTCCTGTTATTCCAAAATTTTTAACTAAAATTTGAGTGCCAAAACAATTAATTAGACCTACAAGAACGGTAAACAAATTGTAAATATAAAATTTCTTTGAAAACAAGATAATTTGGGAGTTTAAACTAAATGTCATGTCAATAAGTCTTGACAACCCTAGTAAAATGACTATGAGTAAATTAATATCATCCATTCGCAATTTTGGAATAAAAAAATACAAATATTCAAAATTAAAGATAATAATAAAATAAATGAAGGATCCTAAAATAAAAAGGTTTTGAGAGCTTTCAGTATACAGTTTACTAAGCTCCTTCCAGTTAGCTTGAGCGTTGTATTTTGAAACCAGAGGAGTAGCAATTTGAGAAATGCTCTTATTAGGAATTTCTAGAAAAGAAATAACAAATACAAGAATTGAATAAAAACCTGCTGTTTTTGGTGATAAATAAATTCCAACAACAATAATATCAAATTTGAATATCAGGTGATAAAAAAAGTTGTTTACAGAAGATAGAAACATAAAACTAACAGTCTCGAACAACTCAAGATTAGAAAAAATATTAAATTTTGGTTTCCAAGAATTCTGCTTTATTGAAATACAATACTTTAAAACCATGATAAAAATAACAATAAAGTATGCAATTGTTATAACAAAAAATTGCTTTGTACTTAAAGGTAAATATACACTTGTCAGAATTAACATAGGTACGAAAATTTTATACCCTCCATTTGTTAATAATTCTGGAATTACAATTCTTTTCTGAATGCTACTATAGTATATCATAGAAGAATTTATTACGAGCAAAAAACTCAAAGCTCCAATATAAAAATAATTATCTTTAATAAAAGCTACTGGAATAGTAAAATAGTTTAATATATTTATAACCCATACTTCTAAAAGCATATAAACAACAAAGCCGACAAATGCAGTTAATGTTGCCCCATATAATGAAAATGAAATATAACTTGATTCCAAGCCTGCGGCTTTGAATTTCTCATGAAACTTTAATATAACATTTGAAAAACCTAGTGAAAGAACAGGTGTAATCAAATTAGCAGAAAAATATAACATATTAAGCTCACCATAAAGCTTCAAATTATTTGGATAAATGAATATAATTGATAGAGCTCCTATGCCGATTAAAAATACATTTAAGGCCGTGAATTTTACAGATTGCCTTAAAATAAATCCCATTTGTGTTTATTTAAAATGTATCAAAATCAGCCAGTGAAAACTGAAATTTATCAAAATCGAAATTTTCAATTGTAACTTTAAATCCTATTGGGAGTGATTTTTCTGGTATTTGGTACTTTGACATTTCACAATACATCCAATG
Source organism: Flavobacteriaceae bacterium (assembly GCA_046329205.1). Taxonomy (GTDB): domain Bacteria; phylum Bacteroidota; class Bacteroidia; order Flavobacteriales; family Flavobacteriaceae; genus Flavobacterium. Next base: position 3,575 of record JAXLVF010000001.1, on the reverse strand, counting down.
ATTTTTACTGCAATAAAAAATAATTCGAGTACAAAATAACAGTCGAGCAATTTTTGATAAACTATCCAAACATTTTTTCACATCAAAGTTATTTTGAAATTCTATATCACCAACCATTAAATGTCCCTCAGCTTTGATAAAAAATACAAAATTTTCAAATTTTATCAATTTACATTCAGAATTTTGTCTCTTGTAATCAAAGAATCGTTTATCTCTTATAATATAAAAGTTATCTGTAGTATTTTGAAAATTAAAGTGTGGATTATTTTCATCAATAATATACGGCTTCAATATATAGTTTACCCATTTTTGATAAAAATTATTTAATAAATCAAATTTATACGCCAATTCACAGATTGGAAGATTTAGTCTATTAATTGAGAACTTGTACATATTTCCAGTAAATTTCCAATCAAGCTTTCTCTCAAAACCAGGGAAAGAATTTTTGTTTGGAAATCCAAAAACAAAACTTATGCCTTCCGCTTTGCAAAGTTCATAAGTAGCATTGGCTAACAAAATGAATAATCCTTTCTTTTGATGTTTGGGAGAAGTCATTGTGTCACCAGATTGAGCACAACTTACTATCCTATTATTAACATTAGCTTTTAATGGAAATACTCCATAATACGCTGCTACCTCCTGCGTGTTGTCAAATGCAAGAAAGCCCAAATTTATTGCTCCAAAATCAAGTGTATTGTATTTACGTCTTATTTTGTCAATTTTGATTTTTAAATTAAAACATGATAAATAAAGATCAACAATAAATTTGTACAAAGATTCATTATTTCTTTTTAGTTCATACATTTTAAAATTTTATTCCATTTACAAAACTTAAATTTATTCCAAAAATATTTGATTCGAACGTAGTCGTGGTTGACACTCCATATCTATGTTTTAAATAGCTATAACGAGCATCTTTTTTCATATTTAATTTAACACAAAACATATAATCGTAACCACATTCTAAAGCAGTATCCAAAACTAACTTTGAATAACTGCCATCAGGAAATGCAATAGAGTCAACTTTTTTATTAATGCATTTTTCTAAGATTGTTTTTGAACTCAATAATTCCTTTGTTAAATCTTCTTTGCCAAGATTTCCCAAATTAAAGTGATTTTGACCATGGGAACCTATTGAAACATATTGAGATTTCGATAACTCAATCAATTCCTTTTTATTAAGTAATCTCCATATTTCTTCGTCTAAACTTCTTATTTTAGAAGTTATACTAAATTCCCTATCAAGAAAATTTAAAAAACAATCTCTTTCATTATAGGGCAGGTCTTTTATATATTGTGAAATCGAAAATCCCTTATTCTCTTCAATAAAATTTACAAAACGAAACTGATTATATTTAATAATAGCCTTTGGTTCAAAGTATTTTAAAGCATCTAGCTTTTCAGCCCATAATATTTCATTGTTACCTTCTACCCCACATATACCTGACACAAAAACCGTTATAGGTATACTATAGTGTTCAACAATTGGTAGTACATTGGTTAAATTATTCATTAAGCCATCATCAAAACTTATTGTTACAGTTTTTTTGATATCCCTTTTATTATCCTTCTTGAAGTTGAAGCTGTCGTTACATGAAATAACATCAAAATTGTGTTTAATATATTTAATTTGTTTTTCAAACTGGTCTATGTCAATATTTCTTCTGGAAAAGAAATTTGTATTATTTTTCGTTACACCATGATACATTAGATTTGTGTGGTTATTGTAAGATAAACCCCTTACCCACTTGTCAAAACCCCATTCATAAAGTTGAGGAAATAAATATTTTCTAGCTAAAACCTTAGTGTATTTCATATTTTTCAATAATATCTAACAAGGACTTTTGCCTTTTTTCAATACTGAAATTATTCAATATTCTCGAATAAGAATGATCTGATAAAGATTTTAATTCGATTTCACTTTTTTCTAAAAGAGTATTTATAATTGAGCATACTTCATAAATATCTCGCTTTTTTACTATTCTACTTTTATCATCTATTATTTCAGGTATAGCTCCAACGTCAGAACCAATCGGGATACATCCACACAACATTGCTTCAGCTAAAGAATTAGGAAATCCTTCAGAAATTGACAATTGCAAATAGAAAGTTGAAGATTTTAATAAATCAACTATTTTTTCACTATGACAAAATGATATAATTTTTAAATTTTGAGGAATTTTTTTAATTTTTTTAAGATAATTCTCACTAATTCCTACTAGAACAAATTCATAATTTGGATAAATATCAGCTAGTTTAAATATTAAATCTCCACCTTTAAGAATGTACCTAATATCAGAATCAATGGAGGCAATACTAATAAATCTATTCTTTTTTCTTTTAGCCTCATTCTTATTAAATTCCTTTGAATTAAACCCATTATAAATCTCAGAAAAATTGATATTAATGCCCTTTAAATTGTTTAATATTCCTTGCTTACTCTCCTGCTGCAAATAATAATTATTATCACATTCAATAAGAGATTTATGAACAGGTAGTAAACAAGTTGCATTTTCATATACTTTTCTAAGTATGGTTCTCAATAATGGAATCCTTAAATTACCATAATTTAATGAAGGAAAAGACATACAATCTGTGCCTCCCAATATTATAAAACATGGTTTTTTAAAATACTTAGCCATAATTACTGGAACTAAAGCCCAATAACCACCAAACATGACAAATATAGCTTTTGATTTTTTAATATTTTTGATATAAAAATATGTCTGGACAAGAATATTAAAAGGGGTTTTGTATTTAGTTTTCCAATCAATATCTTCAGATAATACTTCATATTTGATTGCGAGTATTTCAATATCCTTTTGGACAAAACTTGCTTTATCCGCGTATTCGTATATGATATATGGTTTGATTAAATTCAATTTTTTTTAATAATTGATTTATTCAGATTTATATATATCTCTCTCACTTTCAACGCTAATACTATCAGAGTTAGCAACAAAATCAACCCCGAACTCGCCAGGCTAATGCGCTCTCCTCTGTAATATTTTTCAGGTTTGAACGAAAACTCGATTGTATGGCTGCCCGCGGGCACTTTCATTGCTCTCAATAGATAGTTCACTCTTATATGATCTACCTCTTTTCCGTCCAGTGTAACGTGCCAGCCTTTATTGGGGCCATACCAGATTTCTGAAAAAACAGCCAGTTGTTCAGCTTGTGCGTCTGACCTGTAGGTCAGTTTATTGGGTTGATATGCAGTCAAACTTATCTGGCCCTGGCCATCGGGAGTGAGGCCCTGGACATAGGAGGAAAACTCTTTGTTAACAATGGCAACGTTCCTCCCTATGCTGTCAAGCGCTGCTATTTCTTCATCCGGAGAATTGACCATGACCAGACTATCTATAAACCAAGCATTGCCGTATGCATTGGGATTTCGCTGAACCACCGGCTCTCCCTGCCCTCCGTTGGCGGGCACAATGTAATACCTTGTATTGAGCATATCCAATACCCTTTGATTGCCTTTGGCAATCTGTTTATCAATGAGATCCTGAAATCTTTGCAATTTAACAGCACTGTAGCCACCTACTGTCTTGTGAAAATAAGATGTCGAAGCT